>JANQFH010000068.1 GCA_028277945.1 Oligoflexia bacterium
GCTCTTCTCGGTTTCGTTTCAACTGACCATGGCAGCAACCTTTGGCATCCTCTACGGCTTGCAGGGCAGAGGCAAGCTTATGCTGGGTAAACTCAAGCAGCGGCTGTTAAAACCACGTCGTTCTACAAACAAACTGCTCTGGCCACGACGGCTGCTGTACAGCATTGCCGTTCTAGCACTGGTCTCTCTGTCTGCCTTTGTCTTTACCTTGCCCATCATCGCCCACACCTTTCACCGTTTTTCACTGTGGGGACCACTAACCAACCTCATTTACACGCCGATCACAGGTTGGCTTATTATGCCGTTGGGGTTTCTGGGACTCTTGTGCATCCCCTTTTCCTCTACGCTGGCACGGGGACTGCTCGAAGCCGCAGCCTTTTTTACAGAGGGCGTGCTCACCCATCTTGAGAGGTTGGCAGCACTTCCAGCCACTGAATTACAGGTAGCCACCCCCAGTCTAATTGTTATCGCGCTTTGGTATCTCTTTTGGCTGCTGCTGTTAGGTAAACCGTGGCGATATCAGTGGCAGATGATGGCATTCGGTGTGCCGCTGTTTATTCTTTTGCAGGTTGATAGACCTTGGCGCCAAGGTGTGGATGCCACCTTGCTCGATGTGGGTGATGGTCTGGCGGCGGTCTTTGAAGTCTATCAACCTGGGCAACCCTGGTCACCACGTCAGGTACTGTTGGTCGATACGGGTTCGGCAAAAGCGTGTGATAGTAGTTTACAACCCTACCTCGAACACCGTGGTATTGAAGTCATTGATGCGCTCTACATCAGCCATTGGGATGAAGACCATGCAGGTTGTGTTGCCTTCCTTCAGAAGCACTATCCTGTAAAGGTACTCTATAGCAGTTATGAACCACCGCCAGAGATGGCCACAGATGCCGCAGCCATCGAGATTGTTCGCCACGGTATTGAGCATGATTATGGGGCGCTGCAACTCTCAGTGCTCTATCCACCTCCAGGGGCGCTACCGCGCAAGAGCAATGATCGCAGTCTGGTGCTGCATTTTTCTTATGATGCAGCTGGCAGCACCACCGCACCGATCCGTTGGCTGCTGCCTGGTGACATTGAACGCGCTGCCGAGAGGGTTTTGCTACAAAACGCACCGCCTGCAAAGCGGCCATTAGAGCTGCTGGTTGCTCCACACCATGGTAGCCGCACATCGAGCAGCCCCGATTTTGTTGCGCATTTTCGACCCAAGCGAGTCTTAATCAGCCGTAGACGGCAGCCGAGTCAAAGGGTGATGCAACGCTATGAGCGTCTCGGTAGCCAGCTCCACCTCACCCGCCATCAGGGAACGCTGCTGTGGCAGGTCGACAGCCGTGGTTTATCCCTAAAAGGTTACACTTGTCGCCCCGACTCGAAGCCTTATAATGGCTGGGGAGTCTGTCCTTGAGGGGTTAGCATCGGTGCCGCGAGTTAGAAATCCACTTATCTGGAGCCATGTGCGTGTCAAGCGACGCCTGCGCCACTCCGATCTCAACATGACGCCGATCATGAACCTCTTAGTCATTCTCATACCCTTCTTGCTGGTGTCGGTGAGCTTTGTGGAACTGGCTGTGGTCCACAGCGCCCTTTCCGAAATCAGCGCAGCTCCAGGTGAAGAGCTTAAAGCAAGCCTCATTGTTGAGATCACTGCCAACGGTTATGGAATCAGTAGCCGCAGTGTGGATCTCAAGTACCTTGTCAACGAGGGCAAGAAGAGAGCCGGTAGCGGCAGCCTAACGGTTACGCGGCACAACCGCTTGAAGCTGCAGCAGATGCTTCGTAATGTAAAACGTTTTTTCCCCGAAGAGCGCGAGATCTCCATTGCACCCCAAGCCGATATCCCTTACCAGCTCGTTGTGCGTACCATGGATGCGGTACGGGAGTATCGCGATGGCAAAGACATCACGCCGCTGTTTCCCAATATCGCCTTTATTAAAATTAGGAAAGCCTTGCCCAAGCCATGAACAGACGACGATTCCGGCGCGCCACCATCCTCAAAAAACGCTCGGTTGAAGGCGCTGGACCTAATCTAACGCCGATGATGGATATGTTGGTGATTGTCCTGGTCTTTCTATTAAAGAGTTTTTCCGTGAGCTATGTGGGTCTCAAACCACCTGCCGATCTTGAGCTACCGCTGTCTACGTCGCAGGAGCCGGCAGCACGTTTTCTTGCTGTAGATATCAAAGCGAGCGGCATCTATTTGGAAAAGGATCTGGTCCAGCCGCTGGCACAGTTTCAGCTGCCTGGTAAAATGGAGCGGGATGAGAGACTTGTTCGTCTCTACCAAGTTGTTAAGAACAAGATTGAAGGCGGGCAAATTGAGAGCACCACAGCGCTTATCCGGGCAGACAGAGAGACCCCTTTTGACGTCATTTGGAGGGTGATGGTCACGGTACGGCAGCTTGGTTTCGAGGAATTTCAAAACCTCGTTATCCAAGATATCTAATGATTTTAATAACATAGCGCCCAGACACGGGCTCTTGAAAAAATCGGCAGTCTTGTTTATTTGTTTCTGTCCGAAAGTGAGGTTGTGACGATGTTGGAAGTGAAAGATCTACTCAAACGCTATGGGGACCGCACGGTGTTGCATCACCTTAACTTTAGCGTGGAAAAGGGAGAGGTTGTTGGTTTTCTGGGTCCTAACGGTGCTGGCAAGACAACCACCATGCGCATTCTTACTGGATTTCTACCACCCACATCAGGGGAAGTGCACATTGCTGGTTATGACTTGCAGTCCAAACCCATAGAGGTAAAACGCCGCATTGGTTACCTGCCAGAACAGCCACCGCTCTACATGGATATGACTGTCAAAGGCTATCTTCGTTTTATTTCCAAACTCAAAGGTATTCGCGGCGACAGTCTTGCCGATCGCATTGATTGGGCCATGCAGAAGTGTGGCTTGCAGGAAGTACAGAAACGCGTGATCGCTAACCTCTCCAAAGGCTTTCGCCAGCGAGTTGGCCTTGCCCAGGCGATCCTCAATGAGCCAGAACTGCTGATCTTGGATGAGCCGACAGTCGGTTTGGATCCGCGCCAAATCCGTGAAATCCGTAGTTTGATCAAAGAACTTGCCGGTGAACATACGGTCATCCTCAGCACCCATATTCTCTCTGAGGTGAGCATGACCTGTGAGAAGGTGATGATTATCAACGAAGGCAGGCTGATCAAACAGGGGAACATTGAGGAGGTTACTGCTGGCAGGTCATTGGAAGAGGTTTTTATCGGTTTGATCTCTCAAGATGAAACTAACGTGCAGTGATCTAAGGAAAGGAACAGGAGATGAGAAATATTATCGCGATTACAACTAAGGAACTAAAGTCCTTTTTTGTTTCGCCCATAGCCTACGTCGTGTTGATGCTCTTTCTTGTGGTGACCGGCTATCTGTTTTACATTGGCATTGTCGAGTTTCAGCTGACCTACAGGCGATTTCAGACGATCGCGCAGATCTACAAAAACCCCCAGATTCTCGAGAACCTCAATGTTAACGCCATTATTATTGAGCGATTTCTCGTCAACATCCTCTTCGTCTTACTCTTCCTAATGCCTGCTATCATGATGCGTAGCTTTGCTGAAGAGAAGAGAAACGGCACCGAAGAGTTGCTGATGACGGCACCGATAACCGTTAACCAGATTATTGCCGGTAAATTTCTTGGCTCGTTCATCTTTGTATTGGCGTTGATCTTGCCGACGATTGTCTATCAGGTACTGCTGTTTTCTTTTTCAACCCCAGAGCTGGGTCCGGTGGTCACAGGTTACCTCGCCATCCTCGGTTTTGCCTGCATTGGCATCTCCGTGGGGATGTTTGCCTCATCCCTGACACAGAATCAGATTATTGCTATGGTGATTACCTTCGTCTGTATGTTCATGTTTTTTATCATTGGCATGATTAGTCCTGGAGAGGAAACCGTGCTCGGTAAGGTGGTGAGCTATGTATCCATCTACCAACACACCAAAGATCCTCTCCGTGGCCTCATAGATACCAAGGACATCGTCTATTTTGCGTCGCTATCATTGCTTTTTATCTTTCTGACAAAACAGTCCGTCGAATCTGTACGTTGGCGTTGAGGGGGTGGGTATGCGAGCACTTACCAAAGGTTTTGGCATTACAGGATTGATACTAATCCTATTTGGTATCATCGCCCTGGCAATTACCAAATTGATGAACTGGTACGTTTACCTTCATCTTGGCCTCGGCGTGGTGTTGATCATTCTCTATGCGGTCTTTAACTTTGAAACCTTCCTCGACAGGCTGAAAGAGCGTTCGACCACAGAGGGCAGCAAGGTATTTGTCTACTCCGGCATTGTCATCTTGATCATCGTTGTCTTGAATGTGATCTCGTTTCGCAAATCAACCCGGTGGGACTTTACGGCCACGTCTATCCATAGCCTGGAAGAACAAAGCCTTGGAGTTCTTAAGAAGCTGACCGCACCGCTTGAGGTGACGGGCTTCTTCCACGCCAAAAACCAGTTGCGAGAACGCTTTAAAGAACTGATGGAGATCTACGCCTATAACAGCGATAAGCTGACGTTTACCATAGTCGACCCTGACAAACAGCCTGGTATTGCTAATAAGTACACCGCCCGAGACGGCGACATCCGTTTTGTTTACGGTCCAGAAGGCAAGCTCATAGCAAAGTACGATGAGAAGGTGCTGCGACAGGCATTGCAGTTTCCCGTCGAGCGTATCACCTATTTTGGTGCCAGCCTGCAAGACCCTGGGTATGAAAAGATCAAGGCACTGCTGGCGAAAGAGGAGTTTGTCGATAAAGAGTATGATCTGAGAATTTTTAAGAGCGATGCTCCCTTGCCTCCAGAGTATGATGTTGATCCCAAACCAGGCAACCTATACATCACCTATGTGCGCCAGGATAACGTGGTGCAGGAGGTCTCTGAGGAGATCTTTACCAACGCCATCATCAAGATCAGCCGCGAGGACAATCCTGTGGTCTACTTTGCATCGGCGCACGGGGAACGTAGTATAGACGATGAAGAGCAAGGCGGCATCTCCATCCTAAAATCAGCCATCATCAACGAGGGTTATGAAGTCAAGAGCCTGCAACGTTCGTTGTTACAGGGTGTACCGGATGATGCCGACATGTTGGTCATTGCTGGACCGCGCAGCCCTTATACGAAAGAGGAGGCAGACAGCGTCGACCGATTTCTTGAAGGCGGCGGTAAGGTTGCCCTATTGCTCGATCCAAACATCTCTAACCCCAAACTCAATCCCGTGGTTTCCATCCTGGATACTGGCTTAGAAGATCTTACCGAGAAGTGGGGAGTGACCCTTGGTAAAGACATTGTTCTCGAGCGGCACCTACAACTTCTACGCGGCCAGACTATCGATCCCTATATTATCTCACAGAACTACGGCTCTCATGCGATTACCCAGCCGCTGTCTAATCGCGCCACCTTTTTTCAGCTTGTCCGCTCAGTGGTTAAGAGCAAGCAGGCCAATCCCGATCTTACCGTGACCGAGCTTATAAGCAGTAGTGCCGGCAAGGGTAACAGTTGGGCAGAGCGTGATATCAACACCCTGATCAACAAACAGAACGCCGAGCCAGACGATCAAGATCTTAACGGACCGGTCTCTATTGCCGCGGTTGCAGAACGCACCAAACGCCCTGCAGGCAAGGCTGCGGTGGAGAGCAAGCTGGTGGTCTTTGGCGACGCTGACTTTGTCGCCAACCGCTACATCCGCCAGGAAGAGTTTAACTATGATCTCTTTCTCAACACTCTAAATTGGATGTGGGGTAAACAGGAGCAGATCTCTATCCGACCAAAACAACTACGTTCCTCTAAACTGTTGCTGACTCCGAAGCAGACTAACATCATTTTCTATGCCGCCGTGCTGACCATACCTGAGCTTGTACTCATTGCGGGTCTGTTTATCTACTGGCGGAGGAAGAGCCGTTGAAGCAGTGGTATCATATTGCCATTGCGTTGATTGTGCTTGGCGGCTTAGTCTGGTTTTTGCAGGTCGACATTGAAAAAGAACGCGCCACAGAAGAACAAGAAGAAAAAGAGAGCCTCTTTCTGCAGTACGACTGGAGCAAGCTTGCCAAGCTGACAATCAAGACCAGCAAGACTGAGGTTGGCTTTGTGTCAACAGTGTCAACAGCCAAACCAGATGCGAGTGAGGACGCTGCTGATCAAGAACCGGTGGCATCCGATCAGCGCAGTTGGACCATCGTCGAGCCCTTTGCCGCTGAAGCAGACTCGGCTAATGTACGCAACTATATTCAGACGCTGCAGGAGCTGAAGATCGAGAAGGAGATCAGTGATGCGGCTGAAGATCTCTCTGTTTTTGGTCTGGACACGGCAAATGATGATGTATTGATTTTCCGACTCACCGATAGCGATGCGCGTGTTGTCGAGGTCCACATTGGCTCTCTCAATCCTGGTGACAGCGGCAACTATGCTAAACTAGCAAGTGCAAAGAAGATCTACCTGGTAGAGCAGCGCCTCAACTACCTGCATGATAAGGAACTCAAGTTTTTCCGCGAAAAGTCTCTACTCTCTTACGTCAATACTGACGTCAAAAAGATCGTCTACAAGTGGCAAAGCAAACCTGGGTTCATCCTGGAAAAACAGCAAGGCCAATGGCAGCTGCTGCAACCCTTTGCTGCTGTGGGTGACAGCGTGAAGATCAACTCTTTCTTAGCCGACATCAAAAATGTGCGTATTGATGATTTTCCTAGTGAGCAGGCAGACAGCGAGGCTCAGAAGTATGGTTTTGACAAGCCTCAGGGTGAAGTGACGCTCTCGGTGAAGCGAGAGGGCACAGAACCAGAGGAAGAGATGCATACCATTACTGTCGGCGCTTTTGATGCCGATGAGAGGACCTTCTTTGCTAGAAAGAACAGCAGCAATTCTGTCTATCAGATCGAAAAGCTTCATCGTGACAAGCTGGATAAAGTTTTTGGAAACTTCGTGCAACACGATCTTGGTAATTTTGTTAAAGGTGATGTGCAGACAATTAACATTGAGGCCAAGGGAGAGAAGCCGATTCGTGTGGGGCTGCAGGAGGAATCGGGCTGGCACTTTCAGCAGAAAGACGGGCAGACCTTTCGTGCTGATAGCGACAAAAGCCGGCTGTTGATTCGCAAGCTACGGCAGCTAGGTGCCAAGGAGTTTGTTAGCAAAGAGCCAGAGAAGCAGCATGGCTTTGCCAAACCTGACATAAGAGTAACTCTAGAGGCTACCTCTAAAGAGGGCGATAAAGAGCTCAGCAGGAGCTACCCGTTTGTCTTTGTCAAACCCAAGCCCGCTGCAAAAGAGGATGACTTTCTAGATAAGACCTTGGTCCAGGGAGGCCCTGATAATCTGGTCTTTGATGTCGATGCCGCCCAGGTTAAGGAGATTCGCAATACTATCAATGAGCTGCGAGACAAGCGGCTTGTGGCGGCTGGCGTCACTGTTTCTGCTATCTCGGTTAAGGCTTTGGACGATGATAAAAAGCAGCTTGAGGCAAAAAAGCAGGGAGAGACATGGAAGCTAGAGAAGAGCAGCGGGGTTGAGGTAAAAACAGCAGACGGCGTTGAGGATCTTCTGCAAGCTATCACAGAGCTCAAGGTCGACAGTTTTGTAGATGTTGCCTCGCCAAAAGGTGCCTGGTCAGATAAGCCAACGCAGGGTTTAGCCTTTGAGGTGGCGTTTGGTAGTAAGGGTAAGGCAGATGCACCGTCTGCGAGTTTTCTCATCACCCATCAAGAACTTGACGCCGGTTACCTTGTGCAGGTAGATGCTAGTGAACCCTTTGCCCGCTATGGCGCTGTGGTCAAGAAGAGTGCTCTACAGCCCATACGCACGCTTTTGGGTCTTGACGACAAGGCTGCCAAGGAAGCAGATAGAGCCAAAGAGACCGAGGAAGAGCCGAGTCAATAGGGAGTCGCCTGGTATGAGTGACGCAGAAAATAATGATAGCGGCAAAGGGTTTAAAGTACGCGATCGTCGTGGCGAGGAGCGTGAAGTGCCAGCTGAGCCGGCAAGTAAAGCGGAACCTGCTGCGACTACAGCAGAGGCAGACAGCATGCAACCGATCACCTTTGTCTCCTTCCTACTCTCACTGAGCACCTCAACCATGATGCACCTTGGCTTGGTAGAGAACCCTTTGACCAAGAAAAAGGAGGAGGACCTCGCGCTTGCCTGTCAAGAAATTCACATCATTGAGATGCTCAAGGAGAAGACTAGCGGCAACCTCAATGATGAGGAGAGTCGCTTGATCGAAGACATCCTCTTCCACGTCCGTATGAAGTACGTTGAGAAGACCAAGGCATGAGAGCTGCCGCAAGGGTGGCAGCTAGTGCTGTTCTCTGTTTGTTTGTCGCCATACCCGCCTCTTTGGCCGCCTCCAATCCCTATTGGCGAGAACCGACGCTGCTATCTAAAAAGCGTAAACAGCGGCGAGTACCCGAGAGTTTTCAGCTCTTCGCCAAGCTCTTTGAAGAGGCCAACCCAGCGATCGTCAACATCTCCACCCTGCAGCTGGCCATAGGGTCCAACACCACCATCCTGCCCAACGACGCTAACGGGTGGGAAGAACAGCAGCCGTTGCGGCGATTTTTTCAGTATGCTCCAGAACCAAAACGCAAGAACCTTGGCAGTGGTATCATCATTCGTGATGATGGCTACATTGTCACCAACTATCATGTTGTGCGTCATGAACGTGGTATTGCGGTTGTCTTAGCCGATGGTCGTCTTTTTAGCGGCACGGTTGCTGGCAAGGATCCGCTGATCGATGTGGCATTGATTAAGATCGATGCCAAACAACCTCTACCAACGCTAACACTGGGAGATTCCACCGAAGCCAAAGTCGGTGATTGGGTTTTAGCTATAGGCAATCCCTTTGGTTTTCACAACACCATGACCCACGGGATTATCAGTGCTGTAGGCCGGGTCATATCTCCAGATGAACGACGTAAACGCTTTGACAACTTCATTCAGATCGACGCTTCCATCAATCCTGGTAACAGCGGTGGCCCACTCATCAACCTGCGCGGAGAGGTCATCGGTTTGAACACGGCCATCACAGCGCAGGGTGCGGGTATTGCCTTTGCCGTGCCTATCAACACGGTCAAGGCGGTACTAGAAGATCTCTACACCTACGGCTATGTGTTAAGGGGCTGGTTAGGCATTGTTGCGCGTGAGCTTGGTGATGACCGTGGTCTTGAGGTCATGGAGCTGGCAGCAACAAGTCCGGCAAAACGGGGCGGCGTCAAAAAGGGCGATCGTCTTACGCATTATAATGGCCAAGCGGTCAACACGCTGGAGAGACTATCCGAGTTAATCTCCAACAGCCCTCCTGGAAGTGAAGCAAAGCTGCAAATCTTCCGCCGCAACAAAAAGCGCACCCTCAAGTTGATCGTTGGCGATCTCCAGAAGGATGCTCTAAATCCTTGATCCATAGTGCCACTGCTACCTAAGGTCACCGTTGTGCTAGTTAATCCATTGATATCATGAATCTTTCAGGTCTTATGGCAGACCAAAGAGTCCACGCTGGTTGTTGACATAGCGCATCATAAGTGCTAAAAGCCCACCCACAAGCTCAGTGTTAAGGAGATTAATTAATAATGATTAGATGGAAACTTTTAATTGCTATTACATCAGTAACTTTTTCTCTCGTCTTTCTAATTCCAGCTAGCCGAAGTTTTGCCCAAGAGGACTTCCTAACTGCCCTATCTGGTCCAAATTCCGAGAGCGCTGATTTCACGATGACTGAGCTTAGTACTGCTGAAGCCAGAGGAGTCAGGGTGGTTGGATTTGACAGGGAGGGAGACGGCAAGATTCGTGTGCAGGACTTTCTGTTTGGCGAAGATGGCGTGCAAACTAAACCTCCTAGCATCGTCACTTTGGATCCAACCCTGTTAGAGGAAATCTTCTACATCACCAAAGTCAGGAGTCTACGCTCTGGAGAAGGATACTTGGTTGTCGGAAAGGCACAAATTGGATGGATGTCCAAATCAAACCCCACGAATGTGGCTGTTGCTCGTGTTGACAGAGAGGGTTCTCTAGACACCTCTTTTGCAAATAATGGTATTTATAAAAGCGTTAATCGTCATGCCGTCGCCAGAGACATTGTCGAAGATGAAGCCGGCGGAGTCTCCGTCATTGGGCGTCACTTAGACCTAACTCAGCTTTCCTTCGCAGATTTCAGAGCGGCATTCTTTATGAGTTTGAGTAACCATGGCACACTAGAATCGTGGGTGTTCAAACAGGTTCCCGGCGCTACAGTCGATGTGGTCACAGGAATCTCCTGGCCTCAACCATTCAGCGACGAAGAATTTGCCGGTTTTACCTTTTTAGGAACTACTCCCACTGGTGAAGGGACAGTGGTCACGCGATTAGAGGGAATCGTAGACAACCACACTAGGATTACCCAAGACGAATTAGAAGATAAAAGACCTCGGCCTCTTTCCGACCTTGAACAGGAAACATGGAAAAACGAATATATATTTCAGAAATCTTTGGGTGTAGTTCCTGACTCTGCATTTGGCACTAACGGTAACGTAGATTTGAAATTGGACTTTGGCCATGGTACGGCACTTTGCCAAACGGCAGACAATTACATTTTGGTCGCTGGACCAAAGAAAATGGTCGATACAAATTATATTGCATTTACGCTAATTGACGACTCTGGCGAGGTGGGTCAAGAGTTATTTTTTCCCACTTCAGCAATAATAGATGATGAAACAGCAGGCCAAGCCGAAGTCCTCGACATGGTTTCATTTAGTCAAACAGCACTAGACGCTGTTGACAAAGAGTTGGCTATTCTGGTGCGAATTGATGGAACACCCTATCTACTGTATCGTGATCAGTAGGCTGCCAGATATTTGGATTCTGAAGTAACGGCGCCTTCAATTCGCTTTAGTCCAGTTCACGCCTTGTAACCGTATTGGTTAATCTCCGGTTAGAACCGAGGTTTACTATCAGTTATCGATTATTACTGAGCCCCTGTCTTGTTTGTACACTACAAAAATGCTATAATTAGAAATAAGTAGTGTACTTGACATCAATCTGTTTATACACTACTATATTTGTATATGTCTAATAAAGTAGTGTATAAAAAATTGCCGTTGTTGGCCCATCTGATTCAAGAGGAAGAAAAGCGCAATGCCTTGTTAGCGGTGAGGTATCGTAAGGCATTGAAATCACTTCCTAAGGGTAAGCTCTATGTTAGAAAATTTGCTAAAGCGAAAAAGGGTGTGCGGCGTTATGTTTACTTGAGTAGACGTATCCCAGGCCAAGAGCACCCTGAGTCCAAATACATTGGTCGAGTGGGATCAGGGCAAGTTAAAGAGGTAGAAAAGCAACTAGACGATCGTCAAAGGTTGGAGAATCAGTTGGCTGCATTGGCGATCGAAAAACGCATGATAAAAAAGGCCCTAAATGAATATCGACGATCACGTTGAATCCTGTCTTGGCTTTTTTAAAGATGAGGTGGGGATTCTTGATGAAGTTCTTTTTATCGGGGCGTGGGCGCGTTATTTCTATCGCTCTCTGTTCAAAGGCAATGCGGACTACCAAGCCCGATTGGCGACCAAGGATCTAGATGTATTACTGGATCGAAAGAAAGCACGTCACAAAAAAATTGTCGATGTCCATCAAAAGCTTATCGAAGTAGGTTATCAGCCAACATATTACCAATCTAAGCTAATCAAATATCACCAAGACGATTTGGAGCTCGAGTTTTTGGTGCCAGCAGTCGGTAGTTCCCGGCACCAAGCTGTCAAAGTTCAGGCCTATAATTTGATAGCTCAAGAGCTACCTTACCTGCAAATGCTGTGGGATCACCCAGCTGCTGTAAAATATGGTCGTTACGAGGTGAACGTGCCAGAGCCCGTGACTTTTGCGTTGCATAAACTCATTATATCTGTTCGTAGGCAAAAACCAGCATCGGCAGAGCAGGACAAACGTGATGCCGAAGAGGTACTATATGCACTCAGGAATGATTCGTCGTTTGAGGAACGGGTACAGACTGCTGTTGCCAGATTAAAAAGAAAGGCTTTGCAAGGAGTGCGTGATGGAATTGAAACATTCGTCTTGCCGGAGTTCAGAGACGAGATGAAGCGAATTATTTACTCATAGGTCAAATCTGGAGTTTCAGGTCATCTAGGAGTTTTTATGTTTGCCGTCATGGGTTCACTAGCAAAAGACCGCATCCTCATTCCGCGTCAAAGCATTGATAAGCGGCAACCCGGTGGAGGCGTCTATTACGCCGCGCTCGCGGCCGCCAACGCCGGCTACGACATACACGCCTATCCACTGCTCGCCAAAAACGCTGCGTATTTACTCGCTGGCTTGCAACACGAACGCATTACCACCACGCCGATCTGGACAAAGGCGAGCACCTGCTATGAAAATACCTATCCCGAGCAAAATTTAGAGCGTTGTGAAAAGAAGATTGTTTCCAAAGCGCAAATCCAGACCGTGGAACCTGATGTGCTGAATAGGCTTCCAGAATACACCGCGCTCCACTTAACTCCCCTCTCTGCTGCGGAATTTGCCCCGCCCCTATTCGCGACTATACGCAAGACTTGCAAGGGAATCCTCAGCATCGACATCCAAGGGTTTTATGCCGACCAAGCCACCCCCCCGTCGCAAGTGCGCCAGATGTTGCAAAACAACGTCAACATCGTTAAAGGCAGTGAGCCAGAGATCCAGTGGTTGGCCGAGACGCATGGGGTAGAAGAAGCTCTCAAGCAGCTGCAGGATATGGGCTTTCAGGAGATCATTGCCACAGCCAGCCACCGCGGCTCTGTCATCTGTGTGGATGGCCACCTACATCACATTGCTGCGGTGTCCGTGGCAAAGCCAGTCGACCCTACGGGTTGTGGGGACGCCTACATAGCTGGTTACTTAGTCTACAGGCAAGAGGGCAAAGATCCGCTCCAAGCCGGGCAGTTTGCCACGTGGCTTGCCGCTAAAAACCTCGAGTACTCAGGAGCCATTGAGCAGAAAATAGCGTTTAAGGTATGAAGAGTTTTTCTATCTAAGTTTTTAGGTGTACTTACATGACATTGCCTCGTTTTTGGGTGAAACATTAAAGTCAAATATCGATCCCACCTTTTTCCAAAGAACCTGTGTAAAGAGAGGCCGAATACCATTAGCTGTTGCAACATTATAGGCACTATGTACCTCCACAGGTTCAAAACCGTGACGAATTCCTAGCTGTAGAAGTTCTTGTTTAGCCAGTGGTGAGTGCGCGTGTTTCAGCAAGTAGTAATTCGACGAGATGAAGTTTTGTTTCTGGCTCGCGGTGACGAGGCCCTTCTTTAGGGCAACACTCAACTTTTCTTCTGCATAAGTGAGGTAGCCATTGATTAGCTGCCAGTCTATTCTAGACAGTGTACTAACGGCCAGCGTTGCTGATCTTTTGAGCACCCGATTGGCTTCGAAAAAGAATTCAGAGGGGCGTTTGAGTGCCCATAGAACACTGTGCGAAAAGATATGATCCACGCTCTCTGATGAAACAGGTTTATCGTTGATTCTCATGTCCACGACATTGCAATGGCTGATTTTGTCTCTATGACTGCCATTTTGGATAGCCCGTCTAACCATGGTTTCATGAAGGTCTAGTAGGTAAATATCCCCATCTGGGCGCATTTGGCTGGCCGCGCGCTGCATGATCCCTGTGCCGCCGCCGGCATCAAAAATCACCGGACTAGCGACCGATACCTCTCTGACCCACTTCAAGTGCAGGTTCATAGCCTGCACATAGATGGGTAGGTGCAGAATGAGATCGTAGTCTTGGTGGTAGGTGCCACTTTTGCCAAAAGGGAGCAGATTGCTATCGATCTTCGGGTCGTTCTCTGCACCTGGTTTGCTGGTGCCGACAGTATCTTGAGACACTGGCCAGCCAGGGTGCTTTGATTTTCAAGCGCCAAGGTAGAAATTATCCTATTCATTTAAACTAGTTGTATATATCTGAACATACGTTTCTAAAAACTATTCAATGCATAGTAATGCATTAAGTTATAACTTGTCAATAAAAACTATCAAGTGTTAAGTAATTGATCAGACTGTATAGGAGCAATGTCTATCTCTATGGATCCGTCCAAGATCTCGAAAGGCAAATTAACTCAACAACTTATCATAGATAAGGCGATCTCGCTGTTCTCCAAGTATGGCTATGACCGGACCAGCTTTCAAATGATTGCCGATGAAATCGACATCAGTCGGGCAGCGCCGCTTTATCACTTCAAGAATAAGTCGGGGCTTTTTGAGGCGACAGTCCGGTATATCGTCAGCAAGAAAGATGAGGACATTGCTCAACTCTACGATCTCAAGGACGACGCCTACAGCCGGCTTCTAAAGCACGTTAGAGCCACGGTCAGCTGGTTCATCATCAATAAGTCGCAGGCGGAAGTCTTGCTCCTACTCTACTACTACTGTTCCATCGAGAATCGATTTGCGGCTCTCTATCATGAAATTCTTCAAAATGACTGCCGCGTCATTGAAGAGGTGCTCCTAGCTGGAAAAAGAGAAAAGTGCTTTCACTTCACTGCTCCTAGTGAGCAGCTTGCTCGAACCATGTCCGACGCCTTGGTGGGTTTTTGTGTTAACGCCTTAGCCGGGCGCAAAAAGGCGGAGCCCATGAAGAGTATGGAACACCGTCTGACCCTACTGGTCAATCTAATGGTCAAGTACGAAACGTAAGAATTTAGAGGAATATCTATGAACAAGGACAATACCCATTCAATATTCATTCGAGACTTTAAGCGCCCAGTTTATGATCTGATTGTTCCTACCTATATCCTTGATAGCAACTTTCACATTGTTGATTGGAACGCGGCGTTTGATGAAATCTGTGCAAAATCATTAAAACTCTCTCTAGGGATGCATGCCTCGAAATTTGTCCTCATGTGGGAAAACGGCAAAGAGTCGATGCAAAGAGCGACTAAGGTCTACTCGATGGGTAATATGCCATTTGTGGATCACGAACCCGCAATACTTAAAAATGAGAGGTATGGTACCATCCAGTTTGAAAAAGTTGCCTCACAGATTATTGATCACCATGGCGTCCAAAAGGGCTGGGTAGTGACCTACAATATCTGCTCTGCCCAACAAAAAGGTCTTCTCTTTGATGATATTACCGCCCGAGTCGAATCGGAGTTGCATTGGAGTGTTTACGCTGCCGCATTTGAACAGCTGAATCCATATGTTCCAGGATTTACAGACGCGCTAGCCACCATTCATGATCATGTCCAGGAAAGTAAGACGCTGTGCAATCTTGGTGCGGGCAGCGGGATTGGCCTCTCCAAGTTTTTAGACAAACTCCACTGCGATAAAATCGTCGTCAGTGAATTCAATGAGACCATGACAGAACAGCTAAAGAAACGTCTGAACAAATTTAAGCACGCCGAGCTTTTGAGGATTGTTCCCGGCCATCTTCCCATGTATGAGGAGCAATCCTTCGATGCCTGTTTTACCTATGACGGTCTTTACCGTGCCCATGACCTCAATCAAACCTTTGGCGAGATCCATCGGTTACTTGATAGAGGAGGGCTTTTTACATTTTTGACCTTTCATAAAGACACTGATTTTCCTATGCTTCTCAAACAGACATCTGACGAGGTAAAAAGACTGCAAAAATTTGAAAAGCTCCATGAAAGTATCGACGCCTTAGAAAAAAGCTTCGCAAATCTGAGTCAGGTGGTTAAAACCTTTAGTCTGCAAACGATAAAACAGCTGCTTGAAAAGAATAATTTTCGTATTGAAACCTGGGATACGAAAGCGCTGGCAAAACAGGGTCTTTTGGTCAAAGCGGTAAAGCAGTAGCGATTCCGCTCACACCGTGGGCTGTAGCTCATCGTGGATATAGAACTTTGAGTTTCTTAACCAGGCTAGCTTAGGCTGCGCAAAGTTTATGAACTATCTTAGCAACGTTATCTAGAGTGGGATTTCCCTCTTCAGAAAGCATCCTAAAGAGAGTTCGGCGTGATATACCGGTATCTCGGACGAAATCTTCTTTATTGGCGAGTTCTAGGTGGGTTTTGAGGATGTCCTTAAAACCTTCGACGTCGTCAGCAACAAGACATTCCCACAGAGCCTTGGAAACGTAGTTTTTATCTTTAATCCGTTTAGAAGCACTAACGGTTGTTACTCTAGATCCTTTCTTGAGTTTAAGATTCTGCATATCTTTTAAGGAGAAGTTTTGCTTTTTTGATGTCTTTCTTCTGGGCATTTTTCAATCCTCCTAAAAGAAGCAAGATTGTATGTTCACCGACTCTGGTGAAATAGATTCTTCGACCAATCTTCCAGCGCAACTCTGCAAGGTTATTATCAATCAGCTTACAGTCGCCAAAGTGGTCGAAGTCTTCTATCCGAGCAATTCTCGAATCAATTTGTGCTCTGTCCTTTAGGTTACACTTCAGATACCACTGCTTGAACTCAGTCGTCTGAAGAACAGTCACTAAAGAATAGTGCCATATATGGCACGATTCGTCAAATGGTTTTGTAGTTAGTTAATAACATTAAATAGTTAAAATGGGGGATGCCAGCGGCATAAGTCTCGGAATCTAAGTGAAGCAATAGTAATTCAGCTCAAACCTTAGACTGTAGCTCACTGTCGAGTTTTTTCCACGCCAGCGCGTAGTTATCGTGGATACGCTTGAGCGTATCGACAGCACGTTGTTTGGTTTTGCGCTTAAACTCTTCGTCTTTGATCGCCTCCAGGTTGATGAGAACGTTCATGGTTGAAGGCATCGGTGTCTGCATCCACGGCAGTGAGGGCAGCATCTTTAAGACGTTGTGCCCGCGTGGCAATCTGTAGCATCTCCTCGCGTACCTCTTTATAGCCCTTCTTACCGATGGTGAGTTTGGCCACCATAGAGGCGAGTGCAGCAGCGTGGGATGCAGCCACTGCAGCAATGCTGCCACCCCCTGGGGCCGGGGAGTCACTTGAGAGTTTATCTTAACTTGCCACTGTCCGAGGTGAGCTGGTTTTCGATGATCTTTTGCTGTGGATCAAAGGGGGTGAGATCGTTGAGACCCAGAGAGCGTACCGCCATGTTGACGAGTTCCCTCTCCGGTACCCCAGCAGACTGCTTTTGTTTGT
The DNA here is from genome assembly GCA_028277945.1 of Oligoflexia bacterium. Lineage (GTDB taxonomy): Bacteria > Bdellovibrionota_G > JANQFH01 > JANQFH01 > JANQFH01 > JANQFH01. Next base: position 17,051 of record JANQFH010000068.1, read on the forward strand.
TAAAGTAGTAACGGCCCGCCTCTAACATCACCTCTTTTGGTACTAGACCGACCAGCTCGCTGCCGGTTACCAATACTCCCATTTTATCGGCTTCTGTTCTAACGGCTTCAAAGACCTCATGCAACGGGCTGACGTGGTAGTTGGTCAGGTTCATGGTTACCTGTGCCTGTCCATACTCTTCAATATACCAACCGGTGGCTTTGCAGTGTTTGAACAGCCCTGGCACATAGACGATGTTACCCTGTTGATCACGGACAATACGGCGATTTGCATCGCGCTTGGCCTTGCCCTGTTCACGGATGGTAAAGGCAAGCTGGCGTGCCTTTTTCACATCTTTGCTATTGAGGTTGATGTTGTAGGCAATAAGAAACTGGCGCGCTCCAATAGCGGTTGCGCCAGCTTTGGCATGAAACTTAGCCGGACCAAAGTCTGGTTGCCATTCAGGTTTGCTAAGCCTCTCGGCGAGTGATTCGTACCCGCCTTTACGGACGTTAGCTAGGTTACGCCGCTCCGGTTTGGTAGCCGCCTCTTCATAAAGGTAGACGGGAATGCCGAGTTCATCCCCTACGCGTTTACCAACCGCCTTGGCAATGTCCACGCACTCTTGCATAGTTACTTCACTCACCGGCACAAAGGGGCAGACATCCGTGGCACCTTGGCGTGCATGCGCGCCTTGGTGCTGATGCATGTCAATGAGCTCGCTGGCTGTTTTTATAAACTGAAACGCTGCCTCACCAACGCCCTCTGGAGATCCCACAAAAGTAAAGACCGTCCGGTTGGTGTCTGCACCGGGATCGACATCCAGCAGTTTTACTCCCGCAACCGCGCGAACAACCGTCGCGAGCTGATCCAAGACCTTTTGATCCCTGCCCTCACTTACATTGGGGACACATTCAACCAGCTTTGCCATTACCCACTCCTGTGTCGATGGACCATGGTTGGTGCTGCTTGGTCCGTTGGCATAATGAGAATCTCCTGGACGTTGACATGCTTAGGGCGCTCTGCCGTCCAAAGCACGGCTTCAGCAACATCCTCACCACGCAAAGGTCGAGTATTTTGGTAAACTTTTTTTGCCGATGCGGTATCGCCATGGAAACGTACCAAGCTGAACTCTGTCTCTACCAGGCCAGGGTCGATGGTGCTCACACGCACAGCCGTACCATGGAGATCCATACGCAGCGCTTCGGTGATGCCGCTGACGGCAAACTTGGTGCCACAGTAGACCGCTCCACCGGGATAGACTCGGCGGCCAGCAATCGAACCGATGTTGATAATATGCCCAGCATTTTTCTCTACCATGTGCGGCAGAACCAAACGGGTGATGTAGAGCAGGCCTTTGATGTTGGTATCCACCATCTCTTCCCAGTCGTCGACATCACCTCCGTGCAGGGGTGCCAGTCCACGCGCGAGACCCGCGTTGTTGATCAACACCGCAGTTTTAGTAAGCAGTGGTTGATGGTTGTGGGCGAGTTCTTGTAAGCGTTGTCGTTGTCGCAGATCTACCGTTAGGGTTGTCACCTCAATAGAGTGTTGTCCCTGTAGTTCTTTGCCGAGCTGTTGCAACCGCTGCTCTCTTCTGGCAATGAGCAAGAGATCATAGCCTTTCGCAGCAAAAGCCTTTGCACAGGCTAGACCAATCCCACTAGTGGCTCCGGTAATCATGACCAGTGGTCTCTCCTGCATGGTCAATGTTCTCCTTAACAACAAGGAATGGGCGATGCAGGACTTGAACCTGCGACTTCTGCCATGTGAGGGCAGCACTCTACCGCTGAGTTAATCGCCCGAACTTAGCCTCGACTATTCATGACGGCAACGTGCAGCTAACCTGCCGCGTCTCTAATTAATGGCGGCGGCCTCCCCCTATCAAGATTCCCTTAGAGGGTCAAGGCGTGCCGGTTGCTGCTAAGAGAGGGCACGCCGTAGAGGGGTTTTGCTGTGATATCGATGCCAAGCAGACGCAGTGCCTCCCCGGCAATTCTGCTAGAACCACAGATCAATGTTCTGCGATCACAAGCTCTCTGCATAGCTTGCTGTAAAGAGTCTTCGCTGACAACCTCTGAACAGAAAGACAGGAGGCGCGTTTTTAGCTCCTGGTTAGGAATAAAAAAATCTCTTCCTTGCGGAGTTTTTGTCTGTGGCATGTGTGGACAGAAGATGCGCTCCGCCCTACTTGTTAACGCTTGCATACCTCTACTCCATTCATGAGTGCGGGGTTGTGCGAGGATCAGATCAAAAGGCGCTTTCATCGTGGTGTTGAGCTGTGCCAAGGCATCGTCGTTGTGGGCCAGGTCGACCACAAAGTGGTCGACGCTCTGTAGTCTTGCTGGAACACAGGTCTGCTGTAGCACTTCCTCGAGGTTAGAGTCTGCCGTCACCTCTCTGCCATGACTGAGTCGGTCAAGTAGGGCAGTTGCTGTCGCACGGTTGATCTGCACATGGTTGGCGTCACTTGCCTTGCCAAGCGGAGTACCAACGACCTTGCTGCTAAAATAGCAGTAACGTTCCTGTCTGGAGCGTAGCCAATAGTCTCTACCAAACTGGAATAGCTCTGTTTTATGCTTGTTACACCACTGCGCTGCCATAGTCGTAAGCATGGCTTGTTGCTCGGCAAAAACAAGCGTGGCGCCCCTTCGACTAATAGGGAGTTTTTCAGCCAAGATGGCCCGCTTATCGTTTCCGAGTAGATCTGTGTGGTCGAGGCCGATCGAGGTGATCGCACTTAACAGCGGCTGGGTTTGATTGGTTGGATCAAGGCGGCCACCAAGACCGACTTCAAGCAAGGCGATGTCGACCTCTTTGTCAATAAAGAAGAGCCAAGCCAATAGCGTCACATATTGGAAAAAATTCATCTGTAGTGGGTTTGTCTGCTTTGCAATGCGCTCTTCCAGTGACCGTAGTTCTGATTCGAGAATAAACTCGCCATCAACGACAAAGCGTTCGCGTGGATCTTGCAGATGCGGCGAAGTGAACAGGCCGGTTTTCAAGCCAGCGTGGCTGAGCAGTGCTGCCGTATAAGTGGCTACCGAGCCTTTGCCATTGGTTCCGCCGATTAAGATGCAACGCAGTTGTAGATGCGGACGAGCAAATTTGTCTAGTAGCTGCTCGTATGCCTCAACCGAGAGACCACGGGCATGAAACGCTTGAAAAGCGTGTTTCACAGCTGCTTGATCGCTCTGGCCAGAGCCAATGTTGGAAAGTAGAGACGGTACATGTCATAGCGCAGATAGAAGTGTCGTGGGAAACCCGTGCCGGTCCAATAGAGCTCCTCCCAGCTGCCGTCGGGGTTTTGGTGGTGTGCGAGCCATGCGAGCCCTTTTGTCACAGCGGCATGGTGTGCATGATCTGCTGCCAGCAATCCTAAGAGTGCCCAAGCAGTCTGGCTTGGGGTCGATGAGCTGGCGACAAAATGATCCACATCGTAGGAAGAACAGCTCTCTCCCCAACCTCCGTCATGGTTTTGGATAGAGAGCAGCCAGTCCACAGCCTTGGTAACAATAGCGCCCTGCATGTTTTCGCCAATGGCCTCCAGCCCGACCAACACTGCGCTCGTACCATAGACAAAGTTGACTCCCCAACGACCATACCAAGAGCCATCTGGTTTTTGATTGCGTTTCAAATAAGTCAGTGCTTGCTGAATCGCATGGCTATTTCGGTTGTAGTTTTTACGTCCCAAAATTTCCAACACGTGTCCGGTAACATCTGGGCTCGAGGGGTCCAGTAGAGATTTAAGATCGGCAAAGGGAATATCGTTTAGTATTTGCCGGTTGTTGTCTTTATCAAACGCTCCCCAGCCACCATCCTTACACTGCATTCCTAGCAGCCAGTTTAGTCCAAGCTTACAGGCGCGCCTCTTTTTCGCCTCTCTGGAGCCAAGGTCCACTCTCTGCAGCGCTAAGAGTACTAAAGCTGTGTCGTCGTTGTCTGGGAAGAAGTCATTTTGATACTCAAATGGCCACCCGCCAGGTTGCAGCCCCGGATTCTTCACCGACCAGTCGCCCTTTCGGCGAATCTGTTGACGGAGTAGCCAGCGAGCCGCCTTTCTTGCTGCCGGAGACTTTTTTGCCACACCTGCTTCCATGAGCGCGTATAAGGTAATGGCAGTATCCCATACCGGCGATACCGTCGACTGCACGCGATAGGTGCCATTCTTTCTCGATGAGAAGCGATCAATCGCTTTGATCCCATGGTATACAGCTGGATGCGAATGCGAATAGCCTTGCAGTATCAGAGCAATAACGGAATTGATCATGGCTGGGAAGATGCCGCCCCAGTAACCCGAGCGGTCTTGATGCGACAGAATCCACTCTTCAGCCAACTTCAGCGCCTTTTTGCGAAAGGGTTTGATCGGACTGAGGTTGTATAGATGCAAACCAAGATCGATGAGCTGAAACAGCCGCTCCGTAGTGATTAGGTAGTTACTGCTTATGGGATAGTCATAGGTTATCGGCGTTGGCGATTCATCGTAGAGTTCGCCAATACCCTGTTTCGGGCTCACTCGATGGTTAGGTCTATGGTGCATGATGATCATTAACGGTATGATGACGCTACGGGACCAAGAGGAGAAATCAAAGACATTGAAAGGCAACTCTTTAGGAATCAACATGAGCTCAGGTGGCAGCTGGGGAATCTTATCCCACGGGTACTGACCAAAGAGAGCAAGATTGATGCGGGTAAAAATTCGGATCTTGCTGAGACCGCCTTGTGAAAAGATGAAGCGTCTTGCTTTTTTTAAGGCTGGGTGATTTTTAGACAGACCAGCAAGTTTTAATGCCTGGTAAGATTCTACGGTGGCGTTAAGTTCCCCGGGGCCATCGTAGAAGAGATTCCAGGAGCCATTATCAAGCTGACAGCTTAGAATATAGTTGACCGCATCCTCTTCCTTTTTGCCGTTGACACGCCGGATAAAGCGACGAAACAGCAGATACTCTGCAGTAATGGTAACGTTGTCAAAGACCTCACCTTCCCAAAAACCAACCTTTTTTTGTAAACTGAGTAGGTGGTCTGTCGCACGGCGAAGCAGAAGACGTAGGTCATCCACAGAGAGCGTCGCCTGTGAAACCAGCGCCTCTGCTTCTATGGGTGTCGATGATGCGAGGCCTTTTTTCATGAATGCATAGGCCAACTAAAGGATTTGCTCAGCGTTGTCAAGGAGTTAAAAGGTCGCACGCAATCCCAAGACAAAAAGGTTGCGTGAAAACGGGTCCTCGCGATCGGAGAGTTCGTTGCTGTAGCGAGAGTACTTGCCCTCCAGAGTAAATCGCTGTGAGAACCGTTTAGTAATCTTAATAGTTAAGGTGTTGAAGTTGTTATCTTCTGCATCAGAGAAGAGCAGACGCTGACCCTCAGCATCTGAGATAAACACAGCTGGAAAGGAGCGTACCTGTAAGGTTCCCAACAGATGCAAGGTGATATCTTCACCAATCTCCTTGTATCTTTCTGACGAGTAGAAGGCAAATGAGAGCAGTGCGGTTACTTTGTGGCCAGTTGAAGAAAATATGTCTTGAGAAGAGTTATTGTCTATATAGGCGTATCCGAGTGATAGCAAAAAAGGTCCATAGTAATTGATTGCTGCTGATATCTCGTGCTGCTGGTCGTCACGGTCACCTGAAGTGGAGTTAGGAAACTGCAGCAGGCTAAAGTCGTAACCCGCTCTAATGGCAAACGGGCCAGCAATGCGGCGGCTAAAGCTTGTACCGACCTGTTCTTCAAAGAAATCGATAGCTAGATCACCAAAAAAAGCAAAGTATATAAACTTGGTAAAAATCGTCTGCGAAAGACCTAAGAATACTGGATAGGAGATATTTACTTTCGAATGACTTGATAGAAAGTCTTCATTAATATCTATTTGAGCATCGTCTAAACTATTATTTTCCAACTGGCCTTTCACGTTGGTGCTAAGACCAAACTTAACCTTTTGTTTTCTCTCAGTTTGGAATTGTATATCCAACTGGCCGATCAACGTGTCTTGCTCCGCATGGCTGAAGTACTTTTTTCCACCTGCTTGTAAGGCGAGGCCAAATAGAGAACGCGGACGTAGAAAGTTCTTTTTTGTTGTTAGCAATAAGCGTAAAGCCGCATCTTGGACGCCAGAGTCAAAGGTCTTGAAAATATTATCGTCGTATTCTAAGCCGACTTGTGCGGTATTCTCTACAAATGAGCGTTTGGTCTGCAACGGTGCCTGTGCAAAAAGCGGGTGGGAACTTCCAAGGCTAATGAGGACAACAAGCGCGTATTTCCACATCAAGGGAATCAGAGCATTAAGGAAGTTGGATGGCCTCTTCTATCAAGCGGTGGCGCCGCATCAACTCCTTAGCAGCCTGTAGATTTTTACGGATGGTATCAAGATGGTCTTGTAGCGTGGTCTCTGCTGCAAGCAGGTCTGCTAACCTTGCATTGAGTAAAACCGTGCGATCGATGCCTTTGCTGGCAACACCCTCTAGTTGTAGACGCCTTATCGGGGTGTCCAGGGCATTGGCGGCCACGACATCTGTTGTAATACCGCCGTTGGTTTTATCTGGCAGGGCTACGGGCAGCTCACCGTTGTCTCCGGCTGATGCACCTGGCTCGCCATCGGCAGCTGCAGAAAAGCTATCATCGACCCCGGACGGTGTGTCCGTGGCTGTGCTGTCGGTGTTAGGTGTGGCACTGTCAGACGTTGGTGCGGCGGTCTCGATCTCTTTTGTCGTATTCTTTGCCTCAATGGTATTGCCTTCTGTAGCATCAGCCACCTTTGTGTTTGTGGTTTCAGTCTTGGCAAAGCTAGGTTCTGCAAAGAAGGACTCTTCATCTAATAGCAGGGCGGTCTCGTAAAGAATCCTCTCCCTGCGACGCATCCTCTGAATATGTGTTTTGAGCTGTTGCAAGTTCGCTTTAAGTCGATCTTCAAGATCAGCGAGAAAAGCCATTTTTTCTTGTAGTTCTTCCCAAGAATCCCCATCACTGGGTCTCTGGTAATCTTCTTGACCTAGCACCACTCGCCAGGGAATCTCTGTAGTGTTTAATTTGCGTCGCTGTATTTCCAGCAGCTGCAACTTTTCCTTGAGTGCTTGGGTTTCTGTAGCGGTGCTATCTTTGCTGCCGAGCTCTGTTCCGAGCAAGGCGATGCCCTCGTCAATGGATTCGGCGAGCTTTTGTCTGAGAGCCAAACGGGCACTACTTAACTTGCGTTTCTGATTTTCCAGGTTCTTTAGCTGATTGGCCAACTCGTGTGCGGACTTCAGCAGGTTTTTGAGGCGATAGGATATAAATGGATTGTTGGAATGAGCCTGGCGAGATTTCCAGGTGGCAATCTCCTCACCCTGTTCGAGCAGCTTGCCACGAATGACGCGCATCTCTTTTTCGGTCTGTGTCTGTTGCGCATCTAAGGTGGCTAGGCGTTTCATATCCACGTTGATTGCACCTAGCTCTTTGGCCTGCGGGTTGAACGGCAATAGGAGTAGGGCGATACCAAACCCCATTAGGCTGATGCTGAACCAAACAGTGTGATCGGTTTTCCTCACGTTAAGCCTCTCTCTGTCTTCCACTCTCCAGCAGGCCGAACTTCTCTAGCTTATAATAAAGCGCACTGGTCTTAATACCCAGAAGTTTTGCCATGCGTGTCTTGACGCCGCCAGTTTGTTTGTAAGCTGCCTCAATAAGACGACGTTCGGTAGTCTCAAGAATGGTTGGCAAGGGCGTTGTGCCTAAAACTGCCTCTATTTTACCATCCGTCGGTGAATTTTTCAAAAAAGTTGGGAAGTTATCTACGTCCAAGCGGTTGTCGTCGCTAAGAATGTAGGCCTGCTCCAAGACGTTTTCAAGCTCGCGGATGTTGCCGGGCCAGGTATAGTGTCGCAGTAGTTGCAGCGCTTTGCGGCTAACGGTTTTTTTGCCGCGATGGTGCTTACTGTTTAAACGCTGTAAGAAGGCCTCAGCTAGCAGTGCCGTATCCTCGGAGCGCTCTCTAAGTGGCGGCAATTCAATGGGGAAGATGACCAAACGGTAATAGAGGTCTTCCCGGAAGAGACCTTCGGCCACCCTTTGCTTTAAATCCTGATTGGTAGCGCTGATAATACGTACATCGACTTTAAGCGTCCGCGTACCGCCGACGCGCTCAAACTCCTTTTCCTGCAACACCCTTAGTAGTTTTAGCTGGATGGATGGATCAAGGTCGCCGATCTCATCGAGAAAGAGGGTACCTTGCGCAGCTAGTTCAAATCGTCCTGGTTTCTTTCGCACCGCTCCGGTGAAGGCGCCCTTTTCATGGCCAAAGAGCTCGCTCTCCAGGACACCGGTCGCCAGCGCACTACAATTGACCTTGATGAAGGGAGATTGGCAGCGTGGCGAGGTCAGGTGGATGGCGCGTGCTACCAACTCCTTGCCCGTACCACTCTCTCCGGTGATAAAGACCGTGGTGTCGGTTTGGGCGACTTTGTTTATCTGCTCGTGAACCTTACGGATGGCTGCTGATTTACCCAATATCTCGCGTCCGGCATAGCGATCTTCCGCCTGTGCCTTGAGGTATTGGTTTTCATGGAATAGTTGGTCTTTTTCGCGGTTCAAACGGGAAATCTCCAACGCCTGCTTGACCTTGACCCGTAGCAACTCAGGTGGAAAGGGCTTGGTGATAAAGTCACAGGCACCGAGTTTCATCGCCTCAACCGCCTTTTCAATGGTACCAAAGGCGGTGATGATCATGACCGGGATTTGCGCATTGCGTTGATGAATCTTCTGCATCACCTCGATGCCATCCATCTCCGACATCTTAAGATCGCTGATCACACAGTGAGGTTCCTGCTGTTGTAGCATCTCCAGACCGTCGCCACCGCTGGCCGCGGAAGTGATCTTAAACCCCGCTTTTTTCAAGGTTTTTTCCATACCCTGGCGCATGGTTTGGTTGTCCTCGATGATCAAGACGCGTTCCATAGCAATCAGCTGTCCTTATCAGTATTTGGCTGCGGTATCCAGATGGCCATCAGGGTTCCTTTATTAGGAGCTGAATCGACACGAATGTGGCCGCGATGAGCATGGACAATCTTATGACAAAAGGCAAGGCCCAGGCCGCAGCCCTTTTCCTTGGTCGTGAAGAAAGGCCGGAAGAGATTGGGTAGTTCCTCAGGAGCGATACCACTGCCGTTGTCACGCACCTCGATCTGCACGCCCTCTTGTTCCTGATACGCGACTCGTCTCAGCCCAATGTCTACGCGTCCTTGCTTGTGCTTGATGGCCTGAATCGCGTTACGAATCATGTTGATGAGGACGCGTTTCATCAACCTCTCATCTATATAGAGGGTGAGCGCGTCGTCTTCCACATGACAACTTAGTTGTACGGAGTTTTCCTCGGCCATGAGCTGAACCGAGTAGATCACATCCTCAACCAGGCTTTCAGCCTTTACCCATTGTAATTGGGGTGCCAAATCTCTCGCAAAGTCGAGAAACTGCTCAACAATGGTTTTGAGATTGAGAACTTCTTCCTGGATTTTTTTTACCTCTTGGTGTTGTTCCTTGTTTTTCTTACTAATGCCCTCTGCAAGCAGGCCGGCGAAGAGTTCGATGCCACCAAGAGGATTGCGAATCTCATGCGCGATTCCCTGTAACATCGTCTTCATACGACTGTCCTTCTCTAGCAGGTCTTGGCGCATCTCATCGATAGAGGTAGCTAGCATGCCAAACTCATTGGTATAGGTTTGTGTAATCGGTGTTTCTAGGTCGCCGGTACCAATACGTTTCGAGGCATCGACAAGTGTTTCTATGGGATGGACAATCTTTTGCGCAATGAGAATGCTGACGACGACAATCAACAGGGAAACAAAGAAGATAGCATAAATGAAATACCCCTTTACTGTGCGCAGATTTTTAAAGAAATCTGCACTGGCCTCTACACCAAGAATAGCGATCACTTTACTGTCGAGGTAGATGGGTACAAAACCACTTTTGTAGTGCCTGCCGTCTTTGCCCTCGAAGTAGGTGGTGTGTATGGAGATGCCGTTACGTACCTTTACCATCTCACTACGATAGAGTTGATGCTCAAAGGCAGGGGTACCGATTCTTCCGCTGACGTCGCTATCAGCAATAATGTGGTCTTCTAGATCGACGACATAGGCGCGACTCACCTGACCGGTGTTCACCGCTTTAAGTAGCTTGTTGCGAATGTTCTTATAGGTGCGTGTCTGCTCACTTTTCGGCTGAATCTGTAGCAGCAACCAAGGTGTTAGATCGTTTGCGGTTATCGAAGCAATGGCAATAAGTCGTTTACCCATCTCCGCTTCAAGCTGCTTTCGGGTAAAAAAGTAGAGAACTATCGCAAGGACAATAAGAAAGAGAGTTATACTCAACATAAATGAGAATATCATTGAGTTACGTATTTTATGGGGAAACTGACTGTTTCTTAGCACAGACTAATAGCCTTGTTGGTTAAGAAGTAGTTTCAGACACTATATTTTCGACATGGTCAATTTCTTGATCAACCATGCTAATTAAATCAAAACGTATATCGTGCTCTGCAAAGCGATTTTTTAGCAGAAAATGCTCCGCCGTTTTCCGGAGACGTTTTAACTTTTTCGACTGAATGGATTCCAATGGGTGGATAGAGGATGAGTTACGTACAGAGCGCACCTCAACAAAAACAAGAAGTTTACCTTTTGTCACAATAAGGTCTATTTCGCCAACGGCACAGCGGTAATTTTTTGCGACCAGCTTAAAGCCTTGTCTCTGTAAAAACTCTAGAGCACTAGCCTCACAACTCTTGCCAAACTGAACTCTTGACGGATGGTTTATCATGCCACTCCCCGGAAAGAGCAACGGTGTTCTCGGCAGCGACCGAACTGCACGATCGCCTGCCGATGTTCTGCAGTACCATATCCCATGTTTCGTTTAAAGCCGAAGATGGGAAAGTGAGCGTGCATGTCCATCATGATCTTATCACGGCTTACCTTGGCGATAATAGAAGCTGCCGCAATAGAGATAACTCTCCGGTCGCCGTTTACGAGGCAGCGCTGTTCCGTAGGTATGGGCAAAGCGTGAGGTCCATCCACTAGCAAGAGGTCAGCTGCTGGTTTGAGTTGTGAAACAGCCCGTGTCATTGCCAGGAGCGAAGCTTTGAGAATGTTGATCTTATCTATTTCTTTGTGTGTCGCGATACCAACTGCAAAGCTCAAGGCAATCTTGCAGATGGGGTAAAAGAGCGCTTCTCGTTGTTTTGGCGTAAGTTGTTTAGAGTCGCGAATGCCGTTGGGCAGAAGCCTAGTATCTTGTGGCAAAATCACCGCTGCGGCGACAACAGGCCCAGCAAGGGCGCCGCGTCCTGCCTCATCAATTCCAGCAACAACGCCGTAACCCTGTCTATAGAGGCTTTCTTCATAGCTGTAGTCCATAACCCAACTCTATGAAATGCTGTGCAAACAGACAAGAGAAATTGGTCGATTTGCATTAAGGCGACTGCCCGTGGTAACAATAACGCAGCAGGGAGTGAAACAGGATGCAGAGTTTAGAGCGCATCTTACGCGAGAGAAAAGGCGGCATTTCCTTTGGCAATCTTGCGGATTTGCACCGAGTCCGTGTTGCTTGGGCAGACGTAGTAGGTGGGTCGGTAGCCTCAAAGACCTTTGTCCACTCTATTAAAAATGGCAGGCTGCTGGTCTGTGCCGAGGGGTCGGCTTGGTTAACAGAATTGCAGTTTCGCCGCGAGACTATTCTCAAGGCCCTTAAGCGAATAACAGCATCCCGAGTTTGTCAGGTACAGTTTCGTGTTGCCTCAATTAAACCGAGTAGATAGAAGTACCAAGCGCTTTTCTTAGATTGCCACACTCGTCACTCAAAGAGTAGAGAATCATCTCACGAGTAACCTCACACTCCCATGGACTTGTGGCCGCCTCCTGTAGTTGACTGCTGCTAACGGCGGTCACGGCCTCTTGCAGATTAATGGCAAAAAGTAGCCCAGCTCGATAACTGGTCATGTGGATTCCACGGATCCAAGCTTTAAAGTCAGTTTCTGTTATTTTTGCGGCGAATCTAGCAGCGTTTTCTTCAACCCACTTTCGCGTTCTACGACTCAAAAACTTTCTTAGTCTGCGCATGTCCTCTTCTAGCTCTGGCGTTACTGTTGGCGTGACCTTTAAAAACGGCATCAGCAGCAAACGCAGCAAACGTTCGAATCCTGCCGCGCCTAGTTGCAAGCCAAGACCACGGTTGCCGAGAAGCAAAGACAGTTCCTTGCCAAATTGGAAACTCTGTTGTGACTGATTCCAACTCCTAAGCCACTGTGGATCGACAATCAGGGCAGGAGGTTTATCAAAGATCACCACAATGGGTTGTTCTAGACCCGTCTTTAGGTAGAGATCGACCGTTTCGATTTGCAATGCCTGAGCAATGTCGTTGACAAGCTGTCGGGCTGTGTTTTGCTCCTTCATGGTTACGCGATCTCGTCGTTTCAATCCAAAGTCAGTACAGGATTGTCTGCCAAACGCGCTTAACTCTGGAAACGTTCGTAGCACGAATTCCTGTAAGGGTTGGCTCTCGTCCGGATGAAACAGAAAACGCCGGACCATGGCCGGTTCGAGCGATCCAGAAAAGACCTTTGGTATTCTGGCGGCGTAGTTCAAATATATTTCCCGATCTTGTTGTGTGAGAATTTGCAGTAGTTCCATGGCCTCATAGGTTCGACAGAGATGATCAAACTTGCTGGTCTCCTCAAACATCCTGGCGATATTTTTAAAGTGATCTTGCTGAAATTTCTCGTGTTTCAGCAGAAAGACAAGTTGGGCAATGGCCAGCGGATAGTTCTGTGGGTCCTTGGCGAAGACTCGGCCCAGTCCTCGTCGAGCTGGCAAGTAATTTTTGTCAATCTGTATCGCTTTAGAAAATTCCTGTGCGGCCTTTTCTGGTTGGTCAAGGCTGGCTTCGTAGATCTCTGCCAATTTTGTATGCAGCGGTACTGACTTCATCGGTTCCTCTCCATGAAGTTTTTCTATACCTTTTTGATAGATTGCGATCAGCGGTTCCCAGCTTTCATTACGTGTGTAGATGGCACGTAGCCGGCCGAGGGAGCCTTCTAAGTAAGGCATAATAGCAAGGGCCTGTTCATTGTAGTTGATGCAGGCTGCTTCATCCTTCAGTCCAGTGAGTGCTATTTCTCCCATTTGGTACAGAAGCTCCGGCTTCTTTTGCGGGCACAGCTCAATGAGTTTGTCGTAGGTTTGGATGCTCTTCTGCCAATTTTCTAGCTGGATATACGATTTTACCAGCTCTTCATGTAACGCGTAATTTGATGCATCTACGTTGATGCCATACTGACATTCAGAAACAGCGTCATCAGCGTTGTTCATTTCATCACGTAAAACACGCGCGCGATCTAGTCTTAGAGTAATGACTCGTTCTGGATCATTACTGCGTTGGAGTTCTTCAGAGGTAATGTCAAGCAATGACTGCCAACTCTTGTCACTCTTATATACCCGCCAAAGCGATTCATAGACTGGCAGGAATTCCGGATCTCTTTTGATAGCCTGTTGAAGGTGCTCTACAGCTCGTATGTTGTCATGTAGTTTATCTGTGTAGATCTCGCCTATTCTCCACGGTGGCGACGGGTCCGAACTTTGCAGAGTGGCTACCTCCGTAAGGCTTGCAATGAGTTCTTGCCACATTTCGAGACGTTCCTGGAGCTCCAGGACTCGCTGTCTTACTTCCTGTTCTTCTGGTGTTTGTGCAAGACGGGCCTGATAAACTTGGAGCGCTTCTCGTGGTTTATCCAACTGCTCAAGAGCCTGACCATGTTTCAGTTCAAAGTTTAGGCGAGTATCGCGGCTCTTTGTCGCAGCAATGAGTTTTGGATAGAGAGAGGCAAGTTTAGTCCAATTTTGTTCTTTTTGCAGGAGATGTTCTAAGCGCATCAGTATCGCAAACTGACTCTCTGTTTCCAGCGCAGCTTCACTTTCTAATACCGAGATGGCCATGTTAATATCCTGCAGGCGTTCTTCATATATCGATGCGAGCTCGCAAGCTTTAACGAGTCGTTCCTGTGGCTGGGTTATAAGGGCAAGGCGTCTACTAAGCAGCTCGGCGAGCTCCTCGTCTTTACCGCTTTTATTATAAAGTCGGATAAGCAACTCCATCGTCGCCACGTCTTCACTAGACTCCTGTATAATTCTCTGGCCAAGCTCAATGGCCCTTTTGAGATTTCCGGCCTTTTCGAGATAGTGGGCTGCCTTATTCATAAGCTCTTGTTTCATTACCGGCTTGTCCGTATGTCGAGCTTTCTGCAGAATCACTTCGCTTAATCGCTCCCACGCCTTTTCTCTTTCGAGATAGCGACAAAGGTCCCAAAAGGGTGATGCGTCTTGCGGGCGTAGCTGATGTGCTTCTAGCAGGTGTGCGATGCCGGCAGGACTTTTTTGCAGCTGTTCTAGCTCTAGGATCGCTAGACGATACAGTAGCTCAAACCGATCTGTGGGCTCGGAAACCATTTGCAGCGCTTTAGTCAGTAAGTCTGCAAGGTCGTGATATCTTCCTGCCTGACTGTAGATCTGATCTAGTGCTGTGATTGCCGTGTTGAAGGCAAATTGGCATTCAATCGCCTTGAGATAAAAGGGTTCGCTTTCTATGGGTTGGTTTAGTTCAAGGTGTAGTATCTTAGCGAGTTTCAGGTTAACCTCTCCTAGAGTGTCGGGATGGGTGCCTTCATGCGTGACTAAATCTTTATAAAGGGATACCAATCTTTCGTGTTGAGAGCGTTCTGTATAGAGGTTTTCAAGCTGTCGAACAGCTGGCATGTGGTTTGGGTTCTTCATAAGAATGTCGCGCAGTGTTTTCTCAGCATTTTTTTCATCCCTGAGTCGTTCCCTATAGATTTCAGCGACCTTGCTCAATAGGTACAGTTGTTTCTCAGCATTGGAGGTCACCTGTGCTTCTCGATGGTACATGGCTATCAAACCACCCCAATTCTGCTGTTTGGCATAGGCGTTACCTAATGCCTTAAGTGCCGGTGTAAAGGTTGGCGAGATCGAAAGGGCATTTTGATAACACATGATGGCCATTTCCTGGTTGCCAAGTTTTTCTTCACAGATCATGCCAGAATTAAAATGTAATGAGATGGATTGCTTTGGATCGCAGCAAAGATTGGCCTCGAGTAGATTCATCTCTACCACTTTCTCCCAGTCTTTGTCGCGAGCATAGATTCTTCCGAGCGCTGATATGGCAGCGATATCTTTTGGATTGATTTCAACAATGCGCAGGTAAGCGTCAGCGGCTTTTTGTCTGTCTTGTAGCCTTTCCTCATAAAGAGAGCCGATCTTCTGTAGCAGGATCGTTGCACGACGATCACTATCAACCTCTTTTAGTTCTAGTTCATGAAGATCGACAAGGTCTTGCCACTGCTGCCTGTCGGTAAAGATTTGTATCAACCTCTGATGGATCGGCAGATATCCCGGCATGATGTCCAGAGCCTTTTTGTACAGCTTTACCGCACCGTCGACATCATTTAGTGGTCCTTCAAGAAGATCACCGATGCGGTAATTGAGGCTGAGCCTTTCGTTGTCGTCCTGGGCTACCGAGAGTTCCTTTTCATAAACCGACTTTAGACTTTCCCATTGCTGCTCGGCTCGATAGTGGCGTGCGAGAGCGGTTATTATGGGTAATGATGCTGGGGCTAAGCCAAGTGCCGTATTCAGGACATCGATGGACTTTTCGTGATCTTTTAGTTGGGCCGTTGAAATTTTGGCAATTTCTATCGCTCTGGCAATGACGTCTTCTACTTTTTTCTCTTTGATATCAATCGCAAAAAGTCGCTGCAGGGTAGCTACGAGGGGCTGGTACTGTTGTTCCATTCGGTAAATTTTAGTCAGTTTTTCTAAGGCATTACGGTTATGAGGGTCCTTCTGCAGAACGCTTTTTAGATCTGCTACAGCGATCCGATTATTATTACACATCAGATGACTGATTTCGGCTCTCTGCAGACGGTAGCTTTTTGCAAGAGACTCATCTGTGGTAACCTCTGCCAGTAGGTCAAGATTTTCAACTAGGTCCGCCCAACGTTGCATCCTTAGTAGTGTTTTATTGGCAAGAAGCAGTATGTGATAATCATGCTTCTTCTCCTGCAGCAACGGTTGTAGTACTTGCATAGCCTCCTCAACGTAATTCAGTTTATAAAACAAAAGAAAGTGTAGTTTGACTCGGAGGCCTGAAAGAACTTCACCCTGGCTCACCTCAATCCAATGTCGATAAACATCTGCAAGGTCTTGCCATTCGCCTACTTCTTCTAGACTCTGTGCCAGCTGCGTCAGGGGTTCAGAGGCGACTGGACTGAGGGTATGTGCCTTACGGAATGCGGCGATGGCAGCATCGGAATCATGAAAGACCTCTTTCCAGCTTCTACCGATGCGGAGGTAAAATTGCACCAGCTCTGCCTTAGAGATCTCGTCTTGCCTACGTTGTTGGGATTGTTCTGTAGCGTTTATCACTTGCTGGAAGAGACCACGGTCTTTGATGTCAGTCGCAAGGTTTTCCAAGGCTTGGTTTAAAGGCGGGAAGCCAGCATTTAACCGCAGGCCATTTTGATAGGCTTTTAAAGCAGCTTGTGGCTGATGCAGATGTCTATAGTAAATATTGCCAATTTCTAGGTAGATCTTGCAGGTATTGGGATCGGTTGGTGCTGCTGCAGCCTCCCTGTTGAGGAGCTCAATGGCTCGCTGCCAGTGAGTTTCTTGCTGGCTTACCGTCTGTGTGGGCCTGTCCGAGCTCGGCGCCGTTGTTGTCATGTCAGCCTTTCCTAGCTAGCACTTGCGTGATACAGCGAAGCGTACCGTTGTAAAAAGCAATATTCTGCACATCAATGGGAACGACTTTGTAACCTGCTGCTGAAAGAATTTTTTGTGCAGCTTTGTCAAGAACATCGATATTGTAACTTGGCATGTAAGCGATATCTCGTCCACCCTTGGATTCCAGAAGCATGTTGTTGTAGGTTATGAAAGGTCCATTGTCGATTCCGGTATTGACAAGAATAGGCACGCGCACAATGTTTTTAAAACCCTTTCTCCTAAGGTCTGCGGCTATTCCATCAAACAGCTTGCCTGTACTGACGAGTGCATTTTTTGCGTAAAGTGCCGCTAATGTCACATCTTCGTCACGCTCGACTTCGTCTTCTCGCTCAATTTTGTGATCCTGCTGAAGACGCGAGACAAAGTCCGGAGTATTAAAGAGAAGCGCTTTCGACGCTTCTGGTAGCGGCGTATGTTCTTCGTTGAAGTAAACCTTGGAATAAGTCTTTCTCAACAGAGACTTATGTTTTTTGAGCACATGCGTGGCAAGTCTCGGATCTCCCAGTAACAGGCGATTTCCTGATAATGGTGTGAGAAACATATCAATGTGTTCGTGCGGCAATGGTGCAGCCGGTCCACCAACGACAACAACAGACTTGCCAAATAGGTGTTTGATATACTGCAACAATGCCTCAGGATCGCTAAAGTTTTCACCCAGATTTTCTAGAATAACGTTATAGCCAATAAAGACGTGGTCCTCTGAGGTGACCACGTTGCCACCGTCAAAGCGGAGAGACGAGTGCACACCATGAATCTTAACTTGCTGTTGCAGTCTTTTCATCGAAGCAGGCAGTTGGGTTGGTCCATAGCGAGAGGGCAAAACGAGCTTGTCTTCAGCGGCTACAACAAAGTCATCACGAATCCAAAAGTCTATGGTTTGGCTCAAAGGCAGCACTGCAATGCGCTGCGGTTTTTTGATTGGCCAGTGGTGCAGCAGTGAGCGCAAGACTCGGCTGCGAGGCCCTTTAGGAGACGCGATGGTAATCTTTGTATCTACAGGTAAGGAGTGCAGTAGGCCGTACAGAGTGGGGATAATGTCGTAGTCAGCAAAGTGAAGCAACAGGTGGTCGATCCTGCCCTGATTGTCTGCCAAGAGCTGGCTTAACGGCAACGACGCATGACGATCTTTAACCAGCGCCGCCCTTTTGCTACTCGCTGATACCGGAGACTTTGGCAAAAGAAGTAGCAACACCCATACTAGGGCTAAACCGAATCTTAAATGCACTCAACTCCTCCCTGCTCTTAGGCGGGTGCACTATCTAGTGTTTGATCCTCCAAGAGGTTCCTGAAGCATGGTCCTCTAGGAGAATCTTTTTTTCAAGTAGCTCTTGGCGAATCGCGTCTGCGGTGACAAAATCTCTCTCTTTGCGTGCTTGGTTACGCTTGGCTATCATCTCTTCGACCCAAGCATTATCCACCTCTAGCGATCGGTCTTGCTGCGTTTGCAAAAAGCTTTGTGGCGAGGTGTGCAGCAGTCCGAGGCTCTGCCCCATATAGGTCACGGCAGCAGCGATCTTCTCAGCTGTCGAGCTATGGCTTTGATCCAATGCCCGGTTACCTGCCTTGACCGCTTCAAATAGGGTCGCTAGCGCTTTGGCAGTGTTGAAGTCATCGTTCATGGACCGCATGTACTGCTGCGTATAGACCCCGGAGCTGGTTTTTGTCGGTTTGTCGATTTTAACGTTGCAGCCTTTGAGGAAAAGATAAATTCTCTCCATTGCCGCCGCACTGTCCATTAACAGGTCACGTGAGAATTCCATAGGCGAACGATAGTGGCTTGTCAGCATTGCGTGCCGAATCACATCGGCATGGAACTCTGCTAACAGTTCGTTGGCTGTGGCAAGATTACCTAGAGACTTACTCATCTTTTCTTTGCCCCAGTTGAGATGGCCGTTGTGGAGCCAATAGAGAACAAATGGTTTACCGGTAACCGATTCACTTTGGGCACGCTCGTTTTCATGGTGCGGAAAGATAAGGTCTTTGCCGCCGCCGTGGATATCGATGGTATCTCCCAAATGTAGCTGGCTCATAACGCTACACTCAATATGCCAGCCAGGACGACCTTCTCCCCACGGGCTTGGCCAGGCAGGTTCGTCCGGTTTTGCTTTTTTCCACAGGGCAAAGTCAAGTGGATTACGCTTGCGTGAGTTCAGCTCGACGCGAGCACCTGCACGCAATTCTTCTAGCTCCTTGCCAGACAGATCGCCATAATCTGTATAGGAGGACACAGAAAAGTAGACATCACCTTCCACCTCATAGGCATGGCTGGTTTTTATGAGTTTACGGATCATCTCTAACATCCCCTTGATGTGTTCAGTAGCTTTAGGTTCGGCGTCTGGTTTTAACAGCCCAAGCTGCTTCACGTCTTGGTGAAAGGCGTCTGTATATTTTTCCGCAATTTCAGCGGCACTCTTACCCTCACGCAGGGCACGTTGGATAATCTTGTCATCTACATCAGTAATGTTACGTATGTATTTTACTGAGTAGCCTAAGTTTAAAAGGTGTCGATAAACGACATCAAAGAATATGAAGGCTCGAGCGTTGCCAATATGAATAAAGTCGTACACCGTTGGTCCACAGACATACATGGTGACCTTTCCCGGTATGCGCGGTTTAAAGGGCTCCTTTTTTCGGCTTATCGAATTATAGATTTGCAGTGTCTCGATCATGATCACCCTGACTGTCAAGGCTGGTGAGGGTGTCCAGAATTTCCCAGCGCCATTGTAATAGCTGCTTGCGTATGGGCTGGTCTGTTTTCAAAAGTTTTAATAGCTGCCAATTATCCCAAATAACAGCGCGGTTTTCAACGAGTAACAGTGCCGGCAGAATCGATAGGGGCAGAGATATCAGGTAGATCAGTGCGGCCGTCCAATTATAGACCGTGCCAACAAACCATACTTGGAGCAGGTAGAAAATGGGCAGGGAGACGATTTGCAGCATGGTCGGCTGGCTGATCGGTTTGCCTCGCCAAAACTCTATCCAGTAGGGTAGCTTGTATATCAGATAGTGATTTATCATTCCCCACAGGGCGGCAGGTATAAGTAGAGCATTAAGGGCGAGTTTCTTTCGTATGTTCCGAAAAACGGTATCTGGACGCTGCTGTGCTTCTAGGCTGCGTTCGCGAATGCCAAGAGTCTCTAAACAGTAGGATAAACGGCGAACTTTTGGCTGAATTTGTCGCCAGACGGTCTCATGGCGATGGCTCGAGGACAGCCTTTCTAGTAGGACTGCAATGTCGCTGTGTGCCTCGGCAGTTGGGCGACGCTCCTGATTCAAGTCAAGGGTGTAGAGGCGTTTTAACTGTTCTACCATGAGCTCCTTGCGTATAGGCAAGCTTTTATGCAGCATGCTACGCTGCAGTTTGTTCACTTGGTGTGCCAAGCCCATGGTAGCTTCTTTGGGCTCTGTTGTAGATTTTTCTGCCCACTGCTTAAAGTCGGCAACCTCTCGAATTTGCAGCCATAGGTCTGGGCGTAATTCAGCAACTTCTGCAAGCTGAGTCGCTACAACCAGACAACGAATACCGAGTTTCAATTTATTTTCCGTTTCAACAGAGAGCAGAAGCTTGACAATAAATTCTAGTGTCTCTGGATGGCGTACAACCAGGGCGATTGCCGCACCCGCCTCCAGATTAGCTTTGAAGGCCGATGTTAGATCTGTTTCGCTGTACCGATGCAGCGGCAACTTTCTTCGGGCAAAGCCTTGGGCATAGATGGACGACTTGCCATCTTTTCTATTATTCTCTACCCACCACAGTGAATCGAAGCGACGAGAGAGTTGCTTCCTAACAAACAGCGCACGAGAGTCGAGCAGAAGAGCAACCACCGGTCCTCTCGATGGTAGCGACTCCATTCCTGTGACTTCGATACGTCGATATAGAAGGGAGCTGAGCAAGGTCTCATGAGCTCCTAATCAGTTGATGCCGCTCTCTAGGTTCAAGTTAGGGATGTCAATGACCGAAATATCATTACTACTTTGGTTAAGAACGTAGGCTTTTTGTTCGAAAATCTGTATATCTCTCGGCAGGGTACCGTCTAAATCAATTGGCGTGATGCCATCCTGCAGTATTGTAAAGGAAAAGTGATCACCTTGAGTCGTTGGTGTGCTTACCGTTGCCGGGTTGATAGAGAGTGTAATCTCTTGGTTGTCGCTTGTAGCAGTAATGCCTTCTTGAATACGATTTGTCTGAAATCCGCTAACGGAGCCATGCATAGTATAGACACCGACGACACGAATAACATAAGGGATGTTCGACGATGGGGTAGTCGGGGCTGTCAACAGCCCCAGCTCGGTATCACTGTTGATGCTAGCAATTTCGTGTGACTCGGTGAGCTCTGGGTTGTCTGGAAACAAGATCAGGGCATCGCCAATTTGAATTTTCTGGGCTGAGAAAGTCGCTGTAGCATCGGTAAACAGTGTGTCGGCAACCACACCTCCTGTTCCAGGCGTGCCATCGACCACACCCTCGAAAGTACAGACCCAGGTTTGCTTGGGGCCTGTTTCAGCAATGACTTCAGATAGCGATGGATTCGACCCAGAGTTGTCTAGATCATCAAAGTTGATCGATCCAACAATGGATTGAGAGTCATCTCCTGCATCCGTATCGACACGTACCCGTGCATCTAGATCGACAAGATCTACTGCGTTATCTGCAGTGGCAATGAGCGCTGTGCCGGAAACGCCCTCATCTCCAACAAGTGACGCGGCAGCAAGCGGAAAATCTGCCATGTTGATATCCGGAGTAGAAAGAGTGTTTGTACCAAGGTCAAAAGCAAAGACCGACAGCAAGTCTGTTGGTAAGAAATAGGCGATGGTGGATTCGCTTGGCAGGAGCAATGCTCTCGTGACAAAACCTACTGTGAAGGCAGTCACGCTCAGGTCGCTAAGATCGACTACGAAAATAGACTCTCCTTCGCCATGGTTTGCGACAAGCAGAAACTCGCCATCGGTTGCTAAATCGCTGGGGATGACCTGCTTGCCAGAGCCATCATCAAGTACGATGGGAGTCGCGAAGGTCAAACTCTTTAGATCGAGGACTTCAATTTCGGCATCGTCTCGATCGCCAATATATAAGGTGTCGTTAATCAACAGCGCAGTTTCAGGCGTGCCGTTGAGCGGCAGTGGACTAGCTTTGAGCGTGCCAAATAAAAAGCTATCGTCCGTAGTTGAGATCCTATCCCCTTCAAATATGGTAAAGGCAACATTGCCGTCATCACTGCTGTAGGGCACCCCAGATTCAGCCCTGTTACTCTGTAATCCCGACACGCTACCCTCAACCTTCCATAGACCGTCACCACTCTTTTTAACACGCCAATTTTGCGTATCGGCGTTGGTGGTAATGGATGATATGGTTGTGGAAGAGAGCCTGCCGCGATCAGAAAAGACCGGCTTACTTGCTAACGCCAAGGTTTGACTGCCCAGTGCTGCAAAGCGATGTGTTAGCGTAGCTTTCTCTTCTACCGTTGTTTCAACTTGATCAATAATGAAAAGAAGTTGGTTTTTTTGATCAAGCACAACGAGTTTGTAAACCGTATCATCGGCAAGGTCGTCAGGGCGCCATTCAAAAATGTCAGTCGGGTTCCCGCCGACGGTAATCGGTGTTGTGGCACTATCAAATTGCTCATCATTATCAAGCACACTCTTCTCACGCACGTCTACTAAGGTGATGGTTCCAGAGGCAAAATTTGTTACATAGCCGAGCCTTCTTTGAGACCCGTCAAAGACAGTATCGGTAGAGGCGATAAGCATTTTATTGGGGCTGACAAAGTTCTGTACCGTGTCTGAAGCAGAGGGACCACATCTGGATAGCAATAGCATCGATAAGACGAGTACAGAACAATAGCCTATGTTAGCTAAGCACCGCATCACTCAATCGTTGTCTCCAACGTGTCTGTAGTCGTGTTTATGACGCTAACCTGATCGGAAAGAAAGTTAGTCACTAGAAGCCTGCTGCCATCATCCGTGAGCGCCATTTCAGTAGGTCCTTGGCCAACCGAGATTTCCTTAATGACGAAGCCGGTTGCTGCTGCGAGGACGAGCACAGAATTGTCAGTAAAACTGGCTGCATATACTTTGCTGCCGTCTTGAGAGAGAGTTAAGGCTTCAATGTCGCTACCCGTCGGGATTGTCTGTATAATAGATGGCTCGATGACCTCATTATCAATACCATTGTCACTGAGCGTACTTAAGTCGAGAACCACGACTCCCTGAATTCCGTGGCTGGCGACATATACCAGTTTTTCATTGGTAATAGCGAGACCATTCAACTGTGGTGATATATCTAATTCAAGCAAATCGATAAAGGCTTCAAACGCATTGTTTTTCGTATCTATAACGTAAATCAGTCCCGCTGCCGACGCCGACAGCAACGCTAGATCATCGCTACCGAAGGCAAGCAGCCGGTTGGGTCTGATCAGTTGGTTGGTGAAATCAATAGATCCGATGCTGATTTCGTTCAGAGGCAAGGCCTCGGATTCAGTATCCTCTGGATTTAATTCGACAATTTCAAGAGAGTCTGCATCGATAAGGGAGAGGTCATCGGTGAAGACATTGGCCACAAAGAGCTTTCTAAACGCTGTACCTGTTGGTGCTGTCAACAGTAGGGAGAAAGGGTCTTCGCCAACTTCCAAAGTTGTCTCAAGGGCTATGGAGATGAGATTGCCATCTGTACCTGGGATATCGTATTTATAGATCCGCAGCAGATCGTTATCACGGTCGGCGACAAAAATTCTTTTGTTAGCAACATCCACGCTGATTTGACCACCGAAATTTGGAAGTTGCACAGTCGCTGCCGGGACGAGCGTATTGGTTGTAAGGTCTATCACGTGAATGGCACCGCCCGGCTCTTGTGGATCCGAGGCCGAGTTGGCAAAGTCAAAGTTGGTGCTGACGACGAGAGCGATGTTAGCAGTTGGGACGATAGTAATGCCAAGAGGACCGTGGAGGTTGTCGGGGTTAAACACAAAGGTTGAGTCAGCTTCGCAGCCACTTAAGAGCTGGGCAGCAAAGAGCAAAGCAGCAATATTGAGGAGTGTTCTAGAACAGCCCAACTGCGAAATGAACCTCGCCAAGACTCTCTCCAGTGCGTCTATCCAACTTGAAACCAAAATCCAAACGCAGTGGCCCAATTGGCGTGATATAGCGCAGGCCGGCGCCAGCCGAATGTCTAAGATCCGTTGGATCGAAGTCTCCATTGCTAACAAAAGCATTGCCTCCGTCTGTGAAACCAACGAGCCGAAACCCTAACGCCAGCGGCACAGTGATCTCAGCCAGATAGTTGAAAACGCTGTTACCTCCTGGTGCTGGCTGGTCACCGCTCAACGCCGGTTCATTAGGCCCTTGACCTCCTACACTGTCAAGACTAAAACCGCGTAGCGACTGGCTTCCGCCAAGACGGAAGCGTTTCTCTACAGGGATGGCCGTACTACCTGCTGCTGCCGTACTACCAAAAGTAGCAGAAAAACCAAACCTTAGTGATAATACGAAGCCAATCTCTTGATAAATAGGTAGGTAAAAGCTATTTCGGGAAAAGACCTGATAGAATTCCTCTTCTGATAGCACCGCCTCTAAAAAGAAGTCTGTGGTTATCTGCCCCAAGTATCCAAAACGTGGATTGAATGGATCATCCCTAAAGTCTAGGGTGAAAACCGTGCCCAATGAGCCGAAGCGACGTCTAGATTCGTCAAAATCACTTAGGTCCTCGTCAGGAATTTTCAGATCAAATGGTTTGCGTGACTCAATCTCCCATTTGGCCAATGTCTGTAACCAGTCTAACCTTACGTACTCTACGCCGAGAAAAAACCCAGTTCTATCTATATTACCAAACTCCTCTTCATCGCGTTGGAAGCTAAACTGTGCCCTACCGTTGACTGGTAGTTCAAGAAGGTAGGGCTCAATGTAGTTTGCGATGACTCTCCACTCAAAAATGTTTCCCGAAACCTCACGGCTCAGCCCTGTAGAAAGATAGACATTTCTGCCATGTCCACCCAGGTTGAGGTAACTGAAATCGGTTCGTGCTCGGGCACCCTCATCCGAGCCAAATCCTACCCGAAAGCGAATATTGCGCTGTTTTTTCTCTCGAACTCGAATCAAATAGACAATGGTTTGGTTGGGTTGATGGTAGTCCAACTCCTCTATCTGGACACTGGAAAAAAAACCTAGTCGCTGGATGGCACGCCGGCTTTTAGCAAGCTTTTCAAGGCTATAAGAATCACCCTTATTCAAGCGTAGCTCGCGTAGAATCACCTGCCTGTCGGTAAGACGGTTCCCCTCAACAAAAAAACTGCCAAAGAAGACTTTCTCACCAGTGTCTACATCAATTTGCACATTTTTGCGTTCCTCTTGAGCATCTTGCTTGGCGATTGCTTCGACACGACAAAACTTGTAGCCAACATTGACACAGTAGTTTTGCAGGTCCCTAATACTTGTTTCATATTTGGATAACTCAAATGGTTTGCCAGTTTTGTAATTCAATTTCGTTTGCAGTTCTTCGGGGCTCAACGCACCTTTGACACGGATTTCCGTAGAGCCAAAACGATAGAGCTGTCCTGGCTCGACAATGACTATCAAATCGACAAACTGTCTGTTGTTGCTTAGCTCTTCCTTAAACTCTGCTTCTTTCGCATCATGAAAGCCAAGCTCTTGCAGGTCCCCACGCAAGTTGCGCACACTACGCCGGAAACCGGCTCTGTAGTAAGGGCCACCAATGTCAATGCCAGTTAACAGGGATCGAACTCGATCTGACTTAAGTGAAGCGGGTGCATCAATTTTAATGCTTCGGATTCGAACTCTTTTGCGCTTTTCTATAAAGAAGACAATATTGAGGTTCTTCTGCGCTGATTCCGGCTGAACCTCATAGCGAATCTCGGCAAATAGATAGCCTAGTTCGCTGTAAAAGTCTCGCAGCTTTTCTATCGCCTCTTCTAAGTAACCTCGCGAAAACCTGCTCTCATTCTCCAGGCCGATCACCTCCCTGAGAATGGCGTCGCGATCTTGAAAAAAGTACTTTTCACCATGAAAGCTTACTGTCACATAAGGCCCTCTTTTGACTTCGAGAACAATGGTTATTTTTTTTGTGTCGGCGTCCTTGATGATTTCAGGTTTGCTGATTTGGCAAGAGCGAAATCCTAGCTTGGAGTACTTCTGTTGTAATCGCTCGATTCTTGCGTCGACTTTTGTGGGGTCAAAATGCTCTCCTCGACGCAGATCGAGGAGTCCGAGAATGTCTTCAGTACTTAATGGTGCG
Source organism: Oligoflexia bacterium (assembly GCA_028277945.1). Taxonomy (GTDB): domain Bacteria; phylum Bdellovibrionota_G; class JANQFH01; order JANQFH01; family JANQFH01; genus JANQFH01. The sequence continues at coordinate 43,079 of JANQFH010000068.1, forward strand.
TATTCGCCTCTAACCAGCAGATCGCTGAAAACCAGCGGCTCATTTTCCTGAATGTCGATTGCCAGTTCAGGCGTCGGGAATAAGGAGGATCGAGTTAGTTCAAATGTGACCTCGACGTTAGGAAAGCCCGACTCCAAGTAGAGTTTCTGAATGGCCTGCCGGTAACTATCAAGATCACCAAGATATTGCGTTTTCTCCGCAGGGAGATCTATGGCAGAGAGAATGGTCGACGCAGAAAAATGGTTATTGCCTGAAACGCGAACACTCCGTAGTCTCTCCAAAGGGGTGATACGCGCAATAAGCTCCTGATTTTGTACCAGCAAATCGATTTTTTGGATTCCGTCGATTTTAGAGAGAACAGAGACGGCTCTCTCAAATTCAGTTTTGGTAAAGGGCTGATGGATTCTATCTGCTAGGTAGTCGTTAACAACTTCAAGCAATTTCCTATCACCACAGGAGACGGAATACTTCGCAAACTTCTTTGGAATTTGCTCCTCCGCCAGGTCTTTGACAGGGGCCTCCGCTTCGGCAGAATTCGAAAGAATGGCCGTGCAGGTGATCAGGGCTCTGGCAATAAGTGATCGGTAATTAGAAATCCAGGCTGAATTCAAGGTCCACTCCAAAGTCGACGTTGTCGTTTGCCTCTCGATCTTTCACCACACCGAGAATCGAAAAGTTTCGTTTGATATTTTGATTTAATCGAACCTCCTGGTCCGCACCAACATTATAGAGATCCGTCGAATAGATGATTCTAAGGTTTTTTGTCAGGTCTTTTCCTAGCATAATTCGTAACTCGCTCGTCTCATCGGTTTGCGAGTAATCTGGCACGACTTGGAACGTGTCTATAATGCCAATACGCTCAACTTTTTCCTGAAGCGTTCCACTGACAATTCCTACTGCTACACCTTCAGTAAGGCCTGTGGTCTGAGCTGTTGTGTCGCCAAAAGAATCGCTAATGCTACCGACAGTCAGCAGGGCAAGTATGTCCGTCTCTTCCAGCGGCGGTGTTGCGCTCATATCGACTTGGAGTTGGTCGTTTACCGTATGTAAGTTGATCGTAACCGTATATTGATCAATCTGCGCGCTGGCATACACATCGACCAAAGGAGTTCTGTTTTTTGGACCACGAAAGTTGATCGTTCCTGATTCGATGTCAAACTCTTGATTATTGAAATCGATAGTCCCTGAGTCAACATCAAACACGCCTTGCAACCCAACTACCGGATACTTGCCGAGAATGGTAAAACTACCCGTCAAGCGAGCATCGGCAGCGTTGTTCTGAATCGAGATTACCGGCTCCTTGGCTTCTCCACGCAATCTAAATGTTACGCCTCTCGTTTTCTTTTTGTTTTCTGAAATGAGAGCTGTGGAAATGGCAGGTCTCTTTTTGTCAACAAAAAGAAAGCGACTGCGCCAGTCGAAGCGTTTTTTATAGCGTAGTCTTTCGATTGCTAGATCGCTTTCAAACACTGCAGCGTTATCGGGCCCAGAGAATTTTGCACTGCCACTAACGACTGCGGGGAAGTCTTCCGGGAAGTAGGTAGGAATTGACTCTGCTTTCGCAAACAAATCAAAGAGGGTTCGTTGCCACTTTTGAAAGTGGATTTCCCCACCTCCCTTTACGTTGCCGTTACCTGCGGTAGCCGAAAAGTCTTTTACAACAATTTTGTCTTGTTGCAACTCGGCGTTAATCTGTAGGTCTTCGAAAAGGGTAGGGAAGTGTTTTAAAGTGATGATCCCTTTCTCTAGGAGAGCTGTACCGGCGAAATTGAATCGGTTTAAAGGCCCTAAGATTTGCGCTCTAACATGGATTGACCCCTCGGCCCGTGGTATGAAACGGAACAGCCTGGCCGCAGTTTCCAAATCAATCGATCCGTTGATTTCATTTTCGTCCGTACAGTTGAGATTGACCGCATCACCTGACAGTAGGCAGTGACCGATAAATACAAGGCTATCCTGAACTACTAAACCAAGACTAGAGTTTTCGGTAAGAATCGCTCCATCGTGAGTAATATCGAAAGAATCAAGAGTTACTCTACCGCCCCACTTCTGCTCTGTTGGTTTCGAGAGTTTAACGCTGCCTTGAAGTCGAGCGTCAAGTCCTATATTACGAAGGCGTCCGAGCTCTCTAAAAAAACCAAATGGATTAAAGTCTTCAAGATTAAATAGCAGTGTGGTTTCGTCTCCAAGGTTAACGATAAAAGAGGACCGATTTGTTTTCAAATCCGTACGAATAACCCATTTTTCTTTGTCCTTTTTTACAGTTGAAACTAGGATAGGCTTTGCGTCTATGGTGAGAAGAGTGCTCTCAGCTGTGATATCTGGATTGGACCACGGGCCTGACAGAGAGGCCTGTACTCGCAACTGATGGTCTTCGGGGACCCACTTTTTGATATGATGGATTGTATTGGTTCTAAGGCCATGAGAGGTGACGTTGAGATCTAGCTCCTTCGTCGAAGAGTCTATAGTTCCCTTCACTATCAAGGATCCTTCGCCTTTTATCAGCGTGAGATCACGTAGGGCAAAAGTGCCTTGATCGACACTCGTATCGAAGTCAACAAGGTCAAATGGCTCATTAAAAAATAGCATGTCACGTATCTGCAATTTTGCTGATCCCGTTGGCTTTTTGTAAAAACCATCAAGGTCCACATTAGCTGATATAGATCCAGTCTTCTTAGGAACGGTCGCAATGTTACTGTCAAGGGGAGGAGGCAAGAAGGCAGTTAAAAATGAAATTGGAATATCTTTGAGAACGGTCGCGAGTTTCGCAAAACGTTTAGTCTTATAGTCAAAACGACCAGTTGCAAGTAGTTGGGCCCGATCGTTACCGAACCGCAGCTTGCTTGCCAAGATCTCTGAGTCGTTGAGATCAAGCAGGACGGTCAGATCCCAAGTTTTGTCGCCGGCGACCTCGAGGCCTTGCCCTTCTATGCGTATTTCTCCAGTCTGCGACGAGCCGTCATGGGAGAGGTTGGCTTCGACTCCAACACTGCCACGGATGGCCTGTGAATGTGGAAGTAGCTGGTGCCATAGATCGTGTATTGCTCCGCTTAGTGTGATCTGTCGACTATTTTTGTCGAAAAATCCTTTTGTCGACAGCTGTAGCTCGTTTGATTTCACTATGACATCTTTGACAGCCCACCTTTTAAGGCGGTCGTCCATAGTTATTTCACCATCAAGCAAAAAGTCGGTGAGGGTAGCCGCAATTCCGTTATGTTGAATGGTCAGGCTTTTCGTAGAAAGCCGTGGATCTACAGTGAAAGAGCTCTGCCGAGAGCGGCCAACAGATTTACCAGTCATAAGAATATTCCCAGAGAGATGGCCCTGCAGTCCCAGCGTTGGTTTCATAAACCTTTGGATAAGTGGTTGCATGGTTGATAGATCGAACTTGTTTAGCGTTGTTTTTGTTTGGACATCACCACTGACAAGATCCCAGCTGCCCTTAGCACGAATGGAGCCCTGTTCCTGTTGCATGGTTAAGTTGGCGAGACGGATTTTGTCTGGAGACAAAGCACAATCGATATTGAAGTTATCTAAATAGAAAGCGTTGTGTCGAATATTGGTTCCTTTAACGTTAAACTTTATTTTCGGGTAGGTTGTGCTGCCGCTAATTTGTCCTTTGTACTGTATTTCCCCGGTAGTCTGTCTGTTTGCTGATACTATCGCAAGGTCCGTCTCTCCCTCGACACCAAGATTTAGCTGTGGATAGATCGTCCCTGTAGTCTCTAGGCGCAGACCCTGCGCCTGTAGATCTAACGCTTCGATCGCCAGCCTTTCTCGGTGGTAAAGCAGTCGTGCTTGTAATAAACGGATAGGTAACATTTCGGACAGGCCAAATTGTCTTTTGGTCTGTATACTTCCATCTGCTTCTAGATTGACTTTAACATGGCCACCTTTGGCAAGCTCGGTTTCTACGTAACCTAAGTTCAGTTGTACCAGCCAATCTCGATCTTGTTCCTCGATGATTAGTGTTCCTTTTTGTAAACTTGCACGCTCAACCACAAACTGCAAAAGTTGTATATCTCGTGGTATGACGTTCTGTAACGATCGTTGTTGTTTTAGGCCTAGAGCAAGCGACGGGTATCGTAGGTGCATCCGAGTATCGCCAAGTTCAACTTTTGAGATAATAACTTTCCCAAAAAAGATAGGAAAGGGACTAAACTTAATTTTGGCACGATCTACAATGAATTCGGAAATGCCATATTTGTCGCTTGAAACCTCGAGGCCGTTAATCTCTATGGTCGGCTGTGCCATAGAAATGGTCAGGCCATCGATAGATACAGATCCCTCCACTTGTTTTGCAAGAGTGCGAGCGATGAGTTGCTTTAATTGATAGGCAAAGTGTTGCTTGAGCAGAAAAAATCCAGCTGTAGCAATACTAATAATAACTATGCTGAACAAGAGTACGCGTCGTCGTCGTTTTATTTTCATAGCGTTAGCTTGTCACTAGAGGTTGGAGCGGGAGACGGGACTCGAACCCGCGACGTCCAGCTTGGGAAGCTGACATTCTACCACTGAATTACTCCCGCTGTTATTATGAACACGGTGCAAAAATGTGGCAACAGCGCTATCCACAAGTTGGAACAACGAAAAAATTTAACGAGCTGGCCCTGCCTATATTGACATAACTTACCAAAAATGCAAGGTTTTTGTCCTCCCGGGCGCTGTTTTTACGTGACAAATGGTGACAGGCGTGTTGAAAAAGCTGATACGAGGAACTCGCAGAGTTTGCTAGAGGTTAGAACATGGTTGGTGTCGGAACGGTAATTTTTACTGCGATCGCAATCTGTTTGGTCGTGGCTTTTGCTTTGTTTTGGAGCACCTTTAAGTTGAGGCGGTTACGTCGCGATTTAGATGATGAAGGCATTCAGGTAATCCAGCTTGCCAATCAGTTGCGAGATCAAAAAAAGGAACTCAGCAAATTGCAATCTTCTATCGACACTATTTTTGACTGGATAGAAAAAACTAATGTCAAATCGCCTGCTGTCGACGTTTTGACGACGTCGGGGAAAAGTGAGGATACGGAGGAGGAGTCAGAGGAGTCAGCGGATGACGATAAGGATAACGATGTCGATAAGGTACCGACCAATGTACGGTTTCGAGATTCTGGGGTCGACACAAACTCGGCGGAAGAGGTCCTGCTTAGTTCTGAGCCACCCCCGCGGAAGGAGAAAAAAGACAAAGAGGTAAAGTTGCGACAAGAGTTTTCAAGGCTACAGGAGTTTGCTGCGAGTTTTGGAGAAAAGTTAACCAAAATAGGATTTTTCCTGCCAGCCGAAGAGCTGCTGCCAGTGGGAACCAAAGTGGACTTGGATTTTCGACTTGCCGATGGCGCTCCTTTAATCTGTGGCAAAGGAGAAGTGAAGCGAGTCCATGTTGGCAATGGCGAATCTCGTCATCCGTCACGGGGAATGGATATCCGTTTTATTTACTTGGATCAATCGAGCAAAGAGATCATTCGTAGGTTAACGACAACAACCGTTTAGCGGCCTGCGTGCATACGATTGAAAATATTCTTAAAAAATAGTATGTTATAGGTCTAGCCTACTCATATAGTCCATGCGGCGCCAACCACGGAAATGGAGACGACTCCTTTTACTTCTTGTTGTTCTAAACGGGATGGTTGTTTTTGGCCTTAGGCAGGTTGAACAGCGCCATCAGATCCGGTGGCGCAATCTATCGGAACAGGCGGTGCCAAATGTTGCCGGTATTGTTGCCACCCACATCAAGAGGATCCAACCCATCGAAGATGCGGCCTTACAGGCTATGCTCCAGGTGGATCCGCAGATCGGCTATATCATCGTTCACAACCACTTGAGTGGTTTTTTGACCAGCGCCGTAAATGCTGAGGCGATGTCCAAAGCTCCTTTCTCAATTGCAGATAGAGCGTTAAAAGAAAACTTCAGTGCACTGGCAAAGACCTTATTTCAGAATCAGCAGGGAGGCATGACTTTAGGATTTGATGTGTTACGGATTGAACTCCGCGATAAGCAGCTACCTACAAGGCCGATACAGGCAGTGATCAAGATGGGCTATGTCATGCCCGGATATCGCAGCTTAAAGCTCAGCTTATGGACTATGCAAGGCCTCTTGGTGCTCTCTGTTTTAGTACTGCTGCTGGCCCTTCTTATTCCATCCTCTAGCAGGAAATCTGTTGCGGAGATAGAGGAAGTAGACCTTTTGAGTGACTCTCTAACGACCGATCAAACCGAGGTCATCTCCCTAAGCCAGCCCCGACATGTCAACAGTGAACGGTGGCTCCCCATGTTAACAGAAGAGGGTTTGGATAATTGGCAGCGATCGGGCGAATGGTATATTTTTAACGAGTTCGTTGTGGCTAACCCATGGCGTGCTAGCCTTGTTCGCACCGATTTCAACTTTGAACAGTATGTATTTCGCCTAAAGGCGAAGAAGATCAGTGGTGCTGATGGCTTTGTTGTTCTCTTCCAATGTGACAATCATGGCCTGGTATGGGTTTTGGGTGGTTGGAACAACAGCCGATCTGAAGTCGCGGGTTATAAATCCACCCAGTATGTAGAGAGTATCAAAACGGATCGTTGGTATGAAATAACCATCGAGGTGTTCGATAGCGTTCTGAATGGCTACGTTAATGGGGATAAAAAGTGGTCACTGTCGCGAAAAGAGATTAAGGCCTCTGATGTGGGTGAAGATTTTTTAACAGGCATAGGAATGGGTGTTTGGAACACCGTGTGCAAATTTCAAAACCCTTTTATTGTCAATAAAGATGAGCAGTCTATTTAGGATTATGCGTTTTTATATCATGAGTGTCTTGGTTCTGCTGATTGTCGGCTGCTGGCCGTTACAGCAGGAGGATGAGAGACGCTTCGTACTCTATTTTGATATGCAGCCAGAGAAGACGGCTACGGTTGTGAAGCCTCCACCAACGAAAAAGAAGCTGGGCACAGCCCAGCCCAAGGTTTCACCCAATGAAAGGCTTCGAGACAAGATGCAGTCGCGTTACAATCAGTTAGTTAAAAATTTACAACAGAGAAGTATTTTAATCGAGGACCTTGCTGACGGTGATAACCGACTACAAAGAATAAGGAAGTATATGCAGGCAAAGGATTTTCAAACCACAGCCAGTCTCTTACGCTCGTTAGAACAGGACCTTGAGCGTGTGAAGATTGATGAAGAGTTTATTACTAAAAAAAACGCTAGGTTGTTGAGCCTACTGCAAGTGATAAAACCTAAGGGTACCGTGCTAGAACAGATTGATCGCGAGTCTGAGGAGATCAATCTCCTGCTTGAACAGGCTGACTACGAGGCGATCAATCGACGCATGAATAGACTCTTTGAGCTGCTGCGACAAGTGCAGCAGTAGACCAGAACTCATTTACGCTTCTGTCGCAGAAGTAGCCATAGGGTGGCAAGAAGAAGTGTCGCAGTTGAGAGCCACTCTAACCACTTGGGTAGCATGGTCATGGGCGCGACGGTTTCGGTAACCTGCCAGTCCAAATGCAAGAACAGCGCATTCATGCCAATGCCCAGCAAAACACTCATAACGGCAATGGTGGCCACATAAATAACAGCTACCGTTTTCCCGAGATCCTTGGCGACCACGGTAATTGTCACGGCGTTGGTTGCTGGGCCGGCGAGGAGGAAGACAAGGGCAGCTCCGGGGCTCATGCCCTTTAGCAACAACGCTGCGGCAATCGGAATAGAGCCGGTTGAGCACACATACATCGGTATACCAACAACCAACATCACCAGCATGGCTTGCCAAGTGCTACCGAGGTAGCGTGTAATGAGATGATCCGGAATGGCATAGGTAATAAGACCACCAACTAGTACGCCGATGAATAGGGGTTTCCAAATTTCTCCTAAGAGTTGGACAAAGGCGTAGTGGAAGAGTTCGCCAAGGGTCCGTCGTCCGTGTGAGGTTTGCGCCTCGCCTACAGCATCATGGCAGCTTTTTGGAGCTGATGTCTGGTCTTCACCACTCTGAGGCGTTGCCATTGTAAGAAGGTTGGTAAGCAGGCCTGCCACGAACGCAGCGATGGCCGATGCCAGCAGGCGGTATACCGTAAAGAAGAAGCCAAGCAACGAATAGGTGGCAAAGATCGAGTCAACTCCAGTGATGGGTGTGGCAATGAGAAAGCTGATCACCGAGCCGCGGCTGGCGCCCATCTTTCGCAGTGAGACAGCAGCAGGGATAACGCTGCAGGAACAGAGTGGTAGGGGAATGCCAAAGAGCACGGCCTTAGTTACCGAGCCAACATTGGCTTTGCCTAGGTGGGTGGATATCCATTCTACGGAGAAGAAAATGTGCAACAGCCCAGCAAACAGCAACCCCAGGAGAAGATAGGGGCTCATTTGGTTTAATAGGGTGATTGCAGCAACCGCAACACCATAGAGAACCTCTGGCATAACCTTGTATCCAAAAAAGACGTTATATTAAGATGTCGCTGAAGCCCTCTGACCCACATTATGGTCGAGCATCAAAAGGCCTGAGGTATTATCGCTGATCAGTCTGAGTTTTTGCAAGATGCCATTTGTAGAGGACTCTTCTTCCACCTGTTCGTTGACAAACCACTCTAAAAAGAAGTGGGTGGCGTGGTCCCCTTCACTGATGGCTAGGTCCATCTGTTCGTTGATCAGGCGGGTACTCCTTTTTTCATGCTTTAAGGCATCTTCAAAGGCGTGCAACGGCGACTTCCAGTCACTGGGGGGTGCCTCAATCGGTTTAAACAGAACTTTAGCGCCTCGGTCGTTTAAATAGTTGTAGTACTTCATGGCATGACCAAGCTCTTCCTGAGCCTGCATGCGCATCCAATGGGCGAAACCCTCTAGATTGAGACCAAGAAAGTAGGAAGACATAGAGAGGTAAAAATAGCCTGAGAACAGCTCGACGTTGATCTGCTCGTTCAGGCTCTGTTGCATCTTCTTGCTTAACATCGGCTATCTCGAATAAACCACCTCTTGTCTTTGCGTCAAGGGTTTTTCCTGCGCCAGTTGGGTGAGAATCAGCTTGCTGAGCATGGTGATGTGCTCTTGGCGATCGTTGAGGGCGGGGATGTAACGCAGCTTTTGACCGCCATAGGCGAGGAAGAGATCGTGATACTGCATGCCGATCTCCTCTAGTGTTTCTAAACAGTCGGCGGCAAATCCAGGTGCCATGACATCCAATCGCTGTACGCCTTGTTGGGCTAGCTGTGGAATCACTTCATCGCTGTAGGGCTTGATCCACTCCTCCCTACCAAAGCGTGACTGAAATGCTACCAACCACTCGCTCTCATTGAGCTCTAAACTTGTTGCCACCAACTCCGCTGTGCGTTCACACTGACCGCGATAGGGATCCCCAAGCTCAACATAGCGCTTTGGAATTCCATGGAATGAAAATAGTAGTCGCTCCCCACGACCATACTGCTTCCAACAGTCACGAACGCTTGCTGTCAGCGCCTGGATATACTCTGGATGATCAAAGTAACTCGTGATCGTGTGTAGGCTGGGTAGCACGCGCCACTGTTGCAGTTCCTGAAATACTGCATCAAAACTAGAGGCCGTGGTTGCGGCGCAATACTGCGGGTAGAGTGGCAGCACAACGATGCGATTACACTGCTGCTGCTGGAGGTATTGGAGCCCCTTTGCAATCGAAGGCTCGCCATAACGCATGCCTAGGGTAATGTGAAAAGGTTGGTTGAGCTCAGTGCGCAGCATTCTACCCAGGGCGGCAGTCTGCCGTTTGCTCATGACTAAGAGGGGAGAGCCTGCCTGCGTCCAGATTTTACTGTAGGCAGCAGCACTCTTTCTTGGTCGCGTCCGCAGTACAATGCCGTGCAGGAGCAACCACCATAACGGGCGTGGTAGGTCGACAACGCGGCGATCCCAGAGAAACTGCTTGAGGTAGCGACGTAGAGCCTTGGGTGTAGGCTGCTCCGGCGTACCGAGGTTACAGACCAGAATCCCTAAGGGCGCTGCATTGGCTGAATTACTCATCATGCCTTGATAAGAAATCAGTCAAAGTTCCTCGGGAGTTCGTAGATGTCTTCGGCGGCATCGTAGTGTGCAACCACATACTGAAAGAAGACCGGGATTAAATTTTTTGAAGACTCGGTGGCGTGCTCCATGTTCGAGAGGCTCTGGTATCTAAGGAACAGCTGCAGCACATCTTCTTTCAGCTTTTCAAAGCTCTTCTGCCGCATGCGTATTTTAGTAATGTACATTCGATATACTCTTGGGCTGAAATGTCCATCGATGCCATGGAGAGACAACTGGCTAGCCACACGCAGGGCATTTTCGCTGATTTTTTTGAGGAACTTGGTGCCACGCCGCATACGAAAAGAACCTCGAGCCAAGAGCTTGACCCGTCCTCCAGGGTGATACTCGATCAGATTCATCTTATCGAGATCCAGCAGGTACTTTTGCATGGACTTTTTACTCAGATTGAACCTATCGGCAATCTCTTCAGCAGTAATACCACATTGCAGATCATCCAAAATGCAGGCGTGTTCAAGGTTGTCAAATAAGAATTGGCTCTGCTCTTCGCTGTAGGTCGTATAGGTGTCTCGACTGGTATCCTCTGCCAGCGTCACCAACTCTTGAAAGCTGATACCGAGCCATTCTAAGATCTGGCCGAGGCGACGTAGAGACAAATCATCCTTATTCAAGATGCGCTTGATCGTGGTCACCGAGCAGTCGAGCGCTTTGGCAAGGTCCTCATACTTGAGCTTTTTGCGCTTCATCACCGTCTTGAGGGTTATTTTCATCTGTTGGATCTCTGCAGATTCGGTCATCTCATGGGTCCTCCCAGGGCTTTAGGTACCACATTTTGGCATCAAAAGCTCTCTATAAAATCTAAGGGCGAATTTTGATCCCATTCCATCATCAAAGTTCCATTATAAGACACTAAAATGTCATAACTACCAAAAAATGCCTTAATCTAGCTCTACACAGTATTTAAAGGGCCATATTATAGGACTTTTTTTATATAACTTGTATAAGGACCATATCCTGGTGTAAAAGCTAACTCATGACAACAGCGACAAAAAAATCCCTTGGCCTGCTCATTCTCTTTATCCTGCTCGCCTTGATTTGGGGCGCCACCTTTTCCGTCACAAAGGTCGTGGGGGATACGATTCCCTCCCTGCAGGGCAGTAGCCTGCGGGTCCTCCTGGCAATTGTGCTGCTGCAACTCCTTTTCTGGATAAAGCGAAATCCACAAAAAGAAGCAACACGGCTTCCCCGTAAATGTCTTCCAGCAGCATGGCTCTCCGGCATTCTACTCATGGCGCTACCCTACATCTTGATATTCGTTGGTATGCGCACCATCGCCCCAGGACTAGGGGGACTCATGGAAGGCACCATCCCGCTGTTTGTCTTTTTACTCGCCTTAGGCAGCCGCAAAAGCAGAGGGGCTTTGAACCCCAAGGCCGCAGGCGGTCTTATGGTCGGACTTAGTGGTCTCTTGCTGGTGTTTGCCGACAAGATTGAGTTTCACGGTCAACCCAAGGAGCTTCTCGGTATGGGGTTCATGCTGCTGGAAGTAATCGCCGTTGCCATGGGTTCGCTCATCAACCGTAGGCTGGTTTCAACCCATAAACTCAATATCCATGCCTTGCTCTACCAACAGACTCTAGCGAGCCTGTTCTTTCTGCTGCCACTGACCTTAGCCATCGATGGCGTTCCAAGTTGGAGTGCGATCACCTCGTCCTGGCAGGTTATTGTCGGTATTGTTTTCCTCGGTATTTTCCCCACGGCTCTAGCCAACTATATCTACACCCTGCTGACGCGTGAGTGGGGCACGGTACGCGCTGCGGCTGTTGGCTATTTCATCCCTGTGGCTGCCCTTTTGCTCGACTACCTCTTTTTTGGCAACATCCCTACGTCGCTTGAGATCCTCGGTGGTATAACGATTTTGTTGGGTGTGGCCATCCTGCAACCACAGGCTATTGTGGCGAAGTTTCTTTTACAGTGGCGCAAAGTGTGGAAAGCCTGCCGACAACGAGGCTTCGTCCCCGCTCCTACATTTAACTTGAGCAAAGCTGCTTAACCGATACAACAAACAGAGAACGATGGTTGAGTACTCTCCGGCGGAACGAGTTCGTCTTGGCGGCTGGTTTTTTATCCTCAGCCTGCTAGTGGCTTTGCTGATCTTCGTCGGTGGGGTTGTGCGTCTGAGTGGTTCCGGTCTATCGATTCCCGAGTGGCCGCTTATCCAGGGCAGCCTATTGCCACCTTTGAGCGATAAGGGCTGGCTGGCCGTATACCAAACCTACTACCGCCAGATCCATGGCTTGGAAGTGAGCGGACCGCAGGATAGTGCGCATACAGATCTCATGTCGCTGCGCCGTTTTAAGCAGATGTTCGCCATCGAATACCTGCATCGGCTGCTGGCAGCTTTAGTGGGAATTGTCTTTTTGGTGCTGCTGCTGCAGGCGATGCGTTCACCGCCGCTGCGGCATGAAATAGGCGCACGGCTCTGGGGTATGCTGATTTTGCTCGTGGTGCAGGCGGTTCTCGGTGGCATTGTGGTTAAGTTGGATCTCAGAGCCGAGTTTGTCGCCTTGCATTTGGGGCTTGCCTTTGCCTTTTTTGGCCTGATCTTGTGGACTAGTTTGATGTTGTTTTTACCGCTGCAGACTGCGCAAGCGCGCGGCCCTCTCTGGCCCTACCGTTTGAGTTGGTTGGCGCTGCTTTTGGTCTATTCTCAGATCATCAGCGGTGGTCTGGTGGCCGCCTCGCATGCCGGTTATCTCTACAACACTTGGCCGACCATGGCTGGAGAGTGGATTCCAGCGTGGGAGCAATTGTGGGCTGAAAACACCCAGCCCATTATTTTGAATTTTTTTAAGAACCCACTGCTTATCCAGTTCTTCCACCGCTGGTGGGCCTTTGTGGCCGCTGCTGCCGTTTTTGCTCTGCTGCTTGCGACCTTACGGCTGCCGCTTAGCCATCGCGCCCGTTTTGGCCTGCGTGCGCTTGGTTCTATTGTCATTCTGCAACTGGTGCTAGGCATTACCACCTTGGTGACTCGAGTCTCGCTCAGCTTTGCCATCAGCCATCTTATGGTTGGTTTGATTCTATTTGCGCTCCTAGTCTTTCTTACTTATGAATTGAAGGGACATGCTGCGAAGGTTGCGTAGTTATCTGCTGTTGACCAAACCCACCATTATGTTGTTGGTGCTGCTCACCGGTGCGACCGCGCTCTGTATGGAGGGCTCACTCCTACAGCGGCCATGGCACTTCTTGCTCGTGCTGCTCGGTCTCTTCCTTACCGGTGGTAGTGCCAATGCGCTCAATCAATACTTTGAGCGTGATCTTGACGCCCGCATGCAGCGTACCAAGAGCCGTCGTCCCTTGCCACAGGGTCAGCTTGGCGCTGCGCAGGCGCTTGGCTTTGCGTTGCTCTCAGCGGTTGCCGGGCTGCTGCTCTTCGCCCTCATCTTCAACCTGCTGAGCGCTCTGCTCGCTCTGCTGACCATGCTCTTCTACAGCCTCTTTTATACGCTCTGGCTTAAACGCCATACGCATCAAAACATTGTCATTGGTGGCGCTGCCGGGGCCATGGCGCCGTTGATTAGTTGGGCCGCAGCCACCGGCGGGTTGGAGGTAACGCCCTGGATACTCTTTCTGATCATCTTTTTTTGGACCCCACCCCACTTTTGGGCGTTGGCGCTCTGTCTCAAAGAGGACTACCGTCGCGTTAAGCTGCCGATGCTGCCTCTGGTGAAAGGGGATCGCGCCACCCTAAAGCAGATCTTCTATTACACCGTGGCGCTCTTTGTCATCAGCCTCAGCCTGCTCTTGTTTACCGCTGGCTGGTTTTATCTAGTGGTGGCCACGCTCTTGGGGCTGTTGTTTATCCGCTGCTCTTACTTGGCACGCCGACATGCCACGCTGGCGTTAGAACGGCGGCTCTTTGGCTACTCCATCGTCTATTTGCTCTGTCTCTTTGCCGCTCTTATCGTAGACAGTCAGGTATCCGTTTACTTTTGATACTTTGCGAATCAAAACTAACCTGATAGTTTATTTTGCAAATTCACGGCTCCAGTAGTATACGAGGGGCGCTTTTTTATGGATCGGGAGTTGGGGGAGCAGCAGCAGCAACAGATCTTTCCTAAATGGACCAACTATCTTCCGCTTATCTCTGTGGTTGGGTTGGCGGTTGCAGCCATCGTTGCAGTCGCCTTTGTCTGGTACTACTTTTCACCCGAGTATACGGATGTGGGTTATCGTCCAAAACAACCGGTTGCCTTTAGCCACAAACTGCACGCCGGTGATCTCGGTCTTGATTGTCGTTACTGTCACAGTAATGTTGAGGTCTCTGTGCACGCTAACGTGCCACCGACACAGACCTGCATGAGCTGCCACACCATGATCTTACCAGAGAGTGAGAAGCTGCTACCGGTGCGCGAGAGTTACAGCAGCGACAAACCCATTGAATGGGTACGCGTGCACAAGCTGCCTGACTTTGTCTACTTCAACCACAGTGCCCATGTGCTAGCTGGCGTTGGCTGTGAGAGCTGTCACGGGAACATCGCCCAGAGCGAAGTGGTGATGCAGCGAGAGTCGCTGAGCATGGGGTGGTGCTTGGATTGCCACCGCCATCCAGCCGCCTCTTTAAGGCCACCTGAGTTGGTCACGCAGATGGGTTGGCAACCACCAGCCAACCAGCTTGAGTTAGCGGAAATCATGATCGTGCAGAAACACATCGCTCCCCCGGAAGACTGTTCAGGGTGTCACCGATGACTAAGATGACAACGCATAGGAAATCGGCACCTCTCGGCGGCAGAGATTACTGGCGTAGTCTTGATGAGCTTGCTGAGAGCGCTGAGTTCAAAGAGTTTCTCCTGCGCGAGTTTCCTGCAGGCACGGTTGAGTTAGGCAGTGGTTTAAGCCGGCGCAACTTTCTCAAGATGATGGGCGCCTCCTTTGCTCTAGCAGGGCTTGCAGCTTGTCGTCGGCCTGCTGAAAAGATCGTGCCGTATGTCAAACAACCTGAGGAGATCATTCCTGGTATTGCCAATTACTATGCCACGGCCATGCCCATGGGCCTGACTGCTTACGGACTTTTGGTCAAGAGCAACGAAGGACGACCGACGAAGATCGAAGGCAACCCGCAGCATCCCTCTACAGCTGGCGCTTCCAGCGCTCTTTTACAGGCGCAGATCCTCGGGCTCTATGATCCCGATCGTGCGCGTCAGCCTAAACAGCTGCGCGCTTTTCCTGCCTCTGGCCGTACGGTAGCCGCGGGCGGCATGGAGAGTAATTGGTCGAGCTTTGTGGAAGCGTGGCGGCAACTCTATACAGATTTTGCCAGATCGGGTGGGCAAGGTCTTGCCATACTTGCTGAGTCTTTTCATGCACCGACGTTGGCACGTCTCCAGTCTCAATGGCAGCAGCGTTTTCCCAAAGCAACCTGGGTGAGCTTTGATCCAGTAAGCGATGAGAATAGTCACAGGGGCATAGAAATGGTCCATGGCGCGCCATTGTTGCCACAGCACCACTTTGACAAGGCTGATATTGTGTTGTCGCTCGATGCCGATTTTTTGCTTGGCGAGCGTGACGCCATTGTCGCTGCCCGTGGTTTTGCCAAACGGCGGCGAGTCTCTAATGAAAGAGATGACATGAGCCGGCTCTATGTGGTCGAAAGCCTGCTCACCCTGACCGGTGCTATGGCGGATCACCGCCAGGTGCTGCAGAGTCGGCAAATTCCAGCTTTTACGGCGGCGTTGTTACTGGAACTAAAACGTCAAGGGGTGGCGCTGTCCTCTGAGTTGGTTGCCTCGTTACAAAAGTATGCCGTGCACCCCTTTAACTCACGTTGGTTGCAGGTGGTGGCAAAAGAGCTGCGTCGTCACCGAGGTCGTAGCCTTATTGTCGTTGGACGTCGACAACCGCCACTGTTACACGCCTTAGGCGCGTTGATGAATCAGGCGCTTGGCAATGTTGGGCAGACCGTCTCTTACAGCTCTTTGAATGATGCCGCACCATCCGACCACAAGGGTTTGCTTGCACTTGCAGAACAGATGGGCCGTGGTCAAATCGATACCCTGGTGATCTTTGGTGGCAACCCACTCTACAACTTGCCAGCAGGTATGGACTTTGCCAGCCTCATAAAAAAGGTTGGTCATACCATACACTTTAGCCCCTATCGTGATGAGACCTCGCGTGTTGTGCATTGGCACCTACCGCAATCGCACTTTCTCGAGAGCTGGGAGGATGTTCGCAGTGGTGATGGGTGCTACAGTGTTGTGCAGCCGTTGATAGAGCCGCTGTTTGATAGCCGTAGCCGGGTAGAGTTTTTGCACCTGTTGGCAACGGGTAAGCAGCGCAGCGGTTACGAGATTATAAAAGAGAGCTTTGCAAAGATGCAGCGTCGTAGCGACGGCGAAGCAGTTTTTAACAAGCGCTGGCGACGACTCCTGCATGATGGGTTTGGCACGGTAAAAAAGCCGGCAACAACGCTGCCGAAGTTTCGTTATGCAACAGTTGCACGCCAACTGCAAAAGACCCCCTTCCCGCAAGACATTGCTAGCAGCGACAAGCTTGAGGTGGTCTTCTATGCATCTGCCAAACTGTTCGATGGTCGTTTTGCCAACAACGGTTGGTTGCAAGAACTTCCTGACGCTGTTACCAAACTCACCTGGGACAACGCCGCGCTCATCAGTCCGAAGACCGCCGCCGCACTCAGAGTGAAAAATCACGATGTTGTCTCATTGAATTACAAAGGGCGCGAGCTTAAGCTGCCCGTATGGATTGTGCCAGGGTGTGCCGACAACTCGGTTGCCTTAGAACTTGGCTATGGCCGTAGCCAGTGCGGGCGGGTTGGCGATGGTGTGGGTGTTAACGCCTACAGACTGCGAGACGTGCAGACGCCAGACTATGGTGTTGGCCTTACTTTAAAGAAAACAGGTGCCACCTACAAACTTGCTTCAACTCAAGATCACGGTAGCATGCAGGGCAGGCCACTGATTCGCGAGGCAACGCTAGCAGACTACCGCGAAAACCCCAACTTTGCCGCCAAGTTGGTCGAACACCCACCGTTAAAATCACTCTGGAAGGAACCATCCTACACCGAGGGTTACCAGTGGGGCATGGCGATTGATTTGAACAGCTGTATTGGTTGTAATGCCTGTACCATAGCCTGTCAGAGCGAGAACAACATTCCCATCGTCGGTAAAGAGCAGGTGGCTGTGGGACGAGAGATGCATTGGATCCGCGTTGACCGTTACTTCTCGGGTGATCTGCATGAGCCGAGTGTCGCCCACCAACCAGTGCCGTGCCAGCACTGTGAAAACGCCCCGTGTGAGCAGGTCTGTCCTGTAGCTGCAACCGTACACGATAAAGAGGGTCTAAACGTCATGGCCTACAACCGTTGCATTGGCACACGCTACTGTGCCAACAACTGTCCTTATAAAGTAAGGCGGTTCAACTACTTTAACTATACGAACCGCTATGACGATGTTGAAAAGCTGGCGCAGAATCCCGACGTTACAGTACGGTTTCGTGGTGTCATGGAGAAGTGCACCTTTTGCACCCAGCGCATCGAGGGCGCTAAAGCAACAGCCAAGCGCGAAGGGCGCTCTGTGCGCGATGGTGAGATCCAGACCGCTTGTCAGCAGTCTTGTCCTACCGATGCCATTAGCTTTGGTAACATCAACGATCCTGATAGCCGTGTGGCTCAATTAAAACAACAGAACCGTAACTATGAGATGCTCGGTGAGCTTAATGTTAAACCACGCAACTCTTATCTGGCAAAGTTGCGCAACCCTAATCCTGAGTTGGAGTCTTAGATGGAAGCTCCATTGATTGCCGGCAGCCCATCGTTTGGCAGCATCACCGAGAAGGTCAGCAGTATTGTCGAGGCAAAGTTCTCTCTGGTCTGGTTGCTCTGGTTTGGTTTTATCTCCTCCATAGCCCTAGTTTTCTTTGGTGCCATTGGTTACGTCTTTTGGGAGGGTATTGGAGTTTGGGGCAACAACGTCCCCAACGGTTGGGGATGGCCCATTGTCAACTTTGTCTTTTGGGTGGGTATTGGCCATGCAGGCACTTTGATCTCAGCCATTCTCTTTCTCTTTCGCCAGCGTTGGCGTACCTCAATCAACCGCTCCGCTGAGGCGATGACCATCTTTGCCGTGATCTGTGCTGGCATCTTTCCCGGTATCCATGTGGGTCGGATCTGGGTCTCCTATTGGATGTTCCCGCTGCCCAACCAAATGGATATGTGGCCCAACTTCCGCAGTCCGTTGATGTGGGATATCTTTGCTGTGGGTTCCTATTTTACCGTCTCTCTCCTCTTTTGGTATGTCGGCTTGATTCCTGATTTTGGTACGCTGCGGGATCGAGCCAAGAGCAAGATCCGCCAGTTCATCTACGGCATCCTTGCTGTGGGTTGGAATGGCGGCAATCGTCAGTGGCGCCACTATGAGAAAGCCTATCTCTTGCTTGCTGGGCTAGCGACGCCATTAGTGCTCTCGGTGCACACGGTGGTTAGCTTTGACTTTGCCACCAGTGTCATTCCTGGCTGGCACACAACCATTTTCCCACCTTACTTTGTCGCCGGCGCAATCTTTTCTGGCTTTGCCATGGTCATGACCTTGCTCGTCATCGTACGTAAGCTTTACTCTCTTGAGCACATCATCACCATGCGCCATTTAGAGAACATGAACAAGATCATGTTGGTAACCGGCATGATGGTTGGCTATGCCTATGGCTGTGAGTTTTTTATCGCCTGGTACAGCGGTAACGATTATGAGATGGCGGCGTTTAAAAACCGCGCCTTTGGCCACTATGCCTGGGGCTATTGGATTATGGTGAGCTGCAATGTATTGGTGCCACAACTCTTCTGGTTTAAGCGGTTGCGTACTAGTGTGCCGGTGATGTTTGTTGCTTCCATCCTGATCAACGTTGGTATGTGGTTTGAGCGCTTTGTCATCATTATCAGCTCGCTGTCGCAAGACTTTCTACCGGGTAGTTGGGGCTTCTTCAAACCAACGCTTTGGGATATTCTCATCCTCGTTGGCTCCTTTGGTCTCTTTTTTACGCTGTTTACGCTGTTTGCACGGTTTCTACCGCTCATTTCCATGGCTGAAGTCAAAGGCGTGCTACCCCAGGCAGATCCGCATCATCAAGGAGAGTCTACATGAGTGCGAGAGAACAGAGCAGTTATGGTTTGTTGGCACAGTTTGATGGGGCAGCGTCGCTTTTGCAGGCAGCCAAGGCGCTGCATGAGGCTGGTTACAAACGGTTTGACTGCCACTCTGCCTTTCCCATACACGGGATGGACCGCGCCATGGGGCTGCAGCAGTCTAAGCTTGGCTGGATTGTTTTGCTGGGTGGTTTTAGTGGTGCCGCGGGTGGTATGCTGTTGCAATGGTGGACCAGTGCGATCGATTACCCTCTGGTGATCTCAGGCAAACCGCTCTTTAGCTTTCAGGCCTTTGTCCCCATTACCTTTGAGTTGACGATTTTGTTTGCTGCCTTTGGTGCTGTGTTTGGCATGTTGGCATTGAACCGTCTCCCGCGTTTGCACCAGGAGCTGTTTAATTCAGGCCGATTTAAACAGGCATCGGATGATGGTTTTTTTATCAGCGTGCAGGCTGGAGATCCGCAATTTGATGAAGCGGGTACGAAGAGCTTGTTAAGACAACTCGGCGCCCAACATATAGAAGTCATCGAGAGGGGCTGATCCTTGGAAAAGCGAAATAAGAGTTTAAGTTGAAACCGAAAGTAAAGACATACGCAAATCTTTCTGATGGGGCGTCCCGCAGGCGTTGCGATCCATGCATACATAGTCCGCGACGCCGAGGGCCGAGCAGCGCGAGGCGGCGGAACGCCGAGCGACTGCGTCCCCAGCAGAAAGATTTGCGTATGTCTATCCTATTGTTTTTCCTAGCTCTTATAGTTGGCTGCTACCAAGGCAGGCCGTCCGAGAAGCCGCCGATCCATCTCAATCCCAATATGGACAACCAGTCCAAGTACAAGGCGCAGAGTCATAACCCCTTCTTTGCCAACGGCGCGACCATGCGTCAGCCTGTGGCAGGTACGGTAGCACGCGGCTATCTGCGTGAGGACGATGCCTTCTACCGTGGTGTGGACGCAGCAGGTGCTTTTGTCAAAAAAGCGCCGCTTAAACTAACGGCGGCAACCCTCACGCGTGGACAGCAGCGCTACAACATTTACTGCACCCCCTGCCATGGCCAGGTCGGTGATGGTAAGGGGATCATCGTTAAGCGAGGGCTATTACCCCCACCGACCTTTCATGATCCGCGACTTCGCGGTGAATCTGACGGTTACTTTTTTAATGCGATTACCAACGGTATTCGTAACATGCAGGCCTATCGCCACCAGATTCCTGTGCAAGATCGTTGGGCTATTGTCCATTATATACGGGCGTTGCAGCGCAGTCAGAATGCCAGCTTGGAGGATGTGCCGGCAGCCATGCACACCGCATTGCAAACCGAGGGATCGCCATGAAGATGGACGCACAAACCTTTCGCATCACGGTTGTCGGCAGATTTGGCAAGATCATGCTCGCTGCCGGCGTTCTCGGCCTGCTGCTTAGCGTAGTGGGTTATTTCACCAACTCGAAACAGTTCTATCACTCCTATCTTACCGCTTACTGCTTTTGGTGGACGATCGTTCTCGGTGGGTTGTTTTTCACGCTGCTGCACCATCTTACCGGAGCAAGCTGGAGTGTGGTGCTGCGACGTATTCCAGAAACCCTTATGGCCACGCTGCCCGCGCTGGCGGTGTTGTTCATACCGCTACTCTTTGGCTTGCATGATCTCTACCATTGGAGCCATGCTGATGCCGTTGCCGCGGATGCGCTCCTGGCGAAGAAGGCACCCTATCTCAACAGCGGCTTCTTTATCGTACGTACGATCGGCTACTTTGTTATCTGGTATTTGCTGGCACGCTCTCTCTACAAAATCTCACTAGCACAAGACCATCACCCTAGTGATAAGCAGACCCATAAGATGCGTCGTCTGAGTGCACCGGGCATGTTGCTGTTTGCCCTAACCTTAACCTTTGCCTCCTTCGATTGGCTGATGTCCTTAGACGCTCACTGGTTTTCGACGATCTTCGGAGTTTACATCTTTTCTGGCACGGTGTTGGCGGTGATATCCTTTGTAACTCTGTTTGCTCTCATGTTGCGCACAAAGGGCATACTAAAGGAGACGATTACCGTGGAGCACTACCACGATCTTGGCAAGCTGCTGTTTGGCTTTACGGTGTTTTGGGCCTACATTGCCTTTTCGCAGTATTTTCTCATTTGGTATGCCAATATCCCTGAAGAGACCATCTGGTTTCAACATCGCTGGCAAGGCTCATGGAAGTATGTCAGCCTGCTCATTGTCTTTGGTCACTTTGTCTTGCCCTTCTTGGTTCTTCTGGGCCGTGCGGCCAAGCGCAACCTCAAGGTGATGACGTTTATGGGCTGCTGGATGCTCTTTATCCACTGGGTGGACTTCTACTGGCTGGTGTTTCCCAATTTACATCATCATGGCATACATATCTCCTGGATGGACTTTACTTCGATGCTGGCTGTAGGAGGGGTGACACTATGGTATTTTTGGCGTCGGCTAACAGCACAGGCGCTGGTGCCGTGTAATGACCCCAAACTGCAGGCGTCGATAAATTTTGAGAACGCGTGAGTAGGTAATGTTGCAGAACGATAAAAATAATCATGCCGGCTATGAAAAACGCGATGTCAACCTTCTTAAGGTGTTGCTATGGACGCTTCTCAGCGCCGCCTTTGTGGTTGTCTGCCTCATTGGTCTTAACGATTACTTCCTTGTAACCACAGAGGAGGTGGTTTTTGAGGCGGTGTTGAAGCCGCAGTCAAGTGAGTTGCGCGAGCTGCAGGCGCGCGACACCCAAGTGCTATCCAACTACGGCGTCGTGGATGCCAGTAAGGGTGTCTACCATATTCCCATCAAACGGGCTATGCGGCTTTTAGCAGAGGAGGCTTTCGTAGCTGAAATGAAGCAGCTACAAAAGTGACACCCATGAGCATATTCCTTTCAAAAAATAGCTTGGTATTTGCTCTTATGCTGTTGTTGTTGGTTTCTCTGAGCGCACTAAAGCCGTTGCAAGCACAAGTGGTTAAGCAAGATCCACCCGAGCTCAGAGGTGTCAGTATTGAAGAGAAGCTCGGCAAAAAGATTCCCTTGGATCTCAAATTTACCAATGCTGCCGGCAAGGTCGTTCGCCTAGGTGATTATTTTAAACAACAAAAGCCCGTAGTGTTGAACTTGGCCTACTACGAGTGTCCCATGCTCTGTACCCTCGTACTCAACGGTGTTAGCGACACCGTCCGCAAGCTTTCACTCATGCCTGACAAAGACTTTCAGATGGTCACGGTGAGCATCGATCCAAGAGAAGGCGCTGATTTAGCGGCAATGAAGCAGCAGAACTACCTGAAACATCTAAACCGTGGTAGCGCAGACTCATGGGCCTTTTTGGTGGGTGAGGAGAGTCAGTCACGCGCCCTTGCCGCTGCCCTGGGATTTAACTACTACTACGATGAGAAAAGCCAAGAGTATGCGCATGCAGCAGCCACTTTTGTGCTTGGCGAAGATGGCACGATCTCGCGCTATCTCTATGGCATTGCCTACAAAGAGCGAGACCTGCGTTTTGCGCTTGTTGAGGCCTCTCGAGGTAGGGTGGGTACGACCTTGGATAAGATCTTACTCACCTGTTACCGCTACGACCCTGATGCGCGTGGTTACGTGCTCTTTGCCAGAAACCTCATGCGTCTTGGTGGCGCTGTCATGGTGCTGCTGGTAATTTTCTTTCTGGCGATATTCTGGGGCCGCGAACGACGTCGACAACAACACGGGTCCACGGAGCCGCCGCAACAAGATCAACCTAAACGCCAAGCTACAGGTGGTGCATGAACAACCAGGGAACTTTCATGATGCCACCGGCTGAGTCCACGCTCGCGCATGAGGTGGATGCGCTCTACTATTTCATTTACTATGTCAGCCTCTTCTTCTTTGTGTTGATTGTCGCCTGCTCGCTCTACTTTGTTCTACGTTTTCGGCGTAAGGGTAAGCAAGTTGAGCGCACCCCGGACATTTCACACAACACCTTTCTCGAAATACTGTGGACCGTCGTACCAACAGTGATTCTAGCGATTATCTTTGTCTGGGGTTTTCGTGGCTATTTAAAATTGACCATTGTGCCCAAAGATGCCTTACAGATAAAGGTAACCGGACAACGGTGGTTTTGGAGCTTTGATTATCCAGAAGGGGTGAACAGCCTCAATGATATGGTGGTGCCGGTTGGTAAACCCATTGCCCTGCTGATGTCCTCTCAGGATGTCATTCACAGTTTTTTTGTGCCGGCCTTTCGTATCAAGCAAGATGTCCTGCCAAACCGCTACACTCAGGCGTGGTTCGAAGCGAAGAACGTTGGTGAGTACGATCTCTTGTGCGCGGAGTTCTGCGGCACCCAGCACTCCTCCATGCTCGGCAAGGTGCGTGTGGTCTCCACTCAGGACTACAACCGTTGGCTTGAAGAGGCTGTGGGTTCACTTGGTGCCGGCATGCCTTTAAAAGACTTGGGTGAAAAGCTCTATACCTCAAAGCAGTGCTTTACCTGTCACAGTCTTGATGGCACAAAGATCCAGGGGCCAAGTTTTAAGGGTCGATTTGGTAGCGAAGCCGTTTTTACGGACGGCTCAAAACGTACCGTCGATGAGAACTACCTGCGCGAATCCATCCTCAACCCTCAGGCTAAGGTCGTTGCTGGTTATCTGCCAGTGATGCCAACCTATCAGAGTCTGCTCAAAGAACGCGAGGTGGACGCTTTGGTAGAATTTATCAAATCATTAAAACCATAAGGAAAGCGGTATGTACGACAAGGCATTGCCACAACCCAATTACCTAAGCGAACCCAAAGGTCTCAAATCCTGGTTGTTGACCACCGATCATAAACGCATTGGCTTGATGTACTTTGCCGCCATCATGGGGGCCTTCATCTTGGGCGGTATTTTTGCCATGTTGATCCGCATTGAGCTCATCAGTCCAAGCAAGGTGATGATGGGGGCGGATGCCTACAACCAAGTCTTTACCTTGCACGGGGCGATCATGATCTTTCTCTTTATCATCCCCTCGATTCCTGCGGCGCTGGGCAATCTCATCTTGCCCCTCATGCTCGGAGCAAAGGACGTCGCCTTTCCCCGTCTCAACTTGTGTAGCTGGTATATCTATGTCTTTGGCGCCCTGTTTGCCGTCTATTCGATGTTTGCCAATGCTGTCGATACGGGTTGGACCTTCTACACCCCTTACAGTAGCGAGACCGGTACGGCAGTCATTTCCATGGCACTGGCAGTCTTCATTCTCGGTTTTTCATCGATCTTTACCGGCCTCAACTTCATTGTCACCATCCACAAGCTCCGCGCGCCTGGGCTGACGTGGTATAAGTTGCCGCTGTTTGTCTGGGCAATTTACGCCACTGGCATCCTGCAGGTCATGGCAACACCGGTTATCGGTATTACCATGGTGTTGCTGGTGCTGGAGCGGGTTGCCGGTATTGGTATCTTTGATCCAGCCATGGGCGGGGATCCCGTGCTCTTCCAACACTTCTTCTGGTTTTATTCGCATCCAGCGGTCTACATTATGATTTTGCCTGGTATGGGTATTATCAGTGAGCTCATCACCGCCTTCTCACGCAAGAAGATCTTTGGCTATAAGGCGATCGCCTACTCGAGCCTGGCGATTGCCTTTATCAGCTTCTTGGTATGGGGTCATCACATGTTTGTTAGCGGCCAATCTCGATTTGCGGCAATGATCTTTTCCTTTCTCACCTTTTTTGTTGCCGTGCCCTCTGCTATTAAAGTCTTCAACTGGATGGCCACGCTCTATAAAGGCTCCATTAGCTTTGCCACCCCCATGCTCTATGCGCTCTCCTTTCTCTTTCTCTTTGCCATTGGGGGTCTTACCGGTGTCTTTCTTGGTGCGCTTGCTGTTGATGTGCACCTGCATGATACCTATTTTGTTGTCGCCCACTTTCACTACGTCATGATGGGAGGTACGGTGGTCGCACTTTTGGGTGGTATCCACTACTGGTGGCCGAAGGTCTTTGGTCGAATGTACAGTGAAGTGTGGGGAAAAGTCTGTGCAGCCTTGGTCTTTATCGGTTTTAACGTCACCTTTTTACCCCAGTTTGTCATGGGCTCACAGGGCATGCCACGCCGCTACTACACCTACCCAGAGCAGTATCAAGCTATGCATCTCTTCTCTACCATTGGCTCGTGGATTTTAGGAGTTGGCTTTTTGATCATGACGATCTACTTGCTGCATTCGGTTTTTAAGGGCAGGATTGTCGGTAAAAATCCTTGGGGTGCTCTAACCTTGGAGTGGGAGACAACCTCACCTCCCTCACCGCACAACTTTGAGGCCACCCCCGAGGTGACGCATGGGCCGTACGACTATGACAAGATCGTCGTGGAACCAACGTAAGGGTTAGGCAGGAGCATGGCAACTACCTCAACACACAGTGCTCATCCAGACTACCTGCAGCATCACTTCTCGGATCCGCAGCAGCAGCAAGAGGCAGCCAAGCTCGGCATGTGGATCTTTCTGCTCACCGAGGTGCTGCTCTTTGGTGGTCTCTTCTGTGCTTACGTCATCTATCGCTCTTGGGATCCACAGCTCTTTATCAACGCCAACAAAGAACTCAGCGTTCCCCTCGGCGCGCTTAATACCATTGTATTGATCACCAGCTCGGTTACCATGGCTTTGGCAATCCGCTGCGTGCAATTGAACAAGAGCAAGCAATCGGCTGCTTACCTCATTGCTACACTTGCCTTTGCAGCAGTGTTCTTAGTGGTGAAGTATTTTGAGTACAGCCACAAGATTCATCTCGGCCAGCTTCCAGGACAGTTTTACACCTACACGGGCATTGAGGGTAACAACCCGCACATCTTTTTCTCTGTTTATTTTATGATGACCGGTCTGCACGGCTTGCATGTGCTTGGCGGCATGGGCGCTATTGGTTGGGTGCTGTGGAAGACCGTCAAGCGCCAGCTGCACTCCGAATACTATACTCCTATGGAGAATGTCGGGCTCTATTGGCATTTGGTCGATATGATTTGGATCTTTCTCTTTCCACTACTATATTTGATTGGCTGAGGTTATGGCAGAGAACCAACAACAGCATCATGTGACGCCTCTATGGGTCTACTTGGGTGTAGGTGGCGCACTGCTGGTGCTCACAGTTGTCACTGTGGCTGTTGCTAAGGTTGACTTTGGTGTTTTGGTGGGAGTGAGTTCGCTCAACATAATCGTTGCCATGATCATTGCTTCGATCAAGGCAATTCTTGTGGCGCTCTTTTTTATGCATTTGATCTACGACGCCAAGATCAACATGGCCGTCTTTATCACCGCTCTGCTCTTTTTAGGTGTGTTTATTGGCTTGACCATGTTTGATACGGTGAGGCGTGCGGATGTCTACGAGCTTGAAGAGGGGCCGATCAAACCCAAGGCAAAGATCTATCAAAACCAGTAAGCGGATCGCTCCGAATATTTCATGCTGCTTAGAGCAAAGCCGTATCGCATCTTCTTTTACCTGGGTTGCTTTTTCGGACTTTTTTTTATCTTTTGGACACTTTACGCCTTTACGGGTTGGGGACGCTATCCTGGCCCCTCTCATGCTGTGGGCGCCAACAGCCTGCTGCTAGGCGCCTTTGCTGCGGGTCTACTCTGGTTCCGTTTGCAACCGTTAAGAAAATCCCCGAGTGTTTCTTTCTGGCTAGCCACTGTTTTGGCTTTGCTCTATTTGAGTGAATTCGCCACCATTTTTGTTCGTGCTATCTCATGGACCTACGTTTTGATGGCGCTAAAGTTCTTGCTGCTGTTAGTGCTATTACAAAGACAGCTCTACCAGGCTCGAGCAGTCCAGCCGACAGCTTTTGTCTGGCTTAGCTTCGCCCTCATCGCCCAGTTGCTTGGGGCTGTGGGTTTGCTGGCAGTTGATCTGCAGCCGGCACCATCTTTTGTCTATGCTTACTCCTACCTGTTGGTGATAAAAGCAACACCCATGGCATTTTACATTGGTTTGGCAGCGCTCTTTTTGCCGGCGATGAGCCAGCTGCAGCCACTGCTTTCTGATCAGCAACAATCTATGCCAGCACAAAGTTCGAGCCGCGCGGTTTGGTTGTGGCTCCTGGTCGTTGGCTTACTTTTTAGTTTGTCGTGCGAGGCAATGACTTCTACGGTGTGGCAGCAGGTTGGTTTAGGGCTACAGCTGCTTATTGTTGTTGGCATGGCGCTATCTTGGCGGCGATGTTACCCATTGGCAAAACCGACACTGCTGCGCTGGTTTGCCAAGGGTTCTCTCTTTGCTCTGCTACTCGGCTTTCTGCTTGCCGCACTCTTGCCGCATGAGAAGATGCACCTACTACATTTGAGTTTCATGAGCGGTTACCTACTTGCAGCTCTGTGGACAGCTAGCTACATCATTGTTCATGCGGAGGGCCGGCCTATTGATCTACTTGAGCGCTTCTGGCCGCTTGGTCTCATTTGGCTGTTGGTTTTCATTGCTGCAATCACCCGCGCTACAGCTCAGTGGGTGACGTATCTATGGCATCTTGGTTATGCAGCAGCTACGCTCTTTCTTGTTTTTCTACTCTGGGGAGTCTTGTTCTTATATGACCACCAAAGCGAGCATAGAAAAGCAGCTTAAGCAACACTTTCAGCCACTCCACCTTGAGGTGATTGATGAGAGTGCCAAACACGCCACGCATGCAGAGGCGCGCAAATCCGGCGGCGGCCACTTTCAGGTCACCATCGTCTCGGCCGCCTTTGTCGGCAAAACGCTACTCGAGCGCCACCGCGCTGTGAACCAGGTGTTAGGCGAGGAACTCAAACAGAGCATCCACGCCCTTGCCTTAAAGACCTTAACACCCGAGGAGTGGCAGCAGAGTGGTTCCTAAAAGGTACAGCAAAACCCCTTCTTGAGAAAAATCTGTAGTGGCGTGTACTGTTCGACGGTGATGATCGGCAGGGGTCGGCCGTCGCCTTTGCAGTGGGAGACTCGAAGTTGGCAGTAGCTTCCAAGTTTCCGGGTCTACAGAGACACTAAAATCAAGAGCACTGTAGGTCCTTACGATCACAAGAGTCCGTTACACGAGCATAGAGAGGAATCTCTCGGCATCGATGATGCGAATACCGGTGGCAAGGTTCTGACGATCAAATCCCTTTTTCCGAACAGCCTGGAAAGCGAAGCGTGGTTTCAAGAGCCGTGTAAACTTAATCAAATGAGGATTAATGTGAATATCGCTACTCTTGCATTCCACGAGCATCCAAACTTTCTTATCTCTACAGATGCAAAAATCGACCTCTTCCTTTTCCTTGGTGCGAACGTAGAATAGCTCAAAATGTCCTTGCGCCGTATCTGTCCAATAGTGGCATGCTTTAAGTAAATGGAGTGCTATTGTATTTTCAAGAGCTGCCCCCTCTTGCTCAATCATAAGCGGATCAAATAGGTAAATCTTCTTTTCTGCCTTCAGAGACCGTTTGATATTTTTTGCATAGGGTTGAATAGAAAAGATGATGTAGAGACTATTTAAAAGTTGTATCCAGGAGCGTACTGTACCGTAAGCAACCTCCAAATCTTCCCTAAGTGAATTTAATGATAAAGGTGCACCAATTTTGGTTGGTAGGAGATCGACCATGAGTTGCAGCTGGCTGAGATTGGCTACTGCTCTTAGATCCCTAACATCTTCCATCAGTATTCGCTCCATCCGCAGGCGAGACCAGCGTCTAGCTTTGCCTTGATCTCCTGTTAATAGCGGTTCTGGAAAACCACTGAAACGCAGAAGGTCTTTTAATGGAAAACGGCTTTTTGTCGGCTCCAACTCGTCAGGATGTTTAGGGTCTTTGGCCTCAGCAACGGAAAAGGGGTGCAATCGATAGGGTAAATAGCGACCAAGTAATGAGTCACCGCCTTTACGAAAGAGATCTAGTCTTGCACTGCCTGTGACAATAAGGGGGAGATGATTTCCAAACTGATCGTAAAGCCCCTTGAGGGAGCGTTTCCAAAATCTGTACTTATGGAGTTCATCGAGAACCACCGGGCCGGGGCCAAGGTTATGAACAATAGCAGTTGGATCCTTGGCCCATTTTCTGCGAAAGGTTGTCATATCCCAGTTGAAGTAATTAGCTTCAACTTTGAGAAGGTTTTTAGCTAGGGTGGTCTTGCCCACCTGCCGTGGACCGCTGATGAAGGCCATCTTTTTTGCAGCAAGGGCGTCTTGCTCAACTTGATTCTCCAGGTACCGTTGTTTGATCCGCATGATGACTTTTTATCATCAAAATGATAAAAAGTCAAGACAAATTATCAATTGCTTGATAAAAGGTCAAACTGAAATTTAAACTGATCCTATATTGATCTATAGTCCAATCAGCTAAGGTTGGGTGAATTTTGCAAAATTTTCCTTGTCATCAAGGAAAAGCGTGACTAAAAAAATCCAATTCCTCATTGGTCTCTTAATTGGTCTACTTGATATATGGAAGCTGTATTGAGCCAATATTTTGTTCTTGAGCGTGACCACAGCCGTCCGGTGTATGAGCAGCTTGTTCAGCAGGTGGTTCAGGGAGTGCGGCAGGGCACGCTTAAACCAGGAAGCCTCATGCCGACCCAACGCCAGCTGGCAAAGGAGCTGGCGCTGAATCGCAACACCGTGGTTAAGGCCTACGACCAGCTAAAAGAGCTCGGCTATCTCAGCGCCCACGTCGGTCGTGGTACCGTGATCACCAACCCCGGTAGTGACGCGGAGTTTGCGCCGGCAAAACCGCAACCCGCAGCCACGAATGCGGAACTCCCCTGGTCCCAGCCCCTCTCGGAGATGGCTGGGCGATTGCCGGTAATCTCCTCTTGGCCACACCCTAAAACTGCCGATCCCATCTTGTTGGCAACCATGACACCAAGCGCGGATTTGTTGCCCGCTCAAGATCTGCGTCACTGTTTGGATGCCCTACTAAAGAGTGGCGCAGGTGAGACATTAGGTTACGCACCAGCTTCGGGACTACCGCAATTGCAAGAACTCATTGCCAAGGAACTGGCTGGTATGGGTCTGAACACCACGAGTGAGCAGATTATTATCACTAGTGGTTCCAGCCAGGCGCTCGATCTTGTTGTGCGCTGCCTAATAGATCGTGGCGATCAGGTGCTCTTGGAAGATCCTACCTATCACGGCGGTATCCAACTCTTCAAGCTTGCCGGAGCGCATCTGCTGCCGCTTCCTGCGGACGATCACGGACCCTTGCTGACCCACCTGCCGAGCCATGTTATTGACAGCTGTAAGGCGGCCTACCTCATCCCTAACTTTCGTAACCCCACGGCAACCTCCATTAGTAGGGAGAGACGCATAGAAATTGCTGCCTTTGCCAGGCAACAGGGATTGGTGATCATTGAGGATGATTATGGTTTTGAGTTTGGCTTTGAGGATCCACCGCCACCACCGATCAAGAGTTATGCACCTGAGCATGGTATCTACCTCGGCTCTTTTTCTAAACGGCTCATCCCAGCGCTACGCATCGGTTACATCGTTGCCCCCAAGGGTGAGTTACTAGAAAGACTCCAGGTGATGAAACAGCTGGTAGATCTGGGTAACTCTCTCTTGCTCCAGAGACTGCTGGTTGAGTTCATGGAACGTGGTTACTACCAAGCCCATATTGAGCGGACGATTCCTGAATACCGTCGTCGAAGAGATGCCATGCAACAGGCACTGATGGAGAATATGCCTGATGAGGTGGACTGGCAACAACCCAAGGGCGGTCTTTTCTTCTGGTTATCTCTACCGGATCGTATCCATGTAGAGAGGTTGATCGACTCGTGTGAAGAGAGTGGCGTAAAGATTTCCGGTGGCGATGTTTGGTCGGTAAGAGGTCGGAACGTTCCAGGAATTCGTTTGATCTTCTGTGCGGAATCGCCCGAGCGGATTGTGAGAGGGGTGGGCATTGTCGCCAACGTCCTCCGTGAAATGTTGCGCAAGAACCAACAGCCAGCAATGGCAGTGCAAGAAAGTCTGGTATAGGAGCAAAACCATGGCAGAAAAATACAATGTCAAAACCGGTCTAGCAGAGATGCTTAAAGGCGGTGTCATCATGGATGTGATGAGCCTCGAACAAGCCAAGATCGCCGAGCAGGCAGGTGCTTGTGCGGTGATGGCACTGGAGCGTGTGCCAGCGCTTATCCGCAAAGAGGGTGGTGTGGCGCGCATGGCCGATCCCGAGCTGATTCTTAAAATCAAAGCAGCAGTAAGCATTCCCGTGATGGCAAAGTGTCGCATTGGTCACTTTGTCGAGGCACGCATGTTAGAGACCATGGGTGTTGATTTTATTGACGAGAGCGAGGTACTCACACCTGCGGATGATCGCTACCACATTGATAAGGGTGAATTCCGCATACCCTTTGTCTGTGGCTGTACCGATGTGGGCGAGGCACTACGTCGGGTTGGCGAGGGTGCCGCACTCCTGCGTACGAAAGGAGAGGCTGGCACCGGCAATATCATCGAAGCGGTCAAACACCTGCGTACGATACAAGAGCAGATTGCCACGCTTCGTTCTGCTAGTCCGGACATGCGTGTAACACTTGCCAAAGACCTTGGTGCACCTCTCGAACTTGTTAAAGTTGTTGCCAAGACAGGCAGACTGCCGGTACCTAACTTTGCTGCTGGTGGTGTGGCAACCCCTGCAGATGCCGCCCTCTGTATGCATCTAGGGGCTGAGTCGGTCTTTGTTGGTAGTGGCATCTTTCTCTCTGAGGATCCACAGCGTCGTGCGGCGGCTATGGTACAGGCGGTAACGCACTACCAGTCTTACGATGTGCTTGTTGAAGCGTCGAAGAGCTTGGGCGCGGCCATGACCGGTGTTGATATTACCACGCTCGATGAGTCGGAACGTCTCTCAGCAAGAGGGTGGTAGGTGCGCATTGGTATTTTGGCACTGCAGGGTGATTTCACGCTGCATGCCGCAACCTTAGAGGCCGCCGGCTTTACTAGCCAGCTCATCAAGCAGGCAGAAGATGTTGCCGGTCTGGATGGCTTGTTGCTTCCTGGAGGGGAGTCAACAACGCAGCTTAACTTGCTGCTAAGAGAGAAGCTGTGGGAAGTCATCGATTACGAGGTACGCCAAGGGTTGCCGGTTTTTGCAACTTGTGCTGGCGCTATTTTAGCCGCTGCCAAGACACAGCAGCCACAACAGCGTTCGTTTGGTTGGTTACCGATTACAGTTGAGCGCAACGCTTACGGTGACCAACGCCATTCGTTTGAGAGGCAAGTTCGGTTTCATGGCAGTGAGCACCGTCTTGTCTTTATCCGTGCGCCTAAGATTGTCGCCTACGATGCGGAAAAGGTTCAGGTGAATATAGTAGTCGACGGCCTGCCAGTGTTTGTCGAATACCGTAATCAGTTTGTTACGACTTTTCATCCCGAACTGAGCGAGGATCCCTTCTTTTACCACTACGCCTTCAACCGCATGGCTACCACTCGGGCTCAGGATCAATACCCAGACCATCTGCCAAGCGGTTGTAGTAGTTGAACAGCGCGGTCACCTGAACAATTGTTAGTATTGCTTTATCGTTAAAATGGTGCTGCCGTAACTCCTCCACGTCCGTTTGCTCCACACCGCCTGGACGGCGCGTAAGCTTGATAGAAAAATCAAGCATGGCACGATCTGCCTCTGTAAGAGCTGCCTGGCGGTAGTCGTTCATGACGGCAGCGGCAAGGGTCGTGTCGCCGCCTGATTTTTGGATCTCAGCCCGGAGATCCGCGCCATGCGCTTGCGTTCAGTAATGGCAAGCGTTTTCCCGAGAGACCGCGGTGGCGATCATCTCCCGTTGGATACGCGAGAGTCCGGTCTCTTGGGCGTGCATAATGTCCATGTAGAGCTGTGTAGAACTCTTCAGCGACTGTGGCGACAGGCTTTGCAAGCGAATAATGTTGTAGATCTTGCCGGCACGTTTAACAGCAGTATCATAGATTTGTTTCAGCAGTCCGCTAGCCTCTTTGGGGTCGATCGTACGGATCCAAGCCATACCCTTAGCGCAAACGATTTTAGTACAAGTGTCAAGGAAAGTTCTCTTAAAGATCGATGTTGAAAATCAGTAGAGGCTATCGACCACACTCTCATCACAGAGTGCGAGCTCAAAGGGCGGTCTACTTTTAGCGGTTTTTTTGCCGAGCTCTCTTAGAGCCGTGCGCACACCCTCTTCGATAACCGGGTGGTAGAAGGGCATCTGCAACGCCTCTAGAGCGGTGAGTTTTTGCTGTATGGCCCAGGCAAGCAGGTGCGCCAGGTGTTCACCGCCTGGAGCGATCATCTCCGCGCCAAGCAGCTCTCCTGACTTGGTGTCGGCGTAGATGCGTAGCAAACCTTTGTTTTTTTTCATGATGCGCGAGCGACCCTGATCCACAAAACTCACCTCTCCAGTTGAGAAGTCACGGCCCTGCAACTGGGCAAATGACTTTCCTACTACGGCAATGTTGGGATCAGAAAAGACGATGTGTAAAGGCGTGCGTCGCACAAAACAGCGGGGCTGCTCTTGCATGGCGTTGAAGCCAGCAATGCGACCTTCATCGGCAGCTTCATGCAGGATAGGTCTTTCAGCATTAACGTCTCCGGCGATAAAAACAGGCAGATCGTCTACCTGCATCGTTGTTGGGTCAAATTTTGGCAGACCGCGATCATCGAGCTCGACACCAAGGTTTTCTAGTTGTAGCGCTTTGTGTTTTTCAATGCGTCCCACACGTGCCAGCACAGGACGACGTCCCATACTTGCCAACACCATGGTTATCCGCTTCATCTGTTTGCCGCTAACAATCACGAGTTCATTGGTCGCCTGTTTGAGTTCAGCCTCAGGTCCCATCCATAACGGCATCTCTTCACTGAGCGCGTTGATAGCCTCTTTATTGACCTTTGGATCGGTTAATCCAGCGATGAACTCACCTCGATGAACGCCGGTGATATCGATACCAAGGCGCCGCAGCGCTTGCCCGAGCTCTGTACCGACAACGCCCATACCGATGACGCCAATTTTTGCTGGTAGATCCCTTAGTTCAAAGAGGGTATCAGTAGTAAAGATACGGTGGTAAAAATCAAACCACGCTTCAGGAACAAAAGGTGTACTGCCAGCTGCAAGAATGACTCTCTTGGCATGAATCGTCGTGTTGTCGATCTTAAGCACAGTGGGTTCGACAAACTGGGCGTAGCCAGGGATGCTTTTTTCACCAACTTCCTCGACACGCTTGATCACACCCGCGACAAAACTGTCACGCAGACTTCGTACATACTCAAGCACCTTGGGAATATTGATCGAGAGCGCGTCTGCGCCATGAACACCTATTTTGTCCAGGCTGTGACGGCGATGGTAGTCATTGGCAACCTGAATGAGTGCCTTGGAAGGCATGCAACCAACACGAGCACAGGTGGTGCCATAAGCACCGTCGTTGATCAGGACAAAGTTTTCGGTGGCTTTACGTACTTCGCTGAGTGCTGAAAGACCAGCCGTGCCAGCACCGACAATGGCGACGTCGACTTTACGAGTCATGGCCGATTCCCTTCACCGATGGCAGGGGTCTTGGCAGCATCCAATATTTCTGGCGCTGGGTCAAGTCGTCGTAGCCTGCGTACATAGAGGCCTCCCATGGATACGGCAACGACCACGACAAAAATGCCGACAAGGGCGGGCAAGCCAAAGCTCTCCTGAAAGAGAAAAAAACCAATGATGAGCCCAAAAACCGGGGAGAGGTAGGTCACGTGCACAATGTTAGCGGCACGCTCCGCTTGCAGGGCGCGTGTCATATCAAACTGCGCCATATGCGTGAGTAGACCCATGGCTAGAATCAACAACCACTCCCATCCTTGCGGTGGTACCCAAAGTACCCACGCTATCGGCCCAATCAATGGAATGGTCACAAGTGAAAAGTAAAAGATTATGACCAATGGATGGTCAATGCCCCTTAGTTTCCGAATAACGGTGTAGGCACAGGCGCCGCTCATGGATCCCAGGACACCGATACTTAATGCAAAGAAAGTGACGCGAGTATCAAATCCCTTAATCAATAGGACACCCATAAATGCGATCATGAGAAAGAGCCATTGCAGCGGATGGGCTCGCTCTTTAAGCAGCCAGCCGGCAACAAGGATAACAAAGAGCGGTGATAGCCTTTGAATGGTGATGGCGCTGGCAAGCGGCATCGCCTGCAGGGTGTAGTAATAGGCTGTCAGACCTACTGTGCCGGCAAGACCCCGTAGGATGAGTAGCGACTTGCGGTTGCCCCATGGTGCCAAAGCAAGCTGCCGCATCATTATATACGTAGTAACCAGGCTGATCAGTGCACGAAAGAAGATCAACTCAAAGGGGGGTATGTGGGGCAGGTACTTTACGCAGACATTCATCAATGTGAAGTAGATAGTTGCGGTTAAGAGGTAGCGTGTTGCCATAGTTATAAAAACACCAGGTTATTTTTGACACCCTGCGAATATTGCAAACAACCTGTTACCCTAGCTCTTGGTTGTCGAATTTGCTATAGATTTGTTGGTTTGTTGACTAAGATAAAATAATGCGTCTGAAGATTGGACAGCTCTTATTACAAAACCGCCTGGTTACCGAATCCCAGTTGCAACAGGCACTCAAAGCCCAGCGGCACTATGGCGGTAGGTTGGGGACCAATCTGGTCGAGCTCGGTTTTATTTCTGCTGTGGATCTAGCAAAATTTCTTGCGCATCAGCTGCAATTACCCGCGGCAACACGGGACGAGTTTCAACACATTCCAGATGAGGCCATCAAGCAGGTGTCTGCGGATTTTGCCGCTAAGTATCAGGTGATACCTCTTAAAGATGAACAAGGTCTGCGCTTGGCGATTAGCGATCCAGCCGCCTTAGAGAGTTTGGAGGATCTACGCTTTCGTCTCGGTCGTGCGGTGGAGCCGGTGATTGCGCCAGAGATTTGGATTGTTGCTGCTCTAGAGCAGTACTACGGTGTCAAGCGCGAAACCCGTTTTATTACCGTGGATGAAACCACCGATAGTTTTGTTGGCGAGGTGATCAACATCATCGCCCAAGTTGCTGATGTTAATGAACTCGCTATTGATAAGGAGGTAGACATCTCCCTACCGCAGTATGCGGAGGAAATCTTAGAGGCTGAGAGTCCGGCAGAGATTCTGCACGTGATGTTCAAGTTTCTCGCTCCCTACTTTCCCAATATGGCTGTTTACGCTGTCCGTCGTCAGCAGGTGACAGGTTGGCTACTCTGTGGTTTTTCACTCGATGCAGCGACGTTTCGCCAGTTAAAAATTCCTCTCGACGCCTCGGGGCCGATTAAGCGAGTCGTCTGGACCAAAGAGACCTTTAGCAGCAGCATGGAGGAGCTCGCTGAAGTGCAACAGATCTTTACTCCTCTGAAGATCCCCAAGAGTAAATGGGTAGGGTTTTATCCGCTAGTGGTGCGGGACAAAGTGATGGCCGTACTGTTGGGAGTACCACTGAACGAGTTTGGTCCGCCACGTCCTGAATCGGGCAGGATTGTCTTAGAGGCTCTCTCTAAGGCAGGTATGGCATTAGAAATCCTCTATCTGCGTAAAAAAATTCATAGCACACCCACTCCCATTAAGCGGTAAATTAGTTCATCCTTAGCATTCTAACCTGCTGATCTTTCGAGGCTTATTGAAGATGATCTAGAGCGATCTCAGGAAATCCGCTACAATATAGGAAGAGAGCCTGATATCAGGTTCAGAGTCATTAAGATGGGGGTTTTGCGAAGAACATATCTATTCCATTCTTGGCGTAAATGGGATCGTCAGGTCGATCTCTGCGTGCAAGACTTTTTCAGCCGCTTTCACATCTATCCCAACATTGTCTTGGCCAACTTGGTCACCTACAAGCGTATTGATCTTATTGCTAGACCTGATCATATCACCAACGCCAGCGGTGAAACCCCAACGGCTGCAGAGTATGTACCGCTCGGCGGATTTGTTGGAGAGAGCTACGAACTTAGCTTTTGTATTGACGAGCAGCTTGACGACAAAGCCTTTGTACTGATCTACCACGATGACCCAACTAGTGGTGAGCCCATTCCTGGTGAGGATACAGAGTCGCCAGCAACAGGAAAACAGCAGGCACTATAGACCAGCAGGTCTGATCTTATAGATGTGTCTCTGGTATCTGTGCTTCTCTCCTATGGCATCAAAGAGATCAGTGAACGTACCGTTTTCTACGGCAATCGTACGGTTTTCACCAACCACCTCGGCGACACTCTCTGGTGCGATACCCACAATCTCAAAGGTAGCCGTTGTCTTGTCATCGCGCATGCTCACGGTAAACAGGTAGGTATCAAAGCCAAACCGCCTGACCACGGCTGTGATGGGTACCTCTGGGTTGGATGAGCTGACCTGTACTGCATTAGGTTCGGGTGGTGCATTAAGAGGGATGGCAAGATCCATAATCATCTGGTTGACCTCACGCACCCGATCTTTGATGTCAGGATAGGTTAGCAGCCCTGCCTCGGTAAGGGTAGGTACAAACTCATGCGCAAAGTAACCCACACCACCCGCGCCGGCAACGGCAGACTTTTCTAAACTGGTAAAGAGGGACATCCACACCTCAATCTCCATTTGGTGCGGCGTCGGACGGTTGATGGGATCGCCGAGGTGCGTGGTTTCAATCCAGTTCATGGTGGGCTTTTGTGCACCCGACCACTCCGTAAGGTTGCGCATACCATCGGCAACCAGTTCAAGATCTCCCTTTACCGAGGGATGCACGTTGGTGACCGGGTAGACATCAAAGGAGAGCCAGTCGGCTCCTTTACTGTAGTCTGCATAGGCGTCGGCTTTGTCTGGGTGGGCCGACCAAACCGAACCAATCCACAGCTCATAGGCAATGCCTTGACCAAAGTTGAGCCAGCTCGGGCGTGTTGGATCTTTGGTCGCGACCTCCGCCCCCATATCCTGGATCTCTTCAGGTGAAAACTTAGCCGGGTTGCTGTTGTCAGGTTCATCAGGCAGGCTCCAAGCCAAGACGTTGTCGAGGTCAGGACTGTCCTTGAGGGCGTCGATCTCATCGTGCTGCACCACTGCTGGCATGCCAGCGCGTTTGAGATCACACAGTCTCTCCGCAAGTGGGTACACGGAGTCCTGCTGCCAGAGGTTGATATAGAGATTGATACCGATCTGCTGGTATTCGTTAACAGTGCTGTTGCTAGAGCTGCAGTAGCTCTCGCCCTTTGGGCCAGGGCTCTGCAACCAGACTCCAATGGGAATGTAGTCGCTGCTTCTGGGCGGGCCATGACTCCACTTTGCAAAGGGTCCGTTGGTTACCTTAATCTGCAGAGCTCTGCTTGTGGCGCCAGCTGCATCGCTAAACTTTACCGAACCACTGTAATCTTGAGTTGCCAGATCTGCAGCTGCTGCAGCCAACGATAGGATAACGCTCTCACTCTTCTGCGCTGCGAGGGTACCAGAGCTTTTCGAGAGGCTTAGCCAAGGGTGGGTTACACTGGCACTCCAAGTGATATCCTGGTTTGTCGGGTTGGTGATCGTATAGGTGTAACTCTCTTTAGGCGGAGCCTCTTGCGCGTACCAGTAGAGATGCAGCGGCACATCAGGGGTGATCTTTAAGTTTGCGGCAGGACCCTCATCGCTATCCGCTAAGCTATTGCTGCCATCATTCTGCGCGGCTGCACCGACATCCTGTTGTTCCTTGAGAAAGATGTCCGAGCCACACGCCACCATCGGTAGCAGCAACAGCAAGATCCACGCGACAGGAATTTTTCTCATGGGTTTGCCCCTTGTCTCCACCTCCCCTGAGTCCTTGTTAAGCAAGCGTCGGGCCAAGTCAGTACTATCTAACCTATTGATATTACAAAATTTAGGTTCAGATCCGCAGCCCACCACTATAGGAAAAACGGAGGGTCGCAACCATTTGCCTGAGGCTGTAGTTGACGTCGGCTAAGAGTTCCTGCTAGATCGCTGAAGCACTTTGTCAGGAGGTTGCAGCCGTGTCCATGAGCTCTGTGTCGACGAGCGAGACAAACCTAAACAAGCAAACAGTTTTAGAGGCGCTCAAATCCGTGCACCATCCTGAGCAGCAACGCAGCATTGTCGATTTGGATTTGGTACACAACCTGCGCGTTTGTGGTGGCAATGTCGCGTTGGACATTGAACTGCCAACGGCAGCGCATGCTATCAAAGATCCCATACGCACTCAGGTCGTCAGAGCGATCAAGGCCATTGCTGGTGTTCAAGAGGTTGCTGTCACCATGAAGGTGCAAAGAGCAGCGCGCAAACCAGAGACAAAGGCCCATCCACAAAAAGGCCTAGAGCAGGTTAAGGCGTGCATTGCCATTGCCAGCGGCAAAGGAGGTGTGGGCAAGTCGACAGTTGCCACCAACCTAGCCGTAGCCTTGGCAAAGAGAGGGGCCAAGGTGGGGTTGATGGATGCCGATGTTTATGGGCCTTCGGTCTCCAAGATGCTTGGTGGTCAGTCGCAACCCAGTGTGCGCGAAGGTTCGCACATGCTGCTGCCGCTAGAGAAGTTTGGCATCAAGTTTATCTCCTTGGGTTTGCTCCTGTCGCAACAGACCCCAGTGATTTGGCGTGGGCCTATGGCAACGCGGTTGGTACAACAGTTCCTCTCTCAAGTGGAGTGGGGCGAGTTAGACTATCTGCTCATTGACCTGCCGCCAGGTACAGGGGACGTGCAACTGACGCTTACCCAGGCAGCACCACTCGCTGGTGCCGTGATTGTGACCACACCCCAAGAGGTTGCTGTGGGTGTGACCATGCGCGGTCTGCGTATGTTCGAGCAGGTACGGGTTCCTATCCTCGGCATCATCGAAAACATGAGCCACTTTGTCTGCCCTAGTTGTGGCCACCATGCTGAGATCTTTCGTCATGGTGGCGGTAGAAAGGCAGCCACCCAACTCGGCCTAAATTTCTTGGGCGAGGTTCCACTTGATGATGCCATCACCCTTGCCGGCGATCAGGGTCAGCCCATTGTCATCCACGCGAATGAAAAAGCGTCAAGTGGGTCTTCTGCTCAGGCGTTTATTGCCATAGCTGATAATCTGCTGCAACAGCTGCAGCAGGTAGAGGGGCAGACAGCCGCCCTGCAGTTCCATCCACAGGAGATCCGTATAGATGATGCTGCCGTGTCGATCCTGTGGAGCGACGGTTATCAGAGCCGCTATCCTTTTAGAGAATTGCGTCTCGCCTGCCCGTGCGCGGTTTGTGTGGATGAGTGGAGTGGCGAGAGACGTCTTGATCCAGCTACCGTGCCCAAAGACGTTAAGCCCATTGAGTCAAAAAACGTCGGTCGTTACGCCGTGCAGCTTTACTGGTCCGATGGCCATCGCAGTGGCATTTACTCTTTTGATAAACTACGTGCTATGGGTGCGGGTACCGTATAGTATTGAGATGGTCAAATCTCTCTGACCTTACCAGCCCCAGGCACGAAAGACATAGTTGACATATACCTTGAGCGCTCGGTTGATGGCGATCCAGTAAAGATTCCTGTCAAATTCATCACCACGACCCTGTAAGCCAGCCCATTTTTGATCCTTGCGCCGTGCACTTTCAAATCTAAATAGCGGGCCCATCTCTTCCACCTTGCGATGGAAGATTTTCTCAATGGGACGGTTGTAGAGGTATTTGTGTGAGACCTGTATGCCAGCGTGACTTGAAAACGAGAAGCTTGGAAGAAAATGCCATACGGCAATGGGAATCTGGTCCCAACCATCGTCCCAAGACCACATGGGTTTGGGTCTGGACCAACTACCGATCCGATAGTCTAGACCCGAGATAAAACGCCCAATAAAGAGTGGCTTACCTGTTTCATCGCGGCCAACGGGTATGGTGTGGGCAAACAGCGAGTCTCCATGAGGGTCACCATCCTGATCAAACGGCCCCTGAGCCTGTTCATACCAGCTGTCGAAATTTTTCAGTCTGTAGGTCGCATTATCCTGAAACGAGTGATCGGGTTTGATGGGCACGTCTTTACCAGAACCGACGAAGCGGATAATTTTGACGTTCTTTTTCATAGTCTCTCTGTCTGTATACTGCACAAGCCTTACACCGTGCCCTTGCGGTTGACCGTAAACCAGCAGATGGGTGTCCTTTTCAACGTGGATAGTTCCATGTACTGGCTCTGTGCCGGTAGATTTGCCCGTAAGGTTATACAAGAGGAAACGATTGTGAAACCAGGTCTCAACTTCAGTAATTCTCATGGTGTTTTTATCAACGCGAATGTGTAGGCCTTCATTGTCGTTGTCATGAAAGGTCCAACTAGAGAGCACTTCACGAACGGGATGATCATAGTCCTTGATATGGTAAAGACTGTAGGTCAGGTAGTAAGCATCTTCAGTCTCTGCAGTTACCTCGCCGTGTAGACCAGCAATAAAGGGCCGATACTTTGGCTCATTAGCGATGTTATCGCGTGGATTCATCGTCCCATCGAAATCAAGAAACACCGGAATGTCCCATTCTGGATGATGCGAGACCTTCTGGAAGATGACGGGAGCATAGAGCTCCATCAGGTAACGGTGATAGGTTTCGCGATCGCTGGTTCCTTTATCTACTGGCTCAATATCCACTGTTGGTGGGCCCATTTGCGGAAAGCTCATGTGTGCCAAACCCGCGGTGTAGTCCGACTGCAGGCGATAGCTCGGTTGTTCGCCGAGTAGTTGCTCGTTTAAAGAGATGACCACCTCAACAAGACAGAGCAGGGTTAGTGGCAAGCAGATTGTCAGATAGATGCAGAAGTGAAAGAAGCGTGCCCACGGACGTCTAAGCACACCGCGTCTTAGGAGCCACCGGGGTAAGACACCTGCGAGGTAGGCGAAGAACCATGGGAATAGAATGATTCGACTTATGTGTCGCAGCCAACGTTGACGACGGGTCATCTCAATCAATACGCCTTGGCAAATACCACACGCTTGGAACTTGGCTTGCCGGTAAAAACGCATCGCCCTTTTTCTTTTTCTGCGTTTACTGGAATACAGCGAATGCTTACCTTGAGCTTTTTGAGTTGCTCATCAACCTTAGGGTCATCACACCAGTGGCATAGTGCAAAGCCGCCATGGATCTCTGGTTTGTCCTTGTTCTTCGGCGTAAAGAAATCTGTGAATTTAGCGAGGTCATCAATGTTCTCTGTTGCTTGATCTCTTCTCTGCGTGGCTAACGCAAGCAGGTTGTCCTGCATTTCAGCGAGGATGCCGGCAGCTTTCTTGAGAAACTCCTGACGTGATATACTCTCTTTCTCTCTAGGTGGATGATCTCGGCGTCCCATGAAGACACTGTCTGTCTTGACATCACGTGGCCCAATTTCTAGGCGTATAGGAACACCGCGTTTTATCTGCTGCCAAACCTTTTCACCTCCAGCCAGATCACGGTTATCGATTTCCACGCGCAGCTTATCATCGGCAAAATACTGATCCTGCAGCGCCGCAAGCAGCGCATCACAGTACTTCCTCACGGCTGCGGTATCGCTCTGGTTACGATAGATTGGCAGAATAACGATATGGGTCGGTGCTAGCTTGGGGGGTAGTATAAGACCGTCGTCGTCGCTGTGCGCCATGATGAGACCACCGATCAAACGGGTAGACACTCCCCACGACGTTGTCCAGGCATAAGTCTCTTTGCCCTGCTGGTTGAGAAACTTTATCTCCTGAGCACGCGAAAAATTCTGTCCAAGCAGATGCGATGTCCCAGACTGCAGTGCTTTGTGATCCTGCATCATCGCTTCAATCGTATAGGTAGCAACGGCCCCAGGAAATCGTTCGCCAGCTGTCTTTTCACCTTTGATAACCGGCATGGCCATGTAATCGGTGGCAAAGCTTTCGTAGATATCAAGCATGCGTAGGGTCTCTTCTATAGCCTCTT
Source organism: Oligoflexia bacterium (assembly GCA_028277945.1). Classification (GTDB taxonomy): domain Bacteria; phylum Bdellovibrionota_G; class JANQFH01; order JANQFH01; family JANQFH01; genus JANQFH01. The sequence continues at coordinate 85,929 of JANQFH010000068.1, forward strand.
GTTCACCCGCATGCACCGTGTGTCCCTCTTGCCAGAGAAACTCGGTTGTACGTAGGAAAAGTCTCGGTCGCATTTCCCAGCGTACAACATTGGCCCATTGATTGATGAGAATCGGCAGGTCACGATAGGACTGCACCCATTTGGCGTACATCGTACCAATGATGGTTTCACTGGTTGGGCGAATGACTAGTGGCTCTTCTAAAGGCGCCGCCGGGATCAGACCGCCATCAGCTCCGGGCTCGAGACGGTGATGCGTGACAATCGCACACTCTTTAGCAAAGCCCTCAACGTGTTCAGCCTCTTTTTCCATGTAGCTCAAGGGAATGAAGAGTGGGAAGTAAGCATTGGTATGCCCGGTTGCTTTAAATTTGCCATCGAGCACGCGTTGCATGCGCTCCCAGATGGCGTAACCCCAAGGTTTGATCACCATACAACCGCGCACAGGAGCGGCCTCAGCAAGATCTGCAGCGCGAATGACCTGTTGATACCACTGTGGGTAGTCTTGCTGCCGTGTTGGCGTGATGGCGTGTTTGCTGCCTTTTGTATCCATGACTCCTCGGTTTGCGTGGCGCCAATCTTAGCAGATTCCAGTGAAAAGCATAGTTACCTCTAGACAGGCCGCCCCGTATTGACTTCACTGTCTGTGCCGAGGATAATGGCTCTGACTCAGAAACCTTGAATTGACGGGCGATGCAGGAGGTGGAACGCTTTGTCTTACTCAACCCGAGATCAACAAGCCTTAGCAGAGCAGATGCAAGATCGTCTCGGCCAACTTGTGCCTTCCCCAGAGATCCAGCTAAAGGCAGAGTTGGTCTCCAAGATCAATCGACTCAAGCTCGAGCGCAATGCGGTCATTCTGGGTCACAATTACATGGAGCCGGCGCTCTATCACTTTGTAGCTGACTTTACGGGAGACTCTTTGGAGTTGTGTCGTCAAGCCGCAAACACAGATCGAGATATCATTGTATTTTGTGGTGTTCGATTTATGGCAGAGACTGCCAAGATCATCAATCCTTCTAAATTAGTTCTATTGCCTTCGCTCGAAGCAGGTTGTTCGCTTGCTGCCAGTATAACCGCAGCGGATGTCAGAGCCTTGCGTCAACAGTATCCCGGAGTACCCGTTGTTACCTATGTCAATACCTATGCTGAGGTTAAGGCAGAGAGCGACATCTGCTGTACTTCGAGCAATGCGGCGGCGGTTATTGCCTCACTTCAGTCAGACAGAGTTATATTTCTGCCGGATGAGTACATGGCGAAGAACCTTGCACGACAAACCGGAAAAAGCGTTGTTTTTCCAGAGGACCACTCTAACAAAGCCGATTCCATTAGGTCATTGCAGGATACCATTATTGGCTGGCATGGCAGATGCGAAGTACATGAAAAGTTTACTGTTGAAGACATCCAAAATGTGCGTAAACAGTTCCCTGATGTTGTCGTGTTAGCTCATCCGGAGTGCTCACCAGAGGTCATTGAAGCGGTTGATTTCTCGGGAAGCACAGCCGCGATGATAGATTATGTAAAAACCCACAAGTCACCTCATTTCCTTTTACTTACCGAATGCAGTATGGGTGACAATATTATTGCTGAAAATCCCGAAAAAGACATTTTACGCCTCTGCAGTGTTCGCTGTCCGCATATGAATCAGATTACACTTGAACAGACCCTGCAGTCTCTGCAGAGACTGCAGTATGAAGTCGATCTACCCGAAGATATCCGCCTACGTGCCAGGGGTGCGATTGACAAGATGTTGGCCATTCAACCGCTGAGGTAGTGGCAGCCGACACTCACGGGATCTTTTTTGGCGCTGTCTACGATAAGCTGGCAGGCACGGATGCCGTGAAAGAGATCAACCAAATCCTTCGACATGGCAGCGTTGAAGTAGAGCTCAGCCAGACTTTCACCAAGCAGACGGAAATCTTTGGAGGCGATTTCTAGTAGCTTTGGATTGCGAATGATGCCAACGTAGTTCCACATAACCGTGCGCATGCGGCTCCAGTCACCTGCTAGACGCTGCCGGTCCAATCTGACTGATTCACCAACGTCCTCCCAATCTCGAAGTGCGTTCACGATCGTGTCACTTAGCCCCTCTTGTCTTTCCAAAGCGTCAGCAATGGTCTTAGCTGCTTGATGGCCCCAGGTAAGACACTCGGTGAGAGAAGTGCTGGCCAAGCGGTTGGCGCCGTGTGCACCACTGCAGGCTACCTCACCGGCGGCAAAGAGCCGTTCCAGGGTGGTTCTACCATTGAGGTCGACTTTAACGCCACCACAGAGGTAGTGCGCCGCAGGCACCACGGGAATGGGTTGGCTGCGGATATCGATTCCGAACTTAAGACACTCTTGGAAGATCGTTGGAAAGCGCTCTTCTATCGGACCCTCTTCTTGACGATGGGTTGAGAGATCGAGATAGACGAACTCCTCTTCGTTGGCGATCATCTCTTGAATGATAGCACGGGTAAGTTCGTCTCTGGAGGCGAGTTCCAATTGCTGTGGGTTATAACGTTTCATGAAACGTTCACCTCGACCGTTGAGCAGTTGCGCACCGGCACCGCGTACCACCTCAGAAATCAAAAAGCGTTGTCTGCCTTTGGCCAACGCTGTTGGATGAAATTGAATGTAGTGGGGAAAGAGAATCGCGGCACCAGCCCGCTTCGCCATAACCATACCATCGCCGATAGAGCCTGGGCTGTTACTAGAGTGTAAATAGAGTTGTCCAATGCCTCCGGTGGCTAACAGCGTGTAGTCTGCAGGGACCGTCTTGACTCTGCCCGACGTATTATCCAAGAGATAGGCGCCACAGCAGACATTATCCAAGCTATAGGTAAACGTCCGTCCTACACAGTGATGTTGTGTCGTAAGTAAGTCTACGGCAGTGTAGTTGCTGAGTATTTCGATATTTGGATGTGCCGTTGCTACTTTAACCAAGCCAGTCTGTATCGCCTTACCAGTGGCGTCACCCACGTGAATCACCCTTGCTCGGCTATGAGCACCTTCTTTGCTCTTTAGCAGGATGCCACGAGAATCACGATCAAAAGGAATCTTAAGCTGGTCGATCATCTCTGCTTTGATGAGCTTATTCCCAAGTTGGGTTAGCTGTTGTACAGCTGGCTCATGGTTCATGCCATCTCCAGACTGGATCATATCCTGGGCATACAGTTCCAGGCTGTCACCAACCGACTGTGTATCATCTAGGTAAGCTATGCCTCCTTGTGCCCAAGCGGTGTTGCATGCGTATAGATCTTCGCTCTTAGAGACGACGGTCACGGTTATGCCTCGACGCGCGAGCTCTAGAGCGCAGCTAAGACCGGCTAAGCCGCTGCCGATAATCAATGCAGAGGTCTTTTTTTGTCGTAGCAATTTTTCAGTCCTTGGCGCTAGTGGCAGTTTGTCCGGCCACCGTCTACGAGCAGGTTGATGCCGGTGATGTAAGAGGCTGCCGGCGAAGCGAGAAAGGCAACGGCGTAAGCGACCTCAGCAGGATCGGCAAAACGTCGTAAGGGGATAGCAGCCTTACTCTCGGCAATGGCTTGCTCTAGGTCTTTGTTTGCAACCTTTGCCCGGTCGGCAATCAGTGACATAAGCCGCTGGGTTTCGGTAGACCCTGGCAGTACGTTGTTTACTGTAATGCCAAAGGGTCCGAGTTCCGTGGCAAGAGTCTTTGCCCAATTGGCGACAGCTCCCCGTATGGTATTAGAAACCCCGAGTCCTGGTATGGGTGCTTTTACAGAGGTCGAGATGATATTGATGATACGGCCGTAAGCCGTAGCCTTCATGCCCTCAAGAACTGCCTGCATCCAGAGGTGGTTGATGAGAAGATGGTTGTTGAAGGCCTGTAAGAACTGATCTGTCGTAGCATCGGTGATCTCTCCTCGTGGTGGGCCACCGCTGTTGTTCACAAGAATATGCACTGGGCTGTTTTTGCGCATGAACTGATCGATCTTGGACTTGGTATTATCGAATTCAGCAAAGTCTGCGACCAAAATCTTGTGTTGCTGGTTCTTGTCTTGGCACAATTCACCTTGCAGCTGCTTTAGAGCGCTCTCATCTCTCGCACACAGGGTGACACTTGCTCCCATGCTGGCGAGTTCCAGGGCAACGGCTTTGCCAATGCCTTGGCTACTGCCACAGACAACCGCGTGTTTATCGGTGAGATCGATATTCATCACCACCCAAGGGCTCTATTTTGTGGCTTTCAGCCGTTGCATGACTTCGACGAAGGGCTCCGTGTTTTTCATAATGTAGAAATGCACATGGGTATAGCCATGATCGAAAAAATCCAGACACTGTTGGCACGCCCATTCAATACCCTTCTGTTTCACCTCTGCTTTACTCTTTGCAGTCTCAATCTGTCGGACAAATTGGTGGGGAATGTTTACATGAAAGTGCTTTGTCACATTAACTAGTTGTTCCTTGCTGGTTAAGATTTTCAATGCCGGAATGACCGGTATAGTGATCTGGCCCTTAATCTTATCCATAAACTCGTAGAATTTCTCATTGTCAAAACACATCTGCGTGATGGCGTACTCGGCACCGGCCTGCTGTTTGGCAACAAAGTGATCAATATCAAACTGCAGGTTAGGCGCTTCAAAGTGTTTTTCTGGATAGCAGGCAACGCCAACACAGAAGTCGGTCGGCTCGGCCTGCTGGTCGAGATACTGGCCACGGTTCATATTTTTGATCTGGCTGATGAGCTCGGTGGCGTATCGGTTGGCAGAGCGATCTTCTGGAATCTCTTTCGGCTTGCCGTCGCCACGGATTGCTAAGACGTTTCTTACGCCGAGGTAGTGCAGATCAATCAGCGCATCTTCAGTCTCTTCACAGGTGAAGCCATTGCAGAGAAGGTGGGGAACGGTTGGAAAACCAAACTTGTGTTCAATGGCGCCACAGATGGCAATCGTTCCAGGGCTTTTACGATGCAGACGTTTACGGTAGGTGCCGACACCTGGATGGCGTATCCATTCCACATCGGCTGAGTGACTCGTCACATCGATCCAAAGTGGCTTAAAGTCTTCGATCGCCGCAACCGCCTTAAACAGACTGTCAATGCCTTTACCGCGTCGGGGTGGCGTAATTTCTACGCTCATGGTTAGGGCGTTTGGCTTCTGCTGCAACAGCTCAGTGACTTTCACGATCTTCCTACGAACCTGTTGCGCCAATGTCAGTACGAACCTGCATGGTGGCTTTCACCATATTGGTGATTGACGGCCTTACCTCTTCGGGCTTGCGTGTTTTTAAACCGCAGTCGGGATTAATCCAAACCCGCTCTGCAGGCAGAACCTCAAGAATACCTTGGATTTGTGCAGCTAGCTCCTCTTGGGTGGGGATGTTGGGTGAATGGATGTCATAGACACCAGGACCAATGTAATTTGGATACTCCACCTCGCGAAAAACCTGTAGTAGTTCATTGCTAGAACGGGCGTTTTCAATACTGATGACATCCGCATCCATTTTAATGATCTCTGGCATGATGTCGTTAAAGTAGCTGTAGCACATGTGCGTGTGCACCTGGGTTGCATCCTGAACTCCATTAACGGTCCAGTGAAAACAGGTGACTGCCCAGTCTAGATAGTCGGCGTGTTTCTCAGCCTGTAGTGGTAAGCCTTCACGCAGTGCTGGCTCGTCGACCTGAATAATACGGATGCCGTTTTTCTCAAGATCCAATACTTCGTCACGAATAGCCAGGGCGATCTGTTTGCATACCTGATTGCGACCTAAATCATCACGTACAAACGACCAGTTGAGAATGGTCACAGGACCGGTGAGCATACCCTTAACCGGCTTGTTGGTAAGACTCTGAGCATAGACAGACTCTCGAACCGTTAGCGGTTGGTTGCGGTGTACATCTCCGTAGACGATGGGCGCTTTGTAACAACGCGAACCATAAGACTGAATCCAACCGTGCTGCGTAAACAAGAAGCCGTCGAGCTGTTCGCCAAAATACTCCACCATGTCGTTGCGTTCAAATTCTCCGTGTACCAACACATCCACACCAATCTCTTCTTGCCAGCGGACCCACGTTTCGATCAGCTTCTGTATCTCGGCGCGGTACTGCTCCAGTCCTAGCTCGCCTTTGCGAAGGCGGCGGCGTAAACTGCGAACCTCTTTGGTTTGTGGGAACGAGCCGATGGTCGTGGTTGGTAGCGGTGGTAGGTGTAGATGTTGTTTTTGGCTCTTGTCTCTGTCGGCAAAAGAGCCACGCGCGGTTGGTGCGAATTGATCGACACGTTCCTGAACCGTATTGTTATGTCGATCTGGATGTTTGAGAAATTCCTGTCGATGTTTGATCAACTGCTCGTAAGCAGGATCAATCTTGCTAGCGTCGCCCTGAATACGGTGAAGGGCATTGTTACCAATGAGCTGTAATTCGCGAATCTTTTCCGCGGCAAAGGCAATGCCGGATTTGACATGATCAGGCATCTTGCTTTCCTGCGCAACGGTTATAGGCACATGCAGTAGTGAGCAAGAGGTTGAAGCAACAAGACGGTCTGCATCGATCTTATTCAGTAGCCGCTTTAATTGGCTTTCAATCTTTGGAATGTCGGCAATGAAGACATTGCGTCCGTCAACAAGGCCGGCAAAGAGCGTCTTGTCTTGCGGGAATCCCTGCTTTTCCACGAACTCGAGGTTTTCCGCCCCGTGCACAAAGTCTAGACCAACAGCTTGGATGGGCAGCTCGCACAACGTTGAGTAATGGCTGCCAACATGGTCAAAGTAGGTTTGCACGAGAATGTTTATCTCGGTGGCTTGGAGCTGCTCATAACAGCTACGCAGAGCATCTCTGTATGCTTCACTCTGACTGCTAACGAGCATGGGCTCATCCAGCTGGACCCAAGAGATGCCGAGCTCAGAGAGGTTTGCCAAAAGCTGTGCATACGCCTGGGTGACTCGGTGCAAATGATCGGCAAACGAAACCCCTTCATCCAAGTGAGAGAGTAAGAGAAAGGTCAACGGACCGATGAGTATCGGCAATGCGTTTTTGATGCCAAAGGTCTGCGCTTCTTTTACCTGAGCTAGCAGCTCTGCAGCATTGAGCTGGTACTCTTGGGTAGAGGAGATCTCGGGTACCAGATAGTGATAGTTGGTGTTGAACCACTTGGTCATTTCTAACGCCGGAATGTTGTTGCCGGCGATCGTGGTTCCTCGCGCCATAGCAAGGTAGAGTGGATGGCGATCAGCCGTATTTGTGAGTGGCGCTAGGCGAAAGCGTTCGGGTATCACGCCTAGCATGCAGGCTGTATCCAACACCTTATCGTAGAGGCTGAAATCACCAACCGGCACGTAGTCAAGCGGCTTTAGCGTTTGCCAGTTGCTCTTCCTTATATCGCTTGCCACCTTCTCGAGTGCGGTCGCGTCGATCTTGCCATTCCAGTACTTCTCCAGCGCCAGCTTGAGCTCACGCCGCGCACCAATCCGGGGATAGCCTTGGACTGCGGTTTTCATACGTCGCCACTCCTCCTGTTAGCGTATAACCAGCTAATATTTACGGTAAAAACTATAAAGTCAAGACCCTGACAGGCCTGCCTACGCGCAGCCACGGCCTGGGGCGCTTGGCGGCTCTCTGCGCTTAGGAGCTCTCTTGTTTGGCTTTGGCAGCAGGCTTTTTTGCCTTCTCTTTAGGCTTAGGCGTCTTGGCAGCTGTGGTTTTCTCGGAACTCTTAGCCTTTTTCTCTTCTGCTGCTGTTTTTGACGCTTCGGTCTTCGTCTCTTCAGCGGCTTTATCCTTAGCCGCCTCTTTGGCCTCTTCGGTCTTGGCCGGCTCTGGTGTCGCTGCTGCCTCTTTGGGTTTGGCTTTGGGTAGTGTAACCTTGATCAGTTTCTCTTTCAGTAAGATCTTGATCTTGTCCTCGCCGTTGATCCACTTTTTCTTCGGGCCCATCACCCCAAACCGTCCAGAGCGCTTTTTAATGATCGTATAGTCTGCGGTCCTCTTTACTGTTTCCATGGCTTCACCTTTCGGAGCCCAATATGGCCAATTTTTGCACTCGGGTAAAGGATCACAAGTCGATATATCAGTCCACCCTTGGGTCGCAAGGATTTATGGATAGGGTTCCCCAGCCTCTTCGCGCCAAATATTCATTTTAATTTAGATAGTTAGAGATCCTACCCAACGAGGAACTCTATATTGTCTCTTGTGAAGATCTGCACTCGGTTATTTATCGCACCTGTTCTAGCAACCAGTCAACAATGAGCTCGGTTTCGTTCTCTGTTTGCGGGACAAGGTTTGGGCTGCCAGTAGCGTCGAAGTCTACGCGGTTTGGAATGTTGTCGATGACATTCAAGAAAACTGAATTGGTCTCGTGAAACGTGCTGTCAAACTCGCTATCAAGCGCGAGAAGCTGTTTATAAAGTGCGTAGCCACCCCAGGAGTCGTGGATATTGGTAAGCAGGTCAAACAGCGTTGGTGTAAAGTCCATACTCCCCGCAGTGCCATCGAATATCAGTAACACCGGCACAGTCGCATTCAGGTTACGTAACTCCGCATCGGCATCGACAAAGCCGTAGTAGATTGCCGAGCTCTGCTTCTGCGCCGCTAATGGCTGCTGTCCTAAACAGCTAAAACCCACACACTCTCCAGGTTCCGCTGAGATAGCCACTGCTGGGGTAGTGAGCTGATTGAAGACGACAAAGGAGGGTACTGCGGCTATAAAGACAGCACCGTTAGCACGGGTGGAGAACTGCTCCTGTGGGTGGGCTGCGGGGTCATCGCTGGCTTTGTCCGCACCAAAAGCAGCCGCATAAAGTGAGATGCCACCCGATGAATTGCCAAAGACAAAAATCTTATTAGCATCGAGCTCTAACTCATCGGCGAAAAAACGGCTCCATTGGACAATCGTTGTAGCATCTGTGGCACCGCCGTTAATACCGCAGTCGATGGTGGTGTACGTTTCTGGCGTACAGGTGGGCAGGGTTGCATCGGTTACCCTATGGGTTGCGGAGATGACCACCACACCGTTGAGAACTAACTGCTGTAGGGCTTGAAATTTGCTCTCGCCCAGGGTTGATGTGCTGCTCTCCTCTAAGCTCTCCAGTTTGGCCGTTTGAACAAAGCCACCGCCCTCAAAGGCGATCACCACGGGGTAGCCGTTGTCGGGTTTAGGGTTGATAACTGCATCGGGTTTGTAGAGATTTAACCTTTGGTAGATGAGATGGCCGTCTCCGAGTGGCGTGTAATCGACATCTTTAAGAAAGGGTTGCAGTGGGTCGTGCGCTTCGCCCTCTAAGCCAAGGCTGGCATTGATGTTGTTATTCAAGAGGGTTTCATTTTGGCAACCAACACAGAGCAGGGCAATCGCCAACGCCAGTACCACCATGGTCGGAGCCATGTTGAGAATCTCTTGCCGTCGATACCCAGAGCGCATGCTTTTATCCCACCGCTGAGCCATACACTAATAACGATGAGCAATTGTTATGCCAAAACAAATTTTCTTTAATATAGAATAGTTAGGTCTGGCAGCAGCCCTATCTTAGCAGCGATATGAAAAAACTACGATGACACAAATGTACTTATTTCAAGACCCAATCCTTGACCAAGATTGGGTAAGGTTTCTACAACAGTTCAGGGCGGTACTCAAAGTGCATGGTATCATAGTGATACCACCTTCCACCCCAGATAAACCCATGTTTTTCAAATATACGCACAAGCTCCTTGGGAATGTCATTTTGATATTCACTGCCATCTCGTCGCCAGTAATGTGAAAGTGCGACATTGATATCAATCGTACAACCAAAGCTGTGCATGGAAATCCGTGGTGTACCGGCTATCGTGCGCCAATTGAACGTTCCGCCTACATCTGTGACATACTGTTTGAGATGTGGCCTTGCAATAAGCTCATCTCTCACGTTTCTAAGTCTATCATGGATGCCGTTGATCGTTGTCACCCGCAAGGTCTGGCCAAACCAATGAATCGTCGTTAGACGCTTTTTAACCTCCTCCTTGGACGCTCCATACATCTTAAGAAAAAATGGCTCATAGCGTATTCGCCCAGGGTCATGGTTTAGAGGTGGCTCTTTGCCTATTCCGTGCTCGGCATAATTCTGACTCATCATGTCCTCGAGGTCTGGGCTGCTGAGCTTGGCCTCAAAGCTTTTGTGATGGCCATCATCCCACACCATCCGTGTGCCGTCCGCCCAGACGAGGTGATTGTTTTCTATGTGACTCAAGTGGTCTGGGTAGGCGCCAATAAGTTTTTCAGAGGCCAGATCCGTGCGGTTGGCTGTTAAGAGTTGGCGGATTTTTCGTACAGCCTTGCGGTAGTCACGCCGCACCTCTCCGAGCAGGAACTTTGGCACGGACAGACCTAGGTGAAAATCACACCTAAACTCTACATGCGTTTGCTCGGCACCTACGGGTGTTAGGGTCCAGCGCGCCTCAAGAAACTCAACCGTGCCTGCCAAGCGTCTGTAGGTGAGATAGAGTTTCTCGGGATCCCCACTATCTCGGTAGCGTTGCTCTTCAGCAAGGTACCAGCGGTCTTTAAAAAAGAGCGGCATCTTGACAATACGATAGAAGTGATAGGTTTTGGCGTTTTCTTTGCCTGCAGGCAGCGACGCTGCTGAATCGATAACGGTGACTGGTGACATGGTAGCAGCGGTATGCAGCGCAGCCTCCAATTTCTGCCGCAAGCTTTTATGTTGTTGCAACTCATCTGGCCGCAGCTCCCTAATCAACTCTCCAGCCAAGGGATGGTTTGCGCGCAACCGTTTAAATAAACCAGGGAGGTTGCGCGGGTCACCAATCACCTGCCAGACACGCTCAATAGGAGCATCAAGAGTGGTCTCTATAGAGGAGAGCAGGGTTTTGCTCTGTTTATCCCGGCTCACGCCAATATTTGGCCGGTTTTGTTCCTGCGGCTTGCGCCAATCATCCGCAACAGCTACTGGCATAGAGATGTAGAGTAAGCAGCCAGCGGCCGTGGCAACAACCAATTTTCGGATTACCTGGTGGATTTTTGAACCTTTCTACTTTTTATATCAATACCATGGATCCATCGTCTTGTTGAGTTCCGAGGCAACGGCAGTTTTTATTTAACCTAGCGACGTCTGTTCAATGATATCAATCGACACATTACCGTTGTGATAAACGCCACTTTTCTATGAAGTTGGTGGACAAAAATTGATGGCCGGTAATCTTAAAGCCTTTTAGTTTGGGTGGTACTACTGCTATCGATACTCGATAATAAAGCGGGATAGCCGGGAGTTCACGTGCGTACTCGGCGGATACAATCTTCATGTACTCTTTGCGCTTCTCAAGGCGTAGCTCTTCAAGTTCGCGATCCAGCGCTTCATCGACTTTTTTATTGCGCCAGCGATAAACATTTTGTCCAGAGTAACTGTTTTCAGGCGTCGGTATGTTGTCTGAGTGGTTTGTCGAGTAAGGGGAATTGAACGGCGAAGACACCCAGGCAAACATCGCCATGTGTGGGTATTTTATCTTGCGAATGGTCTCAGCAAAAAAAACGCGAGCGGGCTCGTTCCTAATTTTCATGTCGATGCCCGCTTTCTTCCACTCGTTTTGCACAAACACTTCGACGAGCTCGCGCACTTTGTTGCCAGAGCCTGCCATCATAATGAAGGTTAATTTTTTGCCATCCTTGTAGCGATAGCCATCTTTTTTGTTCATCTCCCAACCCACTTGATCAAGCAGGTGGTTGGCTTTTTTCAAGTCGTAGTCGTACTTGATTACGTCATCGGTAAAAAGACCATCTAGTGGGTGGGTGTTGTGGATAGCCACCTCTTGTACCCCTTCAAATAGGGCATCCACGAGTTTTTGTCGATCGATGGCATGGATCAGCGCCTGCCGTACACGGAGATCAGCGAGCACCGGGTCACCTAAGTTGACGGCGATGTGGTCGTAGATCATGCCAGGCCGGAACATGACTTTGGCACCGCTAGCTAGATTCTTATTTTTAGCTGCACGCTTTTTTAGCGCTAGCGCTTGATCAAGGGTAATTCCCGGCTCGCCAATCATATCAATGTCACCAGCAATCAAGCTGGCTTCAAGTGCCTGGGTATTTGCTATGATACGAATCACCACCTGCTTGAAATAGGGCTTGGCGCCATAAAAGTAAGGGTTTGGTTCTAGAACAACGTGCGATGCGGGTCTCGTCTCTTTGACGAGATAAGGGCCACTGTAGAGACCGGGGTTGTATGGGTCGTTGTTAAACGCGGTCTGTTTCTCATATGCCCCTGTTGTCATCTTTGTTTTTTCAAAGATTGGACCTTCAATGTGCTTTGGCAACACATAGAAGGTGTTCAATGTGTTGTAGGAGTTCACTATTTTTTTAGTTTTGGTGGTAAATTTTTTGGGGTTTTTGGTATCAACATTAATATCTTCAATAATAGTGAAAACAATCGGAGATCCCACTGCAACATTTTTGCTTTTGCCCACTTCCCAGGTGAATTTTACGTCATGGCCAGTTATGGGTTTGCCATCTCCCCAACGTGCATTTTTCTTAATTTCCCACTCAACGAGGATCTTCTTTTTACCCTTTTCCTCAATGATCTTCGCCTTACCATTTTCTACGGAAGGCACTTCGGTGCAAAGCAAGCATATTGACTGCCAGTCGGCATCGTAACTGGTGAGCGAACGCGTGTGGGTATTGTTGATGTAGGTTGCTCCCTGTGACTGCGTAATTAGCCCATGAAAGGTATCAAACTCGAAACCAATGCCGATGGTAAGTTTTTCCCTGCTGCCAGCCAACGTGGGTTGAGCAAAGAGGGTAAGAGCGAGTATTGCGGTGCTAAGAATACGGTAAAGGTGTTTCATGGTTTTATTTCTCCGATCGTTTGAGAAGTTCTCGTGCAATAGTACAAATAGGATTGATATGTCCATGTGCTGGCGATGTAATGACTCCATCATGCAACATAGAAAGTTTCTAGGGTGCCAAAAATAAGTCAAGGTGAGTATATAGACGATTTTGGAGCTGCTTGTCTGATTTTAAGGGCAGCCTAGCAATAGCCACTCTCTTTTTCAATTTGACACCAATAAGAAAAAAGCGGTATTATTCTGATTATGATTCAGAGAAAATTTAATCTACCAAAATCAAACAGTTTTTTCCTTTTTGGAGCAAGAGGGGTAGGTAAAACAACGCTTCTACAACAGCGCTTTAATAAGGAAAGTGCGGTTTTTCTAGACTTACTGGACGTTGAGCTTTTTGACCAATTGCTTCTTGATCCAGGAAGGTTTAAAGCTCTGATTAACTCTCCAGAGAATGTCCAAAAACGTGTGATTGTTGATGAAGTTCAGAAACTTCCAAAGTTATTAGATCTCGTTCACTTAGAGATTCAGAAAACCAAAAGACAGTTTATTCTAACGGGTTCAAGTAGCAGAAGGTTAAAACAGCATGGAACGAATCTGCTCGCTGGGCGTGCCTGGGTGTATAACCTGTACCCATTTATATACTTTGAGGTTGAAGATCAGTTTGATCTCAAAAAAGTCTTAGAGTGGGGTACTTTCCCCGAAGCATTCCTGGCGCAAAGCAAAGAAGGCGCAAGAGAGTTTTTGAATGCATATGTTGGCACCTACCTACAGAAAGAGATTCAGCAGGAACAATGGGTCCGAAATCTAGAACCTTTCAGAAGGTTCTTAGCAGTAGCTGCTCAAATGAACGGACAAATTGTAAACAAATCAAAAATTGCTCGTGAGGTAGGCATTGACGATGTGACTGTTGCGAATTATTTTGAGATTTTAGAAGATACTCTTATAGGCGTTACATTACCGGCATTTCATCAATCAGTTCGTAAGTCTCAAAGGCAATCACCCAAGTTTTATTTCATAGACACGGGAATAAAACGGGCTTTAGAGAAAACACTCACTGTGGAACTTTTACCTCAAACTTCAGCTTGGGGTGAAGCCTTTGAACACTGGTTCATACTCGAAGTTTTTAAAAATGCATCTTATCAGCGGCTCGACTGGGAATTTTCGTATCTTCGTACCAAAGACGATGTTGAGATTGATCTTGTCATAGAGAGACCCGGTCAACCGAGGCTCTTACTTGAGATCAAGTCTAAGACTCATATCCAGGAAGGTGACGCAAAGGCTCTAGAAACCCTCGGTAAAGATACAGATCCTAGAGCCGAAAAATGGCTTGTTTCAAACGATCCTGTTGAGCAGCCATTTGGGTCAACACGAGTACTGCCTTGGCAAAAAGCTTTGAAAGATTTATTTGACGACTGAGTCTAGTTGCCAAGTGAGTACATAGACGATTTTGGAACCGCTTGCACTCTCTTCATTGCCGCATGATTTGGTCTGTTCTTGATCAATCAAACCACCCTCCTCCTTTCGGGCGTGAACAGAAATCAAACTTATTGACACAACGCAATATTATTGTTATTCAAAGCCGGTACCTGTAAAAAGAGAGAGTATGATGAAGGGCAAAATATACCTTTTAATTTCAGCCACTTTGATGACTTTGATCTCATCACCAGGCTTTGCAAGTGAGGATTTAGTTATTTGTGGCATGGACGATGCTAGTTCGCTTCCTGCAAGACTTGCAGACTGCAAGGCGAAAAATCCCGAAGGTCGTTTGCAGTGTATTAGAAATGAAGAAGTGATGGATGAGTGCGGGCTGAATGTTGATATTTCTGAAAATTCTTTTATCTGGGCTTTAGTAGCTAAGAGTGAAGAATTTGAGCTCTGGCTTGATACCGAAACCGGATTCATTTGGAGTACATCCCTTACAGTAGAAGCAAGTCCTGCTTTAGCTAATCTTGTTTGTAGTGGGACAATGGAGTTTCTCGCTCCTAGCCCTTTAGACAGACTTGTTTTGCCTGAATTGAAAGATTTTGTTGATGCTAAATCCCATGGTCTTTACTTCGTTGCTCAGGGGGGAGAGGAACTTCCTGATTGGGGAAGGACTATCTCAGGACGCTGGAGCTATGATCCAATTTCTGGAACTAAAGCGGATCATGAAGGTAACGCAAATGTACGATGTATCCTAAGATTGACCCACCGAGAGATCAAAAATCAGCAAAAGAAAAGTTTAGAGATTAGCGGGCATCACCCCTCGCTTTGGTTCGCGCGTGACTGGGTTAAATAGTAACAGCACGCGTTTTTTCGGCAAGTTAGTTTTGGCAAGGTGAGTGAGGGGACTCGAACCCCCAACCCCTGGAACCACAATCCAGTGCTCTAACCGGTTGAGCTACACCCACCGCACAAAAGTGCCTGTTCGCTCGCAGCCCTACCAGAGTTGCTGGGCATTTTCAACTCCGCCAGGGGTGCGCAATGGCGGCAGTAGGCGCCGAGCTTAGGCGTTAGAGACCCGGACAGCTCGAGAAAGGTAGGAGATCGGTGCAGAGCGGTGTTTCTGTAGCAGAGATCACGCCAAGACATAGGTGCACGTTGTTTTCATCACCGAGGGAGAGTTTTAACGGACAGTCGCTGAGCGACTGGTACTTGGGTACGCTGGCAGTACTGCCAACACAGCCTGCTGGATCGATACTGCCAAACATGGTGACGCGATAGAAGGTATCAGGGTCCAGAGGTGCTGCTGAAACATCGTAAGAGACATTGTCTGGATCAGCCGGCTGGTCTGGAAAGACAATGGAGCTGCCGCCTGATAGATCACTGATAGAGGTTGGCAGCGGATTGAGTGGATCAAACTGAAAAAAGACACAAGCGCCCGAGGTAGTGGTGAGCGTCTCCGAGAAAGCCTGTGGCGGGACAGCAAAGGGTGATACCTGGTTGACCGGCGTATCGACGTCAATGAGGATAGGGCCGCTGCCGCACGCAGCAGACAGCAGACTCATAATAACAAGCATGCCCGTCAGTAAGAGTTTTGTCTCTGGCCTATACCGCATAAATTCTCACATTTCTTAAGAGGTGACCAGGTTGACTACGATAGACACTGTCGGTGCAGGAGACTCTATGTTGTTAAAGGCGTTGCTCGTACCCTCATAGAGCTCTGTGCCGAGACTGTTACGAAAACGCACGCTAACGGTGTAACGATGGTTAAGCGGTAGATCTTCCAGGTTGTAGGAAGTGGTGTCACGCGGAAAACCACAGCCAGCAACAAAGGTAAGATCACAGGTAGTAGGGTAGGCCAAGTTGTCTGGTAGGCCATCTAGGTTGGTATCGAGCATGGTTCCTGCTGGAATGGCGACACTACCCGAGCCATCAAGGACGTTGGTTGTAGGTGGTTGGTTGACCACGAGAAAGACGACATCAACGACATTGGCATCGGTAAAGGGGTCTGTGGAGCTGCTAATACCACTACCGTTGATGAACTGGACGACGATCGTTGGGCCATCTTTTTCGCCACACCCAGGCAGGCAAAGTAGAACTCCTAATAGCAGCAGCTTAAGAAGTGAGCGCCACATCGATGTTCACTCCCGAAGAGCTGAGGTCGTTGGTAAATGGGTTGCTGGTACCAATAAAGAGCGTGTTGCCACTGGCATCACGGCCGCGGATTTCTATGATGACAATCGTGTCTTTATCAATCAACTCCAGGTTGAGACGAAAGCTTTCAGCTGTGGGGGAAAAGCCGCACCCAGCTGCCAAAGGTGGGTCTGCACAACCCTGTGGAAAGACCAATTGCACCGTGGGATCATTGGGCTGCGACAAGAGAAAGATGACATCGATCAAACCTGCTGCGGCAAAAGGGTCGTTCGCGCTGTCGACGTTCAGATTGATAAGAATCTCGTCAGGATCTTTAGTGCCACAACCCATGAGTAGGAGCATGGCCAGAGAGAGGATTCCCAGCAGGGCTAGGCGGATTTGCCGGCATGAGTGCGGGATGCTCATACTCTCTATTCTAGCATGTCAGCGAAACGACGCAAGTATACAGTATTAAAGGGATTTCACCTTGACAGCAGAGGCTGGCCCACCTACATTAGTCCTCATGTGGGTTGCTAAGCTGCTATTCGGGATGCTGTTTTTCTTTTCCCAGCTCGCCCTGGCACTGCCAGAAGAGAAGACCTTAACCACGTTGGTGGAAGGCAGTGGCACCATCCGTGCGGGAGACACGGTGCGGGCTCGCAGCGAGGCGGTTGAGGCGCTCATGAAAGAAGCCATGCGTACCGTGGTTGCCCAAGAGGTCGCTGCAAATTTGTTTGCCGAGTACAGCGCCTTGCTCGAGCGCCATTTTGTCGATCACTACGGTCGCTTTGTTAAGCGCTATAGTGTGCTGAGTGAAGTTGGTGAGCGTGACCAGTATCGGGTACGAGCACGTGTCGAAGTCGATGGCGCTAGCGTGCGCCAGGCTTTGAAGAGTCATGGCCTTAGTAGCAGTACCGTTGCCAAACCACGGGTGCTGCTGTTTATTGGCGATGTTTCTATGGATGGAACCTTTGAAGTGGAGAGTCTTTGGTGGCAGGATATGGCTGCCAGAGGTGCCTACAAGAGCGCTTATGCCCAGGACCTTTTGGCGGCTCGTATGCGCTCGCTGCCTCTGACCGTTCTCTCAAGAAGCACGATTACCCGTGCCATCATCAATCAACGCCAAGCAAATAACCGCTACAGCAGTGAAGAGTTACTCATTCTTGCTGCGGCACTAGAGTGCGATTACTTAGTTTTTGGCAAGATCTGGCAGCAGCTATCACGCGTGCAGCTGACGGTGGTCGCCGTGGGTGAGCGTCGAAGTGTTGGTAAGCTACAGTTGTCAGAGAAGTTTTTTATGGACAACAAACTGGCAACGCAGCCACAGCGTCAAGACGCAGTAGTTTATCATCTGACCGGTCTAATCCTTGGTGACCTGCTCAGTAAAACTGAGAAAGACACCAGCATTCTTGTGCACTTCTACGGTGTACCTAACCTTACTGTCTACCAAGAGCTATTGCTAGCCATGCAAAACATTCCAGCCTTTGCTGCAGTTCAAGAGCAGGCATTTAGCCCTCGCCGGGTGACACTGCGTTTGCAATCGAGTCTTTCAGCAGCCGAGGTCATGCGGCTGCTACAACAGAAGAAATTTTTTAGGAGCAAAGCTTCATTTGCCCTATTAGACGATCACAACGTTGAGGCAAAACTACAGTGAGTATTCCCAATGTTTTGACCGTTGCTCGGATTCTTCTCGCTATTCCGCTGGTGATCCTCATCTTACGTCAGGAGTTTGGTTGGGCACTGTTTCTTGCCGCGGTTGCTGGATTCTCTGACTTCCTCGATGGGTTTTTGGCTCGTGCCTTTAATTGGAAGTCGTCGCTTGGTGTTGTCTTAGATCCGGCTGCAGATAAGATTCTAGTCTCTCTGAGTTACTTCGCGCTCTTGCTATTGGCTGCCGTTCCTCTGTGGCTCTTTGGCGTCATCTTGTTGCGGGATCTGTTGGTGAGTGGGTTCTTCGTATACATGTTGATATGCCGGCGGCTGCATAAACCCATGGCGCCGCGGAATTTAGGTAAGATTGCCGTTGCTGCACAGATTGTCTTGGGCGTTGTCATCGTTATGAACCTGCACTATCAGATGGAGATTCCGCTGCTGCCACTTTACCTTGTCTGCGCTGCCGTGACGCTTTTATCTCTCGTCGAATACACGGTGGTTGGATTCCGGATCATCCACGGCCAAACAGACGAAAAAAAGTGAACCCTGGCAGCTTTGTCAGTTGACAACAGTCCGCACAACCCATATAGTAACTGCTTAGAATTACTAGCAGTTGCAGCATCTTGAGGATGTTTTGATCACAACCGGTCGCATTCCTAACGGTACCACTATTCTCACCGAGACCCTGCCTACGGCGGAGTTTACCTGTTTTATGGTGTGGTCAGGGCGCGGTCGTTTTCACGAAACCTCAACCACAGCCGGCGCGACCGAACTACTACAGCAGGAGATCCTTAGCACTCTTGTCGATTGGGCGATTGCTCGCGGCGGCTGCGCTAGCGGCCAGGTCATCGAAGAGGCCAGCTACCACTATCTTTTGGTACCACCGCGCCTCGCCAGCGAAGCACTGCAGCGCTTGGTCGACCGTTACTGCCAGCCACCGATAGATCCTGACTCTTTTGCGCAGCTCAAACAGCAAGTCTACAGGCAGTGCCGACGTCGCCAAAACCGCATCCATCTGCCACAGCTGATCGTGCAACAGCAGGTGAGCTCCAACGATAGCGTTGCTATGGACCCAGTGCCAAGCAGCGAAGCCTTGAGCTATGAAGACTACCTAGACTTTCGCAGGCAGGCACTAAATCCGAAAAACCTTACTGTCTGTCACATTGGTTTGGGCCGAGAGCAAGCCATGTTGCAAACCCTAAAGAATAGATTTGCCTCGCTTTCAGTAGAAGGAAGTAGGCGAGAAAGTCATTTGCAACCAAAGCGTTTGCATAAGCTTGTCATTCCCTATCCACACGCCGCGATTGGCGTTGGCTTTCCCTTAGTGCTCAAAAAATTTGAAGATTTAGTCAGCATGACGGTCTTTGCCAACATGCTCTCGATGCGACACGGGCATTTGGTGATGCCGTTCTTTTACCCTGGCAGGAACTTTAGCTACTGGCTACTCCTGTCGCGACGATTTGGCGATAGATCGTTATTCCCGTGGAAGGAGATCTCCAGGGAGATCAAACAGATTGTTTGCAACCAAACGGTGGATCCAACATGGCTTGCTGGGGCCAAGAACCTGACGATTAAGAACTTTCTAGAGGAGTCGGCGGGGATTCTCGGGCGTGCCTATACACTGTGTTACGCTTCCCAAAGAGATTACTATGGCAACGTCGATGACTACGTTGCCGCTGTTGAAAAAATCACCACCGTAGGTCTACAGCAGTTTTTGCAGAACCACCGTAACATGACTCCTGAGTACGTTATCAGTGGCGACGATCCCAAAAGCATGGCACAGTTTCTTGATACTTTTACCGACTTTTTCCTGACACAGCTTCCAAAAGAGATGGATCCCATAAACCGACTTTGGGTACATCGTCCAAGTTTGTCACTAGCGCCTAAAGAGGAAACGTCGCAGCAGCGAGACAGTAAAGCGCTTTACCGTGGAGCTCATGTTATTCGTCCTAACACTACAAAACCGACAAGAAAGATCATGGCCAACGGCATGCAGTTGCTACTGGTTCCTAATACAGATTCCATGCTAGATTTTTTTGGCCTCTATCTAAAGGGTGGAAGAATTTATGAGAGCGTTGATAACTGCGGCATTACGCAGCTGTTGTTTTCAAGTATCCTGGCGAGCGTGCAAACACAACATTCCCTTAGTAAGAGAATCGAATGGTTGGGTGGTTATATCGAAGCCGATGTAACCGCAGACATCAGTGGAATACGCGGGATGATCCTTGCCGATCATCTACCGACGGCGTTGTCGCAGCTGACTAGCAGTGCTTTTACTCCCGAGGTACCGGGCGAGGACATGCTCAGATGGGTCAAAGCAAACTTGCGGGAGAGAATGCGGTTACGTCAAGATAGCCTCTTCCACCGTAGTATCGATCTCTTTTATCGTACGCTGTTTGGGGCCCATCCGTATGGTTTAAGCCGATTTGGCACCGCGAAGAGCCTTACAGCGCTCACTCGAGATAATTTGCTCTCTTGGCATGGTAATTGGGTGCAACCACAAAAGGCCGTTCTAGTATTGGCCACGTCGCGTAGTAGCGATGAGGTGGTCCATATGTTGCCAACTCAGCAGAGTGGTAGTGACAAAGCTGGAGTGTCGCCGCCTGCGGAAATTCTCAGCCTGACGCGGCATTCTAAGAGCGGCGATGTTGTTGAGATCGATAGCGATGCAGAGCCGCTAAGTGCCTATGTTCTAGGTTTTGCTGTACCATCCGCCATTGAAAGACAATGGCACTGCTGCGTTGATGTCATTCAGCACGCTCTCAGTGCACCAGGCGGGTTGATCCTGGCTGGTAGAGAACAGGGGCTGTTTTCACGGGCCCAGGCCTTTTATGTGCCGTTGGCAAAGGGGGGCGTGTTTTTTCTCTATACGGAATACAGCGGCGCAGATGCTAAAACAGTGAAAGAGGTGATTAACAAGAACTTGCGAAGATTGCGTGACCATGGGCTCCGTAAGGAAGAATTGGAACGGGCCAAAAGTTTTACCATTGGCAGTTACCGCCTTGCTTTGCAGGCGCCACTGCATTTGATTTATGAGTTGGGAAGGTGTCAACTTTTGCATGGTAACACAGACACCTTGCAGTATTATAGTAGAGAGGTTAAAGCTCTAACACTAGACGATATTCACGAGGCGGCACGGCAGTTGATTAACCCAGATAGATTTACTTCGGTCTTAGTACGTAGTGCCAATGAACTGGCCTGATTTCTCAAGTCTTGATTGTTTTTACGTCATTGTCTGCTTTGTTCACGAAGCTGATTGGCAACATCACCAGTCAGTCCTTGAGGATCTCGGCAATCAGCGCAACGTAAAGCTGATTATACAGCCCTGTCCCTATGAAGCGATTGAGTTTCTCTTTCGTATCGATAGTGACCTTCTTAGCCACCTTGCGAGTTTTGAGAAGGATATATTTTGGAAAGCACTCAAATTAAAGAAAGATACTCCCAAGGAGGTGATCGAAACGTTAGCAGGAGACTATCATGCCTATTTCTGCGCTGTTCTAGAACAGGATGAAAAACGCGTTCTAGAAACGGCCAAGGCTATTAAGAAACAGCATAAATTTTTCGTTGATGAAACTATGAAATAGCTTTTTTGAGATCTCACATGTTAAAGAGATACCCGTTTGTAACTTGGTCTGCGACTTTAGCGCTCGTCCTCTGTTTGCCGTCTCTGTTTGCTGAACAGCCGCAACAGGTGTTTCGTCTTAGCTATCCCATGGCTATTGAGAGTCTCGATCCCCACGATGTTACCAGTGCTGTTGGTAGCAATGTCGCGCTGAACCTGTTTGAGGGATTAACGCTCTTTGATGCCAAAGGGTTTAAGGCCTTGCCTGGGGTTGCCGAACGTTGGGAGATATCCCAAGACGGACGCGTGTTTACGTTTCATTTACGTAGAGACGCCCGTTGGAGTGATGGTACTAGGGTTACGGCAGGCGACTTTGTTTATGCCTGGACAAGAGCGCTGCAGCCAAAAACAAACAGTCCATACGCCTACCAACTCTATCCTATTCGCAATGCCGAGTTGTTTCATCGGGGAAAGATTAAGGATGCAAAGCGACTTGGTCTCAGAGTCATTCGCAATGATCTGTTTGAGGTGACCCTACACAGCCCCGTACCCTACTTTCTTGAGTTGACCATGCTGCACCCGTTTCTGCCGTTACCTCGCAAGCTCATTCGGCAAAAGGGTAAGCAGTGGACGCAGCCAGGTGCCATGGTGACAAACGGCGCATTTACACTGCAAGAGGTGGTTCCAGACAAGAAACTGGTGTTGCGCAAAAACCCCCACTATTGGCAGGCGGCGCAAGTGCGGTTGCAGCAGCTGGAATATCTTTTCATCAAAGAGAGCGATGTGGTGATGGTGCTCTATGAAACCGGAGCCCTTGATTTTACTGGCGATACCCATCTTGGCGCGGCCCATGTTAGAAAGTATGCTGAATCTAATGAATACAATGTGGTACCTTGGTTGGCGACCTTCTTTCTGCGCTTAAACTGTCGTATGGAGCCCTATCAACGGCGCGCTTTCCGTACAGCGTTAAGCCTCGCCATAGATCGTGAAAAGATTGTTGCCTCAGTCAACCAAGGGGGGGAGTCTGTGGCCTACTCAGTGGTGCCGCGTGGGTTGCGTGACTACGTACCGCAAGCAACAGCGCGTTTCGATCCCGTTCAAGCGCGGGCGCTGCTACACGAGCTTGGTTTCTGTGTTGACGCAGAAAAAGCGACAACGGTAGCAAAGAGGCGGAACTGTCGGCCACTGCCGGCGATTGAGATCCTTACCAATGTTGAAGGCGAGGAGTATCTTGATGCCCTGGCGCTCATCGTGCAGATGTGGCGTCAACACCTTGGGTTGTCACTTGCTCGTGTTCGTACCGAGCCCTGGAGTAAGTATTTGGCAGCTATGCGTGCGGGCAACTACGAAATTGCCCGCTCCGGTTGGGTGGCGGACTATCCTGATCCCAGTAGCTTTCTAAAGCTGTGGCTCAGAGAGGGCGGCAACAATCGGACCGGCTGGAGCCATCCGCAGTATGAGAAGTTACTGCAAGCCTCAGAAAAGGAGCTCGATCCAAGCAAGCGTATGGCACTGCTACAACAGGCAGATGCCATTCTTGCTGAGGAACTGCCGGTGATCCCCATCTACACTTTGGTTAAGCGCTATCTACTAAAACCCTATGTGAAGGGATTTTACGATAACATGCTGCATCGACACGATGCCAAGACCGTCTATATCGACAGTGTAGGACCAGGAGATCCAAATCGATAACGCATACGCAGCAATAGCGTTCCTCCGGCTCTTTACCTAAAAGCCTTTTATGATAAGGTGTTGCATCAACACTTTGATTTCGAGGGGGAATTCACGTGCTGCTTTTGCTGAGAGCCTGTCTGCTTGCTGTTCTCTTGCTTGCTCCTGCTTACCAAACGAGTGCGCTCGAGCAGGTCTTTGCCTTTAACAACCTCGCCGAACCCGAGAGCCTCGATCACGCCCTTACCTATGGTGTACCTGAGTTCAACATTACGATTGGGCTGTTTGAGGGTTTGGTCATCATGCATCCAAAAACCCTGGAGCCGCTGCCTGGGGTCGCAGCAAGGTGGGATATATCCAAAGACGGTCGTACCTATACCTTTTATATTCGCGACAACGCCCGCTGGAGCAATGGCGATCCTGTAACTGCGCAGGACTTTGTCTACTCTTACAGGCGTGTGCTGGAACCCGCAACGGCAGCGCCGTACGCTCATCACATGCACTACATAGTGGGTGGTAAGGACTACAACAGCGGCAAGCTCAAGGACTTTAACCGTGTTGGCATCAAGGCTTTGAGTGCTAGGGTGCTAGAGATCAGGTTAAACCATCCGGCTCCCTACTTTGCCAACCTGCTGACCCAGTTTCCCTACTTTCCCGTGCACAAAAAAACGGTCGAGAATTACGGCAATCGTTGGACCCGTCCGGAGCATATGGTTAGCAACGGTGCCTTTAGACTCAAGGAGTGGCGGCAACAGGATCGGATTGTCATGGAGAGGTCTCCAAAGTATTGGGACGCTGCCAACGTCCGATTGCAGAGAGTCGTAGTCTATCCCATTGAAAATAAAGAAACCGGTCTTAACCTTTATAAGAAGGGTAAAATCCACTGGACGGGAACTTCGCATCTACCCGAGCCACGCATTCCAGAGCTCAAGAAACGCGCTGACTATCACGCGCCTATCTGGCTTGGTACCTATTTTTTTCGTTTTAACGTCACCCGTCCGCCCTTTGATAACCTCGATGTGAGAAAGGCATTCACTCTGGCGGTTGATCGGCAGCTGATTGTCGATAAGGTGACGCAGACGGGTGAGGTCCCCGCCCATAGTCTGACGCCGCTGACCATGCCGAACTACAAAATCCCCAAGGGCCCAACCTTTGATGCAAAGCGGGCAGCCGAGCACCTAAGTCGGGCGGGTTACTGTGCACCAGGGTATAGGAAGAAGGGTTGCAAGCCTTTTCCTAAGACGGAGGCACTTTACAATACCAATGAACGCCACAAGTTGGTGCTACTGGCCATGCAACAGATGTGGAAGGAGCATCTTGGTATCGACACCCTCTCTTTGGTCAACCGCGAGTGGAAGGTCTATCTTAAAGAACAGAAGGCCTTAGACTATATGATTGCCCGCGCCGGCTGGATTGCTGACTTTGCTGACCCCATAAACTTTCTAGACCTCTTTGTAACTGGCAACACACTCAACCAGACGGGTTGGGGAAATTCTAAGTACGATGAACTCATCGAGAAATCGCGCTACGAGCCAGATCCGAGCAAGCGTGAAAAAATCTTGCAGCGGGCAGAGCGTATTTTACTAGCTGAGTTACCGATTTTACCAATATTTTACTATGCTACGCCTTACCTACTGAATCCACGGGTTGGTGGGTTTTATGAGACCTACCTAGATATACACCCCTACAAGTCGATTTATATGAAGGAGTCGTCATGAAGTTTGCGTTGTGGTTGCTACTGATTCTTACCGTGGTCCTTTTCCGTGTTCAGCCGGTCGCAGCAGCGTTGGAGCAAGTCTATTCTTTCAATATTCGAGCTGAACCAGAGACTATAGACCCGGCACTGGCTACCGGTATGCCTGAATACGATATGATGTTTGCGCTTTTTGAGGGGTTGACCAACCGGCATGCCAAGACCTTGGAGCCGATTCCAGGCGTAGCCAAACGCTGGGATATCTCCAAGGATGGCCGGCGCTATACCTTTCATATTCGCAACAACGCCCGCTGGAGTAATGGGGATGCAGTGACCGCGCAGGACTTTGTTTATTCCTGGAGGCGTTCTTTAGAACCAAAGACAGGCGCGATCTACGCCTATATGCTCTACCACATCCGGGGTGCCAAAGCGTACAACAGCGGAAAAATTAAAGACTTCAACAAGGTAGGCATCAAGGCTCGGAGCAGTCACATTCTCGAGGTTGAGCTCATCAACCCAACACCCTATTTTCTCTTTCTCTGTTCCTATTACGTCTATTTCCCAGTGCATCGTCGTACGGTAGAGAAGCATGGTGACAAGTGGACTCGGGTTGAAAACATTGTTACCAACGGCGCCTTTACACTCAAAGAGTGGCGTCAGGCAGATCGCATTGTCATGGAAAAGTTCTCAGGCTATTGGGATGCCAAGAGAGTTCGATTGCAAAGAATTCATGCCTATCCAATTGAGAACAAGGAGACCGGCCTCAATTATTACAAGACCAATAAAATTCACTGGACTGGCCACGGCCATCTGCCTGAGGCGAGGATAGAGCGGTTAAAAAAACGCCCTGATTACCACCAGCCTGTATGGCTTTCCACCTACTACTACCGTGTCAATGTGACCCGACCGCCCTTGAATAACCTCGATGTCAGAAAAGCGCTCTACTTGGCTATTGATCGCGATCTGATCGTACAAAAGGTAACCAAAACCGGTGAACAGCCAGCGTTTAGCTTCACGCCAAAGATGCGCGGCTACCAACCTCCTCGGGGTCCTGTGTTCAACCCAAAAAAGGCCGCTGAGCACCTCAGTAAGGCAGGCTACTGTGCTCCTGGGTTCAACAAGAAAGGCTGCAAGCCCTTCCCCAAGCTCGAGGTACACTACAACACCAATGAACGGCACAAATTGGTACTGCTTGCCATCCAGCAGATGTGGAAGCAACACCTTGGTATTGAAGGGGTGTCACTGCTAAACCGTGAATGGAAGGTCTACCTCAAGGAGCAGCGCGCCATCGATTATGCGGTAAGTCGCTCGACTTGGATTGCCGATTACCCGGATCCCACCACCTTTATTGAGATGTTTGTCACCGATGGCGGCCACAACCAGACCGGCTGGAGCAACCGCAAGTATGACCAACTCGTAGAAGCCGCTTATGCTGAGGTCGATGCCAAGAAACGCCAGCAGCTTCTCATCGACGCGGAGACGATCTTGCTGGCCGAGCTGCCGATCTTGCCGATCTACCACCTCACCTCGCCATTTTTGTTGAGTCCCTGTGTGGGTGGCTTTTATGAAAACTATCTGGATATCCATCCTTACACAGACATGTACATCAAACCGGAGTGTCTTAAGGAGAAGAAGTGAGGTTGGCCACGCAGCACGGTTTGTCCCAGGGGTTGCGAGCCCTGCTGTTTGTTTTGCTGGCTGGCGCTCAAGCGACACAAGCGGCACAGATCTTTTCTTTTAACAACCACGCTGAACCTGAGACACTTGATTCTGCTCTCGCCACAGGAAGGACCGAACGTGTTATCATCATGGCGCTTTTTGAAGGGCTAGCAGACCTGCATCCGCGCACCTTGGAAGTGATTCCTGGCACAGCCAAAGCGTGGAAGGTTAGCGATAGTGGTACGCACTATACCTTCCACATAAGAGAGAACGCCCGTTGGAGTAATGGCGATGCTGTGACCGCCCATGATTTCGTTTATGCATGGAGACGGGTGTTGGATCCTAAGACGGGTTCGCAGTACGCCTATAACCTTTACCACATTGTTGGCGGCAGAGAGTACAACACCGGCAAGCTCAAAGACTTTAACAAAGTAGGCATTCGCGCTACTGCCGACAGAGTCCTTGAAGTGCGGCTAGAGCATCCCACTCCCTACTTCCTCTTCTTAACCAGTCACTTTTCGCTCTTTCCAGTACACCGGCGTACATTGGAGAGGCATGGACCCAAGTGGACTCGCCCTAAAAACATCGTTAGCAATGGTGCGTTTACGTTGAAGGAGTGGCGGCCGCACGATCGTATTGTCACGATGAAGTCTCCACGTTACTGGGATGCCGCGAACGTGCGTTTGCAACAGCTCAACATCTATCCTTTGGAGAACAAGGAGACCGTTCTCAACTTTTACAAAACAGGCAAGATCCAATGGAGTGGTAGTGGTAACTATCTGCCTGACGCCAGGATCCCGCAGCTACGAAAGCGCAGTGACTATCATGAACCGGTGCGCTTTGCCACCTACTTTCTTAGACTAAATGTTACGCGCCCACCACTAGACAACATTGATGTGAGAAGGGCACTGTATCTGGCTATTGATCGCAATATCAT
The DNA here is from genome assembly GCA_028277945.1 of Oligoflexia bacterium. GTDB lineage: Bacteria > Bdellovibrionota_G > JANQFH01 > JANQFH01 > JANQFH01 > JANQFH01. The sequence continues at coordinate 113,416 of JANQFH010000068.1, forward strand.
TGCCAGCAAGATAACCCGATCCGGCGAAAAAGCCGCTTACAGCCTCACGCCGACCATGCTGACACACTATCAGCCGCCGCAAGGGCCGCAGTTCAATCCGAGCAAGGCTGCAGAGCACTTAAGTCGAGCTGGTTTTTGTGCTCCAGGCTACAACAAGAAAGGTTGTAAACCCTTTCCCAAGGTAGAGATGCTCTACAATACCGATGAGCGGCACAAACAGATTTTTTTGGCCATCCAGCAGATGTGGAAACAGCACTTAGGTATCAAGCACGCTTCGCTGCTAAACAGGGAGTGGAAGGTCTACCTCAAGGAGCAGCGTGCTAAGCAGTATATGGTTTCCCGATCGGGTTGGATTGGTGACTACCCTGATCCGATTACTTTTTTAGAGATGTTTATGAGTGACTCAGGCCTGAACTACACTGGCTGGGGCCATGCCAAGTACGATGAGCTGGTGACAGCCTCACATAGTGAGGTTAATCCAAAAAGACGTGAAAAGATTCTTCAGGAGGCTGAAGCCGTTCTCTTAGAAGAGCTGCCGATCATCCCGCTGCTCTACTATACAACCTCTTATCTGTTGGACTCGCGTGTTGGCGGCCACTATGAAAACTACCTCGATCTGCACCCTTATAAAGCGATCTACATTAAAGAGGACCGTCGTTGAAGCTGTGGATCATCTCACTGATTGTGCCGATTGTCTTGCCTACCTTTGGTGGGCAGCTTTTTGCTGAAACGCTGTTTCGTTTTCCGCTCTCTGAGGAGGTCGACCTTAAAGATCCTCGATTAGCAGAGAGTCGAGACGAAAAGCTCATCGCGCAAACGGTTTTTGAGGGGTTAACGACCTTAACTCCTGACACGCTTGAAGCAGTGGGCGGCGTTGCCAAGAGCTGGACTCGTGCCACCGACAGAGTGAGCTATCTGTTTTATTTAAGGAAAGATGCCCGCTGGAGTGATGGACGTCAGGTCGTTGCCAACGATTTTGTTGAGGCTTGGAAAGAGGTGGTTGCCACGCCACAGCGTTTTACTGACTCGCAACTGCTATTAAGCAGTATCAAAAACAGCGCTGCCTATAGGCAGGACGGCAGGGCTGGGCGTCAGTCGGTTATTGTCGAGGCTGAAGCCATTGCCGCAGACGTATTGAAGGTCGTTACGTCGCATCCCATGGATCACTTTGTTGCCCTGCTTGCCCTACCCGTTTTTTTCCCAAAACCTACAAAGGCCCCAGGGTTTTCTGTTGGCAATGGGCCTTTTGTGATTGCCGCAGGCAGTGGTGCGAACCTGCGGCTAAAAAAGAATCCGCACTACTGGGGCAGACGTCAGGTACAACTGGACGGCATAGAGACGGAGTTGTTACCAAACCCCTATGACGTTGCCTACCGTTTTGATCTGGGACAACTACACTGGACAGGAACCGTCGACATGTCTGCTCTGCCACCCAAGGAGCTTGAGTCACGCGGAAGATTTTTGCAGCATACCATGCGTCGGCTCTTCTACCTTGAATTTGACCAACTCGTGGGAGCTCTTAAGGAAGCGTCGGTACGGCGTGCGCTTAGCTTGGCACTCAACCGTGAATGGATACAGAAGTATGTGCTGGTTGCCAGCGTTAAGGGTAGGGTGCGTTTTTTCCCAGAGGGAGCCAAGGGCTACCAATCTAAATACGCGCTTGCCCATGAACCTTCGCGTGCCCGGCGGCAACTCAAGCAGGCTGGTTACTGCGTTCCGAAGGCGGACGAGGCGTGTAAGCCGCTACCCAAGTTGGAAATATGGCACCAGGGCGACAGCCGCAGCAAAAAGCTTGCCTTTGCCGTGCATAGCATGTGGCAGAAAGAGCTAGGGATAAACAGTGCCATTCGTAGGGCGGCGGATGCAAAGACTGCGGGTGCATCTCGCGTTGTGGTCCAATTACGCCAGCTTTGGCTGGAGGTTTCTCAAGCCGGCCATCTCTTTGAGAGGTGGCGGCGTGTTGCCTCCAAACCCTACGCCATGACGCTTGCTGCCGCAGCTTCGGCCTCAGCGAGATCGCGTCGGCGTCAGCTTCTCCGCCAGGCAGAAAAGCTCTTGGTAACCAACCTGCCGGTGATTCCGTTGGTGGAGTCGGCAGGGGTTTCGCTGGTGTCGCAGAGGGTTTTGGGGTTCTATGACAACCCTCTCGACATCCACCCTTTAAAACATATATATTTCGGCTCCGATGTTGCCCTGCATTATCCGCGAGGAGGTTGGTGATGAAACGCGTTATTCCTCTGGCTCTGCTCTGCTTGCTTGTGGTTCTTTCCACCCCGTTAGAGGCGGCTAGTAAAAAGGGAGAGATCTTCATCTTTAACAACCGCAACTTGCCGCAAAGCTTTGATCCAGCACTCTCCAGCGATATCTATGCCCGTAATATTCTCAACCAGCTCTTCGAGGGGCTAACTGCAAGCCATCCGCGTGACTTGAGTGTCCTGCCAGGGGTGGCCAAGTATTGGAAGGCTGCTAAAGATGGTACGGTCTATACCTTTTATCTAGATAGCAAGGCGGTATGGAGCGATGGTTCGAGAGTTCATGCGGATGATTTTCGCTTTGCCTGGCTACGTCTGTTAGATCCACAGCGAAACGCGCCCTATGCGTCGCTACTGTATGTGATCAAAAACGGGCGTGCCTACCATAAGGGAGAGATCCAAGATGCTGCCAAGGTTGGTATACGCACGGTTGCTAGCGATGTTTTAGAGGTGACATTAGAAAATCCATTGCCTTACTTCTTACAGTTGACCGCTTTCTACCCACTTTTCCCGCTACCTCGCCGGGTGGTTGAGAAGTATGGCAACGCTTGGGAACAACCGTCTCGGTTTGTAGGCAATGGACCCTTTTCGTTGCATCGTCGTAAAGGCAGCGCGCTTATCGTCTTGCGCAAAAACCCAAAGTACCGTCAAGCCGAGACGATTCACTTTGATGAGGTGCGTGCCTACGGCATTCAGGAGCCGAGCAAAGCGTTGGCAATGTACCAACGTGGTCAGATGGATTATACGGGTGAGACGCCCATCCCGTTTAAAGACCTGACGAAATGGCGTTATACCACGGATTTTCATGCGGTACCTTGGTTTGCCGTGAATTTCCTGAGATTTAATACCAAAAGAGCACCTTTGGATGATCCACAGGTCAGGGAGGCGCTTAGCCTTGTCATCGATCGTGCCAAGATCACCAATTACATTGTTGCTGGCGGCAACCAACCGACCTACTCCATCGTTCCCATGGGCATCAAAGGCTATGAGCCCCCACAGGTTTCCGCCGTTAATGTCAAGAGAGCCCGCAAGCTGTTGCAACAGGCCGGCTACTGCACCCCAGATGAAAAATTTTCAGGTTGCAAAGAATTCCCGCAAATCACTTTTCTTCTCGACAATAACGTTTCCTATAGAAAGCTGGCATTGGGCATTCAGCAGATGTTCAAAAACGAACTGGGATTGCAACGAGTAGAGCTAAAGATTCTCGACTTCCAATCTTATCTAAAGGCGCGTCGGTCAATGGATTTTCATATTGCAAGATCAGGTTGGAGCGGTGACTATTTTGATCCAAATACCTTCTTAGAGCTCTGGACCGGCGATCACCCGAACAACAACACCGGATGGGCCAACCCTCAATACGATAAGTGGATCCGACTTGCCAGTATTGAGCAAAACCCAAAGAAGCGAATGACCTATTTTTCTAAGGCTGAGCGCATTCTCCTTAACGACTATCCAGTGGTACCCATTTTTACCTTTACCAAGACATACCTTCTCAAGCCCTACGTGCAGGGCTTTGTAGACAACTTGCAACGGGTCCTCTGTTTGCAAAATGTCTTCATTGACCGAGATCAGCTGGCTCCATGAGCCGTTTGCAGTACACGCTGTGGCGCCTCATTGGCATTGTACCGGTCATGGTGCTTATCACCACCTTTGCCTTCTTCCTTATGCGCGCAGCTCCAGGTGGCCCGTTTGATAAGGAAAAGGCGCTGCCGCCGGAGATCGAGAAGAACATTCGTGCCAAGTATCACCTTGATGATCCGTTGATCGTTCAGTATGGGCGGTATCTCTTTTCCGTGATGCGGGGTGATTTGGGTCCTTCCTTTAAGTACCCTAATCGTACCGTCAATGAGATTATTGTTGAGAGTTTTCCGGTCTCATTAAAGCTCGGATTGTTGGCAATGTGCTTTGCGCTGTTTTTTGGTCTTTCAGCTGGGGTGATTTCTGCATTAAAACAGAATCGTTGGCAGGACTACACGTTTATGGGGTTTGCGCTGTTTGGTGTTTCCGTACCGAATATTGTCTTGGGTCCGCTGCTGGTGTTGATCTTCGGGCTCTGGCTTGGTTGGTTGCCGGTGGCTGGCTGGGAGTCACCTGTGGATGCAGTATTGCCAACCATCACCCTTGGTGCCATCTACGTCGCCTACATCTCACGTATCAGCCGCGCTGGTATTCTCGAGGTGTTGGGACAAGACTATGTAACCGTTGCCCGTGCCAAAGGGCTGCCACAGCGGATTGTGGTTTTTCGCCATATATTACGGGGTGGTCTGCTACCCGTAGTCTCGTTTCTCGGCCCAGCTTTCGCCTCAATTCTTACAGGCAGTATTGTTGTCGAGAAGATCTTTCATATCCCTGGATTGGGACAGCACTTTGTTCAGGCTGCACTTAACCGTGATTACACGCTAGCAATGGGTACGGTCATTTTCTACGCGCTGATTTTAATTCTACTCAACCTTGTCGTAGATCTACTCTATACGTTTTTGGATCCACGGGTGCGTTATGAGTAACTCATCCGTTGCCGGCAGCGTAAACGCCACAACACCTGCGAACAACCAAGTGGGTAGGCGGAGCCTGTGGGCAGATGCCTTTCGGCGTCTGGCTGCAAACCGTATGGCTCTGTTTGGTGCTGGCTTTGTACTGTTTGTGCTGATACTGGCGATCGTCGGGCCTATGCTATCACCTTATAAATACGATCAAATCCACTGGGATGCGATGAACGCCGCACCAAGCTCTAAGCACCTATGCGGTACGGATGAGCTTGGGCGGGACCTCTGTACCCGAGTCTTCTATGGTGCCCGTGTATCTATGGCGGTTGGCGTATTAGCAACCCTGGTAAGCGTCATCATCGGCATCTTGTGGGGAGCTACGGCAGGGTTTGTTGGTGGTAGAGTCGATTCCTATATGATGCGGATGGTGGATGTGCTCTACGCCATGCCGTTTATGTTCTTTGTCATCCTGCTGATGACAGTTTTTGGTAGAAACATCTACAATCTGTTTATTGCCTTGGGTGCCGTACAGTGGTTGACCATGTCTAGAATTGTCCGTGGTCAGGTCTTGTCGCTGAAGCAGAAAGAGTTTGTGGAGTCGGCACGAGCTATCGGCTTGAGCTGGTGGTTGATCATTGCCAGACACTTGGTTCGTAACCTACTCGGACCGGTGATTGTCTACGCCACACTGATGGTGCCTGCGGTGATGATTGAAGAGGCGTTTTTGAGCTTCTTGGGTCTTGGCGTGCAACCGCCCATGTCTTCTTGGGGTAGTTTGATCAACGAAGGTGCAAGAACGATTGATTTGTATCCGTGGCACATCCTCTTTCCGGGCGCTTCCCTGAGTCTTACCCTGCTCAGCCTCAACTTTTTAGGCGATGGTTTGCGCGATGCGCTCGATCCAAAAATGGATGCCGGTAGAGCTGGTCATGGCTGATTCGCTACTCGTTGTCGATCGGTTGAAGAGCTACATCTATACCCGCTACGGCGTTGTGCGTGCGGTCAACGATGTCTCCTTTGAGTTAGCCGAAGGTGATACTTTGGGAATCGTTGGTGAGAGTGGCAGCGGCAAGTCCATGACCTGCATGTCGATTTTGGGACTGCTACCCCAGCCGTTTGGCAAAATGGTGGCCGGCCGGATCCGTTTCCGCAATGAAGACCTGCATACGCAGTCAAGCCGACAGATGCAGCAAATCCGCGGCAAAGAGATTGGCATGGTATTTCAAGACCCCATGACCTCTCTCAACCCCTTTTTAACGGTCGGCACCCAATTGACAGAGGGTTATGTCGTCCACCAACAGGTTGCTAAGCAAGAGGCTTGGCAACATGCAATCGACATGTTGGATAAGGTTGGTATTCCCGAAGCTGAGAAACGGATGTTGAGTTATCCGCACGAGCTCAGCGGCGGCATGCGCCAGCGGGTGATGATTGCCATTGCCTTAATGTGTTCGCCGGCGCTCTTAATTGCTGATGAACCGACCTCAGCGCTGGATGTGACGATTCAGGCGCAAATCCTCGAGCTATTGAAGTCCCTACAGCGGCAGATGAAAATGAGCATTATTCTTATCACCCACGATTTGGGTATTGTTGCTGCCACTTGCAAGCAAGTCATTGTGATGTACGCCGGCCGTGTTATGGAAGCGGGAAGTGTCGACGACATCTTCTACCGACCAAAGCATCCCTATACCATAGGCTTGTTGCAGTCGGTTCCAAGCTTAGAAGCAGACAGAGAAAAGCCACTGCAACCGATCGATGGCAATCCACCTGATCTTATGGCAGACATTCAGGGCTGCCCGTTCCATCCTCGCTGTGCCTATGGCGATGCAGCTTGCCTGCAGGAGTTTCCACAGCAGCGCACGGCAACCACAGGCCATTCTTTTTACTGTTGTAAGGATGTCGAATGAATCAGGATGCCCAAACGCTCGGCAAACCCCTGATTGCGGCGCAAGATCTCAAAGTCTACTTCCCATTCACCCAAGGCATTGGTTTTTGGAAACAGCACTATACTGTCCGAGCGGTTAACGGTATCAACTTTGGGGTTGAGGCGGGTGAAACCTTTGGTGTGGTTGGCGAATCCGGCTGTGGCAAGACAACCCTAGGTAGAGCCCTGCTCTCCCTAGTGCCAAAAACATCCGGGGAGATTTTCTTTAAAGGAAAGGATATTGCTCAACTTAATAGAGCACAAATGCGTTCCCTAAGGCAGCATATGCAGATTGTCTTTCAAAACCCCTATGCTGCGCTCAACCCTCGTATGACTGTGGGTAACTTTATTGGCGAACCCATCCGAAAGTTTTTTGACCTCTCCAAGCAAGAGGTCCACAAGCGTGTGCTGACGCTTTTAGAGAGTGTTGGCCTCGATCCACGCTTTGCAAACCGCTACCCCCACGAGTTTAGTGGTGGTCAGCGACAGCGAGTGGTCATTGCTCGCGCTCTGGCAACAAACCCTGAGTTCATTGTTGCGGATGAACCGGTCTCTGCCTTGGACGTTTCGATTCAGGCGCAGATTCTTAACCTGCTCAAAGATCTAAAGCGCACCTACAATCTCACGCTGCTGTTCATTGCGCACGATTTAACCACGGTGCGCTATATTACGGACCGTGTTGCCGTGATGTACCTTGGCAAGATCGTTGAGGTGGCAACCACAGAGAAGCTCTTTGCTCAGCCACAGCATCCTTACACACAACTGCTGATGGCATCGATTCCGCTGGCTGATCCACACAGAGAACAACAGCGTCCCCATAGAGTTCTTGAAGGTGAGGTTCCCTCGCCTATTGTCGCCGAGGATGCAAAACAACAGCAACAGCTACCAGCCTGTGTTTTCTACGGCCGGTGTCCTGAGCGGATGCCACGCTGCAAAGTGGAGACACCACGGCTTCAGGGTAAGGGATCTCACCAAACCGCCTGCCATCTATTGGATGAGCGTCCGTAACAATCTGTATTCATCTAACTAATGAAGCCTACTTGGCTAAATTCAGGCAGCCCCCTCCAGATGAGAAACCACACTAAGGTTAACAAGAGGGAAAGCGAATAGGATAGAAGGAAAAATGTCGTGACATGGTATTCATGCCACCTGGACCCAACCCGAAAAGAAGCCCAAATGACGAATAGAGCGGCAAACGGTACACAGATAAACGCTGTTTGACTCTCAACTAGGTTGCAGAAGTACATGAAACCGAAGAGAATGATTGCGACGCATTTCCAAATGAGATCGATTTTATTGACTCTAGTTGACTCACTCTCCAAATAAGCTGGCAGAATAGAGAGGCCAGCAAAAGATGTAGCCCACATAACGTGACTCAACTGTTCATCGTAAAAATAGGTGAGAGTATAAATGTCGGTTGCCCTGAAGTCATCAAGCAAGTGCCCTATTGAATTGCTTGCCAAATGAATTCCGTGCGCTGTTGCATAAAGAATCGCCAAAAAAATAAACCAGCGCAACGCATGTGTAGCTGGGCGGACCTGGGACAAATGCAAGACATTATAAAATGCAAATAACACCAGGAATGGACTGATCAGGCGAATTACGTCGGCTGTTTCTATAAGTGGGTAGAGAGAAAAGGGCGCATTAAAATAAAAATGTGCCATGCTGGTACCAAACTGAGCAATTGCAAGCAGAAAAATTTTACGAATTATCGGAGATGTAATCATGATCAAAATCAACCTAGACTACGATTCTTCAAGGACGCTGCTTAGTTTTTTGCGAAAGGCGCGCTCTTTTTCCAGATCTTGCTTGGCTTTTTGGTTTTCCTGTACGGCGGCTTCAACCTCTTGGCGCAAGGAGAGGATTGTCTGCCGCATCGTCTCCATTTCCTCTTGCAGTTTTTCGCCAGCCTTGGCCTCAACTTGGAGTTTCTTTATTTTGTCTTTGTAGTACTCACGCAGTGTTTCCTGTGCCTTTTTGTGTTTTGTCGCTAGCGCCTTTTCCTTTTTGGCCCACTGTTGAGATTGGGCCGCTTCCTCTTTTTGTACCTGTTGTAGAGATTGAATTTGTGCTTTAAGCTTTTGCTGATTGTTGTGTTGCTCTTTGTTTTTCTGTTGCAGCTGAGCAAGTTTTTCGTGGCTGGTCTGTAGCTCGGCATCAATTTTTTGACAACGCTTTTGCTCTTTGGCAAGTTGTTTCTCGAGGTCAAGCACCTTAGCTTCATCTTTTTTATTCGCTTTAGGTCGCGATGGTGAAGGCTTTGGAAAGGCGATCAACTCAGACATAGTATCCAGCAAATCAAGCATGTGGAACGGCTTTTTAAGATAGGCATCCGCACGGTGTTGCAGTTTGCGGTGTTTTTTAAAGTCTGCTTCTGCCGAAGCAGATGCGGAGTAGAGAATAAGCGGTATGGAACCGTTGTTCTGGTCCTTTTTTAGGCGTTTGCACACCAAGTAGCCGTTACCTTCAGGAAGTTCGGCCGATACCAAGATCAGACGAGGTGGGGTTGTGCGGATTTTGTGCACGGCCTCTTGTTCACTCATCGCCACTTCTGTAGTGAGGCTGAGTTGTTGCATGGCCGGGTGGAGCTGCTGGTGTAGCTCCCTATCGCCGTCGATAACAAGTAAGTAATTAGAATTATTCATATTTGTTTTGTTGGTAGAAACCATGCGCTGCTATTCTAATACAGCGAGCCGATCTAACCAAACAAGAAGCCATCTTGCTGTAATGTTGGCCATGATTCCGGCGTCTTGGCGGGACATCGCGTTTGTGCAGGCTGTTTAAGTATATTTTATGGCCTGATTGAGAAGTTCGGCGAAGTTGACCTCACTGTTCGCATTTAAAACAATCTGTCTTTTGCAACAACAGATCGATGCATATTTTTTAGGGTGTTGATTCTAGCATCTGCTTTAAAATTCAGCATGAGTATTACACCGGCTCTCAGAGACGAGTTAGCTGACAAATTTATCGGTGTAAATGGCTACCAAGAGGCACCTCTCTATGTTATTTCGCTGGGCTAGGACTATCCTGCTTGAGAAAATTGGAGAGTGACCATGGGATATGACGTGATAGCTCGGTTCTATGATGACATAGTGGGCGACAGAACGGCATCTATACAAACGGTAAAGAACCTCATCCAGCAACGGGTAGATAGTGGCGCTTCGATACTGGAACTTGGCTGTGGCACCGGATCTATACTTTATACCCTTAGGAATCAGTACAAAGTATCAGGCCTAGATAGTTCTGAACAAATGCTAAGCATAGCTCGCCAACGACTTGATAACGCCAAACTTTATAACGCGGATATAACTTCGTTCAGTCTACGTGAGAAATACAACGTAATACTGTGTGTTTTTGACTCAATTAACCACCTGACGAGCTGGCACTCTTGGAAAGCGGTTTTTAGGAGAGCGCGTGCCCACCTTAAAGATCGTGGCTTGTTTATATTCGACGTCAATACGGAAAAAAAACTGCGGTCGCTTGAAGAATCGCCTGCTTGGGTCGTCAAATTCGACAACCATTTTAGTATTATTGACGTATTACGTTGCGATTCAGAACGGACAAGATGGAATATACGAGTGTTTGAAAAACTCCAAAACGATCTATTCAAACTACACTGTGCAGAGATAATTCAACGAGCATATCCTATTGGGGTCATTAGCGGTGAGTTAAAGTCTTATTTCAGTCAGATAGATGCAATAGACTCACAGGGAGATCGCGGCTCAGACAGCTCAGAAAGAGTTTATTTTGTCTGCCAAAATTTTTAACCTACTGATTTTATAGTTAAAATTATAGTAATGAGATAGTTTTGAACAAGCGCTTGTATGTGTTGCAAAAGCTCGTTATTTAGCACGTAAAATGTGGTACACTTAATTTGTGTAGTGAGGATATAGCTATGGCCAAGAATGTTACCTTGCGTCTCAGTGACGCTCTTCTTAAAGAATGTAAGCATCTAGCTGTTGAAGAAGATAAATCTCTTTCGTGTTGGGTTGCGGATTTACTAAAAACCACACTACAAAAGCGCCAGCAGTTTCGACTGGCAAAAAAAAATGCACTGAAGTTTCTCAACCAAGGCTTGCAACTTGACGGCACACCTTTAAGTCGCGACGAAAGCCATGAACGATAAAGGAATTTTTGTTGATACCAATTTGCTTGTTTACGCGCATGACACTAAAGCGGGGCAAAGTCATCGACGAGCAAGAGAGATCATCGCCACGCTCTGGGGTCAATTACCCCTACCAGCGATCAGTGTTCAAGTCCTGCAAGAGTTTTACATCAACTTGATTCGCAAAGGTATTCAAACCTCGCTTGCACAGAAGATTGTACTAAATTACACGAGTTGGCAGCTCATCGAGAATGATCTACCCCTATTTCAGTTGGGTCTTGATCTACATCAACGTTGGAAGTTGTCATTTTGGGATGGAATGATTTTGGCGGCTGCGAAGATCGCCGATGTTAAGGAATTATGGAGCGAAGACTTTCAAGCCGGTCAAGATTTTGATGGTCTTACGACAGTTAATCCATTGATAACTTAGAAAAATTAGCTTTTTTCAAACAGGAAGATGAAATAGCCGTCCAATTTACCCTGTCCTGGTAGGGAAAGGAAACATCCCTGCTCGAGATGTTTGGCAAGCGCGGGGTAGTCTGCAGCAGTGAGAGGTAGGTGGTGAAATGCAGGCTCTCGCTGTTTAACACGGGCAAGCAGATCAAAGCTCTCTTCTCTAGTGAAGGTGCAAACAGAGTAGGCTGCCCTGGCCCCTGGTTTCATGGCAGCAATGGTGTGGCATAGCAGTTGCTCTTGACTCGCTGCGAGCCGATGAACATCGTCTACTGTTTTGAGCCATTTGCACTCGGGCGCCTTACGGATGATGCCAAAGCCACTGCATGGTGGATCCAATACAACATAGTCAGCCTGCCGGATATACTCGATTGCCTCATCTGATAAGACATCCATACAGAGGGGCCGTATTGACTGTAGCTGTAGTCTGGTGATGTTTTCCTGCAGGTATTTGAGTTTTTGTTGCGAGCGATCGATGGCGTAGACCGTACCTTGATCCCGCATCAGTGCAGCCATATGCGTTGCTTTACCACCAGGAGCACTACAGAGGTCGACGGCGACCGATCCCGGAGCTGGGGCTAAGATCTTGGCAACTACTTGGGCCGCCTCGTTTTGAAAGTAAAGGGCGCCATTCTGCCAAGGTGTTGCAAGTGGGGCTTCTGTAAGCGCAGGCATGCCTTGAACGATTATCGCATGCTCGACAAGCTGCGACGGCTGTACGGTTTCGCAACAGCTCTGTAGCGTCTGTATGAGATCATCCTGGTTTTTGCTTAACGAGTTGATTCGTATACACAGAGGAGGGTTTTCGTTGTTTGCAAGACAGATCATACGGGTTGTTGTTTCACCAAAGGTTTGCAGCCACGCCTCCACTAGCCAGGTCGGATGCGATGTTGCCACTGCCAAGTGTTCCAAGGGGTTGGTCTCAAACCGAACAACCTCTGCTAGAGGCTTGCGCTGGGAGCCACGCAGTACTGCATTAACAAAGCCTTTGAGGTGGTCATGCTTCTTAGAGATGAGCTCTACTGCCTCATAAACAGCAGCATGAGGTTTTTCCTTCAAGAGATGCAATTCTGCAAAGCCGATTCTGAGAACATTCAAGGCTGTTGGATGAATCTTATCAACGCCTCTTGCAGCAAAATGTGCAATTTGAAAATCAAGCAAACTTCGATGAGCAAGGACTTTCTTTAGCAGTCGTACAGACTCTCTGCCACACTGTTGTTGCAGCTCATCGTAGTCAATCTTTGCCGGTTTTTCATGGAAGCGTAATAGCTTCCTAAAGACGGCTTGCCGTAGATTGAAGTTGTGGCTTATCATCCTTGTGCTCTGAAAGCAGGTCAAGATCCGCAGTGACTGTCTCCCACCGTCCGCACGTACTGCAAGACCACGCCAGCGATGGATGTCTTGTGTGGCAGAAGCTACAGACATAACGCTTTCTAGCCTTGGCGTCGTCTAGCAGCGAGAGGTAGTTGCTAACCGTATTGTCATTCTCGCGCTCTTCCTGATTGAGGTGAGCCATCTCCTCCTGACCTAAGAGATTAGCGGGATCCAGTTCCAACGTGGCGATGAGTGCCTGCCGCGCCTCTTTAAACAGCTTTTTCTTCCTATAGTATTTCCCCAAACTGAGCGTCAGAAAAGAGTTCGTTGGAAATACTTGGCTGAGCTCCTGGAGCTTTTCTCCCAAGCGCATAAAAGACTGCTTATTATAGAAGGCGTCCTCCAATTTGGGTATGGCGAGAAATGAGAACTCCGGTTTGGTCATCACGATTGTAGTAAAAAAACCAATAGCATCATCATATCTTTGCTCTTCCATGGCAATAACGCCTAATAGGTATAAGGCAAGGACGCACTTTTTGTCATAGCCAAGCGCTTTGCGAGCATGCTTTTTCGCATGCGGCAGCTCGCCTCGCTCGAGCATCTGTTGTGCTTGCAGGGCTAAGTAGTAACCAGCTCGTTTGCGATTTCTCCAGCTCTTCTTTCGTTTTAGAACTTTGAGCAGCGTACGAAAGGCCTCGTCAAATTCTTCTCTGGCATAACAGACCTCTATTATCTTTTCTTGTGCTAGAAAGAATAAAGGTGACCGTTCACGGATCTCTCGGAGCAACTTAAGCGCCTGATCCTCGGCTCCAAGCGCAATAAAGTCACGAGCGAGCTCTGCCCGGATACGGTCTCGCATGGTTTTACTCAGAGTTTTTTCTGTCAGCAGATTCTGATGGATGACGGCACTTCTCTGTACTTCACCGTTGATACGGTACATGTTGCCAAGAATCATATAGGGCTGAATGAGGTCGGGGTTTTTTTGACAGAGCTGAGAGAGATCTTGAATGATCATCTGTAGGTTACGTTGGAAATCGATCTCCTGAGTTGTAGACAACGGTAATTTTTTGTTGGTAATCCGTTTTTTTCTTAGTGCGCGATTAAGCCAAAAGGCGAGCAGGGAAAAGAGCACACCAGCGATACATCCAGTGAGAAAGAGGTAGGTAGACTGCATGTTCAAAAACCCAGGGTTTCGCCGCTACGAGTAAATTTGGTTGTCCGCGGCAACAGCTTTTTCTTTATCAGCTTCTTCTGTAGTTTCATCCGACTGAACGCTGAAGTCGTCGAGCAACGGCTGTTGTTTGATAGCCGTCAGTTGCTTGTTAAGATCGCGGATCTGTTTCTCTTGCTTGCGAAAACGCCGGCTCATATAGAGAATTTCGGTAAGGCTTAGGAAGGCGGCCACAAGCAGGCCGCAGAGAAAGCAGCCGATGACAATAATAAACAGCGGGAAAGGGGGTGTTTGATGCTCAAGAAAGCTCAAGGCGACCCGTTGGTCGTTTTGAAAGGCAAATAGAGAAAAGACAATCATGACAAAGGCGACGACAAACACCTTGAAGATCTTCTTTATTGATTTCATTACACAAACCCCATTTTATAAATAGCAGTCTGGCGCTACTTGTCAAGAAGGCCTTGATATTTTGGAAGAAATCATTTACATGCTGTGGCTCCAAGCCGGAGGTTATGGTGTTAGCGGATAAACGTATTTTGATCATGGGCCTGCTCGATACGCAGAGTATTGCCTGGGCCGTGGGCAGCCGCGCACAGGAGTTAGGCGCTCAGGTTACCTATACGGTGCAGAGTGAGCGTTTTCGCGATGTGCTGCTGCGGCGCTCCTTCAAAAAACAGGAGCTCGACATTGATGACTACAACATCCTGGCTTGTGATGTCACCAATCAAGAGGACATCAAAAAACTCTTTGCATCGTGCCCCGACCCAATTCACGGCTTAGTGCATTCGATAGCCTATGCCAATGCCAAGACCTGCCTGACTAACAACATGTTTGATGCGACCAGTGACGACGTTAAGCAGGCTTTTGAGATAAGTGCCGCATCATTGGCGCTCATTCTTAAAGAAGGGCAACACCGGTTGGCAGATGGTGGTAGTGTTGTGGCGCTCAGTTTTAATACGCTGACCAGCTTCCCGGGATATGATTGGATGGGAGTGTGTAAGAGCGCGTTGGAGTCCGTGATGCGCTATCTTGCTAGGGACCTCGGCAAGCGTAACATTCGTGTCAACTGTGTTTCCTCAGGACCGCTGCATACAAAAGCGGCAACGAGCATTCCAGGATTTGACAAGATCCGTGATGCGTGGTCGCAGCACGCGCCCCTACGCTGGAATCCTGAAGAAGACCACATTGCTGTTGCCGATGCCATTGCCTTTTTGCTTAGCGATATGGCGCGTAAGATTACCGGCGACCTACTTTACGTAGACGGTGGATTCCACGCCAATCGTAGTGTCTAAGAAGGTAGACGCAAGACGATTTTCCCCATCTGTTCTCCTGCCTGCAACCGTGTAAGTGCCGCGTGGATCTCGTCAAGGGCAAAGACTCTGTCTATGATGGGTCGCATGACCTTTTCACAGACAAAGCGATGCAGTGTCGTGAACTCGTCTTGGCTGCCCATCGTGGAACCAAAAATTTTTAGTTGATTTGAGAAGATGCGATTGATGTCGGTCTTCGGGTGTGGCCCTGTCGTTGCGCCGCAGGTGAGCAAACGCCCACCATGTCGCAGGCAGGCGAGGCTCGCTCTCCAGGTTGCCGCACCCACGCAGTCAACAACTACGTCTACACCACGCTTTTTTGTCAGTTGTCGTACCGCATCGACCAAGGACTCACGGTTGGAGAGGAAGCCAGCTGTGGCCCCATGTTTGCAGGCTTGATCAAGCTTCGTTTGCGAGCGGCTGGTTACGAGGACGCGACAACCAAGCTCGACGCCGAGTAATAGCGCAGCCGTGGCAACACCGCCACCAATGCCCTGAATCAGCAGGGTTTCACCAGGTTTGACATGAGCCAAGCTGGTTAACATACGCCAGGCGGTAAGGAAGGTAAGTGGAAAGGCAGCTCCTTCTTCGATGGAGAGGTGTTGGGGTAGGGGTTTGAGGTTTTCTGCTGGCAGCGACAGGTATTCACAGTAGACTCCTGGAAGGTTTTCGCCGAGGATCTTCAGGTTGACACAGAGTGCTTGTTGCTGGCACTGGCAAAACTCACAGCTACCACAGAAGAGCGCGGGTTGGATGACGACAGCATCACCGACTTTGAGTTCAGTCGTGACCTTTTTGCCAATCTGTTCCACCGTGCCGGCAGCATCACTGCCGAGGATGTGTGGCAAGGCCAGTTTGAGTCCTGGCCATCCCCGACAGACAAACAGATCAAGATGGTTTAATGCCGCAGCTTGAACCCGAACGAGGACTTCGTTGGCGCGGCAGGATGGGGTTGGTCGCTCTTGGATGCTGAGCGTATGGATATCCCCATGTTGCGATAAGGTAACAGCCTGCATGGCAATGCTCTTCTTAGCGAAAAAATGGCACTCCATACATACAAAAACATCCCTGGGCAGAGCTTAAGCGGGCAGGATGATAGTGCATTTTATGCGGAGCGGCAGATTGACACACCCGAAATTATTGCGTAGCCGATACCGAGCTTTCCAGTTAACCTATTGTAAATATTAATATCTTATGCCAAAGGTCCTGGCATTACCCTTGCAATTCTCTCTAAATAGGGTTTTGGGTATGTTGCGATTTTTCAGTCAACCACGACGTCAAACCTCCATGCCACTGAGCTTGTTGCTCTTGGCCCTGGCGCTATTTGGCTGCGCCGCTGAGGAGAGCAACACCGCAAGCGGTAGCGTGCTCACGCCTGAAGATTCAAGCTCGAGCGTCAAACTCGACATTTTTGGTCTCGAACCAAACTCTGGAGACGCTGGCGCTGCCGTTGCAGTCATGGGCTCTGGATTGTTGGAGGAAGACATTGATTCTGTAAGCTTCAGTGATGTCGAAACAGTTGTCATTGCTTTTGATCCAGCAGGCACACAACTTGAGGTGATCGTGCCAGCGCAACCAAAGGGTTTTAACAACCCTGCTCCCTTGCGCGTGACACTTAAAAACGGTTCGTCAGCCAACTTCGTGCCAGGTTTTACCTATGTCAATAACATCGACTGCGAAGATTCTGGTGCGACCCCACAGATTGCCTTTATCAAAGATGTCAACCTGCTTGCCGATAACACCTTGGTCATCAGCGGCAGTGATTTTAATGTCAATGAGGTTGTGGTTAACCTAGAGGCGATCCCACTGGAGTTGATCAGTGTCACCGCTGACCAGATTATCGCCAAACTACCTGCAGAGACGTCGAGCTTATGTAGTAGCTTTCCTTGTGAGTTGACCGTGAGCGTTGCCCATGGCAATGGTTGTATTGCTACGGCACCCGTAAACCTACTCAAAGAGGTCGCCGGCATTGAGCAGAGTTATTCAGGTCTCATAGCTGGAGAGAATTTCGGGCTCGGTCTTGCCCCCATGAACAGTAGCATTGATAGCGGCACCGATAGTATTCCTGACTTTGCCGTGCTATCGCAGAACTTGCTCTATATGATTTCAGGCAATCCATTCGATGAAGACTCTATAGACCCGACAATTTGGCAAGAGACTCTCGGTGGACCCTTTGTTCATTGTGAACCACAGGCTATCAACACGTCGCTAAATAACGTTGGTGATATCGATGGTGATGGCATCGAAGATCTAGCCATAGCCCAGTCACGCGACACTCTCGATGTTAAAGCCTTTGATATGACCATTTGTTTGGTCTCTGGAGATGGCACCGCTTATGCGAGAATCGGCGACTATGAAGCGTCAAAACCGGCTGATGTGGTGATAGCACCAGGTGTAGTGCTTTCTTATGGAATTGAAGTAACCACGATTGACGATGTGTTATCCGGATCTGGAGAGAGTGCTGTCGAGGATAACGATGGCAAAGCCGACCTGCTTATCAGCAAAGAGTTTTGGCATGCGGATGTCACCGGTACAACGGAGTTTCCGATTATTTCTACCACGGCCAAGCAAGGAGAGGCGGCAGTTTTCTCGGGTAGTGACATCACTTTGCTTACCGCTTCGGGTGCCGCGGTTTTCAAGCCGACACCAGCGGCGCTGATTTGGACCGATGAAGATGCTGCTGGTTACGGTCGTAAGCTTCTTAACCTCGGTGATATCCATGGAGATAACGAACGAGCGTTTATTGTTGCCGCACCCAATGCAGCCGTTGGCGCCACAGGAGGTTCGTTTTACGTCTACTCGCTGACGGAGGCCTTGGCGACGCCACTGACGGATCCAACACCCTATGTAAAACGTATTGATGCGCCACCTAGCTATGACTCATTTGCTATCGAACTCACCAAGATCAGCGATCTTGACGGCGATGATGTCGACGATGTGCTGGTGCTGGCGCAACAGGGTGGGTTAGCTCAAAACGATATTATAGCCTACTCGGGCGCGTCCTTACTGGATGATTCCGTAGCCTCACCTCCGCTATTTACGCTTGCCGGTTTTTCCAATATCGCCCAGATCTCAAGGGCTGGTGACATGAATGGGGACGGTAGAGAAGACTTTATTGTTGGCGATCCTAAATTCACCGGCACACTCGGCCGCGTTTACATCTACTCCGGTCAGGTAGGAGTCGGTGCCCAGCCGGCACTGCTGGGCACGTTTGATGGCGAGACCCCAGGCGTCCAATTTGGCTTCCGCGTGAGTGGATTTAGCGATGTCAACGGCGATGGTATTGCTGAGGTCTTAGCAAGCGCCATCAACGATAAAGTGTGGTTGTTCAATCTGTTCGGACCATCGATCCTCCCCCCACCCATTGAGTAATTGACCAGTTAAGGCATATATTTTGTTTTGCTAACCACGTCTGCGTTAGCGATAGTACGACAACCTTCGAGAAATGGTTCGGCTCGCTCCTCTCGCCGGCGCTTTATTTTCTCTCAGGTTGCCGTACTATCGCTACAGCGGAGCGTGCGCACCAGAATCTAAAGATCAATCCATTCACCGTCATCTCGGCAGGAGTGTCCAACCAGTCTGAGGCGAAATCAAGCGCAGGAGGCCGACGAGCCATTCGCCGAAGGCTTTATCGTGGAAAGATTTTACAAATCATGGGCAGGGCACTACATTATATAAATATAGCCGTTAGCATGGAGAAGTTTTGAAGATCTATACCAAAACCGGGGACCAGGGTGAAACCGCACTGGGTGATGGGAAGCGTTGCAAAAAGGACGATGTGCGCATCCAAGCCTATGGAGACATTGATGAGTTCAATGCTCTGTTAGGTCTTTGTATAGCAACGAGCGCTAACCAGACCAACAAAGATGTCTTACTCCAGGTGCAAGTAAAGCTCTTTGCCATGGGTGCGGTTCTGTCTAATCCAAAACTCTACGACCAGCCCAAATCCGATAAAACCCGTCTGCACGAGAGTGACCTAACCTTTTTAGAACAAACCATCGATACACAAGAAGCCGGGTTAAAGCCCTTGCGCAGCTTCATCTTACCTGGAGGTTCCCAGGCAGCTGCCCTGTTACATTTGGCACGCACCGTCTGCCGTCGTGTAGAACGCAGTATGGTCATGTTAGACCAACAAAAGCCGCTACCACCCATCTACTTGGCCTACATCAACCGCCTGAGTGACCTGCTCTTTGTTATGGCGCGTGTGGAAAACGCCTGCCAGAAGATTGACGACCTTCCCTGGTAGAACGAGGACGCTTATGGCGCAACGAGAGAGCTTGGGAAAAAGGTGTAGTCAGCTCGAGCAGGAGATAGCCGCGCTTAAGAGGCACATGCATGAGCTTAATGCCATTGGCGTCTCTCTGTCGACGGAGAAAAATCTAGATGCTCTGCTTGATAAGATTCTTCGCAAGACCCGCGAGATTACCCAGGCCGATAGTGGCAGTCTCTATCTGATCGAAGAGGTAGGTGGCGATCAACAGAGTTCTAAGCAAGAGAAACGCATTTGTTTTAAGCTTGCCCAAAACGACAGCGTTTCCGTAACCTTCTCTGAGTTTACCTTGCCGGTCGATCGTAAGAGCATAGTCGGTTACGCAGCCTTGACCGGAGAGTCTCGGAGCATTGATGACGTTTATGAACTCAAGGTGAGTAACGGCTTTCAGCACAATCGCGACTTCGATCAGCGGGCTGACTATCGAACTAAATCCATGTTAGTAGTGCCTATGAAGAATCAAAAAGATGAGGTCATCGGTGTTTTACAGCTGATCAACAAGAAGACTGCATGGTCTGCTCGTCTTACGCAAAAGAATACCGCTACCCAGGTTCTTGCTTTTACGGCTACAGATATGCAGTTGGTAGAATCACTGGCCTCACAGGCGAGTGTTGCAATTGAGAATACTCGTCTCTACGAAGAGATTGAGAATCTCTTTGAGGGCTTTATTCGTGCCTCCGTGCTTGCCATTGAAGCGCGCGATCCTACTACCTCGGGTCATTCGGAGCGCGTCGCTACCATGACCTGCCAGCTAGCAGAGGTCGTTGATAAGGAAAAACAGGGACTCTATGGCGATGTCCGTTTTAACAGCCAGGACATGAAAGAGCTGCGCTACGCGGCACTACTACATGATTTTGGTAAGATTGGTGTGCGTGAGGAGGTTTTGGTTAAGGCAAAAAAACTTTATCCTTACGAAATTGAAGTAATAAAGAGTCGGTTTCAGCTAATCCAGCGCAGTATGGAGTTGGACTACAGTAAGAAGAAGTTTGATATTGTCGTGCAGCAGAGTCGTGAAGCCGCACAAAGACAACTACAGGCATTGGATAGCGAGTTGGCCAATAGACTGCAGGAGCTTGACCATGACCTTGAGCTTATCTTGCGTTCTACAGAACCCACGGTTTTAGAGGAAGGAGATTTTCGGTCGCTGCAAGAGGTTGCCAACAAACAGCTGATTACTCCGGAGGAGGTGCGTTTCCTTTCAATTCGCAAAGGCAGTTTAAGTGAAAAGGAACGCTTAGCCATAGAAGCACACGTGACCCACAGTTTTAACTTTCTCAAGCAGATTCCTTGGACTAAGGATCTGCGGCGTATACCACCCATAGCCTATGCTCACCATGAAAAGCTGGATGGCAGCGGCTATCCTCGAAAGATCGGCAGTGAACAGATCCCTTTTCAGACAAAGATCATGACCATTACCGACATCTTCGATGCTCTCGCCGCCCGCGATCGTCCTTACAAGAAGGCGGTTCCCGTACAACGGGCGTTAGAAATTCTGCAGATGGAAGTTGATGAAGGTAAGTTGGATGCTGAGCTCTTTCGTCTGTTTCTAGAGGCGAAGATCTTTAAGCTGATTGGCAGGTGATGGCTGGTCGAGCAGTTCTACGGATTCAACGATATTGAGCCCAATCAGACTTAAACCACGCGGCGTCTCCACAGCGATATTGCCAAATTCCACCAGATCCCCTTGGCTCTCTTCAACCAGCAAATCCATACAGCGACCACGGGTGAGCGTGCCGGTACGGTCGCGTACCGCCACTCTATGGTTGACGTAGGCTTGCAGTTGTTCGAGCAGCTCTTTGCTGATTCCCTTTGGTTTAGAGCGTAGGGTCAGACGTTTTTTGGGACAGCTACCACAACCCATGGGCGCCTACCCTAGGCTAGAAGCTAACGCTTTTGCCGCAACCACAACTTGCGGTTGCATTGGGGTTGATGAATTTAAAGCCCGCTTCCATGAGGTCATCCACGTAGTCTAACTGGGTACCTTTGAGAAAGAGGTAGCTGCGGGGATCGACCACGAATTTGATTCCCGCGACCTCCCAAGTCTTGTCGTTCTCAGCAATGTCGTTGGTGAAGTCAAAGTTGTAGGAGAATCCCGAGCAGCCTCCCGGCTTGATCTCTAGACGCACCGCTTTATTGGTAGCGTTTTTGCGCTCCATAAGCTGTTTGAACTTGTTTGTGGCTGTCTCAGTTACTTCAATCATTGTATTTTCCTAAAGGTTAACTCGCCCTTAACGTTGCCTTGTCTGTTTGTGGCTGTGACTCGAACTGGCTTAGATCCTGCAGATTAATCTCTGCCAACATCTCACCAATACGTTCGTTGAGGTTGGCAAAGAGCATCTTGACATTACATACGTCGTTGAGAAAACAGCCAAGCTCACTGGCACATAAACAGTCGGTGACACCGAGTGGGCCTTCAAAAACCTCGACCAGATCAGCCAGGGTGATTTCATGTAAACAGCGTTTCAGCGCGTAACCGCCGCGCGTGCCCTGAACCGAATGGATAAGGCCCTTAGCCTGCAGCTGTTGCAACACCTTACTGAGTACGGGGTAAGGAATCTTATAGGCGTTGGAGATCTCCCGCGCACTGACGAGGCGATCCTCATCTTGTTGCAGCTGTTGTGCCAGGTAGCGCAAGGCAATGAGGCCATACTCGGTTTTGCGGTTAAACTTTAACATCTTTCCAAAGAGCCTAAATATATTGGCTAGTTAGCTCTCCTATAGCGGTCTTCGGGGCTGCTTGTCAAGTAGCTTGCTCATGCCGCAGCCTAACCGCACGCATTTGCCTTTATTGTACCATAGCGCTGCGGTAATATATGACCGATTCAGTCCTATATCAAGGGTGGATACCGGATAACCTGCGGAACTCATTGAAATTTAAGGTAATACACGATGGCTGAGATCGCCAGGAGATGGCAAGACAATGTTGCTGGTAGGTTCTATGTGGATAAGGAGTGTATCCTCTGCACTCTCTGCCATGAGATTGCTCCGGATAATTTCCGCGAGAGCGAGCAGGCCGACCATGACGTCGTCTACAAACAGCCCACCAACGACCAAGAGCTCTCCCAATGCATCGAAGCCATGGACAGCTGCCCCGTGGAAGCCATTGGTGATGATGGTGCGTAAAGGCGTATGGCAGATATCTGCGGCTTGATTAAGGTGCTTGCGGGCAAGGTTATTTCATTATTCTTTGGTTCAGATTTTCAACAGGCCAAAATACATATTTTTTCCCTGATAAACCGTTTTCGAACAAACCTCTTCTTACAAGGTCAAGCAGGTCAGTTCGTGCCGTCTGATAGCTTATATTGTGAACTGTCTGATGGTCGTTGATAGTGTAGTGGTAGCTTGTTCCATGTTTCATTGCATGTCCCAGAATGACCCTCTGCCTGTAGTTTATGCCTGGGAAGGTTTTAAGTAGTTTAATAAATTTGGCGTTCTCCTGACGTTTCCTCTCAATGTATCTATGTAGTCGTGTCAAAGCATTTTTTGTTGCCTTTAGCATGAAATAAATAGAATACGTAAGATCATTATCGTCGTATTCGCTGTAGAGAAAAGATTTGTAGTATTGACTTGGAGCTTCCCGAACAATTCTTGATATAGTCAAGAACTCAAATAGCCAGTAGCCGTGTCTTAACATTGCCCAATAGAACAAAGCCCGAGCAGTCCTACCGTTTCCATCCGTATATGGGTGTTCATAAGCTAACCAGAAATGGAGCACAGCAGCTTTTACTAAAGGATGGATAAAATCTTTGTCAACAGATGGTCGGTTTGCGAAATTGACGAGTTTCTGTACTCGTTCTGGCAAAGCTTTTGCTTCTGGAGGAACAAAAATGGTTTCTCCACTTTCGAGATCCGCGACTACTATGTCATCCTCTCTAGTCCTAAACTGTCCAGCCTTTTTTGGATCATCTAAAGTATTGATAGTGATTTCTTTCTGAATAGTGTGAATCATATCAATGCTTAACTCTTCTTTGGCTAAAGTTCTAAGCATCCTAATTGTCTTATAACTATTAAGTATCATTTGCTCACTTTTGTTAGATGGTTTTCTTCGTGAGCGAAGCATTGTCTTTGCTTTATCCCGTGTTGTTACTGCGCCCTCCAACTGACTTGTCGCGATTGCCTCATCCATTAGAGAATTTATTACAATATGATCCTTTGCCTCATCGAAGAATGAGCGATCATCTTCTAGTAAGGTTAAATTGCCACCTCCCCACTTGTCTATTTGATGAAGTGCTTGGAGGGTGCTTTCTGGTAACCAATAGCTGAAAGGTTCATTGTTTCCATCCAGCATTGGCAGTATTTTTTGCGCCGATAGGCGCGACATTTTGATGGCATACCATGCTTCATTAGCAGACAAGTTGTGAGGAGGAGTCCGATACCTTAACGAATCCCATGATAGGTATTTGAAGTTTGCAGATCGAACAAATTCCGTGAGTTCAGGTGAAGAAGACGACATGAGTACTTTTTTCAAGCTATCGGAACTTAAGTCATTGAGTTTTGGGGGTGCTGCTGGTTTTTTCATGGTTTTAGTGATGCATACTAATATCTACTAATTTATTATAAATTAGTAGATAATTAAACAAAAATCTACTAATTTTTCAAAAGTTAGTAATATACTAATATCTACTAACTTATCCTAAATTAGTAGATATTAAAGCGTTTGATAATATTATATTTTTTCATGTTAACTAAAACGTCAGGATGTCTTAGAGGCTAACGCTTCCAAGTAGCGCTCGGCATCTATGGCTGCAGCGCAGCCCGTGCCAGCGGCGGTTACCGCTTGGCGGTAGACATGGTCTTGGACATCGCCACAGGCGAAGATGCCCTCGACGTTGGTCTGGGTTAGGCGATCGTCGCGGAGTGCGGTTTTGATATAGCCTTGGTCATCAAACTGTAGTTGGCCCTTAAACAGCTCTACATTTGGCGTGTGGCCAATGGCGATGAAGAGACCCGAGAGCTGCAACTCTCGGCTCGCATCGCTGGTGACGTTCTTTATGCGTATGCCCGTGACCTCGTCTTGACCTAATACCTCTTCCACGACCGTATCTAATAAGAAATCGATCTTTTCGTTCTTTTTAGCACGCTCCAACATAATCTTGGAGGCACGAAAACCCTGGCGACGGTGGATTAAGTAAACCTTGCTGGCAAAACGGGTGAGAAAAACTGCCTCTTCCATGGCCGAATCACCACCACCAACCACAGCGATCTCTTTATCGCGAAAGAAAAAGCCATCACAAGTGGCGCAGGTGGAAACACCGTGGCCCATGAGACGAGATTCCGATTCAAGACCAAGAAGTTTGGCGTTTGCACCGGTGGCAATGATGATGGCTGCAGCAGTATACTCTTTATCACCCACCCACACCTTTTTCGGATTGGCTTGCAGGTCAACCTTGGTGACATTGTCCGTAATAAAGGTGGTGCCAAAACGCTCGGCCTGCTTACGAAACATCTGCATCATCTCTGGCCCTAAAACTCCCTCAGGAAATCCAGGGTAGTTTTCAACGTCTGTGGTGAGCATCAACTGTCCACCGGCCTGGATGCCCTCTATACAGAGAGGCTTGAGGTTGGCTCTAGCCGCGTAGATAGCTGCGGTTAAACCGGCTGGGCCGGCACCGAGAATGATGATCTGGTGCAAACGTCTCTCCTTGCAAGAGCCAGGGTTTTGGCAAGCGACTCGCTGCGTGCCACGCAATGAGGCACACTGATACCATCAATGTAATTGCCGGTAAAGTGTAGAGCACCGACCTTCTGTGCCAGCGTCTGCAGCTGTTTTATCTTTTCGGCATGGCCAAGCACATACTGTGGAATCGCCTGCTGCCAGCGATGGATGGCGACAAAGTCAGGTTTTTCTGTGAGGGCCATGGTGGTCTCAAGGTCTTGGCGGAGTATGTGCAAAAGTGTCTCGTCGTCCAAGCTGTTGATCTGGGGATCACGGCTACCACCGAGCATACAGGTAAGGGTGGCGCCGTCATCGGGTGCGCGCTGCGGAAAGAGTGTCGAGTTCCAGATAGCTCCCAAAAGCCGTAACCCCTCTCGCTTTGGCACCAAGAATCCAAAGCCATTCAACGCTTGTGCTGCTGGCTTGTTCGCAAAGCCCAAGGTTACTGAGGTGAGCGATACCATGGGCAGGGAGGCGAGCAGTGTTGCCAGTTGTGTATGGCAGTTGCGTGTGATGGTTGCTGCGGCTGGCGCCGAGGTGGCGATGACAACCTGTTCTGCCAGCAAGGTACTCTGGCCGCGTCGATGCCTAATGCGCAGCTCAAAGCCGTGTTGTTTTGGCAGGATCTGTTCCACGGTTGTTTGCAGCCAGAGCTCTTCCTTAGCCAGGCATCTGCGAATGGCCGCAGGTAAGCAGTGTAAACCCGAGGCGAAGCTAAAGATCGTTGACACCCTCGGCTGTCGTTGGCGGCGCTGTATGGCGCCGACCAAGACACTGCCACACTCGGCTTCAAGCTGTGCAAGTTGCGGCAACACAGCTTGTAGGCTCAACTGTTCAGGGTCACCGGCGTAGATGCCGGTGACCATCGGCTCTACTAAATAGTCGAGCAGCTCACCGCCAAAGCGACGGCGGACAAAGTCTGCAATCGACTCCTCACCAGCATGGCTTTTTTTGACCAAAGGCTCGGCTAGAGCGCGTAGCTTGCCGCGCCAACTGAGCAGGTTGGATTTGAGTATACCCGGCGGCGAAGGCGTGATTGCCCGCAAGGCTCGGTCGCGATAGACAAAGCGATTGCGTGCCAAAGGGTTGGCGTAAGCGATCTGCTCGCCAAGCCCGATATCTTCGGACAGTTTGAGAATGATCTCGGGCCGACTCAGCAGCGAGCTAGGCCCAGCCTCGCTTAAAAAGCCGGCAGTGGTTTTTGTCTGGATAAGACCACCAACTTCATCAGCCTTCTCCAAGAGGAGCAAGGGGATACGCCGCTGTTTGAGAAAGTAGGCCAATGATAGGCCGCTGATACCAGCGCCGATGATGGCTACTTCTGTCTTTCTGAGGGTCATATGGTTTTGGAAAACATCGCTTGTCGTTCCCCGCGGCTCCGGCGCAGATAAGCATCAAAGACCATAGCGATGTTGCGTATAAAGATCTTGCCAAGCGGCAGCACTTCGAGCTTGCTCTCTTGAATTTGTAGCAATCCATCTTCTGCCTGCTGCTCGAGTTCGGCGAGTTCTGTGGCAAAATAGTCTCTAAAGACGATGTTATGCTTGGTAGCGATGGCGCGCATATCAAGTTCAAAATTGCACATGAGCTCGGTGATCACCTCGCGGCGCACCTGATCGTCTTGGCCTAAAACAACACCACGGTGGGCAGCAAACCGTTGCTGGTCAAGCCGGTCGTAATAGAGGTTGAATTTTTTAAAATTTTGCACATAGAGGTTGCCGAAATCGCTAATACCCGAAAGACCCATGGCATAGATATAGCTCTCTGGCTTTACCGTGTATCCTTGAAAGTTGCGACGTAGCTTTTTTTGTTGCAGTGCCACAGCAAGCTCATCGTTTTGTAGGGCAAAGTGATCCATGCCGATCTGCACATAGCCACTCTCAAGAAAACGCTCTCTTGCCTGCACAAAGATGTTGAATTTGCTTGCTGGATCTGGCAGCTCGGCCGCGTTGATGCGACGTTGGTAGGCGACCTTTCGTGGTAGATGGGCATAGCTAAAGAGGGCTATACGGTCTGGGCGCCAGTGGATAACCTCTTCTACGGTCTTAGCAAAGCTCTGTTCGGTCTGTTGCGGAAGACCATAGATGAGATCAAAGTTGATGCTGCTCATACCCAGCTGACGACATTGGTCGTAGAGCTGCTTGGTGAGGTCTCGTGGTTGTATGCGATTGCAGGCCTTTTGCACGTCTGGATCAAAGTCTTGCACACCAAAACTGACGCGATTGAAGCCCAGTTTAGCTAGCAGTTGAACTTGACCAAGAGAGGTAACCCGTGGGTCGAGCTCAATGGCAATTTCGGCATCTCTCGCAAAGCTAAAATGTTGACTAATGGTGTTGAAGAGTGAATCGATTTCATTTTCTTTTAGGTAGGTTGGTGTACCGCCGCCCCAATGCATCTGTATCGTCTCTCTTGGTTCACGGATGTTTTGTGCAAAGAGCGCGATCTCCTGTTTTAGCTTTTCTAAATAGTTTTCGGCAAAGGCACGGTCGCCAATCTTAAAGGTGTTGCAGGCACAGAAGTGGCAGATCTCTTCGCAAAAGGGGATGTGTATGTAGAGGCTGATGGGTTTGGCTAGCTCATTCTGTTGTAGTTGTTGCAGTCTCTCAAAGACAGCTGTGGCGCCAACGTCCTCACGCCACTCAGGGGCCGTGGGATAGCTGGTATAGCGTGGGCCGTCTCGATGGTAGCGCTCGATGAGACGGCGTTTCACCTCATTGGACGCGGTCATGTCCATTATCTGCCTCTTTGACCATGGCAATCATACGTTTGACATTATCGATCGGCGTCTGTGGCAGGATGCCATGTCCTAAGTTAAAGATATGTCCAACTCCATCTGGAAAAGCGCTAAGAATAGTCTGTACCTGCTGATTGAGCTCATTGCCATCTGTGGCAAAGAGCGTTGCCGGGTTGAGGTTGCCTTGTAAGACTATGCTGTTACCGAGGAGATCTCGTGCGGCTGCCATGTCTACGCGCCAATCAACACTTAAAACGTCGGCCCCGCTCTCACTCATGAGTGGCAGCAGATGGCCACAACCGTTGATGTAGAGGCTCGTCGGTGTATTTCGTTGTCGCACGGTGGAGAGTGCCAACTTTTCATAGGGCAGGGCAAAGGTCCTATACTCCTTTGGCGACAGCAGGCCGGCCCAGGTATCAAACAGCTGCACAATTTGCGCACCAGCCTCGACCTGTTTCTCCAGGTAGAGGGCGATGGTGTGAGCAAGCTTGCGTGCGAGCAGGTGGTAGGTCTGTGGACTTTCGTAGAGAAGGCGGCGCACTTTAGTAAAGAAATTGGCACCCTTGCCCTCCACCATGTAGGCGGCAAGCGTAAAGGGCGCACCGGCAAAACCAATAACCGTTTGGCGGTTGCCGACTTCAGCCTTGAGCATACGGATGGTCTCGAACACATAGTCAAGTTGCTGCATAGATTCTGGTGGTGTCAGCGCTTCCACTTGGGCGTGAGTCTGTATGGGCTCAGGGATCTGCGGCTGTGAACCTTCGTAGCTTACCTTGCCACCCATGGCTTCGATCACTGGCAGTATGTCTGAAAAGACAATCGCGCCATCGACAGCAAAGCGTTTGAGCGGCATCAGCGATGCCCGCAGCGCCAGCTCCGGTGTTTTGCACAGCTGCATAAAACTCACCTTCTCGCGCAGCTCACGGTATTCAGGCAGGTAGCGGCCAGCCTGACGCATGATCCACACCGGACGACTTTCAACCGCTAGGTTGCGGGCAGCACGCAGCAGGAGCGGCTCTCTGTGGGAATCTTGCATGATTCGCGTCACCCCTTGGGTTTGCGTTTTTTTTCGCGGCCCACTACTATCAGCCCCTGTGGGAGAAGACAACCGTCAATGCGTGCAGCGAGAGCCTGCAGGATGCCTCATTCCCATCATGCACAGCCACTTTCCTAAGCCCGCTGGGGTGGCTCTAGAAGACATCTCACCGCAGCAAGTGCTTGATCTTATTGAATGGCAACAGCAGGCAGGCTTAGCCATGGTGACCGATGGCGCGCTTGGCTGGCGCGACAGTATTAGCCACTATATGTCTGGCTTTCTTGGTGTGAGGCTTGGTGAGGCCAAACCCTTTCTACATACGGGTAGGGATTACCTCCAGCCTATTATTGAAGATGAGCTCATCTGGCCGGCAGCGATTATGCGACAGGAGTGGCGTTTTCTCCTTGAGCACGCCACGGCGCCAGCGAAGTTGGTGCTTACCGGACCCTACACCTTAGCCCGTCTCTGTGTGCAAGAGCGCTCTGGCAATGCCGATACCTTTGCCGCTCAGGTAGAACATCTAGCGCGCACTCTAAGCTACGAGATCAATGCCATTCCCCCTAATCTTCTCAGGAGTTCGGTCGGCATGATCCAGATTGAAGAGCCGCTGATCTTACAGGCGACAGACGATGTGCCGCTTGTGCACCACGCACTCACGACCATCCGTAAGCAGTTAGATACCAGCTTGCATCTCAACCTCACCACCTACTTTGGTGATGCCACGCCACTGTGGGATGAGTTGCAACAAATGCCCGTGGAGTCTCTTGGAGTGGACTTAGTCTCGAGCCCTGAACTCACACACTGTATTTTGCGAGAACAGAGTGACAGAGATCTGGTTTTGGGCCTGATCGATGGTTACGATCCAGAGTTACAACCTCTAGCGACGCTCATCGAAACGGTGCAACCGCTGGTGAAACTCGCTGGCAGAGTTCATCTCTTTATTAGCAGTAGCTGTGGGCTCTGGTATTTGTCGCAGCAAGCCGCCTCTGCCAAGATAGAGCAGACAGTGGCTTTGGCTAAGCACTTTGAACCGATGAATCGCTCATGACCGCACTAGACGGACCATTTGTAAAAGTCATCAGTGGTGGCCAAACCGGTGTCGATCGCGCCGCACTGGATGCGGCGATTGCCGCAGGCTTGCCTATTGGTGGCTGGTGTCCCAAGGGTAGGCGTGCTGAGGATGGACCGCTTGCAGCAAAGTATCCTCTCAAGGAGACTCCTTCTGACGACTACGCCCAGCGTACCGAATGGAATGTTCGTGATGCCGATGGCACGTTGATCTTGGCGTGGGGGAGCAAGCTCCAAGGGGGCACTGCCCTCACCCAAGATCTTGCCAGGAAACATCACAAGCCCTGTTTTGTTGTCGATCTAAATCATAGCGTATCACCCATAGAGGTTCGCGATTGGGCACAAGAGAACCACGTTAAAGTACTCAACGTTGCTGGTCCACGCAGCAGCTTGAAGCCGTTGGTTTACGAGGAGGCCTTCGCCTGGCTAGCGAAGCTCTTCTCTTATGAGTTCTTATAGAAAGGGCTTTTGCGGTAGTGTTGCAAGCCTTCAGCAATGAAGACTTTGGCCATGGCAGCTAAAGGGATAGCGAGCAGCAAACCAGCAAAGCCAAAGAGTTTACCAAAGACAATCAGGGCGATAATCGAGCTAATGGGGGCAAGTCCAAGTCGCTTTCCAACCAACTTGGGTGTGAGCAGAAAACTCTCCAGCCCTTGAATGGCAGCAAAGACGATAAAGAACTGCAGTAGCTGCACCCAGCCCGCGAAGTCGGTAAAGATCATAGTCAAGCCGAAAACCAGTGCGGTGGCCGGTCCGAGATAGGGAATGAAGTGCAGCAGTCCGCTCAAGATACCGACAAAGAGCGCTAAGGGAAAGTCGACCCAGATAAAACCACAGCTATAGAGGAAGGCTAAAACCAACACTAGGGTTACCTGACCGCGTAAAAACCCAGCGAGCACCGCGTGGATTTTGCTCAGGTAACTCTTGCTGGTGGTGAGCCAGCGTCGAGGCACTAACTGTTCCAGGTTGGCAACAACGCTGCGATAATCCATCAACAGATAGATGGCGAACATGGGAATCAACAGCAGGCTAAAGATAGTGAGCACACCTTCAAGAACATTGGAGAGCAGCTGTTGTGTGAATGCCGTTAGCTGTTTGGCCAATGAGAAGTCTACATGGCTGCCAAGCGCTCTGAGTTTATCCATGGCCTGCGATGATGTGGCTGGCAGCGCCACACCAAAGGTGGCCACAAGCTTGGCGTCGATCCAATGGTAGAGGTGGCGCAGTTTATCAGGCAACAGCTGCGTGAACTCACGCAGCTGCTCTATCAGGACCGGCAGTAACAACAGCAACACCAGTGCGGCGACAACAAAAAAGAGCAGTAACAGTACAGTGACCCCGAGCGGTCGTCGTACGCCATGGTTCTCTAACCAGGTGACGGGAGGATCCAAGAGGTAGGCTACGCCAAAGGCGATGAGCAGCGAGGTGGCGAGGAACTGAAAGGCATAGATGAATAGAGCCACGAGCAGCAGCGCTGCTGCAGCGATGAGGGCACCACGCCACCACTGGGTGCGGGAGCCAGGGTTTGTCTGTGAGGTCGGATTGCTCATAGGTCTAGTGCGGCAAGAGGTTAGCACATAGAGCCATTTGTGGCAGCATGGTCGCAGCCAGCCTTGGGCTGAAGAAAATAAATTTTATTATTTCAATAGGTTATATCAGAACAAAAATGGCATGCTCTGTGCTAATTTGGCGGGCACGATCGTAACTAAAGAGAGGGTTGCACGATTGCCGCGGACGTGCTTTTAGATACTGCGCCACTAACCACGAGACAAGAGTAACGATGGAAATCCAACGCAACAGAAACATTCGCAGAGAGAGAGAAAAGCGAGTCGTCCAGGTTGTTCCAACAGGAGGACAGAGCGAGCTGTCGCAGATACGGCGTGGCTCACTGCAGATGAGTTTGGGCAGTGAAAGGGTGAGCGCTTTCATTGCCGAACGTGAGAGCCGCTATGACCATGAGAAGGAGCGCAAGGCCCCCAATCAGGATGCGCTATTGATCTCAACCGGGGATTTTCCTTGGCATGTGAGTATTGCCGACGGTGTGGGCGGTCTGCCCATGGGGGAGGTAGCGGCGTCGCACTCCCTGCGGTACATCCATCGCCATCTCAGCCACTTTTTGCCCACCAGCTTGGTCGGCCGTTTGGACCTCTATGAAATTCGCACTCGTATGGATCAGCTCATGGCTGCGACCAGCCGCCATATCAGTCGTATCAGCCTGGGAAACAAGCGTGCCTGTTGTGCCACCACGGTTGTCGGCGCGCTGCGACTCGATGCCAGCAAGGTGCTGATCTACGCTGTAGGAGACTCTGGCGCCACCATCTTGCCAGCAGATGCAAACCAGCCCTGCCTCTACTCACAGCTACACTCGACCTTTGAAGAGGCGGTCAGCGATGTCGATGCCTACCGTCGTGAGGCATTGACGGCAGATTACTTTGAGACTGAAGAGGGTGAAACCGTGCGTGATAAACTCACCTCAGCTTTAGGCGGAGACGGCCGAATTCACCGCAAGCTGTTTATGGCGGTATTGGATGTTGCCCCAGGTGATAGCCTCTTTCTCTTTTCCGATGGTCTGCTCAAAACCGTTGGTGCCTTGAACAGAGAAGAGCTACGCCGCTTTGATCTACGCCGTACTGCCTATGGACGTGCCGATCGGTTGTTGCACTATCTAAGTGATCCCACAGTGGATTTAGCAGTTTTAGGCGATAGCGATTTTCGTCAACGCCATGATGGCCCTGCCGGGCTTATCGATGACACCGCGGTCATTCGCATTGAGATCCAACCTCATCTCTATGATGGCGCCATGAACCACGCTGAAAACCATGTGCGACCAAAATCCAAAAGCATGCTGCAAGCGGGTATCTTAGAGGACATTGTCTCCCTGCCTGCCGAAGAGGAAGACACCATTACGGTGACGATTTAAGCAGACACAAAACAGTGGATAGGGGCGTTATGCAACAACTTAGACGAACCACCACGCTGCTATCGTTGGTAACCTTGATCGTCCTTGCCTCGCCAACAGGGAGTCAGGCCCACGGGTTGGATAGGGGCGCTGTGAAAGAGGCAGATGATGAGGTTTTAACTGCGACAGACATTGAAACCGTTGTGACCAACGGCTTAGCGCGGCTCATTGCCAATTTACGCCACCTGGATCCATTGGCATTAGATCAATGCCAACTCGAAAAACATGAGCTTTCCGAGTTTCAAAGAGGGCAGCGAGAAAAACTCCATGATGTGGTGCAAAGTTCTGCAGAAGAGGTGACGCCGAGGTATACAAAGGATAGCCCACCAATAATTCGTAATAAAGGTGACGATTTTTATATAGCGCAGCAGAGGATCTATGAATTGTTAGAGATGGTTCCATGGGGAGATGCTTATTTTTTTAAAACAGCCTGGAGAGAGCTACTAACTCAAAATGCGGTGGCATACTATGACGAAGAGAGTGATACCACTCATATGGCTGAGAGAGAAATCTCTGTGGCGGAATTGTTGGACCTTCGTCATGAGTTGACGGGCCTTCTAAGCCATGAGCATATCCACGCTCTGCAAGACCATCAGTTCGAGATAAAGCAATTCCCCTTCTACAGTGATCAGAACCTTGCCTACCGCGCTGTTTTAGAGGGCGATGCCGAGCTCGTGGAAGAGCTCTTGCCTTACACGGCCGCCGCGGATGGGGAGCCTGATAGCAGCACTTTCTTTGATTCCTGGTCACAAGAGAGGATAGAGCAAGAAATCGTCAAGCCCCATCTTGAAGCTGTTCTGCGGCAATTAGCAGCAGCGGAGGTGAGCCCCGAGATACCGGCCTTTCTGCAGCAGAGGTTGCGCTTCCCCTACTTGGCAGGCATTGGTTTTGTGACCTCTCTGTTGCAACCAGAGGCTGATAATCCCTGGCAGTTGGTCAACCAAGCTATCCGTGATAATCCCCCTAATTCAACCGAACAGGTCTTGCATCCTGAGAAGTATGCCATGGGTAATGTAGAGGATGAAAACTACGACGCTCCCGTTGAGATTCCTCGTGGCTTTATCGGTGACATGGTGGATGATGCCTATGTCGAATCTTCTAATGTTGCTGGAGAATACGAGTTAGGTCTACGTCTCGCGTACAAGCTGCAGCCCGATGGGGCACGATCAGAAGCAGTAGAAGAGGCAGAAGCCAGAGAAGCTGCAGCGGGCTGGGATGGCGATCGTGAGTGGTTGTTGTATTCAGAAGAGACTGGCTATGTATTTGTGTCACTTTCCGTCTGGGATGGTCCAAAGGGAGAGAATGCAGTAAATCGCGAGGCTGAAGAATTCGTGCGTGTTTGGGAGAAAAGACAGCAGGAATCCACCTATGCCAACAAAGTCTATCAGAAGGGCAATCGCGTACTCACTGTTGTGGGGGGTGGTAATATCAACGTAGTAATTTCATTTGTTGAAGAGTGGTTTAAGGATCACCTATTGAACGCGCCGCTGGAATTTCCCCCAGTATCTCCTCGCTAATAACCGTTTACCTGTGCCATCGTACAGTTCTACCTCGCCCACTGTGGTAACAGCTGGTTGTCTATGGAAAAGGCAGGACCCAGCAGCAACCACGCCAGCACCGTTAACAGCAGTGCACCCAGTAAATTAAGCCAAAGACCGGCGCGTGCCATCTTGGGAATGGTGACAAAGCCACTGCCAAAGACAATGGCGTTGGGTGGCGTGGCCACAGGTAACATAAAGGCGCACGAGGCAGAGATGGTTGCGGGTACCATCAACAAGAGAGGGTGCACCTCAATGGCTACGGCAAGAGCGGCGAGCACCGGTAATATAATGGTTGCCGTGGCGGTGTTTGAGGTCAGCTCCGTGAGGAAGGTGATAAAGAGGCAGATGCTGAGGATGAGCAAAACCTTGGGCATGCCAGCAAGAAGTTGCAGCTTGCCTGCAAGCCAGACCGCTAGGCCACTCTCCGCAAATCCATGCGCCAGGGCAAAGCCGCCACCAAAGAGCAGCAAGATACCCCATGAGGTTGAGCGTTCAAAGTAATCCCAAGTCAACAGACGTTGACGTCCTACCTTTTCTTCTCCTTCATCTGTTGTTTTGCCAGGGAGAAAGAAGAGTAACAGCCCCATGGCCATAGCAACCGTGGCATCGTGGATGTAACCACCAAAGGGCAAGAGCTGCGACCATCCCGGCAGAGTCAAAGCACCAAAGTCAAGTGGACGACGAAAGATCCACAACAACGCTGTAGTGACAAAAATGACCAGCACACGTTTCTCTTCGTAGCCCAGCGCTCCTAGTTTGCTCAGCTCTTTTTTGATGAAATCCGCATCGCCATTAACGCCATTGTGACCAAGGCTCTTTCTGCCGACAACGTAGCAGAGGTAGAACCAGGCGATGATGAGAAAGCCGCCGCTAAAGGGGAGTGCAAAACGCATCCACTGGGCAAAGCTGATGGCAGGTGCTTGCGGAAAAATCTTCTCTATCAATCCAGAAAAGACAATGTTGGGTGGGGTGCCCACCAAGGTGGCACAGCCACCAATGCTAGCACCGTAGGCAATTGCTAACATGAGTATAAGACCAAAGCTCTTTTGTCTCGCCTCACCTTGTCGGTGGAATTGCGCCGTGATCGCCATGGCAATGGGGAGCATCATCATGGCAGTGGCGGTATTGGAGATCCACATGGAGAGCAATGCCGTTGCCAGCATGAATCCAAATACCAACCGTCTTGGCTGGTGACCAATGAGGCTTATGGTTACCAGCGCTACGCGGCGGTGTAGTTGCCAACGCTGCATAGCTGCAGCAATCATAAAGCCCCCTAAAAAGAGAAAGACCAGATGGTTGGTGTAGTTGGGGGCAACCGCTTTACTGGGTAAAATCTTTAGCAGCGGAAAGAGCGGCAGGGGTAGCAGTGCAGTGGCGGCAATGGGGATAGCCTCACTAATCCACAGCACGGCCATAAGAAAGGTCACTGCAGCCATGCGTTTGGCTGCTGGGTTCATATCAGCGAGGCTCGGCAACGCTAGAATGAGAAAGAATCCTGCCAGCGCAACCACAAAGCCGACGGTTTTACTCTGTAGAGAGGGGTTGCCTTTCACAGCTCTATTTTATGGCTCGCCCCACATTGTTTTTGGGGACTTTTGTTTAGCATCCGTCAGGGCCTCGCTTTCGCACTGCGGCCGAATAAATCGGCCTACGTGCGAGTTTGCCGCTTAGTGCTTGCATCTCCCCGGACAAAAGTCCGGGAAGATTTACTCTATTCTATGGCGGTAAAAAGTTGCTGGGACAATGAAATTCTGTTGTGCTTCCAAGCCTGGTTGACGGCTGCTTAAGCTCTTTGCTAGGGTGGCCGCGTGCCAAATTCTCCGAGAATTCAACGGCTAGACAGCCGTGTTGCCGACAAGATTGCCGCTGGCGAAGTCATCTTAAATCCCGCCTCCGTAGTCAAAGAACTCGTTGAGAACGCCCTGGATGCGGGTGCTACCGATATCGGTGTGGATGTGCACGCAGGCGGACTGCAAGCCATTGAGGTGCGAGATAATGGCAGCGGCATTCACTATGACGACCTGCCGCTTGCGGTTGAGCGCCATGCCACCAGCAAGATTGCCGCGACCGGTGATCTAGAGAAGATCCGCACCCTTGGCTTTCGTGGTGAGGCGCTACCGAGCATCGCTGCCGTCAGCCGTCTCACTTTGGAGTCTGCTGTGGCGACAAGTGAACACGGTGGACGTATCGAGCTGCAAGCCGGTAGGATAATCGAGCACACCGCTGCTGGGGTGCCCTCCGGTAGCTGCGTGCGGGTAGAGGATCTCTTCTACTCGCTGCCAGCCAGGCGTAAGTTTTTGAAGAGTCCCACCTATGAGTTTCAGCGGATCCACCGTTGGCTGAAACGCATGGCGCTGGCGCTGCCGCAGGTGACCTTGAGAATTGCCCACAACGGTCGACAGCAGAGTTTTTATCCAGCGACGAGCTCTCAGCAGCAGCGGCTCTTTGCGGTTCTCGGCTCTCTCTGGAAGGGGAAAACCGAAGAGCTCTGGGAGGAGCGTCATGGCGCTTCGATCCATATCTTTTTTACTAGACCGGAGATTTCCTTTGCCACAACAGCACAGCAGGTCTGCTTTTTGAATGGCCGTATGATCTCTGATCGTACCATCAAACACGCCCTGAGTGAGGCATACCGCACTTTGACCATGGAAAGACGACATCCTGGCGTGGTGCTATTTCTTGAGATGGACCCCGCACAGTTTGATGTCAACGTTCATCCGAGTAAGGAGGAGGTACGTTTTAAAGAGACACAGACACTGTATAAGTGGATTTTTCATCTGCTGCGCAACCACTTGGTTGGTAGTAAGGTGGTACTTCCGCTACACTCTCTAGAAAAGACAGACGTAGCACCGCCTTCGAGTTACCGACCCATGCGAGTTGCTGAGGCAGTGCCGTGGACAAATCAGAGCTCCACTCAAGAACTCAATTCAAGAGCCGATCAACAACGCATGTCCTTTGTTGCTGGCACTACAGTAAGAGAGGGCGCCCTCAGGTTTTCTGCACTGCAACCCATAGGTCAGTACCACGCCAGTTATATCCTCTGTGAAGCGAACGACGCGCTTGTGCTTATCGACCAACACGCAGCACACGAACGCGTCCTCTTTGAACGTCTGCGTAAGCAGCTCTTCGACGACAAGCTCGAGAGGCAGGTGTTGCTACAACCGCTCACTGTTCAACTCGAGACTCAAGATGAGCAGACCTTAAAGCAGTATGCTGAGCTCATTGACAACTGCGGCTTTGACGTGGAGCCATTTGGTGGACAGAGCTACCTTATACGTACAGTTCCGGCTTATGCTAAGATAGACGGCGTTCAGTTGTTGCAAGAAGTCCTCAAAGAG
The DNA here is from genome assembly GCA_028277945.1 of Oligoflexia bacterium. GTDB lineage: Bacteria > Bdellovibrionota_G > JANQFH01 > JANQFH01 > JANQFH01 > JANQFH01. Next base: position 151,027 of record JANQFH010000068.1, read on the forward strand.
TTGGCTGAGCAGGGCAGTTCCTCGACACTCGAGCATATGCAGGATCGGTTGCTGCAAACCATGGCATGTCATAGTGCGGTACGCTTTCATGATTCTCTTTCACTAGCGGAGATCAAGCTGCTTCTCAAAGAGCTGGACGAGACGGACAATGCCACCAACTGCCCCCATGGTCGGCCAACCTTTCTGATTTTTCGTGACAGTGCACTCAAACGAATGTTCCATCGGATCTAGCCTGTTTTTGCAGCAGCCATGGCCATGACAAATGCGGCAAAGACAAACATCAAGCTCTGTATGGTGGTTGGGCCAACTGCCGTGGGTAAAAGCGAGGTTGCCTACCACTTGGCGCGCCACTTTGATGGCGAAGTGATCAATGCGGATTCCATGCAGCTCTACCGTGGTCTTGAGATCGGTACGGCGAAACCATCCCTACAGATGCGACGTCAGATACCCCACCATCTCTACGATCTCCTTGCTCCGGGCGAGATGATCAACGCCGCCGACTACGCGCGACTGGCACATGAGGTCATTACCAAGGTACACGCGGCTAACCACTTGCCTATTGTGGTTGGCGGCAGCGGTCTCTATTTGCGTGCTTTAGAATATGGGCTCTGCGCCACCCCCCGGATTGATAAGAAAATACGTAATAATATCAAGATGTTAGAATTAGAAAAGGGGTTGACCTTTATGCATCAAAGGCTTAAAGAGGTGGACCTGCTGGCGTCACAGCGCATCCATCACAGTGATGCTGTGCGCATTCGCCGCGCCTTGGAGGTCCACGCTGCTACCGGACGGTCGTTCAGTGAGCTGCAAGCAGAACACGGTTTCGGTCAAAAGGCCTATTCGACACTTAAGATCGGTTTGCAAATGAGGCGTGAAACACTCTACCAACGGATTAACAGTCGCATGCAACAGATGTTTGTAGACGGCCTCCTCGATGAGGTGGAAGCCTTTCCTGTAGGCAAGGAGCGCGGTATCGGCTATCTGCAGGCACGTCTGTGTAAACAGGGTAGTATAAGTCAAGATGAAGCTATTGCCACAGCTGCCAAAGAGACACGAAATTTTGCCAAGCGGCAACTCACTTGGTTTCGTCAGGACAGTGACATAGAATGGTATAATAATGATGAAGAAGTGGCTGCCAGGACGTTGCAAAATATTAAAGCTCGTGTTGGTAAATTTTTAGCGGTGGAGTGATGAAGACCTACCTTGATTTTGAGAAACCGATCTACGACTTGGAACAAAAGATTTCCGAGCTAAAACAGTTCTCACGTACTGAAAAGCAGGATCTCAGCGAAGAGATAAAGCGGCTGACAAAAAAGTCGGAGAGGATGCTCAAGGAAATCTACTCCGGTCTCAACGATTGGCAGAAGATCCAGTTATCGCGTCATCCAGAGAGGCCTTATGCTCTTGATTACATTCAATACCTCTGTCGTGACTTTACCGAGCTGCACGGTGATCGCAACTTTGCAGACGACAAAGCTATCGTTGGTGGCCTCGCCACTTTCGATGGCCGTGGAGTTATCGTTGTAGGGCAACAGAAGGGACGCACAACCAAGGAGAAGATCTATCGTAATTTTGGTATGACGCGTCCGGAGGGTAACCGTAAAGCGCTGCGTCTTATGAGCCTAGCAGAGAGGTTGCGCCTGCCTATTCTCACCTTTGTCGATACACCAGGTGCTTATCCAGGCATAGGCGCGGAAGAACGTGGCCAAGCCGAAGCGATTGCCAAGAACATTATGGTGATGAGCCGACTGCAAGTGCCAATCGTAGTATCGGTGATTGGCGAGGGTGGCAGCGGTGGCGCTTTGGCGTTGGGTGTGGGCGATCGAGTACTGATGCTCGAGTATGCGATTTACTCTGTGATTTCGCCTGAGAGCTGTGCGGCGATTCTATGGCGAGACGCTGGCAAGGCAGAGCAGGCGGCGAAGGCGCTTAAGATTACTGCTGAACAGGTTCACAAGCTTAACGTTGTCGATGAGATCATCCGTGAACCTCAGGGCGGGGCGCATCGCAGTTTTAAAGAGACTGCAGAAAACCTCAAACAGGAAATCAAGCAGGCTATAGATGAGCTCTGCAAGCTGGATCAGGCAACACTCCTGCAGCGGCGTTATGAACGTTATCGCAAGCTTGGTGAATTCCGCGACAACGTCACCCGTATTCGTTAGTAGTTCGCCGCTTGGATACGCTTGACTCCCTCGAGCAAAACAAGGAAAATGCCTGAGTGTCTAGAGCGGTGGAGAAAAAGGCTATCAAGCGACAGTTCGATCGTGTCGCCATTGACACAGACGTGGAGCTGTCATTTGATGATTTTCAGTCATTCAAAATACAGTACGCAGAGAATATTTCCGTCGGCGGCATGTACCTACGCACGTCTGAGCTCGTGCCAGCCAATAGTACGCTGAGATTTCGTTTACGTATCAAAGATATTGATAAAGAGATTGTTGGTAAAGCCATTGTTGTGTGGACAAAAGAATTTATCGGCGCAGAAGGTCAGCGCGGTGCTGGCATGGGTTTAAAGTTTTTTGAACTTGAAGGTGAGAGCGAGCGCTTTATTCGTGACTTTGTTGCCAAACATGTAGACTCCTACAAGATCTAGAGTTCAGCACTGTAGTGTAAACGACGATGCTCAAAGACATTCGCAGATCTGTCAATACATTTTCTATCAAGCTCTTGATGATATTGCTGGTGCTGTCGTTTGTTTTGTTTTACGGCTATGAAACCACGAGCAGCTGCAGCCCTGGTTCCGTAGCCAAGGTACGCGGCACGTTAATTTCACAGAGTGAGTTCACTTCGCGATTACGAGTACAGATGGAGAACTATCGACGTGTGATCAACCGAGATTTGGACGAGTCGCTCTTTGGTTTCTTTAGGCAGTCCATACTCGAGGGCTTGGTCAACAACACTCTGCTTTTTCACGAAGCACAACAGCTTGGCATAGAAGTTGGTGATGCCATCTTGAGGAGGACATTGGAGGAGAACTTTAGCAATCCTGAAACAAAACAGTTTGATTTGCAGTTCTACAAAAACTACGTCATGCGATATCTGCGTAGCTCTCCAAAGCAATACGAAGAACAGCTCCGTGCCGATCTGACGGCGTCGAAGTTACGGAGTTTTCTTGAGCGCTCTGTGAAAGTCTCGAGCTCAGAGTTGGAAGCCAGTGTTGTGCATAAGAATCGGCAGGTCAATTTTGAGTTTATTGCGGTCGACCCACAGAGTTTAGAGACGGCGACTGAGGTTAGCGACGATGACCTGCAACAGTACTATGAAGAACACCAAAGTGACTTTCTCAAGCCAGCAGAGAGAAAGATTGAGTACCTCCATTTGCGCAGCAAAGACTATCAAAAGTCAGAGAATGAGGAACGTCAAGAAACAGACAAAAAGGTCAAGGCCGACGCAGAAAAGCTTCTCGCTCGTCTAAAGGCGCGGCCAGAAGATTCTTTGCAGGAAGTCATTGGCAAGATTAACGCGACTTACAAGACCACCGGATACTTTGCAAAGAGTGACACCATACCAGGCATTCCAGACAGCAATGTGGTTGTCAATAACGCCTTTGCACTTAAGGTCGGAGAGCTCTCTAATGTTGTCAAAGGTTGGTTGAGTGGTGACTACTATATACTCCGCGTTGTCGAGGAGCGACCACCGCAGCAACGCTCCTTTGACGAGGTAAAGGCCGAGGTGCAAATAAACTACATGGAAGTAGAAAAGGTCAAACAGGCAGAGAGGTTAGTAGACCGTCTACTTGCCAAAGTGCGTTCAGGTGAGGCTTTTACCGAGACGGCACAAAAGTTTGGACTCAAAGCAGACGAAACAGGATTTTTTAGACAGAGTGATGGGCAGAGCATCCCAAAAATCGGCTATTCCAAGGAGGCGTACACAGAGCTCTTTTCTCTTGCCGCAACTGGGGATCAGCTGCTCAAGAAGCCATTGAAGATTGCTGGCAGCTACTACATCTTTCGGGCCAAGGCAGAGAAGACCGCGGACGCTACAGAGCTACAGGAGGCGCTGGAGAAAGAGCGCACCGACCTTCTGGCTGACAAGAGGCGGCTGGCGACAACGGAGTGGACCAAGTGGGTTCGTGATAGTGCCGAAGCAGCCGGAGATATTGTTTTTTACGAAGTTGCTAGCCAAGGCCAGAACCAATAGGCGGCGGTTTGGCGATGTCGGATAAAAAGGTCGTGTTTTCCTGCTTAGAGCGATATACTCCAGCCATGCAGCTGACACAGGGCAGTAAAGGCATATGAGAGGGCAGCAGCGCCGTTTCAATTGTCTTTTTGTTTATCCGCCCTTTACCTCGCAATCGTTTTGGAATTACCGGCAGACCTGTGAGCTTATTGGAGCTCGTTACCCTGCAGCTCCGCTTGGGTTGGTGACCATTGCGGCAATGTTGCCAGAGTCGTGGCATGTCAAGCTGGTAGACTGCAATATCGAGCCGTTAGAAGAAAAAGACATCCTTTGGGCAGATTTGATTTTCAGTGGTGGTATGATTGCTCAGCAGACGGCTCATTTAGATTTGATTGAGAAGCTCAAGCGCTATAATAAGGTTCATATAGTCGGCGGTCCTGACGCTACCTCGAGTCCGCATGTATACGATCAAGCAGATCATTTGGTTTTAGGCGAGGCAGAGGTCACACTACCGGAATTTTTACGTGACTTGAAAAACGGCAGGGCAAGGCACCTCTACGAAGCCGGGGATCGTAAGGCCGACATGAGCAAGACGCCCATACCGCGTTTCGACCTGCTGAAGTTTGATCGCTATCTGCACGTGGGGATTCAGTTTGCACGCGGCTGCCCCTTCAAATGCGAATTCTGTGACATCATCGAACTCTATGGCCGTGTTCCCAGAGTCAAAACCGATACGCAGATTCTTAATGAACTGCAACAACTCTACGATCTTGGTTATCGTGGCCATGTTGATTTTGTCGATGACAACTTTATTGGTAATAAGAAAGCAGTAAAAGTTCTATTGCCAAAATTAAGTGAGTGGTTGAAGGAACACAGATGGCCCTTTGAGTTTAGTACAGAGGCTTCGATAAACTTAGCTGATGATGTTAGACTCATGGCGCTTATGCAAGAGGTGGGGTTCTCTTGTATCTTTGTGGGTATTGAGAGTCCAGATGAAGAAACCTTAATCAGTACACAGAAAAAACAAAATACCCGCCGTTCTATCCCACAGAGTATTGAGAAGATTTACCAGCACGGTATGTTTGTAAATGCCGGTTATATTGTTGGGTTAGATGGTGAGCGAGGCAGCGTCGCCAAAGGTATTTTGCGAAACATAGAAGAGACGGCAATCCCGGTAAACATGACCGGTCTGTTATTTGCGTTGCCGAATACGCAGCTCTCACGGCGTCTAGCCAAAGAGGGACGCCTGCAGACAGGTTTTGAGGTGGTCGCCCAAGGTGTTGGTGATCAGTGTCTTGCCGGTCTCAACTTTGAGACCCAACGACCGCGAAGGGAGGTTTTGGAAGACTACAAAAAAGTCGTCTATGAATCCTACAAGCCGGAAAACTATTTCAATCGTGTCGAACGTGTGGCACTTAACTTAGACTGTTCGAAGAAGCGTTTACACCTGCCACTGAAAACTCGTCTAAAAGACCTTCGTGGTCTGTTTCGTCTCATCCGTTCTATGGGAGTGTCGTCCTCCTATCGCAAACACTTCTGGCAGGTACTTTTGAGATGTCTGCTTAAGAATCCAAAGGCCATACGTTATGCTGTGGCCTTGATGGCACTCTACCTCCACTTTGGACCGTTCAGCCGTTATATCGCAGATCACATCCGCATTGAGATTGAGCGGCTGCGTAGATTAGAGCGAGAGGAGCAGACGGTCTTTGACGGCCTCAAAGAAGTTGTGGCGATTTCCCTTTGATTTATCAGAATAAAGTTGACTTTTTGCAGGTTTCGGGATTTAAGCAGTGGCTTTAACCCGGCATGACCGCAACTGCTGAAAATCCAACTCGTTTTGGCGAAACGAGCGCAGCAGCACGACTCCGACGGTTTGCGGCGGTGCGCGAGCGAACGGCGCGTCTGTGTGATCCGCTTGCTATTGAAGACTATGTCATCCAAACTGTCGCTGAGGTTAGCCCACCGAAGTGGCATCTTGCTCATACCACCTGGTTTTTCGAACACTTCATACTAGCCGAACACCTAGCACACTACCGTCGTTTTCATACCGACTATGGTTATTTGTTTAACTCATACTACGAAGGCGTCGGCAAATACTTTCCACGAACTCAACGTGGACTGCTATCGCGGCCCAGCGTTAGCGAGATTTTGGCGTACCGTCGCCATGTGAACCAGGCTATGAATACATTGCTCAGCGCCAATTTATCCAAAGACCGATCAAAACGGATTATGCAATTGACCGAGATTGGCCTACAGCATGAGCAACAGCACCAAGAACTGTTGCTCATGGATATTAAATACAACTTTGCCTTCAACCCGATGAAGCCAGCTTATCTCGATAGCTCTAACAAAGAAGAGCAGGGCTCTGCGGCGCCGGAGTCTGTAGAGTTCGCTTGGCTCTCTATCCCAGGAGGTTTGGTTGAGGTGGGTACTTCAACGACGCATAGGTTTGTCTATGACAATGAAAAACCGCGCCATCGAGTTCATCTGCAACCCTTCCTCTTGGGCAATCGTCTGGTGACCAACGGCGAGTACCTCGAATTCATCGCAGCTGGAGGATATCAGCAGCCCCAGTGGTGGCTTGCAGATGGTTGGAACACCGTGCAGCAGAACCAGATCCGCGCACCGCTCTATTGGTACCAGAAGAAAGCAGATTGGTTTGTTTACACCCTACGCGGCGAGGTGCGCTTAGACGAACAAGAGCCCGTCTCCCACGTGAGCTATTATGAGGCAGATGCCTATGCGCGTTGGCGTGGTGCTAGACTGCCCTTAGAACAGGAGTGGGAGCATGCCCTCTCTTGTCATCCTCCTGATACGACAACGGCCAACTTTGTGGAAAAGGGAGTGCGCCATCCTCTTCCAGCCAATGCGAATGCAAAAACTGATCTGTATCAGGGAGTTGGTGATCTTTGGGAGTGGAGTAGTAGCCCCTACCAACCCTACCCAGGCTATCGTGCTTTTCCCGGACTGCTCGGTGAATACAATGGTAAGTTTATGTGCAATCAGATGGTATTGCGCGGTGGCTGTTGTGTCACTCCAGCGACTCATTTTCGTCCTACCTATCGCAACTTCTTCTTTCCGTATGACCGTTGGGCCTTTAGCGGCATTCGTCTAGCCAAGGATGGTGGCTGATGCCATTGCACGATGCCTACCAACACCAAGAGGCCGATGGGTTTAAACAGGATGTCCTGACCGGTCTGGCTTCGCTGCCAAAGAGTATTCCGCCAAAGTACTTCTACGATGAGAGAGGTTCGCAGCTCTTTGCCGAGATCTGTCGTCAGCCCGAGTACTATCTTACCAACAGTGAAGTGAAGATTCTCCAAGAGAACGCCGAAGAGATGGCTGACCGTATTGGACCTGGAGCGCTCTTCATTGAGTATGGCAGCGGGGCGAGTGAGAAGATCCGTATCCTTCTCAATGCCCTGCAGGACATGGTTGCCTACGTGCCGGTTGACATCTCAAAAGAGTACTTACAGCAGGCAACTCAGAAGCTTGCTGTTGACTATCCGCAGTTTAAGATCCTTCCAGTCTACGCTGACTACACCCACGAGTTCGCCCTGCCACCGATCGCAGCAGCGATTGACGCAACCAAAGTGGTCTTTCTGCCAGGATCGACCGTTGGTAATTTGGAACCGATGGATGCCAGGGCACTGCTTGAGAGTATCCGTACCGTTGTCCAACCACACGGTTTTCTCTTAATCGGCGTGGATGTTACAAAGGAGAAGCACATCTTAGATTGTGCTTACAATGACGCTGCCGGCGTGACCGCGGAATTTAATAAAAATCTCTTGTCACGGATCAACCGTGAGTTAGATGGAAGTTTTGACCTCGATACTTTTTTACATCGTGCCTTTTTTAACCAAGATCTAAATCGTATTGAAATGCATCTTGTCAGTGAGAAAGATCAGTTTGTCAGCGTAGCCAATCAGAGGTTTCGGTTTCACAAGGGCGAAAGCATCCACACAGAGAACTCCTATAAGTATCCGCTGGAAGAGTTTCGCCAACTAGCCGCCCAAGCTGGGATGAAACGAGTTGCCTACTGGTTAGACAGCCAAGGCTGGTTCAGCGTTCAGCTGTTTCAGGTCGGCTGAGTGAATCTAAAAGACGAGCTTTGATGTTTTTTGCCGCTACATGGCGTGTCTAACAAGTCTTTGGCGAATGGCTCGTCGGCCTCCGGCCTCCGGCCTCCTGCGCTTGATTTCGCCGCAGACTTATTAGACACGCCTGCAGAGGTAAAGCCAAAGTGCAGAGCTCGAAGGTTGTCTCATCATCGCCGACATAGAGGTGTGTAGCATAAGCAAGACATTTGTCTTAAAGCCTTTGCGGGCTCTCGAAATAAAAAAGGCCGAGAGCGAACTCCCGGCCCTTTTGTGGTCTTCATGGACTCTCTTAACTCTACTCGCCTAGGTCCTCGTTGATATCCTGGTTGTCTTGGGAGTGGCAGTAGTCAAAGAGGTTGTTAAGCGCTTCCGACTCTTCCATAATGGCTTCGCAAGTCGAGAAGTCATAGTCGGTCACGTCCACTTCAAGGTAGTCGCCCGTGCAATCCCAACTGTCTTGGAAAGAAACAGTTGCGGTGCTGGGATCTGGCAGTGTAGCATCGGCAACGGCATCAGCGAAAGGTGATGCGGAGTTGGCAATGATGGTCACATCTGGCAATGTGCTCTCACCGTCGGCGATCGAGTAAGACTCGGTGATCTCGCCTTCAAACGGGCAAGCACCATCCACAGCAGCGGTCTGATTGCCTTCGTGGTCATAACATTTATCCACGCAGGAGTTGAGGTGCTCTTCAGGCACGCCCCACTGCTGACACTGTTGTGCATCAGGCGCAGGAAACGAGGCATTAAACGATACTCGTGCTGAGCCAAGGACACTGCCGTCATCGTTGATGCCAAAACGGCTAACCATGCGGTTGGTAAACTCATTACCTTCATATTCGGCACTGTGGCCACCACTGATAACGTTGGTCAGCGTGGCTGGGTCGGCGCTAAATGAAAGTACGCCATTGCCCCAGGCACCGAGAAAGTTCATGGAAAAGGTAGCCACGAGCTCATCCGCATTCTCTGTGGAAGGCTCAAATAGCGCTTCGATCTGCAGCTTGTCTTCAAAGGTGTTGCCTTGGTCATCGCTACCGACAAACTGGTTGACGATCGTACCGGAAATGGCATCACCGGTGGTGTAGCGAACTTCAACGTCTTTTCTCAAATCGCCATCGTCTTCTTCATTACAGGCATCCATGCTGATCTGATCGCCGCTCTTCTTAAAACGTGTATAGACCTGTGCCGGCGGGCCTTCATCGTGCTCGCCCTCAGGTCCTTCACCATGACCTTGGCTTTGGCCTGCATCTGCCTCGTCACTAAAGATGAGGTGCAGGTATTTCCAGTCGCCATTGTCATCAAAGTCGACCTCACCCTCGGACTGTGCATGTACCTGGGTGATGTAGCAGTTAAACATCTGTAGCTCTTTAGAGAAGCGGATCGCCTCTGCCTTGAGAGCCAAAGTTTCACAGCCAGCACGCGAGAAGTCACCTTCGCTCTTGGTGGCTACCTTGAGGCCGCCGAGCTTGGCTGAAACCGTATTGTTTTCGGTATCGCTGTAATCGTAGTCGCTCAGATCAAGACTGGGCAGATCTCCCAGGTTGCTGATCTGCGTGGCGCTGCTGTCGCTATCTGAGCTGGTGCTGCTATCGCTACCAGCGCATCCAATTAGGAAACCTAAAAAGAGCACCGCAGCCGCCATGAGTTTTACTGGGCGTTGGTTTTGGTTCATGATCCTTCTCCTCCTTCAACTGGGTTTTGGTTGTACCCCTTAATGGGGGCAGCGCTACCTACAGCAAGATGCTTGCCACATTTATCATCTTTAAATTTCAAATAGTTAGATCGTTAGGCAGCAGTCTAGAGGAGGGTTTTTTAACCCCAAGAGACTTTCTTTCAGAGGTCAGGATTAATGATTTTAAGGAGTTAACCTCTAAACCCAAGGTGGTTTTTTCCACCCACCCCGGTGTTTTTTTATGCGGAGGATGGCAGCACTCTTACGAGTTTGAGCCCGAGACCTCGTCAAACTCAGCATCGACGACGTTGTCTGCTTTGCCCTTATCCTTACCGTTGCCCGAACTCTCTGGTTGGCCTGGTTGGGCAGCAGACGGTTGCGCAGCAGCCGCACTAGCGTCTGGAACACCTTGCGCGGCGCTCTGCTTGTAAGCTATCTCTGCCAGCTTGTGGCTGGCTTTGGTCAGCGTTTCCATCTTTGCCTTCATCTCGTCAACGTTCTTGCTCTCCAGACTCTTTTTGGCATCGGCAATCGCACTCTCGAGGTTGCCAAGCTCTTCAGCAGGCAGTTTGTCCTTGTGCTCGCTGACCATCTTTTCCGTGCTGTAGATCAGAGTATCGAGTTGGTTGCGTGTCTCAATCTCTTCACGCTTCTTTTTATCCTCTTCGGCATGCTGCTCAGAGTCTGTGACCATGCGGTTGATTTCCTCTTCATTGAGACCGCTGGAGGCAGTGATGGTAATCTTCTGCTCCTTACCGGTGCCTTTGTCTTTAGCCGAGACATTGAGGATGCCGTTGGCGTCAATATCAAAACCAACTTCGATCTGTGGAACACCACGGGGTGCGGGCATAATTCCTTCGAGGTGGAAACGTCCAAGGGTACGGTTGTCACCAGCCATGTCGCGTTCCCCTTGGAGAACATGAATCTCCACACTCGGCTGGCTGTCTTGGGCGGTAGAGAAAATCTCGCTCTTGCGTGTGGGGATTGTGGTGTTACGTTCGATCAGCTTGGTCATCACCCCACCTAGAGTTTCTACGCCGAGAGAGAGAGGCGTTACATCCAACAGCAGAATGTCTTTGACATCACCGGCAAGTACGCCACCTTGGATGGCGGCGCCAACGGCGACAACCTCATCGGGGTTGACACCTTTGTGAGGTTCCTTTTTGAAGAGATCTTGCACCAGCTGCTGTACCTTAGGAATACGGGTAGAACCCCCAACGAGAACAACTTCGTCTATCTTATCGGCCTGTAGACCGGCATCCTTGAGCGCGTTTAAACAGGGTGCCTTGGTTTTTTCAATGATTGGATCGACGAGTTTTTCAAACTGAGCTCGACTCAGTTTGATGTTCATGTGTTTGGGACCTGAGGCATCTGCCGTCAGAAACGGCAGGTTGATCTCCGTCTCCATGGTGGTTGAGAGCTCAATCTTCGCTTTCTCTGCAGCCTCTTTGAGCCGTTGCAGCACCATCTTGTCGTTGCTGACGTCGATACCTTGATCCTTTTTGAACTCAGCAATCAACCAGTCGACGAGAATTTGATCAATGTCATCGCCACCAAGGTGGGTATCACCGTTGGTTGCCTTAACTTCAACGACGTTATCGCCGACCTCAAGAATCGAGATATCAAAGGTACCGCCACCGAAGTCATAAACAGCAATGGTTTCGTTTTTCTTCTTATCCAAGCCGTAGGCTAGTGCAGCAGCTGTGGGTTCATTGATAATACGCTTTACTTCCAACCCGGCGATTTGTCCGGCATCTTTTGTCGCTTGGCGTTGGCTGTCGTTGAAGTAAGCGGGTACGGTGATCACCGCTTCTTTCACCTCACTGCCAAGATAGCTCTCTGCCGCACGTTTCAATTTGCGCAGCACATGCGCCGAGATCTCAGGCGGCGCGTAAGCTTTACCCAACACCTCGATCTCAAAGCCTTCGTTTTTGCCTGCCTTCTTTATGTTGTAGGGGACCCGTTTGATCTCATCGCTGACTTCATCAAAACGGCGCCCCATGAAGCGTTTGACCGAGAAGACGGTATTCTCTGGGTTGGTTACCGCCTGCCGCTTGGCCACCTGGCCGACAAGCAGCTCGCCCTCTTTGTTCATGGCCACGACCGATGGGGTGGTCCGGCCTCCCTCTTCATTGGTGATGACCTTGGCATCACCGCCCTCTAAAAGAGCCACCACCGAGTTGGTGGTTCCCAAATCAATCCCAATAATTTTAGACATTTACATTCCTCCTGCGTCACAAACCAGCAGTTCGTGGTTGTGCCGACGCCCTACGCCCTATGAAAGATAAGCAGTTAGGAAGAGGTGTCAAGGCCGAGGCTTGTATCAGCCTATTAGGACTTATAATTGGTGACTAAGGTACGGACGCCAATCTTATCGAAATTAACCTCAATTTTGCCCTTTTTAAGGTTGGCGATCACCTTGCCGGTACCAAAACAGGGATGCTCAATCTGATCGCCAATTTGGTAGTGCTGGTCCATGGAATACTCGCGTGTATCAGTCTCTTGCAGCGTCGACATCGATTCTTCGAACCTCCCCCCTAATAATGAAACAATGGAAAAGACAAATAAAATCGTCCGGTCTTATATCACCTTACTAGACAATCTGTCAATCGATTAATGCGGCGCGCAGGGGGGCTGTTTTAGACTTCGTCAAAGAAGTAAGGGGCAAGGCATTGAATTTTTTGCTCATACCGGTCTGGGTCGAGGAAGAAGGTGATAGCGGCAACACTGCTGAGCAAGGCATTGCCATCTTGCGGGGTGAAGCAGAAGCCGACGATCTCGCGTCGCTTGCGTACGGTGAGCGACGGTCGCACCACCACGGTCTGGTTAAGCAGGCGGCCATAGTGTCCGTGGTCGCGGCCAAAAGAGAAAACCCTGCCGGCAGAGCGCTTATAGGTAAGAGCGACTAACGGATTGGCCGCAAGCTTCTCTATGACCTCGTCTAGAGTGATGTCGTGGTCAAGCTTGAGGTTAAACCAGATCGTATGCATGTACTGGGTGTTGAACTTCATGGCTGAAGAGTAGACGTTGAGTTGCACGCCAAGGGTTTTAAAAAGGTGATAGGCGTCACGGGCGTGGTGAGTGCCAAAGGTTTCATCGTCATGCTGGTTGGTAACCGCCGACGGTACGAAACCGCTATCCTGGCTAATGTCGTTGGCTCGGCGTATGCAGACAAAACGACCCTCTTCGAGGTGGTTGTTGCCGTCGGTGTCGATGCCAAGTGTCTTGATAAGTACCGCCAGATTATGGGTGTTGCAACTGACCACCTGGATAAAGCGATCTTTTCCTGGCTCTAGACAGCGGTCGTTGATGCCGCGGGCGTACATCTTGCCAAAACCAAACTCACTACCTTGAGCAATAAAGCCAAGGGTGTTGTCAACGTAGCGGTTATAAAACTCCTGCTTGTTCTCATTGCCGACACCTGTAGGAGTACAGTCAATGATGACCGCTGCTCTCCTAAAGGCCTCTTCAATGCTGTAGGTAGGTTGCATGCCGAGTTGGGAAAATTTTTCCCAGGTTTGTGGCTCAGAGCAGAGTTTAGCACCACGTCGTATCAAGCTCACCACTTTAGAGCGGTCGATGTGGAGCGCCTGTTTTTTACTAAAGGTAACCTCATCGATACCGAGGTCTTTGCTGAAGTTCGTGAGGATGCCGATCAGCGGCTCACCTATGGTGCCTGTGCCGACGATGTGGGCGATACGCTTGTCTCTGGCCACGGCTCTATACTCTCGATTCGCTTGCCATTATCTCTGTTGGGAGGTTGTTTCCGCGGCTGCAGCATAGTTTATCGAGGATTTTTGTCAACTTTCGTGACAGCTTGGAATTTTTCGTTTATCAGTTCTACCATAATGAAAAAGGTCGCTATGTACTTAATTTGTTGCGTTGCCGTGGTTTGCTTGTCTAGTGCTGGCATCAGTGGCGCAAAGGCAAAGAAAAAAGGGCCCATTGTTGTCAGTTCAAAGATTGATACAGAGGGTGCGTTGTTGAGTCAGATCATCATCCTCGTGCTGCGAAACCATGGCTTTACTGTGGTCGATAAGTCCGAGTTAGGCCCGACAAATCTGGTACGAAAAGCCATTATTAGCGGTCAGATCGATATCTACCCTGAGTATACAGGTAACGGCGCCTTCTTTTTTAAGGGCACCTCGTCTGACGTATGGAAGAACGCTCAAAAAGCCTATGCGAAGGTAAAACAGCTAGATAAGGAGAAAAATAACATCGTCTGGTTACAACCATCTAGAGCAAATAACACTTGGGCAATGGCCGTTCGCCAAGATTTTTCAACGCAATACAATGTTATCACGATGGAAGATTTTGCCAGCTACGTGAACCAAGGTGGCAAGGTAAAGCTTGCAGCGTCAGAGGAGTTTGTCAACCGAGCCGATGTCTTGCCAGCCTTTCAAAAGGCCTATGGATTTAAACTAAAGAGTAGCCAGATTATCGTTCTTTCTGGTGGTAACACCGCGCAGGCTGAGAAAGCTGCAGCTGAGGGGTTGAATGGCGTCAACGTGGCCATGGCGTATGGTACCGATGGCGCGCTCGCGGCTCTGGGACTAGTGAGTCTTGAAGATAACAAGAATATTCAGCCGGTTTACGAGCCAGCGCCGATTATTAGGGGCACTGTATTGGCGAAATACCCAGAGATTGGAAAACTGCTGGCGCCGGTATTTAGGTGTCTTAATCTCGAGTCACTGCAGGCTCTGAATGCTCGTATTGCCGTCCAGGGTGTCGAGGCAAGCGTTGTGGCACGAGAGTATGTGCAAGCCATGGGCTTTCTCAGCTGATTAAGCGAGTATGACTTGAGAATTTATTTGCAGTGAGACTTCTCAAGTTAGATAAAGTCAATCTGCTTGGCGCGCTATTTGGTACTCTCTCCCTCTGCTTTTGTAGCTTCTTGATCTACCGCCCGCACCGACTAGCGGCCGGGACTCCACACTATTTTGTCGACATCGCCTCCTGGCCAGAATCGCTTTGGATGGCAGCGCTGTGGATTGCCGCAGTCGTGGCTTCATTTATTGCCCGTGAGAAACGTCCGTTCATTCAGCTGTTGGTTGCGACTACACTGACATTAAGCCTTTTTTGGATGATAGGAGCTCACTCGAGCCGTCTGTTTGAGGCGGCACCGTCGTATGCGCGCATATCTCTAGGACTCGGCAGCTGGCTGATGTTTACTGCCGCGTTTGTTTTGTTTTTAAATCTGCTAGAGTTTCTGCGGCGATCTCCTGTCATCACATGCTTATGTGTTGTGAGTCTCTGTTTGGGTTTGACTGTGATCTGGATGCATGGCCATTTAAATCATCTCTCTATCGTCATTGAGTTCTACAATAAAAAAGAGCGGTTTATGGATGAGCTTGTAGCACATCTGACGCTCGCTTTTTCAGCAGTTGGCATCGGGGCGCTGTTGGGAATTCCTCTAGGTGTCTTGGCGTTTAAAAGAAAAACGCTCGGTGCCCCCATTCTAACGATTTTCAATATTGTGCAAACCATACCGAGTTTGGCACTCTTTGGGCTGCTGGTGACACCCCTTGCCTACTTATCGTTACAGGTAGAGTTTTTGCACGACGTCGGTGTCGAAGGTATTGGCTGGGCGCCAGCTCTCATAGCTCTGGTGTTATACGCACTGCTGCCAATCATCCGTAATACTCACGCCGGTCTGGGCTCTCTCGATAAAGGAATCATCGAGGCTGGTGTGGGAATGGGCATGAGTAGACTGCGCCTGCTATTTACTGTGGAGCTACCCATGATCCGGCATATCATCTTGAATGGTGTCAGAATCGCCGCAGTCCAGTCGATTGGCAACACCGCTGTGGCCGCGCTAATTGGTGCTGGAGGCTTTGGTATATTCATCTTTCAAGGCTTGGGACAGGCAGCAACGGATCTCATCTTGCTTGGCACGCTGCCCATCATCCTTCTTGCTGTAGTTACGGACTTTCTTATGCAAGCCATAACGTTTTTAGCGAAGGCAGAGGCGCTAAAATGATCCGTTTTCAAAATGTTACCAAGAAGTACGCTAAGACCGTTGCGCTCAACAACCTCTCTTTTGAGGTAGATAAAGGCGAGTGTTGTGTGCTCCTTGGTCCCTCTGGGTGTGGCAAGTCAACATCTCTAAAGCTGATCAACCGGCTCATTGAGCCGACCGCAGGCGACATTTTTGTGAACGGTGAAAACGTCAGTAGTGTCGTTCCCGAGCAGCTAAGAAGGTCTGTTGGCTATGTCATACAGAACGTTGGCCTGTTTCCCCACTTAAACGTAGCAGAAAATATCGCCACCGTACCGAAGCTATTAAAGTGGGATAAGGCAAGAGTTCATTCTAGAGTTGAGGAGCTCCTACACCTATTTCGCATGAGCCCGCAGAGCTACTGTGATCGCTACCCGCACCAACTCTCTGGTGGTGAAGCGCAACGGGTTGGCGTTGCTCGCGCCCTTGCTGCGGATCCAGCGATTCTACTTATGGATGAGCCCTTTGGCGCCCTCGATCCAGTCATTCGAGATGCGCTGCAGGCAGAGTTTCGACACATTCAGCAAGACCTAAAAAAGACGGTGGTGTTTGTCACTCACGATGTCGACGAAGCCATACGGCTGGCGACAAAGATTGCCGTCATCAACCACGGCGAAATCGTTCAATATGACTTGGTCGAGAATATCCTAACCCGCCCAGCGCATCCTTTTATATCTCAATTTTTCGGCGAGGACAGGGCATTAAAGCGACTGGCGAGACTTTCTGTGAAGCAATTTCTAAGAAAGACATCAGGCGAAGCGACAAAGATCGATACGGATAGTGCTTTAAAGCTCGAGGACAGTGGTAAGGATGCTTTAGTAAAGATGATTGGCCACAAGCTCATGAGTGTTCCGGTCGTTGACGATGATTCGCAGCTGCTTGGTGAGATTCACCTTGAGGATATTATCAACAGTTAAGGCATAAGGATGATAGTCCGCAGGTTGCAAAAGATCGAATTTAGTGGCTGGAAAAGCATAGCTATTGTTGGTCTGTTGTTTGGCCTGTTGGTTTTTAATATGCATCTGGTGGAGCCACTGTTGCAGTCCTTTTTCCCAGATCTTGACCGGCATCTCTACGACAGAGCCTCTTTTCTTAAGCTCGTTATTGAACACCTCCTCCTAGTTATCAGCTCAGGTATTTTAGCGACGCTGGTAGGTGTCCTATGCGGTATCTTAGTGACTCGCAGAGGCGGGCGAGATTTCTTGGCAGTGATGAACTCTATGGCATCGCTTGGACAGACCTTTCCGCCGCTGGCGGTTCTGGCACTGCTGGTGCCCATGGTTGGATTCGGCGCCAAGCCGACGATTGTGGCGCTGTTTGTTTATGGACTCTTTCCGATCGTTCGCAACACCATTGCCGGCCTGGAGAGCGTACCCAGGGGGCCTATGGAGGCAGCTCAAGGTATGGGGATGGCACCGCTGCAGATTTTAGCTCGCGTTGAGATGCCACTATCCCTACCACTGATTATTGCCGGCATCCGTACATCAATGATCATCAACATCGGTACAGCGACACTAGGCGCGACCATCGGTGCAGGCGGACTCGGCGCCCCCATTGTTGCTGGTTTGATCGGTGAAAACCCAGCCTATGTGGTTCAGGGAGCTGTTTTGGTCGGCCTGCTTGCCATCCTCGTGGACTTATTGCTGGGCCGCCTTGATCGTGTTGAAAAGGGTTATGGAGTCAGGTAAAGAAGAGAGCGGAGAGCACCATGAAAAGTATCAATCCTGCCACTGGCAAAATTATCAAAGAGTATGCCGAGCTCAGCGACGGCGATGTGCTTGCTACTATTGAAAAGTCCTCTGCAGCCTTTCTGCAGTGGCGACAGACAAGCTTTTCTCAACGGGCACAGCTCTTTCATCAAACGGCAAAGCTGCTGCGGCAAAATAGCCAGGCGTATGCTGAGCTCATGGCTAATGAGATGGGTAAGGCCATCAAAGAAGGAAAAGCAGAAATAGAGAAGTGCGCTTGGGTGTGCGAGTACTATGCGGACAACGCTGAGGAATTCTTGCGAGATGAAATCGTTAAGACCGAGGCAACCAAGAGCTTTGTTACCTTTCAGCCACTTGGGGTTGTCTTAGCCGTAATGCCATGGAACTTTCCCTTTTGGCAGGTGTTTCGCTTTGTCGCCCCGACACTCATGGCAGGCAACACAGGTCTGCTGAAGCACGCATCCAACGTGCCCGGCTGTGCTCTGGCCATTGCCGAACTGTTGCAACAGGCAGGATTTCCCGAGGGCGTTTTTCAAACGCTGTTGGTGGGTAGCAAGCAGGTAGGCGCTATTATTGCCAACCCTCTGGTTAAGGCGGTAACCCTGACTGGCAGTACACCAGCAGGTAAGGCCGTGGCCGCGAAGGCGGGAGAGATGCTCAAAAAGAGCGTTTTGGAGTTAGGGGGGAGTGATGCCTACATCATTTTAGCGGATGCCGACTTGCCAGCAGCAGTGGAGCTCTGTGTGACCAGCCGTTTGATCAGTGCAGGCCAAAGCTGTATTGCAGCCAAGCGCTTTATTGTTATGCAATCAAAACAGCAGGAGTTTGAAAAGCTCTTTGTCGAGAGAATGCGCCGGGTAAAAGTGTCCGACCCGCTCGATCCTGCTGCCGATATTGGACCGCAGGCCCGTGTAGATTTGCGAGATGAGCTGCACCAACAAGTTATCAAGAGTATCCAGTTGGGGGCACAGTGCCTTCTCGGTGGTGAGGTTCCATCCGGTCCAGGCGCTTTCTACCCACCGACCGTACTATCGCAGGTGAAGAAGGGCATGCCAGCCTACGATGAAGAGCTCTTTGGGCCGGTTGCCGCGATCATCGCTGTCAAAGATGAGCAAGAGGCCATTGCAGTTGCCAATGATTCCATTTTTGGTCTCGGGGCGGCAATCTTTTCTAGTCATATCGACCGTGCTGAACAGATCGCTAGCCAAGAGATAGAGGCGGGCAGCTGTTTTGTGAACACCTTTGTCAAGTCAGATCCGCGTCTACCCTTTGGTGGCATCAAGGAGAGCGGCTACGGCCGTGAGCTCAGCCACTTTGGCATTAAAGAGTTTGTTAACATCAAAACGGTGTATATAAAATAGTCTTTAGCGAGCGAGGGAACCAAGATGGCAAAGGTAACCATTTATACCAAGACCGGTTGTCCCTACTGTGCGGCGGCAAAGGAAGACTACAGCCGTCGCGGCATCGACTTTGAGGAGAAGAACGTCCACGCCAACAAGGCGTGGTTGGATGAGCTGCTGCAACACTCTGGGGGCGAGCGCAAGGTTCCGGTCATCGTGGATGCGGGCAAGGTGACGATCGGCTTCAACGGCTACTGAGACATCTGACCCTAAGCTTGCCGGTGGCAGGCTCCCAAGAAGGTACGGCCTTACTTTTAGGGAAAGCGTTCCCTAAAAGTAAGGCCGTACCTTATAGTTGACTCTCATCGGTTTTGTTTTTGGATTTCTGCCACGAGTTGGCGGTGGTTGGGATCACTACAGATTGATCTTGCCTGTGCCAGGTTGGGTCCAGGAGGCGAGGCGAGCCAGTAGTGTTTCCATGTCTCTATCCTCGCTAGGCTCTCTTCTACAGCGGTTACTAATTTGTGCTCGCGTTGCTCTCTCTGCAGGAGTTGCTGTAGCGCCAGATAGACTTCCTGGCCATGGTCAACCCCGTCGCAGTAGAGTAGGAGGTTACAGCCTGCTTTTAGAGCTAGCAATGCTGCTTCAAGGCGATCGTACTGCGAAGAGATCGCCATCATATTTAGATCATCCGAAATGATGATGCCGTTAAACCCGAGCTGTTCGCGCAGCTGGGTAGTCAGCCATGTTGGACTTAAGGTTGCCGGCTGCTCTGCGTCGACTTGGGGATAGAGGATGTGGGCAGTCATGATCATTGGACAGTTTATGGTAATGGCAGCAGCAAACGGTACGAACTCAAAGTGCTGGAGAATACCAAGTGGTCTGTCAATTGTGGGTATCTTGAGGTGTGAGTCGGTGCGGGTTCTGCCATGGCCAGGAAAGTGTTTGGCACAGGCAACCACACCCTCTTGCAGTGTTGCCTCCATGGCGGCAACACCGAGTTGGGCAACGAGGTTTGGGCTACTACCAAAGACCCGCGCCTGCATGTAGGAGGGTTCATGTTCATCGATGATGTCGATAACCGGGACAAAGTTGGTGTTGATCCCTACGGCTTTGAGTTCACGGGCAATTGCCTGATACTGAGCTCGCGTGAGATGATCTGATTTGCCTGTTTGGTAGTGGCGACCCAGGTGAGGGTTTCCAGGCCAGTGGGTGAAGGGAGGTACCGGTAGCCGCTCTTTGCTACCTCCCTCCTGATCGATGGCAATGATCGGCGGTTGTTTTTCAAACAGGGTCTGTAGCTCAGCGACAAGGCTACAGATCTGTTCTAGACCGCGAAGGTTGCGACTAAAGAGCGTAACACCTGCGGGCTGCATCTGGCGAATGGCGTGACGCTCGTCGTTGTTAAGTCGTTCACCCTGCAGGGCCACCATAAATAGCTGGCCAAGCTCTTTGTAGCTAGCTTTAGCCACGGCCGCGCTCTTGGACATCGAGGATGTCACGCAGACCATCACCGATGAAGTTTAGTGAGAGCACCGCAATCATGATGGCAATGCCTGGAAAGGTGGCTAAGTGGGACGCCTCTAAAAGATAACGGGCGCCACTCG
Organism: Oligoflexia bacterium; assembly: GCA_028277945.1. Taxonomy (GTDB): domain Bacteria; phylum Bdellovibrionota_G; class JANQFH01; order JANQFH01; family JANQFH01; genus JANQFH01. Next base: position 171,569 of record JANQFH010000068.1, read on the forward strand.
CTAGCAATCTGCCCCACGACGGTACGTCCGGTGGTGCGCCGAGTCCGAGAAAGCTAAGGCTAGCTTCTGCGAGAATGGCGCCAGCAAGCGAAAAGGTCGTCTGTACCATAAGCGGCGACAGTGTATGCGGTAACATATGACGCCAGATGATTCTGCTGGAGCTCGCACCAATGGCTTTGGCGGCAATGACAAACTCCTGCTCTTTAAGCGCGAGAAACTGCCCGCGTATGAGACGAGCGTAGGTTACCCAACTGACAATGGCGAGCGCCAGGATCAGATTGTTGATTCCAGGACCTAAGACTGCGGTGATGGCAATGGCTAGGAGAAAACCAGGAAAGGCAAGAAAGATATCGACCACGCGCATAGTCACACCATCAAACCAACCACCAAAGTAACCGGAGATCGCGCCAATGGTTGTGCCAATGATGAGCGCAAAGAGTACAGAAACCATGCCCACGTACAAGGAGAGCCGTGTTCCCATGATGACCTGGGTTAGTACATCGGCGCCGTTTTCATCTTGACCCAGCCAGTGTTCTGCAGTGGGTGGCCGCAGTTGTTCGGCAAGCATATGTTGATTGTAGTCAGCCGGAAGAAACAGCGGCGCAAAGATTGCCACAGCGAGCAGCAGCAAGAACATACTCACGCCGATAACAAACAGCGGCTGTTGAAAGCGTCTACTCACGTTAGCCTCACACGTGGATCGACGACAGCATAGAGCAGATCGGTAAGCAGGTTCACCACTACATAACTCAATGAGATTGTCAGCACACAGCCTTGCACCATGGGGTAGTCACGTTTTTGAATCGCCTCAATGATCTCCAAGCCAATGCCTGGCCATGAAAATATGGTTTCGGTAATGATGGCACCGGCAAGCAGAGCTCCAAACTGTAAGCCGAGGATGGTGATGACAGGAAGCAGAGCGTTTTTTAAGGCGTGTTTGGTGTAGACCTTCCAAGGTGGTACACCTTTGGCGCGGGCAGTACGGATGTAGTCGGCATGGATGACATCGAGTATGGTTGAACGGGTCATGCGGGTGAGCAAGGCTGCGAGAGCGGTGCCCAGTGTGATAGCGGGCAGCACAATGCTCATGGGTGAGTCGCGGCCACCAATGGGAAAGATGTCGAGCTTGTAGGCAAACACCAGGATGAGCAACGGGCCAAGCCAAAAATTCGGCATGGATATGCCAATGAGCGCTGCAACCCGACTGCCAGAGTCGATCCAGCTGTCTTTGTGGGCAGCAGCGAGAATGCCGAGCGGTATGGCGAGAAGCAGGGCGACCAACATCGATGCCACGGCCAGCAGTAACGTTGCTGGATAACGATCGGCCAGTCGTTTGAAGACTGGCTCGCCCGAATAGACTGAGTTGCCTAGATCAAAAAGCACCAGCCCTTTGAGGTAGCGGCCATACTGTACCAAAACAGGCTGATCCAATCCCAACTGCTGTCGCAGCAACTCCCTTTCTGCCATCATCGCCTGTTCACCAAGCATGATATCTACAGGGTCGCCGGGAATGAAGTGGATAAGCAGAAAGACAATGGTAACCACGCCCCATACCACTGGTAAGAGCAGTAGCAACCGCTTGATGATTAGCTGCTTCACGAAGCTCCGTCTCTAAGACTGCTGGTCAGTACACCGGTGTAGTCGGCCACGGTGTTGGGTTTGTATCCCTGGAGGCGATCACGATAGGTGGTGATGTTGTGTCGATGCCAGAGGCTAACGTAAGGCAGCTCGTTAGCAAGGATTTCCTGGACTCTGAGATAGATCTGCTGCCGCTTTGCTGGATCTACCGTGGTGCGGCCTATGGTTACGAGATGATCGATCTCGGCGTTACGAAAACGGCCCCGATTAGCGCCATTAGGAGGAATGGACTCTGTGTGGAAGACATAGTGATAGATGTCTTCACTGGTGATACCACTCCACTCCAACGTATATATTTGGAAATTACCTTTTTTGACATCGTCAAAAAAGACTCCCCATTCAAAACTGCGTAGCTCAACGTCTATGCCGACCTTTTTTAGTTGATCGACGATTACCTGAGCGATTTCAATTCTCTCCGGGTTGGTCGAGGTCTTGTAGGTGAGTTCGAGTCGCGGTTTTGGTCCATCACCGTCTGGATCTTTATACCCTGCTTCATCGAGAAGTGATTTTGCCATTTCCGGGTCATAGTTGTATTGCGGTAGCTTTTTGTTGGCCATATAGTGTTGCGACGCCAGCAGGGTTGTCGCAGGGGTGGCAAGATCTTTGAGTTTGTACTGAATGATCGCATCTCGGTCGATTGCATGGGCTATGGCCTGACGCACTTTCAGGTTTTTGAGTGTGGGGTCTTCAAGGTTAAAACCAACATAAGCATACGCTAGTCCGTCGCTGGTGACGACCTCCACCTCCTCTTTCTCTCTTGCTTTATGCAGCAGTGTCGGTGGTACGGCATTTTGAATCAGATCGATGCTCCCTTTAAGGAGAGCGAGCAGTCGCACGGAATCGTCGAGTATGGGTTTGAGATAGATTCTTGCTATCTTTACCGGAGAATCAAAGTAGTTGTCATAGCGCTTGAGAATAAGGCCCTCTTTACCACGATTCTCTTGCACCCGATAGGGACCGCTACCGATAGTCTCGAAGGTCTGCTTCTCAAAGCGTTCTGGCACAACTCCCATGGTCAGTGCGGTGAGAAAGGGAATATAGGGCTTTTTAAGGGTGATACGGATTTGGTTTTCACCCACGACATCCATACGCTCTATATCGGTAAAGGAGTTTCGATAGGGAACCTTGTTGGTCTCATCTAGAACGTAGCGATAGGTTGCGGTGACATCGCGTACAGTCAGCGGCGTGCCATCGTGAAAGGTAACCCCAGAGCGTAACCATATGTTGTAGGTAAGGCCGTCTGGGCTAATCTCATAACGAGAGGCAAGGTAGGGTACGGGCTTGAGATTTTCGTCTATGCGAAAAAGACCGCTAAAGATCAACCGTGTTGCGCGCACGGAGTAGGTGTCGATCGCCATGCGCGGATCCAAGGTTGTCACCGATTTTTCCGTGCCAATGACAAGGGTGTTGGGGTCACGCTTGCTGGTGCAACTACCGAGCGACCAAGCCAATATTGCCAAGAGCAGAAAGGCAGATGGCCATCGTGTGAAGCGTTGAAAGCAGTTGCGTATTTTGTTAACTTCTTGCTGTTTCATTTCAATATCTCCTTATCGTCATCATTAAACGATGGGAGTAGAGGCTGTCAATGAGTATCCGTAAACTAGTAATCGCTATCTATCTTTGTTGTTTTGCCTGGACGGCTATGGGTTGGAGTTCGACGCCGTCGCCCGAGATTACGGCACTGCTGCAGCGGTATCAGCTGCAACCAGAAACCGTAGGTATTGATATTCGGCGGTTACAAGCTTCAGGGGTGGCGTCCAAGCTGTTGCAGTGGAACCAACGACGCCTGCTCAATCCAGCCAGTACGATCAAGATCATAACCACGGCAGCGGCACTGCATCGCCTTGGCCCCTCCTATCGGTTTAAGACCGACTTTTATGTCGACGGTCGGCTTACACATGGTGTGCTAAAGGGCAACCTCTATATCAAGGGATATGGCGATCCCTCCATGGTCAGTGAACAGCTCTGGCGCGCAGCCATGGATCTCCACGACCGTGGTTTGCATGAGATAGAGGGTGATGTTGTCGGTGATGACAGTTTTGTTGAGCGAACCAAGATGCATCGAGACTTTTCTCGCGACATTGCCTCTAACAGCAGTGGCGGCGCGCTTTCACTCAACTATAATCATATACAGGTTTGGGTACATCCAACAGAGGTTGGCAAGTCAACTCGAGTTGCAATCGACCCACCAGTGGATGAATTCATCCGTCTGCGCAATCGCTCACGTACAACAGCTGGCGCAGCCAAGAACCTCTTTATCCAGCTAAAAGAGAAGAAGAACTATCTTGAGCTGGTCATTGATGGCGAGCTTGGTCGCCTTGCTGCTGGCGTGCAAGCCTACCGTCCCGTTGCCTATCCTAGTCGCTATTACCTTGCGGCCTTTAAACAGCTGTTTATGCAGACCGGCGGTAAAATTGGCGGCAGATTGAAAAGAGCTCGGGTACCCGCAACTGCTGAGCTCTTCTATGAAAAGGAGAGCGAAGCCTATCTGTCACAGATTCTCATCTTGCTCAACAAATACAGCAACAACTTTATTGCCGATCAGTTAGTCATGACCTTGGGTGGTTTGTCGAGCAAAGATCGCACGACCGAATCAGACAAGGGTGTGTATCAGCGTGGCATGGATTACCTCAATAATTTTCTCAAGCAGATTGGCATACAACGTCGTGGTGCGCTGATCGTCAGTGGATCGGGTCTCTCACGCCAGAACCGTTTGAGCGCCCAGCAACTGACAGATGCCTTGCTGTGGTCTATTAGAAATCCAAGCGTGCAGCCAGAGTTGGTGGCGTCACTGAGCATCTTTGGCAACGATGGCACCACAAAGGACCGTCCTGGTGCGTCCCAGCTCGGCGCGCTGATTCGGGCGAAAACTGGCAGTCTTGACGGTGTGTTGGCGTTAAGCGGTATCATGGTGCCACATAAAACCACTACCCCACTAGTGTTTACGATTCTTATCAATCAGGCGGGTCTACAAAAGCCAAGCATGGAACAGTTCCAGTTAGATCTGCTCAAACTGGCGATGGCCAAAGCAGCAGCGAGTTGATGTTGCGATCTCGGCCAGTTTCATTGCTGCTGTGGATTTGGCTAGCTAGCCTTGTCTGCGGAGATCAAGTCTCATCCCAACCTTTAACTACGGTGCGCGACTGGAATCAAGAGAGGGTCTCTTTTTGGATTCGTGTCTATACACTCTATGATTCGTCTCAGACCATTATCCATGACAGTGTCTACCCACACATTATCTATGAGGTGCTACAGTTTTCCAACGACGGAGCGAGCGACATTGACAAACGAACAGAGATTGTTGAGCAGACCGCTGAAAAGTACCGTCGAATTCTCAAGGGATTTGTTGGTGGCAAGGTCCTCTATCACGAACTAACGCCGGACATGTGGCGCGTATTTAACCTCTTCAAGCCGGTTGCAGAGGCACAGAAGTTTCGTCGTGCTCTAAGCCAAAGTAGGATTCGGCTGCAGGATGGCCGCCGCGACCTCTTTCTTGCCGGTCTGGTGCGCTCTGGAGCCTATGTGGATGAAATTCTTGCGGTAATAAACATCTGCGGTCTGCCACAGCAGCTTATAGCGTTGGTCTTTGTTGAATCGCTGTTTTATCCGAAGGCAGTATCCAAGGTTGGAGCCAAGGGTCTTTGGCAGCTGATGCCGGCCACAGCACGTCAGTATATAAAGGTTAGGAATGATGTAGACGAACGTCTCGATCCGATTATCTCGACGCTGGCTGCCTGCCTCATCATCAAAAAGAACCATGAAAAACTTGATGGCTCCTGGCCACTTGCCCTTACCGCCTATAACCATGGTCTTAGCGGCATGCTGCGAGCGAAGCGCCGGCACGGCACGGAAAATCTTGAAGCGATCATTCGCGACTATCGTTCTGGCAGTTTTAAATTTGCCTCAAAGAACTTCTACGCCCAGTACTTAGCGGCTGTCGAAGCCTATTTCAACTCGGCAAAGTACTTTGGTGACACCAAGAAAGAACCCGCCCTGCAGTATGGCAGGGTGCGTATTCCTCATCCCATTCTCTATAAAGATCTTATCACTGCACTTGGAGTTCGTGCGACGCTCCTCGAGACCATGAACCCGTCGTTGACACAGCCAGTGCTTGCCTCAAAACTTCCCGTACCCACGGGTTATCCATTGCGCGTCCCTGTAGGTGTTGCTAGCAAGGCCGTTACCCTGTTACGCGACGAAAAGGTTGCTAAACCGGCGCCACGCCATTTTGGTCGTGGCCGTGTCTACCGTCCGACGCCAGTGCCTATCTTCGATGGTCCGCGTTTCGTGCCGAGCTCTTGATCGCAGCCTATCGAGGGCTTGCTGTACGCCAACCTTGAAGGCGTGCGCGTCGATCTGATGAAAGAGCTGAACAGTTTTTTTGCTGTGATCAACTTGCATCGCAATAGCATGGATACATCTTTGACGTCTTGTGCGTGTCCGCGTTCGACTTTAGCCAGTGCCTGAGCATAGGGATCATAGTGATAGAATGAGACTTTGCCTTCCTACAGCTTTTCTTCGAGAAGTGCTCTCATGGTGTTATGAACTTGTGAATTTCCGTTGGAGGCCATGACTGCTAGTGTAGGGATCGAAAATCTAGTGGCCTCAGCTGTTTTAGATTGAGAAGCACGGATGACAAATGTCTTTCCACCAGCTTCTTCAACAAGCAACAAGCCTGCGGCAATGTCCCACCAGTCCATAAAGAGTTCCCAATAACCTTCGATGCGGCCAGCCGCAACATGAGCGAGGTCAAGAGCAGCCGATCCAGGACGTCGTACCCCGTGAGTACGAAGCAGCACTTCGCGCATGATAGGAAGGTTTCTATCAACTTTATCCTGCTTACCAGCTTTGAAACCTGTTACCCACAAGGATGAAGCGAATTTATCAATTTTAGACACCGATAAACGTAGAGGTGCTCCTTGTCCTTTAGTCAAGTACGCACCGTTGCCTCGAGTGGCATAAAACAACTCGTTTGCGATTGGCGCAAATACCGCGCCATAACAGATTTCTTCTCCAATAACTAACGCCAACGAGATGCTAAAGTGCGATAATCCATGCGCATAATTCGTCGTGCCATCAATAGGATCCAGAATCCACAGAACTTTCTTCGACCCTGTGGATGTAGGCTCGTCTTCTCCTACTTTAGCGCATTTTTCTTCGCCGAAAAGTGCATGTGATGGATAGTGTTTGTGAAGTGCCTTGAAAATATGTACTTGCGATGTACAGTCGCCTTTTGTTTTTAAATCAGCAAAATTTGTCTTCTTTTCTGTCTCAAAATCACGGCCTTCTCGTAGACGGAGTATCTTCTTTGATGTATCTCTTAGTAGTCCTGGCACCAATTTATTTGGTTGCCGTGGGAACAGTGTTTTACTCGACAGCAATGTGCATGGCCCAGAAATCTCTCGGTTGAGGTCGTTAGAAGAGAGGCCAATTGCCGTCCAGGAGAAACAGCCGACCGAGGTCGTAACTTGAATTACGACATGTAGCCTTTTCCACCAGATAGATGCTGCCTGTATGCTTTGCCTCAGCATCCGTTCACCCTATATTCAGCGTCGAATCGATGTAAAGGAGAATGTAAATAGTTACGCTACCGGCGATGATTGACGCGCTGGATTAGTCTATGCTAGGTATAGAGCGCGCATCTTTGTGGAGGACCAGCGACTATGAACAAGAGTTACGTGGGGCTATGCACACTTTGGGGGTTTGCCAGCCTGTTTTTGATCGGTTGCGACAATAATCTCTGCGTTGAGGCGACCAACATCTGTATTGATGCAGCTAGAGCACACTTGCAACGTATTGATCTCTTTCTAGCGAATGGCATTACCTGCGCCACAGTCGATTTTACGCCGCAGATTGGTGTTACCTGCGAACAAGATGAGGACGATGACGACGAGGGAGAGCTCGAGACAAAAATCCGCATTGCTGGACCCTTTGTACTAAACCTCATTACCGGTGTATTAACGCCTGATTTAGACAGCATCACTCTGCCTACTACAGCCTATAGAGAGATCAAGGTTCGTATTGATGAAGCTGAGAGTGACGGCAATCTTCTTGCTGCAGGTGACCAGCTCATTGGTAACAGCTTTGTCGCTGCGGGTACTTTTACCGACGCCAATGGAGAGCACAACTTCAATCTGGCACTAGAGTTTGATGAAGACATCGAGGCCACGAACAGTGCAGCTGTTGAACTGAGCAGAAACGATATCGAGCAATTGGTGCAAACTATAGATGTCAAACAGTGGTTTACCGGAGTGAACTTAGCACAGTGTATTAACGGCGGTGGCTTGAGTTTGGATGCCACCAACACCCTGACGATCGACGACGACACCGAGGCAAGCGGCATTTGTGGTCAGATCGAAGCCCTCATCCGCGACAATATCGAAAATTCCATCACGATCTAGCTACCCCACGAATATTCTCGCCAAAACTTTTAAGACGCGTTTTATAATCTCAACCATGGCAGCGGGTCCTGCCGCGCCGTATGCTCCCATCCTCCCGTCCTCGCCCTTGGCTCTGACGGGAGGCGGGCCCCTCCGGCGCGTCACCCGCTGCTCATGTTTGAGATGCCGAAGTCGATTCTCAAACGATTCGTTAGTCTAGCAATATTTTGGGGGTGCTGTGTCAGGTTCTCTGACGAGGCGTCTCGCAGGCGGCGGCATCCATGCTTCTAATAGACGCCGACGCCGAGACCCGAGCCGCAGCCGAGGGCGGAACCGAGGCTGACGGCGTCCTCGGAAGAGAACCTGACACAGCACCCATAAAAACATAGAAAGACTTTACAGCATTGTTTGGGACAGGAGATTAGGGATATCAGGAGTTGACGGAACCCGAGAAGGTTGTATCAACGTCGCCTTTGATAAACTGTTCGTGCGCCATGACCTTTTTATGGAAATCGGCGTTGCATTGAATGCCGTCAATGACCAACTCACCCAGAGCACCTTTCATTTTGGCTATCGCCTCTAAGCGATCTTTTCCATGGACAATAATTTTTGCCAGTAGCGAGTCATAGAAAGGCAGCACCTTATAGTCGTTGTAGATGGAAGAGTCGACCCGTACGCCAAAACCACCTGGTTCATGGTAGGTGGAGATCGTTCCAACCGATGGTTGGAACTTAACTGGATCTTCAGCATTGATGCGGCACTCAATGCTATGACCACGAAAGCTGATGTCTTTTTGCTGGCAGGGCAAGGGCTTGCCAGCGGCAAGTTCAAGCTGAGCCTTAATGAGGTCGATGCCAGTAATCATCTCAGTGACAGGATGTTCTACCTGGATACGGGTATTCATCTCCATAAAGTAAAGGTTACCGGCCTCATCCATAAGAAACTCTATGGTGCCGACGTTGGAGTAATTGATTTTTTTAATGGCCCGGTTGATTAAGGTTGTCATCTCCTGTCGTTTTTGTTGAGTGATGACAGGTGAGGGGGCCTCTTCAATGAGTTTTTGGTGTCGTCGCTGTATGGTGCAATCACGCTCACCCAGGGTGATGACGTTACCCTGCTTGTCAGCAAGAACCTGAAATTCAATATGTCTCGGGTGCTCAACAAACTTTTCCATATAAAGACTGTCATTACCAAAGGCTTGCGCGGCTTCATTGCTTGCAATCTGCACACTGGTCTCGAGTTCTTTGGCATTGCGAACGATCTTCATACCACGACCGCCGCCACCAAAGGCTGCTTTAATCATGATAGGAAAACCAATCTTGGCTGCCAGCTTTTGCAACTTATCTGCCTTGCTACTCTCTACCTCAGCGCCCGGCAGGACTGGCAAACCCGCCTTCTCCATGGTTTTACGCGCTTTGACTTTATCTCCCATCAGCCGGATGCTCTTGAAGTCTGGGCCGATGAAGTGCACTCCACTCTTTTCGCACACCTCGGCAAACTCACTCGTCTCTGCGAGAAAGCCATACCCAGGATGGATAGCATCGGCATCGGTAAGATCGGCTGCACTCAGTATTGCTGGAATATTGAGGTAGCTCTCCGTGGCCTTTGCCGGACCTATACAGACAGACTCATCTGCTAATTTCACGTGCAAAGAATCTGCGTCTACATCAGAGTGGACAGCCACCGTACGAATGCCCTCTTCTTTACATGCGCGTAGTACGCGGATGGCAATTTCACCACGGTTGGCAACAAGAATTTTTTCGAACATTCTTTTAAGTTTCTTCGATGAGGAAGAGTTTTTCGCCATATTCTACAGGTTGGCCATTTTCGACGTAGATCTTAACGATCCGGCCGTTTACTTCGCATTCGAGTTCGTTCATGAGTTTCATGGCTTCGACAATACAGAGCGTCTGTCCTTTGGTTACCGTGCTGCCAACCTCAACAAAGACAGGAGACTCAGGAGAGGGGGCTCGGTAGAACGTGCCAATAAAAGGAGAGGTAACCACATACCCTTTTTCGTCAGCTGCAGCAGGCTCTTTTGCCGCTTCGGAGTGCGCTGGTGCCGCGGTCGTATGGCTAACGATAACGGGACTGTTTGCTGTATTGGTTCCACTTACCGCACGGGCGATACGGATGCGCGTTTGTCCCTCTTCGACCTCTAGCTCACTGATATCCGTACCCTTCAAAAGCTGCAGATACGGTTTGATATCTTTCGGGTGCAACATGAGCAGACTCTCTACAACTCTTTAAGAAATTTTGTGCGCGAAGCTTGCAACAGATAGCGTCCTTTACCAAGGTTGCCAAGTCGTTCCATAAGCAGGACAACGAAATACCCTTCTTGTAGCGGGTGGAAAATGGTGCTGTATTCTTTGGTTGTCAGCATGAGTTCGCTGATCTCTCCTTGCATCATACGTTGGGTTACATCGCCGGCGTCTTTTAAGAGCTTACAGAATTCCACAGCAAGGATTTGCAGATCCAACTGCGATGACTGCCGTTGGTAGTCTGCAACCTGGATGCCATCGCTGGCCATAAGGATAGCGCCAAAACAGCCATCGACAGCGTCGACGATTTCCTTGAGAATATCTTGGAAGACCATGGCTTATGCCGGCTTCTTTGCCTGTTGAAATTTCTTTAGCATAGCTTGCAACGCGTCTACCTTCTTGTCTCTACGGATACGCTGTTGCAGTCGCATCACCTCACTTTGGAGTTCTGGCTGCGCTGCCGCGATCTTTTCGTAGATTTCCAGCGCCTGCTGTAGGTGTCCCTGTTCTTCGTAAAGGCGCGCCATGGTAACAGTGGGGGTTGGGGAATGCAAGGCTGCCGCACCCGCCTCCGTTGCAGGGGTTTTCTTGGCGAGGATGGCTTTGGCAGTGGCATCTTCTGGTTGCAGTTTGAGGATACGTGCAGCAATGGTCTTGGCATGTTGCAGTTGGCCTATCTGTAGGTAGAGCCGGGCAAGGATCTGGTGGGCAAGCAGATGGTTGGCAACTCGTCGGATCAGCGCGGTGAGCTCCTGCTCCGCTTCACGAAAGCGCTTTAGGTCCATGAGTATTCGGGCTAAGAGGATTTGCGCACCGCTATAGTCTGGATGCTTGCGTATACCATCACGACAGAGCGCCAGCGCCTCCTCCAACCTCCCTAGTTTGCGGTAGAGTTCGGCAAGCGGGGCAAAGGCCCTAGAGCTGGGATCACTCGCCAGCATGGCTTCGTATTTATCCGCACTCTCTTTAAGGACTGTGGCCGAGTTCACAAAATACCTCTAGTTTCAATAGGTTATGGTCTCATCATAGGGGACAATCTGGACAGAATCAAGAGAATCAATCGCCATTTCCAGATCCTTGCGGCAGGCAGTGGCCTCACACACCGCAACAATGGTGACGCCGTTGTTTTGTAGCTGGCGGCGGATGGCCGTGTTGGCGCGCTCCAAGCTCACGGCCGCGGTCTTTTTACAATAACTCTCCAGGTAGTCCGGTGGCATACGTAAGGCACGGATATGCAGCTGCTGTTGCAAGCGCTTTTCCGCGGTATCTATCTTAAAGGGAAACTGGTTGATCAGGTTGCTTTTGGCTGGTTCCAACTCCTCCTGGGTGAAACCCTGTTGCTCGAGCTCTGTGAGCATCTCCAGGCTCCTGCGCGTCATGTCCGTAAGATTCTTGAGCGATGTGAAGCTGATCAAGTAGAAAATCCCCGCGTCTCGACTAAGCGATAGATTGCTACTGGCATGATAGGTCCAGCCCCGCTTGATACGGATTTCCTTGGTGTAGCGTGACTGCTGCGAACCTCCAAAGGCGGTGTTGGCTAGGTTTAAGGCAAAGAAGTCTGGATGGTTGGCCGGTATAGTAAGTTGCCCAAAATAGAGCTGGATTTGGCTGCGGTCGGGTTTATCGACAATGATGAGATGTCGCCCTGGGTGTGGCTGCGGTGGCGTTATTTCAGCGGGTGGGTGACCACCATCGGCTACTTTACCGAAGTATTGGTCGCTGAGTGCCATGAGCGCAGATTTGCTGATGTCGCCAGCAGCGTAGATGGTCATATTTCCTCGGCGTACGAGGTTCTGATAACAGTTGCAAACATCGTCCACGGTCAGGCTCTTTAGGCTCTTCACCGTACCGTCAATAGCTCGACCGTAAGGATGGTCTGCATAGATCGCCTTCCGTAGCTGCCGTCTTCCCAGACTCATGTCATTGTTGAGGGAGAGCTCGAGCAAATCGATGGTCTCCTTTTTTAGTTTCTCGAGCTCCTCTTCCGGAAAGGTTGGTTGTAGCAGTATGTCACCAAAGACCTCCATGTACGGTTCTAAAAACCGGGTCAATGTCTCGCCGGCAATACCGGAGCTTACCAATCCTGCTGAGGTTGTTAAATTGGCGCCGAGGTAGTCGATGCCTTCCGTGATCTCGGCGCGACAGCGGTCTTTGGTGCCGCGTAATAGCATCTCCATAGTGAGTTGGGTAAGGCCATCTTTGCCAGAATCGTCATCAACGGCGCCACGATTGAAGTTTATGCCAATGCTGGCATTTGGAACCGAATGATCTTCCGCGAGGATGAAGTCAAAGCCATTTTGGTTGAACTGTTCTACTTTCATGACATCGGCTTTGCTACAATGACCGTACGACCAGCGGCTGTTAGGTACTGCTTGGCAACCCGTTGTACTTGATTTTCACGTACATCACGAAAGCGCTCAACCTCCTTAAACATTTCCCTGTAGTCAGCAAATACGGTGTGAAAGAAACCAAGGGAGAAGGCACGGTAGTGGTTGACTTTGAGCAGACGCACGAAATAGGCTTCGACAGTGTTTTTAGTCTTTTCTAGTTCTCTTTCCGGGATCGGTTGTTCTTGAATTTTTGCAATCTCAGCGTAGATAATTTTTTCCGCCTCTGCGGCGGTGTGTCCTTGTGACAGCGCTACAGATATCTTCAGCAGGCCCGGATCAACGTTGGTCTCTATCGATCCACTAACGGCCGTGGCGATTTTACTTTCATCGATAAGCTTTTTATAGAGTCTCGAACTCTTGCCTTCAACCAGCAAAGCGTTGAGTACTTCAAGAGGAATGCGGTCCTGATGCGAGGCTGCCGGAATACGATAACCGATCAGGACTTTGTCCGTTAGAATAGAAGCGCTTTTTATGGTGTGACGTCTCTCTTTCTGCTGGGGCGGTTCTGCCTCGTAGTCTGTTGCCTTAATGTCTTGGGCTGGTATTTTGCCATAGTACTTTAGAACGGTCTGAAGTACTGCTTTTGTGTCAACGTCACCAACGATGACGAGAAGGGCATTGTTGGGGGCATAGAAGGTCTTGTAGAACAACAGACAGTCCTCTTGACTGATACTATCAAGGTCTTGCATAAAACCGATGACAGGCCAGTGATAGGGATGGACGGTAAAGGCGTGTAAGTATAGTTGCTCATTCATCTGGCCGTCGATGTTGTTTTCTGTGCGGAATAGTCTCTCCTCTTTTACCACTTGACGCTCGGTATTGATTTGCGTGTTGTTGAGTACGACGTTCTGCATGCGTTCTGACTCTAAAGAGGCAATGAGGTCTAGATTGCCGGTTGGTAGCGTCTGGTAGTAAAAGGTCCAATCTTTGGACGTGCCAGCATTGAGACGTCCTCCCTGAGTCTCAACCGTGCTGAAAAAGTGTCCATCAGCATAACTCTTTGTTGCCTTGAACATCAGATGTTCAAAGAGATGAGCAATTCCGGTACGGCCGCGTTGTTCGTGTCGCGAACCCACGCGAAACCAAGTGTGGTAACTAAATAGTGGCGCGGAATGATCTTCCATAATGAGGAGCCCTAGACCATTATCTAGGCGGTAGTGCTCAACACGAAAATCCTTCCCGAGAGGATGATCGTCTACAAACTGAAACTGTCCATGAGTGCTGCTGCTGTTAACTTCTTCCAGCATTTTCATCCTCTGACCTGGTGTCCACACTTTTATGGCACAGCCCGCAAAGACAAATCCCAGTCCCACAATCACAATGAGCCAACGTCGCATTCCTTAGGTTTCTGCCTCTTCTTTAGCTTCGCGAGTCGGTGAATCATCTTAAATCAGAGAGAGCAACTGTCAACAGCGACAGCGCCGTGGTGGTTTGTGGCAGCAAACAACATGTAATTTAAGGAAAATCAGCAGGAGATAAAAAATACTCTGGAATCATCTTGGTGGCTGGTTTACCCTAGCTGTTTGAAAACCACTCGTAGGTGAAACGTGAGCGGCTATCTCAAGAGATATGGTTGGCTAGATCTGAGTGTGGTTACCCTATGGGTGCTCCTGCTTGCCTGTGCTCCTAATCGGCGTGTCCCTTTTCATAGTAGCGATGGCGAGCAACTCGCACACGAACCCATCCTTGCTCTACTGTTGCCGCCGGGACAGCAGAAATCGCGGCAAAACTTTACTGTTGGTTTTGCTGCTGCCCAGGCAGGTGATTGTAAGGCTGCCGAAAAGAGCCTTAGAGCGGTTAAATCTGATTACTTGGTGCGGGACATTCTCTTAGCAGAGCTGGCCAGCTGTTTTGAGTCCCTATCTCAGTGGCGCAAGGCAGACCAATACAACAAACAGGCTTTGGCAACCATGCCACGGCTCAGTCCATCCTATCCGGCTCTACTACTACAACGTGCCTACTTAGTGGCTATGCAACAAAAGTGGAAAGAGCTTCGTAAGATAGTTGGCAGACTGCCACCACCATCACAGTTAGACGATGTCAAGAGCATTGCTCGCTATTTGTCGCTGTTCCGTGTCGACGCAGATAGGGGAAAGCGACTGTTGCAACCATACCGCCGCGATCTTTACCTTAGTTTTTTGGCACGGCAAGATGATGCCGCGGCAAAGCAGGTGATGGGCCGTCAAGATCCAACCGAAGTCTGGCAGGATGATGCCTTGCTAAAAGATCTAGCGCAAGCCTACCGTACAAGAAAGGAATATAGGAAAGCACGGGACTACTATCAGCAGTATTTTGATCGCACTAAGGATTATTCCATTCTCTTTACCTTAGCACGCATCCACAAACTCCTTGCCAACCCTGCTGATAGAGAGAAGACCTTGTTTACCAAGGTGGAGAGTGCGCGAACCGTTGCCGAAAAACAGATTAGCATGATCCAGTTAGGCCGTTTCTTCTGGAACAACAACCGTATCCAGGAGGCACGACGGATGTTTGATCAGGCGTGGAGATTATCGCAAGAGAGCCCAGAGGCGATCTCAGCGCTCTACTACCATGGGCGTCTACTAGAGATTGAGGGCGACTGGCAGGGGGCAGAGGTGCTGCTCGAGAAGGCCTTTCCCTTACGCACGCAAGCGCTACCTTTCAAAAAGCGCCGCTTACAAGCGCTGCAAAGGCTTGGCTGGATCGCGTACAAACAGGGATTTTATCGTCGGGCCATCGGTTGGTATGACGCAGTCATCAACGAGGACGACGAAGGGTCGTTTCGTGACGCCAGCTATTTTTGGCTGGCGTTGAGTTATCAAGCTCTGCATGAACAGGGTAACGCCTTTGCTGCATTAGCCAAACTCGTAAAAGAGTATCCGTTGTCCTATTACGGTCTGCTAGCGAGAAAACGGCTCTCTGAAAAGGCGCTGCTGCCGGAACAGCCACAGTTTTCTTTGCTGACGCCGCAAAAGCCTATGGTTTCGATGCAGCAATTGCGCGATTCCTTGCAACCGGCTGAGTGGATTTTTCTACGTCGCTATGCTGAACTCGCGGCTGCCGAGTTGGAATCTCTCGCAGCTGCTGAACTAAAACCCATTAGTTGGCGGCGAAAGCCAGCGAGTGCGTTGCTATTTCTCGCCACTTGTTTGCATGAGGTGGGTGATGTCTTTACTGCGCTACGTTTGGCAAAGTTTGCCATAAGCTACGACGAAAGCAACCCACCCAAAAAATGGTTGGCCTTTTTGTACCCTCGTCCTTACTGGCAGCAGGTGCAGTACTATGCGGCGCAAAGCCAGTTTGATGCCTATTTGAGCCTGGCTCTGATGCGTCAGGAGTCCGAGTTTGACCAACGTTCGCTCTCTCATGCCGATGCTTATGGCCTGATGCAGATCATCCCGCCTTTGGCATTCAAAATCGCTGCAGATTTCGGCCTACCAGCGTTTGCAGCGAGTGAGCTGTTCAATCCGGGTTTTAACGTACGGCTTGGATCGTATCATCTAGGAAAGCTACTGCACCGCTACCAAGGCAATGCCGTCTATGCGTTGGCAGCCTACAACGGCTCCGAGTCAGCTCTGGCACGCTGGCGCAAAGCGTATGGCCGACTACCGTTGGCGCGTTTTATCGAGGAGATCACCTATGGCGAAACCAAGAACTACGTCAAGCGGGTTGTGCGCAACTACGCTGTTTATCAGCTACTCTATTTGGGAGAGATGGATTTACAAAGCCTTCCCTAAAAGGTACGGCCTTACTTTCAGGGATAGACCAGAACCTTTTGTTGGCTCTGTTGGTAAAAGCTCTGATGGTAGTAGGTGGTGCAGTCGTTGTTGCACACCGAAGCCGTGAAAAATCCAGTAACGCCCCGTCTGTCAGCTTCGTTGATCTCAAACACGCCGGTTTCGGTTTCGCGAATCGTGTGCAGATCAAAGGCCTGGGGTGCCAAACAGCTTATAAAGGCTTTGTCGCCAATGCGCTGCAAAGAGATGTCGGTGCCGCCACGGCTGTCCACCACCACGGGGGTGGCAAAGCTAAGATCGTCGCGCTGGCGCACGAATTTGAGGTGATCGTTTGTGGCATCATAGTAGGCGATCCACTTTAGCCCATTCGGCCCAGCAATCATATCAACCCAAGCGCCGACGTTGGCTTGGTAATCTTTATCAATGGCGGTGGCAATCCAAACTCTAGCCGCATCGGTTGGCTCGGCTCGGAGTAGGTAGAGATCACCCTCACCCACAAAGTAGGCAGCAATGGCAACTGACCCACCGTCTTCTACCAAAATGGCCGAGTAGCGACCAATGTCCATTGCTCCCATGGGTGTGGTTGCATCAAACATCGGCTGAACCCGTTCCACCTGCCATGAGCCCTCCTGTAGCGTGGCGTAGTAGAGGTCACCGTGGGTTTCATCATAGAAAGAGATATGGGGCTGGTTTTTTCTGTCCACGGCAATAGAGGGCCACAAGCCGAGATAACGGTCGCCAACCTCTGCGACCACGGCCTCAGGCTCTGAGAAGTTGCCATCTTTACCGGATATATAAAGAGGTCGGCGCTCCGTACGGCTGAAAGTAACTATGTGTACCCGATCTTCAGCATCGACAGCCAGATCATTGTACAGCCCAATGATTTGTCCAGGGACTTTGATCAACTGGTAGTCAAACTCCCGGCTACCTGGGGTGCGTTCTATACCAACGGTCAGTCCTCCCTGACTTTCATTGAAGTAGGCGACGATATGACGGCCATCAGATGTTTGTCCTGCCTTGAGAAAGTCGCCGATGAGATCGTTAGTGTCGTTGAGCAAGGTACCACCCTGCTTGTCACGTTCCAAAGTTGCGTGGTCACCGAACTTGTCTGGATCACATGCTGTTCCTACCAACAGCGTCGCAATAGAAAAAAGGACAGCCAACCCTGTTGTGGTTCGATTAGAGATCATGATTTTTCCAGTACTTCTTTTGCCATCCGCACCAGCTCTTCACTAAGACCCTCAACACCGAGACCGACGACAAGATCACGACGAGCTTCTTTAGTCGCTGGATCGTTTTGTTCTACCAATGTTAGACCGCTGATGGCCACGTTAACGCCACCGAGGGCAAAGTTTGTTGGTAGCAGCGGATACCTAAAGTCCAGAAAGGCTTGCAGCATACCATCTTTACCATTCAGTAAATCGTTGAGCAGCTCCATGACCGGCCCTATCTGCTCACGGTCAAAGGGGTGGTTTTCAGGTAGGCGAACATCGATGTTATGACCATCGGTGTCGCGTGGATAGAGTTTGGCAAAGATATTTTCCTCTCCCACCTCTACTGCGGCCACCAGATCGGGATCGTACTCAAGATCCACGGCAGGAAAGTAGGGCGTATCACGATGTTCTATATGCAGCCTAATGCGCGCCTGCCAGGTACTCCCTCCCAGTGAGGTCTGTACCTCGCCAGCTGCGTTTTCCTCTAACCTCAACCAAGGCAACTTCAAAGGAAGCGTTGCCATGTGAATCTCCGCTCCTGGAGCAACATTGGGAAGGATACGAAAGTAGGTTCGCTCTGCTGAGATGCTGGGGGCTTCGATGTAGAGTCGATGCCACATTTTGTCGATGGTGTCGTTGATGAGTTTTTCGGGCAGAGAGAGCCAAATGGGACCATCTTGATCTTGCGGAAACTTTGGCAGCTCTGTAGAGAACTTATTGGACGTGTCGATGCGGGATGTTGGTGGTATGTAGTAACGTGCCTTTCCACGGCTATGAATCTGTGGTTGACCGTAAATATCAATACCCTCTTCTGAAACGTCAACGCGTATGCCGCCGGTATCTCTAAGGCGATGGCTGCGGACAATCCTGAGTTCATCACCTGTTGGTAATGGAATAACGCGTCCCCCCTCTTCAGGTATGAGGTTTTCGGCATCGGTGGCGGGACCCAAGGCGGACTTGACAAGGTTAGGCAGAGCAATATTGAGCAGCAACGGCATGACACTAGCCAACTTTTTATTGTTAGAATTGACCTCACCCGGTTGCTTCAATTCGACGTGGGGCTCTTCAAGCGTCCATGAATCCTGCTGGAACGTTGTACTAAAGGTAAATTGGGTGCCCGTCACATGGACGACGTTGTGATTGTCTCCAGCTGCAACACCAAACCTATCGCAGAAAAATTTTTTCGCACGGCCGACCTCTTCAGTATTTAGCTCTCCGGTGATGGTCCCGGCCAAGGTAGAGTCCATCGCTACCGTAGCGACGAGCTCTTGTTCGGGCAGCGACACCTGCACCTCCTCAAGGGTAAAGCGGCTATCCATGGACTGTACCCGCAATCCGGTACAGACAGGCACCGGCAGGCTGTCACTTTGCAGCTCAAACTCTGTACCGGTGAGCTCTTCATTGAGCCACTCGATAAACTGTGGTGTGATGCGGATGCCGGCTAGCGGCAGATTGGCAATATTGCTGTCACTGTGGAAGGACCAGCTAAGTCCCACAGCACATACAAAAACTATCAGTGTACGACTGCGTATTTTTTTATATACGCTTCTCAAGATTCCCCCAAACCCACGGCAGAAAATCGGCCGATGCCGATTTCTGCTCTAAATACCATATTTTAGGTAAAATTTCATCTTTTTAACGCACTCTGGCGTCCACTTAACCTATTGAAAATAAATAATTAATCATGATATTGGTGGAGAGTTGACAATCTCGACAGCCTCCTCAATCATGGCCGCCGATGGCTCGTTCAGTAGTAAAAAAAGTGAACCCTGCCACCGTTGCCGAGTATGAGCAGTTGGTGCGCGAGGTGTCGCACCACGATTGGCTCTACTATGTTAAGGATTCGCCGAAGATTAGCGATGCCTACTACGATCGCCTTTACCGCAAGTTGCGCGAACTAGAGGAACGCTTTCCCCAGCTCACCCTGCCACACTCACCAACCCAACGAGTGGGTGGCGAAGTGATTGCCGCCTTCTCCAAAGTCAAACATCCGCAGAAGATGCTGAGTCTGGACAACACCTATGACGAAGAAGAGCTCAAACAGTTTTTGCGTCGTAATCAAGAAGGCTTAGGTAAGATGCCAACAGCTTGGGTGGCAGAACCAAAGATTGACGGTTTAAGTATTGAGCTGACCTACGACAACAACCATGGGGCTGCATTGGTCACCGCAGCAACCCGTGGTGATGGCATCTACGGTGAGGACGTCACCCACAACATCCGCACCATCCGTACCGTGCCACTACTCTTTAAGGATATGCCCTTTTCTCCCTGTACGGTGCGTGGAGAGATCTTTATTGAACGATCCGCTTTAGAGATGATCAACCAGCAGCGTGTCGACGAGGGCGAGGCACCATTTAAGAACTGCCGCAACGCTGCAGCAGGCTCGGTACGCCTATTAGACAACACGATCACCGCCAAACGGCCTTTGAAGTTCTTTGCCTGGGGGCTGCTGGAGGCAGAACGTGCCGTTGAAGACCACTGGCAGGCAATGGAGCTGCTTAAGAGCAGTGGCTTTCCGATCAATCCAGTCAATCGTTTGCTGCACACAGCAGCAGAGCTTTTCAACTGGGTGCATGAGTTTGACAAAACCGTCCATACGCTCGCCTATCCCACCGATGGTGTGGTGATCAAGGTCAACCGTTTTGATCAGCAGCGCAAGCTCGGCTCGACGAGCAAGTACCCACGGTCGGCTATTGCCTTTAAGTACTCGGCTGAGAAGGCCATCACCCAGATTAAGCAGATTCAAGTGCAGGTGGGTCGAACCGGAACGTTGACACCGGTGGCAGAGTTGGTGCCTGTTGAGCTTTCTGGAACAGAGGTAGCGCGGGCTTCTCTGCATAACGAAGATGAAATCGCTCGCAAGGATGTTCGTCAGGGTGATTGGGTCGAGATCGAAAAGGCTGGCGAGATCATTCCGCAGGTGGTGCGAGTTTTGAAGCAACGTCGTCGGTCTGCGTTAAAGCGTTTTGTCATGCCCAAGCGTTGTCCAGCCTGTGGCTCTGAGGTGGTGCGTGATGCCGAGGCAGTAGCGCGCCGTTGTTCAAACCGCACCTCTTGTCCGGCACAGTTGCGCGAAGCGATTTTGTTTTTTGCCTCACGCAGTGCCATGAACATTGAGCATCTTGGTCCAGCGCTTGTGGATCAGCTGTTGCAGCGAGGTTTGATCAAAGACGCTGCCGATCTCTTTCAATTGCGCCAGCAGGATTTAGCAGCGCTCGAGCGCATGGCAGAGAAGTCTGCAGAAAATGTCGTAGCAGCCATCGAGGTGAGTCGGTCGCGTGCGACCCTGCCCCAGCTGATCACCGGCCTTGGTATTCCACACGTCGGTGCGGTGGCAGCAGGCATGCTGGCGGATTACTTTGGTTCGCTTGCAGCCATGCTTAACAAAAATCCACAAGCGTTGCAGGCCGAGCTTGAAGCAATCCATGGCATTGGTCCGGTCATAGCGGCTGCGGTTGCTGCCTTTTTACAACAGAGCAGCAGTAAACGGCTGCTGAAGAAGCTCTTAAAACTCGGTATCGATCCCAAACAGCCAAAGGCTCATGCGCGTGACGCCAACCTACCACTGGCTGGCCTCTCTTTTTGTATTACCGGCACACTGAGCAAACCACGGCAGGAGTACAAAGAGATTATCCAGACAATGGGGGGGCAGTTTCACAGCACGGTAAAAAAGGATACCAGCTATCTTGTTAAGGGCGAAGGAGCCGCGAGTCGCAAAGATCAACTTGCTGCCAAGTATGGCACTCGGGTAATCACTGAAAGCGATTTCAACACACTCACCGCTCGATAAGAATCAGTGTAGGTCCCACCATAATTTTTTAAACACCTTCCACGTCTAATGCCGTCTCTGTAGGCGTATCCAACCAAACCTTCGGCGGATGGCTCGTCGGACTATTATTTTGGGGGCCCGTCCTCGCTTCGCTGCGGCGATGCCCCCAAGCCCCGCGCTCACGGTCGAGTGAATCGACCGTTCGCTTATCGTCCTCCTGCGCTTTATTCCGCCTCAGGCTGGTTGGATACGCCTTTAGAGCTGGTTTTAGACGCGATGACTTTTAATTTTTGTTGCACACACTCTGAAATAGTGATGGTGCGACAGCCTGAGAGAAAATAAAGCGCAGACGAGCAGCGAGCGCCTGACGAGCCTTTAGGCGAGGAAGGAAAGCTCGCTCAATGCAATCGCTAGCTAGCGTAGCGATTCTCTTCTATCGAGGCGAGCCATTTCTCGAAGGTTGTCGTACCATCACTAATTTAGGCGTGTGGAACGAAAATAAGACGATTGCCTCTAACTTTGGCAAAATGCTTGTAGGGTAGAATACTAGTAGAGATTCAATAGCGACAGCGGGTTGAACATATTGCCCTTCCAGTAAGCCGACCAGTGCAGGTGTGGACCATTGACACGACCACTGCTGCCACTGTAGCCAATCACCTCACCAGCGATAACTTCTTGTTTATGCTCAACCAAGATCTTATCGAGGTGAGAGTAACCGGTTATGAGGCCATTGCCATGATCGACAAAGACACAGTTGCCGGGAATGAAAAACTCACCTGTCAGTAACACCTGGCCATGGTTGGTAGCGCGCACGGGTGTACCAACGGCGGCACGAAAGTCCGTACCCCAATGCGGGGATCGTGGTTTGTTGTTTTGCCGGCGTCGGATACCAAATGGGCTGGTGATCTTCCCAGCCACCGGACGTTGAAAGTCAGTTTTCCACAGCCGCTGTTTTGCTGATTGCGTGAACGCCGTCCGGATCTGTTGCTTTTCTTGCTTGGCGCGGCGGCGTTGTTGAGCCGAGAGTTCTGCGAACTTCCGTGGTACTGTCAAATGTTCAATTCCCCAGCGTTTTTGTTTAATCTCAATTTGTCGGACAAAATGCCAAGCATCGCCATGGCGATTAAGCAAGGCAATCTTGACTGAGTAAAGACCCGGCACGCTGTCCGTGGGAGCCGCAACGACAGCTTCATGGTAATTGCTTAGGTGATTTGTACGACGCTTCTTTGGTTGGGGTAGTGGCTGCAGGCGTAGCACTTTGCCCGCAAAGAGTGCGTAGGCGAGCTCATAGTTCTCTGGTAACTGTAGCGACAGTAGCACTGCATCCCCTTGCAGCATGGCTTGTGGCAACTTGGGGTCGATCGATGGAGAGGCGCTTGCTGCAACAGCGTGCCATGCACCAATCAACAGGCACCTTACGATTAACCTAGAGATCACTTGCAAGCTCGACCTAGCAGAAGAACTGCTTGGCGATGGCGTAGAATTCATCAGGAACGGTTTTGATGCCCTCGCGCACCCGTTGCAGGCTCTCTGCTTCTATATTATTGCCGCGCAAAACCGCCATCTTGCCAAAGTCCTGTTTGAGTACGAGCTCCATGGCAAAGAGACCGTAGCGGGTTGAGAGAATGCGATCACTTGCTGTCGGGCTACCACCACGTTGAATGTGACCGAGGCTGGTCGCACGCGTGTCCAAGGCGGTCTTCTCTTTAATGGCATTGGCGAGTTGTTCGCCAATGCCACCAAGTCGTTTGTGGCCAAAGGCATCGGTCTCCTCGCTGGCGACATTGCCCAGACCTTTGATTTCTGCTCCCTCAGCCACGACAACGATATTATAGCCCTTACCCCGCTGCCGCTGCTGCTTCAGGATAGCGGTAATCTCATCCACCGTCATCGAGTGTTCCGGCGTGATGACGACATCTGCACCACCGGCAATGCCAGCAAAGGTGGCGATCCAACCGGCATGCCGTCCCATCAGCTCCAACACCATGGTGCGATTGTGAGATTTGGCAGTGGTGCGCAAACGATCGATGGCGTCTGTGGCAATGCTTACAGCAGTGTCAAAGCCAAAGGTAAAATCGGTGCCGAGCAAATCGTTATCAATGGTTTTAGGCACGCCGATCATGGGCAGCCCTTCACTAGCTAGGTGCGCTGCAAAGCCGAGCGTATCTTCGCCGCCGATGGCGATGAGCGCATCTAGTGCGAGCGCTTTAAAGTTGTTTATGCAAGTGGCAACGCCGTTGTCGATTTTCCGCGGGTTGGTACGGGAAGTGCCAAGGATAGTACCTCCAAGCGCAAAGATCTCTTCTGCCTCCGCATAGTTCAGTGGCCGGGTCTCTCTCTCAAGCAGGCCCTTCCACCCACCTTGGATGCCGAGGACCTCAAAGCCATTGGCCTCGGCCTTGGCCACAACAGCGCGGATGACCGCGTTTAATCCAGGGCAGTCACCACCCCCTGTGAGGATGCCAATTTTCATAGGAGGGCTCATAACATAGATGCCATGCAGGGTAAATTTATCTTCTTGACTATTCTGAAGTAATACTTCAGAATAGTCAAAATGGAAATAAAGAGGAATATTTTCGGTAAGCTGTGTGATGACCGACAGCGACCCGAGAGCTCTATACTCGTGGGCCCTCGGCAGGTTGGGAAAACCTATCTTTTGCGTAAGATCGAGTCACACTTGCGTGGCTGCGGTGACAAGACAGCCTTCTTCGACCTTGAGCAACCCACGGTGCTTGCCCAGTTTAATCAGAGTGACGCTGATTTATTAGAAATGCTTAGTACGAGCGGTGAGGTCCTATTTATTGACGAATTTCACTATCTAAAAAATGCCTCGAAATTGTTGAAGGCCTTGTACGATCGAGGTGACAGCACAAAGATCTACGCTTCTGGTTCATCGGCGATGGAAATGCATTCACATCTGAAGGAGTCTCTGGCAGGACGCAAGTATGTCTATCCTATTTATTCTTGCGGCCTTGAAGAAATAAGCCAAGTCATTCCTTGCCAACCGATTCAATACCTTTTCCAGTATGGCGGCATGCCTGGCACGATACACGAAGAATCTGAGACAAAAAAACAACAGCTTTTGTCTGACATCCTACAGTCCTACATACTCAAAGACATTAAGTCATTAGTACGTGAAGAGAATTTGCGTGCTTTCAACCATCTCCTTTACCTCCTGGCGCAATCTCAAGGTAATTTAGTATCGACGGATAGTCTTGCCCGAGAGGTGGGTCTGTCTTCCCATACCATTAACGATTATCTTGAATTACTTTCTCAGACCTATGTAAATTTTCCAGTATACAGCTACAGTCGAAACTTTGGTAACGAACTAAAAAAGTCAAAAAAGTATTATCTATATGACCTGGGTATAAGAAATGCTTTACTAAAAAATTACGCTGCCTTCGA
Organism: Oligoflexia bacterium; assembly: GCA_028277945.1. GTDB lineage: Bacteria > Bdellovibrionota_G > JANQFH01 > JANQFH01 > JANQFH01 > JANQFH01. The sequence goes on from JANQFH010000068.1 coordinate 196,342, forward strand.
TAGACGTCGTGACGCTGGTACAATAGCGGAGTCCTATGTTTTTCTTGAGTTACAGCGCCAGTTGACGCCAGACACAGAAATCAGATTTTGGCGTTTGAAAAGCGGCGATGAAGTTGACTTTCTTTGGATTAAGAACCAGGTGCCTTATCCAATTGAAGTAAAATTAAACTGGCCAACAACCAAGGTTCCTAAAGGCCTACAGAGTTTTTTACGTAGATACCCGGACACAAACCGCGCTTTTGTTATTGGCAGTCGCAGCCAAGAAGAAATTGATTTCAATAGCATTCGGATCCATTTTCTTCCCCTAGAAAAGGCGACGGAACTACCAGCGCTTCTATTGGCATGTTCGGCGAACTTAGACTAGTCTGCCGAAAGAGCCTAGACCCTATTCCTAATAAACGGTTTACGTCACTCGCATTGAGGAGGCTCGTTAATCAAAGGGTTTGCACTGCAAGTTGTCGTCGAGAGTCTCCACTTGGATCTTTTGCTTAGCCTGCAAATGTTGGCGTAGCTCATGGAGAATCGCCAGCGCTGCCTGCATGGTTTCTACCTTCTTATGGAAGCCCCTGCCGGCATCGTTGATCACGGCTTCAAGTTTCTCCAACTCGGCAAAGCTCTTGGCAAGATCGATGGGCTTTGTCGCCATCAGCAACCCCTTGGTTTTCCTTTATGCGTTTGCTCTACCTTGCAGTCGAGGCTACCGCGGTGGAGCCGGACCACGATAGGCTCACCTCTCTTCACCTTACTGGCGTCTTGCAGGATAGGGCCTGAAGGCTTCTGAGCTAGAGCAAAGCCACGTTGCAGCACCTGCAACGGATTGAGCGCTACTAGGCGCTGGGCCGGAGCCAGCAGGCTAGCTCGCCTGGTGTGCAACCAGTCGCCGATCTTGAAGTCCAGCTGTTCGCACAGGCGGTCGAGCATCTGCTGGCGATCGACAATGAACTTTTCTGGAAAACGAAACACTGTGGCACTGGCAAAGCGTTGATGGGCTTCTTTGGCTAGCTCGAGCTCTTGTTCCATGGCTGTAAGTAGTCGCTTGCCCGTGTGGTCGAGCTCGCGCAGCAACTCCTCGCAGTTGGGTAGGGCGAGTTCAGCTGCATGGGTTGGTGTGGCCGCACGCACATCGGCGACAAAGTCGCTGATGGTGAAGTCGGTCTCGTGGCCGACAGCGGAGATAATCGGAATCTTGGCAGCAAAAATGGCCCGCGCCACGGCCTCCTCATTAAAGGGCCACAGATCCTCAATAGAACCACCCCCACGCGCTAGGATGATGGTATCGACTTGTGGTTGTTGGCAGCGATGCAAGCGCTCAATGGCCTTAACAATAGAAGCTGCGGCCTGTTCTCCTTGTACTTGGGCTGGAGCTACCAGCACCCGTACCGCTGGATAGCGCTTCTGCACGATCTTTAAGATGTCACGAATCACCGCACCCGTTGGCGAGGTGACAATTCCGAGGGTCACAGGAAAAGCGGGGAGTGGCTGTTTGGTGGCTGCAGCAAAGAGCCCTTGCTCATCTAGCTTGCGCTTGAGCTTTTCAAACTGCAAGAAGAGCTTGCCTCTGCCCTCGGGTAGTAGGCGTTCGACGATGAGTTGGTAGCGTCCATGGGGAGCGTAGACATTGAGCTGGCCACAGGCAATGACCGCCATGCCTTCATCGGGTTCAAAGTCGAGTTGAGCGTTCTTGCCAGCAAAGAAGACCAGTGGCAGCGTCGCTCTTTCATCCTTGAGACTGAAGTACATATGCCCTTTTTGATTGCGGCCACGGTAGTTGGAGATCTCTCCCCGCACCCAGATTGGCAAGCCAGAAAACTCAGAACTAATCGCAGCAGTGATCCGCTGGGTGACTTCTTCTACGGAATAGATGGGCTCGTCTACATGTAGTAGTTCTTCTTGCATGCTCACATCTTCTCAGGAATGGGGATGCCAAGCAGGTTTAGGCCAACATCAAGCGTTGTCGAGGTACAGAAGGTCAACAGCACCCTTGCTAAGGAGATTTCACCGTCTTGATCGAGCACCCGGTATTTGTTGTAGAACTTGTTGTAGAGCTTGGCCAGGCGCATGAGGTAGGAGGCGAGCACAAAGGGCTCTCTCTCCTCAAGAGCCTCTAAAATGGTGCGCGAGAACAGCCCCAAAGCCTTGATGAGTTCCTGCTCTTCAGCTTCGCCGAGTTTTTCAAAGTCGACTTTGTCTGTTAGCGTGCCAGAGAATTTTTCCAGCAGACTACGGATGCGTACAGAGGTGTACTGCAGATAGGGACCGGTCTCACCATCGAAGTTGAGGATCTCTTCCCAGCTGAACTTCACGTCTTTGCGTCTTTTGGCGCTGAAATCTGCATAGATGAGAGCGGCAATGCCTACTTGGATAGCAACCTTTTCGCGGTTTTCAAGCTGAGGGTTCTTCTCCTTGATGATATCGTCGGCCAACTCTACGGCACGGTCGAGAACATCTTTGAGAAAGACAATGGTACCGCTACGAGTGGACATGCCAGCGCCACTCTCTTTAAGCGTGAGGTGGCCGAAGCTGATGTGTTCGCACTCTTTTGCCCACTCATGCGCCATTTTCACTAAGATGGCAAACAGCTGCTGAAAGTGTAGCTGCTGTGGAGTGCCGACGACGTAAAGCATCTCTTCAAAGGAATAGGTTTCATGGCGGTAGATGGCAGCCGCAAGATCACGAGTGATGTAGAGTGTACTGTCGTCGCTCTTCTTAATGATGGCCGGTGGCAGCCCTTCCTTCTCAAGGCGGACAATCTGAGCGCCTTCGCTCTCTTCCAGCAATCCGAGTTTTTTGAGCTGATCAATGACTGCAGGCATCTTGTCGGTATAGAAACTCTCGCCAAGCTGGTGGTCAAAGTGGATGTCAAACAGAGAGTAGATGCCGCGGATTTCCTCCATACTGACATCCCGAAACCACTCCCACAGCTCACGTACTTCACGATCGCCGCGCTCGAGTTTTGCAAACCACTGGCGTGCTTCGTCCGTAAGCTCGGGATGCTTCTCTTCTTCTTGGTGAAACTGAACGTAGAGTTTATAGAGGTTCATCAGCGGATCGCCCTTTAGGAAGTCCGCCTTACCCCACTTTTTGTAGGCAGTGATGATCTTGCCAAACTGGGTGCCCCAATCGCCTAGGTGGTTGATCGTGGTGACTTGATAGTTGAGGAATTTGTAGATGCGCGTGAGCGCGTTGCCGATGATGGTCGAGCGGAGATGGCCAATACCAAAGGGCTTGGCGATGTTTGGGCTGGAGAACTCGATGACCACCCGACGTCCCTTACCACGATCAGAGGCACCGTAGGCATCACGTTCATCGTAAATCTCCTTGAGAACAGTCTCCGCCAGTTTGGCTGGCTTGATGAAGAAGTTCACATAACCGGTGAGCGCTTCCACACGGTCGATGTTGTCTGTAAGCTTGAGCTTGGCGGCAAGCTCTTTGGCAATAGTCTGTGGCGGCTTTTTTTCCGCCTTGGCTAGAACAAAACAGGGAAAGGCAAAATCACCATGTGCACTCTCTGTGGGAAGTTCCAGGAGCTCGCCGATCTGTTTACTCGCAAGACCCGCCTTGCCGCCGATCTCTTTGCGAAGAACTTGGGTAATCTCTTTACGAAACCGCTCCATCTGCGCTCACAGAGCTAACACAGCAGAAACACGGGGTCAATTGGACAAGAGGAGTTGGCGTGCGCGGCTCCCAAGAAGGTACGGCCTTACTTTCAGGGAATGCATTCCCTGAAAGTGAGGCCGTACCTTCTTGGGACTCAGTCCACCTGCTTACGAATAAAAGTGGGGATGTCGTACTTTTCCTCTTCGGTTGGATCCAAGCCAAACTCGTTGACACGGCGACGGCTTTCACCCACGTCGCCGCTCGCCTGTTTGCGCATCTGTGTTGGCACGTCCATATTGGGTTGGTTGAGGATGGAGGACTGGCTGATGGTATCCACGTACCGTCGTTTTTGCTCTTCCTCGCGTCCAAAACCTGTGGCAATGACGGTCACTCGCATATCCTCGTTGTACTTATCATCCACCACCGCGCCAAAGATGATGTTGGCATCTTCGTGCGCCGCCTCTTGGATTAACATCGCTGCCTGATTGACTTCGTGCAAAGTCATCGAACGTGAGCCGGTAACGTTGATGAGAATGCCACGGGCGCCATCTATCTCAATATCCTCTAGCAGGGGACTGGAGATGGCACGTTGGGCCGCTTCAACACTGCGCCGCTCACCGGTTGCCACACCGGTTCCCATGAGCGCCATGCCCATCTCATTCATGATCGTGCGCACATCGGCAAAATCGAGGTTGATCAGTCCGGGAATGGTGATCAGATCAGAGATTCCTTGGGTGGCGTGTAGCAGGACTTCATCGGCCTTTTTAAAGCTATCGATGATAGATGTGGTCTCTCCCACGAGGTTGATGAGCCGTTGGTTGGGAATGGTGATCAAGGTGTCGAGGGACTCCTTAAGCTCAGTAATACCCTCATCAGCGTACTTCATGCGCTTTCTGCCTTCAAAGAGGAAGGGCTTGGTGACCACACCAACAGCGAGAGCACCGGATTCCTTGGCAATACGAGCAATGACGGGTGCTGCACCCGTGCCCGTGCCACCCCCCATGCCAGCGGTGATAAACACCATGTCCGCCTCAGCCATGGCTTCGGCGATCTTGTCGCGACTCTCCAAGGCGGCCTCGCGACCAATCTCTGGGTTGGCGCCGGCGCCAAGCCCACGGGTGACACGTTCGCCAAGCTGCACCTTGTTGGGTGCCCGGGAGGTTTTTAAAGCCTGCAGGTCTGTGTTGGCGGCGATAAAATCACAGCCCTCGAGCTTTTCACTGATCATGGTGTTGACAGCGTTGCCGCCACCGCCACCAATGCCAATGACCTTGATCTTGGCCACGTGGGGTATCTGTTCTTCAAACTCAAACATCAGTCTCTGTTTCTCGCTCGCTTTCATCGACCCTCTCCTTCGGTCTTGGTTATTCACCATGGCAACGTGCAGATTTCCGCATCTCTGCGTTGGTCGGCTGCGAGCGGTGCTCACTTACTCTTAAAGTAAGCTCCGCTCCGTTCTCGCCTCCCGCCTTGATCTGCAAAAATCTGCACGTTGCTGCTAACATGATACGTCTCATGAGTATTAGTTTTAGACTAGCTCGGCAAACCACTCTCGCATTCTCGTTTTTACCTTGGAATAGATGTTGTCTTCGCGAATCTTGAAGTGACTGCCCCGTTTCTGCTTACTGCCGTAAATGACTAGCCCCACGCCTGTGGAGTACATGGGATTGCTTACCACATCGACAAGACCGCCAATGCCCTCAGGAATGCCGCGGCGTACGGGCATGTTGAATACCGATTCCGCCAATTCAATCATACCGTCCAGCAGTACTGTACCACCAGTGAGGACAATACCGCTACCAATAACGTCATTGTGACCTGAGCGGGTGATCTCGTTGTAGATCATGGTGAGGATCTCCTCGACACGGGACTCAATGATCTCCGATAGCACTTGGCGCGACATGCTCTGATTCTTGCGGCCGCCAACACTTGGCACCTCAATGGTCTCATCTTTTTTCACTTTGGCGGCCATGGCACAGCCGTAGCGACGCTTGATCAGTTCAGCTTCATTGCGTGGGGTTCGCATACCCACGGCAATGTCGTTGGTTAGATGGTCTCCCCCGAGACCAAGCACAGCGGTATGGGCGATGCTGCCATCGTGAAAGATGACGAGATCGGAGGTGCCGCCACCAATGTCGACCAAGGCAACCCCGATATCCTTCTCATCCTGGCTGAGCGTTGCTTCACTGGAGGCGAGCTGCTCCAAGCAGATGTCGCTGACATTCAGGCCAGTGCGGTTGGCGCACTTAATAATGTTTTGCGCTGACGATACAGCCGCCGTGACAATGTGCACTTTGGCCTCAAGCCGTACACCAGTCATGCCCAGAGGCTCCTTAATGCCATCTTGTTCATCAACCACATACTCTTGCGGCAGAATATGGATGACCTCACGGTCTAGTGGGATAGCGACGGCCTTGGCAGCATCCAACACCCGTTCTATGTCGTTAGCCGAGACCTCTCGATGTTTAACGGCAACAATGCCATGGGAGTTGAAACCCTTAATATGGCCACCGGCAATACCGGCGTAGACGTTGTTAATTTCACATCCAGCCATCAGCTCGGCCTCTTCAATGGCCTTACGAATGGAGGCGACCGTACTCTCAATGTTGATTACCACCCCCCGCTTCAGACCCTTTGAGGGGTGGGTGCCAATACCGATAATATCAATGCCTTCGTCAGTAACTTCCCCAACAATGGCGCAGATTTTGGTGGTACCGATGTCCAAACCAACAATGAATTCGTCTTTCTTACCCATGGTTCACCAACCTTTCTTTGCGAGGATCTGATGTCCCTGATGTTTCCAGCGAACAAAGGCCCTACTATTATAGTCTAGGTCGAGCAATTCTATATCGAATAATCGATCTTCGAGACGCTCAAGAATGCGCTGCATACGCGCCACCTTGTTTTCAAAAGGAGGCATACCAAGTACGATGCAGCCACCAACACGATTAGTAAACAGCGAATATCCAGCAGTCGGGTCAACATGGACTTCCGATATCGTGTGACCCTGTTGTTGGAACCACTCCTCTGTCAATTGCAGTAGTTGCAGGGCGGTTTTCACTACCTGCTGGCGCTCCGTATGGATCATAGTACGACCATCTTGGATGCCGGTGATGATGGGAAAGTCGAGCAGGTCACCAGGCTCAAGAGTCTTAAAAGTGTTACCAGCGCTATCTGTATAGGTGAGACCTCTGCCACCAACAATGGCTACAGGCTGGCGTAGTTGGATATCGATGTGGACGACACCGTTTAAACGGCGGCTCAGGGTTGCCTGATCGACCAATGGATGGGCTCGCAGACGAGCCAGCACACGTTTTGCAGAGAAAAACAGTAAGGGGCTGCCACTTGGAATCGCAGCAATCTGCCGCATCTGGTTTAGATCGATGGGTCCATCGGCGCTGAGGTGCACCTGCTTCACTTCGGGAGAGAGGCGGCTCAGCTGGGTAAGAGACTGTTGGCGCAGCTCCGGCATCAGCGCCAGCGATACCGCCAAGAGAGTCAACAGCAGACAGGTAGACAGAATGGCACGACCTCTCATGCTAGCACCTCAAGCTCCGTTTCTAACTCAATGCCGTGCTCCTGATAAACACGCTCTTTGGCTAGTTGGATCAAGCGTAACACATCTTCAGCAGAGGCGTCACCACGGTTGATGATGAAGTTGGCATGTCGATCGCTGATCATGGCACCGCCGACACACTTACCCTTGAGGCCGCTCATCTCTATGAGGCGACCGGCAAAATCACCCTTGGGATTTTTGAATACACTGCCTGCGTTCGCCATCTCCAGAGGCTGGTTTTCTCGAAAGGATTTAATTTTCGCAACCTTAGCGTTGATCTGCCGCGGCTCGCCGCGTTTGAGTTCTACCCGGCCACTGAGGATAGCGACATTCCGTGGTAGCCCACAACTGCGATAACGGAACGGCACTTCAGCAGCCTGCAGTTCTCGTAGTTGACCATCAGCTCCTATGATTTGCATGGAATGGAGGATCTCATCGACAGAGCCAGCACGCGTACCTCCGTTCATCCACAGCACACCACCAAAGGTTCCAGGAATACCAGCGGCGAACTCCATTCCTGCCAAACCTTGCGAGCTGCAGAAGCTAAGGAGTCGCGACATACGCACGCCGCATTCGGCAAAGAGTAGGGCAGTCTGCTCCTCTTCTCGCTCCAAGTGAAAGCGATTCATATGTCTGGTCGTACAGAGCAGCACACCGGCATAACCTGTATCCGCTACCAGCAGGTTGGTGCCGCCCCCGAGCAGACGCCAAGCGGTTTCATGTTGATTGCAGAGTTGGACCACTTTTGTGACCTCTACGGCACTATTAGGATAGGTGATGGCGTCGGCAGGACCGCCTATCCTTAGAGAGGTGAAAGGTTTGAGATGGATCTCAAACTGTACCCGTTCTCCCAACAACGCTTGCAGCTGCGCTTTTAGGTCTGGATGCATCGATCCTCCGCAAGTCTAGCTGCCATGGCTGTCCCAACCTTGTCGATGTCACCAGCGCCAATGGTAACCAAGAGATCTCCACTCTCTACCTGTTGACAGAGAAAATCTACGGCAGCCTCTTTGTTTGGCAGGTAGTCCGCCCGTTGCCGGTGCTGGTGGGCAAGGTCTTTGACAAAGGCAGCTGGCGATCGCTGCAGCGGGCTGTTGTCACTTTCAAAGGCGCTGTAGATAGGAAGTACGACAATGCGGTCAGCAGCAGCAAAGGAGGTGAGAAACTCATCATAGAGATGGACAAAACGACTATACCGGTGGGGTTGGAAGATAGCCCAGAGTCGATGGTGTGTCTCGTGGCGCAGGGTCGTAAGCAGAGCACGAATCTCCGTGGGGTGGTGCGCGTAGTCGTCGTAGATGGTGATGCCACGGCAACGTGCCGTCAGTTGGCTGCGCCGCTTAACCCCTTGGTAACCGTTGAGACCTTGGATCAAGTGTTCAGCGCGGCATCCAAGGTGAAGACAGACTGCTGCCGCGGCAACGGCATTGCTGATATTGTGGCTGCCACCGATCTGCATCGTGACCTCACCGAGACAGGTGTCTTTTTGGTAGAGCTGGAAACGACTGGGGCGTCCACTGTCGATAACCTGGGCCCAAGTATCCGCCTTTTGTTGTACGGAGAAGCAGTGCAGTTTTTTCCCTTGCAGTGGGATCGATGTATGGCAGAGTTCGGCATCGTCTTGGTTGATGAAGATCATTCCCTCAACCGGTACGAGTTCTAGGAAGTTACGCAACGAACGTTGGATGGCTGCGACATTGGGATAAAAGTCCATATGTTCCCGATCAATGTTGGTACAAACGGCGAAGGTGGGATGCAGCCGGACAAAACTGGCATCGCTCTCATCGGCTTCGACCACCATGATCTCATCGTTGCCAGTGTGGGCGTTGGTATGGGTAGCGTTGTCAATACCGCCGATCAAAAAGGTTGGATCCAAACCTGTGCTTCTAAGGATGGACAGAATCATGGCACAGGTTGTTGTTTTGCCATGGGCTCCAGTGACCGCGATCGCCTTGGCCTCTTTCATGAGTTCGCCGAGCAGTGTTGCACGGTGAATAACCGAGATTCCCAAACGCTGGGCCTCTTGCAGCTCACAGTTGTCTTGCGCCACAGCACCGGAATGGACAATGAGGTCGCTGCCATGCACTTGACTGGCGACGTGGCCGACAAACAGCGTCGCTCCCATCTCTTGCAGCTGTTGGGTGGTCTGTGAACTTTTCAGGTCCGAGCCTGAGACACGATAGCCGCTTTCGAGCATGATCTTAGCAAGTGCGCTCATACCAATGCCACCAATGCCGACAAAGTGAATCTGTTTTGCCTCTTTTAGGCAGCTAAGCTTGTTTGCCATATCCAAGCTCCACACAGGTTTTTGCAATGATCGTCGCGGCGTCTCGTTGTCCTAGACGGTATGCCGCCTTGCCCATAGTGACAACACGCGGACGATCTTGGTTAAAATCTTGGATGATTGTGCTGAGGCGTGGTCCGGTACATTGATGGTCTTCCACAATCATGGCAGCGCCTGCTTTGACAAAGAGGCGGGCATTTGCACTCTGATGGTTGTCGGCTGCATAAGGAAAGGGCACCAACACCATGCCGCGGCCACAAGCAGCCACCTCAAAGATACCACCACCGCTACGACCGATGACAAGATGCACACGCGTATAGATACTGGCGATGTCGGCAAAAAAAGCTGCCACCGTGGCATCGAAACCCCCTTGATCATACGCTCGTTGCACGCGTTCCACATCTTCTGCTCCGGTTTGGTGGACAAAGGTGAGCTCTGTTTTTATGGTTGCAAGTCCTGGCAGGGCAGCGATCATCGCCTCGTTGAGCCGGCGTGCTCCTTGAGAACCACCTAGCACAAAAATGCTGAGGCGTTCTTTTTGCGGCAGACGCTTCAGCGGCGGAACTTTGAGAATGGCGGCACGGACAGGATTGCCAGAGACGATCGTCTTGTTGCCGGGGAAGTAGCCTGCAGATCCAGGGAAGGTGACAAAAATCTTTTTGGCTACTTTGCCCAGGAGACGATTGGTCAATCCAGGAATGGCGTTTTGTTCCTGGATCGCCACGGGAATGCCGAGCAGGCGTGCCATCAAACAGAGCGGACCGGTGGCGTAGCCGCCAGTGCCAAGGACGACATTTGGCGAGTAACCATCGAGGATGCGCAGTGACGCGACAAAGGCTCGCGGTAGATGCAAGAGCGTTTTTAGGCGAGAGCCGAAGCTGCCGCCCTTGAGCCCTCGGGTTTTAAAATGGATAAGCGACAGCGAAAAACCCGCCTCAGGCACCAGTTGGTTTGCCATGCCTTTACTGGTGCCAACAAAGAGAACACGCGGACACTCTGCCTCCTGTTGAAACGCTTCTGCCACGGCAATGCCTGGGAAGATGTGCCCTCCTGTACCACCGCCGACAATCAGGAGCTTCATCGTCGTCTCTCCTGCCGACTGGCGGCAATAGCTTGCAGGATGCCTAAACCAGCAAAGGTAGCCACCAGTGAGGAGCCGCCACAGCTGATGAGCGGCAAGGTCAACCCCTTGGTTGGTAGGCTGCCCATAACCACAGCCATGTTGGTAAAAGCCTGCATGCCAATGGAAAAGACGATGCCAGCGGCAAGCAGGCTATGAAAACGCGCGCCGCTTGTGGCGGCAATGTAGGCGCCACGGGCGACAAAGAGCATAAACAGGGCGATAACGACAAACATGCCAACAAAGCCAAGCTCCTCGCCAATGATGGCAAAGACAAAGTCGGTGTGCGCCGCTGGCAGGTAAAAAGCCTTTTGCACCCCATCCCCCAGCCCCTGGCCGAAGAGACCACCAGAACGAATGGCGATAAAAGACTGAATGATCTGAAAGCCACGGTTCATGGAATCCTGCCACGGGTCGAGAAAAGTGAGCAGTCTCTCCCGTCGGTAAGCCGAGCCGAGCAACATGTAAAGTGCCACGGGCGCAATCAACAGCTGTGTCAGGAGCAGGTGTTTAAAACGGGCGCCGGCAAGGTAGAGCAAGACGACGCCAGTGACGAAGATCGACACCGCAGAGCCAAAGTCGGGTTCGCACAGGATCAGCGCTGCTACGATGGCGAGCAGGAGCAAGGGCAACAACACTCCTTGTCGCAGCTGCAATATAGCGTCTCCCCTGTTGGTGAGAAGATGGGCGAGAAAGAGAATGGTTCCAAGGCGAGCAAATTCAGACGGCTGAAACCGCAAGCCCATCAATTCAATCCAGCGGTAGGCACCACCTCCATAACTTGCAAGCGGAGAAGAAATCGCTAGTACCAAGAGTAGAACAGAGATGACAAAAAGCGGCAGTGAAAGCTTGCGCCAGCCCTCTACCCGCAGACGACAGGTGATCATGAACACCAGTACGCCTAGTGCCAAGTAGGCAAGATGTCGTTTGATAAAAAAGTAGCGATCGCCAATGTTTTCGGCTGCAATCACATAACTGCTGCTGCAAACCATTAGCAAACCAATAGCGCTCAAGACAACGGTGATAATCAGAAGCATGTTGTCTAGCCGACGTGTTTTCATGCAACACCACCTTTGACCAGCGCTGTAAAACGATCACCACGTTCTACGTAGTCACGAAACTGATCGAGGCTGGAGGCCGCTGGTGAGAGCAATACTATCTCGCCTGCCTTGGCCATCTGCATAGCCGTTCTAACCGCATCGTCAAACCCACTCGTAGTATGAAATGGGCCAGAAAAACCTATCTCTTGTTGCATTCGTGCTGCTGTTTCACCGTAGGCGACAATGGCCCTGGTCGTTCTGGTAACGCCATCTCGCAACATTTGATAGTGTGCACTTTTGTCACTGCCTCCAAGGATGAGGACCAAGGGCTGTACAAAAGCACATAGCGCCTGCAGTGTCGATGCAACGGTCGTGCTCTTTGAGTCGTTGATATAGACAACGCCGTCACGCTCGGCAACCCGCTCTAGTCGGTGTGGCGGTGGTTTTGCGCTGTCCACAGTCTGCTGCATCACTTTTACGGGAACGCCGAGGATGGCTCCAACAGCAGCCATGGCCATGAGGTTGCTGCGGTTGTGTTTTCCTAAGAGCGGACACGACTGCGTTTGCAAATGGAGTTTTTTATCACCGAACTCCAGACAAATATCTTCTGCCTGCAACTTCACAGCCGCAGTGTTGTCCGTTTGGGTTGAAAAGCAGAGTTTACGCATGGGTCGCGATGCTGCCAGTTGCATGGCTGTAGCGTCATCGGCATTGACAACGGCCCAATGGTGTGACGTCTGGTTTAAGAAAATATTCCCCTTTAGTCGGCGATAGTTTGCCAAGCTCTGGTGACGGTCAAGATGATCTTCGCTGACGTTGAGCAAGATTGAAATATTCGCACAAAAGCTTGAGATGGTTTCGAGTTGAAAGCTACTGACTTCTACAACCACGTAGTCAAAATTCTTACCAATGGCGCCAACCAGTGGTATGCCAATGTTACCGCCAAGAAAAACCCGCTTATTCCAGTTTTTCAACATCTGAGCAATGAGCCCAGCCGTGGTTGTTTTGCCGTTAGTACCAGTCACCGCCACAATAGGTGCGTCTAAGAACCAAGAAGAAAACTCGATTTCGCCAACTAGCGGCTTGCCCGCCGCTTTGGTCGCGGCAAACACCGGCTCAGAGAGAGGTACTCCCGGGCTGGCAATGAGCAGATCGACATGGCTGATCCAGGAAAAATCGTTATCGGCAAAAACCTTATGAATGTGTAGCTCTCTATCTGCTTGTCGCACTTCTTGGCTTTGCAACAACTGCTGCAGATTAGCCTGCAGTTTCGCTGCTGGTTGTCTGTCGTAGAGTACAAGGTTGGCTCCCTGTTGCACCAAAAAGCGTGACAACGCTACGCCCGTTCTGGGACCGAAGCCGACTATACCAATCTGCTTACCAACCAGTTTTGTCAGATTTGTTTTATCAATGGTAACAGCCAACACCTTTTGCTTTCCTTAGCGTAATTTTAAACTGCTGAGTGCCAACAGGCTGAGAATGATTGATATAATCCAAAAGCGTACAATCACCTTGGGCTCAGCCCAGCCCTTGAGTTCAAAGTGATGGTGGATCGGTGCCATACGAAAGATGCGCTTGCCGGTTAATTTGAAAGAAGTGACCTGCATGATGACCGACAGTGCTTCCATGACAAAGATTCCGCCAACCAGTGCCCAAAGGATTTCCTGCTTGATTGCCAACGCTACCGTGCCCAAGGCGCCGCCAATACCTAATGCTCCGACATCTCCCATAAACACCTGGGCGGGATAGGTGTTGTACCAGAGAAAACCAAGGCTCGCGCCTACCAGCGTGCCGCAGAAGATTGCCAGTTCACCGGTTTGATCGACGTTAGCGACGTTGAGGTAGGACGCAATCTGCGAGTGCCCACTAATGTAAGCGAGAATAAGAAAGGTGACTGCTGCCGTCATTACGGGACCAATGGCAAGCCCATCGAGACCGTCCGTAAGATTGACGGCATTAGAACTGCCAACGATGATGAAGATCATCCATGGTATAAAAAGCCAACCAATAGTTGGCGTCACATCTTTGAAAAAAGGAAAATAGATAGAGGTGTCAAAATTTTGCAGTTTTGGGATTCCATCTCCCAAAAACAGCAGAGCAGTGGCTATGAGTGCTACGATACTCTGAAACAACAGTTTTTGTTTAGCGCTAAGGCCCTTGGGCATTCGTTTTAACTTGATGTAGTCATCAACAAAACCAATGCTACCCATACCGAGAAAGACAAAAAGGACAACCCAGACGTAGAGGTTATCCAATCTGGTCCACAACAGGGTAGCAAGCGCCACAGCAATGAGGATAAGGATGCCGCCCATCGTCGGGGTACCCGCCTTTTTAAGATGGCTCTCTGGTCCGTCATCGCGGACCACTTGGCCGATCTGTTTTTTGGAGAGTAGCTCAATAAGGTAGGGGCCAAGGATAAAACAGATAAACATAGCCGTAAGGATGGCAGCTGCGGTACGGAAGGTAATGTAGCGAAAGACACGGAAGGCGCCTATGGTCTCAGAAATCGGATAGAGCAGATGGTACAGCAAGATTACACCTCGTTCCTTTTAAAGTGATGCAGTAGATGATGGCCTACACGCTCCATTTGCATCAGCCGCGAGCCTTTTATCAGTATAACGTCGCCAGCTTCTACGGTTTGCACCAACCTCTGCTGAAGCTGGTCCAAGTCGTCAAAGCTATGCACGTGGGCGAGTTGCAACTTTTTGGCAGCAGCGACAAAGTGGGGGCCATAACAGAGTATGGGCGCAAAACCATCGGCAGTAGCCTGCTCAAGGAGTTTTTCGTGGGCGGAGCGGCTGGCGCTCGCAAGCTCCTGCATGTCACCAAGCACAGCCACCTTGCGTTCCGCCTTAACCGTAGCAACCGTGCGTAGTGCCGCCACCATGGAGGCTGGGTTAGCGTTGTAACAGTCGTTGTAGAGCGTGCTACCGTTGCCAAGCTGCAACCACTGACCGCGCCACTCTTCTGCATTTACGTTGGCAATACCGTGTAGGATAGCACGCGGGGGTATATCAAGCGCAAAAGCAGCGGCAGCCGCGGCGAGCATATTGCTAACGTTGTGTTCGCCAGCGAGTGGCAACCTAAATTCGTGGAGTTCTTGTCCTAGTCTTAGTCTGCCTTGAGCGCCCTGCATGCCCAGCAGCTCTACTTGGTTGAGTCCAACATCAGCATCGGACGACAATGTGCGGCTATAGCTGACCTCTTTACACACGTGCGGCCGACGCATCTTACTAATGTAGGGGTCATCGAGGTTGACGATAAAGGTATCTTGAGGCGCTAGGTTTTCAAGGAGCTCGCTCTTGGCCTTGGCTACTCCGTCTAGATCCTCGACGCCGTCGAGGTGTACTGGCATAACGTTGGTAATGAGACGGTGGGTTGGTTGAGCAATCTCTGCAAGACGACGGATCTCGCCAAATTGGTTCATGCCCATCTCCAGAACCACGTGGCTGTGATGGTTCCGCAGCCGCAATAGACATAGAGGCAATCCAAGCAAGTTGTTCCAGTTTTTCCAGGTTGCCAAAGGCGTTTGATATTCGGCAAGAATGGCCGTGAGTATGGTTTTTGTCGTGGTTTTGCCATTGGCACCGGTGATAGCGACTATCGGAAGAGAAAATTTCTGTCGCCAGGCGTGTGCTAGATCGCCCAGCGCCTGCAGCGTGTCCTCTACCTCAAACCAGGTCACCGATGGAGTTTTTTGCGGCGGCTTGCGACCAGTTTTACAGATAACAGCGGTAGCGCCGTTGTCTATCGCATTACCTATATAATGGTGACCGTCATGGTTTTTGCCATGGATGGCAATAAATAGATCTCCTCGCCTAACCATGCGTGAATCCGTGGTGATTCCATAACAGTTGTGTTGCGACAAACCCGTCACATTGCCAGCGGTCGCTTCGGCAATCCAACTAAGCGGCAAATCAAAATCCTCTATACGGAAGTGAGGTTCCATCCCATTTTCTCAATTATCTCTACGGCAACGCCTCGATCATCAAAGGGATGACGTATGCCATGGATTTCCTGATAGTCTTCGTGTCCTTTCCCAGCAATCAGTACCACATCGTTTTTCTTTGCCATGGTTAAAGCCAGATGGATCGCCTGACGTCGATCTGGTTGAATGGTGGCTACCGGTGTTGTCGCGAATTCCTTGTCGGTGACGCTATGGCAATCTCGGAGCGCCGTTTGTACTTGCGGATCCGCAGCAATATCGGCAATGATCTCTTCTGGCGCCTCACTGCGTGGATTGTCAGAGGTAATGACGGTCAGGTCGCTGGCGCTTACTGCAGCATGGCCCATGCGCGGACGTTTCAGCCGGTCGCGGTCTCCACCACAGCCAAAAACCGTGATGATGCGCCCGCGTCCTTGTTGATTGTTTTGGCGGACGGTCTCAATGGCATTGAGGACGTTCTTTAACGCATCATCTGTATGGGCAAAATCGATATAGACGGTCACCCCAGCATCAGTGCCAAGACGCTCAAGCCTACCGGGTACATTCTTTAAGCACGAAATTCCCTGGGCAATGGTTTGCCAATCAACACCAAGTTCTCTAGTTACGGCAGCTGCAGCAATACAGTTTTGCAAGTTGTGTGTACCACTAAGCTGCGAACGAATCGATTGTCTGCCATTTGGGCCAACGATATCCGTGTGAAACCCAATCGGATCGTAAGCTGTTTGTTCAGCACGGTAATCACAACCCAGCGACTGTCCAAACAGCAGGTGTTTTATGGCACCTTTTTGCCGCAGTCGTTCAATGATACTTTGACTACAGGGATCGTCGCCATTGATGATGGCAGTGGCGTGTCTGCACTTGCTGCTGTTAGCCATTTGGCGAAAAAGCTGCTCTTTAGCCTCGACATAGGCGGGCAGATCGCCATGGAAGTCGAGATGATCTTGGGTGATATTGGTTAGTAGGCCAATATCAAACTCACAGGCGTTGACCCTGCCAAGGCTCAGTCCGTGGCTAGAGACCTCCATGACAACATGGGTGACGCCGGCGTCGAGCATATCCCGCAAAAGCCTTAACAGATCGACCGACTCTGGCGTGGTGTGAAGCGCCTTCAGTCGTTTGCCGGCAAAGCGATGCTCAATGGTGCCGATAAGCCCGGTTTCCAGGCCCGCTTGGCGGAGAATCGATTCGATAAGATAGGTTGTGGTAGTTTTGCCGTTGGTTCCGGTGACACCGATCAACTTGAGAGAGAGCGTTGGTCTGTTGTAGAGCCTGTTGGCGATGGTGCCAAGAGCGTGACGGACGTTTTTGACTTCCACAAGCGTAACCCCTGCAGGCGGAGTTTCTAGCAAGCTGCCTTCATAGACAATGCAAGGTGCGCCCGCGTTTACAGCATCTGTGACAAACTTTCTGCCATCGGTTCTTTGTCCCTGAATGCAAGCAAACGCTGCTCCAGCACGCACCTGGCGTGAGTCATAGGTAATGTCGCTAATGTCGATGGCCCGGCTTCCTTGCACTCGCGAGGGGGCAATCTCTTTTAGCAGCTCCTTCAGGTGCACTTCAGAGATTCCTTTTTGCTACAGGTTCGAAGTAAACGATCCACTTTTGTTTGCCTGTGGAGTCGTTTTTGTCTACGTGAATTTTTCCCGTGGCAAAACCAGAGCCCCTGACACTAACCTCTATGCCGTTCTTTTGGGTCAACCTTAGTACTTCACGTATGGTTAGGCCTTGGAGGTGCTCTGTCTTGCTGAGGTCAGTTGGGTTCAACGTGTCGGTTGTAGCGGCCACGCGCCTTATCAATTTTCTTGTTGGTATACCTGCCTGTAGGGATTCGGCTGTCTTGTCTGGCTTTATATTTAAATGTTCAGCCGCCAGTTGGGCAATACGCCTAAATACCGGGGCGGCAACGCCACCGCCACCTGTCAACTTTCCTTGTGGTTGATCGACAACCACCAAAATGACCAGTTGTGGGTTCTCCGCAGGCAGGTAGCCGATGAAGGAGCTTGTATAGTTATTCTCTGGATAGGTGCCGCTTACTGGGTCAAAACGTTGTGCCGTGCCGGTTTTGCCGCCAACGCTGTGGTGTGCCAGTGCCGCACGAAAGCCGGTACCCTTAGGCTCGATTACCGTAGTTAGCATTGCCCGCATGTTGGTGGATACATGTGTGTTGACAGTCTTACGGAGAATACGATGCTTGTGTTGCAGTTCTATTCTGCGGTTCCCTTCCATGGCATGGGACAGTACGGTTGGTTGGAGAAGGTAGCCGCCGTTTAGAAGCGAGGAAAAACCGCGAATCAATTGCAAACCGGTGACACCAATGCCCTGACCAAAGGCTGCGCTTGCCACATCGTAGTCGGTCCAATGCCTAGTTGGGTGAGTTAAGCCGGCGGACTCACCAGGTAGACCAATATGACTCTTTTCGCCAAAACCAAAACGATTGAGCATCTGCTTCATGCGTTTGGACCCGAGCAGCAGGCCGATTTTAGCAGCGCCAATGTTGCTCGAGTATTTGAGTATCTCGGCGGTCGTCAACCACTCATGCCGGTGCTCTTCGTTGATGATACGAGACTGGATTGCCAGGGATCCGGCTTTGCAGAAGAAGCGGTCGTTTCTAGCGAGAATACCTTCCTGCATGGCATGGGCGATGACAAACGATTTAAAGGTGGATCCAGGTTCAAAGATGTCGGTAATAACACGATTACGCCAACTCTGCCGGGAGTATTCGCGATAGCGATTGGGATCGAAGGTTGGATGGCTTGCCATGGCAAGAATTTCGCCGGTATGGGGATGCATCATCAGCGCCAATGCTGCAGAGGCTTGATTTTCTTGTTGTGCACGCTCAAGCTCACGCTCGACAGCGTGTTGTAGGACGCTGTCAATGGTAAGGTAGAGCTGTTTTCCGGGACGCCCCTTCTTTTCGATGCCACCAATGAGCAGACGCCTGCCCTTGGCATCGCGTTGTGCCCGCAGTGTGCTCTTCTCGCCGCGTAGTAGATCGTCCATGGCAAACTCAAGGCCCTCGATGCCATCACCATCGAGATTGGTAAAACCCAGCAAGTGTGCCGCGAGCGAGCCATTTGGATAAAAACGCTTGCTTTCGCTAATGAAATGCACGCCGGACGCTTTCAGTGCTTCGATTTCTTTTGCCACGTAGGGAGAGAGATGGCGTTTTACCCAGAAAAAGCGTGAGGCACGGTTGAGTCGTCGTTTTAGTGTTTTGAGTTCAACTCCGGTTTTTTTGGCGATCGTACGAAGTGTCGCGGAAAAATTATGCTGTTCCTTAAAACGTAGGGGGTCGATGTAGAGTGATTTTACCGGAACATTGACAGCTAACTCTCTACCATGACGGTCAAAGACCGTAGCTCGATTATGTTGTGCGATGGTAATGCTGCTTGGTTGCGCCCGCTGCATGAAGCGTTCGAGTTTGGGTTGTTGCATAAACTGCAGCTGGGCGGATCGGAGGATGAGCAGTGTAAAGGCGAGCGTCAACGGTACAAAGGCCACGACAATGCGTGGGCCGATACGTGGGCGCGTTCTATATGGGCGTCGAAACCTTTTTGGCATCAATACTCTCGAAGCTGGTATGGCCGTGCTACGGCTCCATCAAGACGACCGGCGGCCTCCTCTCCAGTTCCTCGCGGTTTTTCAATCCGAGCTTTTCTCTAGCAATCTTTTCAATGCGTTGGGGTGATTTCAGCCTACCAACTTCCACACGCAGCCGGGCATTCTCCTTTTTGATCGTGGCATGTTGTCTTTGCAGTTTAGCGTAATCGTAGCTTAGATCGATCACCCACAGTCTTGAACGTAGATACGCCAAAGTGGCAACAAGGCAGACGATCAGCACCAATAGAAATCGACGCTTTGTCTGTCTGTCTCGTTCGGTCTTTTTCTGCCGATAGTTCCTATGCATGGTTGTTCTATGCGCCGGTCCTGGTAGCGGCGCGCAGGCAGGCGCTACGGCTGCGGCTATTTTGCTGGCACTCTTCTACCGTTGGTTTTAATGGTTTTTTTGTCAACAGGCTTAAGCGGGCGCGATGGTTACAAGTACAGTAGAGTTGTGTCGTTGGGCAGAGACAGTCCCGACTTTCGCGCCTGAAAAACTGTTTGACGAGACGATCCTCACCCGAGTGGTAGGAGAGCAGCACTAGCCTACCTCCTGGTTTGAGGAGTGTTACTGCCGCTTCGAGACTGTTGCTGAGCTCTTGCAGTTCATCGTTGACGGCAATCCGCAAGGCCATAAAGTTTCTGGCCAAGGTTTTAATTCGTTGTACAGGTTGTTTGGGTTTTAATGCTGAGACAATGACATCGCGTAGAGCAAAGGTCGTCGTTAGTGGTTGCTGCTGACGGCGTTCGACTAGGATTCGTGCCAACCGTGCAGCGCGCATCTCATCACCGTAGTTTTTAAAGATTGCCGTCAACTCTTTTACGTTCGCCTGCTCGAGAATAGATCGCGCGGTTTTTCTTTGAGTCTGGTTCATTCGCATATCCAGGGGACCATCGGTGTCGAAAGAAAAACCGCGCGCAGGATTGTCAAGCTGATCTGATGAAAGGCCAAGATCAAAGAGAATGCCATCGACATTTGCAGTGGCTTCTGCCGCCAGCAACTTGGCAAAATGCGAGAAGGTATCGTTAACAAATTGCATGGCAAACGGTTTTTGTCCGGCAAAACGATTGCGCAGTTTGGCGTTGACATCAGGATCACGATCCACCGCAATCAGGCGTCCATGGCGGCCTAGAGCCGAGCCAATGACAGCACTGTGACCACCGCCTCCAGCCGTGGCATCGATGTAACAGCCATCTGGTTGGACCTTGAGCATTTCAAGGACTTCGGCTGCCATGACGGGCAGATGGGTTGTCGTCTCTTTATAGGCCAAGCTCTCCAAGGACATCGCTTAAACTCATGAAACTCTTTTGTGATTTAGTAAACTCCTGTTGCCAGCGTTCTTTTGACCAGATCTCAAATTTTTTCAACAGACCAATGACCACGGCATCTTTTTTAAGTCCCGCATGTTCACGTAGGGTTGGTGGGATGAGGATACGTCCCTGTTTATCGATCGGGCACTCCGTCGCCCCAGAAATAAAAAAGCGCTGAAACGCCTGGACCGCCTTTTTCATCTGTGGCAGTGAGGCCGCTCGACGTTCGAGAGCCTCCCACTCCTCTAATGGATAGGCAACCAGGCAGCGATCCAAGTTGGTGAGGATAAGGATCTCTGAATAATGCGAGGCCACGTGTTCACGAAACCTTGCAGGAATACTCATGCGCCCCTTGGCATCAAGGCTGTGTGCAAAGCGTCCTCTTAACATCGATGGAAATGGCCTCCCACTCTACCCCACTTTCCCCCACTCTTCGCCTATATACTCTGGCGCCAAGAGCGTTGTCAAGGGGAAAATATATGAGATTTCGTGCAGTTAAGTCACAGTGAGGTTAGTTGGCGACAACCGGGGTAGGCGCTTTGAGATGGGCGCGTAGGTAGGCCACGGTTTTATGGGCCGGCGAGATGCCTTGGTTCAACAACTCGATCTGCTCGCTCGGCCAATCGAGATGAAGCTTGAAGAAGGCCTCTGAGGGCAGCATCAGACCTCGGGCTTCCCACTCTTGGCGGTCGATACAGCGATCCAGGGTCGAACGGTAGTAGGTGGCGGTGTAAAGGAGCAACCGCCGCAGGTGAAAGTAACTGACTCCTTTGAGATAGGGGTAGCGCTTGGCGTGCTCTTTGGTCACGGGCCAGGGGTAGTCACGACCCAGAGGGATGACGGCAGGGCTCTGCAACTTGCCGCGTTTATACGACCCAGAGAGAATAACCCATTGGCCGAGTCGCACGTAAAACTCCATACGAGCCATGTCGTACTCTTGCCACTTGGCCTTGAGCAAGCTCTCGGCGGCACTGCCAAGGTGTAACTCGAACCAGCGCAGCTGTTTCTTAACGTTGAAGCACTCACCACTATAGCGAACACGGCCGATAACGTGGATTTTGCCTCCAGGGTTGGCTTTGGCTGCTTTCGCATCGAACCTCTCAACCGGGATGAGCAGCAGTGGATCGACGTAGTAGTCTGGCAGCCAGCAGAGAAGTTCAAAGAGATTGCCAATGCCGTTTTCCTCTAGATGTTGGCTGGTATCGCGACCAACTCGGTGTAATAGACCCACGGGTGGATTGGCATGCAGCAGGTTCATGGGCGTACCTCCTTGCGGCCGGGTTTTTCCTCTGGAGCCAGAGAGCTGGCAATACGTGCGGCCTCTTCAACCCCGCGTGCCAAGACAGAACGGATGCGTCCATCTTCGAGATGAAGCAGCGCACCTATGGTGCATCCTGCCGGCGTGGTGACGTCGTCTTTCAGATCCGCTGGATGACGGCCGGTTTCCAATAAGGTTCGTGCCCCACCTAGTAGAGTCTGCGCTGCCAGTCGCAGCGCTACTTTACGCGGCAGACCACGCATGACACCCCCGTCGGCCAGCGCTTCGATCATCACGTAAACAAAAGCGGGGCCGCTGGCACTCAATCCGGTGATCGTATCCATGTGATCTTCCTCAAGCTCCAGGTAGTCGCCAAAGGCGGCAAAGAGTCTTTGTGTTAACTGTTTTTCTTTGGCGGTTACTTTGTTAGAGAAGCTGCATACGGTAATGCCGGCACCTATCAACCCAGGCGTGTTCGGCACAGCGCGCACGATGTGTGCTCTCTCACCAAGAGAGCGTTGTATCGACGCAATAGACGCGCCGGTGACGATCGAAATAAGCAGAGGGTTGTGCTTGAGCGCCTGGTCTTTTTTAATCTGCTCCAGTACCTGGTTGCAATCTTGCGGCTTCACACAGACAAAAATAGCCGCTGAATTTTTCAGCGCTTTGTGGCGATCGACCGTGGCGTTGAGTTGCCACTGCTGGCGCAACTTGGCTGCTTGCTGCGGACGTCGAACGATCACCTTAAGACGCTGAGACGAGACAATCTTACTATCAATAAGACGACGTCCCAGACCAACGCCCATGACGCCACCGCCAATGATGGCTACCGACAGATTTTGCACCTTTACGGCCATGCAAGCACCCTTTTACCATAGCTGGTCACGATTCTCTACTACCTACCCTGGGCTCAGCAGCCCCTCGCTTCTCTGTTTTACTTTGAATATAAGCAGGGTAAGATCGCCGGGGATGCAAACAGAGTGAAAAGCCCACTCATCATCTTTGATTTTGATGGAACCCTGTGCGATTCTTACTTAGCGTTGATCACCGCTCTTAACGCCATTTCCGCTGACTACGGCTTTAGGAAAATCAAACAGGAAGAAGTGGATTCTTTGAGGGACCTGGGCTCAAGGGCAGTGCTCAAAGAAATTGGCATTTCACCCCTCAAACTACCGCTGGTCGTGCGGCGGATTAAGAAGCAGCTCAGGCGACAGGTTCCTCAGCTTGCCGTCGTTTCCGGTATGCCACAGCTCCTCAGGAGTCTCCGCAAAAGCAAGGTTTGCCTTGCTCTCCTATCCTCTAACTCTAGGGAGAACGTTGCAGCCTTTTTAAAGACACAGCAGTTACAGCTGTTTGACTTCATTTGCACCGGTAGCAAGGTATTTGGTAAAGATCGCCGGCTCAAAAACATCCTCTCCATTTCCAAACGGACTCCGGACAAGGACAGGCTGTTTTATGTGGGTGATGAGACTAGAGATGTGCATGCAGCGAGAAAGGCACAATTTACTGCCATTGCTGTTTCATGGGGCTATAATTCTGCCAAGGCGCTGCGCCAAGCTCGTCCTGATCATCTATTTCAGACGCCGGCAGAGCTGGGCGGCTTCTTGGAGTCTAACCTTGAATGATGCCAGATCCGTTATGAAGTCACTGCTTGCTTTGATATTTGTCTTTTATAGCCTTGCTCCTAGCAGCTTGGCGTTGTCTGAGTCCAGTCCAGTAAGCGTGTTTCAAAAGATTCAACAGCACGATTTAGATAACGGTGTTTCACTCTATTACACACCACTCGACTCAGCACGCTTCTTTAAATTTACCCTCTACGTTTGGGCTGGCAGCGTCGATGAAGTTGAAGGTCAGACCGAAGGAGCCGCCCATGCTGTGGAACATCTGCTGTTTCAACTGGAGAAGAGCGGTGAGATTGAATTTGATCAAGCGATTAAGGCGCTCGGCGGCTCTTACAACGCCTTTACCTACAGACCCTATAGCCGCTATTTTGTCTATCTGCCCAAGGAGCATCTTGAGGAGGGTGTGTCTTGGCTGTGGCGGGTGGTCTTCAATAAACAGTTACGGCGAGATCGCTTTTCCCACGTACAAGAGATTATCGATCGAGAAAACGGCTGGTCAGATCCCACCTGGATCGATATGTTACAAAAATTCTTAACGTCACCCGAATACCTCAAGGGTCCTGGATTTTGGCAACGCTACTTTGGCTGGCCGGCCTACGATCGCCCTGTTAGCGGCCGGGCCGAAATTGCTAGAGGCCTCCGCTTCCAAGATGTTGAGGCGTTTCATCAACGTTATTATAATACTGCCAACGTGACGGCGATTTACGTGGGGCCGCATTTACCCGCGGAGTTGCTCGTGGTCTTAAACAACTTTGCCGGGCGTTGGCCCGGTATCACCGCTGGTCGCTTCAATCAGCGTGCTGTTTTCAAGCCATCAAAGAGTCGTCAACCGCGTCCCTACCGCTCCATCGAGTTTAACGATCAGCAACCCAGTGTTACCCTTGGTTACCTCTTTGATTCTCTCGACTACAAAGATGCTCCCTTCCTTACCCTCTACACCCAGCTAATGCGACGTCACCTCTATGAGAAGATTCGTCTTCGCAGTGCCCAGACCTACGTTGTTGATAGTACAGCCGAGACCTTTGGGCATGGGGGTTATCTCGCCTTTCACTCTCAGGCGAACCGACTTAGTTTTTCGGCAATTCGTGACTTCATGATGGCCTCGGTCTTGCAGCCGCTGCCGCAGGTTATCTCCGAAGAGCAGTTTGCCAAAGCCAAGGCCGATCAACTGCAGTTTATTGCCAGTCGACTGCATCAGCCTGAAGTGATCGACGCCTTTCTTGGTCTGATGGTGCGCAAGTATCCTAACCACAAGCCTCTGCCAGCCGAACTCGACTGGCTGGGAGCGCTTGCAAGTATCTCTTATGACGACCTTGCCGCTTGGGTGCAGAAGCGTCTCAAAAAGGAGCAGCGTTACGAATACCTCACTGCACCGTCGATGTTTCTTCCTTACGAAATCTTACCGCTAATCCTCATCACTGCCATGGTGACGCTCTTCTTCTGGAAGCGCATGCTGCTCAACCCAGCCAACATTCGCCAGGTACGTATGGAGGCTACCATGCCTTTGCTGCCTGTTGGCTTTTTGCCACTATTGCTCTTGTTCTACCTAGGCTACTATGTCGCCATCCATCTTCTCCATATTGTTGATTTAGGTGTGGACTTTTTAATGATGCAAGGTCTGCCGCTCTATTTTGGTGGCTATCTTAGTAGCGTGGCTTCGGCGATAATCGTCGTCTCGGTGTTTATTTTGACTTTCAATCTCATGCCGCGGCGTGTACTGATAACGCCAGATCGCCTGACAATCAAATCGCTCAATTACTTTTCCTTTTTCATCCCATTGCTGCAGATTCAGGAGATCGAACGTGGGAGTCTATGGCAGGCATTGCGTGCCAAGGCGTTACCGCTGCACCTGTTTTTTCGGCGCGGCATTTTACTGCAACGCAAACAAGGTCTACCTCTCGCCTTCCGCGTCAAGAACGCCGCTACCTTTGTCGAGATGATCAAACTGGCAAGCAAGGGCCGCGGCCGCGACTACCGCCAGATAAGCTTTCCTGGCATGCGCCCGATGAAGAATAAGGAAAAGTCTTAGCAGAGCGCACTGCTTAACCTAAAATGTCTAGCCTGATTCGTAAACTGTCTGAGGATCAGGTGTTGAAGTTCGTTCAAAGTCCGTGGAAATCGTTAACACGGTGTTTGTCTCGGGTGAAAATAAACCTAAAGTAATAATTATGGCACCACTGATCTTATTGATAGTAGTCTTTGCGACACTCGAATCTTATCGAATGTGGAAGAAGGGCTCTGGTCGCACAGGTTCTTAGAAAGCAAGAAAACGACCAAATGGAGGCCATGAGGACGGTAGTGCGAGCCTGCACCTACCGTAAGACCTTGGATAATCCCCGCTGCCGTCCTCAACCTCGCCTTACTTGGGCCGCCATGAGCAACTGTTTGACCCAGATTACAAAGAGTGGCGTTAATGCCAGGTTAAGTACAAGAGCAAGTATGGCAACAGACACGACAGGTCCACCAATGCCGTAACCTAAGCTAAGGAGTATAATACCTGCCCCTACTTCACCACGAGGGCACATGGCAAGTGCCACCGCCAGGCGCTCTCGCCAGTTGGCTTCTTTGCGATAACAAAAAGCTGGAAACATCTTGCCTAGATTAATGATGAGCGTAAGAACCAGCGTATGAAAGATCATTGCCCCCCAAGAGATGCCAGGTTGGACTGCCGTAACTGATTCCAATAAACTAGATTGTGCATTCACGACAGGTTTGCCTGTTAGAAGTGGCATGCTAAGACCCACTAAAACCATGAATATCGCAGATACAATCGTAGAGACGCGCTGCTCCTCAGGAGTCTCAGGGCCTTCCTGGTGGCCTTCGCGTTCATCATCTGAATGCGCGTCTGAACCTTTTGGGTGCGCCATAATGCAGCCAAGTACAAAGGCAGGCAGGAGGACTTCAATATGAATCGGCACGCGGTAGTCGATGAGCTTAGTGGCAAAATAGACCACTTCACTCACTGCTGCAATGCCAACAGAGTAAAGTAAAACATAGGGCCAGGTAACAGGAATTTTGATTTGATGCAGAAAGCGCCAAGCAACCCATAGCAGAATGACCATGACCACAACAACGATCCCCAACTGCCAGGCCAATCCTACCATCATGATCTTAAGGGGTATCATCAGCAAGACGGTATCTAGGTCGTCAAAGATAACCAGTATGCGGGTTTTACGGAACATCCATGTGGCACTGAGACCAGCAGCAGCGAGCATGGAGAAGAGGACACCCGTAGCCGTTGGTGCAGCAAAACGACCAATGAGCAGCACTTCTTTCCAGGCATCCCAACTATTCCAGAGATCCGAAGGCAGCAGGATATAGAGAAAATAGAGAGCTGCAAAAATCCAAGGAAAACCGGCCGTGGTGATGGCTACCATGTAGTCCCAGCCGTATTGCCGCACATTGCTGCGATCAATTTCGAACTCGTAGCCAACGTGAATCATAATGAAGGATAGACCCGTCATGGTGAGAAAGATCACAATTTCCATAAAGAGGCGATGAGTATCACCTAGCACGCCAGGAAGAATCTGGGATCCGATCAAACCAAGTATTAAAAGAACCGAAAATCCAAATACTTTTTTCATGAGTTTCCTATTTAAATAAGAATTTAGAAGCAGTTAGGAAATCATTTGCTGGTACGGCAGCGAAGATACGTGTTTCAAAGGAGCACTCCAAATGATTACCAATGCGCCGGCTAGCCTCGATATTTAATGTTGCTCCCCATGAGTCCAAGTCGAATACTCCACCCGCAAGGATTTGTAAATCTTCTTCCTCAAAGGGTGTTGTCGCCGTTGTGCCACGTAGATCATACAGGTATTCAGCAAGAGCCCTAGGTCGGCGGCACTTTTAAATATGCCGTACAGAGTGTATTCAAAACCTGTAGCTAAAGCAATGGGGACGTATTTTGCTGAGGGCAACGACTATGCCAAGGAGAACATGGGAGAGTTATGCGCGGACAGTACGCTTATCTGAGTTTGTCTATTCACTTTTCTTATTTTTTTTCTCCTGCGCCTGTTTGCCGAGCTTACGAAGGTAAGCAATAATGTTGTCAATCTCCTCGGGTTTCAGCATGGCCTTCCACCCAAGCATAAGCGGGGAGAGTCCTTCAGCCGGCCCACCGTTAGCAATGACGTTGTGTAACTGTTTGTCGTTCAGTTCTGTTGTCTGAAGGTTTTTTGGTCTAGGATTGTAGGCTGTTGATGCTGGGCCATCTCCCAAACCTGTATTCCCATGACAAGTTGCGCATACTTGCAAAAATTTTGTTTTGCCAGCGTTGGGATCAGCCGCATTCGACCTGTCAGCTGCCATAATAATCAAAACAGGCAAAGTAACCAAAACTAATCTAACAGGAAGACATGGCATCGAGACCTCCTTCGGTATCATTTTAAAAGAGACATTTTACTCGATATTTCACTTTTGCCGTAGCACAATTTCAGGAATCAATTGTCATCTTCATTGGCCATCGATTCCGGACTTATTAGCATATTGTATTTCTTTAATAAAAATACATGATCTAAATCATATTCTGGCAGTTTTTGGGGATTTTAGGAGGTTTGGATTTGGATGCGGCTTTCTCAGGAACCGCTGCCATCCTTCTTAACTCCAAACTGCTTGAAAGGTTAAATCGGACGGGCAAAATGCATCTCACGTATACTAAGCTTCACGACAAGTACACGTTACGATTGAATACCTCGCAAGCGCGAACTACAGAGGAAGACATTACCGCTGCGTGGGACCTAATTTAAGAACTCGGCAGCAACGTTAAGTGCTTTGGGAAAGTAGGGCGTGCCTTGAATATCATTTTCTCTAATAATTACAAATAGTTAAAGAATATATTGTGATCGGGAAAAGAACGATCTATAAGAAGAGCTTTGCAACAACGGATCTTAGCAAACTCTCAGAGGAGCTTAGAACATGGCAACAAACATCTATTCCATTATGGGAGCCACTGGAAACATCGGCCACATTGTAACCGAGGAACTGCTCAAGAGGGGTCATGAAGTACGAGCCCTTGGTAGGAATCAAGAAAAACTAGCGGCTCTTGAGTCCAAGGGAGCCAAGGTTTACCCAGTAGAATTTAACAATTCAACGTCGCTGGCCGAAGCGTTCCAGGGAGCCACTGCAGTGTTTAGCTTTATTCCAGCGTTTTACGGTGCGGATGACTTTGGCGCTTATCAAGACCTTGTCGGTGAAGCGATCCTCGCCGCACTTTCCAAGACTGGAGTTTCCCACGTTCTGAATTTGAGTAGCATCGGCGCCCATTTAGACAAGGGAACCGGTCCGGTTGTTGGGCTGCATCGCCACGAAGAACGCCTGAATACATTAGAGGATGTAAACCTACTTCATCTTCGACCGATGTATTTCATGGAGAATCAGTTTTGGGCGATTCCGTTAATTAAGAGTGAGGGCATCAACGGCTCTACGCTGCGTGGTGATTTACCGATTCCAGTGGTGGCTACACGTGATATCGGTAAGAAAGCTGCGAGTTTTTTGGATCGGCTGGATTTTAATGGGATTAGCGAGTTTGATTTCGTAGGCCCCGAAGAGGTAACGTTGGAGAGGTTCACCTCTGTGTTAGGCAAGGCTATAGGAAAGCCGGATCTTCGCTATGTGCAATTTCCTTATGAGGAGCAAAGAAAGGCAATGCTCGCCTCTGGCATGAAAGCGAGCATAGTGGATCTTCTGATTGAATTAGATAGATCCTTCAATGAAGGAAAGATTAAACTAACGCAAGGGTTAAACGAAGATCATAAAGGATCCACGACTATCGAGAAGTTTGCTGAGGTTTTTGCCAGCGTTTTTGCTGAGGCGAATTAACAACGATCGACTACCCTAGAACGGTAACTGCCAGAACTTCCGTGGAACCTAGACGAGGATAGGGTTTTTAAAGCCATGCCTCATCTCATTATTGAACATTCCGTAGCGCTTCCATCCGAGATAAGAATCACTGACCTTCTCAGCGAACTACATGAGTGTCTAGGGAGTTTGAAACGCATCAAACATGCTAGAGTAAAGAGCCGCGTTATTCCTTGTGAGCACTGTTTGGTTGGAAAGCGAGTAAATCAGGCCCAGTTCATTCATGTAACGGTCTTGCTACTTGAAGGTAGATCCGCTGAAGATAGACATCGCCTAGGTGAGAAACTTTTTCGTATTTTGAGAAAACGTCTTGAGCCGTATTTTCAAGATTTGTTGTCAGGAGCAGTAACACTAGAAGTAAGAGAGATGAAGAAAGAAGCCTATTTTTCAACAGCTTTAAATTAACTGATTCCTGCTTTCTCGGCGCAGCAATCGATTCACGAATGATTACTCTTAGTAAAATCTAGGTCTTCACCCAATCTTCGAGCAGGCGCTGAATCTGTGTCTGATAAGGAACACCCATGGCTCTCGCTTTGGCTTTTGCCGCTTTGAGAAGTGACTCTGAGATTCTTAGGCTGATCAGTCGTTTCTTGGAGGGTTGTGAGGTATGCAAGAGACGAAAGTCTTCAAGAAACTGGGCGATCTGATCGGGACGTATGGCCTGGCAGTTTTGCAGATACTCCTTGCTGAAGTATTGTGTGCACCTTTTCATTTGAGTTCCTCCAATGCTCTGGCGTCCTCTAGGTCTTGAGGCCGTCCAGCCTGCCGCTTCATCTTGATGAGCTCAGGTTTCGCTAGTATGTGAACAGCCTTTCTTTGTATTCTTATGACCTTGGTGGGAATTACTCTCTTTCCATAAGTGATGACAATATCCACAAGGCGGGAGGGGTCTCTAGGATCATAAAAGGACCACGCTCTCAGGTTGCGATCGCGAATATATTCGCGGCGAAACTGAAACACCTCTTTGGCCGTTACAGGAAGCTTGGATTCAAGTCCCAGTGACTTGAGAGCATTTTCGCAGCCCACATAGGAGGACTCCGACAAGGAAATCACCACGTCGACATCGACAGTTCCCCGCACTGCCCCGTGTAGGGCTACCGCATGGCCTCCGGCAATGGCGTAGGCAATCCCTGCCTTTTCTAGCGCCGTAACGATATCTAAAAGAAACATATATACTAGTATATACAAAATCTCTGAATTTGGAAACTGTTCGGCGATTTGGTCCTCTGGCCCGAGAATCTTCAGCCTATTTCCTTTTTAATGCCCATGTGTTACGCATTACGCCAAAATGAGCTCTGGTGCTGAAAAGATACAAGGCTACTTCTCCGCCGATCTAGAGCTGCGGGGAGAGCGGGTTGTTCTGAGGGCACCTGTTGAGTGCGATGAACCGGTGATACAGAGGATATTGAGTGATCCAAAGACCATGGAACATTTGCAATACATGGCGCATCTCAAAGAGGGTGGTTGGACATTAGAACAAGTGCAAAAGCGACATAGTGATCGTCAGCTCAAGCGAGCAAAGCAAGAGTGTCTGGATTTCATCGTCCATGATGCCAAAAGCGACGAGGTCCTCGGCAGTTGTGGCTTTACCTCAATTGACCTCACCCATAAGAACGGAGTCTTTGGCCTTATCATTCATTATCCCTACTGGAGAAAGGGTGTTGCTACGGATTGTCATCTGCTCTGTCTAGATTATGCCTTTTCGACACTAGGATTACATCGTGTCGAATTTACTACATCCACCAAGAATGTGAGGATGAGGCAGTTCTTTGCGAAGGTTGGTATTGCATTTGAGGCGGAAAAAAAGAAGTGTTATCTCGAATCTGGCGAGTTCAAAGATGAGGCTGTTTATGCGCTTTTCGCAAATCAATGGTCAATTGTGAAGAGTGCCCTTGAGAGTCGTTTGCGTGCTCAATCCATACAGCCTAAATCCAATGGCTGACATCTCAAAAGAGACACTTGAAATCATCGAGAAACTTCGCTTGATGCATGAGGTATTGCGTGAGGATCGCCAGGCGGCCTGGAAACGGGCGGGTTTTGCATCTGGACAGGCGATTGCTGAGATGGGGTGTGGTCCTGGTTTTGCCGCGATTGACCTGGCGAGGTTGGTAAAAGAAGATGGAAGAGTCATAGCGTGTGATAAGAATTCAGAATTCATTAGTTTTCTCAATCACGAGCTGAACCGGCTCAATATTTCAAATGTTGAAGGAGTTACAGAAGACTTGGATGATCCTTGCAGTGAACTACCACCATTAGACGCTGCCTATGCCGGTTTTGTGATGTGTTATTTAAAACAGCCAAAAAAATCTCTTAAGTGGATATTCGACCATTTGCAGCCAGAGGGAGTGCTGTTGATTACCGACTATCTCTCTCAAACATTCTGGGCATCCTCAGAAGTCTCTAAGCTCGATGAAATCATAAAAGCTATCGAAGAGAGCTGGTCATCACTAGGCGGAACCCTAGGAATTCAAAAGTCTATGCCTAGAATCCTCGGTGAAATTGGCTTTCAAGTTACAGAAATAAAACCTATCCTACATACAGCAAAGCCAGACTCTAACACCTTTAAATGGATCGAAACCTTCCTGTTTGACTATGTTCCTCAGCTCGTTGCTAAGCAGTACCTTGAGAGTAAAGATTGGGATGCTTTCAAGAGTTCATGGGCGAACAATAAGGAAGAGAAAGGATTTTTCATCACTGCTCCTCCGATAGTGGATATAGTGGCTCGCAAGGTATCACGGTAAAGAAAAATGACAGACAACATTTTCAAAGGCATTCCGAAAGACATGCCTGATGAAATCAGTCAAACGATCGTTTTGAATTTCAAGAAGGTGACTATATGAACATTCCAGCTCACTGCAAGCATCGGGTGGAGTGGACAACACCAGAAACAGAGACCATTTGGCTAGCGATCTTTTATAAGTAGTTAGTAGATCCTCTAGCTGCAAAGATGGTTTAGGGTTGTGACTCTTCCCCTTCCTCTCCTTCTTCCTCAGTGGGTTGGGCGACTCCAGCACCGCCACTGTCAGCCTGAATGGCAAGCGTCGCAGAAATCTCCGTCTCTTGGCCAGCGTTGTTTTGATCTGGCTCATAGGAGAGTTCAAATGAAGCCAGCAGGTCTGGCTCGGTGGAGAGTGCATCTGGCGTAGTGGCAAAGACAATGGCGCCGGTCATATCAAAGTCAACCACCCAAACATTGCCTTCTGCTGTTAACTCTTCGTAGGTCACCGTGAAGCTGGGCGATATGGGCACAGAGAATGGAATGTATTCAGGATTGCCTTGGCCCGGGAATTCATAATCGACCAGTTTGGACTCTTGGATGAGCCCCTCTGCCACATCAGTGCGCGTGGCGGCACAGCCCGAGCTGTTACACCATCTAAAAGTGGTTTCCTCTGAGGTCTTGATCAACTTATCGCCCCTGGACATAGTACCACTCACATCATCAGCCGTTGCCTCAGTGACAAAGACCGTACGGATGGTAAAGGTCTTATCTAACGTTGCGCCACCAGCGGTATTCTCTAAAGTAAAGGTCGCATCAAGATAGTCGTAGCTGAATTCCATACGGGTGATGATGGGCGGATCAGGCATGTCCTCCTCAGAGGGAACCGCATACTTGCCCGAGAGAACCGTCGAGTCGATGAGCGAGAATTCAAGGGTACCGCCAATGCCACTCGATGGATCTAATATAATGTCATCGGTTGCCCCAAGCATGGTGATCTGAAAGGCACCTTCGCCAAGCTCGCCTAACATGGCACCGCCGGAAAAAATCCGTCCTTCTAAGTTTGTCGGTGTGCAAGAGGATGCTGTTTCACTGCAGGCTTCATCGGACTGCGCCAGCAGCACGTCCAAGTCGTCGCCTCCTAGCTTTGTCGCAGCAGCCAGGTTTGTGCTGGATAATTTGACATCCGCATCCAGCAAGCCCTCACTATCACCATCACTACTACTGCTACTACTACTGCCGTTACAGCCAAGGATAAACGTTACTATCATGATTAAGGTCAACAGCTGCGTGCGTTGCATGGCAATCCCTCCTTCGTCAATAGATGCCTATTTTGCAATGTGAGTTTGGTCAGATTGGCTGGGAGGCTTTTTCAATTATACACGACGACAAATCTTACTGTCATCTGGGTAAAAATTCACAGCTGTATAATCTTTTGAAAACATGTATTTTTGTATACGCCAGTGGCCGTATACAAAGAATCTAGACAGTTCACAGCAAAATTAGTAGTTAGAGCGCCTGAGCATGTAGGGAAATTCGCCCCTACAGGGAGGTATAGCAATGCAAGAACATGATTGGTCGACGTTTACCGCAAAAACCTACATCCACGCCAGGCCAGAAAAAATCTACAACGCCTGGTTAACGGCAGCAGAGATGGAAAACTGGTTTCTCAAAGCGTGCCGTTTTGGCAGCCGCAGCCGCAACGAACTCGCCCAAGGGGGTGATGACTACATCTGGACCTGGCACACCAAGGACGACTATACCGATAAGGGTAAGATCATTGAAGCCCAGGACCCAAACTATTTGAAGTTCACCTTTGGCCCAGCAACCTGTGCGGTGAGCATTACTGAAGAAAAAGGGGCTACGCTGGTTAAGGTTGTGCAGGAGAATATCCCCACGGATGAAAAGTCCAAAGTCATGTGGAATGTGGGCTGTCAAAGTGGCTGGACCTATTTCCTTACTGTGCTCAAGGCTTATTTAGAGCATGGCATTGATCTGCGCGATAAGGATCCACAGCGGTTGGAAGACTGTAGCGACTATCAAGCGTAGGTAGTCGGCGTCAAAACAAAACGTCTGCTCGTGCTGTCATCTGTAGCGATCACAGCGCTCTAACACTTGCAACAACTGTTGCATATCATCCGGCAGGGGTGCTTGCTGCTGTTGGCGTTTGCCCGTGCCTGGATGGACAAAGCTTAGATAGCGTGCATGCAGTGCATGTCGCGCCATATTTTCGATGGCCTGCTTGATTTCTTGCGGCAGCGGCCGTTTGCTTAGCGCGCCGCCATAGAGCTTATCACCAACAATAGGATGGCCACTATCTGCTAGGTGGACACGGATCTGATGCGTGCGCCCAGTCTTTGGTTGTAGTTTGAGATGGGTAAAGTGGCGGTAGCACTGGATGCGGCTAAAGCGGGTTTCCGCAGGGCGTCCTTGGTGCTGTGTCTTTGTTGTGTGCATCTTCTGGCGGCGTTGAGGATGGCGGCTGATCGCTGCGGTGATGTTGCCTGCAGTTTTTTCCACTCGACCAAAAACCACGGCTTCGTAAATCTTCTCGACTTCACGCTTGGCAAACTGTTTGGCGAGGTGAAGGTGGGCGGCGTCACTCTTGGCAATCAACAGCACACCACTGGTCTCCTTGTCCAGTCGGTGGACAATGCCAGGTCGTTTCGGTCCACCAATGGTCGAGAGTTTGCAGCCATAGTGCAATAGGGCGTGTACCAATGTCGCGTCACTCTTTCCCGCACCTGGATGCACCACTAGTCCAGCGGCTTTGTTGAGGATGAGTAGCTCTTCGTCTTCGTAGAGGATGGTCAGCGGTATGGCTGCTGGTTGTAGCGTTGAGGTGGGTGGTGTGGGTAGGGTCAAAAGAACACTGCTGCCGGCTCTTATCAATGTCTTGGGTGTTGTTCGCTTGCCGTCAACCGAGACCTTGCCGTCACGAATGAGACGCTGAATACGGCTACGTGATAGCCCCGCAGGTGCATGCTCAACCAAAAAGAGATCAAGGCGTTTGCCTGCCTCAGCTTTGGAGATCCTAAAGTTCAAGGTTCGTGGCTTCAAATGGAGGATCAGCTACCAGATTCTCGATTTGACGTGTGCCTTATTTTTGATCAGCACATCGACAATGGCACGGTCGTAGAAGTTATACTTATCGTAGATTTCAGCAGAGACTTTGTTCTTGTAGTATTCGCGACCCTCTTCGATCTCATCCTGAAGAATTTCAAAGAGCGTATCTTGCTCGATACCCTCTTGTACCTTTTCCGTGTTGTAGAGACTAATATCTGAGGCAATGGCTCGGGCACACCGTCTTGCTGCCTCAACATCGGTAATCTGACTCATCTGCTCGTCTCAATCTCCAAGTTGCTAACAATTATATAAAGTAAGTGTGGAACGAACAACCTTATCACTCCAGGTTGTTGGTTCAACCCCCAGGCTGCCACTGCCGACAAGCGCGGACAATGGCCTGCAACTCGCTACGGTCTAGAAGGCTACGCAGATCAAAAATCAAGCCGCCATCGCGACGGCTGATGATGGGCTGTGGCTGCTGGCGAAGATGCCGATCGAGCTGATCGAGCCGCTGCCGTGTCGAGCTAACCTGTACCAATAGAGTGGGAAGAGAGCAACCAGGACGTGAGCCGCCACCCATGCTACTGCTGCCTTCAACTAGGCTGACTTGGCATTCCCACTTCATCAGCGCCGCTTCGAGCCCGTGGATTAGCTCTTTGCCCATCTGGCGTAGCTCACTGGTCGGACGCTGCAACATCTCTGTAATTGGCAGTGGCTGGCCCGCCTCACCTCGAAGTTTTTGCTGCAAAACCCACTCGAGGAGAGAGAGCGTCACCTTGTCTAACCGCAACGCCCTGAATAGTGGATTAGTGCGCAGTCTTTGCAACAGAGCATTCTTGCCTAGGATGATACCAGCCTGCGGCCCACCGAGAAGTTTGTCAGCACTAAAACATACGATATCCACTCCAGAAGCGAGCATGGTGGCTGGTCTCAGGTCAGCGTTAGATGTGGCAGCATGGCTGCATGCGGACAGATCGGCACTGCCGAGATCGTACAGCAGCGGTAGATGGCGACGCCGGGCTAGCTGGAGGAGCTCTGGCAATGTTGGTTGTCTGGTGAAGCCGACAATGCGGAAATTGCTTGGGTGCACCTTGAGCAGCAGTGCGGTGTTGGTGTCGATAGCCTGCTCGTAATCCTGCAGACGGGTGCGGTTGGTGCTCCCCACCTCGCGCAGCTTAGCGCCACTGGCAGTAATAATATCGGGAATGCGAAAGCCATCGCCGATCTCAATGAGCTCACCGCGGCTGATGACGGCTTGGCATCCTGAGGCGAGCGTGTGCAGGATGAGGTGCAGCGCGGCAGCGTTGTTGTTGACGACCAGCGCCTGCTGCGCTCCACTCATCAGGGTTAGCAGCCAACGCACGCGTTGATCCCTTTGACCTCGCTTTGCAGAGTCGACGTCATATTCTAAGTTGCTGTAGCCGGTGGCAATATGCGCTGCCTGTGCCATGGCGGCCACGGGAAGAGGGGCCCGGCCGAGGTTGGTGTGCAACAGCACTCCGGTAGCGTTGATAACCCTTTGGTAGTGCGGTTGCTCTAGCTTCTGCAGCTGCTGTAGCACAGCCTCGACAACCTGTGTGGGTTCGGTAGTGCCCCCAGTGCGACAAGCCTCCACGGTCTGTTGTATCAGGTTCTTAAGAAAGGCTCTCGGCATGCGACCGGCCTTGGCACCAATCTGCTCGTTGTGAAGCAGGCTATGAACCGAGGGTAGCAATCGTCTGTCTCTATCCTGATGCTCAAGCATGGTGTCACCCTAACTGCTTTAACCTCAGATGAAAAGACAGGGCGGTGGAGAGCCTGAGCTCATAAGAGGGGGGTATTTCCTGACATGGGCGATAATCCTTTTGACAGGCTCAAAAGCCTATCGGCAGGGAAAGGTAGGAGCAATCGACCGATGGGTCGCTTGGTAGCTGTGTTTGCGCTTTGAAGATGTAATTCATTGAAAAGGCGGAAAAATTGATGTGGATCGACCTCCGGCCTACAATGACAAAAAAGCCTCTATTAAAATAAATAAGAAATACGATATATTGCAATACACGCACACTCCTCCTTGACTTTCGTCAGGCCGATCCATAAAAATGATGCTTACGGCAAGTTCGCACCTCGGTGTGATCTTTCCATAAGGGCCAAGAGCCCCAAACAACAAGCCACATTAAAGACAACAGGCTCTACGCAGGTTGGGAGTACGGATGACATAATGCGTAGCAAGGGTCTCTTTTACGCTTTCAAATAGATTGTAGAACCTGTAGAGATTGAGGTGATCCATGCAGCAGAGCGGCGCCAGACCCACAACCAAAAAACAAAAGATCAATAGAGTTAGACGGGGTCTAACGATTTCACGCCACTTCACTGAGGAAGGCAGTGCGTCCTTTAATAAGATCAAGTGGACCACACGACGATCGGAGATCAACAATCCTGACGGCTCGGTTGTTTTTGCTATGGATGAGGTCCGGGTACCACAGTCCTGGAGTCAACTAGCGACAGACGTGGTCGTTAGCAAGTACTTTCGCAAGTCAGGCGTGCCAGAAACAGAGCATGAGACCACGGTCCAGCAGGTCATCTATCGCGTGGCCCATACCTTAAGGCAAGCAGGGGAGAGCCTTGGTGGTTACTTTGCGACGCCTAAGGATGCAGAGGTTTTTGAAGCCGAACTCACCCACCTCTTGGTCCATCAGATGGCTGCCTTCAACTCTCCAGTTTGGTTCAACTGCGGCCTTTACCAGGTTTATGGCATTGAAGGCCGTAACGGCAACTACTATTGGGATGCAGAGCAACAGGAAATATTGGAAGCGCCTGATGCCTATGCGCACCCGCAGTGCTCAGCCTGCTTCATCCAATCGGTCGAAGATGATTTGATGAGCATCTTTGATCTGGCCAAAAACGAGGCCAAGATCTTCAAGTACGGCTCTGGCACGGGCACCAATTTTTCAAAGATTCGCGGCAAACAAGAGCAACTTTCTGGCGGCGGTCTCTCCTCAGGTCTGATGTCCTTTCTTGAAGTTCTCGACCGTGGAGCAGGCGCTACCAAGAGCGGTGGCACGACTAGGCGTGCGGCCAAAATGGTATGTCTCGACCTCGACCATCCAGAGATCGTCGATTACATCCACTGGAAGGTGCGTGAAGAGGACAAGGCGCGTGCCCTTATAGAGAAGGGTTATCCAGCTGACTTTAATGGTGAGGCCTATCACACGGTTTCCGGTCAAAACTCTAACAACTCCGTGCGTATCCCAGATGAATTTATGCATGCCGTGGTCAACGACAGTGACTGGCAGACACGTTACCGTACCAGCGGTAAAGTGTGCGAGACCTTCAAGGCGCGTGATCTCTTCAAGCAGATATGCGAAGCCGCTTGGCGTTGTGCTGACCCTGGTGTGCAGTTCGATACAACGATCAACGACTGGCACACTTGCGCCGCAGTCGATCGCATATACGGCAGCAATCCTTGTTCTGAGTATATGTTTCTAGACAACACCGCTTGCAATCTTGCCTCCTTGAACCTCATGAAGTTTTTGAATGAGCAGGGAGAGTTTGACATTGAGGCGTTTAAGAAAGCCGTGCGGCTATTTGCTCTCGCCATGGAGATTGTTGTTGACTTTGCCTCCTATCCCACTAAGTCGATAGCGCAAAACAGCCATGACTATCGGCCGCTTGGTTTAGGTTACGCCAACCTCGGTACGCTGTTGATGGTTCAAGGTCTGCCGTATGACTCGGAGAGGGGCCGCGCGGTGGCTGGCGCCATTACGGCTATGCTCTCAGGTGAGGGCTACAAGACTTCAGCAGAGATCGCCGCATGCAAAGCTGCCTTTCCAGGATTTGCAAAGAACCGCTATGCGATGCTGCGGGTCATGCACAAACATCGCCAGGCTTGCGATGAGATTCCTGTAGATGATGTTGTCGGTGATCTCATCGTTGCAGCTAAAAGATCGTGGGATGAAGCTTTAGAGCTAGGCCAAGAGCACGGTTACCGTAATGCCCAGATTAGCGTGCTTGCCCCCACAGGAACGATTGGCTTGATGATGGACTGTGATACCACAGGCGTAGAACCAGACTTTGCTTTGGTAAAGTTCAAAAAGCTTGCTGGTGGTGGCTACTTTAAGATCGTCAACCAGTCGGTACCGCTGGCGTTGCGCAACCTCGGTTATAGTGAGGTACAGATTGGCGACATTCTTACCTATATGCTAGGAACGCTCAACTTTGACGTCACGGCTCCTATCAACCGTGCATCCTTACGCGCCAAAGGTTTGAGCAGCAGCCATATTGAGCAGATCGAGAAGAAGTTGGCAGGTGTGTTTGATTTGCAGCAGGCGTTTATGCGTTGGAATTTGGGCGATGAACTGCTCGATGAGCTGGAAATTTTTAAACGCGACTACAGTGATGAGAGGTTCAACCTGCTTACTCACTTAGGTTTTTCTGACAAAGAGATTGAAGCTTCCAACAGGGTTATCTGCGGTACGATGACGCTTGAAGGCGCGCCCCACCTAAAGGAAGAGCACCTACCTGTGTTTGACTGTGCCAACAAGTGTGGTGCAACGGGCCAGCGTTTCATCGCACCCATGGGCCATGTCAAAATGATTGCGGCGACACAACCCTTTATCTCTGGGGCGATCTCGAAAACCATCAATCTGCCTAAAGAGGCAAGCGTACAGGATGTCCACGACATCTACATGGAGTCCTGGCGTCTCGGTCTCAAGGCTGTCGCGCTCTACCGCGACGGCAGCAAGGCGTCGCAGCCGCTCTCGAACCGTAGTGACAGCAAAACCAAGGCCGATAAAGCGCCTGTGGGCGACGGTCTCACCCGGCGCCGGCTACCGCAGAAACGGCGTGGTTTTACCCAGGAGGCCAAGGTCGCAGGTCACAAAGTCTATCTACGTACTGGTGAGTATGAAGACAGCTCTCTTGGAGAGATCTTTATCGACATGCACAAAGAGGGCGCAACCTTCCGTAGCCTACTCAACTGTTTTGCCATTGCCGTCTCTCTTGGTCTGCAGTATGGCGTACCGCTTAAAGAGTTTGTCGATGTTTTTACTTTTACTAGGTTTGAACCGCAGGGCATTGTTGACCATCCAAACATCAAGAGCGCCACAAGCGTGATCGACTATATTTTTCGTGTGCTCGGCATGGAGTACATGGGAAGAACCGATTTTGTCCACGTCAAACCAACGACAAAGAATGGCCATCTGCTGCGTGAAGTGATTGCCAAGCCATCCAAGCCGCACGACCAGGAGAGTGCATCCAGTGCAGCGCAATCAGACAAGGCAACAACAGCTAGCGAGCATCCACCTGACGTTCTTGATCAGCAACTCAAGGGCATGATGGGCGATGCACCCTTTTGCAACATCTGTGGCCACACCACTGTGCGCAATGGCTCCTGTTATCGCTGCTTGAACTGCGGCAACTCCATGGGCTGCTCTTAGGTTGAACTATTCA
Source organism: Oligoflexia bacterium (assembly GCA_028277945.1). Taxonomy (GTDB): domain Bacteria; phylum Bdellovibrionota_G; class JANQFH01; order JANQFH01; family JANQFH01; genus JANQFH01. Next base: position 236,741 of record JANQFH010000068.1, read on the forward strand.
CAACAGCAACGTGCAGATTTTCGCATATCTGCGTTGGTCGGCTGCGAGCGGTGCTCACTTACCTGTTAGTAAGCTCCGCTCCGTTCTCGCCTCCCGCCTTGATCTGCAAAAATCTGCACGTTGCTGCCAAGCACAGTGAGTTTCGGGAATAGTGCTGGTTAGTAAGGACTCTCAATCTTATTAATCGCGGTATTTGACCCACGGCCGCACTCCTTGGCTGCAACCAGGGTTGACACAAAAGTAACCAAGGTTTACAGGGATAGCTCCCGCCAGATTGACAGAGCAGGCCTAACTATTCTTAATCACTGGTGATCGTGAAGCTTATAGTGATTTTCAAGCTGGCATAGATATTGATAATAGTAGTATCTGTTATTAGGAGTAAAACGATTTCGAGGAAGATCATCTCACCCGAGGAGGAGTCCATCATGCGATTTAAACTTCTGACTCTAGCGCCGTTTTTACTGTTTTTACTTATATTTCATCTTGAGGCCCCAGCACAGAGCTATTATTATCAGGAAGAAGAAATAACACGGGCTGGTGACATCAAAGGACCTGATTTTGTTGGCGCGCCTGACAACTCAGAAGAACCATGCGGATGTCCCATATCTATAACGATGGACCCAGAACTTGTTCAAGTGATCACGCCCTGTCCTGAGACTTGTGACTCCGATGAGTACGATTGTAACTATTACTATGCTGGTTATGTATTTACAGCCCAGTGTCAACCACCTGGCGAGACCGGCTATGTGTATTAGAGACAAGTTCAGCAATATAACTTACGAGTAAGCCAGGCTAGTATCCCACGGGTAGCCAGATCCAGTTGCTGTTTAGATCGGGAGTGTCGATATCGACGGTATCCAAGGCGTCGATTGCTGAGACATTAGAGGGTGGTGCAGTAAGATCCTCTAGAGTTTTTAAAGCCACGAATGTTTCCGTAGAGGTTGGCTTAGGGCGTTTGTTGTTCTTCAGCTGCGTTTGAACTCCTGCTGTACGGCGACGAAAACTTGTTGGAGCTTTCAGCTTGCCTTTTCGAAGTGATTTGACCTTTGCCTGAAACGAACTGCGAATTTTTCTGCCACCCACACGCAGACGTGCTGGGCGTATCCGACTGCGCTGGATCTTCGGTACAGTAATCTTGCCCTGTCTCAGCAATTTCCTACGGTCGGCGCTCTGTTGCCGTTGCAACTTTTGCTGTCCAATATTAGGTTTGATGATCTTTGGTTTGATGATGCGTTTGCTGCGAGGCACACCTTGCTGGACCGAACTCTTCTGTATGGGCTCTACCTCTATGGACTTGGTCGCCAAGGCCTCAGAAGCCATCAAGGTGAAGCTCAGCAACAGCAGCACGCTGAGCCGTTTTATTTCTATCTGGCCATGCAGCAACATCTTACACCCTAGGTTGTGCAAAATTTGTACCTTGGCCAAGGGATCATGCTACCCATTGTTTGTCAATGTCCCCGGCTAGGGAAAGCTGGTGGTGGTAAAGCTGTAGAGCTCGCCTCCCTGCCAGTCACCGGTCTCGATGCCAGATTTTTTTGCCAGTTCTTTCAAGTAGTTATCTAGATCCCAGCCTTGCTCGCGTGCCACCTCCGGCAGAAAAAGGCCAAAAAAGGGCGGCTTGCGCAGGATGAGGCCATGCCTGCCGAGTTCGATCTGATCCAGTGATTCCACCTGCCTTGGCTGGGAGAGCAGTGAGACCTTAATGTCCAGCCGCGACATCTCCTGGGCAGTGAGTGGTGGGAAGCGGGGGTCTGCAAAAGCAGCCTTGCAAGCCACCTCTGCAAGCTCCTCACAGAGTGGCTTGCTGCCATAGACGGAACCTATACAGCCACGCAGGTTGCCTGCGAGACGGAGGGTGACGAACACACCACAAACCTGTCTGCAGGCATCGCTGTAGGTCGCATGGTTTATATCGACGCTGCTATTTTGCAGTTTTGCCCTGAGCGCCTGTTGCGTTAGCTCAAGTAAAAGCTGTTTGTCTTGGTCGCTGACCTTAAGCATCACTACTGTCGCACTCGCTGGATACGCGCCCCTAACGCGCGCAGTTTCTCATCCATCCTCTCATAACCACGATCAAGGTGGTAGATACGGCGGATTTCGCTACTGCCTTTGGCTGCCAGTGCTGCCAATACCAAGCTCGCACTAGCGCGCAGATCCGTTGCCATCATCGGTGCGCCACTTAAGCCTTCCACCCCTTCGACCAAAACGGCATTGTCCCTAATTTGCAAACGGGCACCCATCCGTTGTAGCTCACTAACGTGCATAAAACGATTCTCAAAGATGTTTTCTGTGACTACTGAGTTTCCTGCGGCGATCGTCAACAAGGCTAAGAACTGGGCTTGCATGTCGGTGGGAAAACCTGGAAAGGGTTGGGTGACAATATCCACTGCCTTGGGTCTATTGGGTGCAACAATCTCCAGCCAAGGCCGTTGTCCATCATCACTTGTACCATAGGTGATAACCGCACCGCTCGCTTCGAGTTTGTCCAGTACTGCCTGCAGAGAGTCAGAGCGGATATCCTCGGTGCGTATGCTACCACCAGTGAGCATGGCTGCAGTAAGATAGGTGCCACACTCTATCCGGTCAGGCATGATCGTGTAGTTCATGCCACCTAGGCGATCCACGCCCTCGATGGTGATCTGAGAACTGCCAGCGCCGTGGATTTTTGCGCCACGTTGGTTTAGCGAGTTAACCAGATCGACAACCTCAGGTTCGCGTGCGGCGTTGTCAATGATGGTGGTCCCTGCAGCTAGCGATGCGGCCATCACAACGTTCATCGTGCCGGTAACCGTGGGTATGGTGAGTCGGATTCTATTCCCCACCAATTTCCTACTGTAAGCTTCAACATAGCCCTCCACTAGCTTAATATCACAGCCCATACGATTGAGTGCTTGCAGATGCAGATTGATGGGACGAGCACCAATGGCGCAGCCCCCTGGCAATGAGATGCGTGCTCTCTGTGCTCGTGCCAGCAGAGGGCCTAACAAGAGCACCGAAGCACGCATCTTACGTACTAGATCATAAGGTGCTTCTACAGACTTGATCTGTGCACAGTTGATTGTCAGGGTGCGCTCTTCCCAGATAATCTCTGCACCAAGAAGTTGTAGCAACTTAACGATGGTATGGACGTCCTGGAGCTTAGGAACATTGTGGATGACGTTGGTCTTATCACTGAGAAGGGTCGAGGCTAAAATCGGCAGCGCACTGTTCTTTGCACCACTAATACGAACCGTGCCTGAGAGAGGTTGGCCGCCTTCGATGACAAGCTTCTCTAGCACGGCTTCTCACTCTCCGTTGCGTGCAATGAGACAACGTTTGATTGAGGCGAGATCACGACGAAAGAAGAATCTGCCAAAACTCTGACTCTTTAAGATGCGACTGACAGCCTCATGCTGGCCAGCACCTACTTCCATAATGAGGTGGCCATCGGCACGCAGCAGCTGACGGCTTTTACAGATGAGTGGTTCGATAAAACGCAGGCCATCGCTACCGCCGTCAATGGCGATCCTCGGTTCAAAATCACGCACTTCTCGTGGTAAGGCCATAAAGTCTTTTGCCGAACAGTAAGGCGGGTTGCTGACAATGAGATCAAAACGCCTCTTACCCAAGTCCGTCTCATCAAAGTCAAGTTGTTGAATAGTTAGGCGGCGTTGTGCTGTCTGCGTAAGTAGCCTCGTTGCATTCTTTTTTGCTACGGTAACGGCCGCTTCTGAGACATCGATGGCAAGGATATTGGCATTGGGAATGGCGTGCAGCAGCGAAATGGCAATGGCGCCACAGCCGGTGCCGACTTCGAGAATTTCTGTAACCTCAGCCGGACGATTGCTACCAAGCTCGGCAAAGATCTCTATGGTGCTCTCTACAAGGATTTCGGTTTCTGGTCTGGGAATGAGCACCTCAGCAGTAATATGAAACTCGTTCTTATAGAATGCACGCCGTCCGGTTATGTGTGCTAGTGGCTCACCTTGAAGGCGTCTCTGTAGCAGGCGAACCAGATCATCTCGGTCAGCCTTACTTAGCGACTGATCCTGTTCGCCGTAGAGCTGTTCGCGCCTCAGCTTGAGTAGGTGTGCGAGCAACAGCTCTGCTTCGAGCCGAGGGTTGTCGATGTTGCCTTTGGCAAGCAGCCGTACAGCCCATCGCAGTGCCGCCGTGCGCGAAGCAGGGCAGTCATGGCGCAGTGGCGGTTGCATTACCGTACTCATGTTTCTGCCACCTCTTTGAGCAGCCCTTGGTTGAGCGTGGCAGTGACTTCTTGTAGGTCACCGTCGAGGATTTGCTCTAGTCGGTGGCTGGTAAGATTTACACGATGGTCGGTGACACGGTTTTGCGGAAAGTTGTAGGTACGAACGCGTTCGCTACGGTCACCGCTGCCGACTTGTGATCGACGCTGCTCTGTAATTGATTGCTGTTGTTTAGCCTGTTCATGGTCAAGGATGCGTGCCCGCAGTACCTTCATGGCTTTGGCTTTGTTTTTATGTTGCGACTTTTCATCCTGACAGCTGACGACAATGCCGGTTGGTAAGTGCGTCACTCGTACGGCGCTGTCGGTGGTGTTGACACTCTGTCCGCCCGGACCGGAAGAGCGGAAGACGTCGATTCGCAGGTCTTCCTCTTTGATGGCGACTTCGACTTCATCCACCTCAGGTAGAACAGCCACAGTGACAGCAGAGGTGTGAATACGTCCTTGCGACTCTGTTTCGGGTATGCGCTGGACGCGATGGACACCACTCTCAAAGCGCAGATGGTGATAGGCGGCTTTGCCTTTTACGAGCAGTATGATCTCTTTGTAGCCACCAAGGCCGGTTTCATGGCTGCTGATGATTTCAGTCTGCCAGCCTTGGCGCTCAGCAAAGCGGCTGTACATGCGGAACAGATCTGCGACAAACAGGCTTGCCTCCTCGCCGCCGGTGCCGGCACGAATCTCCAAGAAGACGTTCTTACCCTCGTTGGGGTCCTTAGGGATTAACAGCGCTCGGAGTTGCTTGTCGAGCTCTTCCCTCTTTTCCTCAAGCTGGTGGATTTCACTCTTGGCGAGCTCCACCATGTCGGTATCGTTTTCATCAAGCAGCGCTTTGGTGTCGCGTAGTTGTTCATCGACACGTTGCCATTGGGCAAAGGTCTCAACAATCGGCCTGAGTTCCGCCTGTTCCTTGGCGATTTCACGGTAGCGGTTCTGGTTAGCGGCGATTTCAGGGGTGGCCATCTCACTGCAAAGCTGTTGGTAGCGTGCCTGCAGGTTTTTGAGTTTGTCTAACAGAGCTCCGATCCTCGCTTACTTTGGCGAGTTACTTTTTACCATACTTCTTACGGAACTTTTCGATACGACCGGCGGTATCGAGGAGCTTCTGCGTGCCGGTATAGAAAGGGTGGCAGTTGGAGCAGATCTCAACATTGATCTCCTTTTTACTGGAGATCGTCTCAATGACGTTGCCGCACGCACAGCGGATGCTAACCGCATGCATTTCTGGATGGATGCCTTGCTTCATAGCTCCTGCCTAGTAAACAGCTAGGCCTACCACAGAGCCTGACTCCTGGCAAGTATCAAAGTAGCGGGGTTATGTGCGGTGGGCTATCCGCAGCACCTGGGCGCAGTCGCACCGGACAATCAAAGATGGTCGTGAGGTTTTTTTCCGTGAGCACATCGCTTGGACTGCCGTCGTAGATCTTCTTACCCTCTTTGAGCAGCCACACCCTAGAGGCGTAACTGTGAACGAGGTTGAAGTCATGCGAAGCCATAATGATGGTGATCGCCTGTTGTTGGCGACGGTTGAGTTGCAGCAGCGCCCGTAAGATTTCAACGGTATGACGGACATCGAGATGGGCTGTGGGTTCGTCGAGTAAAAGCAGTGGACTCTGTTGCGCAATGGCGCGAGCCATAAGACAGAGTTGACGTTGACCACCACTTAGCGCTTGATAACGGCGATGGCGCAGGTCTTCTAGCCCACAGATCTTTAAGGCTCGATCCACGGCTTCGTGGTCGGCTGCGCCAAAGGCAGCTAAATGCCGCACGTATGGGTAGCGTCCCATGGCAACGATCTCTGCAACAGTCAGCGGCATCTCAATCCAGAGGTTTTGTCCGACGGTGGCAATCTGTTGCGCACGGCAGAACCCCTTCAGGTCTGTAAGCGGTTTGTGGTCCAGCAACAGTGTCCCCGTTGTGGGTTGCAAGTATCCTGCGAGCAATCGTAGCAGCGTGCTCTTGCCAGCACCGTTTGGTCCTAAGAGCGCAATAAACTCAGATGCCTTGACCTCTGCGTCCACTCCGCTGAGTACCTTGTGGCGACCGTAGGCAAAACTCAGCTGTTGCAGCAGCAGCTGTTTCATGCCTGCAGACCTCGTCGTTGCCGGCCCTTTTGCATGAGCATATAGAGGAAAAGCGGGCTGCCGAGAAATGCAGAGATGACGCCCACGGGTAGTTCGGTGTGGGTGATGAGCAGCTGCCGCGCTACGGTGTCGGCAAGCAGCATGAAGGCAGCGCCACCTAACAGGGTCGCCGGCAGTATGATGACGATGCGTCCAGGCAACAGTAAACGGAATAGATGCGGTACCAAAAGACCGACAAAGCCGATCATGCCAACAAAGGCAACAGTTGCAGCAACCATCAGGGAGGCAACCAGCAAGACGCGAAAACGGACTCCAGCGGCATCAAAGCCGACACTCTCGGCCCACTCCTCGCTGATGCTGAGCGCTCCTAGAGCACGGGCATAGAAAACAAAGAAGAGCGCGCCGACGACTAACATTACCGCGAGAACGACGATCTCCCAAGACCAAATGCCAGAGAAGCTTCCCATCCACAGATGTAAAAATTCTGGCATCTGCGACGGACGTAGGAGAAAGAGGGTCAACATCATCAGCGCACCCATAAAGAAGTTGAGCATGACGCCAACCAACAGTAGCTGCGTCTCATCGCGTCCGCGCCTCACCCCGGCGATGGCAAAGAGCAGCAGGATGGTAAAGACCCCACCAACAAAGGCAGACAACAGTCCAGGTAGGTAAGCGCTACCAAAGCAGGCCCGACCAAGAACGGCAAAAAAGGCAGCACCGCTAGAGACGCCAAGGATAAAGGGTTCGGCGAGCGAGTTGCGCAAGACGTTTTGGTAGACCAAACCGCTGATCGCCAGCGTGGCGCCGACGGTCATGGCCATGCCAAGGCGAGGCAGGCGGATGGTGAGAAGGATTCTCTCGGCGGTGGCGGCAAGCTGTTGGTTGCTGTCAACGCTGCCCTGTATACGGGCAAGCAGATAGCGCAGGGAATCCGTCAGAGGAATGTCGACGCTACCCAGACTTAGCGCCAACATAGCTGCAGCCACCACGGCAACGGCGAGAAGCGTGTAAACCACGACGATCTGTAGAGGTTGGTGGCACTTTTCTCGGTTGCGTAGGTGCGGTGACATTCCCGGCCGCTACCAAATATAGTAAATGATGTCAAATATTTACATTTGACAGCTATCGAGGTATTTGGCACAAACGAGAGAGGTTATGAATCTCTTTGATGGCCTCTGTCTCTTTTTGGTTGGCCTGCTCACCTTTCTTGGTTTTTTTCGCGGTCTCTTCTCACAGATGGCCGGTCTGCTAGCGCTCATGGTGGCGATCTTTGCCTCCAAGGCGATTGCACCACCGCTGGTGGCATTGGCTGCTGGTAGCGATGTTTTGAGCGAGGTACACACCTACTATCTCGTGCGCATCTTTTGCGGTGGCATGCTCTATCTGCTGTTTAATGCGATGATCGGCTTTGTTGATAGAAGGCTGCGGCAGGCAGGGCTCAAACAGAGCAGTTTCAACCGCATGGGCGGCATGCTCTTTGGTTTTATCAAAGGTAGTGCCATCGTAGCCGTAGTCTTCTTTGCCTTGAGTTTCATCCACCCGGACAAACTGCGGGAGAAGATGCCCCTCGTGGAAGAGGCGAAGGCCATGCAATTGGCAAGGCGTTACAACCCGATTCCTCACGATCTTGTGATAAAAAATCTTAAAAGACTACTGCTGCAAGCCTCCAACCCCAAGGAGATCGACAAACTAAAAACAGTGCTGCAGGCAGAGGGTTTAGACGCCGAGAAGTTGTTACCACAGCTTGAGCAAGAACGTGTTCTCGCACTTCTTGAGGATGCTTCTTTTTTAAAATTCCTTGCTGGATCGGATATCGAAACCAACAAGAAACCGGCGAAAAAGTAGACAGGGTGGGCGTTTCCGGTGGAGTCCAACCGGTGGCTGTGCTATAGTAGCCATCAGAGGAGTTAAGATAAGCAATGGAAAGAATCTGGAATAAGACCAAGGGAGTCTTTCGCAAGGGCCAAAGAGAGGTGATGAAGGTCTCTAAGATCGGCAAGATGAAGTTTGACTGCTCCGCACTGCAACGGGAGCGCCAACGTCTACTCACCGAGCTTGGAGATTTAGTCTGTCGTCTGGTCGATGAAGGTCGTCTGCAAGATGACGATGTCACGGCCAAGGTTCGAGGCATTCAGCATCTGAGTGAGCAAATCACCACAGCGGAAAGAGAGATGCGTGATTTGAGTGACGGCAAACCCACGGAAGTGCCGTCACCTGCGGATGACTCCAACGCAGAACACTAAACGATCCAACCACCACCGAGGACCCGCTCACCGTCGTAGAGTACGGCTGCCTGTCCGGGTGCGGGTATCTCTTTTGTCTTTCTGAAATGGAGTTGCATTTCGCACTTGTCGAGCGTGGTGATTTTTGCTTCGATGGGGCGGCCGCGGTAGCGTAGCTGCAGTTGCACATCGCTGTTGTCTTTAAGCGGTTTGCCAATCCAAGAGAGCTGTTCTAACCGACAGCCTGATTTGAGTGCTGTCTCTCTGCTACCGACATGAACCTGTTGGGTTGCAGCATCAATCTTGGTCACAAAGAGCGGTTGCGGGCTTGCCACACCAATGCCCTTACGCTGTCCGACCGTAAAACGATGGATCCCTTGGTGGGTTGCCAGTACTCGCTGCTGCTCATCGACGATACTACCTCGAGCAATGGCTGTGGTTGCCCGCGCCTCGACAAAACTCGCATAGTCTTTACCATCGACAAAACAGATCTCACGACTCTCAGGTTTATCGGCAGCGCTGCAGTTTGCCTGACGCAGTAACTGCCGCACCTCTTGTTTACACATCTCACCTAAAGGAAAGATCAGCCGCGCCAGTTTCTCTTGTGTTAGGCGAAAGAGAAAGTAAGACTGATCTCGCGTTTCATCCACACCACGCCAAAGTTGGTATTCACCCGTAGTTTTATCCTGTTTGATGCGGGCGTAATGACCTGTAGCCACATAGTCGGCATCGACGTCGTTGGCCAACAGATCGAGAAAGTGAAACTTGATCTTATCGTTGCAGACGACACAGGGGTTGGGTGTGCGACCCCTTAGATAGTCAGCGGTGAAGGTGTTGACAACTTCGTTGGCAAAGGTCTTTGAGTAGTCACGGACGTAGAAGGGAATCTCTAGTTGCGCGGCAATCTTGCGGGCATCACGCACATCTTCTGGGGTACAACAGCGGCCACTGCCGGCGTCCTCAGGGTACTGCCAGAGCTTGAGGATGATACCAACGACTTCGTAGCCAGACCGATGCAAAAGCAGGGTTGCTGCAGAGCTGTCAGTGCCGCCACTCATGCCGCAGACGACACGTCTAGACGCACTCTTGCTGTAGAGGTTGATCATAGCTCTAGAAGGTATAGCAGAATGGGGACGATAAGTTACTTAAGAATCGTACACCCTGGATGAGCGGTTGCCTGAGGTGTAGGTGTTGATCTTCATGCTGCGGTTCTTGTCGCTGTTGCTGCCACGGCCCCTCACGGTTGCCGTCGAGGCGGGCGCTTTGACAGCGCTCTGGCGCACGGGTGCGGCTGCCTGAGTTGCAGTTGGCCTGATAGCTTCGGCATTCTTGGTGGTGATGGTGCGTTCCAGATCCCGTAGGAGTTTAGTACGACGCACGCCTTGGTAGGGCACACCATAACGTGCTGCAGTGCGACGGAGCTCAAAAAAATCCATACTGCCTAGCATGACTCGGGTTAGTTCAGCAAAGGTCATCTTCCTCGTCCTCCTAGTCTTTTCCTCATGAATCGAACGCCATTATTAAAACAAAATTCCTTACATCTTTCAACCAGCCCTGGCTAGCAACACTCTGGCTGGATCGTACTGTACTGGCTATTGTAGTAATCACCACTGCCCTCCCAGCCACGGCCAAGATAGCCAAGGTGGTTGGCGGCATGCGCCCAAGCTTCCACAGTGCCACGGGCTGCATGGACAATGCCGTGAATAATACGGTAAATCCCACCTTCTAAGCCTTCGGCGACACCATAGCCAGTGGCGTTCCAATCTATGAGGATGTTTTTCCACGGCGTATCGCGATAGTAGGTCTCCCTATGCAGCTTCCTATCTGCCAGGGTCTCTTGCAGGTAGTGGCTGTTGATCACCTCGTCTTCAAAGCTGAGATTGCCCTGCTCGAGAAGATCAATAATGGTGTCCTGGTCCTCAGGCGGAAGGTTTTCAATAGCGGCTATCGCCTTTTTATGAGCTTCGTTTACCTTGTCCAAGTGTGTTCGCGTCTCTTTGGCGTACTTCTCTTTCTCTTCTGAACTACTTGCTGCCGCTGCCTTTTTCTCAGCCTCTTCTGCCATGGCATAGGCGTCGACCGCCTCTTCAAGGTGTTGCTTAACGATTAAGTGGGGGTTTGAGTCGTAGTGGGCTCGGCTACTGGCGTCTGGGTGATGATAGATGGATGTGCCATCTGGATAGGCGTAGGGAGGTCGGATGTGACCATGGCCGCCAATCCCAATCCCAAAACCACCACGAAAGCTACCCAAGAGGGAACCACCTATGGAGCCGCCACCAAGAAGAGAGCCACCGCGGTTTTGGTTTTGCACAGGATAGTGCGGTAGGCCTGGCCGGCTGTAAGGGTTACTTGGATCATAGCTGTAGAGAGGATTCCCTTCGGCATCGCAGGGAACACAGTGGCCTGCAGGGAAGTAGGGAAATTCGGCCACGTTACGAGATCCACCAGCCTGCGGCAGAAACTGCGTTGACTGCGGCGGATAAAACTGCGCCGTCAAACCCCGGGTGGTTAACCCTTGGCCAAAGGCTGGAGGCCTTCTTTGCCCGCTATCACAGGCGAGCAGCACCATGATCAGGGCGATGATGAGCATACCGATCAGGCGCAAGGCGATCAAGCGGTACGGTGAAGCTGCCAGGCTCTGTGTTTGCATCTCTCTCATTCTCATCCTCTACAGCAGTCGATCTCTAGCATTGATAACGCGCCTTGTCAAACGGCTGTCGCCCATCGACCATCAAGCCTCAAAAGCCAATGTCGATCGGTTCATTGACCTCAGCAAACAGCTGCAGACCAGGCAGGTTGACCTCGATGGTGCAATCCACGGTGTTCTTTAGCAGTTGGTTACACTCAAAAAAGCCGCTGCCAGGGAAAATCGCCTGTTGGATGCCATTAAAGGTCAGGCTTAAAGTTGCATTGACCTGATCAATGAGGTTGGGTCCAGGCTGAACCGAGAAGATATCAAAGATGGTTAGGTTCATAGAATCAAAGTCGTTGAAGTTAATGAGAATGCTTAGCGAGCTACCCGCAAAGGGCACACCCACGTTTCCAGGTAGGACCGCACCACCCAATCCACCGGCAACCACATCCACGCCGTTGACCGGTAGATCAAACTTCTGGCCGTTGACCACAGCAACCACGCTATCACCACCGCCGCAGCTGGTCAGCAGCAAGCCGACAAGCAGTATCGGCAACGCCCTTTTATAGATAGATTGGCTCCAGTCCATGGTTGTACTCCTTAGCTCTTTCCTTCGCTTACTAGCAATTAGCAAGGAGCATACCAGCGCCAACCACACTTTTTCTTTTATTATTACAATAAGTTAAGATCACCGGCCGGCTGCGGCAGAGGGTCGTGGGTGGGGCAGCCGAGTCATCTCTGTCCCACTAAAGGGGGCGGAGGTCTATTGGTGAGGAGGCCATTCTTGGGCAGGTTCATCTTGCGGTGGCCACTCTGTGGGTGTGGGTCCTGAATCTTCTTCTATATAGTCTTTCCAGAACGCATTGGCAGGATTGCTGTCGAACCCCTCGTCTGGTCTGACGTCGGGTCTCCACACGTCGGTGGCGGGTTCTGGCGACAGGCCTAAACAATAAAACTCCTCCTTCCACGCATCTGGATTGGTGCCCGGTTCTTTCCAGCCATCATCTTGATCGATCGGTTTTTTCCAACGCCTAGGAAGATCACTCCCGGGTTTCTGCTCAATGCTTTCGATATCCTGCGGCTCTTCAGCTTCGGGATGATCGGGTTGCACGGTTGGCGTGTTAAGTTGCTTGACGATGGCGGCCAACTTTTTTGCCGGCATGGTTATGGTTTCTTGCGTCCACAAATCATCAATACGAATCAGTTCGCTACTGCTTTTGCCATCGCCCTCTCTCTTTGAGAAAATCTCATACCGCTTCACACATCGACCTGCTTGACCCTCTTCTCGGTCAAAAAGATAAAAACGCAGTTTCCATTCTTGTTGGATATGTTCTACACTTTTCTGGCGCTGTTCGTCCTCTTCCGACACCCTTGCCCAGGTCACCTCGCCACGATCGGCGTCATCATCTAAGGCTTGATTTCCCCCCTGCCCTCCTCGACTGTTTAGTCTCCCTTGGGCATCGACCTGGGTAACACAACCAAAACAGCCGATTAAGGCAACGATGACGAAATTACTTAAATAGTTCTTGATGGTTGGCATGGCTACCAGCCTCCTAAAATAGTGTCGCTTATCCTGGCTGCTTACCTACCATTGGCATTGCATTGTGTCAATCATTCAAGACTGCTTTGCGGTTGCTGCTTTTCATAAACGCGTATAAAACTCAGTAACCTATGCACCGACCGCTGCTCTCCAGCACGATTCCGGCGATGATTCAGCATGTAATTGCTGGCCGCGAACAGGCACCAGCCATGCACTGGTTTGCTCAAGCTGGTTGGCAGAGCCTCAGCTACCAGCAGCTCGGCTCGCGCATCAAGAACCTTGGCCTGGGATTTATTGAGACCGGTCTGCAGCGTGGCGATCACCTTGCCATCATTGCTCCCAACTGCCCGGAGTGGATCCTCTGCGATCTCGCCTTTGCCAGCATTGGTGTGGTCACCGTACCCATCCATCCGACCTTGAATGTTGCCGCCATGAAAGAGATTCTTGCCGACAGTCAAGCGCGCGGCATGGTGCTGGCCGAATCGCTGCTTCCCAAATGCGGGCAGAGGCTGCAACAACACTTTAAGAAAAAGACGGCAGGAGTGATGTTTTTACTCGAGCGGCAGAATGGCGAAGCAGAGCAGCGAGGGAAGGATGAGCCGTGGCTCACGCTTGCCAAGATCGAAGCGCGCGGTGCTGCCATGGCTGACAAGCGGCGCTTTTATGCGCGCATGGAAGAGGTTAGTGCGGATGATCTCTTCACGCTGGTCTACACCTCGGGTGCTACCGGTAAACCCAGAGGTGTGATGATCAGCCATCGCAACGTACTTGCCAACATCGACGGTGCGCTTGAGTTGATGGGACGTTTCTTGAACATGCCGCAAGAGTGTTTTCTCTCTTTTTTGCCGCTGGCACATGCATTTGAGCGCCAAGTGCACTACATCATGTTGGCCATTGGTGCAAAAATTGCCTATGCGCGCAGTTTGGAAACAGTCGGCGAAGACCTGCGGACAACAGAACCAACGCTCTTTATTGCCGTGCCGCGATTTTTGGAAAAGTCTTACGCGCGGATCAGGGAGAAGGTAGAGGGGCAGAAGCTGTTGGGTCGGTTTCTGTTTCCGTGGCTGCGGCGAACCGCGTTGAAGAGAGCTGCAGGGAAAAAAGTGTGGACGTTGCCGCTGGCGCAACTGCTCTTTTTTAACAAGATCAGAGCACGCATGGGCCGTAGGTTGCGTTTTGCTATCTCTGGCGGTGGTGCTCTGGATCCAGATCTGGCGCGGTTTTTTACCGGCATGCAGATTCCTATTCTCGAGGGTTACGGTTTAACTGAGGCATCAACGATTATTGGTGTTAATCCTTTAGATGCTATCCACTTTGGTACGGTAGGCCCACCGTTTTATAACTATGAGACAAGAATCAACGACAACAACGAACTCCTGGTGCGAGGTCCTAGCGTTGCTAAAGGTTACTTTCGTAAACCTAAAGAGAGTGCTGAGGTGTTCAGCAAGGATGGTTGGCTGCATACCGGTGACATGGTTAGCAGGGATGAGGATGGCTACCTCATGATCACCGGACGATTGAAAGAGATCCTCATTACAGCCGGTGGTAAGAGTATAGCGCCGCAAAAACTCGAGCACCTATTGCAAGAGTTGGCTTGGGTGGATCAAGCCTGTGTGGTTGGCGATGGCAAACCGTTTTTAGTGGCCGTTGTTGTCGTCTCTGCACAAGCCAAACGTATTCTCGAGTCCAGCAATGCCACGGACACCTCGGTTATTACAGATGACGATTCCTTAGCTTCCTTGGTTCTCGATGAGCGGCTATGGGATGTTGCCACTGCTGCAATCGATAAGATAAACGAGAAGCTCTCTTCCTATGAGACCATCAAACGTTTTGCGCTCTTAGCAGAGCCTTTCAGCCAAGAGAACGATCTGCTCACCCCTACGCTTAAACTGCGAAGGCACGCCATTAGCGCTACGTATGCTAAAGTCATTGAGCTCCTCTACGGCGATAGCTCACTTGTGGTGGAGAATCGTATCCCGCTGCTACCACGCGATTTTAAGCAGTCCTCGCAAACCACCGGCACGTAGAATTTTTGTCGAGTGGGTTTGGTGACGGAGATTAGCCGCTAGTCTCGTCTCTTCTTCCACAGTGCTCTAACTTGGTATTTGGTCTGTTTTTCACCGCCATTAAGGTTGGATCCAATCGTATCGGTTTCCACCACGTAACCATATTCGATCTTCAATCTGCCTCTGTCGATTTCAATGTCGTTGCTGATTTCTTGCCAGAAGTTACGGTGAAAGGGCTCGCCTGTAGCAATGGCAAGTGCATCGCTTAATGAGAACTGCCACTGTGCTAATTTATTAAGATCCGGATTGTTCTGGTGTCTTGTACTACTTGACCAGTATTGAACACGCGCAGCTTCTCCGGCAGGGAGATTCGCTAATTTTCGCCAGCCAGATGCGCTGACAAAGAGCTGGAACGGCTCATCACCTTCAGGACATTCAACCCCTCCTTCCTCCGTTTCTATCTCGAAGTCCGGTAGCCGTGCGTCATCATCTGGGTCTTTCTGAGGCATAATAACCTTTAGCCAACACGGAATTTTCCATCTGGAATCAGAGTTCCTATCTTCGTCTGAGACATCAAAGTTACTGTTTTCGGCTGAGACCGTAATCAGCCCCCCTTCAGTTGCTCTTTCCAGACGCAGAAAGCTTTTGTCAACGTAGATATACGCAGTACTACCACCTTTCACACGAATAGGTTTGCCATCTCCATCAAGAACAGCTCTTCTATCCTCTTTATTAACCTCTAAGTCACCATGCTGACGATAAATCTCTTTCTGCTGGGGTCTGCCGTTTAGCCTCACCTCTTCCATGGCTCTTTCAAATAGAGGCCATGACGCAATGACTACCTCTTTCTCAAGCTCGCTGAAGTTGGTATGCACAAATTCAATGCGTAGCTGCGTGGAGCTGACTTGGTCTTCCAGAGCTTCCCACTCATGCATGCGAACAACAAGACGAGGCAAATAGCGGGTATCTACTCCTCTTTCTTCGGTATCTTCGCCTCTTGCTTCAAAGAGAGTACGATCAGTACCTTTACGGGTTTTGACGATCCTTAAGACCAGATCACTGTTGCTTTTCTGCCACCCCCAATCAGGTTTGATCTCTATGGTGCCTCCTGTCACGGTAATGACAACAGCTTTCGGACCAACTAATTCCTCACTAGAAGCGGCCACCGGCGAAATAACAAAAGCGATTAGGATGAGAAAGGATATTCCCTTTAGTAAATTGAACATGGTTCACTCTCCAAATCCGTAAGTTCCCGTTCGTGCCATCATCAGAAGCAAGATCTGCGCCAACGGATTCATAGTAACATGTTTTGCCTTTTTGCGGACTTAGCAGGCGATAAGCTGTAGTGGGGCGTGGTGTGCGACGCCCAAAGTCCTCATCATGTCTCATCAGAGGCCCGCCCGACCCAGATTGGCAAAATGCGTCATTTTCTGCTATAGCGGCAGCAGATACCATGCTGGGGCCTGTATAGTCAGGGAGCGACCTAGCATGGGGAGAGCATAGATCATGCCAGCACAATCCAACATCATGGCTAACATGCTCATTGCAATCTGTTTTGCCGTACCGATTGCTGGAGTAGCAACAGCCACGGCTCAAGCCCGGCAACAGCCGTGGGATGGCGAGCCAAAACTGGTGTTGGTGGAGGAGCCGGCATTCACTGAGGCACAAGAGTCTTCCCTCCTACAAGCCTTTGTGGATCTAGACAGTGGAGATCCTAACCTGCAACGATGCGCTCTCGATGAACTGGCGCAGATTCTACCGACAGATGAGGCAGCCCTCACGCAGCTTAGCCGTTTTGGCAAAGGGCTCAACTCTGAGGATCAACCCTTCTCTAACGGTCTGCCAGACATGGACTTGCGTGCACAAGCCGTGGGCATTCTCTTAACGATTGCCACACCCCTTGCCTTAAGGGCCGCACTGGCTGTTGCCGATTACTATCTGCTCACGGATGACGTAGACGAAGCGACCAAGACGCGACTCATCCATCCACCGCTTCATGCGGTTTTGCTATTGCCCATTTTTTTGCGCTCCTTGCCTCCTGGAGAAGTTAAAGAGAGCTACGCCATAGTTGCCTCGGATCTCTGGTTAGAGATTGCCGCCAACCCGCGTTTTTCCCACGCTGGCCCCATTGGCGAAAGGTTTACGGTCACTAATGTGCTTGAATGGACTTTGGACAGCATTCGTCTCAACCATCCACAGGGTGCGCCGCTCGATGTTGATGCCATTCTGCAAGACATTTTGAATCAGCCTGCAGAGAATTGGATGTCGATCAGTGCCGAACGGCGGCAATTGAGGGCTGCTATGGATTTGGTGGGCTCAGCCGTCTATGCGGAAACGCAGAGTGAAGCGCAACTTGAAGCCATGTTGCATCGGTTGCTACAGAGGTGGGGTGATCTGCACGATGAGGGAGACGGCTCTATCGGCTCCGCAGAAGACATGATAATAGAGGCTGCTAATCAGCTTATCGCTCGTAATCCATTCCTGGAATTTGATGATCTAAAAGAACTTTTTTTTGCCATTGGCCCGTCAGGACGTAACATCTTTGGTAGAATCATTATCGATCGCATGGGCCAGCTCGACGCTGATGGAACAACTAGATTCTTATATGTATATTTGTTTTACGACCGTGTAGTAACGGACACTACTACTTATGCCATATCCTGGCTTGTTGAGAGCGCTAAGAGCGATTCAGAACGGAGGCAGCAAATCATAAATGGTCTGAATTTATTGATGCAGTCTCCGTTAGATGGAAACGCAAGCGAAGGGTTTCAAGTCCAAGTCCTCCATGCCATTGCAGCAGTGGGTGGCGACGATGCCATGAAAAATTTGGAGAGGTTTGTTCTAGGTATTCCAGCAAACTCTGCCAGTGGTCAAGCTCAGCATTGGCGTGATGGAGTGAGGCAAGCAGCATTTCAGGCTTGGGTCAAGCTCGACCTTGAATTAGCTACAGGTAACTCACGCATGCAAGATTCTATGTATGATTATGTCATGCAAGAGAGAGGCTCAAGAGGCAGGGTCACAGACCATTTTACCGGCGCAGAGTTGCAGCTCACACCAGCGGTTGTTCTTGGCAATTCAGGAGGGCTCATACATTTGCCTCTCCTCATGGATATGATTGAGCAAGAGCTCAGAACTAAGAGCGGGCAGTCTGGCAGAGATGATTCACCAATTCCCAGTTTAGCTCATGCCGTAGTGACCATCGTGAGGCGGCACGCGGTAGCGACGGGCGTTATAGATGATCCATCGCCGACGACATCCACTGCAATCAGTCTAGATCGTTCTACAGAGGTCGAGAGAGTTAACCTACACTACGCGCTCGACAATGCGGTGCAGAGACTCGGAACCTTAGTCGCTACACATACCCACATTGATTTTGAGTATATGCATGCAAGAGTTGCAAACGCTCAACAACAATCACAACGTGCTATTGCCGACGCCCTCAATGTCCTCAAGCTTATTCGTGA
Organism: Oligoflexia bacterium; assembly: GCA_028277945.1. Taxonomy (GTDB): domain Bacteria; phylum Bdellovibrionota_G; class JANQFH01; order JANQFH01; family JANQFH01; genus JANQFH01. Next base: position 254,932 of record JANQFH010000068.1, read on the forward strand.
CGAGCTTGAAGCCAGCACAAGCCGCGACGCAGATGATGATTTCTAAAAGTCCGTGCCAATGCCAAGGAAGAAACGTAGTGGCAGATCATCATCGCTAAAGCCAAATTCCGTACTATCCTGAAAGCCGTAGGCCAGGCGCAAAATGCTGTTCCATGGATTAAAGTCATTAAAGAGAAAGGCTTTAAGACGCAGCTCTGCGCCTATGTCTGCAAGTAGCACGTTGCCATCACTGCAATCGGTTGCCGCACCCGCAGGCACCTGCTGACAGTTTTTGCTCTCGCCATGATTCCAGACATTGCCCAGCTCAACAAAGAAGGCACTGTAGAGACTGTCCAGATAGAGAACGCCGGTCTTCTTGGCAATGTTCCGTAGCAGTGGAAAACGATAGCTGGTAGAGAGCAGCAGTAGCGTCTCACCACGGATACTGAAGTCCTCATAACCATAAAAGGTGCTGTTGGCGTTGATGTCACCAAAGGCCCGGAAGTTCAAACGGCCCCCGGCAAAAAACTCATCGTTGACGTTGACGTCACGATCGATGTAGCCGGCTACAGTACGAATCTCAAAAGTGTGCTCCTGCGCTCCGGGCATGGGCACGTATTCGGTGTAGTTCAAAACAAAGCGGTTGAAGTCGTAGGAGTCTACGGCTGGATCAAGGCTGCTATCGGCAACCGAGAGATCGCTCCAGACGTGGCTGTAGGCAAGGCGCAGCTCCCTGCCCCCACGGGGGTTGACATCGTTCTGAGGCTTGAAGGGGTCACGAAAGTAGCTGTAGCGCCACTCCAAGGCAACGCCGTGGTTGGTAATGAGGTTGAAGTCGGTACCAAAAGAGGCTGGATCGGCAGGATCGAGCAGCAGCGGAATGCCAAGCTGCGAGTCGACAAAGCGCAGGTTGTAGCTTAGGGAAAATTCATGCTCACCACGCAAGAACTCGGTTGGATAGAGACGTTGGATGAGCGCGGCGGTGACAAAGTTGATATCAAAGGTTTGGTTGGTCTGCGGTTCGTCACTAACACCATCGCCATCGTCTATCAGTAAAAGGTCATCGCTAAAGCGGATGAACTTTGAGTAGGCGACGTAAAGATCGACATACCAACTGCGGTTACGGTAACTAAAGGTGTAATCTTGATCTTGTCCAAAGACAGCGCCAGCAAAGAGGTTGTGTTCTTCATGGTAGTCAGAGAGCTGCAAGCTAAAACCAGCCTTGGGCTGACGGTCTTCATAGATAAGCGTGGGAAAGAGCCGCAGGGGTCTTAGGGTCAGCCGATAGGGTTTTGCATCAATCTTTGGGTAGTCGATGGTTTTTTGTGGAGGCGTTGCCGCGGCCATCGAGACCGTCGGTAGGGTTTGGTGGTTTGGCTGCAACAAAAACAGTTTAAAGCCAAAACTGGAGAAGCGACTGTAGAGCAGCTCTTTGCGGTTAGCTTGAAAAAAGGGATGGAAAGCGCCCGTGGTAACATTGCTAATCTGAGTGAGCTGCCGCGTTTGCAAGTCAAAGCGGTAGATCTGAAAGATGCCATGCAAATCGCCACTAAGATATAAGCTGCGGCCATCAGCCGACCAGGTGGGATCACGAAAGTCGACCTTGGCATCTTGCAGGAGAGGAGTGTGATTTTTACTAGCAAAATCGTAAAGCCAGATGTCACCGGCAGTACTACCATCCAGCAGTAATTGGTAGGCGAGGTTGCGGCCATCCGCAGACCAAGTGGGATCCAACGCCTGGGCACCGTTGCCATGGTCGGTAAGGGGACGGATCTGCGTTAGGTTGTGCTCGTCATCCCAGGTGGCGAGTTGCAATGTGCGTGTGCCGTCGCTGTTGGTAACAAAGGCTAGGCGTGCGCCATCAGGTGACCAACTGGGCATGATAGCACGCAGACGATGGCTAAGACGTTTGATCTCTGGCTGCACTCGGCTGGCCTGTTTTTGGAAGTTGTGGTGCAGCACTTTTCGTGTAACAGGGTCCGCTGTCTGCGCCATGCTCCGGCGGTACTCTCTCGCCAACGCCTGTGCCTGACGTAGATCAACTAGGTAGAGATCATAGTAGGGATAACCACCGAGGAGTTCTGATTTACGTCGCGACAGCACCAGGTAGTTTGCCTCTGGCGAGAAGCTGTACCAACGTCCTTTAAAGCTAAACTCCATCTCTAAGCTCTCGCTCTTCGAGTCGGCTCCTTTATCGTTGTCAGCATTCATGGTGGTAACGCGGTGGCCATACTGCTGCGGTGCAACTTGCTCTGTGGGTAGCAGCGCCTTTTGCACATCGGTTCCAGAGCCCTCAATCTGGGTAACATCAAAGGGCTGATGTAGGTATTTGACGATGATTTTATTCTGGCTGACGTAAGCAAAGAAGTGGCCATCGGGTGAATAGCGTGGATCAAAGTTCCATAGACCATCTTTGTAGGCACGCTCTTTTGGGTCTTGGATCTTGGCAAGTTTATCGCGGTCAATGAGTTGTAAACCTCTTCCCTGCACTGGATTTGCTTGAATCGCTGCTACCTGTTTTTGGTAGTGGCTACGGGTGGTCTCTAACCAGTCGTCGTAGAGTTTGCGTGCCGGAACCTTGAAGAGCTCTTTGAAGTTCTTTTCAAAGTCAAGATGGCGTTGGCGACGTTGGTTGTGTGCCAACTGGTGACTGACATCGCTACCAAAGCGCTTGCTAAGATAAGTGATAAAGTTGAAACCTTGGTTGTAGAGCAGCTCAGCACCAAAGTGCTGGCGTACGCGGATGTTATGCATCTCATCAAAGCTTAAGGTGTTGTCTTCAAGAATGGCAGCGCGCAGCAACATGTCTTGATGGCTGTCCCACGGCGCAAAACCGCTGTTTGCTGTATCCAGCTGGGCCACGGCTTCCGCCCACCACCGGGGTGCAGGGTTGGCAGCAACAGAGAGGCTGGCGCCAACGTCGATGTTGGCTTTGGTATCTTCATCTTCGAGGCCGCCGATACGAATACTGTCAATGAGCCGGCCAAATATGGCGCTCTTCTGCAGACTGACGATATGGGCGTACTCGTGCACCAACGTGCCATAGATCCAGTCGTGTCGTCCACGCAGGGGAAAGAGCGAGTTGCTGGCCCAGATGGTGATCCAATTGAGATGCCAGACGGCAAAACCATTGGCACGATCTTCAAGATCACGCACAAAGATATGGGTTTTACCTCTAGGAACATAGTCGTAGATTTTGGTTACACGGTCAAAGGCGGTTTCAGCTACTAGAGATACCTTACGTGCCGTCCACTCAACCCCTTTATGGTAATGGATGACAAAGTGCTCTGTTTCGGTAGTTAGCCACTTGACTTGTGGATAGTTGTACTCGGTTGCTGACGCAGCCAGATTTGGCCAGATCAGCCACGCCAGCAAGAAAATCAGGTAGAGCTCTTTGTGGCAGGTCCCGATGCCCTGTTTGAGCTTATGAAAATGAGTGCTAGTACGCATAGGTGACGCCAAAAATGTAGTGCAGTCCTACTAAGGAATCGACCAGAGCGATTACCGGTACATCTTCTCCTAGTAGGGGTATTTCAACGCTGCACCTCAGCTCAAAGTCTTTGAATAAGTTGAAGCCGACAAAAGGACTGATCGTCCAGAGGTATCCCTCGGGTAGGGATGCCTTGCTTTTACTGATGGAAGTGAAATCAATCGTGAAACTGTCAAACTCACCAGAGAGAAAGTAGAGTAACGCGGTTTCAACGCCTAACTGATATCGCTTTAAGAACGGCCAAGTGGCTAGCAGGTTGAGGAGAAACTCCTCACCGTAATCAACGCTGAGGTTGCCAACGGCTTGGTTTATCAACCCGAGGGTTGGATCGATGCCGATCTGAAAGGCCTGCAAGTAATCAACTTGGGCAGCAAGACGCAGGCGAAATCCCAGCTCTTTTTTAAACTGCAACGGACCCAACGCCTTGCTAAATTGCAGCGCCAGCAGCAGATCGGTCTGCCCACTACCAAGCGGCAGCTCGCGCGATGCACTGGCGCTGCTGTTCAACAGACCAATGCCGCTCTCTCCTGAGGGAAACTTTGCCTCTATACGTAGACCGCCTTCGAGCGCTAGCCTCTGCCAACGGAAAAGACGGTAGAGAAGCCAGAGACGAATATCACCGAGACCGACATCTTCACCATCCAAAACTTCTTGCTCAAAACGGTAGACCAGTGGCAACTCAATGGCGAGGGTAAGCGTGTCGGTGATGCCGTAATTGGCAAAGAGCTGCGCTCTGTGGTCAACAAACCTCTGGGGTCCTCCCGGAAAGAGACCGCTGCTGGTATCTTGACGGTTGCCGGAGGCGTCGAAGAAGTCGCCGCTCTTACTAAAGTCATAGATCAGGCCCACATGGCCTTGGCCGCGTTGGTTGGTGAGAGAGGGGTTTGTGGGGCCGGTGAGGAACCTCGCGTTGGCGTACTCAGTCGATGAGAACCAGCACAGTAAGCCGATGAGCAAAGAGCAACAGAGACGCGGCCTGAGCATGTCGGCACTGGATCAGACAAACCAATCTTTGTCAATATTGTTAAATAGTTAGCTTAGGGAGCGGCTTGACCACCACCGCGCCATTACGTTATAATGCAAAGAAAACAATGAGATAATTTCTTCGTGCAGATTGTCATCAAGCGACTTAAAGGAGGGGAGGATGACAAGAGCCACTAGGGACAGAACCACCATTGCCCATACCCCACTACCGGAGTTCTTCCACGATCTGGTGGCGCGTACTGCCCGCCGGCAGCGTTTGCAGCTTAAGCAGGAGACTACCCACTATCTGGTCAACCTGTTGCACGCTTTTGCTCGTGCTGAGGAGCTTTTTAAGCGCGATTCCGAGACCCTTGCCAGCCTCTTTCTTGAATCCACCCAAGACATCCCCCACCAGCAGCGCTTGCAGCTGCTAAAGCGGGTGGGCGATGTGGCTCTCTACGTCAGTGGTTTTTTTAGCGATAGCCTTAACCACAAGCTTGTGGATGTGGACTATTACATTTCTATGGGGGGCAGTGCCTATGCCAGCCTTGAGTCCTTGGTGCGTGGTTCCCTGTCGGCTTCACTCTATGGTGAGTTGGCAGCGAAGTTCTACTATTTGGTAGACTTGCTGTCGCACATCAGTGAAGAAAAAGCGCTCACCAGCAATGAAGACATCCTGCGACTCTATGAGCGCTGGTTGCGTACAGGCAGTCAACGGCTCTACAAAAAGCTTGTGCATCACGGCATCTTGCCTGCAAATCAAAGTACGAGCAACGACCACTAAGCCTGATTTTCCTTGACACCCATCTCGCTTTGACATTTGTCTAGCTCATGGCAACACAGGAAAAACGTAAAGCCACACGGGTGCCGCTAAAATTGCAGGTAGACTGTCAATTTGCAGGCAACTTCCTCTTTGAGTACGCCACCGATATTAGCCAACACGGTATTTTTATTCAGTCAGAAAAACCGCTGGCACCTGGAAGCGAAGTTACCTTGCAGTTTACGTTGCCAGAAGGCCAACAGACCATCGAGGTTGCTGGCAAGGTCATTTGGGTCAACAAAAAAACCGAATCAAGCCGCAACCCGGGTATGGGAGTACAGTTCACTCGCATCAACGACATCGATAAAGAGACCATCACCTCCCTGGTGCGCCGGCTCGCTGTACTCTGAAATCACCTGAAATTTCGAATTGATTAGGGTTTCTTAGGGGCTGTCTCTGCCTGCTCTTTGCTGGGGAGTTCTAGTTTAAACTCGATACGTCGGTTGCGCGCTCTACCTGCAGCGGTGCGGTTGTCGGCAATGGGCTCGGCTTCACCCTTGGCAATAACCTTAAGTCGATCAGGGCCGACACCCTTGGATATAAGGTACTGTCGTACAGCCTCGGCCCGCTCTTGGCTGAGCTTTTTGTTGAGGGCATCGCTGCCGGTGCTATCTGTATGCCCTTCAATGGTGAGTTGGATTTCCGGACGCTCCATGAGCACCTCAGCAGCGCGGTTGAGAACCGGATAGGAGATGACATCAATAAGGCTACTGCTGCTACTGTATTTGATGCCTTCGATGACACCGGCAAACTCTTGCAACCCTGTGTCGGGACAGCCATCTTTATCAAGAAACTCGTTGATGGTCTCGGCATCGTTGGGACACAAATCGGCAATATCAGCGACACCATCTTCGTCATTGTCGGCATCCACACAACCATCGTCATCGGCAAAGCCATCTTTGTCTTCTGCCTGGTTTGGGCACTTATCCTTGGTATCTACGATTCCGTCGGCATCGTTGTCAGCGTCGACACAGCCGTCGGCATCTTCAAAGGTATCCAGGTCTTCGGCGTCATTAGGACACTTATCGTTGCTGTCGGCAATACCATCACCATCATTGTCTAGGTCCGGGCAGCCATCTTCGTCTTCAAAGCCATCACGGTCTTCAGCCTCTTTGGGGCAGGCATCTGCTGAATCCCCAATGCCATCACCATCACGATCAGACTTACCTTTAAAGAGATCGATGTAGCCAACCAGGCCAAGGGTAAACTCAAAGTTGGTCTCAGATTCACTCAGTAGGGTGAGGCCGCGTACCTCGGCGCGCAAAGCAACAGAGCGTAAGAAGAACCACTTGAGGCCGGCCGCATACGCCAATGAAAAATCCGTATCAGAAACATCTGGAATAGAGGCGTCTAACGTATAACCACCAAGACCGACGCTGGCGTAAGGCGTCCAAAAGTGGTTGGCAAAGAGATTGCCGACCACGCTACCGTGGTAGGTAAACAGATCGACATCGATGGCAGCAGCATCGGTGCGCACGTAAGAGAGCGCCAGCTCCAAATCGATAAAGTTGAACAGCGCATAACCGAGTCGCAGCCCATAAGTAGGTGCGTCTTCAAGCAGGCTGCCCGAGAAGAGTTGGTCGTCAAGAAAGATGTGCCAGCCCTGCTGGATGCCAAAGATTAGGTTGCCCGCGTGGTTTGGCGGCTGGGTCCTTGCGGTCTCGGGCTCGCTTGCCTCAGCACGCAGCCCGGGTGCCGAGATGGTGGCAAGGCTTAGTCCAAGCAACAAGGGCAAGGTTAGGCGGCAGAAGCGATGTTGTCTCTTAAGGCTGTGGTGCGGCAATGCTCTCTCCTGACACAGATGCTCCCTATCAGATCGCTGCCGGGATGGCAACGCCGCAGCCAAGCGCCTGTTGGCTGCTGATCAGCGTGGACGCAGTACAGGGAGTATGGTATGGGCGAGGCTGCGGATACCATGTTACTTCGTGATGCACTAGAGGCCCGAGAACAGCAGTGGCTGGCGGCCTATGCTTTAAAGAGTGCAGACTCTCGTGGGCGCCAAAAGACCGAGCCGCCACCGCGCTTTCGTACGGACTTCCAGCGCGATCGTGATCGTATTATCCACTCTGCCGCCTTCCGTCGTTTGGAGTATAAGACTCAGGTCTTTGTCAACCACGAGGGCGATCACTACCGCACCCGTCTGACCCATACCATTGAGGCAGCACAGATTGGCAAGGCGATTGCCCGGGCACTCTCTCTCAATGAGGACTATACCGAGGCGGTCATTCTCGCGCATGATCTTGGGCATACACCGTTTGGACATGCTGGCGAGCGGGTGATGAATGAGTTGATGCGTGATCACGGCGGTTTTGAACACAATTTACAGAGCCTGCGTGTGGTCGATCTGCTGGAATTTCGCTATCCGGGTTTCCGTGGTCTCAACCTCACTTATGAGGTACGTGAAGGTATTGCCAAACACTCCACCCCCTACGACAACGTCCAGACACAAGCCGAGTTTCATCCGCATGAGTCTTCACCCCTTGAGGCACAGATTGCCGACATTGCCGATGAGATTGCCTACAACAACCACGATGTTGATGACGGCCTCTCAGGTAAGCTCTTATCTGCTGCCGAACTCGAAGAGGTAACCCTCTTTCGTGAAGCGCAACAGCAGGTACATAAACGTCACAGCAATAGAAGTGCGCAAGAGCTTAAGCACGTCATCATTTCAACGATGATTGCCATGTTGGTTCACGATCTTATTGAAAACAGTGCAGCCAATCTTAAGCAGCATAAAATAGACTCGCTACAAGATGTGCGTGCTCATAAAGGCCGTCTCATTGGTTTTAGTGCTGCCATGGAAAAAAAGAAAGAGGAACTAAAAGATCACCTTATGCAAAACATGTATAAGCACTGGCGCGTAATCCGTATGGAAGAAAAGGCGCGGCGTATTCTCACCGACCTCTTTAACGCCTACATGGAGCGCGAAGAACAGATGCCACGGCAGTACCGGGAGAAGTGTATTGCTGGCACGTCCATGGCACGAATGATTTGTGATTACCTCGCCGGCATGACCGATCGCTTTGCGCTCAATGAGTACAAACGCTTTTTTGATCCCTACGAGCGTGTCTAAGCCGGACCGAGCTGAATTGGTACGGGTGGAAAGGTGATGAGAAAGAAGATCACTCCGAGGATGCCAAAGACAAAGCGGCGCCGATCAATCGGCTGAGAGTCATCCATAGTGGGTGGGTGTTTTAACTTTACCAAGAAATAGATCAGCAGCAGAAACACCAGAAATGCCGGCGAAAAAAAGGCAGTCAAGATAACAAAGGCGAGAAAAACCAAACGATAGATCTTGGCGCTGCTTTTGTAAAAGAGCGCGTAGACAATGTGGCCGCCATCAAGTTGACCAATGGGAATCAAGTTGAGGGCCGTGACAAACATCCCCGCCCAGCCCGCGAAACCAATTGGGTGTAGCAAGAGATCGCTTCCTTCAGGCAGCGACCCGTGGATGATATGGGTGAGGGTGGCGAAGAGCAATGAATCTCCCAGACGTAGGTATCCCGTTTCTAATTCTGCGGCGGGCAGTACCTCTGAGAGGGCAATGCCTACGATCGTCACCGGCAGAGCAACCACCACGCCAGCAACCGGTCCCATGATGCCGATGTCAAAGAGCGCTTTGCGGTTAGGAATCACCCCTTGCATTTTGATGACCGCACCACAGGTGCCAAAGATGTTGAGGGGGAAAGGAATGAAGTAGGGTAGCGAGGCAGCCACGCCATAATAGCGCGCAGTGATGTAGTGTCCAAGTTCGTGCAGTAGCAGAATGGCCATCAGGCAGATCGAGTAAGCCACACCCTGCACCAACGTGGTCGAGATGCAGGTGAGCACAAAGAGCAGCAGGTGCAGCCGCGCCCTCTTTAGGAAGTGGATGAGGACTCCTCCTGATGGTGTATATGGTCGGTTGCTCGGATTCAGGCGGCCCATTATGCTGCAACGCCCTTTCAATACAAGCCTTTTGTCTTTGTGGTGGCATGGCCGCGGCAAGCGCAGCTCAGCTTGCTTTTTTTTTGCAGCAGTGTTAGCATTGAATAATAAATATTTGAAATAATTAAACTTTTCTTGCAGAAGATGAAGGGCCTTGTAGAAATCATTGCCAAGTCGCTTGTGGACGATGCCGACGCGGTTGAGGTCGAGTTGGTCGATGGCACCCACACCTCCGTGATCAAGCTCAAAGTAGCTAAAGACGATATTGGTAAGGTAATTGGTAAGAAGGGCGCCAACGCCAACGCCATCCGTACCATCCTAGATGCCGTGGGCGGCAAGATGAACAAGCGCTACGTTCTTGAGATTCTCGAATAATACGCAAAACTGTCGCAGCTGCTGATTGTCAGCCGCTCTGACGCAACTCTGGAAGACAGCGCTGTTTTCGTGCCAACCTTTTATTTTCATTAACGAATATCTTTCGAAGCCGATCCCCTCTCTGCCGTGGTATAAAGGTTGCAGCAGATATGGCTATGTTCCATCTTGGTGCCGAGAAGCTGCGCGAGCTGCTTTTATTCGTGTCCGTTGCGACAGTTGCGATCGCCTGTGAGCAAAGCCCCTTTTATGTCGATCAGACCTTCCCAGATGAGGGTGAAGAGGAGGTGTCCCGCTCCACTGCGATTATTGTCACCTTTATGTCCGAGGGCAGGATTCCTGAGGAGTTTATCAACCCTGACTACTTTAAACTGGTGTACTTGGGTCGTAACTATCGGCCTAGTTCTACCGCGTCGAAGCGCCAGAGCCCCTCGTTGGCTGACGACAGAGAGACGGAGAGTGATGCAACAGGCGAAAACGCCACGAGTGAGGAAACAGTCGCGAGTGAAGACGGCGGTACCAACAAGCGTATCGGTGTCTACATCCTTGATGAAGAGACAGGTCAGGGCAGGGACAAAAAGCAGATTAAAACTCGTGTGGCACTTGCACCGCTGGATCCTCTTGATCAGGGTTTTCATCGCGTCTCGATCTCGGCAGTGGTAGATAGAGAAGAGTTTGTGGATGAAGAGGGCAACCGACTCCAACGGGACGTCGAAGCCACCTTTGAAACAGCGAGCACACCAGGGGTGAAGAACCCCAAGATTGTCTCTACCATCCCAGAAGATCTCTTTGCCGAGCGTAACGTTGAGCTACATCCTGATCAGAAAATCCTGTTAATGTTTGATCGTCCCATTGGCATTGACGCGGTTAAAGAGGCGATCCGCCTCACTCTAGTTGGTGGTTTGACCCAGACATCGCAGGCGGTCGATTTCCAAGTTCGTCTCCATGACAATCCTGAACCGCAAAGGGCTAACTTTCGTTTGCGTGAGTATGAAGTTGAACTAGGTGCCTTTGGCGACGACCAACTACGTCTATCGTTTCAAAGCAAGCGTGACCAAAAGAGGGTAAGCATTGCTGTTACGAGCGATGGTGAGCAAGAGTCGATCGAACTCGAGGAGGGAGAGGTGCTGCTGGATGAAGAGGGAGAGGTGGTGGATGCTGTATAGAGATGGCAAGACCTTGGCGATGCTTGCAGGCATGGCGATTTTATTGGCAACGGTGTCATTTAAGGGCAAGCCAGCGTCTGCACAGTCTTGGTACCAACCCGGATTTTCTCCTTATTCTCAGGGAGGTACTTACGGTTGGACCAACGGCGGTTATGCCCCGTTACCGATCGATCCCTATAGTCGGTCTTACGGTTACTCTCGGGGATCCTATGGTCTTGGTTACAACCAGCCGTTTGCTGCCAACTCTCCAGGTGCACAAGTCCGCGATCGTCTTCTCGGCAGCGCTTTTGGTGCAAACGGAAATCCACTGCAGCCTTTTTTGAGTGTCTTTACTGGCAAGGGTTCTTTTACCTCTCGATTGCTGCGTGGCGCAGCCAACATCATCCCGCGTGCCTATCTCATACATGAATTAACCGGTGGCAAGCTGGGTCGCAACGCCTTCGATAGCTACGCCAATCTTGCTCTGCAATCGGCTCTGGGTATGCCGATAGGCGGTCCTAATTTGGCTCTGCCCCTGTCGCCATACAGCGCCGGCAATCAGACTTATGCGCCTGGTTATCGTCCAGGGGCATTTGCCAAACTCACTCCTTGTGAACAACAAAAGCAGTTTGGCGTCACCCAGGCAGTTAGCACTCTTAACAAAGATCTTATTCGTATCCTGTACTAACCTAGATTATTCGCGATCGTCAGCTGTATCCTCTCAGGTCAGGCCCTGTATTAGCGCGAAATCTCTCGGCGAGACGATCTTAACATCTTTGTAGCCTTTGAGTGGCAGGAGGTGTCGTCGATCTCCGGTAATGAGCCACTGAGCTCTAGCTTCTATGGCGCACTCCAAAATGCGGTTATCTGTCTCGTCCTTCTCTACCACAGAGAGCCGCTCCGTAGGATAGACCATCGTGCTATGAGTAGTAATGACGGAAACGATTTCCTCAATTTCGTCTTTCTTTAGGTAAAATTTCTTTCCTACTATGCAACGAAATTCAGTAAGAATATCTGGAGAGGTAGCGTGTTGAAAACGACTTGCTAGAATAGCACGTAGTATTTTATCTGGGAAGCCGCCCGGGAAAACGAACGCTGCAATAAGCACGTTCGTATCACATACGATCATTTCTCTCTTAGTTCATGCACCAAACGGTCTATGTCATCCTCTGAAGTTAGGTGCAACTTTCGTGCTTTACCAGCTAACTTTGATTGTATTGCCTCCAGTTTTCTGACACCTAGGTAGTAGCGTGCAGCCTCTTGGAGGATACCGCTGAAGGTACGATGTTCCTTTTTTGCGAGTTGCTTAAGACCCGCTTCCAACTCTGTTGGTAGGGTAATGCTAGCCTTTTTGACCGGGGAAGATTTCATACTCTCTATAGTAGGAAATAATCCTACTCCTGTCAAGGTCAATTTTGACGGTATGAATTTAGGGCATCTAGTGTTGTAAGAAGGTGCCGTGTAGGCGGATCTGTTTGAGGTTGTGTTTGAGTAACCACAGGCCGAGAGGCAAGAGGGCGACGCTTAGCAATACCAGCAACAGGATGGTTGGTCCGAGTTGCGACAGATCAGCGCCTAGCAGCAGTGCCTGACGGGTGCCTTCGACCGCATGCACCAGGGGTAGAAGCATGGCGACTTTTTGCACAAACGGCGGCAGCTGTTCAATGGGAAAGTAAACCCCGCCGAGCAACACTTGTAGCGAGCCCAGCAACCACTGTATGGGATTCCCACGTTTGAAGCGCAACACAAAAGCGGCGGCACAGATTCCCAGAGCATAAAAGCAGAGAAAGGCAAACAGCAGTACCACCCCTGCCGCGAGCAGGCCACTCGCTTGCAGCTGCAGGTTAAAGAGGCAAATCGCCGCAATCAGATAGACCAAGCTGATAGCCACGGCGTAGACAAAGTTCCACGCTGACATACAGAGCAAGGCAGCTGTAGGCGAGGGTGGCGTTGCCAGGATCGCCTCAAGCGTACCACTACGCATTTCTTGGCTGAGATTGGCGGCGAGCCCGCCTGTGGCCGCCAACAAAAAGGTTGAGACGCTCATACCGAGAATCACAAAGGGAAAGTAGCGAGTGCCATACGCACCAAGCGATCCGTGTAGAGTTTCACCCATAAAAAAATAGGTAGCAACCGCAAAGAGAACTGAGAAGAGGTTGAGTACAAGAACTGCCCGATAACTCAAATAGAGTTGTGCATCTTTAACAATGAAAGCCATCAATATCTGAATACTTTTTGTGCCTAATATCATCGGTCGGTACGCTTCGTTTGCGAGAGATCTAACCTTGCATCTTCGATCTCTGCCATGGTTGTGCTATCGGCCACAGTAAAGAGGATAGTCGTGCCACCTTGCTTTAACTCGACAAGCAGTTGGCTTAGCTGTGCAACACTGTCTGCATCGAGACCACTGCATGGATCATCGAGCAGCAGTAGCTCAGGCTGCACTAGTAGAGCTCGCATGAGCGCGAGCTTTCTCTTATTGCCGGCACTGAGCGCTTCCACACGTTGGTTGAGTAGATGGGTAAAAGACCACTGCGTTGCCAGCCTGGCGAGACGGGTTTTGAACTCTTTGAACGATAGGTTGTAGAGAGCGCTGAAGAAGCGGAGGTTTTGTTTTACGCGCAAACGCCAATAGAAACTGCGATCTCCTTCAAGCACCACGGTTGTTCTAAGGCGACGTCGGCTCTGCAGGGGTGGCAGGGTGTTGATAAGCAGGGTTCCTGCTGTAGGTTCGGCAAGGCCGGCGACAAGCCGTACTAGAGTAGATTTGCCGCTACCGTTGTTGCCACGAATGGCAAAGAGAGACCCTCTAGCAACCTCAAAATCGAGGGGGTGAATGGCTGCAGTTTTATGACGACCACTACGGTAATATTTTTGCAGCTTTTCCGCTTTGATCAGACAGCCCATGCTTTCTCTTAACACTTTCTCCTGCAGTTGCAAAAATCTCTCTCAGTTTGCGAGCTTTTTGATTGCATTTTGTCAGTGCAGCATGGGATGCTATAGAAAAGTGAGTCGATCTATTGGCCATGGAGTTTAAAGTTCTTGGCTGCAGCGGTAGCGAAGCCCCAGGTGTGCATCCCTGTAGTTTCATGTTGGGAGATACGATCCTCTTTGACGCGGGTTCGGCGGCGAGGCTGCTCTCTATAGAAACGCAACGCAACCTAAAGACAATCTATCTAACCCACGCCCATCTCGATCATACTAAAGATCTGGTCTTTATGGGTGAAAACGTCTTTGACCCTTTACGCCACACCATCACGCTCTCTGCCCACAAAAAGGTGCTCGCTGCTATCCATAAACATCTGTTCAATGGCGTTATCTGGCCGGACTTCACCAAGTTGCCAACCCCACAGCGGCCAGTTTTTCGTTTTGTACCCATTACTGCAGGCAGCATCATGACGATTGAGAACGTTTCCGCAGATCCGGTCACCGTTGAAGCGTGCGAGGTCAACCACCCCGGTCCGACCATGGGTTATCTCATCAGCGGCCCGAAAAATCGTCTCCTCTATACAGGTGATACCGGTCCTACCGAGGCTATCTGGCAGCTTGCGGCTGAGAGGCAGGTGGATCATATCCTACTTGAAACCTCCCTGCCAAATAGGCTAGTATCGCTGGCCATGCGGGCACGGCACCTGACAACCGATCTGCTTAAAGAGGAGCTCCAGAAGATCGACAACCCGCGGGTCAAGATCCATATCTACCACCTTAAAGCTCCCTACCAAGAGGAGGTTGAGCGAGAGTTGGCAGAGGTCAGCGATGGTCGTATCCGTTTGCTCCGTGCGGGAGGTAGCTTTAGTATTGCCTAAGAGAGTCTATGGCTTCCTGGTTTAGCAAAATCAAACCGCCGCGCATTGTTACGCGCAAGAAAAACACCCGTGATGTGCCTGAAGGGCTCTGGTCCAAGTGTCCAGACTGCGGCGAGATCCTTATGCAGGCAGATATTGAAAAGAACTTCAGTGTCTGCCCGAAGTGCAATTACCATTTCAAGATTTCTGCCAGAGAACGCATTCAGATGGTGCTTGACGACGGCAGTTTTACTGAGATCGATCGTGAAATCCAACCGGAAGATCCTCTAAAGTTTAAAGACTCCAAACGCTATCCAGATCGTGTGAAAGCGTCGCAGAAGAAGACCGGTGAAGTAGAAGCCTTTATCTACGGCAGCGGTAAAATCCGTAATCACTCGGTTGTTATTGGCGCATTTAACTTTGAGTTTATGGGTGGCTCCATGGGCTCAGTGGTTGGTGAGAAGGTTACCCGAGCATTCGAACTCGCTGTGCAGAATAAACAACCGATTATTCTATTCAGCTCCTCAGGTGGAGCGAGAATGCAAGAGGGGATTCTCTCTCTCATGCAACTGGCAAAGTGCAATGCCGCACTGGCACAGGCGCGTTCGCAACATCTGCCATTCATCTCGGTGTTGACCGATCCTACTACCGGGGGTGTGGCTGCAAGCTTTGCGACGCTTGGAGACATCATTCTTGCTGAACCCAAGGCGCTCATCGGTTTTGCCGGCCCACGCGTCATCGAACAGACGATCAAACAAAAACTTCCCGAGGGCTTTCAGCGCTCGGAGTTTCTCTTAGAACATGGGATGATCGATCGCATTGTCCACCGACGTGATCTGCGTCATACCATTGGCAACATACTCACAACCATCCTCGTCTCCCCATACGCCGCCTAAGCGCTCTGCTGCTCTTTCTCTCGGAGTTTCTCTTCCAAGGCAGCTACGATATGAACCATCGCCAAGGTATCTTCGTAACAGTAGTCAAGCAGTTGCTGGCGTAGCCTTTTTTTCTCATCATCGTCAACGGTCGTTAAGGCCATGCGCATGTATTCGATACTTGCATGGTGTCCATCGGCGATGGCTAGCCTGTCATAGTTTCTATCGGTGAGTGCTGGGAGAATGCTTTTGATGGATGTCGATCCTCGCTGGCTCGGATGGTAGTAGTGAAAGTTATAGAAGGGTCGGTGTAAATCGACAAAACGGCTGATCGCACTCTTAATCCAACTACGGTGTTCTGGGTAGTGTTGTGCAGCTTCCTTAAAACGGGCAGTCTCAAAGGCGCTGTTGTATGCAACAATGGAACCGCTGCTGCCAAGCAAAGGCTCTAACCGAGCAAGAAACTCCTGCCGTGGGTCTCTTTTGTTTTCTGCAAGGTAGGCATAGTGCCTTGGTGCGTCGCCCTTTTCTGGAACGACGTGCAGAGAAAACTGAAAGGGAATCTGTTCGTAAGGATGGGTGTTGTTCAAGAGTGGGATTGCGGTCTGGAAACTCTCCAGATCAAAAAAGTACAGCGGATATTTTAATGAGTTGAGGAAGTGACGAATTCCATTTGCGTCGATGTGATGGCTGTTGCTGAGCTCACACTGTCGTTGGATGTTCTGCCGCCTTGTCAAAGAAAATTGCGGAGGAATGTCGGTTAACTTATAGATGCCCATCTCTGCCAGTTCATGGGCTCTCTCTTGTCCATGGTAGAGATCAAATACACTTCTCTCTGGCAAAAAGTCCCAGCAGACTGAACGTAGCGGGCAGGTGTTGGGGTTAAAACAACGGGGCCCGCTCTCTTTTCTAGGAGGTTGCGGCTTGGCAATAATAGCCTGCATCGCCTCTAGGCGTGGTTTGATCTCCGAGAGAAGCGGCTCAATCTGTTTGGAGACCTCTTCCTCAACGAAAAACGCTTTTGGGTCAAAGTCACCTTGCCGAATATACGCTCTGTTGACGTATCGGATACAGCTGCGGCGAATGTTTACGCCAGCACCCAGAAAGATAAATAGTTGAAAGGCAATGTCCCAAAGGTGATCTGCTTTGATGGTCGTCGAGCTTTTGACCTCGATGAGATCCCATTGCTCCTTGCCCACGGGAACGAGGATATCGGCCAAGGCGAAAGCGCCCTCGTAAAGCATGCCAGCCTCAAACAGCGGCTTTCTTGCACGAAGCGCTTCAAGGCTCTTGGCATGGAGTCTCCACGGTTTGGGGTTGGGTGCTAGCCGGATACCATTGGGAAAGAGCTGCCGTGCCACACTACCGACTTCGTGACCTTGGCGCCAGAGCATTTGTAGACTGACATCAGGAGATGGTAGTTGGTCTCTGGCGTGGCACTGGTACCAGAGCAGTTTCGCACACTTTAGGCCGGAGAGAAACTTGCTCTTGGAGACTATCGGCAGTTGCTGGTCTGAATCGACGTCATCAAAAAACGCCAGCTGCTCTTGGGGTGTTTGGGCCATGGTTCTCTTTACCAGCGAAAGAAGGCGTCGTCGAGACGGGTTGCCAGCCGGCGGTCCAGTTTTTTCAACTGTCGATAGCGGTTTTTGGCCCCTCGATATCTGCCCTGTTTGAGAAGCAGCGTTGTCAGCCGATAGAGGCTTCTACTGCGCAGCTTACGGACGAGCCCAGGTTGATAGCTCAGCGCCTTCTCATAGGCGGCAATGGCTGCATCGGATTGGTATAGCTCTTCGTAGCTCTTGCCAAGGTAATAATAGGCGCCCGCGGCGCTATGGGCGTTGATGCTGATCGAGCTTTCCAGTGCCGTAGCTGCTTGGTGCCACTGTTTAAGGTGGAAGTGGGCGCGACCGAGTTTAAAATAGGCATCGTGGTTGTCTGGTTCCTTAGCGAGCAGAGCGAGTTGGGCATCGATGACTTGCTGCCAACTATCAGAGAGAATCTGGTTTTCGCGCGCAGCTCTTTCAACCATAGGGAGCTGTTTTGCACAGCTTCCTATAAGCATGGCAGCCAAAACAGCGAGAGTATAGATTTTTCCTAGCGAGTGCAGCAGACTATCTAGAGTGTCTGTAGGTTGAGATAAAAGAAAATCACCCAATCTCTTTCCTGTCAAGCAACTATCCCTGAAAGTAAGGCCATACCTTTTTATTTAAGATGCCCTTGCTTTTCAGTTTTGACGGTGTAGCGTGCCAAGATCCAAAGAATCCCTATGATGTCACAACGCAAACTCCACAGAAAGCGTTGCTCGTTTAGCGGTGCTCTTGGCAAACGCTTAGCGGCGATCCTTGATCTTCCCGCAGCCGAGCCCAAGGCTTACGGGCTCTTTGCCACCTGCTTCACCTGCACCAAGGACTATCGAGCGCCGGTGCGCATTGGCGAAGCACTGGCAAGGCAAGGCATCGCCCTGCTGCGGTTTGACTATACGGGGTTGGGAGGCAGCAGCGGCAGTTTTTCTCATACCAACTTCAGAACCAACGTTGATGATCTCGTGCAAGCCGCTGCCTTTTTGCGCCGCCAGTTTGACTCTCCCAAGTTTTTGGTTGGTCTTAGTTTGGGCGGAGCCGCAGCCATCGTTGCCGCCAAACGTCTGGCTGCGGTGCAAGCGGTGGTGACGATAAACACCCCGAGCCATACCGAACATCTGCTCGAGCATTTTAAGTCAGAGCTGCCGATGGTCGAGACAAATGGTGCAGCCAAGGTCTGTATCTACCATAGAGAATTTTTATTAACTCGGCAGCTGGTTGATGATCTCAGGCGTTATGACCTGCAGCAAGAAGTAGCAGCCCTTCAACCAGCGCTACTGGTGATGCATGCGAGCAGAGACAGTACCATTACCATGGACCACGCCCACCGGCTTTTTAGTGCCGCAACAGAACCCAAACAGCTAGTTTTGTTAGACCGAGGCGATCATCTTCTCTCTGCAAGAGAGGTCGGTGAACAAGCAGGCGAACAGATCGCCCACTGGCTCTCGACTCTAATGAAAGGTGGGCGATGAGTTTTCGTCCTCTTCTTTCTTTTGATCTGGGCGGACAATACGTAAACGCCCGCGTCGACGGCGATGACGCATGAACTTATGTAGATCTGGCAACTGCAGCCGTCCCGAATAGTAGAGAAACCACAGCAACCCAAACAGTAGTCCACCGAGATGGGCGACATGGCTGATGTTATCTCGCTGCGAACCCACGGTAGCGAAAAATTCCAATAGGGCAATGACCAGAACGAGGTACTTTGCCTTCATGGGCAATACGAACATGACCAAGATAATGCGATTTGGATAGGACATGGCAAAGGCGAGTAGCAGGGCCATGATGGCACCCGAAGCACCGATGGTGACGTTGTAGGAGGTCCATGAGGTGAGCACAACCAATAGACCCGCCGCAATTCCAGAAAGAAAGTAGTAACGCAAAAAGAGCTTGCCACCCCACGCTCGCTCAATGTCAGCCCCAAACCACCAGAGCATCAACATGTTAAAGATGAGGTGGAAGGAGAGCCAAGAGGTTGAGTCGTGGAGAAACAGATAGGTGATGAGTTGCCAGAAGGTACGCTGCTGGGTCACCAGTGCCGGTCGCAGGCCTAAAATGTTATAGACTTCATTAGGATGAATAGCAGCAATCTTAATCAACAGAAAAATGGTGACGTTGATAATAATGAGCAGCCGTACAGTGGGAGTTAGCGGACCACCTAGGGAAAAGCGCACGTTCGCATGAAGCGGCTGAGTCATAGGCAGACTTTACTTTTGTGCCTGGTTGCTGTCAATCGCGCTTGGCTGGTTTTCTTTTGCATATAAGGGGGTTATGTTTTGTCCCTGCAGTAGAGACCAGGCGCCGACCTCTCTAAGGTGCTGCTGTTTTGCCCAACCTTTATGTTCCTGCCTCGGCCCGGTGGCAATCTTCCACCAAGCTGGTTTTTTCTCCAAGATGGTAAAGCTTGCCCCTTGGCCCAGCTTGAGGATGGGGATGAAGTCCACTCCCCTTCCAGAGCGTAACTCCACGGTTGGTGCAACTACGATGCCCTCTGGCTGCTTCAGCCGCCAGCTTGCAATCAACAGGGAAATGCACAGTGGTAGGTAAACGGCGAGGCCGGTCGCAAAGATATTGAGCCAAGCTCTTCTGCCAATCCACGGTCTTAAAGCGATGATGAGAAAGAAAGCTAGATGCACTAGAAGGGTTACGAACAACAGAGTGCGTAAGGAGGTATGGTGAATCCAAAAGAAGATGTTCTCAAACCAAGGTCGCGATTCTTCAGTGGTAAGCTTTAGCTTGTCAGCAAGTGTCTCTATGTTGGCTTTGAGGTCTTGGTCATTTGGAATAAAGAGCTCTGCCCGTCTGTACTGCAACATGGCCATGCCATACTCACCAAGACGAAAGTGGCAGTTACCAAGGTTATAGAGGAGATGGCCATTGCTCGAACCTTGCTTGGCCATCTCTGTTAAGGCCTGTTGGTAGTGCCTCTTGGCCATGGCAAACTCTCCTTTGGCATAGGCCGTCTCGGCCTCGCCAATCTGTAGTGCCACGGGAGTGGCCCACCCTAGTTGAGCGAATATGAGCGCAAGGTTGCAGCATATCAGTAGAGTAAGCCTTGGTTTCATTTGGTTGCCTTATGGACAATATGAATAGATTTCTTTGTCCTTGCTATGAGTCCGTCAAGATGATCCCCTGCACTTTTGTCGCTATGGAGTCCAAGGCGCGATACTTCAAGGTCGTGAAGCAGATCAGAAACCTGTTGCAGTTTTTCCTGTGTCAGAGAGTACTCTTGCAGAGCTCTCTGCAACTCCTCTTCGGTAACCAGGCCCGTAGGTAGCAACAGCCGCTCTTTCAGGTATTCACTGAAGGTGGTGTAGAGTTCTTCGTAGGTCGAGCGATCTTGTGCGGGTCGTTTTCTTGTTGTTCGCTGCAACACTTGCAGTCGCTGCCTCGCTCTTTTGGCAGCACTTTTTCTTAAACGGTCACGCAGGGTCGTGGGATCTTTACGACTCGCTGCACCTATAGCTAGAGAGCCGATGGCGATAAACAACGGCAGCAGCAAGAGGATGAGTACAAACGGTGAGGTTAGCCGCACACTTTGGCGGTCGCGTGTCTCGATTCCCGTGTGATTAGGCAGGATGTCTACAGCGAGCCGTTGCAGCTTACGGCTGGACAGCGGTGTCTGTACGGTGTCGCTAGCTGCGAACCCCCCGGAAGTTACGGTGTCTTCATCGGCAGCAGGAGTAACTCGGAAGTTTAACGAGTTGGTTGTCGCTCTTTTGTAGGTGGCGCTCTGTGGATCAAAGTAACTAAAGCTCAATGGCCCAATGGTGAGCTCGCCCTCTTCTAGAGGTACGATGGCACTCTTAAGACTACGGTATTGCAAGAGGCGATTGTTGCCAGCCTGTTTTGTCGCTTGAGTTGAGACCACAGGTTTGTCATCGTAGCGTTTAAAGCGGGTGGTTTCGCTCCACTCCGAAACAATGTCACGTTTTAGGTTGATAGTTCCGCTTAACTCTGTGGTGACCGTTAGGGAGCTACCCTTAGCGATTTCGCGTATACCCTCAGGAGCGGAAAGCTGAGCACGCAAGCTGCCCACAAGCCCAGAGAAGTCTGATGGCTTGCCTGCCGTGGGTAAGGGTAGTACTTGGATGGTGTGTGGCTGGCTCGCTACGCTCACGGGTTCGCGAATGCCGACGTTAAAGAAAGGATCGCGGAAAAAACGGTTGAAAAAATCATCGCGACTGCCTTGTGCCCGG
The DNA here is from genome assembly GCA_028277945.1 of Oligoflexia bacterium. GTDB lineage: Bacteria > Bdellovibrionota_G > JANQFH01 > JANQFH01 > JANQFH01 > JANQFH01. The sequence continues at coordinate 276,070 of JANQFH010000068.1, forward strand.
ACAATATGAAAGTCGAAGTATGCTGGGCTGATGGTCAACTTACCTGGCTTGGTGGGATAAAAGGCCTTTTGCAAGCTGATAACTCGATAGAGCTGGCCTTTTACATTCTCGGCACTGTTGGTTGCTTCACCCATACTCTCGGCCCAAAAACCCTCGACCTCGGGTCCCGACAACTTTACGTCGTGGATCTGCGGTTGGTAGTAGAGGCGTAACGTATAGATAATCTGTTCGCCTACATAGGCGCGTGTTTTATCAACAGAGGAGCCGGTAAAATAGGCCGTCGTACTTGCGGCGTTATTTTGGGCGGTGGTGCGTTCCTGCACTGCAAAGGTTAGCGGTTGGCTGTGATAGGTCTTGCCCTGGTACTGCACACGAATGGGGTCTATGGTGAAGGTTCCCGGTCGCGACGGTATGAGCGTGTAGGCATACTGTTTGGCGATAGATTGGCGTCCGTTGACGATGGAAACGCTGGTGGAGGTAGAGGTCGATGTAAGACGGAAGTCCGCAAGCTCCGGAAGTTTAGGGTCGCTCGTTTCCTGGACGCCTTGCACCTCAACCACGAGCCGCATGACTTGGCCGACAACGGGGTTGGTCGGTTCGATACGCGGGTTGATCGTCACCGTCTGTGCCAGCAGCGCCGTCGGTGCCCACAAGCCTATGAGCAGATAGCACCCCATCTGCGGTTGCCATAACCCTCGCATTACCAATCCTCTGTTGGTGTACGCTTCTTCCACATCTTGAGCTGTAATGCCTTTTTGAGTGCTTCGCGACCATCTTCTTCAACGGTAGCAAGCCACTGTTTGGCCTCTTCTGCAGCAAACTCCTTTTCTGTGTCCGGTTGCTTTTCTGCTGCGTCACGGCTTGACTCATCTGGGCGATCCCTTGTCTGTTGATCAAGACCTTGCTGTTGCTGCCGTTGCTCTGGGCTATCCTCAGGTTTCGGTTGCTGCTGGGATGATGGCTCGGATTCCTCGTTTTGTTCTTGCTGGTTGTTTTGCGGTTGCTTTTGTTGCTGCTCAAGGAGCTTTTTTGCTAGCTCGAGGTTGTGCTTTGCCTCTCTGTCATCGGCGGCAAGTTTCAGTGCCTGTTCGTAACTATCGATAGCCTCTTGATAGCGCTGTTGGCGAAAAAGTGCATTGCCACGATTATAGAATGCCTCTTGCTTGAGAAAGGGGTCTTGGGTATTGCTCGCTCGGCTGAATGCTTCTGCCGCCTCAGAAAATTTTCCCAAACGGTAGTAGGCGTTGCCGCTGTTGAAGTGAATGGCGGCGTTGTCTGGATCATCTACCTGACCCCGGGCAAAATTTTGCAGCGCCTCGGCATACTGCTGGTTGTTGTATGCTTCGGTGCCCTGGCTCAGGGGTCCAGCAATCAGCGATTGCGGCGCAAGTAGAGGCGTTAACAGTAAGAGGGCCGCGAGCTGTTTCTTTGCCGGCGTTCTGGCAACCATGCCCTGCTGGAGTAGAAACAGCAGAATGGCACCAAGCAAGAAGATTTGATAGCGCTCATAGTACTGTTTACGCCGTTCCTGCCGCAAGTCGCTGTCACCAAAACGTCTACCAATGCCTTGTTCATACACTTGCTGTAGATCAAGGTCTCCAGCCACCGACCGGACATAGCCGCCGTCTGTCTGTGTGGCGATCTCTCTTAAGACGGTCTCGTTGAGCCTGGTGAGAATCACGTTACCCTGCTGGTCTTTACGAAAACCACTGCCATTTGCCGTAGGTATAGGAGCACCAGTAGGTGAGCCAATACCAACGACAAAAATCTTAACCTCTGCATCATTGGCTTTTTTTAGCGCACTCTGTAACTTTTGCTGATGGTCTTCACCATCTGTGATCAGCAGGATACTCTTTTGGCGTGGACTCTGCGGTTCAAATCCCGCCACTGCTGTCTCAATGGCGCTGCCGAGATTTGTGCCCTGGACTGGAATGAGATCGGTATTCAGGTAGTCGAGAAATATGCTGAAGGACTCTAAATCGTGCGTCAGCGGACAGAGTATATGACTCTCACCAGCAAAGGCCACTAGGCCGATGCGCTCACCCTGCAATACTTTTAACAGATCGACAATTTCGCGTCGGGCCCGTTCTAATCGAGTTGGCTGGAAGTCGGTGGCCCGCATACTATCGGAAACATCTACCAATACAAAGAGATCGCTGCCCCTATCACGTACTTGCATCCACTGAAATCCCCACTGCGGTCGGAGAAAGGCGAAGAAGAGCAGGACCATGGCAGAAAAACCAACGACTGCCTGCCACCTGCGCAGTTGCGGCCGAAACCGCGGCAGAATCTGCCGCAGGATTTCTGTCGTGGCAAGTTTCTGCAGAGCCTTCTGTTGTTGTAAGAGACTGTAAATCAGGATCATCCCCAGCACTAACAGTAGCCATGAGTAGATGAGGAATGTGCCATTAGCCAAACGCATCAAGGAATCCTCCGCAGCGCCGTACTCTCTGTTACCATAACACAGGCCATGAGCAGCAGTGCTGGCATAAGCAGGGTGGCAAAGAGGTCCGTATACTGATGATGTTCTTTGAACTTGATCTCTGTTCTTTCAAGCGCATCGATCTGGGTGTAGATTTTCCGTAGGGACTCTGTGTCCGTGGCATGAAAATAAAGACCGCCGGTGGTGAAGGCGATCTCTTTGAGCAGTTCTTCATCAAGTTCTAAACGCCGATTCACCATACGCGTGCCAAAAAATCCCTCCACTGGAAAAGGCACGGGTTCATCCGAGCCGACGCCAATCGTATAGATCTTGATGCCCAAAGCCTTGGCCATCTCAGCTGCCCTCTGTGGTTCAATGTCACCAGCGGTGTTTTTGCCGTCGGTCAACAAGATCATGACTTTGGACTGTGACGTAGAGGATTCCAGCCTCTTGCTAGCCACTGCAATGGCGGAACCCAGCGCGGTACCCCGACCTGCCATGCCAATGAAGATCCAATCCATAAACCGCTGCAGGATTCGGTGGTCTAGAGTTGGCGGACATTGCGTGAAGGCGCTTTCGCCAAAGACAACAATGCCTATCCGGTCTGCCTCTCTTCCCTTAATGAAGTCGGCAGCGACCTGTTTGACGATAGTAAGCCTATCTTGACGTTTGTCACCAGAGACAAAGTCCATTGCCTGCATACTTCCTGATGTATCCAGGGTTAAGACAATATCAACACCCTCTGTGAGTCGTTCGATTTCGGTAGTTCCAGATTGCGGCCGTGCAAGGGCGATGATCATCAAGCTTAAAGCAGCAAAACGCAGGCTTGTTAGCACAGCAGCGGTAATCCGTGGACGTTGCGAGGCGTGTGGTTTGAGCCACTGCAACGTCGGTAGGTAGAGTGCCGCCGGCCGATGCCTTCTTCGATAAAACAACATGAGTGGTAACAGCAAGAACAGTGCAAAAGCCCAGGGAGATGCAAAGTGTAAATTAGAAACCATGGCCTTACTGCCTCTCCCCTATTGGCCGATGTCCTTCGGCAATCTCGTGCATGCTCTTTTCTACCCATTCCATATCATGGCTACTCGGTTGATTAGAGGCATACTTCACAGGATCGATAACAGCGAAAAGACGACGGATTGTTGTCATCTCAGCATCGGAAAAATAGTAAGCGCGTTGCAATTGCTGCAGGACCTCTTCACTGGTGCGATCGGTGGCGGGGAAGCGGTAGCGGCGTTCGATATATTCACGGAAGAGAAAGCTGAGTTGATAACAGTGCTCTACTCGGCTCAAGTTTTTTGTCGTGAGCCCTTCCATGGCGGCGATGAACCAATGGTAAGGATCGATCTCTTTGGTCAAGATTGTGCTGGTCTGTTTATGATGCCGCCAGCGCCACCATAGAAATATGATAAGGGTTATAACGATGACCAGGGTTATCACCAGCCAGAGCCATAGCAGACTACTATCCTCTAGTGGGATAATGGGTCGAATGTCATAGATATCCTGTGGCTCTTGGTTCATCGTTTTTTTTCCCGCTGGTGAAAGAAAGCCGCCAATACCTTCATATAGTCTTGGGTGCTATCGACAAATAGGCAGTGACCTCCAGCACGATGGAGCGTCTGCTTTAAGTTTTCATTTTTACGTCGCAGTTGCAGCTGTAGTTGCTTCTGCAAACCTCTATTGCGCGTGTCTATGAGTAGGGATTCCCCGCTTTCCGGATCTTCCAGTTGGACAAGCCCCACTGCCGGCAATCCTCCCTCCATAGGATCTCGAATCGTAATACCGATGAGATCGTGCTTTTTTGCAGCAATGGTAAGCGGTTGCTGAAAAGGTTTGGGGTCTATGAAGTCCGAGAGCACAAAGACCACGCCGCGTCTAAGCAGCAGCTGATTGAGAAAGCGTAGTGCCCTGGCAATGTCGGTTTTTTCACCGCGAGATTCAAACTGTAGGATTTCGCGAATGACTCGCCAGACGTGACCACGCCCCTTTTTTGGTAGGATGAAGCGCTCAACGTGATCGGTGAAGAGAATCAAGCCAACGTTGTCGTTGTTCTTGATCGCGGAAAAGGCGAGAATAGCGGCAAGTTCGGCAATGAGATTACGCTTGAGCGGACCCTTGGAACCAAAAATACCCGAAGAACTCATATCCGCGAGTAACATAACGGTAAGTTCGCGTTCTTCTCGGTAAATCTTAATGTAGGGCTCACCCAGTCTAGCGGTGACGTTCCAATCGATGTCGCGTACATCGTCGCCAGGAACATACTGGCGCACCTCTTGAAATTCCATACCCTTGCCACGAAAAGCCGATTGGTAGCTTCCCGCGACAGAGGCATTTACAAGGTGGTTGGTTTTGATGTGAATCTGTCGGACCTTACGTAGCAGCTCCGGGGACAGCACAGTTACTCCTCCAGACGCGCACGCCTCAAGGCACGTCGATACAATCGAGAATTTTTTGGATGATCTGGTCTGTGGTTAACTGCTCAGCCTCAGCCTCGTAAGTCAGGATGATACGGTGACGTACCACATCTGGAAAGATGTTTTTAACATCCTGAGGTGTGACAAAGCCACGACCGCGTAGCAACGCAAGCGCTCGGGCAGCACGGTTCAGGTTGATGCAAGCTCGTGGAGAGGCACCAAATTGGATATAGGCAGCTATATCAAGCTGAAACTTTTCTGGTTGCCGTGTTGCACTGACAAGGTCGAGAATGTAGTTTTTTACCTTTTCATCAATGTAGACACTGTCGAGGAGTTGCTGGCCGCGCATAATGTCGTTCTTATCGATGACCGTGTTTACTGTGGGTGTCTCCTTCATGCTCATGCGTTCCATAATGAGCCTCTCTTCATCTCGGCTTGGATAGTTGACGACCAACTTCATCATAAAGCGGTCTACCTGTGCCTCTGGAAGCGGATACGTGCCCTCTTGTTCGATGGGGTTTTGCGTTGCCATGACAAAAAAAGGTGTTGGCAGAGAAAACGTTTCACTACCAATGGTAATCTGACGCTCCTGCATGGCCTCCAGCAGAGCCGACTGTACCTTGGATGGGGCGCGGTTGATTTCATCGGCAAGAATGATGTTTGCAAACAGCGGTCCCTGTTTAACGCTAAAGTCTCCGGATTTAGGGTTAAAAATCTGTGTGCCCACAAGGTCCGATGGCAACAGATCGGGTGTAAATTGGATGCGTTGAAAATCGGTATCAATTGCTGTGGCTATGGTCCGGACGACTGTCGTCTTGGCAAGTCCTGGTACGCCTTCAACGAGGATGTGTCCATCAGCAAAGATTCCCACAAGTAAACGTTCGATCAAATAGTTTTGCCCGACAACAACTCGTGAAATCTCTGCTGTCAACCGCTTAACAAACTCTATTTCGGCAGCGATCTCTTCGGGCTTTTTAATGTTGGTCGCACCCTGCTGTGTCTGCACGGTTCTCTTCCTCCTTACGATACCTTCCCACCTGTACTCTGGCCGCACGGATGAGTCGGCCACTGATTTCGTAGCCTCGGCTTAGCTCTTTGACAACGATGTTGTCGATACTAGGATCGGCCCTCTCTTCTACTGCGACGGCCTCACACTTTTGTGGATCAAAGGGTTTGTCAATAACGTCAAGCACCTCGACACCAGCATCGGCTAACGTCTTTAAGAACTGCTGATGTACCATAGCAATACCCTCGACAATCTCGGGTGCATCGGTACGGGTGTTTTGCTCTTGAAGGGACTTTAAACTACGTTCCAGATTATCAACGACTTCAAGCAAGGGTGCAAACAGCTCAACTTTTAGATTGAGTAGGTCAGAGTCGAGTTGGCGCTCGAGCCTTTGTCGCATCTGTTTCTGTTCCTCCCGCAACGCCCGGATAGCACTGCCTAGTTGGCTGATCTCGTTTTCCTTCTGCTGGAGTTTCTTTTCAAGCTTTTCGACATGGCTTGGCAGCCTGGTCGTGGTGGTATCTCTGTCTTCATCGTCTAGCCGTGCCCAAAAACGTCGATCGTGCACGGCAAAGCTCTGATCTTCACCACGCTCTCTCTCTTTTGGTGCCTCTTTCACTGGCTGCTTGGAGGCAGGTCGCTTCTTTTTTATCTTGGTTTTACGCTTCATGTGTGTGTCTCTTCCGTCTGTTGGACTTGCTTTACCATGGCGTCATTGCCCGCTTTCGTAAACGCCTGAGCGGCAAATTGTAGCTTGCCAGTGGCCAATGCTCTCTGTCCCAAGCGATCGTAGAGCTCTGGAGTGGGTTGCCGGCCTAGCTGCCTATACACCTTATCAAACAGAAAGAGATCGCCCTCTTCAAGAGCCTGCTCAGCAATGGCCTCTAGGGCTTTGCTATCTTCCACGCGATGAAAGAATTCAGCGGCATCGTTTAGGGCCCCGGCTGCAAGTAGGTTTTTGGCGGTTTTGCGCACAAGCTCGGGTTGGACTTTGTCACCATAGAGCAGCCGCTGCTTTTCACGGTAGTCTGGCAATTTTATGGATTTTTTGCCCGTCACGTCTCTTCTTGTTGCTAGCCTAACCTGCTATTAGCGCTGGAAAAGTAATCACCACACCTTGCTCTGTCAAGCCTTGGCGTTACTGCGTCATCAGGTTATGCTGAGGACCAGGGATGACGGTGGTCGCGGATCTGCATATGCATAGTACCTACTCCGATGGTGTGCTCAAGCCGGAGGAGCTCTGCCGTCAGGCAGCGCTCAAGGGTTTGACGCATATCTCGATTACCGATCACGACAACGTCGAGTTCTATATAAAGGATAGGTTCACCTCTTTGACGCAGCAGTTTGCCATAGGCATCATTCCCGGTGTGGAGTTGAGCTGTCTGCACAAGGACCGTCCCATGCATCTACTCGGCTATGGTTTTTCTCTTCAGGACAAATCGCTGGCGACAGTCTTGGGGCAGCAACAGCAGCACCGCCTGGAACGCGTTCGCCTCATTCTCGACAAACTCAACAGCTTGGGCGTGCCGCTTACACTCGAAGAGCTGGAAGACGCAGATGGCGCCACGACCTATGGAAGGCCTCATGTAGCCCGTGCGATGATGCGTGGGGGTTATGTGGGCTCCGTTGATGAGGCGTTTGCGCGTTATCTGGGCAGAGGCAAGCCAGCATACGTGCCAGCCGCGCAGCTCAAACTCATCGACGCTATTGAATTGGTTCGTAATGCCGGAGGGGTTGCCGCGCTCGCTCACCCTGGTCTCTACTACGGTGATGTGGAACAGGCCGCGGAGTTACTGGATCTGGGGCTGCAGGCCATAGAGGTCTCTCACCCTGCTCACAGTAGGACAGTGACACGACAGTGGCGGCAGTTTTGTCAGCAGCACGGTCTGGTGATGGCCGGCGGCTCTGATTTTCATGGCGATGACAAACCACCCCGTTCGATTGGTCAGCACGGGCTCAATGGCGTTGAACTGGAGAGCCTTAAGGCTCTTTTCAATGGCTAGACTGGGTCCAGTCTGAGGTTGAGTTCCCTAACAAAAGCGGCTATCCATGCGGCATGGGTAAGGAGATCACCTATAAGGAATCCGATCTGGTGAAGCTAACCGCGTACGCCAGATCTGGCGGTTGAGCGGCTAAGTTAGGTCCGGAGGATCTACGTGAGATTATTCGCGGCGTCGATTTCCCAACGGTGCCGCAGCTCTTAGTAGGCGCCCAAAGTGGCGATGATGCAGCAGTGTATCGAATCGACGACCATCAGGCGTTGATCCTTACTGCCGACTTCATCACTCCGGTCTGTGACGACGCCTTCCTCTATGGACAGGTGGCGGCGAGCAATGCCATGAGTGATGTCTATGCTATGGGCGGCAAGGTTCTGCTTGGTATTAACATCTGCGCCTTTCCCGCGAAGAAGTTGCCACGGACAACCTATCAGCAGATTCTTCAGGGGGCTGCGGACAAGATGCAGGAGGTCGGCGCCGTTGTAGCGGGCGGTCATACGGTTAAGGATGACGAGTTGAAGTACGGTCTTGCTGTGGTAGGCAGGGTCGATCCGCAGAAGCTTGTCACCAACGCGGCTGCCAGAGTTGGCGACAGGCTTCTGCTTACAAAGCCGGTTGGTGCGGGTGCTGTTCTCGCACACGCAAACAAGCGCAAAAATGGCGAGAGACGGTTTGAAGCTGTATTCGAGAGTATGTGCCTTCTCAATGAGGCAGCAGTGACGATCATGCATGACGAGACCGTGCACGCATGTACGGATGTGACCGGTTTTGGCGTTGCCCTGCACGCGGCGCAGATGGCAGAGGCTTCGGGTGTCGGGCTGGAGATCTATGCTAGCAAGGTGCCACAATTCAATGGGGCGCTCGAGCTTATCGATGAGTTTGGTCTGCCAGCGGCTGGTACTAGTAACCGTAAAGCCATGAAGAGCAGGATTCAGGTGGATGAGCAGGTCTCCGAAGCACAGCAGGCGCTGTGTTTCGATCCACAGACTTCGGGCGGCCTACTTATGAGCGTAGCAGCCGAGGCTGCGGACAAAATCACGGCGCAGTTACGTCAAGCTGGCTATCTGCATGTAGCACAGATTGGCAAGGTCGTTGCCAAAAACGAGCAGATTTCGCTTTTGCAGCTGAAACCTTAGGAAATTCTTTGGTGCATGTTGATCTAAACAAAACAAAGTATGGCCTGCTCTTGGAGTATAATCGTGATGCAGCCTATGGACGTTTCTTGCAATTGGCTGCCAGCGTTCAAGCAAAGTGCCGTGCAAACTATATGGCAGTTGCCGACAAGGACTTTCCCTTTATGCAACGGATGCGCGCGCTCTTATCAACCCGTGGTTTGGATGGTAGTGAGTTTGACCGTGTTGTGCTTGTTGGCGGCAGTCACGGCAAGGGCACACTGACCGCTAGGTTGCAAAGTCTGTTGAGCCGTCCATATAGGGTGGGTGCTTTTCTTTCGCCAGCGGTATTGAGTTGGTGCGAAACCATTCTCACCAACGTGGCAACACCGATTACTCCAGCGGCCTTAACCAGACACTATGAGTCGTTGCTGACAAGGGTTGAAGTCGCACCTTGGCTTGAGGAGTTTGGTTATCCCTCGCACTTTGAGATGATGGTGGTGGTGGCCCTTGCCGCCTGTCTTGAAGCTCGATGTGATGTGATGTTGCTTGAGGTTGGCTGTGGTGGCCTCAATGATGCAACCAATGCCGTTAGACATGAGGGTGCTGTGATCACCGATGTCGGTCTTGAACATCAGCAGCTTCTTGGTTCCAGCCGTCTAGAAATTGCGCGGCAGAAGGCAGGCATCATCCCCAAGGAGGGTTGGCTGTTTACCGCTGCCAACGATCCAGAAGTGGTAGAGGTATTGAGAGAGACAGCCGATGCCAAGCAGAGTCAATTTCGTGCTCTACCCACATCGTTGCCGACGCAGGATAACGGGTGCCAGCGTAACCAACAGCTCGCCAAACAGGTAGCAGAGTATTTACGGGGAAAAGAATGCAATGCAGGACAACTTGAGGGCGACTCGCTACTCCCAGCTCGCTACGATCTGCTCATGGTAGGCACAGACAGCCGTCCACGGCTTATCGTTGACGGTGCTCATAGCCCTGATAAGTGTCGCGTGCTTGCCGCCCAACTCAGACGCGATGGCGTGGAAGCGTGCACTCTTTTATTGGCAGCAGGCGAGGACAAGGATGTTGCAGGGATGTTACACCATCTTGATCCTCTCACTCGTGAGTATGGCATTACCTCGGTGGGTGGGGCGATTACAGGCGAGACCATGAACGCAGAGAAGCTGGCTGCAAAGGTTAGGGATGCGGTAGACAAGCCCATCAAGATCGTCGCTGATGTGGCCAGTTGTCTAGATGAGTTTATTGCCACTGCTGAGCCCAAGCAAGCGCTGTTAGTCACGGGTAGTTTTATTATTGCTGCTGAGGCGCTGCGTTTCTGGTGTGCATTAGAGAGTTAGTATGAAAAACCACCCACGCAAACCTAATCCATCTGTGCAGATTATGGGGGTGCTGAACTGTACGCCCGATTCCTTCTACGATGGCGGTAGACACAACGAACGGCAGGCTGCCCTCTGTTACGCAGATGAGATGGTAGCACAGGGTGTCGACATCATTGATATTGGTGGTGAGAGTTCTAGGCCAGGAGCGCAGCCGGTCACGGTTGCGGAAGAAACAGCGCGGGTCGTCCCTGTGGTCGATGAACTGCACCGACTAAATCCGCAACTGCCCATCTCTGTGGACACCTGCAAACCCGAGGTTGCTGCCGCGGCACTGCAGGCGGGGGCGGTCATGATCAACGACATTACCGGTTTTGCCCATCCAGAGATGATCCAACTACTGATCGATACGGGTTGTCAAGGTGTGATGATGCACATGTTAGGCACGCCAAGAACCATGCAGCAAAATCCTCAGTATAGAGAAGTGGTGCGCGACATCTACAGCTTTTTTGAAAAGCGTTTAACCACACTTGCTAACGCCGGCGTTGATCTGCAAAAGATCATTGTGGATCCTGGTATTGGTTTTGGTAAGAGCGTGCAACACAATCTCATCCTGCTACGCCGGCTACGTGAGTTTAAACGCCTTGGTCAGCGTCTGCTCGTTGGCGCCTCACGCAAATCCTTTATTGGTAAGATCTTGGATCTCCCTGAGGACGAACGTTTAGAGGGATCCTTAGCGGTGGCGATGGTCGGGTACCTCAACGGCGCGGATGTTCTCCGGGTGCACGATGTTGCAGCCACCAGACGGGCGCTCACGGTTGCGCAAGCCATTGTCGAGTCAATATGAATCAGCAACAACCGGAGCAAGAGGTCTACATTGCCCTGGGTGCTAATCTCGGTGATCCACTCAGGCAACTTTCTGAGGCCACGGTACAGCTGGTCGATCATGTGACGCTGCTACAACGCTCGCCGGTATATCGAAGCCGTGCGTTTGCGTGTGACCCCCAACCTCCATTCTACAACATGGCGATTCAGGGACGGACTACGCTATCTGCGACGGAACTCTTGCACTGTATGTTGAAGGTTGAGGAGCGTATGGGTCGCAAGCGGGATGGTCACAACCAACCACGGCTGATCGATCTTGATCTCATCTTTTATGGAACACAGATCTCTGATCGACCCGAGCTAACCCTGCCGCATCCCCGTGCGCACCAGCGTGACTTTGTTCTCAAACCTCTGCTCGATTTGCGCTGTTCTATTATCCATCCGCGTTTCAACAAAAGCGTTGCCCAGCTCTACAGCGAGTTAAGTGAAACAACGATTGTCGAACGTTTGCCGTCTTATGATGGCTAGTAGCGCAGGAAGACTGAGCGGATGGAACGCAGGACGTTTTTAAATCCGCGGGTTGATTCAATCACTGCGGTAGGTTCATAACCACAGTGAACCATACAGTCAGCGCACTTTTTATGGTTGCCGGTACCGTAGTTTTCCCACGTTGTGGTCTCCATCAACTCCTTAAAGGTTTTGGCGTAGCCTTCGGAGAAGAGGTAGCAAGGCCGCTGCCAGCCAAAAGGTCCGTAGTTGGGGTTGCCCCACGGCGTGCACTGAAAGTCCATCTTGCCCTGAAGGAAGTCGAGATAGAGAGGTGAGTGGTTAAAGTCCCACGCTTTCTTTTGATGCCGTCCATTGCCATTTGGCTTTAAGATTTTTCGAAACAGCTCTTTGGTCTTTTCTCGCTTTAAGAAGTGTTCTTGATCGGGTGCCTTCTCATAGGCGTAGCCAGGTGAGATGGTGAGGCCATCAACACCGATTTCCATGAGTTGATCAAAGAGCTCATGCAGTTCATCCACAGATTCGCCGTCAAAGACCGTGGTGTTGGTGTTGACACGAAAGCCTCTTGCCTTGGCAGCTTTGATCGCACGAATCGCTTTTTTGAAGATGCCCTTACGGTCTACCAGACGATCGTGCGTCTCTTCCAAGCCATCGAGATGGACGTTGAAGGTGAGGTAAACTGAAGGCGTAAACTTGGGAAGCATCCGCTGCAACAAGATGGCGTTGGTGCATAGGTAGACAAACTTTTTTCGTTGCACCAGTCCGGCGACAAGGGTGTCGATCTGCGGATGGATCAGTGGCTCACCACCGGCAATCGAAACCATGGGTGCGCCACACTCCTCGGCTGCTTGCCACGCCTGTTCTGGAGGCATGTAGCGGTTCAAGATCTCCTCGGGGTGCTGGATTTTGCCACAGCCAACACAGGCGAGGTTGCAGCGATAGAGTGGTTCCAGCATAAGCACCAGGGGATAGCGTGCGTTACCCTTGAACTTCTGTTGCATAATGTAGCTGCCAACTTTGACGGCTTGTCTCAGAGGTACACCCATAGTCCTGCTCTCTATCACATCCACCCCCCACCCAGCAAGCTAACTACCTGCGTTGCCTTGGTTTTTGTGAGATCCCCGAGAAGGTACGGCCTTACTTTCAGGGAATCCATTCCCTGAAAGTAAGGCCGTACCTATCGGGGATTTAGGGTGGAAAAAAGTTTCAGCGTGCGGCCTTGTCGCCACAAAAACGTAACTAACTGGAAATATTTAATAAAATATATGTCGATGGCTGTGGGCGCAAAAGATTGCAGTTTCTCCTTGGCTGCTACTGTCATTGCTTTGCCAGCCACTGCACCTCCGTCCCCCGAATCTAGAAAAAATTCATTTTATTTCAGTAGGTTGTGTATGGAAATGGCTAGCGGCCGAGTCTTCGCGTTTTGGCGCGGATGTTGCGTTTTTAGGCTACGGGAGAAGAGCTTTGATGGTGCTAGAGCGTTCAGAGTTGTCCATAGGTCGACGCTATCTGTCTGTTGGTAGCGGCGCGCTGGTGGTGCGTGCCCTGTTGCTCTTTGGCTGTGTCTTTTTCTTCGGCTGTGCCTCAGAGTCGGATGGCACCATTGATCTGCCGCTGCTCAACATCTGCAATGGCAAAGCCGATAGCGATGGCGATGGTGTCTGTGACGATGTCGAGAACCAGTTTGGTTTAGATCCCTTCAACTCAGATAGCGATCTCGATGGGTTTTTGGATGGATCGGATGTCGCTCCATTGGGAGCTAGTGGCGGTAGTTTTGGCAGTAGTAGCAACGGCTTGCTGACCTTAGCCTCATTGGTCGCTTTTTCTCTGGTTGCCGATACGCTCGATAGCATGACTCTAGACAACGTCGTCGGTCTGTTTGACATCTTCGGTGGTGATGAGGAAGAAGAGGGCGACTCAACAGAGCAGCCAGCTTCATCCACCCCGGAGATCTGCCAACAGGGTTTAGACAATACAAGTAGTGATGCGGCAATCTACAGCTGCTACAGCAAAACCAAGCTGACCGTGGATGCCAATAGTAGTTACCTAAGGTTTGTAGAGATTAACAGCAACCGCTGGTACATGATCTTCTTTGTCAATGCGAGTTTTGACGCGCTTACCTGGAAGGTGGCGTTCATCTCGCAGGTTACCTTTGACTTTACAACAGCCGGGGGCTCTTGGACACTGCCCTCAACAGGTGCCAAAGCGTTTACTCGCTACGGATTTGACAGCGTTAATATAGATCGCCATAAAGCCCTGAATAGTTCGCAGGTCGAAGACCTGCTGGCTAAATTAGAGACCAACGCTGAAACTGTTGACGTCTCTGGAACGGATGGCTTTTTTATCAAATTGGGTAATAAGGTAGCACGAGAGATCGACGATCTCTCACAAGGTTTTGAATCCTTGCCCACAAAACCTGAGACCCACTTTCTCGATTTCTCTAAGCAAGATTTACCCATTGAAGCGCAGGCAGCCCTCTTTTTTGAGCAAGTAGCTGCTGGCAGTGGTGTTACCGTGGTCAATCCGTTCGGCAGCATCCTTGGTTCTATCAACCCCAATCTGTTGATCATTGTCAGCAGCGGTTTCCAAAGCAACTGGAACAAGTCTACTCCGACCTCTACAGGTGGCACCCTCCTAGCCCCATGGGTTGGCATGTGGCAGCGACAGTAGCTATCTAGAGACCCTCCCTGTTGTTCGCTTGATCTCGCAGATGGCTTGGGCTAGAGTCTGGGCGCCCAATTAGCACGAGGAGATCAGGCATGGAACCTTTCAAAAACGAACCGCTTACGGACTTTTCAGCTGCTGCAAACAAACAAGCCTTCGAACAGGCGCTCAAGCAGGTGGCTGGCGAGATAGGCGGCGAGTATCCACTGATCATCGGCGGCGAAGAGGTGCGATCTGGCGAGTTTATTGAATCCACCAACCCCTGTCGAACCACCGAGCTGCTGGGCAGGTTTCATGCCGCCACGGTTGAGTTAGCCAACAGAGCTGTAGAACAGGCAGAGCAGACATTTTCTAGCTGGAAGCAAACATCAGCCAAAGAACGCTCTGACTATCTGTTTAAGGCAGCCGCGCTCATGCGTCAGCGTAAACATGAGTTTTCTGCCACCATGGTCTACGAAGTCGGCAAGAACTGGATCGAGGCCGACGCCGATACCGCCGAGGCCATAGACTTTATGGAGTTCTACGCACGTGAGAACCTGCGCTATGCGCAGGCGCAACCACTCACAGAGATTGCCGGGGAAGCAAACGAGATGCACTACATCCCGCTTGGGGTTACCGTCGTTATTCCACCGTGGAACTTCCCCTTGGCCATTCTCGTTGGCATGGCCACCGCCGCACTGGTGACCGGCAATACCGTAGTACTCAAACCGTCGAGTGACTCACCCTGGATCGCCTATAAGTTTTATCGTCTGCTTGAAGAGGTTGGGTTGCCTGCAGGGGTGGTGAACTTCTTGCCGGGCCGAGGCTCGAGTGTGGGTGACACCTTGGTCAATCATGCGCGCACGCGCATGATCGCCTTTACCGGCTCCAAAGAGGTGGGTCTGCGTATCAACGAACTCGCTGCTAAAACCAACCCCGGGCAGATTTGGATCAAGCGGATCATTGCTGAGATGGGCGGTAAGGACTCTATTATTGTTGATAGCGACGCTGATCTCGAGGCTGCAGTTGCCGGCGTCTGGAGCTCTGCCTTTGGCTATCAAGGACAGAAGTGTTCTGCCTGTTCGCGTGCCATTGTTGATGCAACCGTCTACGATGAGTTTGTAGATAAGTTAAAAACAAAGACCGAGACGATTCGGGTTGGCGTGACCGACAACCCTGAAAACTTCATGGGAGCGGTGATCAATGAGAAGGCCTACAACAGCATTCTTGATTACATCAACATTGGCAAGAGTGAGGGGCGTCTAATAACCGGTGGCAGCGCTGCAGGTGAGGGGGGTTACTTTATCCAACCGACGATCCTTATTGATGTCGATCCTAAAGCGCGTATTTCTCAGGAGGAGATCTTTGGACCAGTGCTCGCGGTGATCAAGGCGCGCAACTACGACCACGCTCTTGAGATTGCCAACAACACCGAATACGGTCTCACCGGCGCGGTCTATAGCAACAGTGAGGACAAGATCACGCGCGCCATGACGGAGTTTCATGTTGGCAACCTCTATTTCAACCGTAAGTGCACCGGAGCCTTGGTAGGAGTCCACCCCTTTGGCGGCTTCAACATGTCGGGTACTAACTCCAAGGCTGGTGGCCGCGATTACCTGCTCTTATTCATGCAGGCAAAGCTCAGCTCCAAACAGCGGCGCTGACCGCACGCTAAACCAAAGTCCCAAAAATTTCATATAGTTAAGCTCGTTGAACGAGGTGAGACAGAGGGGACGGAGGTCAAGCTGTGTATCAAAATGAGACAGCCCAAGTGTGGACAAAATTGCCCTCATCCTTTATGTAACGGGGGCCCAGGTGCTTAGCAAGCATTTGGAATTCAAGACGAATAGAGCAAACGTCAGAGGTTTAAGGAATGTCCGCGCCCCACTTGCCAACGCAAATGAACGCCCTGGTCCTCGATACAGGGACGGAGGATTATCGCTCCGGGCGTGGCTTTGTGCGCAGACTGGTGCCCACGCCCACCTTGAATGAGAGCAGCAGACCTGAGGACAAAGACCAGGTCATCGTCAAGATGCTCTACGGTGGCTTCTGTGGTTCGGACAAGGGGCTCTGGTTTCGCAACGCCTTTGGCGATCTTATCACCTCTGCCCTTAGCCGTGAGGGTAAGAATTGGCGTATCCCTGGACATGAGTTGCTTGGCCGTATTGTGGCTCTGGGTAGCAACGTCGAGAAGCACTATCCCTTTCGTTTAGGCGAGGTCGTCGCCGCAGAATCCCATCTCTTCTGTGGCCAATGTTACCAGTGCCGGCATGGGCAGCAGCACGTCTGTCAGAATGCCGAGATCATCGGTTTTACCTGCGATGGCTGTTTTGCCGAATACGTTAAGTTGCCTGCCAAGGTGCTGTGGCCGACCAACGTGGATAAGATTCGTCCCGAAGTTGCCGCCCTGCAAGAGCCCTTTGGCAATGCCGTCCATGTGGCTTCATGCGTCGACCTTCGCGATAAGACCGTGTTGATCTCTGGCTGCGGCAGTATTGGCCTCTTCTGTTTTCTCATTGCAAGGCAGCTTGGCGCAAAAAAGATCATTGGTGTTGACCCCATTGCCAAACAGTTAGAGCTCGCCACCAAGCTTGGTGCGGATGAGACGATTCTGTTAGACATCAAGCCACAAAAGGGTCTTTTCGCCGCCATGCCCGATGTTGTCGCTCAAGTCCATGAGATGACCGACGGCCTTGGCGTTGATGTGGCTATGGAGATGGCGGGGTTTAATACTTCGCTGAACAATACTATTCAAGCGACCCGGCGTGGCGGTGATATCATTCTCTTTGGCATCAAGTCAGGCGATTTTGTGCTGCAGGACTACGCGGAACTTGTTCTGAGCGGTAAGCGCCTGCACTGCGTGATTGGTCGCCGCATCTTTGATACTTGGAAGCAGGCACGCATGCTACTAGAGGCGAAAGACCGTAAGCTCCAGGGAAAAATCTATGAAGTCATCATGAATGGCGGCAAGGAGACGATTCTCTCACTTGCTGACTTTACTGCGGCAGGTTTAGAAAAGGCCATGGATGAGCACATCAAAGTACTCATCCGTTTTGGAGAAGATCGTGTTTGATCAGGCAAAACAGCTCATCGAGACTCAGCTCAAAGAGATCCACGCGGCTGGCTTGTATAAGGCTGAGCGTGTTATCCAAACACCTCAGGATGCTATCATTCGCACCTCTGCGGGTGAGGTGATCAACTTCTGTGCCAACAACTACCTTGGTCTGGCAAACAACCCTGAGGTTGCCAAGGCGGCGATTGCCTGGTTGCAAGAGGGTGGTTATGGCATGAGTTCTGTGCGCTTTATCTGCGGCACACACGCTGTTCATAAACAGCTTGAGCACAAGGTGAGTGAGTTTCTCGGCACGGAAGATACCATTCTCTATACCTCTTGCTTTGATGCCAATGGCGGGCTGTTTGAAGTGTTGCTCACCGATCAAGATGCGGTAATCTCAGATGAGCTCAACCACGCCTCCATCATTGATGGTATCCGTCTCTGTAAGGCCAAGCGCTTTCGTTACAAAAATAGCGATATGAACGATCTTGAGGTCAAGCTGAAAGAGGCAAAGGATTGCCGTTTGCGTCTCATTGCTACGGATAGCGTCTTTAGCATGGATGGTTATATTGCCAAGCTCAAGGAGATCTGCGATTTGGCCGATAAGTACTCTGCCATGGTGATGGTTGATGATTCACATGCCACCGGCTTTATGGGCGAACATGGTAGAGGTGGACCGGAAGTGTGTGGCGTGGAGGGACGTATTGATATGCTCACCTCCACCTTTGGCAAAGCGCTTGGGGGTGCCTCAGGAGGTTTTACCACCGGCCATCAGCAGATTGTCGATATCTTGCGGCAGCGCTCGCGGCCCTACCTGTTCTCCAATGCCTTAGCGCCGATGATCGCTGCAGCCACCATCAAGGTGATCGATATGTTACAGCAGACCGGTGAGCTGCGTAAAAAGCTTATGCACAACACCACTACCTTTCGTAAGGACATGGTAGAGGCCGGTTTTGAAATCAAACCAGGCACCCATCCGATTGTACCGGTGATGTTGGGCGAGGCCAAGCTGGCGCAGCAGATGGCGGATGATTTGCTTAACGAGGGTATCTATGTCATCGGTTTTAGTTATCCCGTGGTACCTAAAGGCCAGGCGAGGATTCGCGTGCAGCTCTCTGCCGTGCATGAACAAGAACATCTCGATCGTGCCATTGCTGCCTTTACCACAGTTGGCAAGCGACATGGGGTGGTGTCGTGAGCTTATATGCTGAGCAGATTCTCAAGATCGACACAGAGAACGCCTTCAAGATCGGTCCCTGCATTGCCGAAGTTGAGAAACAGGGTCGGCCAGTTATAAAGTGTAACCTCGGTGAGCCTGACTTTGATCTCTTCGATTACATCCGCACTGCCATCAAAGCGCAGATCGATCAGGGCAATACCCACTACTGTGATCCGCAAGGTGTCATCAACCTACGTCAGGCTGTAGCCAAACAGATGCAGACCATGCGCGGTCTTGATGTGAGCGCCGATCATGTGGTCATCTTTCCTGGTGGCAAGCCGCCGATATGGATGACCCAGCAGGCTTATCTTAACCCAGGCGATGAAGTCATCTACCCGTCTCCTGCCTTTCCTATTTATGAGTCGGTGATTCCGGTCTGTGGCGGTGTGCCCGTGCCCTTGCATCTTAAAGAGGAGCAGGGTTTTAGCTTCACCGGTGAAGAGCTGGCCGGGTTGATCACGCCTAAAACCAAAATGATCTTTCTCAACTTCCCTTCCAATCCTACCGGTGGTGTTGCCACCGAGACGCAACTGCAGAGCATCGCCGCAGTCATTCGCGATAAGTGTGATGAGAACGTGCGCGTTTTTTCTGATGAGATCTATGAGTACATTGTCTTTGATGATAAAAAGCACCTGAGCATTGCCTCGCTGCCGGAGATGCAGCAACGTACGATTGTCGTGAGCGGTACCAGCAAGACCTTTTCCTGGACAGGGGGGCGCATGGGTTGGGCCGTCTTTCCTACGGTGGAAGAGGCGAGGTTTTTTAAAAACCTCAACATCAATTTATTCTCCTGTGTACCGCCTTATAATCAAGAAGCCGCCGCCGTTGCCTTGAGTGCTCCGCAGCGTGAGGCAGCGGTTGCCAAGATGGTGCAAACCTTTCAGCAACGTCGTGACGTGGTTGTTGCCGGCCTTAATGCCATCGATGGCATCCACTGTGTCAATCCCTCTGGCGCCTTTTACGTCTTTCCCAATATTAGTGGCGTATGTGAGCGTATCGGTGCCATAGAAGCCTTTGCAAAGCTACCTGCAGAGATTCAAGCAAAGAGCAGTCCGAGTACGCTCTTCCAGCTCTTTGTGCTCTTCAAGCATCAGCTGGCCGCTATGGATCGCAACTCTTTTGGTAGAATTGGCAGTGCAGGCCAACACTATCTAAGACTTTCCATTGCTACCGACCTTGACTCTCTTAAAGAAGGTTTAAATCGTTTGGCAACTGCTGCAGAAGATCGGCAGGGGTTTGCTGCGTTTATGCAAGAGGGTAGACACTTTTGTTAATTTCGTGAGGGAATGCCATGAACATCGCGCAAATTGAAGAGGTGCTTGGCGACGACCGCAAGCTGCTGGAACACGAGTGCAAGACTATTGCGCGTGCGCAGCTGCAGCTTCCGGGAGAAGATTTTATCGATAGGGTTTGGTCAGACTCAGACCGTCCCATTGGTGTACTCAAGAACTTAAACTGGCTCTTTAACCATGGACGTCTGGCTGGAACTGGCTATCTCTCGATACTGCCAGTGGATCAAGGCATTGAACACTCAGCTGGAGCCTCCTTTGCTCCCAACCCGATCTACTTTGATCCAGACAACATCGTTAAACTGGCGATCGAAGGCGGCTGCAATGCCGTTGCTTCGACCTTTGGCGTCTTGGGCACAGTAGCACGCAAATACGCCTACCGCATTCCCTTTATTCTAAAGCTGAATCACAATGAGCTGCTTACTTATCCTAATAGCTATGATCAGGTTCTCTTTGGCAATGTCGACAAGGCGTTTGCCATGGGCGCTGCAGGCGTCGGCGCTACCATTTATTTTGGCTCAGAGCAGTCGCGGCGGCAGATTGTTGAGATCAGTGAGGCCTTCTCATATGCGCATGAGCTCGGCATGTTTACGGTGTTGTGGTGTTATCTGCGCAACCCAGCCTTTAAAAAAGATAAAGACTACCATGTGGCTGCCGATCTTACCGGTCAGGCCAACCACCTTGGGGTGACCATTGAGGCCGATATCATCAAACAGAAGTTGCCACAGAACAACGGTGGCTTTAATGCCATTAAGTTTGGTAAGACCAGTGCCAAAGTCTATGAGGAGCTAAGCAGTGACCATCCCATTGACCTCACCCGCTACCAGGTAGCGAACTGCTACATGGGGCGCGTTGGTTTGATCAACTCTGGAGGTGCATCAGGCAAGAATGATCTACACGATGCCGTCAAAACCGCAGTGATCAACAAACGTGCCGGTGGCTGCGGTCTGATCTCAGGTCGCAAGGCATTTCAAAAGCCCATGTCTGAGGGAGTGGCCCTATTCAACGCCATCCAGGATGTCTATCTTGCCAAAGAAATCACCATCGCCTAGTCTAGCGTCTCATACATTTTTACCGAGTCTTTAGATTTGTTAGAGGCAACTGGATTATTTTGCGACGCTCCTACGCTCCACCAGCTCGATTTGTTTACGGTCGCTCCGTCGGGGGCCCCTCCGCTTAACCTCCCTGCGGTCGGTATCGCGGCCTCCCCTTGACGTAGCTCCCGAACAAATCGGCTGGCTCCGCAATGTCGCTTGCAAAACAACCCAGTTGCCTCTCCCACTCAAAAGACTTCGGTAAAATAAGTGATTCGTTAGTCGAGCAACGTTCTGGATATGCTGTGTCAGGTTCTCTGACGAGGCGTCTCGGAGGCGGCGGCATCCATGCTGATAATAGACGCCGACGCCGAGAGCCGAGCAGCCCGAGGCGGCGAAACGCCGAGGGACTGCGTCCTCGGAAGAGAACCTGACACAGCATCCACAAAACGTGGAAAGAATTTATAAAATGTCTTGCAGACGTGGCTCTAGAATAGATACTTGATCGTCACGACCTGCCAATCAAAGATGAAGTTCTCTGTGCCAATGTTGTTGCCAAAGTTAAACAGGAAGTTGGTTCCCAGTGCTACCCGTGAGTTAAAGAAGTAATCTGCACCTAAGCCAAAACCGGCAAGAAAGGTGGTGTCGGTATCACCGTTGTCCAAGACGGCAAAACCCATCTGTGCTTGGCCGTAAGGTTTCACCTGGCGGAAGAAATCAGAGTTGGCATCAATATCCCAGGTGTACTTGCCGACGCCTTGTAGGGTCCACATAAAAAAACTCTCGACGTTAAAATTCGTTAAGCCGCCAATGGAGAAATGCTGGTCAATAAAATAGTCTGCTTCAAAGGCAAAGAGAAACGGGACATCGCCGCCAAGAATACCAAAACCCAGGCCAAAACTGCCCAGCGTATGGCCGCTGCGTTCAATTTCGGTGTAGTCAAAGAACTGTGCTGCTGCTGGTAGGGCTGCTGCAGCCCACAGAAACATGCTAAGGACAAGTGTTCGCGCCGCTCGTTTCATTTTGCTTACCCCTCTACTCAGATATGCTGGTCAGGGTAAACAAGAAAGCCTAGGATTGCAAGCTTGTGTTGCATAGAGTAAGTATTGCGCATGGCTTGTGTTCACAAGAGCTTTGTCGTGCAAACCAACGCACATAACGAAGTGATTGATATCACCCCCACAGTAGAGGATCTGCTGGCTACCAGTGGAGTGAAACAGGGTCAGTGTACGGTGTACACGCCGCACGCTACTGCCGCCATTACCATCAACGAGAATGCCGATCCCAATATCGGTGTCGATCTCATAGCGGCTTTAAAGAAGTGCGTTGTTGAGCACGACAATTGGCTGCATGACCGCATTGATAACAACGCCGCAGCCCATATCAAGGCGGCGATCATTGGTCCCTCCGTTACCATACCGATCAACAAGGGCAAACTTACGCTGGGAACCTGGCAGAACCTCTTTCTCTGCGAATTTGATGGCCCCCGCCAGAGACGCCAGGTGCTGGTGTCGATCCTTTCTTAATGGCTAATACACTGTTACGAAAGAGCGTTTCTTTATACTTGACTCGACGCATTATCTACGATAGTCTCTCTGGCAGTTTAGGGGGAATCATGGCCGTGCCCCATAGATGCCGTCTGCCTGGTATCTTTCTGGTGCTGTTGTGTGCCAGCCTAAGCAGCCTCGTCCCAAATCCCGCCAAAGCCAACAATAATATTGCTCTTCTAAGGGGTCTAGAAATTGAAGCCAACCTCTTTAGAGAGGGGGATGATAGAGGCCTGTCCGTCGAAGTTTACCAGAATGGGTCAAACTGGCCCTTGGTAGAGCTGCGTCTCTTTAACCGCAAGCGACACAACCGGCCTTTTCAGGAAGACAGCTGGTACTGTGAACAACACCCTTCATTGGGTATGCAGTTTTTCCTTGGGACAAATGAGATCGTTAGTGCGCAGAAACAGTATGATCTAGATTACTTGATGGCGCTCCTTATTGAGCCCAACTATGATTTGCCGGACTCTGCTGAACTCAAGAAATCCGATGGCAAGCCAGCAGATCCTACGTTGTTGGCAGAACTGCGAGACCATGTTCATGTGGAGAGGCCGGCGAAGGTGCGGCGTTATACACAAGCAAGCAAGAGCAGCCGGTACATGCGACTCTCTATTGCCGGGCAGCAGTTCATGGTAGGTTACCAGGTCACAAAAGAAAAGGATGTCTACAAGAAAGAACTGCGCTCGCTGCACATTGAAGATAAGCTCATCGATTTCACTGGTGAGGTTGGAGGTGATCCCATCGACGGCTGGGATGAGGGTGCTGTTGCCCATTATGTGGATCAGGTGCCAGAAGCACTGCAACTCAATACCTTGTTTGCAAGCCTTGATCATCCCGATGCTCTCGATTGGTTGCCATGGTTTGGAATCATTAACAGCAGATACGGTAAAGATCATGAACGCTTCCAGATTCCAGCGTGGCTGCAGAGGGTGAACGAAGAGACCGCGCGACTCACAAAAACAGATGGTACAGAGGTTGAGTTGAGTCGTCCGTGCCCCCTTTGGCCAGAAGAGCGACATGCTTTTAAGGTGAAGAATGATACCCATACGTTGCTGGTGATCTCGGCAAATGGCTCAGCTGATCAGAAACATGAGATTGCCTACGAATACTGGCCTAATGGCGAGGTACATAAAAAACAGCAAGGTATGATCTCTATAGAGGGTGACCTTCCAACGGGTGTCATGACTGCATATAGTTTTGACAGCGAAATTGAAAGAAGGACAAGCAAACCCCGACAGCGGCTTGTGTTTGGTTTTGCTGGTTTTCATTTTGATGTCCTCTACGGCTTCGATCGTCAAAATCGACGTTTTCCCATTGCCATTAAGATTGATCCCCGTGATGATCAGGTGGCCGCGCGAGTTAACTTTAACGCCTGGACTGATGGTGATCCCGGGAAAAGAATTCAATCAATCGAATCGCTTCCGGCATCGCCAAGCGAAGTCGGAGACGAAACGTTGGCACTGTCCGCTCCATAAGCAATACGCCCGTAAGAAATACGATAGACGACACCCGCATAATCATCCGAGACCAACAACGCTCCATCGGGCATTACCAACAGATCCACGGGTCGTCCCCACACACCATCAGGCTGCAACCAGCCAGAGGCAAAGACGCTATAGTTGAGAGCGCGATTCTGCTTTAGCGTTACCATAGTGACCCGGTAGCCGATGGGTCGAGAGCGATTCCACGAGCCGTGTTCGGCAATAAAGATCTGCTCGCGAAAGCGCTCCGGGAACATCTTGCCAGTGTAAAAGCGCATTCCCAAAGAAGCCACGTGCGGCCCGAGCTTC
This sequence comes from Oligoflexia bacterium, assembly GCA_028277945.1. Lineage (GTDB taxonomy): Bacteria > Bdellovibrionota_G > JANQFH01 > JANQFH01 > JANQFH01 > JANQFH01. The sequence continues at coordinate 300,258 of JANQFH010000068.1, forward strand.
TGGGCGGGTGGGGTGAACTCTTTGCAGGCGCGTTTCTTGCCAAACTTGGGATCGGCAAAATCGCCGCCATGGCAGTAGGGAAAACCAAAGTGCATACCCTGTTTGGGCGCATGGTTGAGCTCATCGGGTGGCAGATCATCTCCCAACCAGTCACGGCCATTGTCGGTAAACCAAAGCTCCTTGGTGCGTGGGTGCCAGGCAAAACCAACGCTGTTGCGCACTCCGTGCGCAAAAATTTGCAGGCCGCTACCATTGTGCTGCATGCGTAGGATGCTGGCAAAACGCTTGTCCTTACGCTCACACACATTACAAGGCGCACCTACGGGAACATAAAGCAGGCCGTCTGGACCAAAGGCGATGAACTTCCAACCGTGATGGGCCTTTTTAGGTAGGCTGTCCAGGACGACTTTGGGTTTAGGGGGATTGGCAAGTCTTTGCTCAATATTATCGTAGCGCAAAATGCGGTTAACTTCAGCCACGTAGAGTGCACCAGCGCGCAAGGCAACACCGTTGGGCAAGTTTAATCCGCGGGCAATCGTATAAACTTTGTCCGCACGTTGATCCTGGTTGCTGTCAACCACGGCGTAAACCTTGCCCTTTGCGCGTGTGCCAACAAAGAGCGTGCCGTTTTTGCCCCGCGCAAGCGAGCGTGCTCCTGGAAGATCCTTGGCAAAGTAATCAATATGAAATCCCTTGGGTAGCTTTATCTTGTCAAGACCAGCTGGATTGTTTGCCGCCAACAGCAGCGTACCGTTAAAGAGAGCCTCGGTGATGATGACTAGCAGCAGTAGCTTAGTGCCGTGCGATCGCATTATCAACTCCTGTTTAGATACGGTCACGCATGTAACCACAACACATATTGGCAGGTACGGCCACGTCTATTTTTAATGGTTCTTCAAGGTTGAGCTGGTCCATTATAGTTATGAACTCTTGCTTGCTCTTGCCTTTGCCAAGACGTGGGTTGTAGCGCTTTTCTTCACCAATCGTTGAGATCGTATAGCCGTTGTAATCGTGGGCAGGGTAGACGAGCGTCGCATCCGGTAGAGTAAAGAGCTTTTGCGTCACGCTCTCATACAAGGTTGCGGCATCGCCCTCTTGGAAATCCGTCCTGCCGGTGCCGCGGATAAACAACGCATCCCCGGTAAATGCCATACCGTCGACATAGTAGCTCATGCAGCCGTTGGTGTGTCCCGGGGTGGCTAGCGCTTTAATCTTGTAGCTACCGAGTTCTATGGTGTCACCATCATTGAGCAACAGATCAGCACAATCAACCTCCGTTGCCTTACCGGCGACAATCTTGGCAGCAAAGTGTTCTTTGAGTTTTGCCGCACCGGTAATGTGATCGGCGTGGATGTGGGTTTCCATAATATAGTGCAGTTGGATGTTCAGCTCTTCAATGCAGCGCCTGTCGCGTTCATACTTCTCTACGACAGGATCGATGATGGCAGCAGCACAGCTCTCAGCGTCAATAAGGAGATAGGTGTAGGTAAAGGACTCGTTATCAAAGAGCTGCCGCACTCTAAGCGTTGGTTGGTGAGAAGGAGCCATCACCCTGTTCCCTTATCAATAACCCCGCTTTCGATCAACTAGGTTTAGCAGTGGCTCACCACGCTGAGAGCGCTGGTAGTTTTCAAAAACCTGGGCAGCGATGGCCTCTTGATCGCTGCGGCCGGCAATGTGAGGTGTTATGGTGATCTTTGGCTGTTCCCAGAAGGGATGGTCTGTGGGTAGGGGCTCTTGTTGAAAGACATCCAAACAGGCACCGCACAGTTGTCCTTGATCAAGTGCCGTGAGTAAATCCGCTTCGACTAGGTGTTCACCACGGCCAGCGTGAACGAGATAAACTCCATGGGGGAGCTGCGCGAAAGTATCTCTATTGAGGATACCGCGGGTTTCCGGCGTAAGTGGCAGCAGGCAGATGAGGTAGTTTAATGGCTGCAAGAACTCTGGCAACTGCTCGTTGCCATGAAAGCAGCGCACTCCATCGATCTGCTTTGCATTACTGCTCCAGCCATAAGTCCTGAAGCCAGAGAGACTGCAGAGCTGTGCAGCTCTGGTGCCGATTTTGCCTAATCCCATGATGCCGACGACAGTTTCGTGGGCTTTCCTTGTTTTGAGATAACGCCACTCTTGTCGCTGTTGATGCTCACGGTAGAGTGGCAGGCTGCGGTAGTGGCTGAGCAGCACCGCTAGCGTATAGTGTGCGGTTTCGGCGACAAGGCGTTCATCGACACAGCGTACGATCGGGATGTCAGGCGCAAGATCGGGGTCATTGATAATGTGATCCACACCAGCACCGTAAGAACAGATGAGCTTCAGGTTTGCATAGCATTTGAGAATGCCAGTAGGGTGGTTCCAAGAGAGAACACACTGGATATCCGCAACCTCACCATCGTCTGGCCAAATGCGAACATCGAGATTGTCGTCTAGGCTCTGCAGAACAGCGACGAGATTTCTTGGGTCAATCGCAGGCGCTGCAATGAGGATGGCCATACGGGCTATTGCAAATACCAGTCTTCTGCTGCTTGCGCTGAATCAAACTGGTGTCCGGTGATGCGAAATCCCTTGAGGTTCGCAGGGATCACCGCCAACTGTGCCCGGTAGTAAAGCGGTATCACTGGCAGGTTCTTGGTGTACTCTTGTTGTACGATCTTCATGAGCGCTTTGCGTTTGCTAGGGTCGAATTCCGTGCGCACCTTGTCGAATGCGGCATCTGTGGCACGGTTGCGATAGCCAGAGAAGTTTTGGCCAGAATAGCCGTTTTCTTTGGTGGGAATAGATTTCGAGTGCAGTATAGAATCGGGCAGATTGCCAGGGCTGGAGATGTTGGCGTACATGGCCATGGCTGGGAATTTTCTCTTTGTTAGGGTCTCGCCAAGAAAGACTCGCGGAGGTTCATTTTTGAGCTTGATCTCAATGCCAACTTTTTTCCATTCATTTTGTAAAAAGACTTGCACCAGCTCACGCGTCTTGTTCTCAGCCGTGGTCATCAAGGTCAGCGATAGGGGCTGGCCAGCCTTTTCGCGCATCTTATTCTTCCCGAGTTTCCATCCGGCTGCATCCAGGAGCTGGGCCGCCTTTTTGGGATCGTAGGGGTACTTCATGACATCACTAGTATAGTAAGGGTCAAGGGGATGGGTGTTGTGCATAGCCACGGGTTGTTTGCCGGCAAAGAGAGCCTGGACTAGTTTTTCGCGGTCCACAGCGTAAACCAAGGCACGACGCACACGGATGTCCTTGAGAATGGGATTGTTTAGGTTCAAGTCTATGTGCTCATAGACCATGCCTTGGCGGTATTTAATTTGGAAACGGTTCTGCAGTTTGCGATCTTTCTCTATGCGCTTTTCAAGCGCCAAGGCTTGGTCGAATGTTATGCCTAGCTCGCCCACCATATCTATGGTTCCCGAGAGGAGGTTGGCCTCAAGTGCCTGGGTATTGCGGATGATCCTGACGATAATCTTGTCAATCTTTGCAGGCTTGCCGTAGAAGTAGGGGTTGCGCTCAAGCACGACGTGGCTGCCGAGTTTGACCTCTTTTATTACATAGGGGCCGTGATAGAGACCTGGGTTGGTGGGGTTACTGCTGTAGGCCGTTTGTTTTTCATAGGCGCCCAAACTGTTTTTGGTCTTCTCCCAAATCGGTCGTTCAATGTGGTTGGGAAGCAGATAGAAGGTAGCAAATTCATAGTAATCATAGCGTGGTCGATCATAGACGATCGTAAACTTCTTCGGGTTTTTTGGATCAATGATGAACGCTTCAACCTGCTCATACTGCTCCTTTTCACCGGTAACCACGTTGGCAGATTTACCAACCTCCCAAGCAAGCTGCATATCGTAGGCAGTTACCGGAGTGCCATCGCCCCAACGGGCGTCCTTGATAATTTCCCACTGGGCGACCAACTTTTTCTCTCCCTTTTTCTCAACAATCTTCACCAGGCCGTTGTCAAAGCTAGGCATGACCTTGCATAGATGGCAGTGCCACTGCCAATCGGCGTTGATTGATGTGAGAGTACGGCCTGCCAAGTCATAGATGTAGAGGGCAGCAGCTGTCTGTGCAATCGTTGCATTGAGCGTCTCAAACTCCGAAGAGATACCTATGGTCAGCTGTTTGTTAGTTGGCAGTGCCCAGCTCGTTTTGCTGCTCCAGCCAAGCATCAGGAAAGGCATTACAATCAATAGTGTAAAACGAGCGACCTGAAATTTTTCTCGAACAGTTCGCATGATCCTATTACCTCACTTTAGATACCAGTTTTCGCTAGAAAAGGGTGACATAAACTGATGTCCGGTAATGCGATAGCCACGCAGGTTTGTTGGCGCAACACCCACAGCCACTCTAAAGTATAGCGGGATGACCGGCACATTGTTGCTGTATTCCTGTTGGACGATTTTCATCAGTTCTTTACGCTTGTCAAAGTTAAACTCCGCAAGCACGCCATCGAGCGCAGCATCGCTTGCAGCGCTAACGTAGCCACCATAGTTTTGGCCTGAGTAGCCGTTTTCCTTAGTGGGAATCTCTGAAGAACGCAGCGTTGAGGTGGGAATGCTCTCTGGACTCATCATCCAGGCATACATGATCATGTGCGGAAAATTCGCCTTACGCACGGTTTCATTGAAAAAGACTCGTGCTGGTTCGTTCTTAATGCTGACATCAATACCCACCTTCTTCCACTCGTTTTGCAGAAAGACCTGGACGATTTCACGACTCTTGTGTCCTGCTGTGGTCATGATGGTTAGGGACAAGGGTTTGCCATCTTTTTCGCGAATGCCCTGCTTGCCCATCTTCCAGCCAGCCTCCTCGAGAAGTTGAGCGGCTTTTTTTGGATCATAAGGATAGGTGGTGACATCGTCGGTATAGTTGGGATCCAGGGGATGAATCGTATGTAAAGCTTTGGCATGTTTACCGGCAAACAGCGCCTTGACCATCTTGTCACGATCCACCGCGTGCACCAATGCCCGGCGCATGCGGAGGTCTTTGAGTATGGGGTTGCGCAGGTTGAGATCGATGTGTTCATAGATCATGCCCTGGCGATATTGGACGACAAAGCGTTTTTTGAGTTTTGGATCTTTTTGAATCCGCTTTTCAATGGCTTGGCCAATATCAAAGCCAAGGCCAATTTCCGCGATCATATCAATGGTGCCAGAGAAGAGGTTGGCCTCTAAGGTTTGTGTGTTGGGAATGACTTTAAAGATGATCTTTTCAATCTTGGGCTTGTTGCCATAAAAATGGGGATTACGCTTAAGCACAACATGGCTGCCGAACTTCACTTCAGTTAGGCGGTAGGGGCCGTGATAAAGTCCTGGGTTGGTTGGCTGAGTAGCGTAGGCGCTCTGCTTTTCGTAGGCTCCAGGGCTTTCTTTTGTCTTTTGCCAAATTGGCGCTTCAATATGGTGTGGCAGGAGGTAGAAGGTGCCTAGATGGTAGTAGTTAAACCGCGGCTCTTTGTAGATGGTGATAAACTTCTTGGGATTTTTTGGATCAATGATAACGCGTTCAATCTGCTCATAGATGTCCTTCTCCGGCACAACAACGTTGGGAGATTTACCAATCTCCCAGGCGAGCTTAAAGTCGTGCCCCGTTACCGGCGTGCCATCACCCCACTTCGCCCCTGCCTTGATCTGCCATCTCACCTCCAGTTTTTTCTGCCCCTTTTCTTCAATAATCTTAACCAGACCGTTTTTAAAGGTGGGAAACTCGGTGCAGAGCCAACAGGCCCACTGCCAGTCGGCATTCATTGAGGTCAGGGTACGGCCGAGAAAGCCGTATATATAGTAGTAGACAGCAGACTGTGAGATGAGGATGTTGAGTGCGTCAAACTCTTGTATGATGCCTATGGTGAGCTGTTTGTTGGTCGGTTGGGCGGTACTTCTGTGCGGTAGTGCCGTAGCCATGAGAGAGAAGAGCACAACCACCAACAAAGATCTCTGAAACCATGAACGCATACTTACACTCCTAACGTCGGATGGCTTTGGGGTCCAGGGCATCCTGCAAACCATCGCCAAGAAAGTTAAAGCTGACAACCACTAAGAAGATCAAAAAGCCAGGGATAATCACCTGTGATGGGGCGTTGTAGATCACCTCGAGGGCATTGTTGAGCATATTGCCCCAAGACGGTGTTGGCGGTTGGATACCTAGACCCAAAAAGCTCAGTGCCGCTTCAAAGAGAATGGCCTGGCCGACATTGAGGGTGACCGAGACGATTACCGGGGAGAGAACATTGGGTAACATCTCTCGTACGATAATACCAAAAGAGCTCTCACCGCTGATCTTTGCCGAGAGAATGAACTCCTGCTCGCGGATGGCAAGCACCGCACTGCGCACCAGGCGTGCCTGCACCATCCAGGAGAAGACGATGAAAATGAGAATCATTTTGATGACACTAGAATCCTCGCCCTTAAGAAGCTCTGATAACAGGGGCAGTTTGCTAATATCGATGGCTGCCAAGATAATCAGAATCGGCAGAATCGGCAGGGCTAGTAGGGAATCGGTTAGCCGCATGAGCGCATGGTCGATAAAGCCACCATAGTAACCAGCCACCGTACCGACGACAATGCCAATCAACATCGAGGCTCCAGCGGAGACAAACGCCACCATCAATGAGATGCGGGTACCATAGACCAAGCGGATGAAGACATCGCGTCCAGCCTCGTCGATTCCTAGCCAGTTCTCCCGGCTCCAAGGACCGTAGCGGCTGAGGATGTCTTGAGCGCTGGGATCAAGTCCGGTCATCTGGGCGATGAGATCTGCTCCGATTGCAACTAGACAGAAAAATCCGATGATAAAGAGACCAACCAGTGCCAGGCGGTGTTCCATAAAGCGTCCCAGAACAATCTGAAACATGCTCTGGACGTGGCCACTGGGTTGTTCAAAATCGTCGTTCTCAAAGGTTTTTGTTGAGGTCGCCATTTTGTACTCTGCGATCGCTATTTAAAAGAAATCCGTGGGTCTAGATAAGCGTAACAGATGTCTGCCACCAGGTTCATTACTAACACCATGCATGCCGTGATGATGAAGCTACACATGGCGACGTTAAAGTCGTTGCCGATGATCGAATCAAACATCAGCTTACCCACCCCTTGGTAAGAGAAGACCGTCTCAGTAATCACCGCACCCGAGGCAATGCGCGGAAACTCCAAGGCGACCACGGTAACCACAGGCAGTAGGGCGTTACGCAGGCCGTGTCGGGTTACTACATGGTGCCACGCCAAACCCTTGGCACGCGCGGTACGGATAAAGTCGAGCCGCATGGTCTCCAACATGGAGGCACGCGTGTAGCGTATCCAACCGGCAATGGTGAGCGAGGCCAATGTAGCTGTGGGTAGCACCAGGTACTTGGCACGGTCTAAGAGGTAGGCCCACGTGCCCTGGGTTGCCTCCACGCCAATGGTCTCCACTCCACCAGCAGGAAGCCACTTGAAGAAAACGCTAAAGACGATGATGAGCATTAGCCCTAACCAAAAAGAGGGAGCTGAAATGCCTGAGAAGGCAAAGAAGTTGACGATGTAATCAAATTTAGAGTTGGCTTTTAGGCTGGTGAGCACGCCAATGGGAATGGCGATAAGCAACGATACGAGGATAACCGTGGCACCGAGGATCATGGTGTTGAGAAGTCGCGGTAGCAGAATGGTCGTCACGGGCTGGCGGTAGGTGCGCGAGTAACCCAAGTCTCCCTGTACAAAGGCAAATATCCATTTGCCATAGCGCTCATAAATTGGCCTATCGAGTCCTAGCTGTTTTTTCATCAGATCTAGATTCTCTGGGGTGCAACGCGGATTGGCGGCACAGGCAATATCGAGCGGATCACCAGGCATCAAGCCCATGAGGCCGTAAGTGATGAAAGAGAGCGCAAAGAGCACAATCACCGTTTGCAGGAGCCGTCTGATAATATAGGCAGTCATCTTATTTCAGTGCCCATTTATCTGCCGAGAGGGTGGAAAAAAACTGATGCCCAGTGATGCGAAAACCCGTTAAGTTGACAGGTACTACCGCAATTTGTGCTCTAAAGTAGAGCGGGATGGTCGGCAGCTCCTTGGTGACCTCCTGCTGGACGATCTTCATCAGTTTTTTTCGTTTGTTGAAGTCGAGCTCTAAAACAATATCGTCAAAAGCCGCATCGACCTTCTTGTTGACAAAGCCCATGACGTTTTGACCTGAAAAGCCGTTTTCTTTTCTGGGGATGGAGATCGATTGCAGGATAGATTCAGGGACATTGCCGGGGCTAGAAATATGGGCATACATCGCCATGGCGGGGTATTTTGCCTTACGTATGGTTTCACCGAAGAAAGTGCGCGACGGCTGATTCTTGATGGCAATGTCCACCCCGACCTTCTGCCATTCATGCTGCAAGAAGACCTCGACCAACTCACGCGTCTTATCTCCAGCCGTGCTCATAAAACTGAGCAGCAGCGGTTTGCCATCTCTTTCGCGCACACCGTTCTTACCAACTTTCCATCCGGCTGCGTCGAGGAGTTCAGCCGCCTTTCTCGGATCGTAAGGGTATTTCGTGACCTCATCCGTAAAGTAGGGATCCAGAGGATGGGTTCTGTGAGACGCTGCTTGCTGTTTGCCCTCAAAAAGGGCCTCTACGAGTTTGTTGCGGTCAATGCTATAGGTTAGCGCCCGACGGACTCTACGGTCTTGAAGAACGGGGTTACGCAGATTAAAATCAATGTGTTCAAAGATTGTACCTTGGCGGTAACTAACACGAAAGCGCTTTTTCAATTCGGGGTCCTTTTCAATGCGCTTTTCTAGCGCGAGCGCCTGATCAAATTTAATGCCGATCTCACTGATCATATCAATGGTGCCAGCAAGCAAATTGGCTTCCAATGCCTGGGTATTGGGGATGATTTTAAAAATCAACTTCTCAATCTTGGGCTTGCGACCATAGTAGTGTGGGTTGCGCACCAGGATGACATGGCTTCCTGCTTTGGCCTCCCTGACCATGTAGGGTCCCATGGAGAGTCCGGGGTTGGTGGGGTTTGTGCTGTAGGCGGTCTGTTTTTCATACGCCCCCAAGCTGTTCTTGCTCTTCTCCCAGATCGGCCCTTCAATGTGACTGGGCAATAGGTGGAAAGTGCCTATTTGATAATAGTCGTAACGAACCTTGTGGTATTTCGTTGTAAACCGCTTTGGGTTTTTTGGGTCTATGGTAAAGCTCTCGATCTGCTCAAAAACATCTTTAAGACCGACTATGACGTTTTTCGACTTACCCACCTCCCAGGCGAGCTTCATGTCATAAGCGGTGACCGGTGTGCCATCACCCCAAGTTGCTTTAGGGTGGATCTCCCACTGCACCAGCAGCTTTTTCTTGCCGTCTTCTTCGATGGCCTTGGCTAGACCATTGTCTATGGTTGGCAGCTTGGTGCAGAGCCAGCACTGCCATTGCCAGTCTGAATTAATTTCAGTGAGGCCATGCGTAAACAAATAGTAAATGTAGAAGCCACCGGAATTCTGCGAGATGAGGGGGTTGAGACTGTCGTACTCCTGGGTGATTCCGATAGTTAGCTGCTTGTTGGTTGGCAAGGCATGCGCTAACGGCACCTTCCATGCCATACTCAGCAATAATATTAGACTGAAAACGCTTTTGAGTTGTTGCATAGCAAACCTCTATTTCAAATGCCACGAATCTGCTGACATGGTCGAGTAATACTGATGCCCAGTGATACGAAATCCCCGCAGGTTTGTGGGGATAACAGCGATCTCCGCACGATTATACAGCGGAATCACCGGCACCTCTTTGACATACTCCTGCTGTATGATCTTCATAAGCTTCTTGCGTTGGTTAAAGTCAAATTCCACAAAGATTTGATCCAGAGCCTGGTCTGTTTTGGCGTTAGTGTAGCCGGTGAAATTAAGACCGCTAAAGCCATTTGCCTTGGTGGGAATTTGCGATGAATGCAAATTTTGCTTTGGCGGTTGGTCAGGGCTAGAGACCCAGGCAAACATCGCCATAGCGGGAAAGTTACGCTTTCTTGCTGTTTCACTGAAAAAGACGCGAGCTGGTTCATTTTTGATCTTAATGTCAAAACCCACCTTGCGCCACTCGTTTTGCAAAAACACCTCAACCAGTTCACGGGTTTTATCACCAGCTGTAGTCATGATGGTCAGTGAGAGGGGTTTGCCCGCTTTCTCGCGCACGCCTTGCTTGTTTAGCTTCCAGCCGGCTGCCTCAAGCAGCTTGCCGGCCTTTTGCGGATTGTAGGGGTACTTCATAACATCCTCTGTATAGTAGGGATCAAGAGGATGCACCGAATGCAGCGCCTTTTGCTGCTTACCCTCAAAGAGCGCCTGTACCAACTTATCGCGATCTATGGCGTACATGAGCGCACGCCGTACTCGTATATCCTTGAGAATCGGATTGCTTAGATTGAGGTCAATGTGTTCGTAGAGCGTGGCACGTCGGTACTTTACGGCAAACCTCTCCTTGAGCTTGGGATCACCCATGAGCCGCTTTTCAAAGGAGAGTGCCTGATCCAAAGTCATGCCGAGCTCACACGCCATATCAATGGTTCCTGAGAGCAGGTTGGCTTCGAGAGCCTGGGTATTGTGGATGAGCTTAAAGACAATCTGTTGGATGGCGGGCTTCTTACCGTAGTAGTGTGGGTTGGGTGTCATGACGATGTGGCTGCCGACCTTGATCTCTTTAATTAGGTAAGGACCAGAGTAGAGACCAGGATGCGTTGGGTTGGTGACATAGATAGTCTGCTTTTCATAGGCGCCCTGCTTGTCCTTGGTCTTTTCCCACACCTTGGCTTCAAGATGGTGTGGGACCAAGCGAAAACGTCCTAGTTGGTAGTAGTCGTAGCGGTGTTGTTTGTATATGGTGGTGAACTGTTTGGGGTCTTTGTTGTTGACAGTAACCTTTTCAAAACGTTGGTAGTAGTCTTTCTCGGCGACCATGACATGCGGAGAGCGGCCAATCTCCCAGGCGAGTTTAAAATCATAACCAGTCACCGGCTTACCATCACCCCATTTGGCATCTGGTTTGATTTTCCAGTCGACCTGTAGTTTTTTCTTGCCATCTATTTCTATAAACTTGGCCATGCCGTTTTCAAAGGTGGGCAGTTCGGTGCACAGCCAGCAGCCCCACTGCCAATCGGCGTCGATGGTCGTTAGTGGATGGTCGACCAGATTAGAGATGTAGGCGGTTGCGGCCATCTCATGGATAATGGGATTGAGGGTTTCAAACTCCTGGACAATGCCAATGACGAGCTCGCGGTTACTTGGGGCCGCAGCAAGTTGTTGCAACCACATCACTGCTGCAAGAAAGAGCAGTAATGCAGTAAAACCAGATTTATATAAGCGTTGTTTCATGATTTAGACCTCCCGTTACTCAAAATATCCCTTTTATTCCAAATACCCCCATTACTCTAAATACCATTGATCTGCTGACTGGGTTGAATAAAACTGATGTCCGCTGATACGAAAGCCACGCAGGTTTGTTGGCACCACGACCACTTCAGAGCGGTTGTATAAAGGTATGACCGGCACCTCCTTGGCATACTCCTGCTGGACGATCTTCATCAACTGCTTGCGCTTTTGAAAATCAAACTCTCTTAGGACCTTATCTAGAGCAGTGTCGTTTCTAACATTGGCAAAACCGGTGTAGTTTTGTCCGGAATAACCGTTGTCGACTGTTGGTATCTCTTTAGAGTGGGTTGTCGATATAGGCGGTACATCCGGACTAGCGATCCAGGCAAACAGTACCATGGCTGGGAACTTTCGTTGTGGCAGGGTGACACCAAATAAGACCCGCGCCGGCTCGTTTTTAATGGTAATGTCAACTGCCACTCGCTTCCATTCGTTTTGCAGAAAAACCTGCACCAGCTCGCGGGTCTTATTGCCGGCTGTGGTCATAAGGTTTAGGGAGAGCTTTTTACCGTCCTTTTGCCGTATGCCATCCTCGCCCATCTTCCAGCCTGCTTGATCAAGGAGCTTGGCTGCTCTTTTAGGGTCAAAACGGTACTGCCTGACATCATCCGTATAATAGGGATCCAGAGGGTGGATGTTGTGGAGCGCCTTCTTCTGCATGCCCTGAAAAAGCGCTTGTACGAGTTTATCGCGATCGATAGCGTGTACCAGAGCTCGGCGCACACGGATGTCTTTTAGAATTGGATTGTTCATGTTGAGATCAATGTGCTCGTAGATGGTTCCCTGCCGGTAGAGCACTTTATAGCGCTTTTTTAGCTTTGGATCTTGGGCAAGCCGTTTTTCAAAGGCCAAGCCTTGATCAAACTGCAGGCCGTTTTCATTGATCATATCCACCGTGCCAGAGAGCAAGTTGGCCTCAAGTGTTTGCGTGTTGGGAATGATTTTAACAATGATCTTTTCGATTTTTGCTGTGTTGCCATAGTAATGCGGGTTGCGTTCGAGAATAATATGGCTGCCAGCCTTGACTCCTTTAGCGACATAGGGTCCACAGTAGAGCCCAGGGTTGGTTGGGTTGGTGTTGTAGTGGGTCTGTTTCTCGTAAGCTCCCTGGCTTGCTTTTGTTTTTTCCCAAATCGGTCCCTCTAGGTGGTGTGGTGTTAGATAAAAGGTTCCTAACTGGTAGTAGCTGTAACGCGGCTCCTTATAGATTGTCCTGAATTTCTTAGGATTTTTTGCATCAATATGAAAGCTCTCGATCTGCTCATACTGGTCTTTCTCTCCCGCTAGAACATTGGGAGACCTGCCGATTTCCCAGGCGAGTTTCATATCGTAGCCGGTCACAGGCTTGCCGTCTCCCCAGCTGGCTTTGGCTTTGATCTGCCAGTCGACCTGCAATTTCTTTTTGCCATCTTGCTCAATGATCTTGACTAAGCCATTTTCAAAGGTGGGCAGCTCCTTACAGAGCCAGCAGGCCCACTGCCAATCAGCGTTAATGGCAGTAAGGGTGTGCGTGAGCAGTCCATCCAGATAAGCGCGTGCCGAAGAATTGGAGATGTTAGGGTTTAATGTATCAAACTCTTGGGCTGTGGCGATGGTCAACTGCTTGTTGCTGGGCAGTGCAATTGCTGGCCTTGTCATCGGCACGGATGTAACAAGTACTACACCCAGTAGGAGAATCTGCTTTACGAAACCAGCCTTTGTCATTGTAAGTGCCATTGCTCTACAGTATTCACCGCATAGAATTGATGTCCAGTTAAGCGAAAGCCGCGTAGATTCATAGGAATCACAGCTATCTGTGTACGGTAGTATAGCGGTATCACCGGCACCTCCTTGGCGTACTGCTGTTGGACAATCTTCATCAGTTTCCTGCGTTCCGCAAAGCTGAACTCCTCCGTGATCTTCTCCAGTGCAGCGTCGGTTTCAGGATCTTTAAACCCCGGAAAGTTTTGCCCAGAGTAACCGTTTTTCGCCGTTGGGATTTCACTGGAGTGGAGCATGTACCATGGAACAAAATCCGGTGCGGCAGCCCAGGCGTACATCGCCATAGCAGGGAACTTCAGTCTGCGTAATGTCTCGGAAAAGAAGATGCGCGGGGGTGTGTTCTTCAGCTTGATTTCTATGCCAACTTTTTTCCACTCGTTTTGCAAAAAAACCTGTACTAACTCGCGCGTTTTGTTCTCCGCAGTGGTCATAAAGATAAATGACAGCTTCTTACCGTTCTTTTGTCGAATGCCAGCTGGCCCCATGGTCCACCCAGCAGCGTCCAATAAGCTTGCCGCCCGTTTCGCGTCATAGGGGTAGCGCATGACATCGTCTGTATAGTAGGGATCCAGCGGGTGTACGGGGTGGAGGGCGACCTGTTGTCGGCCTGCAAAGAGCGCCTTTACCAAAGCGTGGCGATCTATAGCGTACACTAGTGCTCGCCGTACGCGGATGTCCTGGAGAATGGGGTTGCGCAGGTTCAGGTCAATATGTTCGTATAAAGGACCCTCACGGTACTTGACTTCAAAACGTCTCTTGAGTGCCGCATCTCCGCTTAGCCTTTTGTCCAGGGACAGAGCTTGGTCCAGGTTCAAAGAACCTTCAACAATCATATCGACTGTGCCGGAGAGCAGGTTGGCCTCGAGAGCCTGCGAGTTTGGAATGATTTTAAAGACGAGTCTTTCAATTTTTGGTTTTTTTCCATGGAAGTGCGGATTGCGCTTGACAACTACATGGCTGCCCGGCTTGATCTCTTTGACTAGATAGGGGCCGCAGTAGAGTCCAGAGTTGGTCGGATTGGTATTATAGGTGGTCTGTTTTTCATAAGCGCCCACGCTATTTTTGGTTCGCTCCCACACTGGCCCTTCAATATGATGGGGTAGCACGTAAAAGTTTGGCATTTGATAATAATCGTAACGTGGCTTGTCGTACTTTGTCGTAAACTTCTTGGGGTTTTTAGGATCAATCGTGAACGCCTCGATCTGCGTGTACTGTTCTTTTCCTCCGCTAGCTACATTTGGGGATTTTCCCACCTTCCAGGCGAGCTGAATGTCGTAGCCCGTAACCGGTGTACCATCGCCCCATTTGGCATTGGCTTTAAACTCCCAGTCGACCAACAGTTTCTTTTTGCCCTTCTCTTCGATTATCCTTACCATGCCATTTTCCAAAGTTGGCATCTTCGTACAGAGCCAGCATCGCCACTGCCAATCAGCATCGATTGCATTAATGCGATAACCGACAGTCGAGTAGATATACTGGCTACCCAATTGTTGCGAGAGCAAGGGGTTGAGAGAGTAAAACTCATGGGTCATGCCCAGGGTGAGTTGTTTGTTGTTTGGCTGAGCAGCGATGAGTTCTGTGGCAGCGCAGAGGTTAAGAAGCAGAGTAGCCAATACAGAGAGTTTTTGCAGGTTGTTCTTCATGTTTTTATTACCTATTGCAGATTCCATTGGTCTATAGAAAGCACCGAATAAAACTGGTGTCCGGTTAAGCGAAACCCCTTGAGGTTTTTTGGTATCACGGCAATTTGAGCCCTGTAGTACAGGGGAATGACTGGCAGCTCTTTGGCATACTCTTGCTGGACAGTCTTCATGAGTTCCTTGCGTTTACCAAAATCGAATTCCGTCTGGATTTGATCGAGCGCTCTGTCGTTTGCCACGCTCTTATACCCTGGATAGTTCTGCCCTGAAAAGCCATTTTCGGCTGTTGGAATCTCAAGCGAATGTGTAGTGGTTCGCGGTGGATTGTCAGGGGAGGATATCCACGCATACATCGCCATGGCTGAGAACTTGCGTTTGCGCAAGGTTTCACTGAAAAATACCCGCGGCGGCAGATTTTTTAAGCGCACCTTAATACCGATCTTTTTCCATTCGTTTTGTAAAAAGACCTGTACCAGCTCGCGGGTCTTGTTTTCAGCAGTGGTTATGAAGACGAATGACAGCTTCTTGCCGTCCTTCGCACGCATACCATCTTGGCCTAGCTTCCAGCCCGCCTTGTCAAGTAACCTTGCCGCCCTTTTTGGATCGTAAGGGTACTGCATCACGGCGTCGGTGAAATAGGGATCGAGTGGGTTGATGTTATGTAGCGCCACTTGCTGCTTGCCTTTGAAAAGCGCGTCGACAAGAGCCTGGCGATTGATGGCATGCACCAATGCTTGGCGTACGCGGATGTCCTGGAGGACCGGGTTGCTCAGGTTCAAATCAATGTGCTCATACATCGTGCCCTGGCGAAACTTCACCATGTAACGTTGCTGTAGTGCTGTATCGCTTGCAAGCCGTTTGTTAAAGGCTAAGGCTTGGTCAAACTCTAAGCCGGACTCGGAGATCATGTCGATGGTGCCGGAGAGCAGATTAGCTTCCATTGCCTGGGTATTAGGGATTATTTTTAAGACAATCTTGTCAATCTTTGGCTTTTTTCCATAGTAGTGTGGGTTGCGCGCTATCATCACATGGCTACCCACCTTGACCTCTTCCACTCTATAAGGCCCACAGTAAAGCCCTGGATGCGTCGGCTGGGTGGTATAGGCGCTCTGTTTTTCATAAGCGCCAAGGCTGTGCTGGGTCTTTTCCCAAATAGCTCCCTCAATGTGATGCGGCAATAAATTGACTGTCCCAAGGTGATAGTAGTCGTAACGTGGTTTGTCGTAGGTAATGGTAAACTTCTTGGGATTTTTGCGGTCAACCTCTATGGATTCGAACTGTTCGTAGAGATCCTTGCTACCAACCGCAACATTAGGGGATTTGCCTACCTTCCAGGCGAGCTGCAAGTCATACCCTGTTACCGGTATGCCATCACCCCATTTGGCATTGGCTTTGATCTGCCAATCTACCACCAACCTTTTCTTGCCTTTTTTTGTAATGAGTCTGGCCATGCCATTTTCAAAGGTCGGAACCTCGGTGCACAGTAGGCATTGCCACTGCCAATCGGCGTTAATCGTAATTAGAGAATGGACGACACTTCTACCAATGTATCGTCCGCCGATGGTTTGCGAAATCAAGCTGTTGAGAGTGTCAAACTCATGAACCATGCCAATGGTAAGCTGCTTGTTCGACGGTGCTGCGCTTGTCTGGCTCGCGATACTGATTGTCAGAAGCACTATAGATGCGAGTCGCATTGTAAGTTGGAAGCATTTCATACGGTTGCTCCGCTTAGTTTTTCAGCAAAGTGACAGGAGACCAGATGCGGCCGCAGCTCAGCGCCAAGATTACGTAGTTGCGGCAGTTCTTGTTGGCATTGCGGTTGTGCGTGGGGACAGCGTGGATGAAAGTGACAGCCCGAGGGAGGTGAGAGTGGGCTTGGCACATCGCCACCGAGCGCCTGCCGCTTTTTTCTCTGCCCGTGTCCTGGGGTTGGGTTAGCCTTGATCAACGCTTGCGTATAAGGGTGGCGAGGATTGTCAAAGAGTGCGTCGCGCCCTGCCATTTCAACCACCTTACCGAGATACATCACGGCAATACGGTGCGAGATGTGTTTGACCAAGGCAAGATCGTGGGCAATGAAGAGATAGGCCATACCCAGATCATCCTGCAGGTCTTTGAAGAGGTTGAGTATCTGTGCCTGTACGGAGACGTCGAGTGCCGATACCGGTTCGTCGGCCACCACCAACTGTGGCCGCAGGGAAATGGCACGGGCAATGGCAATACGTTGGCGCTGTCCTCCGGAGAACTCATGCGGATAGCGTGCCTGTGCCCAGTCGCCAAGGCCAACGCGATTGAGTAGCTCGCGGACTTTTTGGCGTCGTTCTTTTGCTGTGCCCAGTTTGTGCACCCGCAGCGGCGTCTCTAGGATTTTGGCGATGGTCATGCGCGGATTGAGGGAGCTGAAGGGATCTTGAAACACCATGGTGACATTGCGACGAAACTCAAGCAGGGCACTGCCTTTCAACCCAGTGACCGACTGTCCGTTAAAACAGATATCTCCAGCCGTGGGTTCGTAGATACGCACTACAGTACGCGCTGCTGTGGATTTGCCGCAACCACTCTCGCCCACCAGTCCCAAGGTCTCGCCCTTGGCCAAATCAAAGCTAACGCCATCCACTGCGTAAACACTGCCGGTTTGCCGCAACAACAGTCCCGAGTGTACGGGGAAGTGCTTTTTAAGCTGTTTTACTTCTAGCAGCGTTTCAGAGGACAAAATTCAAGGCTCCTCACTCAACATGGGTTAAAACAGGCAACCTCATGGCCCTGTCGGTGTTTTTGTAATATAGGGTCTTGGTGCCTACAGACGCTGGTGACATTGGGACAGCGGTTCTGGTAACGACAGCCAGGCGGTAGGTTCAAGAGTGGCGGCACCGAACCTTTAATCGTGCTAAGCCGCGGGACGTTTTTGTCGATGCGTGGAATCGACTCAAACAGTCCGACTGTGTAGGGATGTTTTGGGTTGTTAAAGATCGTCTCACAGTCAGCCTTTTCAACGATTTTGCCGGCGTACATAACGAGAACGCGATCAGCAATTTCAGAGATGACGCCAAGATCGTGGGTGATGAACTGAATCGCCATTCCGAGCTTTTCTTGCAACTCCTGCAATAGGTCCAAGATCTGTGCCTGTATGGTTACATCGAGAGCCGTGGTCGGTTCATCGGCGATCAACAGCTCGGGCTTGCAGCTAAGCGCCATGGCGATCATGGCTCGTTGTCGCATACCGCCAGAGAGCTGGTGCGGGTAATCGTCGATGCGTTTTTCTGGCGCCGGTATGCCGACAAGCTGAAACAGCTCGATGGCGCGTTGGCGCGCCTCCTGTTTGCTCACTTTGGTTTCGTGCGTTTGAATCTGCTCGACAATCTGTCGGCCGATGCGCATCACCGGATTGAGTGCGGTCATAGGTTCCTGAAAGATCATGGCAATGCGACCGCCGCGGATCTGCTGCATCTGTTGCTCGGAAAGGGCAGTCAGCTCAATCTCCTTGAGCCATACCTTGCCTGCGGTCACTCTGCCGGGATCGGCAATCAGACCCATGATGGAAAAGCTGGTGACGGTTTTGCCGCAGCCACTCTCGCCAACAATGCCGACGGTTTCACCGGCACTGACTTTATAAGAGACACCATCCACAGCTTTGATGACGCCAGCCTTGGTGAAAAAGGAGGTCTCTAAATTATCTACAACGAGCAGCTCGTGCATCACTACATCAATAAAGGTGCAATCCTGTTGCCAATCTGTAAGGGCGGCGAATGCTCCTGAATAGCCAATAATCTTAAATAGATCAAGGTATTTAGCCACCGCGTCGATCATCTGGCCGATTTTTGGGCTGTTACGTAACTTGCCTAATTTGTACCTAATTTGAGCCAGTTATGGTTATAAGTAAGCATGAAGCATGAGCGGTCCGTCTTTGACGCGTTGATTCTGATTGCCCGCCCGGCGGCAGGCAAATCCGAGGTGATTGACTTTCTCAAGCAGACGCCGCTTAAGGAACGGCAGCAGCGTTTTCATATTGGCGCGTTTACAGAGTTTGATGACTTTCCCTTTATCTGGCAGATGTTTGAGGAAGATGAACTCCTTACCAAACTTGGTCAGCCAAGAGTGTGGACAACACCCGATTGCTACTTCAAGGACCACTACATCTGGAATTTTTTGATTGAAAAACTCAACTTGGCGGTGCAGCGGCGACAGCAGGAAAACCCTCAATTGATGCAGGGTGAGACTGCGATCATCGAATTCTCTCGCGGTGGTGATCAAGCTTTTGCCGAGGCCTTTCATCACTTAGACAGTGAGATCTTGAAGCATGCTGCCGTGCTCTACATCAACGTCTCTTACGCAGAGTCCGTGCGTAAGAACCGACGTCGGGCACGAACCGGAAAAGAACACAGCATCCTCTACCACTCACTGCCCGATGATAAGATGGAGCACTACTACAAGAGCAACGACTGGCAGCAGCTCAGCAGCCACAGTCCAACACACTTGGACCTCAAGGGAGTACAGGTGCCCTACGTCGTCTTAGAAAACGAACCCGAAGTCACCGACGATCCGCAGCTGCTTGGTCCAGCCCTGGAGCAGGTATTGGGCCGTCTCTGGAGCCTGCGTAAGACCTCATAACAGGTCTGCTAAGTTCTTATAGTTGACGACCTGCAAATCTCCGATGGCCTGCTGATGTTTTCCGGCGTAAACTAGATAACCGGTGGACATGCGATCTCCAACCCAGCTCTTAAATCGGTGCAGACTTCTCATAAAGTCGGGATTAAAGGTCATGGAAGACTTTATCTCAATCGGTATGAGCGCATTAGCACTTTTGTATATAACATCGATTTCGTTTCTGTTGTGCTCACGAAAAAAATAGAGATTAGGATCAAGCCCTCTATTTAGTCTAGACTTCATAAGTTCAATCACGACTAGGTTTTCAAATAGGTTACCGCGAAGAGGATCACGACTAAGCTGTTTTAGGTCTTCAATGCCCAAAAGATATGTGGCAAGACCTATCTCAGTAAAATATATTTTTGGTGATTTGATGATACGTTTATTGAAGTTTTCAAAATAGGGAAACAGCCGCGTCAGAATGAACGAAGCTTCAAGCACAGAGATCCACTTTTCTATCGTATGGTAGGAGACACCAACTTCACTGGCAAGACTGCTAGCATTAAATAACTGGCCAATGCGACCAGCACAGAGCTTTAAGAAGGACTCAAATGTTGATAGGTCTTTAACCTGTATAATTTGTCGTAAATCTCGTTCGACATAAGTCTGAAAATAGTTACGATAGGCTTTCACAGGATCCTGGTTGTTGGCATGAATGCGTGGCAGAAATCCATGGAACAGGTATTCGTCTGTTTCGAAAGAGGTACCGAACGACTTTAGTTCAGCAATGCTTAATGGATAGAGCGTTAATAAGGCCGTTCGGCCAGCAAGCGACTGAACAATCGCAGCTTGAAGTTCAAACTGATGGCTACCGGTCAGGACGAAAAGGCCATTACGACCCAAACGATCGACCATAACTTGAATGTAGGAGAGTAACTGCGGCAGTCGTTGGATTTCATCGAGGATTGCCCCTTGAGGTAATTGGGCTAAAAATCCCTGGGGGTCACGGCTAGCAAATTCTCGCTCATCCGGGGCTTCTAAATTAACATAAGTCATGTTTGGAAAAGCCATCTTTGCTAAGGTTGTTTTGCCGGCTTGCCTCGGACCGGTGATGGTAACCACGGGATAGTGACGCATGAGGCTTTGCACCTCTTGTTGAATAGTGCGGACGATCATTGGATAGAGGTTAATATAGACAAATTAGATTTACAAGTTCTATTTTGACTAAAATATATAACCCATCTATATCATTAAAAATTATTTTGGAAGGCCCATAGAGAGGCCCTTAGAGAGCAAGCGAAGGTGCGATTCATTCGCACCTGAGCGCGGGGTTTGGGGGCATAGTCAAGCTTGCAGAGATACGATAGATGCGAGTAGCCTCTCCACAAGCTTGACTGGCCCCCAACTCTAATAGATTGCTTCGCGGATGCGGGCGCTCAAGTAATCCATGATCCAAACAACGATGGCAATCACAATGATGATGGTGCCTACCTCATGCCATCTCGCCAAACCCTGGTACTGCATGAGCAGCGTGCCAATGCCACCGCCACCAACCAAGCCAATGATCGTTGCCATGCGGATGTTGATATCCCAGCGATAGATGGTGAACGACAGATAGGGCAGGATGATCTGCGGTACCACAGCGTACCAGACCACCTGGATGCGGTTGGCTCCAGTTGCCTCAATCGCCTCGAGTGGACCTCGGTCAATGTTCTCAATCTGCTCGGAGTAGAGTTTGGTGAGTGCAGCAAAGGAGTGCAACATCAGCGCCAACATGCCGGCAAAGGGACCAATGCCAACCCACACTGAAAAAATAATCGCCCAGATCAGCGGTTCTACCGAACGGGTAAAGTTGGCGATAAAGCGCAGGCTATTGTAGATAAACAGCGCCGAGCGGCTGAACTTCATGAGGTTGCGTGCCATGAAGAAGCTGGCGACAAAGGCGATGGGAATGGCGAGGATGGTTGCCATCAACGCAATAAAGATGGTAACCACCATCGCCTCCAAAACCATCTCGAGAATGCCCAGCTCTGGCTTGATCAACGATGTAAAGATGCGGCGCGCACCTCCCAAACCTTGAACGCTAAAGAGCGCCCGCATATCCATCTCAGTGAGGATCCAACCCAGACAGAGGGTTAAGATGAGTAGTAGCAGCGAGAAGATACCCGAGGCTGAGCGTAGCCATTTCTGCAGCGACGGCTGCTTTTGCAAACCCTTTAAAACAGGATTCGTACGCTCAACCATCCAACGA
This sequence comes from Oligoflexia bacterium, assembly GCA_028277945.1. Lineage (GTDB taxonomy): Bacteria > Bdellovibrionota_G > JANQFH01 > JANQFH01 > JANQFH01 > JANQFH01. The sequence goes on from JANQFH010000068.1 coordinate 321,861, forward strand.
CCTGCCGATGCTGGCGAGCGGCTCCACAGATAGCCAACGACAATGCAGAGTAACAGGTAGAGTCCAAGCAGTTTGGAGTGCGCGGTAATGCCGTCCTCTAGAGCTAAGAAGTGGAAAACTAGGTAAGAGAGAGCAAAGCAGAAGTAGTAGAGCAGTAAAAAGTTGATAAACCAAGCACGCCGAAAAGCTTGGCGCTGTTCGCGAGCCACTCGTTTTTGAAATACTTCACTCATACGGTTAACAGCCTAACGAATCTCCACCTCTTTGGCATCCTCGCCGTAGATTCTCTTAAACCACGCGGCATCGATCTCAGTGGCAGCGCCGGTATAGACAATCTCTCCTGCCTTCAGGGCAATGACTCGGGTTGCATACTGCCTGACGATGCTTAGAAAGTGCAGGTTGCAAACAATCGTTTTGCCATACTCTTGGTTTGCTTTTTTTAAATAGTCCATCACCGAGTGCGAGGTTGCAGGATCAAGGCTAGCCACAGGCTCGTCTGCCAACAACAGCTCAGGATCCTGCATAAGCGCACGGGCAATGGCAACACGCTGTTGCTGGCCGCCACTGAGCTCATCAGCACGCGTCTGCGCCTTGTCCACAAGGCCAACAGCTTGCAGTTTTTCTAAGGCTCGCTCCCTGGCTTCATCCTCAAACAGAGCGCAGACACTTCTGAGGGTTGAGGTACTGCCGAGACTTCCTGTCAATACATTGGTGAGCACAGATTTGCGTCTGATGAGGTTGAAGTGTTGAAAGATCATGCCGATCTGCCGGCGTTTCTGACGCATCTCTTTGAAGGGTAGTTGGGTGAGATTGATCTGGTCGAGTAAAACTTCTCCACTGGTCGGTTCGACCAGACGATTGATACATCGAAGCAGGGTGGACTTTCCAGACCCACTCAGACCGATAATGCCGAGGAACTCACCTTTATTAACTGAGATAGAGATGTTCTTGATGGCGTGTACGCCGTTGTCATAGATTTTGTTGAGCGAGCGAACTTCTAAGAGCGGCGTCATTGGCTAGCAATCCGTGGCAACTCGAAACGGCCTTGGTTCTTACTTTGCCTTCTTGGCTTTTTTTCTTACAATCGTTTCCACGTCAATATCAGCATCTGCAAGGAGCCTGCGAACTTCATTGTAGTGGCTGTCTTCAATGGGGATTAATCCAATGACATTATGGCCTTGCATGAGTTGCTCCTTACCCTCTTTGGTTTGCGCATAGGCGTGCAGGGCATCCACAACAGCTTGTTTCACCTTCTGATTTTTAGCCGGATCTGTGTAGAGGTTGGTGCGAATCGCCCACGGGGCATTGGGTAGGTCCATGGTATAGTCGACAACTTTGACCTTTTCTTCAACATCGGGAAATTGGGTTTTGACCATAGCGCGGGCGTCCTGGATGATCTCCTTGACCTTGCCATTTTCAACGACCCGCCTGGGCTGGGTGTAATAGGTAGCACCGGCATCGACCTGTTTTTGATAGACCATGGCGACAACGTTGTCGTGCCGGTTGGCAAAGACCACCTCACCTAACTGAACACCATGGTCTCTTAGGTGTATGGAGGGTGCAATATAGCCTGCAGTGGAAGCAGGGTCGGTATAGGCAAACTTCTTACCGCTCAGATCTTTAAGCGAGTGGATACCGCTATCTGCATGCGCGATAAACTGCCCCTTATAGGAGAGGTGTCCCTCACTACGAATGAGCATCAACACCGCTTCGAGCTCATACCCTTTGATGTCCTTGGCCAGGATATAACTAAAGGTGGTGATGCCACCAAAGTCTGCTTTGCCACTACCCATTGCCTCGATGACGGCAATGTAGCTTGTTGGCACCGCCTGCTTCACATAAAACCCCGTCTCTTTGTTGTAGAGTCTCTTTGAGACAAAGCGCTCGACAAATGTGGCCATATGTTCGGAGGTGGTGGTGATCCCCTGCGAATCAATATGGGGTACAAAGTACATGCTGAAAGGGCGCTGCTTCGAGCCCACCTCAGCTTCTTCACAGCCGAGGTTGAGCAGCAGCCACGGTAGTGTCGCCAAGCAGATAAAACGTTTTAATAACAAAGAGTTGGTTCTTTTAAGCAGCAGTTGCTTGCTCATCGCGCTTCTTTGTAGCGGCTATTTACCCAATGCGCAATGAAAAGCTACAGCGATTCAGTGGCTCAGCACAGAGCAGACGACGAATGGGCAGTGTGGCTATGGCTTGGGATAGGACCATGCTAAATAACAGGCTAATACCAAGAGTCTCATGCGTATTGCCACGAAACTGGATTTTATTACCACACACCATAAGGATTTCCACCAAGCCATTCGTAAGAAAGTTCAATCTCAGCAGCTGAATCGGGGTGCCATTAGAGTCATCCGTTCCAGTACATTTAGCATTGGCATGCCGGCAAACTTTGACTAGGATCCCTGTCAGCTTTCTAAATGACCCTAATGGCCAACGATTTTCTTACCTTAGGTGCGGACGGAGGACATTTGACTCATAGCGCCATCCATGCTAGGAGAGACCCATGAAGAGTGAGAAGGCCAACTCTCAGCTACGAGCTTTACTCTGGTGTAAGGCCCTCCTGATCCTGGCATTGAGTGAGCCAGCGCTGTCTCGAGACGACTCTCTTAGCTTAGCGGACTATTTTGCCGACAATCCTAATACACCGATTGAAGCCCACCTTATTCACGATGCTGGCTATATTGGCATTGAGGTGACAGTTGGTGGTGTACCAGGACTTTTGTTTGTGGATCATACAATAGGTTTGAACGTCTGGTATCCAGATGCCCTGAGAGATAAAAGTCCTAGCGAGACTGATGCGTGGAGAAGAGATGAGCAGACAGGAGAGACCACTATCCCGCTTTCTCTTGGTAAAATGTCACTAAGCATTCCTTTTGCACGCGTAGATGCGAGGTCGGTTTTAGTGACAAAGTACAAGAGACTTTGTAGAGCAGTGAACTGCTTCGGCGTTTTAGGATATGGCTTTCTCAAACAGACGTCGGTAGAGCTCAGTGCGGACCCTGATACCATTCGTTTCCACAATCCAAATTCCGTCTTAATACCGCAAGAGTTGCAAAACAGTGACCAGCGTGTGTTTCTGCCTTACACACCATTAAAAACTGCTAAAAAAATCGACAGGCCATTAATCTTCATTGCAACCACACTTCATACAGAATCAGATGGCATCACCGACGAGGCTAGAGCAACAAAGGAGAAGGGTGGCATTGAAGCTGTTGTAAAGGACCTTGGATACCGGTGCCTAGTTGGTATGTTTCGTATTCATCTCCTCAAGCAGTTTCACGTCGATCGTATCCGTGAAGTCATTGGTCGCCATATTGATCTCGGCAGCCTTGAAGGTGAGGATATGTTCGAAAAAGGAAAGGCTTTTGGCGCTAGGATCAAGGCAACAGCAACAGAAGGAGAACAGGTGATCAGCAACGAAACAGTTCAAAGGATTTACAACGACATGGTCGCAACAGATTTTGCTGATGTTTACAACCTAGTAGAATCGACCGAGCAGGACAAGGTGCGTGGTCGTATGCAACTCCAGTTAGCTGGAGATGGCGCTAGCTTAGATCAGACTCTGGTGTATGTAACCGGTCTCGACATCAACACCTCTAAGACCATCTCGTTTGCTGACAATCTTGAAGTGTCGATCCCGGCCCCTTGGACAATGCGACGCATCCGTGAACACAGTCCCGACGTTGCTGAGCTGTTGGGTGAAATCAGCGCCCTCGCTCTCGCCAAACAGGGCCACATCGTCACCATTCACTTTCAAAGAAAAATCGTTGAGATTAAAAAAACAGGCTAATCAAAATCTACAGTCTGACAAAACCCCTAATTCGTTAACAATCTCAATCAGATTAGTTCATCATATTAATCCAGGTTTTTCTTGACAGATCATGCTTGATCATGATAGCCTAAAAGGCCAAGATGGAGACTTAATGATGGCAAAAGATACTGAAATTGTTAATTTTTCTACCACTTTAACCAAACCGACGAAAGATCTCTTGGAACGATTCTGTAGCAAGCGTGGTCTTCGTATGAACCATCTAGTCGAGCGCGCTATACTCGAACTCCTCGAAGATGAAATGGACAAGGAGATCATCGAAGACAGAGAACTAGAAGAAACCGTTGAATGGAAGAAGCTTGCCTGACCAATATTGGAAAGTTGTCTTTCAGAAATCTGCTTTCAAAGAATACCAAGCTCTTCCAAAAAAGATGAGGATTCGGGTTGACCAAGTCCTTGAAGTTCTAAGCATCAATCCTTTGTCAGAAATCCTTCGATTCAAAAAGATTCGAGGAAAAGAAAACCATTATCGAGTACGCATTGGTGACTATCGGCTTATCTACTCTCCTCAAGCTGAAGTCCTTATCGTCCGTGTGATCAAGATTGCACATCGAAAAGAAGTTTATCGCTATTTTTAATTTGGCGTCCCCAAGGAGCGGGAGCAGCCATCTTCAGAGCAATATCAAGAAATCCTCGATATTCTAAAGTGAGAAAGCGTTTGCTTGCGCAGAGTCGAGGAGCTGTTTGAGATCAACTGATTTCTGCTAATCGTTCTTCGGTGCGTTTTCGAATCCACTCATTTCCTGTTTGGCTAATCAATCGCTCTAGGTCCTCAGCCGTACCAAATTGAATAACAACCAAGCTGGCATGCCATTCAGTAACATGAGCTGTATCTAGGCTAAGAACAATAAAGGAAACATCTACGGCGAGACGTTTTTGATTTTCTGTAACTTCGTAGAACTGATTCGAGGCCGCCCCGGATAGAAACTGGTTGAAAAAGGCGAACCTCTCAAAATAGTCAGCGTTGTCGTAATCATGCAAATCTCTCTCAGCTGGATCGCCAAGCGCAAGCTTAACCATACCAACCAAATCGTCATTAACCTGCTGCCGAACACGCGCAGCCCATTCTAGAACTACAGGACTATCGGGCTCCCTCGTATTCAAGTGCTCAATAAATCTATTGATAGCGCGTTCACGATAACGCTTCGGCATATCCTTATCAAGGATCAGCTCCCAAACAAGACCCAAACCCGAAAGGGTAGCTGCCTCATTTCTGGTCAACGTAGCTCTATCAAAACGCGAAAAGATCGCCCCGAGCCCAGGTTCAACAATTTTTAACGCCCGGTCGACAACTACTTCATCGATGATTAAAGCTTCGGGATCATCAATTACCATGGCTACGGCATAGTTCTGCAAAATATGAAACTTGGCGACCTCAAGCAAACCATACAGAGCCTGGCTGTCCTCAAGTGCTAAGAGCTGAATGACCGCTTGCTCTCGATCGTCAAATTCTTTACCCCGCTTAGCAATTTCTACAAGCTCGGCAATTTCATCCGTTGAAGCCGTCACTGTGTTGGAAGCGAAGAAAAAAGAAAAAAGACTCAATAAAATGACTAGGCTATAGGAATAAAGTGAAAACATGCAGGAAACCTCCCAAGTTGACAAATCACATACCGTCTACCCCCCATTAGCAGAGGACATACCAGGAGTCAATCGGGGCGCGGAATAGCACTGCAATGTTTGCCTCATAAAAGAGAATGATATCATACCAACCGAGAAGCTCGGTTAAATCCAGTTACAGACCACCATTTACGATCGTTTCGATGTCCGTTGATTTCGCTTCATGTAGTACTTAACTGGTACTCAAAATGGCGCAACATGATATTGCAGCGAGCTCGGTTGGTGACGGAAAGATTTCCTTCAGCTTATTGCTTATGATTGATTTGGTTGAAGATTCGATCAAAAGTGGAATATACTGTATTTAATAATGTCATATAGTTATAAAAATTTTGTTGTATACAGGTCACATTTATGGTACTCATAGTAGAAGAGCTTGAAGTTGAATTCTATGAAGATACTTCAGGCAAATGCCCGTTTCTTGAATGGCAGGAATCGCTTAGAGATAGAAGGGTTGAGGCCAAAATCGATAAGCGGATTCAACGTATACGAACAGGTAATCTTGGTGACTGTAAGCGCCTAAAGGAAGCAGACGGTATTTGGGAATTAAGAATGGATTTCGGGCCTGGCTATCGCCTTTATTATGGGAGGGACGGAAACAAATTGATCGTCTTGCTTTGTGGCGGAATTAAGAGAACCCAAGATGCCGATATTGAAAGAGCTGAGAAGTATTGGCGTGATTATCAGGAGAGAAAGTAATGGCTCCTCAAACTAGAAAATTTAGAGACGTTTTGCATAGAAAGTTACAAGATCCAGAGTACGCTCTAGAGTTCTTGAATACCGCGCTTGAGGAATATCAAGAAGACCGTGATTTGCCGACTTTCCTGCTCTGCCTACGTGATTTGGCTGCAGCTCGTGGATTCCAGGAACTTGCGGAAAAAATGGATAAGGATAGGGGCAGTATATACCGGTCTTTCAGTAAAAAGGGCAACCCAGCATTCCACACCGTTTTTGATCTCTTAAACGCGCTAGGTTTTTACATACCCAAAGCTGAACTCAAGGCTTCTTAACTGAAACATAACCGGTCGCTCCCCTTACTGATTAGCCGGTTGCATGAAGAGCAAGGCAAGAATCGTTCTTTGAGGCTCTTCAATATCTGGAATTGCGTTATAGATGATTCGGGCCGACCAGCATTTTTCGGCTTTCGATAGCTCCTGCTTATCTTTGCCCGCCTCGAAGTTTTTCCTTAATCTTTGCCCTTTTTCTTCACCAATTACCCTAAAAAGTAATTTAATCGCGTCTTGGGTATCCTCAGCCGTAATCTGTCTAGCGGGTGCCTCATCCAATTCCAATTTCATCGCCATTACGGAAATATCCCACCACACTTTGAGCTGATCCCTCGGTAAACTGGTGACTAAATTTAGAAACGTGGCATGATCCATACCAGAAAACATACCGCTACAAACGTCAAGATCCGAGCTTTCGGCCCAACTTTGGTAAAAGGCAAGGCGTTGCAACAGATGCTGACTATCGAGTCGTTTAAGACCAGCTGTTACTAGTTTTGCACCAATTAATTTGGCCTCTTCTTCTGGCAGCTCCTCCATCATTTTTTCCAGCCGCGGATGGTCTTTAATGGGCACTATGCCCTCTTTTATCAAACGGTGTAACGAGAAAGGAGGGAAAAGCCATACTTGAGACAGAGTTGACCCCAGTCCAAACCCAAGCACACCGAAAATACTCATAAGATAGAGAAAGAGTTTCGATTCCTTTTTGATTTTGAAAAATCGTGAAACCGGTATTATAAGAAGGACTCCAAAAAAACACCCCACCATGCCCACCAAGGTTGAAGTAAAATCAATCATACGTATTGCCCTCTTCTAAAGGTTGCGCTCCTCATAAGGACAGCCTTACTCATTGGCAGCTTTGTTAAATTCGAGTTGGAGTTTGCCAAATTGGATACTAAGAGCGTCCATGACCTCAAGGACGGTGGAAAACAAGGGTTCACCATGCTCGGAGAAAGACTTGTAGAGGCTGGTGCGTGAGCGGCCGGTTTTGGTTGCCAGCTTGGACATGCCGTGGGCTTTGGCGACATCTTGAAGTGCCAATAGCAGAGGAGCGAACTCTTTGATTTGGTTGTAGTCCTCAAAGGCGGCGTTGAGATAGGCAACCGCCTCTTTGGGGTCTTTTAACTGTTCGTCCAGGAAATCTTCATATTTTCTTGTCTGTCTAGGCACCTTTCATGCTCCTGTAACTACGCCAATACGCTTTTGTCTCCTATAGAAGACGTTATGTCAATGAGCTAATTCAGAAAGGTTGAATTTTGGAGACCTAGAATAAAAGGCAGTACGGAAATTGGACTTCTGAAATCGGATTCAAAACGATTTAGAAAACAGAAAACTAAACACGGTGTGGTAATTGGCGGAAGTGCATGGGAATCGAACCCACCACCGAACGGTTAGGTTCGGTCGCTGGATTTGAAGTCCAGGGTCTCCACCAGGAGGCAGGCACTTCCAGAGGCTTGCCTCTATCAAAGCGTTGGCTGCATGTAAACGGCAGTCATCGGCCTCGTTGAAGTTGTCTTTTTACCTAGGCGGGTTAGGGTAGAGGATTGTGGAATCGCTACAGGAAATCATCGGCGCGTTTACAACCTGGGAGCTGCTGCTCTTCTACTTTGCCGCCTTTCTTACCGCTATCCTTAATACCGTAGCTGGTTTTGCCGGGGGTATGGCGCTACTGGCGATCTTTTCCTTTTTTATGCATCCACAGATCTACATTCCCATGGTGGCGCTGGTGATGTTTGTGACCAATGTCGTGCGTTTGTGGATTTTGTGGCGAGAAATCCAGTGGCCATTAGTACGCTCTTTTCTCATCGGCCTCTTACCCGGGGTTCTGCTTGGCGGCTATGGTTTTGCCGTACTACCCGCAAGGGTGTTGGAAGTGCTCTTGGGTGGTTTTCTGTTGCTCTATGTGGTGATCAGCGTGGTGCAGCGCCAATTGCTCTTTCGTGTGCGCTTGGGCCAGTTTTTGCCGGTTGGTTTTTTTGCCGGTGTCGTCTCGACAGTCATTGGCGCTGCTGGACCCTTTGTGGCACCCTTTGTCCTTGGTTTTGGCTTGAGCGGGCCGGTTTTTGTCGCCACAACCATTACGCTGCAAACCCTTACCCATTTTATCAAGCTATTTACCTATGCCTATGTAGGCGTGCTACCAGCGGGAGCTGCACTCTTTGCGCTGCTGTTGTCAGTTGCCCTCATACCAGCCATCTTTGTGGGTAGGTGGGCGGGCATGCGGGTCAAACCACGAGCGTTTCGCACCTTAATCCTTGTGCTGCTGGCAATTGTCGGTTTGCGATTCCTCTTCTTTTGAAAAATGGCCATACATTACATGACCTTAATCGAGAAAGTTATCCACAGCTGTGGATAAATTAGCGATCGTAAGAGTGGAAGTTGTGCATCTGCCTAGAGGGGATGAAGAGTTCTATTAAACTGCTGAAACTAGAACTCGAATTCGAATTGCCTAAAAAGTAGTCAATTTGTTAAAGCCCTTGTCCTCACAGCTTTTTTTGTCTTTTTGGGCGGTTTTTCCAAAAGTTATCCACAGAAAGTGTGGACAAAGAGAGGAGTTTCAATTTAAAATTCAATGGGTTAGACTCTAAGCGAGACTGCAGCTCTTATGCCCAAGGTAACCTTTCTCATGGATGGTGACGAGTCTTCTGGCGACTTTGAGTCTGGAACCAGACTATTGCATGCTGCGCAGAAACTCGAAGTGCCGATCATCTCCACCTGTGGTGGCCAGCCCAGTTGTACGGATTGCCGTGTTAAGGTGTTGCAGGGGATGGAGAACCTCTCCAAGCCAGAGTATGCCGAAGTCAGTCTGATCGGCTCCGTAAGCCACATTACCCAGGAGCGCCTCTCTTGTCAGGCTAAAGTGCGAGGTGATGTGTGCGTGCAGCCTCTACGTCTGCGGCGCCGCTGAGTTTTGCTAAGGGTGCTACCGCGGCCATCGGTGGCTGCTTCTCAAGGGCAAAGATTGCCGACCAAATCTCTGGACACCCCAGCTCTTGGGTGAGGAATTGTCCAACACGGGGTGGAGCGCCTTGGCTGCTATTCCACTTTAGGGTGAACTCTACATCCAGTGGATTTTGATTGTAGAGGATAAAGTTTTCTAGAAGGCTAGCCGAGCAATCTCCCTGATCTTTGTGGCTGGCGAGCTGCGTTGCCCTCTTGCCTACCGAGTTGACCACCACGGCTTGTTCAACTGAGAGCTCATCGCCAATTTGTCTAAGGCGGAAACGACTCTGGCATGGTTTGCTAATGTTTTCTCCCACGGCTTTTTCATGGATTTCAATGGCACTGAGTTCTTCAGGTAGAAAATCGTGCAGCTGAACTAAGAGCTTGTCTGCAATGAACTCTGGCAACTCTCCGAGCACATGGAATTGTACCTGCTCATAGCCACTGGCAACACCAACGGGTAGTGCCGGAGAAAAACTGAGTTTGGCATGAGGTGAGTAGCCCTGGGAATACTTTAAGTACAGACCGTTTTGTTTCAGCGCCTGTTTGAGACCGCGTTCGATAAGATTGGCCATATCACGCTGTCCGAGCCAGCGCAGCTTACCCTGTTTGGTATAGGTGAGAACCAACGTTGTAAACGTGTTTGGGTCGATTGCATTGCCCGCTTGGTTTTCAAGTGGTTTGGTGTCAATGAGTTCGTCAAGGCGATCGACCTTGGGTGCCAATTTGATGTCCTTGTAGTTGCCGGGGATGCCGCAGTGGTGACAATCACCCCACTTGCAGTCACTGACACCAACGCCGGCATAGGCACGCTGACGTTCCTTAGCGAGATAGTTTTTTGCCAAGCCAATGTGGATAAAGTCCCACGGTAGCAATTTGTCCATAGGTTGCTCGCGAATAAAGGGCATGGGATCGACAGCCGATTCCTCAAAGGCGCGCATCCAACCGGCGAAATTGAAATGCTCGGAGAAGCTATCGAAGCAGTGGCCGTTCTTATAATAGTTGTAGATCGCTTTGGCCACGGAACGGTCACCCCGGCTAAGCACGCATTCGATAAAAGCCTCTTTGGGCTCATGCCATTTGAGCTTTGTCTGTCTGTGGATGAGGTTTTCTTGCAGGTAGCGCAAGTGATCTTCCAGCTCGGCCAACTCTCGAAAGGGTTCCCACTGAAAGGGGGTAAAGGGTTTGGGCACAAAGGTGCCAATGCTGACGTGCACTCGCTTGGGGCGACCACTCTTTGGCGCTATCCCGAGGATGTTTTCCGTTAGCGTGATGATGCTCTTAATGTCGGTACGGGTCTCTGTAGGTAGGTTGATCATGATATAGAGTTTGATGAGGTTCCAACCTTTGCTAAAGGCAATACGAGCAGCCTCCAACATTTCAGCATCGGAGATGTTTTTGTTGATCACACGGCGTAGCCTCTCACTACCTGCTTCAGGTGCGAAGGTGAAACCACTGCGACGCACTTCACCCGCTTGATCGGCGAGTTTGACCGAGAGCGCGTCAGCACGCAACGACGGCAGTGAAATGGAAATCTTGTCCTGTTTGAACTGCTGGTTGATCGCCCGGGTGAGTGGTTCCACTTGCGAGTAGTCTGCTGTCGACAGGGAGAGCAGACCAAGCTCATCTACACCCGTGGCATCGATTCCCTTTTTAGCTAGTTTAAGAATGTCTTGGACTGCCATCTCACGTGCGGGACGATAGAAGTAGCCAGCTTGACAGTATCGACAGCCTTGGGTGCAACCACGCATCACCTCGACGCTAACGCGGTCGTGTACGGTTTTGATCACAGGTACTAATGGGGTTTCCGGGTAGTTGGCGGGGTTGAGATCACTTACCCAGCGCCGTTTGATACGCTCGGCAAATGGAATCGATTCATTACGCTGAATTCTAGCTGCATGGTTGTGGATTTGTGGCACATAAAAACCCCGTAGCTGCGCCAGTGCCTCAAGTCGACGCTGTCGGCTAGGGATGTCACGAAAAATCTGCAACATCTCCTCTATCGCCTCTTCAGCATCGCCTATGAGAATAAAATCAAAAAAATCAGCAACCGGTTCTGGATTGCACATGGTGGGTCCACCCGCAGCGATAATCGGGTCGTAATTACGGCGCTGGTCTGCAAAGAGAGGAATCTGCGCCAAATCCAACAGGTAGGGTATGTTGCTGTAGTTGAGCTCGGTTTGCAGAGAGAAGCCAACGAGATCAAGCTTCTTTAAAGGAGTACGGCTCTCTAGCGTAAGCAGTGGTAGCTCGCGTTGTTTGAGCAGGCTTGCCATATCGTGCCACGGAGCAAAAACACGTTCGGCGTAACTATCATCGTGGCGATTGATGAGTTCATAGAGGATACGGATGCCATTGTGCGACATGCCGATCTCATAGATGTCTGGAAAGACTATGCCGACATGTACTTTGATTTGATCGAGCGTCTTAGTGACTGCATGGGGCTCACCGCCGACGTAGCGTCCAGGTTTTTCTACATAAGGTAGTAGAGCTTCCCATTGGCGGGCAAGACGGTGCATCTTTACTCTCTATAACCGAAAGTAAGCCGTGGTTCAACCAACCCTAGCTGCGGTGAGATTGTCTTGTACGGCGTCTAGATTGCGTTGCCATCCCTTATGACCACAGCGCTCAAGCGGACTATCACCAATGAGGTCCCAGAAGGACGTTGCCGTGGGTGTTTGCAGTTTATTAAGATCCCCCTCAATCAGCAACGGGTTGATGCCGGCGTTGTAAAAGTCGCCATCTACAGCATCACGGTTCCAAGGGCATACCTCTTGGCAGATGTCACAGCCGAACAGATGCTCAGCGACCATACTCTTCTCCTGTTGGGTGAAGTCGCCACGCTTTTCAATGGTGAGATAGGCGATGCACTTACGGCTGTCTAACGTATAGGGGGCAACTAGTGCACCGGTAGGACAGGCGTCAAGACAGGCTGTGCAGCTACCACAGTGAGCCCTGCTTGGTTGACTGGGAGTGAGCTCAAGATCGGTGAGAATCTCGCCAAGAAAGAGATAGGATCCTAGCTTCCTATCCATGAGCATGGCGTTTTTACCAATCCAACCAATGCCTGCACGCGCTGCGTATTCGCGCTCCAGCACCGGTGCGGTATCGACACAGAAGCGTGCTCGTGCCTGCAGGCCAAACTCAGCAGAGAAGAGCTGCCAGAATTGGCGCATTTTTGTCTTTAGCAGCTGGTGGTAATCACGACCCAGAGCATAACGGGCAACCTTCCCTTTGCGTTTGGTTTCTCCGCCTTGGCTTTGCTTCTTGCTGTTATAACTCCAGGCAAAACAGAGGATGCTACGCGCGCCTGGCAGCAGTTTTGTTGGATCGAGACGCAAGGAAGCATGTTTTTGCATGTAGTGCATCTCACCGTGCATACCAGCTGCAAGCCATTGCAGATATGCCTCTTGTTGGTCTGGGGGGGTTGTAGTAGCTACACCTACGGCATCGAGGCCAACCTCTCTGCACAGTTGGTTGAGCTTGGTTTGACTGACTTGTAACATTTACCTGCCTGCAGCGCTGCTATGCTCGGAGATATTCAACCAAGTGGGTTGCAATGCGCTCTCCGGTCCGACCATCCCATTGCCATTTGCTGAAGTCCTGTGGCGTTTTGCTGTTTCCAGCAAGGATTTCGCGGCAGACGGCCAAGACTTTGTCACTGTTGGTACCAACGAGATAGTTCGTGCCAAAATCAACGGTAAATGGCCGTTCGGTATTTTCTCTGAGCGTTACACATGGAATATCGAGGACGCTTGTCTCCTCTTGTAGGCCGCCGGAATCGGTTAGAACCAGACGAGATTGCAACACTAGGCTGAGAAAGTTGAGATAGCTCTGCGGCTCAACCACCGAGATCTTTTGGTTGTTTTTCAACGTACCTAACAAACCAAATAGTTCGAGATTCTTTTTAGTACGTGGATGTACTGGAAAGACCAAGGGGAGCTCCTGACTCAGTTCTCCAAGCAAACCGACCATTTTTTTTAACTGTTCTGGAACATCAACGTTGGAGGGTCGATGTAGTGTGACGATGGCGTAGCCTTTGGCCGGCAGTGATAGAGCTTGCCACTGTTGCATGGCTTCCGCCTGCTTTTGATAACGCACAAGATAGTCGATCATAATGTTGCCGACCATGTGGATCTTTTTGCTGTCAACACCCTCCTTAGCGAGTTGTTCATCTGCCATTGGATGTGTGGTGAAGAGCAGCTCACATATGACATCCGTACAGATACGGTTGATCTCCTCGGGCATACGGCGGTCAAAGCTGCGCAGGCCAGCTTCTACGTGAGCAACAGGTATATGGTTTTGTACAGCAACCCAGGCGCTAGCAAAGGTGGAGTTGACATCACCAACGACCACGACCAGATTAGGTTTTAATTGCAACAGTTCTTTCTCCAGGGCAACCATGATACGACCGGTCTGATCACCCAAAAGGCCGCCCGCTATACCTAAATAGATGTCAGGTTGACGTAGCTTAAGGTCGCGAAAGAAGACCTCTGACATATTGGTATCGAAATGTTGGCCGGTGTGCAGAATAACGTGTTCAATACTTGAATGCTGTTTTAGCGATTCTTCAATCGGCCCTACCTTCATAAAGTTAGGACGCGTGCCAACAACAGAGAGGATGACGCGTTTTTGCTCAGAGGCGGACATGCCGGCTTTTACTTACCTGCGCTGTACAGTGACAGATCGTATTTGCCGTGTCAATTGCTCACAGTCTCTATGCCCTTGGCTTTCTTGACTTTTACAGGGTGAGCTGTGAGGATACCGCTGTGGAAAGCATTCCCATCGTCGTTGCCGATATAGACGACGACGATGCCGCAGCGACAATGGAAGTCTTGCGTCGTCGATGGCCCGGCCAAGGTCCAAAGGTCGAGGCCCTCGAGGAGGAGGGCGCGACGTTGACGAAACGTCAGCACGCAGTAGCGTGTCACTCTGGTACTGCGGCGTTGCACTTGACGCTCTTAAGCCTTGGTGTTGGCAGCAATGATCTGGTTATGACACCAGCCTTTAGCTTTGTTGCCTCTGCCAACGTTGTGGAATACTGTGGAGCCAAACCGCTCTTTGTCGATATCGATCTCGCCACCTATAATATTGACCCAGCTGCTTTGGCAGGCCATTGCAAGCAGCAGCAGGACAAGATCGCTGCAGTAATGGTCGTTCACCAGTTTGGACTGTGTGCCGACATGGCATCCATCGAAAGCATTGCAACGCAGTTTGATTTTGACGTTGTAGAAGATGCCGCATGCGCACTTGGATCAAAATTACATGGGCAGGAAGCGGGCAGCTTTGGTGAAGTTGCTTGTTTCTCTTTTCATCCACGCAAGGTGGTGACAGCGGGTGAGGGTGGCATGCTGGTAACGGATCGGGCAGAGGTTGCCCAGCGTTGTCGTCTGTTGCGAAGCCACGGCCTGGAAGCTGGCGGTGAAATGAGAGAGTTAGGGTTTAACTACCGCATGACCGATCTTCAGGCAGCCATGGTCTTGAGCCAACTAAAGCGACTGCCAGCACTGCTTGCTAAACGGCAGCATCATGCTGCTTTTTACACCGAGAGGTTACAACAGGTAGAGGAGCTCATTCTGCCACAAGCCATGCAGGGGTCACAACCAAACTACCAGTCTTATGTGGTACGTTTGCAGCCAGAGTGGTTGGATGCAACTAAGATGAGTTCGATCGAAAGAGTCAAACGCAAACGAGACGCGATGATCACTGCCTGTCATGAGCAGGGAGTGATGGTTCGTCCGGCGGCCTACTCGCTACCGGCTTTGCAGTACTATCAACAGAAGTATGCTCTATCGCCTATGAGCTTTCCCAATAGTTTGCTGGCGGCAAACAGTACGGTTGCTCTTCCCATTTATCCCGGATTACAGGAACAGGAGTTAGAACGCGTCGTTTCCACGGTAACTGAGGCAGCGCGGTTTGAGGAGCTACCATGACTCTTAAGGGTAAACGTATCTTTATTAGCGGTGGTGCGGGTTTTATTGGTTCGACCATGGCTGCACGTCTTGTGGATGATAACCAGGTTGTTGTGTTCGATAACATGTCACGCGATGCTCTCTCCAAACTTGAAATTGCCAAGCGCTCCAACCTCACGGTGATCGAAGGCGATGTCCAGGACTTCAAGGGCGTACTAGAGGCAGTACGCGGCTGTCAGATCATTCTGCATATGGCGGGCATTGCCGGTATTGATACGGTGATTAAAAGTCCTGCTAACACCATGCATGTGAATATGGCCGGTACCGCCAACCTTTTGGAAGCCGCACGGTTGGTGGGAGAGTGTGAACGTTTTATCAATTTTTCCACGAGTGAGGTTTTTGGCAGCTTCACCTTCCGTGCTCGCGAGAGTGACTGGACTGCGGCCGGACCAGTGCGGGAGGCGCGCTGGAGTTATGCAGTCAGTAAACTTGCAGCTGAACATCTCGCCTATGCCTACTACCTGGAGCACAAGTTGCCAACGGTGACCGTACGTCCCTTTAACATCTACGGCCCTGGGCAGGTCGGTGAAGGTGCGATTCATGTCTTTGTGACCCGCGCGCTTCAAGGCAAGCCTCTGGAGATTCATGGCGAAGGCAATCAGATTCGTTCTTGGACTTACATTGACGATATGGTCGAGGGGATTTTGCTCTGTCTCTCTTCTGACAAAGCCGTGGGTCACTCTTTTAACATTGGCAATCCCACGGGTGCGATCAGTGTCTACTTTCTCGCCAAGATGATCCTCCAGTTGAGTGGTTCGAACTCAAAGATCCGCCACGTTCCAAGAAATTTTGCCGATGTCGAACTACGTGTTCCTAGCATCAACAAGGCACGTGAGCTGATCGGTTTCGAACCACGAGTGGAGTTAGAAGAGGGCCTGCAACGAACCATTGGCTGGTATCGCAAGCAGCTGAAGAGGAGTTGATCTCTTGGCAAAAAACAAGCCCCCGGGATCTTGGAGGAGGAGGAAGGGTTGTTCCGATACCAGGGGCTTTTATAAACGTGACTATGCACTGTTTTTTCTATGCGATTTTCATACCAAACCGGCTTTGCAAAAATATCCTTTAAAATCAGTAGGATAAAATTGATATCCGTAGAGCGAGGAACCGTAGTTGTACGAAAAGTGTAGTCAGGGTGACAACTGTTGTTGTCATTTCATAGGGTGCATACGACAAGCCTTCGGCGGATGGCTCGTCGAAGGATTATTTCGGGATCCTGGCAGAGCTTCTAAGGTGGCTACTCGCAACTATAGAGATGGAAGCTCTGCCAATGACCCCGAACCCCGCGCTCACGGTCGAGTGAATCGACCGCTCGCTTTCCGCTCGTCTGTGCTTTATTCCGCCCCAGGCTTGTTACACACACCTTTGGTAGGAAGGTGAGTAAGAAGCGAGATAGCAAACGCCTCCGTCCCCTGTTAGAGCGCCTGAAGCTTTTGCGGGCTCTCGAAATACCTGTCCGCGAGATATCGTTTTGGCTGTTGAGCCTGCTCTTTGTTTTCTTGGTTGTCGTCTTTGGTGGCGTGCATGCGTGGAGTACGTTGATATTGCGGTTGACAGCGGTATTGCTGATGACGCTAGCACTCTTCGCCCATCGTCACGAAGTGTTACCATTACCGCTGCTATCGATTTTCCTCGCCTGGCTATTGCTTATGCTGTTGCAACTGGTGCCACTGCCCATCTCAATCATTGGGCTGCTCTCTCCCACCCACCTGCAGTTGGTAGAGATCATCAAGCCCTTTAATCCTACTACTCCTGTTGCCATCGCCTTGGAGTCGCATCTACTGCAGGAGTCGCTTCTACAAGGGGTGGCCTACATTCTTATCTTCTACGCCGCTATACGAATCTTTGAGTTCGCCGATCTCAAGTACCGTTTTGCCATGCTTCTCACTTGGGTGGTTTCGCTGTTTGCCATAGTCGGACTGTTTCAGAGGGTGTTGCATCGAGCTTTTCTTCCCAACCCAGCTACCGGCACAGAGCTCGGCTTTACAACTTTTGTCAATCCCAATCACGCTGCGGTCTTAGTTGCCATCGCGCTTGGCTTTTCACTGTGTGGCTACCTCTTTGCCACTCAGAGAAGAGAGCGTCTCTTCTTTGGGATCGCGGCGCTTCTACAGATTTTGAGCTGTCTCTTTTCACTCTCTCGCTTTGGTGTGGTGGCAGTCTTTGGCGTGTTCATGGTGACTCTGTTGCTCTACTTTGGTTGGTTTGCAAAACAACAGGGAGGTGGAAGAGCACGACAACGCTCAGATGTACTGATTGCAATGCTGCTACTCATCGCCGTCGCCTGTTTCTATGTCTTTGTCGTACTCGATCCCTCGCAGTTGGCCTCTGAGGTAAAACGTCTATCCCCAGCAACCCTACTTGCGGGTTATCGCTTTAACCTGTGGCATGATAGCTGGCAGGCTTGGCTAGCGGCACCGCTTTTAGGGTTTGGCGCTGGTTGTTTTGAGTTGGTTTTACCCCTGTATCGCACTTTTTCTGGCTACGTCCGTCCTGAACACGCCGAATCAGAGTACATTGAGATGCTGGTGACCACCGGCGTTGTAGGTATCGCCATCTTTCTACTCTTTCTGCGCCTAGTATTTAAAAGAGTGTGGCCACTGCGGCGTGATGGAGACTTTGTGCATGCGGCTTTAGTGGTAACCTTTTTCAGCCTGTTGGGTGCTGCGGCCGTACACTTTCTTTATGAAAATGCGGCAATTATGGTGCTGGTGACGATTCTTCTTGGTATGGCTTTTCCGCCTGCAGGCGTTCAGTGCCAGGTACTACCCGGCACGATAAAACGCCATCTCTGTCATGGTGTCATGGCAGTGGGGTTGTTGCTGTACACGATTTTGTCGCTGAAAGCGCATTTTGCTGAAGAGCCATGTTCAGCAACCGCTTACGCAGAGTTGCAGAGTGCAGACGAAGCTGTAACGCTATTACAACAGATGCAGCGGGCAGAGGAGTGCTACCAGGCGCATCCCTTTGTTGCCGAACACTACCAACGCTATGGTGCATCACTGCTACGTGCTGGTTTCCGCAATGAAGATCCAGAAGCCTACTTTGCCACGGCTATTCAGCTCAATCCTAAGAATCCAGCGCCGCACGCTACCATGGGAATGGCACTACTACGGCGTGGAGAGCTGGCAGCCGCCGAGCAGGAGTTTGTCAAAGCCATTGAGCTAAGCCGGCAAACGAGCACTAGGGCAGTGGGACAGATCTACCACCGCCTTGCCAAGATACAGATCGAGATGGGCAAATTTGCTCAGGCAGAAGCGAGTATTGAGCAGTTTGTGCGTGAAGGCGGTGACTACGGTGAAGCGGCGCTACTCCATTTTGTCAAAGAGCTTAGTAGCGGTAATGAGGCAACTGCTATGCAGTGGGCGGCCACAGCGAGCCGTCAGGACATCAATTATATAAGTCAAATAACAGCGCAGCTGCTGCAGCAGGAAGGAAAACTTAAGCCACTACTCAACCGCTTACTGCTCCACAGTGGCGATGTCACTGGGGCGCTTAAGTTAGCCGCTCCGCTTGTCACCGAGTCGCCGCTGGCACACTCCTACGGTACACGGCTCTATGTACAGCTGCCCGAACCATCGACAGATGGCAAGCTGCCACCTTTGACTCAGTTGCAAGGACATCAGGGTGGCACGGTTGTGCAGGGGGGACAGTGGGATTCCATGCTCGATGAGTGGGTTTATACCTTAGATGCCAAGTATCCACCCAGTGACAGAGTGGTTGACCATTGGGGAATGTGGGTAGAGCTGCCCATCAGCGATCTCTCTCTCACTGTGGAGCTATTTGTTCACGCGCCCTACCGTCCACGTAGCCAACTTGAGGTCGTTGTTGCTGGTTCAAGTGGCGAGCACCGTCTACTGTCCACCCATGTCTTGCCTCTGGGTGAAGGTTGGTATTCGCTCAGTATCAACCTACAGGGAAGAGAAGAGTTATTGACAGGAGAGAACTACTCACTTCGTCAGCTCGCTTTTAACACGGCCCAGGTCAGCGGGCAGTATCGGCTAAGCGCCTTTCGCCTCTATCTTGACAAATAGTCTAGTTTGTCCGTTCAATCAGGTGATTGCCTAACACTAGAACATCCATTTTGGTTTTGAGGAAGCAGCGGATGGCGTCTTCTGGTGTGGTGACAATGGGTTCGTTTTCATTGAAGCTGGTGTTGAGGACCACAGGTACGCCAGTCTTCTTGTAGAAGGCGTGAATGAGGCGGTAGTAACGGCTATTTTCTCTTTCGCTGACGGTCTGCAGGCGGCCGCTGCCGTCTACATGGGTAACGGCAGGTATCTTTTCACGCATTTCTGGCTTGATGTCATAGACCATCAACATAAAAGGGGAAGGATAACTCTGTTCAAAATAATCAGCAGTGCATTCTTGTAAGATGCTGGGGGCAAAAGGGCGAAAGGGTTCGCGGTGTTTGATGCGGCGGTTGAGAATCTCCTTCATATCGGCGCGACGAGGGTCGACAACAATGCTGCGATTGCCGAGCGCTCTTGGGCCATACTCGCTTCGACCTTGAAACCAACCGACAATTTTGCCTGCGGCGATGTGGGCAGCGGTCTTTTCACATAGAGTCTCTTCTTCAAGGTAGTTGCTGTCTAATTTATGTTTCTCAATAGCCGTAGCAATCTCTGTGTCAGAAAAGCTGGGACCGGTGTAGGCGTTCTCCAGAGTAAAGAGGCGTTCTCGGCCGAGCACGGCGTTCCAAACATAGAAGGCGGCGCCCAGGGAAATTCCGCCATCACCTGCTGCAGGTTGAATATAGACATCCTTAAACTTTGACTGCATAAAGAGTTTGCCATTGCAGACACTGTTAAGAGCCACACCGCCAGCCAAACAGAGGTTGGATAGCTGCGTCTTTTCATAGAGGTGGTTGACGATACGAAAGTAGATCTCTTCCAACATCGCCTGCAGTGATGCCGCGACGTCTTTATAAAAGGGGGTCAACTCAGCTCCCGGCTGTCTTGGTGGGCCAAGCTTCTGCGCAAACTTGTCGCTAAAGATAGATTCGATCACCGGGCTACCGTCAAGCCAACTCATTTGCAATGAGCCGTCATGATGCTTGAAGTAGTCAAGATTGAGTTTAAAACGGAAGTCGTCGTGCCAATGAACCATGTCGCGAAAGACGTCTAGGTATTTAGGTTGGCCATAAGGCGCCAGCCCCATTACCTTGCCTTCATCTCCGTATTTGCAGAAGCCGAGAAACTGGGTGGTTGCCGTATAAAGAATGCCAGAGGAGTGTGGGAAGCAGACTTGTCCAAGTGTCTCTATTTTGTTGTGGCGACCTACACCAATCTTTGTGCTGACAAAATCGCCAAAGCCATCAATAGAGAGCAAGGCGGCCTCATCAAATGGGGAGACAAAAAAAGCGCTTGCCATATGTGCTAGGTGGTGCTCGACATGGCAGACTCTAATGTTAGCGACCTCTTGTTGAACATTGAGTGCCTTGGCGAGGTCTTTGCGGATTGTTCGCACCCGGCCAATGGTGGAGAGCCGGCTCTTAAGTAGTGCGCCGTTCTTTAGGGCACTACTGAGAATGTAAAATGCCTTGTTGGCAAGATTGGCATAGGGATTGCGGCTGATTGCAAGGATATCGATGTCATGGAAGGCAATGCCGCCCTCTTTAAGGCAGTAGGCGGTAGCGAGATGAGGAAGCCCGGCACAGTGTTTGACCCGGTTGAACCGCTCTTCCTCACAGGCTGCAATGAGTTTGCCACCCTGTACCAAGCAGGCGGAAGCATCACCGTGGTAGGCGTTGATACCAAGAATGTTCATAAGCCCACCTTTGTCAGCACTTGATCGTACAGCTGCATGACCGTCTCCGCATGTTGGCTAGCGCTAAAACGACTGCAGGCATGCTCTCTTGCAGCCACAGCCATATCTTGACGAACGCTTGGCTCAGCAACGAGTTTAAGAATGGCATCACTGAGTGCTGTGGCGTTGTTGGCGGCAATGAGTAGGCCTGTTTTTTGCTCGACCATTGCCTCAGGGATACCGCCGACCTTAACACCGATGACAGGAACACCCATAGATTGCGCTTCAGCAAGCACCCGTCCAAACCCTTCACTATGGGAGAGCAGGCAGCACAGGTCCATCTGACTATAGGCTAAACGCATATCTTGCATTTGGCCAGTAAAGATCACCCGTTCTTTGAGGTCGAGCTTGTGGATCATGGCGGTTAACTGGTGGTAGTAAATCTTCTCTGCCGCTCCTTCGGCTTTGCCGACAATCATAAAACCAACAGTAGGGACTTCCTCACTCACCTGTTTTGCCGCCTCTATCAACATCTCTAGATTCTTGCGCGGGTTAACACGACCAGCAGTGCCAACGATAAACTGAAACTCTCGTAGTTGTGGAGGCATCGTGGTTTTTGCGTCTTTGTCCATAACTTGCTTGAAGTAATCAGTGTCGATCGGGTTGTAAATTGTTATGACTTTACCGTTGTCATCTGGGTGGAAGAGCTTGTGAATGGCATCGGAGATACAGACAACCTTTGCAGCCGACCTATATATAAATGATGTGAGTAATCTGCCAAGCCAAGCTGGGCGATGAAAAGATGTGCCACGGACATGGTAGATGCAAGGGGTCTTGCTGAAGGCGCACGCGATGCCAGGAAAGAGCAGTACCTCCATGTTGGCATGAACCACATCAATGGAGCGTCTGCGCAGCAGGTGCATGAGCTGGCTCAGCGCCACCAGGTTCCAGAACAAAAAACTCAGCAGAAAGAAGAGGTTCAAAGAGCGACGGATAGCCGGGGTCCGATGGCAGATGATTTCAACGCCGAGGTCTGCATACCTTTCTCGATAAGGACTCCCTGGCGGTATCCAAACAACGGCTTGGAAACGCTCCTTATCGAGAGCTGCGATCAGGGCGAGGAGGCTTTCATCAGCACCACTGATCTGCTGGGCAAAAGGGTTTATGTAGAGAACGGTGCAAGGCTTCATGGTAGCTGCACAGCAAATCTCTTAAACCAGGCGTTAAAGACAATGAGCGCAAATAGCGGCAAGCCATAATTGCGCTGTCCGGACATGTGTGTTGCGACTAAGGAGTGAATATAGGAGCTGTTGAAGAGATCGTGTTCAAGCATGCTTTCAGATAGGTGGTCTTCCAGAAGAGTACGGCCGGGCCCACGTAACCAGTCACCAATAGGCACCTCAAAACCTCTCTTTGTCTGGTAACAGAAGTCTCGATTAAAATGCTTTTGTAGCAGTTGACGCTCACTGTATTTGGTTATACCTCGGCGGATCTTCATACCATCGGCTAAGTGAAAGATCTGTTCCGCCAGACTGCGGTTAAGCAGTGGAACACGCATCTCCAGGCTCTGACTCATGCCGATTTTGTCCGCCTTGAGCAGGAGGTTATCTGCTAGCATGGTTTTAATGTCGACGTACTGTAGTCGCTTCAAGTTGCTAGTGAAGGTGGCTTGAGAAAAGTTTTTGACAAAGGTCTGCAAGGCGCTCTCTTGGCCAGACTCACTTGCAGAGGCAGAGAGGAGTTCACCTAGCATATCGCTAGTGACAAGGGTAAACCAAGCAAGATAGCGCTCCTCCTTGCTGAGATGACTTGTCTGCAGAAACTTGCGTACCCTGCGTACAGCGTTACTAAAACCGCTCTGTGTTGGCGTTGGCACCCTTTCCAGTAAGGGTAACAGCGGTGAACGTAACCATTTGAGTAACGCGCTGCTGCTTCTAGCACGTGGCTCCCATAGATAACGGTTGTAACCAGCAAAGAGTTCATCGCCGCCCTCGCCTGCAAGTGCCACGGTGACAAATCCTTTTGTCATTGCCGCCAAGTGAAAAGTTGGCATGACCGATGGGTCGGCGAGCGGCTCCTCGAGAGCCTCTATAACCTTGTGCAGTATACTGCTGGCATCTTCTGTAATGTTGAGGGAATGGTGATCTGTACCGAGGGTCTTAGCGACATAGTCACTCTTGTTGGTTTCGTCGTAGTATGGATAATCTTTAAAGCCAATGGAAAAGGTGCTGATGGACTGTTCTGTGGCTTGTTGTGCATAAGCTGCAAGTAACCCTGAATCGAGTCCGCCACTTAGAAACAGGCCAAGCGGCACATCACTGATCATGGAGGTCGATACAGCGTGGTACAGTTTTTCTTCAAGCTCGGCGAGCGATCGACATGGATTGTTACAAGCGGGTGAATTCGTGAGGTCCCAGTAGTTTTCGCAGTGCAATTCACCATCTTTGAGTTCCAGCAGGTGACCAGGCTTCAATTTGACAATGTCGGCAAACATGGTTTCTGGATTTGGCACGTAGCCTAACGTGAAGAAGGGACCTAAGGCGTGGCGATTGAGCTTGGCGCCAATCGTCTCGAGAGCTAGTAGTGCTTTGATCTCAGAAGCGAAGACCAGGGTGGCTGCATCGCTATAATAGTAGAGCGGCTTGATGCCAAAGGGATCGCGTGCGATCAAAAGGTAGTGCTCAGCAGGTCGGTAGAGCGCAAAGGCAAACATGCCTTCGAGTTTGGTGAGCACATCCTTGCCCCACTGCTCAAAACCGTGCAACACTACTTCACCATCGCTCTGCGAGCGAAAACGATGTCCTTGGTCTACGAGTTCTGCGCGCAGCTCACGAAAGTTGTAGATCTCACCGTTGAAAACCAGCCAGAGCGCCTCGTTTTCATTGGCCATGGGTTGGTAGGCCCGAGGTGAGAGATCAATGATGCTGAGTCGGCGGTAGCCAAGACCCGCCTGTCCCCAGATGCGTATACCCTGATGATCCGGGCCACGGTGCTGCATGGCCTGACACATCTTCTCAATGTCTAACGCCTTAATCGGTGCCAACCCTTGGCGTTGTCGAATCTGTCCGGCAATTCCGCACATGCTCTATCTACGGGAGGACCACCGTTGGCAGGTTGATTGGGGGCGTGGTGGACAGCACTATTGGTGGCAGATCATAACCCAGTAAAAAAACATGGCCTCCGCTCTCAATAGTAGGTAAATGCCATCCATATGGCAAGCAGCGACCCCGCATCCAAGGTTATGCGCCGAGAGGCCGACGACCCTCTTCTTGCACCTGTAGTTGCCCTGTTGCTCTACGGGGTGCTGTTTTTCGTCTTGGGTCAGTTTTTCCCAGCCGTGGTTAAGTGGAGTGGTTTGCCGCAACTCTATTTTCTTTTAGCCGCACTCTGGATCATGCACCGGCAAAAGGTGAGCTTTGCCGCTCTTGGCTTTCGGCGTCAGGGGATTGCGCGAGAGTTTTTGTTTGGATGCTTGGCGGCGCTAATACCCTTAACCGTGATACTTGTACTGCTGATTTTCCTACACTTCTCTGTCCTGACAACAGATGTCAGTGCGAATCGCTTTCTGTTAACGCCCTCGAGACTCTACCATCTATTTATTCTGCTGTTGCTGGCGCCGATCTGCGAAGAGCTCTTTTTTCGTGGGATGATTGCGCGCGTCATGAAAGATCGAATCAAACCCTACCTATTGATTCCCCTCGTTGCTCTTTTATTCACTGCGGCACACTTTGGTTGGTACCTGGGTCCGTTTTTGCTTGGGTTGGCAACGACCTGGCTATTTATCTGGCGCAATTCGTTAGTGGCACCACTCCTGTTGCATATGGTCTGTAACGCCTTTGGTCCGGCGCTACTCGCATTTGCGCCACAAGTCTATCAGCAGTTGCGTATCTTTTTTCTCTAGCCAACCGACGTGTCGGTTGACAGAACATCTTTTCTTTGATATGGAAAAGAGTAACGGGGGATTCTAGCTTCTAGTTCAAAACATCAAGGGGGGCATTCGTGAAAATTTATGCATCATGGGGTCTTATCAAGGCCGGATGCAGCTGTTTGCTCTTAAGCGCGCTTCTCTGCTCGACATCCGCGCAAGCAGAGTTGAGTTGCGAAGGATTTCATGGCCTCCTTGATTTTATTAAGAAAAACCACGCCGAGACCATTCCACTCCGTGAATTTTCTAACCATTATGTAGCCGGTGTTAATTTTGCGGTCGACAGACTACAGCGTGACGACCGCCTCTTCAATTTAGAGGAGAGGAAAGCGCTTACCACACCCTTTGGCGACAACGATCTTGAATTTTTTAGCTGTCGACAGGCGGAAAAGATAGCCCATGCCTTTGCAGCTCAGGGTAGAGATGAGATCACCCATGCCATGGTATGGGATTGGCAACTCAAAGGTCTGCTAAAGAGCTGGGATCCACACAGTGATCGGCTTACACAGCAGGAGTGGGAGCTGTTGCAGCCTGCCCTAGTCAACGCTGCTCGAGTAGGCGGTAAGCGTGCCGGGAAGCAGGGCACCCTGTTGGCGATGCAACAAAGCCAAGCTGTGGCCATTGCCGAGCAGGAGCTATTTGAAGGGGGTGTGGGTTATATCAAGATTGCCGACTTTCTGCCCAATACTTACGAAGAGTTTCGTGAGGCTTTGCTCGCTCTGCTGCAAGAGGGGGCACGATCTCTGATCATTGATCTGCGTAACAACCCAGGTGGGGTCATGGCGGAAGCTATCCGTATCCTCAGTATCTTTATCGATGCTGGTGTTGCCGTGGTTTATCAAGATCGTGACGGTGTGCTAACGTCGCTGCCTTTTGCAGAGGTCGACGTAAACAAAGAGGAGCTACCGCTTGTGGTCTTGACGAATCGTCTTACGGCCAGTGCGGCGGAATTCTTTGCTGCGGCTATTTCTGACTATGAACGTGGCATTCTCTTGGGAGAGCCGACTAATGGTAAGGGTAATACGCAGCTGTTCCTACCGCCCGAGGCTTTGCGGGTCTATGCCAGAAATCTAGCCATAGACGGCGCGCTTAAGCTAACCACACATTGGTTTTTTACTGCCTCTGGCGACTCGCCACAACAGCGGCGACAAAGACCACACGTCGCTCAGCAGGATCGCGTTCTGGAGCAAGAACTCAGAGACAAACGGCAAAGATTGGCGCGCTCGGGTGAGCACCTATTTGTGATAGAGAGTGACTACCCCAATGCCCTGCCAGCTCGAACCATTCCATCCCAGTTCAGCGCAGCAACCCGACCCAGCAACGATATGGGTCGAGTTGTTTGGCACATGGATTGGGTCGTCAGGGAGTGGCAACAGCTGCTACCTCTCTCCCCGCATCCTGATGACGATACCTACGTTGCTCAAGCATACATGCTGCTGAGCTATTACCAAGACCGCTGCCTAACCTATCATCAAAGGCAATGTGATTTTCCCGAGGAACCTATGGTC
This sequence comes from Oligoflexia bacterium, assembly GCA_028277945.1. Taxonomy (GTDB): domain Bacteria; phylum Bdellovibrionota_G; class JANQFH01; order JANQFH01; family JANQFH01; genus JANQFH01. Next base: position 348,407 of record JANQFH010000068.1, read on the forward strand.
TATCGGGAACTGATGTTTGATCCATTTAATCATCTAGAGTGGTTGACACAAAGGACGGCAAATAAAAGTTAGTATCGTTGGCCTGCAGAGTAGGGTCATAAAAATGGCAGCAGCTCGATCCATATTGAGTACGATTTATCGCAATACGAATATTACGCTGCTCGCTTTTTTGACTGTCAATCTTACCACGGTGATTCTTGCCGCAGAGATAGAGCAAACAGAAGTTGAGTCTTTTACCTTAGTACACAAGCTTGGTGATAAAAAGGTGACAACGCATTACGCGCCATCACTGTTTGCCATATACCAAGAGACGGGCAGAGAAGGCATCCTCATAGATTTTTTTGCTGAGCACATTTACTGGTATGTTAGCGGCAGCAACAAGCGCCTGTTAAGACAGCGAAGCTTTCGAGACTTCCGTGCTGCTGATCAGGCGATTCACGAGTACTCGCGACTCATCACCGGTTTTACGCCACCGCAGCTGGAGCCAACGGCGGGCCAGCCGTGGAGATTTTTACAGCCCATAACCACGACAAAAAAAGACGCATCCGCAAGATGTGCCAACGTACGTCTTGTCAACGCCTTGGGGGAGGAGCTAGAGATGTGTGTTATTCGTGACCACAATGTTCGACGACTCGATTTTCTCAACAGATACTACCGTGCCATGCCTAAGAAGGTCCAAGCGATTCTGGAGAGTTCGGCTGAGTTGTTCTTGTACAGTGAAGGGGTGATTCCCATGGTCGGCAAGAGACGCGGCAAGCCGTTTGAGCTTGTGGAGTATAAGCACTGGTGGCGGCCAAAGCGAGACTTTCAACCGCCGCCAAAGGGTGAGACCGTCACCCCGCCGAGTCGGTACCCGCGCATCTATTTAGAGGCGAGTCAGGAATCCGTACAAAATTAGCCTTGCTGTAGGGCGTTTCGCAGGGCATCTGCCTCTTGTTTGTCAAAGTATGTAGGGACCAAGGGCAGCTGCTGCCACTGTGCCAGGTCAGCTGCTAAACGCTGTAGATGGTTGTAACCCCACCCAACAATTTCATCGTGGTCAAAGGCGAGTGGGGGTAGCTGAGTCATGGATATGAGTTTGGCCTTGGCTGCGTCGTCGCCAGCTTGCATGTTTAATAGACGGCTGGCAGCAAGGCCAAGGTAGACGACAGAGACCGTACGTCCACGCGGGTCCCTGCCAGGTCTGCCAAAGGTGTGTAGCTGCTGCAGTAGGAGCCGTTCAATCCCAGTTTCTTCCTTGAGCTCCCGCCGAGCCGCGCTCTCCAAGGGTTCTGTGGTTTCCACAAAGCCCCCGGGCAGCGCCCAATGGCCTTGAAAGGGCGGATGTTTTCTCTCAATCAACAGAACCTGCAGCTGCTCTTCAAGCAGCGAAAACAAGAGGACATCGACAGTGAGTAGGATGTCTTGTCTAAACTCCATAGTAAGCTGGTCGTAAAAGCCTTTGACCCTCTCTCTTCGTTTATTTACACTAAATCGGCTGTGAGGTTAACCATGAGACAACAGGCTCTAAAGGCAACTCGTCTGGCTTATACGGGCCGGGGCTGTCTCTTTGTGCTGTTTTTCCTGCCACTCCTATTGGCTGGTTGCAAGCGACCCTCGCAAATTGAGCTTATTCCCGAGCTGCAACACCACAGCAGCTATTTTGACGAACTCAAGCATTGGCATCAAGAGAAGAAGGTCTATGCGGAATTGCAGGTATTGTTTTACGTGCAGGTGACCTATTTGAGTCCTTCCCTAAAACGCGCCTACATTGCAGAACTAGCAAGACTCTATGACCACTCACCCGCAGAGCAGCGAGAGCTTTACCGTAAAGCGCAAGATGAGTGGAGTAGCGAGAATGTCTTTTTTGTGTCGCTATTCGCGCCAGGGCGCAATAGTGCCCGCCTTAACAGCAGTGAAGAGATTTGGAAATTGCGTGCCCAGTTTGAGCCGAGTGCTGAGGAGGTTCCACCTCTTTATGTGCGCGAGGTTTCTCTCGATGATCCTAAGATTGCCTACTTTTATCCCTATGTTGAGGATTGGGCGCGGCACTATATGATTGCCATGCCGGTAAAAGCCGATGCCACTGCGGTTGTATTTAAGATGGACGGTGTGGTTGGGTCTCAGCAGTTCCGCTGGCCGCTGGAGCCTTAATGGCTCAACTGGCCTACATCAACAAGATCGGTCAGTTTGCCGATTGTGAAGTCACACTGCGTGGCTGGCTCTATAACAAACGCTCCAGTGGTAAAATCCACTTCCTGCAAGTTCGTGATGGAACCGGCATCATCCAATGTGTTATCAGCCGTGACGATGTATCTGTTGAAAGCTTTGAAGTTGCCAAGAAACTGACTCAAGAGTCTTCACTAAGCATTACCGGTATCGTCCATGCTGATAAGCGTGCTCCTTCTGGTTATGAACTGCAGGTAACGAGTCTTGAAGAGGTTGCGCTAGCTGCGGAGTACCCTATAGCCCCGAAGGAACACGGTGTTGGTTTTCTCATGGACCATCGCCATCTTTGGCTGCGGTCTCGGCGGCAGGCGATCATCATGCGTGTGCGCTCCTCACTGGTCAAGGCCATTCGTGACTATTTGGATGAGCGGGGTTTTACGTTGCTCGATGCACCGATCTTTACGCCCAATGCCTGTGAAGGCACAACAACGCTGTTTGAAACCAACTACTTTGATCGGCGCGCCTACCTGACTCAGAGTGGCCAGCTCTACATGGAGGCAGGGGCCATGGCGTTTGGTAGGGTATACTGTTTTGGGCCAACGTTTCGGGCTGAGAAGTCGAAGACCCGACGTCACCTAACTGAATTTTGGATGGTGGAGCCAGAGGTCGCTTTTTTTGATCTCGATGACGACATGGACCTGATGGAAGACTTTGTTGTCACTCTGGTTGCACGTCTGCTTGATAAGCATCGCAAAGAGATCGAGGAGTTAGAACGGGATGTCACTGCTTTAGAGCAGGTGCAAAAACCCTTTCCCCGCATACGTTATGATGAGGCGGTGGAAATCTTAAAACGTAAGGGTGTGGACTTTCAGTGGGGCGGAGACTTTGGTGGTGAAGATGAGACGCTACTCTCCGAAGAGTTTGATCGTCCTTTTATGGTGCACCGCTTTCCCATGCAGTGCAAAGCCTTTTACATGAAGCGGGACCCAGAGAACCCAAAGCTCTCTCTCTCTGTTGATATGTTGGCTCCAGAGGGTAAAGGTGAGATCATTGGCGGTGGGCAGCGGGAGGACGATCTCGCAACCTTAGAAAAATCCATTACACAGCACAAACTTCCCAAAGAGGCGTTTGCCTGGTTTGTGGATCTGCGCCGCTACGGCTCGGTGCCGCACGCCGGTTTTGGCCTTGGTGTTGAGCGTTTTCTCGGTTGGATTTGTGGGCTGCATCACGTGCGCGAGACCATACCCTTTCCAAGGCTGATGGATCGTCTGCAACCATAAGTGGTATGGTATAATATTCTGTTAGCTATTTCCCAATAGACATGATTAGAAGAGCAAATAGGCAGCAAGCAACCTGCTTGGGCTTTACCCTAGTTGAAGTGATCGTCAGCTTGCTGGTGATGTCGACCATTCTACTGTGGTTTATACCCACCATCGCCGTCTTCCATTATGCTAATCGCTCTTCCAGTGCGCAGACAACCACCTCAACCCTCTCCCTCATGCTTGCAGAGCAGCTCTACAATTTAACCTTTGCTGAATTGGGCTCTGATGCTGCCGCCACCTGTTTGGATCCAGAGGGTAAGGCGATCAAAGGTACCGCAGATGGGGTCTGCAAAGAAGACTTGCTCAACAATACCGGCCATAGTCAGGCCGAGGCTGAGGGAGAGACAAAGTATAAGTATCAACGGTATTCCATTGTTTGCAGCGACAGCCTCGATCTTGCAGGAGGGTATGCGGGTACGCCATGTGATCTGCCATCCGCCAATCTGACAACCGGACCGGTGCCCAGCGAGCTCAGTTGTGCTGCGGCCGACTACAGCGCCGATCAGAAGGAGATCAAGGTTGTGGTTGCCTACTATGATAGCCACGGCAAATGCCACGCCTCACACCTGCAGACCATGAAGCTCGACCTTTAGTTAATATATTGAAAATATGAGATAAAATGAAAAAAAAGCGTCTTTGCTGGATAGATCTATGGAGGAATTTTTGCTATAATTAACGAACTGCGTCGTATCCCGCCTCGACGTTCGTAGGGTCTATTCCATTAAAAAAAGGGGAACGAGTATGCTGACCATCCACGCCGCCTCCAGGAAGGGTCCATCAGGCTTTATCTTGGTCACCACCATGCTACTAGGCTTGGTGTTAACCGTGACCGCAGCCACCGGGTTCATCGTAACCCGCACCCAAAAGAAGATTGCCGGAAACTTTGATCGGACCGTTCGAACCTTTCAAGCCAGCGACAGTGCTCTGCAACTTGGTAAAAAGGCCATCAAAGATTGGTTGCAAGCCGAGCAAGAGGATAACGAGCTGGCTTACTTTACCGACATACTCGAAGATTCAGCAGAGCAAGGCGATGTGTTGACCGTTGGTGGGACCTCATTCAAAGACCTAATCTATGGAGATGCTAGCTACACACTCTATCTTACCAATAACGAGGCTGACATTGCTGGTGCAGGGAGCAGCACCGTAGACACAGACCGCATTCTAAAACTCGTATCAAAGGCAACCGGCACTAAGAGCCCGTCGAGCGTGACCATTGAAACCTACATCCAATCGCCGGCTCCTGAATCCGAAGGCGGTACTGTAAAATTTCCCGTTATGCCAGGAGCAACCAACCTGTGTGGTGATGTCAAAGAGCAGGACGTTCATCTACACAACAACACTAAGATCATGGGCGAAATCCACAACCTTCCTTCTTGGAATTGTACCGGCAGTTCCTGTATTGGCGCGCTTGGCGGTGGTGTTGGCCGTGATGGTCTTGTTGGCAAGGATGCACTCAAGCACAAAGTTCAGCTTCACGACAATGCGACGATTTCGGGTGATCCAACCGGGTTAAAATATGACAATACCTTAGACTGTACACAGATGCGTAATTTTGCCAATGAGCTCGCTCAACTCGACAAAAGCCTGAGCTGGGTAGACGTGATTGAAGACGCAATAATTCAAAATAAAGAGCTTGGTACACCAGCACGTCCAAAGGTGACGATATTGAGTGGAGTTAACAAAAAAATTGGTAACGTTAAAGGAGCGGGAATCTTGATGATCCACAGCGAGGGTGAAGAAGAAGAGATGGAAATCGAGATTGGCAGAAACTTTCTCTATTTTGGCATGATCATCATTTATGGGAATGCGAAAACAAAGTATTGGATGAAGAAAAACTCCTACGTCTATGGATCTGTCACCATTCTATCTGGAAACGACGAGAGCGAAACAGATCCAGCAGAGAAGTACAAACTTAAGATGAGCAAAAACGCCTTCATCCGTTACAGTTCTGGCGGTACCCGTATCGCCCACCGTACGGTTGGTGGCGAGCTGACCCTAACTTCAGAAGGTGAGTTGAACGATACTGCAGCAGGCTCGGTGATCAACATCTCTTGGCGCGAGGTCTACTGAGGGTCCCAGTTGATATCGGGTCATTGGAAGTTGCGGAGTCCGATTAGGTTCTCATAATCACGCGTAATGATTTGTCCACTTAATGGGTCCACCTTATCCGTACCAACGGTTAACTTAACACGAACCATACGTATGTCCGACATTACATCCGGTGCTGAGGTTTCTGGACCAGCGCTCATAATATAACTCAACTGAAAATCATAGACGTTGGTAATGTAAGAGACGTTGCCACCAATAGGATCACTTCTCTGAATGGTATCGTTTCCAGGGATATTTGGGTCGTTGTCGATGAAGCTGTAGGTAATATTCTCATCCGCATCGGCGACATCGCTATCGCCATTGAGGTCAGAAAGGATTTGCAATTGTTGTGACGTTGCCAATTCAAACGGGATAGCTTTGCCGGCAGCGATACTTCCAAAACCCACTGGATTTGAGCCGGCGCGACGAATGTCCCGACCTATCAGAAAAAATCCAATAGAACCAACGCTTTGCGCGTTAGCAACGCGGGTCTGCCCGATGAAGCTGCGTTGTACTCGGGTATAGAGAAAGACCATGGCTGAGAGCATAAAGGCTGAAATGACCACAGCCAAAAGGACATCCATAATCGAAAAACCCAATGCGCCGGTGCGCTGTTTTAAGCGTAAAATTCTCATCGTCTACCCTCAAAATCCTGAACCGCTTTGTCTAAAAGTTTAGAGAAGCCGACAAAATAGTCCGTCTTACGCAGAACACAGCGTAGCGGCTGTGAATCTTTATCATTAAGACTGATCAGGGCGTTGCTGAAACGCCTGATGGGACCAAAGATGCGGTGGCTAAATACAATACTAAAAAAACCGACAATGACCAAGGCAACCAGCACAGCCGGCCACGCTCGTGCCATGCTGTAGAGATTTTCCATGTAGAGTTGTCGTAGAACGTTTGCTTGATCACCAAAAAACCAGTTGCAAAAAGGTGGCAGGGTCGTAAGGAGGAAAAACACAATCGGAAATAACAACGCATGCAGAACGACTTCAATCGCAAAACGCGTTTGTTGCCTGTGGTCGACAAATTTTGTTCTTCGATGTGATTTAAATAGCTTCAACATCACTCTCTCCCTATAAATTCCTTGGCAAATTCTCAATCTGCCACTCCACCCAGCGGAGACGGCCTACCTGGTGCTCGGGGCGCGTGTCAACCACCCACAGCGTTATGGTGGCTGATTTATCTTTTTGTTTCGGCTCTACGAAAGACTGCTCCTGCCACAGAGAGAGCTTATAAAGCGACAGGGTTGGCGACGCCGCATGACCTGGCTGAATGTCTTTTTGTCGTCGAATCTCGCCACGAAAGGAGCCAAAGTGAATCGGTTCGTGCTGAAACTCCTGCAAACGGAGCTTTCTCTGTTCTAGCCGAGTAATCAGCGTATGGCTAAAGCTATGTAAGCTGGCAGCCTTGGCATTTTCTAGCAACGCTGCTACGTCTATGGGCTTTTCTACGAAGCCGTGATGCACTAGTACAAGGGTTAAGACCAGCGCGATAACTTGGAGAGGAAGGAGGTATGTTTTCAGTACATTTCGCACGTTTCGTTGCAGCTTCAGCTAAACGCCTTGTCGAATCAGTTTGATAATATCGTTTTTTATCAAGGGATCAACACGTTCCATCAAACGAAAACGTATCTCTCGAGCAAACGTTAGATCTTGCCCAAGCCCGAATTGTGTCGCCTCCTCTATATCGTTTTTAAAGGAGACCTCTACTGCTAACCTTACCTCTTTCTCAAGGCTTGTAGCATCATCCAGATTTCTAAAACGGATTCTGCTGACATTTCTGGCGATCACCCGGCGTTGGTTGCCGTCGTCACGCACTAGCACCAAGAGATTTTCATTCTTTGGGTCAACAACCAATTCATAATAGACTTGTTGGATATCTGCTAATAGGGATGGTTTGTCAGCAAAGAGAACTGAAGACAGATTTGTCTGAGTCTCCATCCAAATGATTTCATCGGTGTTGGGGTCATTCATAGCAGATCCAATTAAAGCCTCCATGGTACCGTGTTCATTACAGAGAACCATCTTCTGGTTCGTTGCGAGGCCAGTCCCTTTGTGTACGGGAACACTGTAGTCGCTCGTCTTTACATAGTCATGTTGAACAAGAGCCGTAGATCCGAGATTTTCTGTGGTGGCGACTCTGAGCCGTTTTGGCTCGATGCCGAAAAGAAAGTCTTTGGAACAGCGGTTGAGAAACAGGGCCGATCTCAATAACTCGTTCTCTATGCGGCCCACTATCTGATTGAAGAGGTTGTGTTTTTCGCGAATGGCGCTGTTGAACCCATGAGCCTCTCTGTGGTTCTTGATCATGAAGACGATCACCACAACGACTGCAATGATTCCAACTCCATAGAGAAAGATGTCAAAGAGAGGGATTGCCGCAGCTTGCGCTGGCCGCGCTTTTGGTTTGCCAGCCCCATAAGCACGTACCGTTGGGCGGCCTATGACATCAGAGGACATCGTCTGCCCCATCACCAGAAGAGATGTCTCCCCCCGTGCCGATGAAGATACCCTTTCTTGAGGTGCCAACGGGCATTTCAATAACCGTGACAAAAGGTGAGGGGTCGGCACCGTTAAAGTTGGGCAGACCATTGGATTGCATTTCGAGACTTGTGGCCTTGTTGGTAACATCAAACGTGCGAAACTCAATATCACTGGGCAGTGACTTTTGGCTCCCCACCGCTACCCAGGCGGTACCATCAAACTCCTCAAAGGAGTACTGGGTGGCGTTCTCCAGCTTCAACCGTTGCGTGTTCAGGGTGGTGGCAGCACGACCACGCATCTCAACGAGGTGGGTCACCAGCTGATCCGTCGCCCTCTGCAGCTTCTTCTTTTTGATAAGGCTGGTGAGCGTCGGTCCACCGATTGAGTACAGCAGGCTAACGATTACCAGGGTGATGATGATTTCAACAATAGTAATACCCTGGTTTTTATGACTGTTTTGAGGCGTGCGCATAGTCCATAGCTTAAAATTCAGGTGGATTGGTTGAGCGACAGATCGACGCTCCATCGGGCTTACAGATTAGTATAACACATCATTTCTGCTAACACACCGCCCCACGGGTTGGGCATGGCTACACAGGAGTGACGATAACTTACTATTTTTACTATACTTTTAGGGCTTATACAGCCTGTTTAAGAGCCTCTCTGCGTGCTGGCCAATAGACCGTTTGCCAAGCTAGCTCCTTATTGAACTTAGATCTTGTAAGCCCATAAACTGCACCTCTATCTGACCATAGCGTTTACGGTAAGCTTGATGAACATCATGGGCGACGACGTAATTGGGGCCGTTCGGATATTCAGCTCGGAAGAGTTGTAGATTTTTGGGGTTAAAAGACTGAGCTTGCCACTTACATTCTATCGCCATGGCTTGCTGTTGACGGTTTGTAAGAACAAAATCAATTTCTTGCCCTCTTTTGGTACGCCAATAGTGAATCTGTCTATGCTGTAAATGAGCATGGAGTTCATTCAGCACCAGATGTTCCCATAACTCACCAAAGTCATTGCGGCGCAGTTGCTGCCAACCACGATAATAACAGACAAAACCAGTATCAAAACCGTAGACCTTAGGCGCTGCAACGATCTCCTTAGCTCGACGGCTATGAAAGGGACGAATGACGTGCATGGCAAAGGTTTCTTCCAGTGCACCAAGATAATTACGAATAGTCGTATGGCTAACACCGCAAGGTGCTGCAAAAGAAGAAGCTTCAAAGACCCCACCACTTTGCACCATAAGTAGCTCGAAAAACTTCATAAAAGAGTTGCGGCGTTCTAAGTTGAAAAGCTCCTGAATGTCCTTAGCCCAGAAAGAGTCCATCCACTCTTGAAAATACGTTTCAGGATATTGTTTTGCTAAGAAAAAGGGTGGTAGTCCACCACGAAAGAGTCGGTGCTCAATACTTTGACACCCAAAGGACTCAAGATCGTTCATGGTCATAGGTGTTAACCAAAACGACTCCTTACGCCCAGTCAGCGTATCCTTAAACTTTTTGGATGCTCCTAAGGTTGAAGAACCCGTTGCAATAATCTTTGTCTGTGAGTAGTGGTCGGCGGCAATTTTGAGAAGTTCTGAGGGTTGCTCCAGGCGATGGATCTCATCCAACACAAGCGGGCCACGATTTTGGTCAAGAAAGGCCTCTGGATCTTCTAGCTGCCGCCGCACACGCGGCAGCTCACAATCAAAATAGTTCATGTTGTCAAATAGCTGGCAGAGCGTTGTCTTGCCAACACGCCTTACCCCGGCAAGCCAAATAATACTACGACGCTTCCACAGCTTGCGAAGCTTCTCTATCCACCATGTTCTGTGAACCATATGAAACTATAATTTCATATAGAACGATTATTTTCAACCCTATAATCATTTGTCTACAACTAAACCGTAATTTGCCTTTGATTGCAGTCAGTTATTTTTTTCGGTTGTCAGATTTCCCGAATTGTGATGGGGCTAATTTGTCCGCCATGGCCCTTTTTTGGTCGCATTTTCTCCACCGAGACTGGATAACTAGTTGATTTCAAGCCTCTAAGAACCATTTTATTGTGGCCTAACTTTAAGAGACCTATTCGTTTCTGAGTGAATTAGAGCTCGCTTATCAGAATTGGTACGAGAAGCGGGAGGTAATTTCTACCGAGGATGGAAAAGCGGCTTATCCTCCGAGCTACGGTATTCAGGAAGTTAGGGAGGCTAAGAAATTTAAATTTCTTTGTCTGATTTTAAGTCAATTGCTCGTTTCTCTTTTTTGCTGCCGCATGGCTTCGAGAAGTCTGCGAGCGGCGGTAAGACGAGCCGTGTCTGTGCTGCGCTGCTCAAGCTGGTTTAAGGTGTTTGTCGCCTCATTGAGTCGATCGGTTTTTGTGTAAACACGAATGAGATCAAAAAGCGCTGCTTCTGTCATATCTGCAAAAGAGAATTTATCGATAAGCGTGCGCAGCCTGCCCTCAGCCGCGAGCCATTTTTTGCGTTTAAGGTAGTAGTCCGCTACATAGCGCTGCCTCTTGGCAAGAAGTCGCTGCATTTGCCGCGCGAGTCCTGTGGCTTCCTCGCCATACTCAGGGTCCTGTTGGATTTTACTGAAACTGGCCAGTGCTGCTTCTACATGGGTCTGGTCGCGATCGATCGTACGTGGGATTTGCTGCTGATGGGCCTTGCCACTCTGCAGCAGCGCGTAACCAAGGCGCGGATGGGTAGGGTGGCGCTGTTGAAACTGATCGTAGATCGAGACCGCCTCGATGTACTCACCGCGGTCATAGAGGATATCGCCAATATGCAACTCAACCTCGGGGGTGCGTTTGCTGGACGGGTAGCGATTACGAAAAGCCTTAAGAAATTTAAGGGCTTCAAGCTGCTTTTTGGCTTCTACCAGCTCCATGGTATAGGTGTAGAGCTCATCCTCACTGCTGTAGTCTTCCGGCAGCTTGGGAGCGCAGGCGGCAAACAGCAGCAGGGCGATTAGGGCTGGCAGGCAGGTTGCTTTAGCAGGTCCTTGCGGTAGGATAGGCGGGCTACTGGTTGGCCCTTGAGGTGATAACATGAATTCCACGGCGCATCATGAAACCATCGTTGCTAGTGTCGAGTCAAGGATTGTTGCGCAGAATCTGCTACGCTCGGGCGATCGTCTCTTGCTGGCACTCTCTGGGGGTATCGATTCCATGGTTCTCCTTGATATCTTTCTGCGGTTGCGCGGCAAGCACGCCTTTAAGTTATATGCCTGTCACATCAATCACCATTTGCGTGGTCAAGAGAGCGAACGCGATGCCTGCTTCGTAGCCCAACGTCTTAAGGAGCTCGGCGTTCCCTGTGAAATTCTCACGGCTCTGGTGCCGCCTGGCGTGAACGTACAGCAGGGAGCTCGAGAGCTGCGCTACCAACTATTTGGTCAACTACTGCGGCAAAAACATTGCGACCGCCTGCTGCTTGCGCACCATGCTGATGATCAGGCGGAACTCTTGCTGATGCGGCTCGCTTCGGGTTGTGGATTGCAAGGTGCCTCAGGCATGCAAGCAAGCCGCGATGGTTGGTTGGTACGACCGCTGTTGCATTTGGAAAAGGCGCAGCTCATTGCTTACGGACATGAATGTCAGGTTGCCTATGTCGAGGACAGCAGTAATTTTAAACCTGACTATCGGCGCAACCGCTATCGTCATGAGTTATTACCTGTACTAAAAGATATCCAGCCAGAGGCAGTAAGGAATATGGTTGCCTTTATGCAGATGGCGCGTCAGGAAGAGGCGTTTTTGACAGAGATGGCCAACAGGCTACTGACTGAGAACACACGTAGTCGCCAGGCCGATGGTATTGTTTTTCATCTTGAGCCACTAAGCCGCCTGCCCGATGTTATGCAGCTGCGTGTGTACAAGGCTGCGATCAAAGCCGTCGGCGGGGGTGCCGTGGGTCGCCGCCAACTCCGGAGACTACAGGGTATGCTGTTGCGACGAGAGGGTTGTGAAGAGTTGCACTTGGGTGGTGGGCTTACCTGTTATCGCGATTACGATCTCTGCGAGTTGCGTCGGGGCCGCCGCCAACAGCGTCCTCCCTTCCAGTTTGTTGTCGGTCTTGCTAACCTGCCGGCGACGGTCAACGCCACACCCGTTGGCGGTAGGATTGTGCTTTCTAAGAGAAACTGTTTTAATAGCGCTGCTGAAGGCATCAACCTTGATTTAAAACGGTTGCACGGCAAGTTAGTGCTGCGAAACTGGGAGCCTGGTGACAAGATTCGTTTGCCGTGGTCTGGTTACCATAAAAAACTAAAACGCTACTTTATCGACTATAAGATATCTCGTGATGATCGCCATAAGACTGTGGTGGTTTTAGATGGAGACAGGATTGCCGCCTTCATAAACGGACCAAAAATTGCCGGTGGTTCGGTCGTCGATCGGGACTATCGCATCACTCGAGATTCGAGCGAGGTTTTAAACATCGTGGTAGAGAGTAACTGACGTGAAGCAAACGCAAAAGAGCTGGATACTGTGGCCTCTTCTAGTGCTTATGGTGCTACTGGTCCTCAGCGTCATGAACCGTGTTCCAGGTCAGGTTCAAGAGGTTGATTACAGCAGGTTTCGCCATTACGTGCGTCTTGGTCTGATTGCCTCAGTCAACATCAAAGGCAATGACATTACTGGGAAGTTCAAGGAAGAGTTTCCTCCGGAAAGCGGAGAGCTTTCTGTTGAAGAGCTAGAATTTGCAGGCAAGCGTTACCATACTTACACCATGGGTACGGGCGATGAGCTGATCAAATTTCTTGAAGAGAATCAGGTAGAGCAGTTTACCTCAAAGCCACAAGAAAAGGCGCCCTTCTGGCAACAACTGTTGATCAGCTGGCTACCGATGATGGTTATGATATTCTTACTCTTCTTTCTCTTTCGTCAGATCCAGGCCGGTGGTGGCAAAGCACTGAACTTTGGTAAGAGTCGGGCACGTCGCCTTACCGAAGATCAGACGAAAGTCACCTTTGCCAATGTTGCCGGTGTTGATGAGGCCAAGCAAGAGCTTGAGGAGATCATCGACTTTCTTAAAGACCCGAAGCGCTTTACGCGACTAGGCGGTCGTATTCCCAAGGGGGTGTTGCTCGTCGGTCCGCCAGGTACAGGTAAGACTTTGTTAGCCAAGGCGATTGCGGGTGAGGCCGGTGTACCCTTCTTTAGCATCAGTGGGTCAGACTTCGTTGAGATGTTTGTCGGTGTGGGTGCGAGCCGTGTGCGCGATCTCTTTGAGCAAGGCAAAAAGAATGCCCCCTGTATCATTTTTATTGATGAGATCGATGCCGTTGGTCGGCAGCGAGGTGCTGGCTGGGGTGGTGGACACGACGAACGCGAACAAACCCTCAATCAACTGCTGGTAGAGATGGATGGCTTTGAATCCAAGGATGGCGTTATTCTCATAGCTGCCACCAACCGTCCAGATGTGTTGGATCCTGCTCTATTGCGGCCGGGCCGATTTGACCGCCGTGTGGTGGTGCCCATACCTGATGTTAAAGGCAGGATGGGTATTCTTGAGGTGCACAGTGCCAAGACTCCTTTGGGAGAGGATGTTGATCTTGAGGTGTTGGCTCGTGGCACTCCTGGTTTCTCAGGTGCTGACTTAGAGAACATGGTGAATGAGGCCGCTCTCATTGCCGCCAGGAGAGATAAGTCAACGGTAGAGATGAACGACTTTGAAGTTGCCAAAGACAAGGTGATGATGGGTTCGGAACGGCGCAGTATGATTATTAGTGACGACGAAAAGAGAACCACGGCTTACCATGAAGCGGGCCATGCCTTGGTTGCCAAACTGCTTCCGGGTACGGATCCGGTTCACAAGGTGACGATCATCCCGCGAGGCATGGCTTTAGGCGTGACGCAGTTGTTACCGAAGGAAGACAAGTACACCTTCAGCCAAGAGTTTGCCGAAAATCAGATCGCCTACATCATGGGAGGACGATGTGCTGAGGAGCTGATGTTGAAAGAGCGTACCACCGGAGCGGGAAATGATTTTGAGCGCGCCACCGAACTTGCGAAAAAGATGGTGTGTCAATGGGGCATGTCTGAGAAGCTTGGGCCATTGGCCTATGGCAAACAAGATGATCAGGTATTTCTCGGTAAAGACTTTGTGCAGCGCAAAGAGTATAGCGAACGCACCGCACAGTTGATTGATGAAGAGATCAAGCGCATTGTCGATGAGAATTACCAACGCGCGAGAGGCTTATTGAGCAAAAATGTTCAAAAGCTCGAAAACCTGGCCAAGGCGCTGCTTGAACACGAGGTTTTAGACGGTGATGAGGTAGACCAGGCGATAGCAGGTAAACCCATTCGTAGAAAACCGGATTCGGTTGCTGCCAAAGTTGCACGGCCTCGTGCCAAGCGAAAGTCGACAGCGCAAACAGCAACGGATAAGCCAGAGGAAACTGCAGAGGCGGAGTCTAAGGCCTCATGAGTGGCATTCCCACAATTACTCTAGTCGATATTTTGGACATCCTCTTGGTTGCCGCGATCATCTATCTGTTACTGCTGTTGATTCGTGGTACTCGCGGCATCTATATGCTTGTTGGGCTGCTGATTTGTGGTGTGGTACTCTGGCTCGCTAACCTTTTTGAACTGCGTGCGCTGGGCTCTATCCTGGGTCAGCTCTTTTCTAGTCTGATTTTGGTGATTGTCGTAATTTTCCAACATGACATCCGTCGGGTTCTTACTAAGGTTGGGCGTTCGCCATTTTTTAAACGACAATCACTTCAGGAGCGGGAGACCTTAGAAGAGTTGGTTAAGACTTCGGTCTCTCTGGCGAACAAAAAGATCGGCGCGCTCATTGCTATAGAACGTGGTGGTAACTTGGTGGACCATGTTGAACAGGGTGTGCCGGTTGACTCACTCGTCAACAAGGATCTGCTGACGTCGATCTTTCTGCCGGTCTCACCCCTACACGACGGCGCCGCAGTGATTCAGGGCGCGCGCGTTGTCCAAGCTGGCTGTTTATTACCGTTATCCATGAGTGTTAACGTCACTAAGGTCTACGGCACACGGCACCGTGCTGCCATTGGCCTCACTGAAGAGACCGATGCTGTGGTGATTGTAGTTTCTGAAGAGCGTGGTGTGGTCTCTCTTGCCGTAGAGGGCAAGATTGAAGACAACTTGGATGCTGTACGTCTCCGCGAGCGTTTACTAGATATGTTTGGTCCGCAGAATCGTCTGCAGTGGTTTCGTACTATTTTGCAGAATCGATTTGCAATTGCGAAGAGAGAATGATCGAGTTACTCAAGAATCTTCTGTTCAAAAACCCAGGTCTTAAAATCGGCTCTCTCTTTTTGGCCGTGATTGTTTGGTTTGCTATCCACGGAGAGGCGCAGATTGAAGCTTTTATTACCATTGATGTGCAGTTAAAAAACCGACCGACTAACCTCATCATTACCAATGCGGTAACGGATAAAATACACCTGCGTATTCGCGGGTCTCGCACGCAGATTAAAAAAGTGCAAGAGCAGCCACCCGATCCTTATGAAATCGATTTGGCCAACACTGAAAGCGGCAGCGCTCTGTTTCGGGTCTTCTCTTTTGATTTTACCTTACCGCGCGGGGTGCAGATCACCCGTATCAACCCACAGCTGATTACTGTGGAGCTCGAGCAGCAAGAGAGCAAAGAGCTGCCCGTGCGCATCGCCTTTAGTGGCAGCCTCGAGCGTGGTTTTGTGATTGTCTCCAAACGGGTGACACCCTCGAGCGTCACGGTTGCCGGTGCAAAGTCAGCCATGCGCACGCTTAGTGCCGTACACACCGAAGAGGTGCAACTCAACGGTCTAAGAGAGGGGTTTAGTCGCACTTTGCGCCTTGCGTTGTCGAGTAGTGGTAACATCTGGCTTGATGGCCCGGAAGAGGCCCAGGTCGACATTGAGATTGAGGAACAGCTGCTTTCCGAAATGATCGATACCATACCCATTACCGTTAAGGGCCAATTCAAGAGCGTTACTATCAAACCGCAGCAGGCAAGCCTCATGCTGCAGTGTCCCGCCGGCCTGCTTCACGATCTGCGCCGCCAGCCACCGCTGGTATTCCTCAACGCCGATAAAATCCAAGTGGCTCAAGGCAGCAGCCGCACGGTCAATCTCAAGCTGCGCTACCAGGTGCCTGATAGCTGCAAAGTCCTCAAGAGCGTGCCTGCGCTCGTCCAAGCAACGCTGAGCCGTTGAGGTAGGCTAAGAGTGGATGAAAGTGAAGCGGCCTAAAAACAGACAAGAGGCCCAAGAACTGGTTCGACAGATTCAGGCCTTTCAGCGGGAGGAAAGTGGTAAGAGTTTAAGGCTTGATATCAACAGAGCGTACTGGCAAGAGACAAACAACAGCCGAGAAAAAATGCAAGAGTTCACCTAAAAATCGGTCGGCTGCTTGAACCTTGGGTCGCTGATTTTCAAGGTGGTTAGGTAGGTTCTAAGACGTCCGTCCCCTATTCGTTTGCCTGCATGTATCTATATAATTGAATATATTAACTTTTTCTGATAAATCATTATAATTGCAAAATATGATAAAATATTGCATTATAATTGCAATATGGGACTTTATCAGCGAACACTGAATCTACCTGCTTTGCTGGCAAAAAAGTCTTTCTTTCTTTTTGGGCCCCGTGGCACTGGCAAGACGACTTTAGTCAAGCGGCAATGCCGGGGGGCACGCATTATCGATCTGCTGGATGCCCCTGTTTTTTCTGATCTGCTCAGAAATCCTCAGCTCATTGGCGAGTACGCGTCTGGTCTGATCGTCATTGATGAAATTCAGAAGCTTCCTAGTTTGCTTGATGAAGTACACCGGCTCATGGAGAGTAAACGCAACAATAAATTTCTTTTGACAGGAAGCAGTGCTCGCAAACTGAAACGGGGGAGTGCCAATCTCTTGGCTGGACGAGCATGGTGGGCTGAACTCTTTCCACTAACGTTTAACGAGATTGATGATTTTGATCTTTTAACCTATCTCAATACGGGTGGGTTGCCGGCTATCTATGGTAGCTCTAATGCCACAGAGGAGCTACGAGCCTATTCGGCTCTCTACTTGAAAGAGGAAGTGCAACAGGAGGCGCTGACTCGAAAAATAGCGAGTTTTGCAGAGTTTCTAGAGCTCATAGCTCTATGTGTTGGCGAGGAGCTGAACTACCAATCGTTATCCAGCGACCTAGGCGTGGCGGTTAATTCCATTAAGAATTTTATTGAGGTTTTAGAAGACACCCTTATTGGCTTCTCCTTGGCAGCCTATACCAAAACAAAAAAACGAAAAGCGATCACTCGTTCGAAATTTTACTTGTTTGATGTTGGAGTTGCCAACTATCTGGCAAAAAGAGGTCAAATTTTTGCTGGATCGGAACTCTTTGGTAAGGCTTTTGAGCACTTTATTATACAAGAAGTACGTGCTTATCTATCCTACGCTAGGAGAGACTTAGCAATAAGCTATTGGCGGTCGACGTCAAAATTCGAGGTAGACTTGATTGTTGGCAATGAATATGCCTTGGAGATCAAAGCGACCAAGTTGGTTCAGGACAAGCACCTAAAAGGTCTCCGTGCTTTTAAAGAGGAGCAGTTAATAAAACAATTTGCGGCCATTAGTTTAGACAGGGATGAGCGCGTAACCCATGATGCCATTAAAATATTACCTTGGAAAACTTTTCTCAGAAGGATGTGGGTAGGAGAGCTGTTCTAAACGTATTCATGTCAGAAGTAATGCAAGCTTATACAAAGCAATGGCAGGGCCTAAAGCGTAGACTACGGTTGTTTTACTTAGTATGGCTTGGAGGTAGTCCTGTTATCCTAGTTGTCGGATGGCTGTTAAAGCTTAGTGGCGATGCTCTACTTAATCTTTTGCTAACTATGTGGGTCTTACCTTCTCTACTTACGGGATTCCTATGGAGTTTTTGGCGCTGTCCCAGGTGTCGTAATTTTTTCTTTCTAAAAACATTGCCCACTTCACGACAGGCTAGGTACTTTTGGCCGCTATTTTCCAAATGCCTGCATTGTGGTTTACCGAAATGGTCCAGTGAGTAATTTTAGAAAGGTATTCGTCTGCTTTTTGTACTATCTCAATAAAGCTTGAGTTTTGACCTCTAATGCGTTAGCGACCGAGGGGTAGGGTAATACCTAGCTCTCGAACAGACTAAGCCTTATGTAAGTGATTTTCGATAGTTGTTTATGCGCCTTGAAAAAAAATAGCTTTTGTAGGAGATTGATAGCCTAAATCAAGCTTCGGAATTCAGCATGTGTTCTAACACCAATCGGCCTCTCCTCATTTTGTTCTGCATTGCTTGCACTCCTCTAACGCTTTGGGCAGCTCCTCAAGGCGAACGTGAAGCTGTAACACTCTGCGACCCTATACTTAGACCGGAGTTTGTTGACGGTGAGCCAGTAGACAAGGAAGCTCCAGCCAGGCTTTTAGCAGGCGACAAACCTGTAATGGTCCGGCTTCAAGCGTCAACCGTGACTTCATATAGTAGCGGCAAAACCTACACCCAGTACGAAATTAGACTGGAAGACGACGTGATTGGTGCTATTCGCGTTGATGATGCGGGATGTCTTGTTGACGAGTTGTATTCTATTACCGCGATCCGTAATCGGTTTTGGCTGCAGGCATTCGTTGATGAGGGCATAGGAGCGCTGCTCAACCGATATCATGATCATAAGGTCCACAGCGTTGTCCACTGGGGTAAGTTTGAAAAGTACCATCATGAAATTGCAACCGGTGTTGACTCTGATAATTTCAAAGCAATTGCAGCGACCGTAAAACAGTACATGATGGCACGTGAAGATCTTGAGCCGCGTACCTTTGAGTTTTTTAGAAACATAGACGAAAAAGAGTCTTTCGGATTGACGGATGGAACGAAGTACTATTCCTGCCATGCAAACGAACGTGAATCAAAGCAATCGCATGGTCGGATACGACGTAAACACTTTTTTAGATTAACTAAAGATGGAACACTGACGCATATTATCGAGCCCCAATCCAATATTTACTCTGCAAATGAACTGAAGGTCGCCGGTTTGATAGCTTACCTAACCGCGTTGGGAGAGGATCCACGTGCAGCCTTTCCGGTTTTTCACTTTACAATTCGTGGTAAGGCTTACGATCAGGGTGTTTACTACGTCGATGTAGATTACTACCAGACCCGTGATGGCCGCTTTTTTGTGAAGGAAGACTTCAGTTTGGGATACCGCTACGAACAAGCAGAAAACGCAGGTTCTGTTTTATTGGAATGGGCAAGGCGGTGTGCAGCAATGGAGGCAAGGTTATTTCCAGCAGCGATGACGCTCATGGATGCCTACGATGAAACGGAGCTGTTGTACACCTCAGATCGTATTGTAGACAGCAGTGTTGGTGTGGCTGAACGCAGACGTTTTGGTCAATACAGTGTGAACCGTATAACCGGTAAAACAACCTGTGAGAAGCTCTACGACTATTTTAAGCTGCCTGACACACCAGATTCAGGCAACGATGTGATGCCAGAAGAATTCTTTGCATCATTGCCTGACGTTGCTCTGACACCCGGCGCGGAGCTACACTATAATGACCGCTTTATTCCAGAAGACTCAAGAGCGCTTGTTGGCGGTTGGATAACAACCGCTCTTGAACATTTGCAAGATTACGGTGCGGGCGAAAACTTAATAAGCTGGAAAGGCGATCAACAGGTTCTAGAAGGGAAAAGCGTTGTGATTACACCGGTACTTGCACTCGACCGCCGTGTTTCGACCATTGGCGGATTGGGTTCAGAAATAGTGAATGCGATTATGAATCCTGAAAACCCGCTTTTTGGTACAACTGTGCTCACCGACCCACGTTCAGCTTCAACAGCAACAGCCTTTATTTTCATTGTAATAGACTGGGTGTTGTGGAATCGCAACGAGACGGAAAAATCGGCCCATCGAGCAGAGTCCGACCTTACGGCTGTTTTAGCCCATGAGATATTTGGGGTGCTGCCGCCTTTTCTTGAGACCCCTATCAAGGATCTGCATAAAATTATTGCTCCAAGTAAACAGGCAGAGAGGGAGCGCAATGCCTTTGATATCGGCATTGCTTTTCAAACAGAAATAATCAACAGCGATGCCTTTGGCTCATGGAGCCCAGAACGTCGACGAGCCTTCCTAGAGACCCGAGATCTACACCGAGATCTGCGCGCCACTTGGAAGTAATACGGAGTTTTGTAATTAGGACCTCAGTCGTTGTCAGAGTACTATCAACGCGGTCGCCGAGACCGTCCCACACACAGTCGCAGCTGCCGACAGAGCCGTTATAATCGTGGCCTTACTGTCGCAGCAGAAGAGCCAGCTGCAGCACAATCACCGACGGTCGACCGATGTTCTCGAGCATAGGCTCGGCTACCTGGGACAAGCCTGGACCTACCTGACATGCTGCTTGACAGTGACCCTGCCGATACGATAGGTGAAGTGTAGAGATTTCAATAGGTTGAAAAGATAGACGATGGCTAAGCTGTTTGGAACCGATGGCATTCGTGGTACTGCCAATCAGGCGCCGCTCACGGTCGATATGATTACCCGGATTGCGCGGGCGGCAACCTACGCCCTCTCAGCACGTAAGGTGGTGCTTGGCAAGGATACCCGCCTCTCCTGCTACATGGTGGAGGCCGCACTCTCCGCAGGCTTCTGCTCTATGGGTGCGGATGTCTTGCTGGTGGGTCCCATGCCAACCCCTGGGATTGCTTTTCTCACTAACAATATGCGTGCCGATGCTGGGGTGGTGATCAGTGCCTCACACAACCTCTACCAAGACAACGGTATCAAGTTCTTCTCACACGAGGGTTACAAACTCAGCGATGAGCTCGAGGCAAAGATTGAGGCCTATGTTTTTGGCAATGATATTGACGATCATCTTCCCACAGCTGAAAACGTCGGTAGGGTCATGCGTATTAAAGAGAGTAAGGGGCGCTATCTTGTCTTTGTCAAAAACACCTTTCCGCAAGATCTCTCGCTCGAAGGTGTCAAGATCGTGCTCGACTGTGCCCATGGTGCTGCCTATGCCGTGGCACCGTTGGTGTTGCAAGAGCTGGGCGCGCAGGTGATTGTCATGCATGCCGAACCAGACGGCAAAAACATCAATCAAAACTGTGGTGCGGTTCATCCCGAAGCCATGTGTCGGCGCGTCCTGCAAGAGTCTGCAGATATTGGCATTGCCCTTGATGGCGATGGTGATAGGGCGATTTTTTGTGATGAAAAAGGCGAGGTGGTAGACGGCGACACGGTCTTGGCCATTGCCGCCATACATGCAAAGAAGAGCGATCGCCTTGCGGGTAACGGCGTCGTTGGTACGGTCATGAGCAACTACGGTTTTCGTACCAGCATGGAGAAACACGGTATCGACTTTGTGCAGACCCATGTTGGGGATCGTTACATTGTCGAGGCGATGCGTCGAGGCGGCTATAATCTCGGAGGGGAACAGTCTGGACATATCATCTTTTTGGATCACAATACTACAGGCGATGGCTTGGTGACGATGTTGCAGCTTCTAGCAATTATGGTTGCCAGTGAAAAGCCACTGGGTGAGCTGCGCCAGGTGATGCAACGCTTTCCACAGGCACTGGTCAACGTGGCGGTGCAGGAGAAGCGCGACTTTGATGCCATGCCTAAGGTGCGGCAGGCGATTGCTGCGGTGGAGTCCTCGCTGGGCAAAGAGGGGCGGATTCTTGTGCGCTACTCTGGTACGGAAAAGCTTGCCCGTATCATGGTTGAGGGCGCTGACCAAAAGCAGATCGTCGAGTTCGCCAACCGGGTTGCCGAGGTGATTAAACAGGAGATTGGCAGAAGTGGTTGAGCTAACCGTCAATCTTGATCCTATCGTTGGTCTGCGCGGCCTGGGTCGTAGCCAGCGGCCAGATCCGGTTGCCGCCGTTTTTGCCGCCGAGCACGCCGGCGCATCGGGCGTCTCTATCTCTCTGCGTGAAGACAAAAAGCAGGTGGGTGAGCGTGATTTACGTTTGCTCAAAGATGTCGTGCGTGGACATTTCAACGTTGAGATTGAACCGACTCAGGAGATGCTCAAGTTGATGTTAGAGTTGCGGCCGAGTTCAGTCACACTGGTTGATGTTAGTGGCGATGCTGTCAAAGAGCTGGATATTGCCTTTGACCAAGAGAAGATTGTCAACTTTGTTGTGTTGCTGCGTGAAGCGCAGATCGAACCACGTATCCTTATTGCTCCGGATTTGGATCAGCTGCGCGGCGCACATCGTGCAGGCGCCGTAGGCGTTGAGGTGAGCACTTGGAGCTATGTGGGCGCAGCCAATGCACAGAGCCGCTCCCAGGAGAGACAAAAGATTATCGATGCCCTTAAGGTAGGACAGCGTTTGCATTTACAACTCTTTGCTACCGGAGGGTTAGACTATCAAAACGTGGCTCCATTGGCGTCCATCGATTCGCTTGTCGGTGTCAAGGTTGGCCACAGTATTATTGCCAAGGCCCTTACCCATGGATTGGAGCGATCGGTGGCAGAGATGGTGCAGCTGCTTAGGACTTCATAGCCCATGTTGGAACAGGTGGAAATTCTCAGCCTCGCAAGCTTTCGGCGTTTGTGCGCCAAATCGGCAGGGGAGTGGCGCACATGGTTTCATCCGTTAGAACGGGAGCATTTTGGCGATCGTCAAGAGCACCTTGCCCCTAGGCTAGCGGCTAAACGCGCTCTGGCAAACCTAGCAACAAAACTGCCAGCAGGTTTCGGCTCGCTAGACCAAAAGCGGTTTGAGCAGATGGCGGTTCTTAGACAGAAGGAGGCGCGGCCTCGCTTGTATGTTGGGCCTAAAGCTCAGTTGGATCCTCGTTTTTTCATCAGCCTGAGCTGCGACCGAAACTATGCCGGTGCCTATGTGCTGTTCTGGGATGAGGAGATCGTATGCGCGTGTTGAGTAGTGAGCAGATGCAGCGGCTTGATCGTTTTACAATCGAAGAGATTGGTATTCCGTCGCTGATACTCATGGAAAACGCGGGCCACGCTGTAGCCGCGACTGTGAGAGCTTTGGTGTTGGAGCAAGATGAGCGCGAGCCAGTCGATGTAGTGGTTTTTTGTGGACCTGGCAATAATGGTGGCGATGGCTTTGTGGTTGCAAGAGATCTCCTTGCGGCTGGGATGCAACCGCAGGTCGTAGTGGTAGGCAAGGAGGTCAAGAAGTTAACGGGAGATATCCGTAAACAGGTAGAGGTTTGGCAGCAGCTACAGCAGTCTATTACGGTTGTGCGTCATGCAAAGGATCTTGCTCTGCTTGAGCAGGGTATTGGGGACGCAGAGGTTATTGTGGTCGATGCGCTCTTTGGCACTGGGCTCGATCGTCCTCTAGAGGGAGTCTTTGCTACAGTGGTTGAATGGATCAACGCCAACGCCGCTTTTATCATCAGTGTTGACCTACCCTCTGGCCTACACAGTGATGATGGCCGCCTACTTGGCACTGCCGTTAAAGCGGACCATACAGTTACCCTTGCCTATCCGAAGTGGGGTCTCTTTGTCGGTCACGGGCCAGAGCAGTGCGGTACGCTAGAGGTTGTTGACATCGGTATTCCCGCTATAGCGCTGCAACAGCTTAGTGATCCAACGGTAGAGTTGACAGAGCCACAATCCGTTGCCGCTGCCATGCCGCCACGGTCGTTGCAAAGCCATAAGGGTGATCATGGCCATGTGCTGCTGCTTGCTGGATCGCCAGCAAAATCGGGCGCTGCCATTCTTGCGGCAAGAGCGGCTATGCGATCGGGTGCGGGTCTAGTGACGCTGGCAACACCAGCGAGTGCTCATGCGATTATCAAGCCGGCACTGACCGAAGTGATGAGCTTACCGCTTTCAGAAGAGGGCAGTGATAGCGGTATGCTTGCTGCAGAGGCGTGGGATGCTATTGAGACGGCCCTCCCTGGTAAACAGGTAATTGCTTTGGGTCCAGGGCTGATTCCAAGCGCAACTCTAACGCAGTTGATCCTACAGATTGTGCAAACGGTTGACCTGCCCGTGATTCTCGATGCTGATGGCCTCAACGCGATAGTTGCGCATAGCAAAGCACTCAAGCAGGCACGCGCCAAACTCATCCTTACGCCCCACCCCGGCGAGATGGCACGGCTAATCAACAGCAGTGCTAAAGAGGTACAGCAACATCGATTAAAAGTCGCACAACAGTTTGCCCGTGAACACGACCTCTATTTAGTGCTGAAGGGGTTTCGTTCTCTCATCGCCTTTCCGGATGGACGGCTCATGATCAACCCCACTGGCAATCCAGCTATGGCAAGTGCCGGGGTTGGTGACGTGCTCACCGGTATGCTCGCAGCCTACATCGCCCAGAGCGGCGATGTCGAACGAGCCCTGCCGGCGGCGCTCTTTAATCATGGCCGTCTCGGCGACCAACTCGCTGAAGAAAAGGGTGAGCGAGGCCTAATTGCCTCGGACCTCATTGACGCCATTCCGGCTTTGCACGCCAAGAGCTATCCGCATGAAGAGAGCCACACTATTTTCGCTTGAGTCTGCCACTACTGAGGCGACCGAGAGCATTGGCCGACGTTTTGGTAGGCATTTGCGTGCGGGCGATCGAGTCGCGCTCACAGGCGAGTTGGGTTCTGGTAAGACGACTTTAGTTCGTGGTGTGGCGCATGGTATGGGTATTGATCCACAAGAGTGGGTCTCTAGCCCTACTTATGCCTTGCTCCATGAGTACCGCGGCCCACTGACTCTCTACCACTTTGATCTCTATCGTATCCGCCACGAAGCTGAGGTCTTAGACCTTGGCCTTCCCGAATACCTGCGGCGGCAGGAGGACAAAACCAGAGACCATGTGGTTGTGGTAGAATGGGCCGACCGTATGGCGCTCAAGTTTCCGCCTGGCAGCTTTTACGTTACTATAGAGTGCATGGTTGGTAATGATAGCTCAGAGCTGCAACGCCGGATCTGCTTTGGTCACGATGAAGCCAGGGGCGCCGACTTTTTTGATTTTATGGAGCGCCAGTAGATGAACGTTGAGATTGTTTGGCTTGCCTATGATGCCCAACTGGTACAAAGGGCATGGTCCGATGTCTCGGTTCGGCAGCTCTACACAGAGGTTCTGCAGGATAACTTTCGTCGGCGTGTCGACCCACGTTCGATGCTCTTCCACAAGAGTCAATACTATCTTCTCAACGATCTTGAACTGCTCATGAAGTGTGGAGCTAGCGACCTTTCCTTGCAGGAGTATCTTGCCAGGCTTTTTCACAAGGGAGTCGAGGAGTTTCCTACAGACTCAGGAGAGCTCTTTTTCGACTATCGCATCATCAGTTACTACACTTCATTGCGCATGGCGGATGAACATCACCTGGTCGAGCCCTTTTTTAAGACCTTGCTTTCCCAGCAGAGCAAACTAGCTAAGGACGAGCCTTGGGGCCTGCTGCAGGTTCAAGACATCCGTGGTTTCTTCAGAGCGCTTAGCGATATCAAGATTCAAGATGTCATCGATGCTGCCAAAAAAGCAGGTCAAACAGAAGAAGAGGCCAAGGCATTCATCAAATTGGTTACCAACTACATTGAATTCTATCACTACACACGCAATAACGATTTAGAACTCTTTTATTATAACAATCAAACGGATATTCGCCGTTGGGGTAATCTGTCTAAACGTAAGCAGCAGCGAGATAAACTCGTTGTTGAACTTACTTACAGTAAGACAACGCATGGAAGTGAAGCAACAAAGACACCATCAATTGTTCTGGACGACGATCTCATAAGCAAGATGCGTTTCAAAAGGCGGATTGAAAACCTCGAAGCCGGTCTACAGGATCAAGATCCCTTGATTCGCCAGAAGGCTGCCGAAGGCCTAGGAGTTGCCGGTAACTACGGTTCGGTACTACCGTTGATCAAGGCGCTTACCGATGAAGAGCCGGAAGTGCGCCAAGAGGTTTTGCGCGCTCTTGCTGCCATACGGGATCCACGTTCGGTGGAGGCCATCATCCAGTTGATTCTCAAAGATGACTCCATTGGTGTGATCATGAGCGGTGCCCATGCTTTAGTACAGATCGGTGATCCGCGTGGTCTCGAGGCGTTGATCGAGCTGTTGCTCCGTGGTGTTTATGATGTTGCTGTGCAGATTGCCAACTTTCCTAATTTGATAAAAAACAAAACTGCGGTCAACATGCTCCTGCAGGCTATGGATCATCCCAACGAAGTGGTGCGACGACAGGTGGCTTTTGTGCTTGGCGACATTCCCAATAAGCTGGTGGTTGATCGGCTGCTGCGCTCCTTGGACGATGAGGATGCTGAAGTCAAGACCAACTCGGCAAGCTCGCTCGGACGTATTGGCTCCAAGCGTGCCCTTCCAGAACTCTATCAGTGTCGCAACTCACTCACCCCACCCCAGACAAAGTGGGTGGTCGAAGAGGCGATTGACTCCATCCTTGAAAAGGGCCGTGTCGCCACGGGTTAGGTTGGAGTATTCATGACGGCAATGTGCAGATTTCCGCATCTCTGCGTTGGGTTCACTCATCCGGGTCCTCACGTACGTTTTCAGTACGCTGCGGTCCGTCTGAGCGTCCCCGCCTTGATCTGCAAAAATCTGCACATTGCTCCTAACGTAATGCTTTTCATGAATGATAGTGGTTAATGGCGCGGTTGGTGCAAAAATTTGGCGGTGCAGCGGTTGCTGGCTTGGAGCGTGTCTCTGCGGTTGCTGAGCAAATTAAAAAGGCGTGGAGTAACAACCACGAAGTCGCGGTCGTTGTTTCAGCCATGAAGGGAGAGACCGATCGTCTTGTCTCCTTAGCGCAGCAGGTTATGCAGCAGCCAAACTCACGCGAGTATGATGTGTTGGTGAGTTCAGGGGAACAGGTCTCTGTGGCTCTCTTGGCCATGGCGCTTAACAAGATCGGCGTACCCGCATGCTCTCTGCTTGGCCATCAGGTACGTATTCGTACTGACAGTAGCCATGCACGCGCTAAGATTCTCTCGGTTGATACCAATCGCGTTAAGGAGCTGCTCACAGTCAAGAAGGTGCCGGTGATTGCGGGTTTTCAAGGCATTGATGCCCACGAGGAGCTTACCACCTTAGGGCGGGGCGGCTCGGACCTCACTGCAGTCGCCTTGGCCGCAGCACTTGCAGCAGAGACCTGTGAGGTCTACAAGGACGTTGACGGAGTTTTTACAGCCGATCCACTTGTCTGTGGAGATGCAGCGCTGATTGAAACAGTGTCTTATGAAGAGATGATGGAGCTTGCCAGTAGTGGTGCTAAGGTTTTACAAACCAGAGCAGTGCTGTTTGCAAAAAACTCTGGTGTTTCCATTCATGTAAAATCTTGCTTTAACTGGGATAGGCCCGGTACCCAAGTCGTTAGTGAGGACAAGCTTATGGAAAAGGCAGTTGTCTCGGCAGTCACCATCGATAAGAATGAGGCCAAGATCGGTATCGATCGGCTTCCTGATAAACCAGGAGTGGCTGCGAAACTCTTTTCAGCTTTGACAGAGAAAGAAATCTTCGTTGACATGATCGTGCAAAATGTCAGCTCCGAGGGTAATTGTGCCTTAGCATTTACGGTTCCCAAGGATCAGGTGGAAGAGGCTTACGCCATTGTCAAGCAGCTCTGTCAGGAGCATGGCTGGGGTGGCGTGCTTAAAGATGAAAAGGTCGCTAAGGTTTCCGCAATTGGGGTTGGCATGCGGACCCACAGCGGTGTCGCATCGCAGATGTTTCAAGCGCTTGCTGAAGAGGGAATCAATATTACCATGATCGGCACCTCGGAGATCCGCATATCCTGTCTTATTGAGGAGAAGTATGCCGAGCTGGCACTACGTACGCTTCACGAAGCTTTTCGATTGGGGCAGCCCAACCCCAACAAGAGCTAGCAACACTTTCCTTATTATCCTTGCTGCGCTGATTGGAGTTGCCAAGCTCACCTCTTTGCACCAGCCAACTCATGCTACTGCTACAGAGCTTGCCTTTTACCAACGCCTCTCATTGCAGTCTGCCACACAGCTGTGGCTGCTAAGCGACCCAGAGCCACCACAGCCCCTATGTGCAAAGGTGAATACAACCGGCTTGCTAAGCGGATGGTCTGCCTGGCATCGCTGCAGCCCTCCACCAGAGGCGGCCTATTTGGAACAACCCTGTTTTTGGCTGCCTACCACTCCATCCACCCGGCTGCTCCTCGGCTTGCCGCTACCGATCAACCGCGCCACAACCGCCGATCTTGTTCAACTCCCTGGTATTGGTGAGGTTTTGGCTCGCCGGCTGGTGGCGTGGCGCCGCGCAAACGGCCCTTTTCGCAGCCGTATCGACCTCATAGCCGTGCGTGGCATTGGCGAGAGAAAAGCGCAGGGGCTGGACAAGCGCCTCTGTTACGAGTAAATAACCCATCGCACCAAGGAGGTGCGCTCCGTCCTTCATGAGATATAGAGGTTAAAAGGCTATGGCAGCAGTATCCAAGAGTGTGATCAAATCAGCAACCGGTAGGGTTGGCGTCTTGCTTCCCGGCCTGGGTGCCGTCAGCACTACCTTTATCATTGGCGTCAAAGCGGTGCTGCGCGGTCTCGGACAGCCCATAGGCTCCTTAACCCAGATGGGCACGATAAGGCTGGGTAAGCGTACAGAGAATCGGCGACCGCTGATCCAGGAGTTTGTGCCGCTGGCTAAACTGGAGGAGCTCCACTTTGGTGCGTGGGATATCTTTCCGCAGAGCTGTTATGAAGTTGCCAAGAACTCCTCGGTTATTTTTAAGGAGCTGATAGAAGAGGTCAAAGAGGATATCGATGCCATCCGTCCGTGGCCAGCTGTTTTTGATAACAGCTTTGTGAAGAACCTCGATGGCGAACATAAGAAGTCAGCAAAGAGCAAATGGGATCTAGCACGAATGGTTGGCGAGGATATCGATCGCTTCAAGCAGGAAAAAAATCTCGATCGTCTCGTCATGGTTTGGTGCGGTTCCACGGAGGTGTTGACCCAACGCCAAGCTGTGCATGAGTCGATTGCAGCATTTGAAAAAGGTCTACGTGAAAACCATCCAGCCATCGCTCCGAGCATGATATACGCCTATGCGGCGATCAAGCGCGGCATTCCCTACGCCAATGGCGCTCCTAACCTCACTGCAGACATTCCCGCGCTCATAGAGCTTGCCAAGGAACATCAAACTCCTGTGGCTGGTAAGGATTTTAAAACCGGACAGACACTCATGAAGACCGTCATAGCTCCGGGGTTGAAGTCACGGCTTTTAGGGATTCATGGTTGGTTTTCCAGCAACATCCTTGGCAATCGCGATGGTGAAGTACTGGATGATCCTGACTCTTTCAAAACCAAAGAGGAGAGCAAGCTCGGTGTGTTAGAACACATTCTTGAGCCACAGGTGAATCCAAAACTGTATAAAGATCTCTACCACAAGGTACGCATCAACTACTATCCACCGCGTGGCGACAACAAAGAGAGTTGGGACAATATCGATCTCTTTGGTTGGCTTGGCTACAACATGCAGCTGAAGTTTAACTTTCTCTGTAAGGACAGCATTCTCGCAGCACCCATCGTGCTCGATCTTGTTTTGCTGCTCGACTTTGCCAAGCGTGCTGGCATGCGCGGCATTCAAGAGTGGCTCTCGTTCTTCTTCAAGAGCCCCATGGTTGCCGAAGGCCTCAAACCGGAGCACGATCTGTTTATTCAGCAGATGAAGCTCAAGAACACGCTACGCCACTTGATGGGTGAGACACCGCTGACCCACCTCGGCCTTGAGTACTACGACTGAGCGTCCATTAGGAAGTCATGTACCGTCAAACCTTTTATATGATCTGTTTCAAACGATGACTGTGAAACAACCGTTAGATACTTGTTGGGGAAAGTCTTCGAAAACCAGGCAAACTCTAAGGGCCCTGTTTTTTCCAACTTCACCTCGACAAGATTCCCTTGCCGATCAACCAAGTCGATCTCGTTCTCTTTAGACTGCCAGTACCCAAGTTCTTCGAGATCAAGTTGCCCTTTGATGGCCCGCCGGCGCCACAGTTCTTGGGCAACCAACCATTCCAGTAAGATCGCCCGTGATTTTGCTGGCAGAGATTTAAATTCGTGGATCATTCTAGGCTGTTCTGGGTGAAAGGCGATCGCTCCAGCTAAATTTACAAAGTGAAACTTGGCCGGTCTGCGCATGATAATTCTTGCATTCGACAGATCAATTGCCGGCGAAGCAAACAGGGTCATAAGATCTGCCAGCTGTTCGATATAACCGCTAGCAACAGTGTTATTGGCCAAGCCGCTTTCGCGTGCGAGCTTAGTAAATCCAACTGGAGTACCGCCAAAACGGTAGATTTGCTCGAGCACAGCGGCTAGATAGCCACGACTACGTCCACTAGTAACTACATCACCAAGAATCCAGTCCCGCACGATTTGAATTAAGTATTCAGGAATTCTCTCGAATTGGTAGATGTCATTTAAGCCTAAGGGCGAGCCACCACCTAAAAGATAAGCGATCCAAGCATCGTCCTGCAATTCTTTTCCGCAGATTTCATAAAAGCTTGAGTAGGATACGGGAAGAAAAATATAGTCGGTTCTTTTTAAATGGCCCTTGCGTCCGGGAAGCCGCTCGGATCCTCGTCGAAGACTACGTGCGTTGGAACCTGTGGTGATAACCAGAATCTTTTTCAGTTTACCTTGATCTGCTGCTCGTTTGAGAATCTTTTCCCAGCCGTTGATTGCTGTTATCTCATCAATGAATAGACGACGAACCTTTGCGTGTTTGGCAAAAGAAGCACTTAAGGAGGTTATTTGATTAAAAAAATCTTTTTCACTAAGTAGGTCGTCTCCATTAATGTAAAAAGCGGATCCTGCGCCAAACTCTTCGATGGTCCATCGAAGTTCCAGATCCATCCATGTGCTCTTTCCATATTGTCGTGGACCACGGATAAATAGCATTCCCGGCTGTAACGGCAGCTTCGGTAGGCCAAATGCAAAAGGAAAGGGAGCCGCCTTACTTTCATACTCAACAATGCGAGGCCACATGTCCTCACGGTCGATCTCGCCACGTGCCAGCAAGGCGTTTATTTGCTCAACGTTCATAACGTTCAATATATCAACGTTCTGAACGTTGAACAACCCACTATCGATAACATCTAGGTACGCAAAATCTTCCGAATTCTGGGCAGAAAGGTCCCTATCTACCGAAAGTCGAATAGCGTAGCATTCCTTACTCTCTAGTAATAACAAATAGTTAGATAGTTTCTGCAGTCGGTATGGATCTTGCTCCACATATTAAGGAGCATGCAGGGTACACAGGTAAGCATAACCAAGATCATCACTCTCGTCGCTTTTGTCATGGTGGCTCTACCCAATTCTGGGGCTACCTTTGAGCTGGTGCCAGAGACAAACTTCTTTTCTGCCTACAGACCTGCGGCTCCGGTACTGAGCTTTGGCGAGACTTTGCCTCAGGCTAAATCCCAGTGGGCTGCCCTCAGCTATGCGGTCTTTCCTGGCTATTTTATTCCAGCGGCCTTTGGCCACGCTTATGCCGAAGACTATGTGCAAGCTACGGTGATCTCCACTAGCCGCCTTGCTGGTAGGATCATGTGGTTTCACGCCTTCTTTGATAACTTGCTTGTTGAGGACAGGGATGGCGCGATGGAATCAACCCAAGATCGCCTGTTCTTTTTTGCCGGTCTAGCACTGGACATCGGTGGCTACATTTACGACATTTTGCATTCGCCTGTTGCTGTTGCCAAACACAACAAACAGCCTAGCTTGATGAAAGTAGCACAGGTCAGACCCTTTCTTGATCTCATTGGCGACACTCCCTGCTGCGGCATCCAACTACGTTTCTAGTATCCTGTCCACAAGCATTCTGGAAAAGTTAAAGGCAATTGTTTTGCTTTTGCTACACACGCCTATGTTAGCGATGGCACGACAACCCTCGAGAAATGGCTCGTCGGCCTCCGGCCTCCTGCGCTTTATTTTCTCTCAGATTGCCCTGCCATCTCTATAGTAGAGCCTGTCCAGCAGAAATTAGAAACTATTCCATTTAGCGGTTTCTCGGGAAGAAGAAAAAGGTCTGCAAGACGCATATGGTGTAGCCGACGAGCACCTTGAGCAGCGAGGTCTTGGAGTCTCCTGAAGGTCGCTGTTCGTAGATGACCGGCAGCTCAACGATGCGCGGTTTAAAGAATCGAGCATTGAAGATCAGTCGAATGAAGTAGTCGCCATAGCCAACGAATATGGCGCTGTGGTTCAGCCGTTCGTACAGACTACGTCGAATACCAAGAAAACCACTTAGATTGTCATGAATGCGGGTGCGCAGGACAAAGCGTACGAGCATATTGAATAGAAAACTTCCGGCGTAACGAATTAATCCTGTGCGCATGGCGCCACCAACGATATAACGCGAGCCAATGACGAGATCATAGTGCGGGGCCAATGCCACAAAAATCGGTAAGTATCGCGGGTGATGGTTGAAGTCCGAATCCATGATAATGAAAAACTCATACTCTGCTTGCTGTATTCCGGCGTGGATGGCATCAGCAAGGCCGTCACTCTGCTGACGACGATGTAGGCGCACAGCACTCTGTTGTTGCCTGCTTATGTACGCCTCGACCGCCTTGGCCGTGCCATCAGTGGGACTGTCGTCGACAACGATGATTTCATAGGCTTCTAAAATGGGTGAGCTCTGCAGTGCTTGCTCGATGGCCTCAAGCAGTGCATGGATATGGCCCTCTTCTTCATAGGTTGGCAGGATGAGGGAGGCTCTCATGGTTCACCCAATCGTCCTAGGGGCCTAGTACCTTTTTTATGCTGTCAACTATGTAGTTGACGTCTGCTTCGAGCAGTTTGCTTGACGATGGCAAGTTTAACCCACGTTTTGAGAGGTCTTCTGCTACCGGAGCGGCGTTTCGGTCTGCATCCATATAGGGCAGCTGATTGAGTGGGACAAAGAAGGGGCGTGTATCAATACCGAGCTTGTTTAGCTTGTCGCAGAATTTTTCTCGAGAGATCCGTTTCACCACGTTCTCTTTTAGCAGTGGCGAGTATAACCAACATACGGGTTTGGCCCACTCCTCAGCAGGTGGCAGGTCAAATGCCTCGAGTTTATGCAGCTGTTTTGCATACCAGCTGGCAATAGTCGACTTCTTTGTTAACAGGCGTGACAGTTTTTCTAGTTGTGCCATACCAATGGCGGCCTGCAGGTTCGTCATGCGGTAGTTGTAGCCTAGAGCCTTGTGGTAGTAGCGTCGCTGTGGATCCATATGGTGATCTCGTAGCAGGCGTGTCTTTGCTAACAGCGCATCCTCGTCAAACAGCAACATGCCGCCCTCGCCCGTGGTCATGATCTTATTGCCATAAAAGCTAAATACCGACACGTCACCAAAACCACCTACCACCTTGCCACGATAGCGGGCGCCGTGAGCCTCGGCACAGTCCTCGATGACCCGTAAGCCGTGTTCCTTGGCCAAAGCGAGTAGGGGTTCCATAGGTGCAGGATGGCCATAGAGATGCACGACAAGCATCGCCTTAGTCTTTGCCGTGACTTTGCGAGCTGCTTGCTGTGGATCCATATTCCAGTGTTTTGGATCAGCGTCGACAAAAACTGGTTTCGCACCAACATAGAGAACGGTGTTGGCACAGGCGACGAAACTCAGGGCTGGTACCAGCACCTCGTCTCCTGGGCCGATATCAAGTCCGAGGAGCGCCAGGTGCAGGGCAGCCGTACCACTGGAGGTGCTGACAGCATGTTTTCGCTCTACCCTGCTGGCAAAACCCGATTCAAAACTAGCGATGTAGGAGCCGAGAGAAGAGATCCAGTTGCTGCGTATACAGTCGACAACGTTTTTTTCTTCCTCAGCGCCGACATCGGGTTCTGCAACGGGATAGCGAATCAACAACTCTCTCCTTTAACGGGCGCGTTGCCATAGGCTTAGCCGACCCGCTCTCGAGCCGAGATTATCAAATGTACCTAAGAGGTTATAGTCTTTTATCGTGCCAATGGTGGTCAATACAAAGTCACGCTGCTCGGCCGACGTAGGGTCAAAGACTACCAGGGCTGGCGCCTCACACGCCTTTGGATCACAGTAGTGGATGCCACTGTAGTGGTGCAGGATAGTCACCAGAGAGCCGTGAGACAAGAACAAATCCTGCGATTTGTCAGCCACAGCGGCCATGCTCCTACCAACACGCTCGATACCGGCAAAGGTGTGCGAATACCGCAGCGTCTCCGTATACGTACCAGAGAACTGCCGCGGCCGACCTGTGAGTGCCCTAGCTCCCTGTAGATAGAGATCGAGCAGGGGAGAGCTGCTGTTGACAATGAGCAAAAACACCGCAATCGGCAGCCACGAGCTCCAGGTGCGTTCAGACAGCAGCTGTTGCACCCTGTTAGTGAGAAAGGCGGCAATATAGATCAGCAGCGGGATGATGGGCACTAGATATCTTGCCCGCCGGTAGTGCATCATGAAGACCACCAAGACAAGCAGACCAACGATGGCGACGCTAGTGAGAAAGGGTGCATCTTGAAACTGCTTAAATGCCTTGTGGCGTTTTTGAATCAGGAGAATGGCAAAGAAGAGCAACGGTACCATTAGTAGTGTCGGTCCTATTGCTGGCAAAAGCTCTTTAAAGAGAAAAAACGTCCTGGTTACATTTGGTTTGGTATGTTCGGCGGTAGCTACCAAGACATCACGGATTGACAGTAGATCAGCAACCAGAATCTCCGCATGGACAAACCAACCACATAAAAACCAGAGGCCAACAAAGCTTAACGAGAGCAAGGCCAATAGCACGCTGGCATATACCCGTTTACGGACTAGCAGTAGCCAGGCACATAATGGCAGGGTGTAGAACCCTGCAGTGTACTTGCAACAGGTGGCTAAGCCTAAAAAGATGCCGCTCCAGATCAATGGCTGTAGGGACCGCTGATCGCCCTTTTTGGATAGTTCCTTTTCGTGCTTGTGGAAGTAATAGAATCCGGCGAAGCAAAAGGTCAGCAACAACACCTCAACGTAAAGGCTGTGGGCGTGGACTAAAAAAAGCGACTGCGTGGCCAGCAGGAGCGCAAACAAAAAGGCGTAACTTCTTGAAAACGCCTCTTTAAGAAAAAGAAAAAACAACAGGAGTAGCAGAACTGACATGAAGCTAGTCAGAGCGCGTGCAACGAGCAAATGGTTGTCAAAGGGAGCGATGGTGACTGCAGTCAGATAACGCGCCAGGGGTGGGTGGCGAAAGGAGAGTGTGCCAGGAGGCGGGCCTTGCGATCGGTAGGGCAGACCTGTCTCTAAGGTGTTACGCGACACCTCGAGGTAAAAGGCTTCGTCGTATTTGGGAACCGAACCATAGAAGCCAAGAGGAACTTGCAAGAGCAACGTCAGCAGAGAGATCGTCGCAACACAAACCAAGTCTCTCTTTTGCATAGCCGCATTTTAACCCTTGGGCTGGAAAGTTCCAATAAAAATAATTAGTTATTTAACTGTAACGATTGTCTGGAGCCACTCGAGCAGCTGCTTAACCTCAGTCTGATCCTTAATCCAATAGGTTGCATGTGTTGTCTGGCTGTGGCCGACTTTGATACCCATGCCCTGGTGCTGAATCGCCTCAAAGCCATCCTCATCGGTTGTGTCATCACCGATGAAGATTGGCAGGGCATCGCGCGCTCTGGCGACATCGATAAGGTAACGCACTGGGATACCCTTATGTAGATCTTTTGGGCGAAACTCCAATACTTCACTGCCAGTGATAAAGTGAAAGTCGTTCTCTGGATTGAGAGGCGGTGCTAGCTTACGAAAGAGCTCTTTGGCTTCTGTTGCAGCGGCCCTTGATGCCATGCGATAGTGCATAGCAACACTGTAGGGTTTGTTTTCTACTAAAACACCGTCGCCTAAGTGTTTTACCTCAGCGCGCAAGCGCTTATAGATATTCGTGACAGTCTCCTGAATCTTCCAGATGTTACCAAACCAGATACATCGTTGGTTGAATAGCTGCATGCGGATGCCGTGATCGGCTGCGTAAATTACTCCCTCTAGGGGACAGAGCCGGCGTAAATCTTCCATAGAACGTCCCGAGATAATAGCGACTTCGATATCAGGGTGCTCTGCCAGTAACTGTACGAGATGACGATTGGCCTGCGGCAACTTGGCTGTGTTCGGCTTTGAGCTCAACGGCGCTAAGGTGCCATCAAAATCGATCATCAGTTGCAGTCTGTTGGATCCTTTGAGTTTGTCAGCGAGGATTTTCCTATTCAGTTCTTGTCTCATATCAACCAGTGGTCAGCGACTCAAAAGAATTACGGTTACGCCACTGCCTCCCTCACCCTCTCTTCCAGATCTAAAGTGCAGGGGATAGGGAGAGTCGCCAAGATAATCACGTAAGCCAGTTTTTAAGCGGTTGCTACCGTGCCCGTGAATGACAATGAGGTTGTCAGGTCCATGCAACGTAGATCGATCAAGAAACTTTTCCAGTATAACTAGAGCGTCTTCCAACGAACGACCGCGTAGGTCTATTGTATTTTCATGGCTCTGTTGGGTAAGCGGGACCTCTACTACTTCGTCGGTGGCTGCCTTCTTTCTATATTCCTTCATCTGAGCTTGTTTTGGCTGGGGTTCAGCCGCTACTTCAACTTCGTCTTGATGCAGCTGCATACGTACCGATCCTATAGTAGCTTCCAGTATGCCTTGGCGGTTCACACCTCTACTGACAACACCCAGCTGCTCTGTCTCAAGGAGTCTTACATGGTCCCCTACCTTAGGAGGCTTTGACTCTGTTGCAGGTATTATCTTCTCTACGGACTCCACCGCCTTTTTGGCAACGCCATCAATCGTACGTTTTAGCCCCAGAGACTTTTCTCGCCTCAGGCTTGGCAGGATCTCCCGTAGCCGTCGCCGTGCCTCGGCTAGGTCTTTTTTGAACTGAGTGTATTCACTCGATAGTTCTGCTGCCGATTTCTCCTCTAGGCTTGCTAGATTGCGACGAAGATCTTTTTCAAGCGTCGCTAGTTGTTGCTGCTTTTTGTCGAGCTCCTGCTGTTTGTTTTCCCAGATCCGTTTCTCGTCTTCTATGGCATTGAGATCTTGTTGGGCAGAACCAAGTAACTCGCCAGCACGGTCAATGATCTTGGCATCAATGCCACTTAACCTAGCTACCTCGATTGCGTGACTACTCCCAGAGACACCGTGAATAAGGCGGTAGGTCGGACTGCCCTTGCTACTATCGGTTTCCATGCTTGCATTTTTAAAGCCTTGGTTGCTCAGTGCCAATCGTTTTAGGTTCGGATAGTGAGTCGTGACCACGGTCTTTACCTTTTTACGCACCAGCGTCTCCAATAATGCCTGGGCCAAAGCAGAGCCTTCCAAGGCGTTGGTACCAGTGACCACCTCATCCAGTAAAACGAGCGAAGCGGAAGTTGCGTGCTTGGTAATATCAGCCAATGCTTGCAGGTGTGCACTAAAGGTAGACAGGCCACTCTCCAACGACTGTTTGTCGCCAATATCAACGAGGAGCTTATCGCAGCAGGGTAGGCATGAGCCTTCGGCAACCGCCGGAAGAATACCGTTTGCAGCAAGGAGGGTGTTCAGGCCGATGGTTTTTAGCGTTACTGTCTTACCGCCGGCATTGGGGCCGGAAATTACCAGGCAGTAACAGTCTTTTGGGATGAGTATGTCGCTAGCAACGACTCGCTGTCCCAACAAACAGAGTAATGGATGGCGTGCTTTCCTTAGAATGTAATCTTGATTTTTGTCCGTTAGTTCAGGCATGCTGCCTTTTAACGTCATGGAAAGCTTCGCTTTGGCAACAAGTAGGTCTAAGTCGCTCACTACTTCCATGTTTTTGATAATATCGTCGTCATAGCTTCTCAAAACATCGCTACAGTGTTTTAAAATATTCTCGACCTCTTGTCGCTCCTCCTGGCATAGAACTTTAAAGTCATTGTTTGCTTGCACGACCTCTTCTGGTTCAATAAAGTAAGTCTGTCCTGTATTCGAGGCTCCGTGGATGATGCCACGAAACTTGCCTTTCATGTTGGCTTTCATGGGCAAGACCAGTCGGTCTTCACGGATGGTGATGTAGTCGTCCTGAAAGTACTCCTCTGGAAAGCGCCTTTTCAGTAGGGATGTGAGCTTTTCATGAATCATGCGATTGAGTTCATCAAGGCGGCTACGGAGGTCCTGCAGGACTGGAGTGGCGTCATCGCGAATCATGCCACGTGCATCGAAGACACCCCGAAACGTTGTCAGCAACTCATCCAACGGGCGAAAACGTGTGATAATCTGGGCCAAGACGGAGCCGTGTTTTAACGTTTTGTCGAAGGAGCCAACAAGATAGTCAGCACTGTTGAGCGTGACATAGACTTCGTACAAGGTTTGACGGTCTAGGTGGCCGCCTTTTTTGATTTGTTGTAATAGTTCAACTATGTCGGCAATGTCGTTGAAATTGGGTTGCCAACTTTTGTCATACAGAAGTTTAGTAGCTTCTAAGGTCTGTTGTAGCGAGCTACGGCTACGAGAAATGTCAGTGGGTTTTGTGATCGCCAGTGCTTTTCTCTTGCCCATGGGCGTGGTACTGGATTGAGCCAGCACGCCCAGGAGTTTAGACCATTCAAGCATAGTCGCGGTGGAGTCTTTGTGGGTTTCAGCCGGTAGCATGTGGCTCAGCCTTAAAATTTTTCGTTGGTTGTAAAAAAGTCACTCTGGAAATCCGCCTACTTCTATAAAAACATCATAATTTCAATAGTTTATATTTGGCATGGAACATGCGTTGAACGGTTTGGTGATGAAGAGGGCTTTGCTTACTTACATGAATAGTGTGTTGGAGCTGATTGCCTTGTTG
This sequence comes from Oligoflexia bacterium, assembly GCA_028277945.1. Classification (GTDB taxonomy): domain Bacteria; phylum Bdellovibrionota_G; class JANQFH01; order JANQFH01; family JANQFH01; genus JANQFH01. The sequence continues at coordinate 387,163 of JANQFH010000068.1, forward strand.
GTACTGTTGCTGTCGATTGTCTATCTGATTGTCTATAGCTAACAGCTGATTCACAGTGCAAGACGGTTTATCCAGGGCTACCAACTTGGTTTCTGCCATTGTTTTTAGCTTTGTAAAGGCAGCTATCAGCGGCGGCAAGCAGCTCGGTTTCCGATTTGTAACGATGTTCCTCGTCAAATGCTGCCACTCCAACGCTAATCGTTACCGCAAAGCTTTCCCCCTCATAAGCGAACTCAGTCTTTTCAACAAGTTGCCGGATACGTTCAGCAAATGGGACAGCTGCTGTTAGGTCTGAATTTCTTAACAAAAAGATAAACTCTTCACCACCATAGCGCGCAAAGACATCGTATCCACGAATATCCTTTTCAATGACACTGGCGATCCGTTTGAGAGCATAGTCACCTGCGGGATGGCCATAGGTATCATTGAGCTTTTTGAAATAGTCGATATCAAATAGGATAATACTCAAAGCTATGTTGTGTCGATAAGAGTAGTTGAACTCTTTGTTGAGCGTATCCATGACGAAACGTTTGTTGTATATTCTAGTGAGGCCATCGCGAATCGCCATGTTTCGTAACTGTCGATGGTACTCTTCATCGATATCGTCCTGATAACAGAATTTTAGTGTAATGCCACCAAGTTGAATTTTGTCGCCGTCACTAAGCCTTTCCTCAACGACAGTAACCCCATTGAGCAGAGTTCCGTTCGTGCTACGCAGATCTGTAAGCACAAAGTTGTCATCCTTTTTTTGAATCATGGCATGTCGTCGACTCACTTCCGTATCCGAGAGAATAATGTCAACATCATCACTGCGACCAAAGACGACGGTTTCTCGATCAAGAAAATAGATCTCGCCGAGAAAATCGCCCTCGATCATGATAAGGCAGGGTCGTTTTTCCCTAGAGCCTTTGTGGGCGTTCGATTTTTTGCTCTGGATGCTCGTCTTGTCTTGCATGTCTAAAATAACCGGCTGATTTAATTAATCTATATCATTTAAAACCATTCTGGCAACCGCGGCTTGGCCATGGAGTATGGCTTGTAACCCTGTGAAATCAAGCCGGCTTGACACGGTCTCGAGCAAAAAGATATAATAAAATAAATAGCTTAATTAAAGGAGGGCTCTGTCTCATGGATCATGAGTCCAAGATCATTTCTCTCATCCAGGCAAAGCAGAATACCGAACAGTTCAAACAGCTACATTGGGAAGGCAGTTTTCCGGACTATCTCAAGATCGTAGAGAAGGATCCGCGGGTCTGCCGTACAGCGTTTCAGCGCGTCTTCGATATGATCCTCTCTTATGGCACCAAGGAATACTACGACGGTAAAAAGAAGATCACCAAGTACCTCTTCTTTAATGATCCAGTCGATGACGGTAAGGACGCCATCTATGGGCTTGATGTCCCCCTGATGAAGCTCGTGAACATGTTTCAGGCAGCAGCCCACAACTACGGTACGGAACGACGGGTGATTCTGTTGCACGGACCCGTCGGTAGTTCAAAATCAACTATTGCCCGCCTGCTTAAAAAAGGTCTCGAGGCCTACTCAAAAACTGACGACGGCAGCCTCTACACGTTTCGTTGGCAGATTCCAGAAGAGATCAACTCCTTACCAGGAGGGGCCATTATAGAAGGTGGGGTAATGGAGTGCCCTATGCACGAGGAGCCCCTGCATTTAGTCCCTCTGGAGTTTCGCTCAGAGGTAATCGCTCAACTCAATGAGGGGCGTGCGCCAAACGATAGAGTTCAAATTGAAGGGGATCTCTGTCCGGCCTGTCGCCAGATCTTTCGTTTCCTGCTGATGAAGTTGGGCGGAGACTGGACCAAGGTGATTGAAAATGTCGTTGTTCGCCGGTTGATGCTCTCTGAGAAAGACCGCATTGGCATCGGCACCTTCCAACCTAAGGATGAGAAAAACCAAGACTCCACGGAACTTACCGGAGATATTAACTACCGCAAAATTGCCCAGTATGGCAGTGAGTCGGACCCACGAGCTTTCAACTTTGACGGTGAGTTCAATATAGCCAATCGTGGTGTCATCGAGTTCATCGAAGTGTTAAAGCTTGATGTTGCCTTTCTTTACGATCTCCTTGGGGCTAGCCAAGAACACAAGGTAAAACCGAAAAAGTTCGCACAGACCGATATCGACGAAGTGATCATTGGTCATACCAATGAACCAGAGTACCGTAAATTACAGAATAATGAGTTTATGGAAGCTCTACGTGACCGTACGGTTAAAATTGATATTCCATACATTACAAAGCTCAATAGCGAAGTAAAGATCTATGAAAGAGATTACAATCCTAAAAAGATTACTAGCAAGCACATCGCACCACACTCTTTAGAAATGGCCGCGATGTGGGCAGTGCTCACTCGTCTAGAGGAGCCGAAAAAGGCCAACCTTACCCTGCTGCAGAAATTGAAGCTTTACGACGGTAAGACATTGGCGGGTTTTACTGAGGAGAATATCAAGGAACTGCGGAAAGAGGCTGTGCGCGAGGGTATGGACGGTATCAGTCCGCGCTACGTCCAGGACAAGATTTCGAACACGCTCGTTAGCGATGCAACGGTAAAATGCGTGAACCCCTTTATGATTCTCAATGAGCTGGAATCAGGACTTAAGCACCATTCCATGATTACGAACGAGGATCAAAAGAAGAAGTATCGCGAGCTCATTGCTGTAGCCAAACAGGAGTACGAGGACGTTGTTAAAAATGAGGTTCAGAGGGCGATTAGTATTGATGAGGAAGCCACGGCAAAGCTTTGCTCCAACTATGTCGATAACGTCAAGGCATACACCCAAAAAGAAAAGGTAAAGAACCCTTATACAGGGCAGTATGAGCCTCCGGATGAGCGACTCATGCGCTCTATCGAAGAGAAGATAGAGATTCCGGAAAGTCGTAAGGATGATTTCCGCAGAGAGATAATGAATTACATTGGCGCTCTTGCTCTGGAAGGAAGGACGTTTGATTACAAATCGAATGAACGGTTGGCAAAGGCATTGGAGCTGAAGATTTTTGAGGATCAAAAAGATTCGATCAAACTCACGACATTGGTTTCGAGCGTCGTTGATAAAGCAACACAAGAAAAGATTGATATTGTTAAAAATCGTATGATCCGCAACTATGGTTACTGTGAGGTCTGCGCCACTGATGTCCTCAACTTCGTTGCCAGTATCTTTGCCCGTGGTGACACGAAACACTAAATGTAAATCTCTCCGGACTTACGGCAGAGATTTTATCCGGGGAGATTCAAGCACAACACGGTAAACTCGCACGCAGGCCGATTTATTCGGCCGGAGTGCGAAAGCGAGGCCCTGACGAATGCTAAACAAAAATTTCCAAAACAAAGTCGGGCGAGCCATAAAATAGAGCTATTGGCAAATGCAAACAATATGGTGCTACGAATTCACAAAGACCACAGTCGTTTCAAAGAGATTGTCAAAGGGCATATTAAGCAGGATCTGAAGAAGTACGTCTCTAACGGCGAACTGATCGGCAAGAAGGGTAAAGATCTTGTCAGCATTCCGATTCCGCGTATAGATCTACCGCGTTTTTCATATTCCCATAAAAAAACCGGTGGCGTTGGTCAGGGTGAGGGACAGGTTGGCACGTCGTTGGGCTCTGGAGACGAAACTGCAGGACAAGGCCAGGCTGGGAATCTTCCCGGAGAACATCTGCTCGAGGTGGATGTAACTTTAGATGAGCTGGCAACCATTCTCGGCGAGGAACTTGAGCTACCTAACATCAAACCAAAGGGGACGAAGACGATCTCTAGCCACAAGGAGCGTTATACCGGCGTCCACGTGGCGGGCCCTGAAAGTCTGCGCCATTTCAAGCGCACTTACAAGCAGGCCTTAAAACGGCAAATCAGCTCTGGATCCTATGATCCGAGCAATCCCATCGTCATACCGTTTCGTGAAGACCGACGTTATCGTAGCTGGAAGCTAGTGCCACAGCCGGTTAACAATGCTGTGATTTTTTACCTCATGGACGTAAGTGGCTCCATGGGAACAGAGCAAAAAGAGACCGTGCGTACTGAGAGTTTTTGGATTGATACATGGCTACGCTCACAGTATAAAGATCTGGACTTTCGTTACATCATTCATGATGCTACTGCCCGCGAAGTAGACAGTGAGACATTCTATCATACCCGCGAGAGTGGTGGTACGATCATATCCTCGGCATACAAACTCTGTGACAAGATTATTACCGAAGTTTACTCACCGTCGGAATGGAATATTTACATCTTTCATTTCTCAGATGGCGATAACTGGTCTGGTGAAGACACAAGTTTCTGTATAAAACTTTTACGCGACAAACTTTTACCCAACATCAATCTGTTTGCCTACGGACAGGTCGAGAGTCAATATGGAACGGGTCAGTTTTTAAAAGACGTTCAGGAGGGATTGGGCAATCAAGACAATGTCGCTTTTTCAAAGATCGAGTCTAAAGAAGACATCCTCGACTCCATCAAGGTTTTTCTTGGAAAGGGGAAGTGAGTGGATCTCACACCGGAATTAGCTGCAGAGGCGAAACGTATCGCTGAGTATGCTAGAGGGTACGGCCTCGACTTTTACGATACGATTTTCGAACTGCTTGACTTTGACGAAGTGAACCAGGTTGCTTCCTATGGTGGTTTTCCAACCCGCTATCCGCACTGGCGTTTTGGCATGGATTACGAGCAGTTGAGCAAAGGTTACGCATACGGTCTGTCCAAAATATACGAGTTAGTGATCAATAACGACCCCTGTTACGCCTACCTTATGAAATCCAACGGATTGACAGACCAGAAGCTGGTCATGGCACATGTTTATGCGCACTGCGATTTTTTTAAGAACAACATTTGGTTTTCTAAGACTAATAGGAAGATGGTCGATGAGACAGCGAATCACGCAACACGCATCCGTCGCTATGTTGATAGAATTGGTTATGAAGCAGTTGAAAGATTTCTAGACGTCTGTATGTCGATCGACAATCTAATCGACTATCATGCGCCGTTCATTAGACGGGGAGATCACGACGTTGAAGGTTTAGAAGAGATTGGCGAAGGCCGAGTCATCGTACCTAAGTTGAAGAGTAAGGACTATATGGACAGCTATATCAACCCAACTGAATACTTAGAGCAACAGAAAAAAGAAATTGAGAAAAAGCTTCAAGAACGTAAGAGAAAGTTTCCGCAGGAACCAATAAAGGACATCGTTGAGTTTCTAATCAAGTATGCTCCACTGGAAAAGTGGCAACGCGATGTGCTGGCCATTATTCGGGAAGAGGCGTACTATTTCGCGCCTCAGGGCCAAACTAAGATAATGAACGAAGGCTGGGCAACCTATTGGCATTCTAGGATGATGACCGAAAAGATTCTTACAGATGGAGAGGTCATAGACTATGCCGATCACCATTCAGGAACACTGGGTACTCGTCCCGGAGTCATCAATCCTTATAAGATTGGCGTTGAGCTCTTTCGCGATATTGAAAATCGATGGAACAAAGGACAGTTTGGCAAGGAATATGAAGAATGTGAAAACATGGCTGAAAAAAGTAGCTGGGACCGCAAGCTTGGCTTGGGAAGAGATAAGATCTTTGAGGTGCGACGAATTTATAATGATGTTACCTTTATTGATACTTTTCTGAATGCTGATTTCTGCCGAGAACATGGCCTGTTTGCCTACAGCTACAACTACAAAACAGGCCAATATGAGATCAGTGACCGTGACTTTAAGGTTATTAAGCAGAAGTTTTTGTTTAGTCTGACCAACTTTGGTCAGCCGATCATAATGCTTCACGATGCAAACTATAGGAATCGCAATGAGCTGTACTTGGTGCACCATACAGAAGGTGTCGACCTACGGTTGGATTGGGCAAAGGCCACGCTCGAAGCTCTTTTTGCCATTTGGCAGCGACCCGTCAATTTGGAGACGACGATAGAGGGTAGACTAAAGGTAATCTCGTTTGATGGCAAAAGCCATGTCGAGAAAGAGCTTGCAAAAGACAATAGAGGATGATCTGTCCGCAGGCCATTCAAGTAAAGGCAAAATCATCGCTCTGGATGAGGGCTGGTTGCCACAGGTGTGTCGAATAGAGACGCGCTCCTATGCCTCTCCTTGGTCAAAGGAATCGCTCGCAGTAGCCCTCTCAGGAGAGTACACGGTAATCGGCTTTGTTAAACCCGACCGGGCGCTTGCAGGCTACCTTGTCTATCATGGAGTTGCCGATGAGGTTCACATTCTCAATATTGCTGTAGACCCCGACTGCCGTATGCAACGTATTGCCTATACCCTGTTGAGTTGGGTTCACAATCATGCCAAAGCAAAGGGTGCCCGTTACTGCTGCCTTGAGGTAGGCCGCAACAATCAGGCCGCACGAAAATTGTATAATAAATTCGGCTACAAACAGGTAGGAACGAGAAAGGCCTATTATCATGATAGAAATGACGACGCGCTGCTACTCACGTTGACCCTTACCTAGACGATAAGCCCTTGCTCTAATTAAGTTACTGAAATACTATGAAAAAATGATGGGGCCGCGATGGCAGTGTTGACCTTCTATAAAGATACCGAGGAGCTCATGAAATACGTCCTGCGTAAGGACGTTACGTCCGTGGGTAGAAGTAGCGCGGCAGATGTTTGCCTTCCTGATAGTAATATCTCACGGACGCACTTCACGGTCTCCTTTATCAACGGCAAATTTCTCGTTGTCGACAAGAGTACCAATGGCACTATCATTAATGGTGAGAAGATTATCAGCCAAGAACTGCAAGAGGGGGATAAGATCACCATTGGGGACTGGGAGGTAGTGTTTTCGTCGAAACCGGGACTTGACACCAGAAAGATTACCATTGTTGAAGACCGTGATCCTACAGAAGTTCTATCGTTCCTTCCAGATAAGGATGAGTTGAGATATCGCAGAGCCTATCTCCAAATTGTCGGTGCTAAGCCTCCTCCTTACGCGATAAAAAGTGAAGTTGTTGCCGTAGGCAAGGCTGAAAGTAATGATATTTGTCTGAAGAGAGATAGTTTCGTGTCATCGCATCACTGTAAAATTGAACACCGTCGTGATCGTTACTTTATTAAAGACCTCAAAAGTACAAACGGCACCTTTCTTAACAAGCAACAGGTCATTGAGGCGAGCATTCCTGAGGATTCAGTGCTTACAGTGGGTAAAACTGATATCCGTTTTTTCTGTAAAGAAGGCAGCGAAAAGGTAAAGCCCGCTACAGAAGATCATTTCTGTGACTTTCTTGGGAATAACATTAAGATGCGAAAATTGTATAGCCTCATTGGTAAAGTAGCAAAGAGTGAGGCTATCGTTCTCATTCAGGGAGAGAGTGGTACGGGTAAAGAGTTAGTTGCTAAAGCGATTCACGAACTTAGCTCGCGGGCTAGTAAAAAGCTGATAACTCTGAATTGTTCGGCTATCGCGAAAGACCTTATAGAGAGTGAGCTCTTTGGACATGAGAAAGGTGCTTTTACGAGCGCCCATCAGCAACGGAAGGGCGCATTTGAAGAGGCAGATGGCGGCACTCTTTTCCTTGATGAGATCGGTGATATGCCTTTAGAGCTTCAACCGAAACTCCTTCGGGTTCTGGAGAACAGAGAGATTAAGAGAGTGGGTAGTAATGCGCTCATCGACGTTGATGTGCGTGTAATCGCAGCAACGAACCGTAACCTAGCGGAATCGGTAAAGCGAGGTCGGTTTCGTGAGGATCTCTATCATCGTCTCTATGTAGTACCAATATACGTACCTCCGCTCAGAGAGCGAGTCGATGACATCAAACTGTTAAGTCAGCATTTTTTAGATGAAGCACGGGGGAACCAAAGAGTGCCTCAGGGCTTTACTGCGGAGGCAATGGAGGCGTTGATGACCTATGCATGGCCAGGCAACGTCCGTGAGCTCAAAAACTTAGTTAGTAGGGCGTGTATTCAGGCCACTGGAGATTTGATTGGTGAGAAAGAGCTAAATTTTTCTCCCAATGTTTTGCGGGAACAAACGGTCTTGGAGGAGAAAGGTGATCGCAACGGCGTTGAAGCAAAGAAGACGCTTAAAGACTTTGAAAGAGAAAAAATTCTTAATGAACTCAATCGGAATAAGTGGAATAAAAAACGAACCGCCGAAGTGTTGGGGATCGCCAAAACCACTCTTTTCGAGAAGATTAAGAAGTATCAGCTAAAACCTTAAACGGCCGCGTCAAAGCGGCCGTTTTTTGTATACGTCTACAAAAGCCCGTGAGGACAGGCTTAAAGGGCAGTCTTTAGCTTAGGTGCAGGGCGGAAACCAACGGTCTTGCTAGCGGCGATGGTAATCTCCTGACCGGTTTGCGGATTGCGTCCTTTTCTTGCTTTGCGTTTACGCACGGTAAAGGTGCCAAAGCCAGGAAAAGTGAAGCGTTTTTCTTTACAGATACAGTCGGCCATGTTCTCAAAGACGCTGTCAATGAGTTGTTCGCATGCAGTCTTGGAGAGACCCCTTTTACTATTCTGTTCACACACTCTGTCGATAAGTTCTGCCTTTGTCATGTTTTTGATCCTCCTAGATTTTTGAATAGAGCGCCAAAACCATGTAACAAAGGTAGGGTGATGTCAAGGAAATTATTGTGGAGACTGGGGTTGCTAAGGATAGTCGTAGAGGTAGTTTTCACTATGTCTGTGGCAATTTATTCCTTGCCTCGAGGGAAGACAAGGGGTTAACATTTAAGATGATTTTTCGGGAAGCGAGGGTACTGTCGTGACCGCAAAGCAAAGCCAACCCACTGTTAACAAGAGCTGTTTTGCAAGGAGACGTTATGGGCTCATTGCTGTCGTCATCATCGCTGTGCTTGGCTGTTATTCCAAAGACTTTCAGGAACCTGGTATTAAGGGTGTTGCTCAATACAGCACGAAACGAACCTACCCAGATGGCTTCAATGCGACATGGGATGCGGCTCTGGCAGCTTTAGGAGAGTTGCCAGTCGTTACTGTAAAAAAGGAAGCAGGATACATTCTCACCGACTGGATTATGGGCAAATCGGATCGTCTCTACTCGGGATACGGTAGAACAAAGATACCTTATAAGATTAGATATAAATTTGCCGTTCGTATTGTTCCTAACAAAAAGGGAACTCTGGTCAGCATCACCAACCGAGAACAGTATTACACGGATGCTATCAGTTCAGGCAGCGAATTATCAGGCTCCCTCTACCATTGGGCTGATACGGAGAGCTCAACTGTAAAAGAATATGGGCTTTTGAACGGCATCGAAGCCATCCTCAATAAGAAACGTAAACCAAATTAAGTTCCTGATAGGTTTCTGTCATGGTTAAAAGTGCTTCCGGATCCAAGCATTTCGGAAAGTATGTTATTGAAAGCAAAATCGGCATTGGTGGTATGGCTGAAGTGTACCGGGCCCGTCTTGCAAACAACGAAGGTTCCGTATTTGCCATTAAGAAAATACTATCGCACTACTCTCGTGACGAGAATCTCATTTCGATGCTCGTTAATGAGGCGAAGGTAAGTGTCTCTCTTAGACATCCTAATATTGTGCCCATTTACGACTTTGGCCGAGTTGGCGACAGCTACTACATTGCCATGGAATTTGTTCGTGGCAAAAATCTTAAGGACATTGTTCAAGAATGTCGTCGTCGAGGAATGTGGATATCGCCCAAACTCGCCCTCTTCATTATGATGGAAGTCCTAGAGGCTCTTGCTTATGCACATAATCGGCGTGATAATTTCAACCAGCCTCTAGAAATTGTCCATAGAGACGTCAGTCCGCAAAACATCATGATCTCGGAAAGCGGTTCTGTGAAAATCTTGGATTTTGGCATTGCTAAAGTCCGGGGCAAAGCGGCTGAGACGCAAACCGGCATTCTCAAAGGCAAGTTCGGTTATATGTCCCCGGAACAGGCAAAAGGCAAGCGGGTGGATGCCAGAACAGATATCTTTTCAGCAGGTATTCTTTTGTATGAGATGTTGACACTAGAAAATCCTTTTCTGGCAGATACAGAACTTGAAACGCTGAGGAATGTAAAACGTGCTAAATATGTAAACCCTCGGCTACTCAATAAAACTATTCCTAAAAGCATAGAAAAGATTATCTCAAAAGCCCTCAAAAAAAATAGATTAGGACGATACAGGACGACGGAAGCATTTCAAAGGCACATCTACAAGGTTCAGAGTAATGAGGTTGGCTTTGGTGGGGCCACGGAACTATGCAATTTTATAATGGCTCTGTTTCAAACAGAAACAACGCCGCCCAAGAAGTTTACACTAGAAGAGCGGATTCCCGAGGTTTCGGATGTGAAATTAATCGAGAAAGGGGGAGTAAAACGAGCTGTCGTTGTCGTATCGTTGCTCATCGTCATTGTCATCTGCTGGTCCTATCGTAGCCATTTAAGTGTTATGACGAGGAATGTGTTGTTGACAGCACGCAACTGGTTCCGTGGTTTTACCGCCTCTCCTCGTCCGCTAGATAGTCTGGGTGGACAACCGGAGAGAGTCCAGCGGAGAACCTCAACTCGGCCATTTTTACAAGAAAATCCAAGAGTTATCTTCGAGGGCGAGGCCCAGGCCCAACTTGGGCGGCTACCGTTCGAGCAGTTCGAGACACTGCGTAACGACGTTGCCGATAAATTGATCGCCTACTTGAAAGACCGCCTTGACACTAAGCCGTATCCGTATGGTCGGACTCAGCAAGCCGAAATTCCAGGTTACCATCTAACCTACCGAGTTTTTCATCAAGGGGAGGTTATTGCAGTTTCAGCTATTCACGAGAAGTGATTAGAGGTGATGGGTGTTTATTATTTTGCCACCATTCAATCCAACGTCGAGCTGTCTGGTCTGGATGGCTATTTCTTTGTCCATGGCTTGTTGGATTGAGAGCATTGAGGGCAACATCAACAATGACAGCCTCTTTCTCCTGCAAACAGGCAATCAAGCTGGGCAAGGACTCCGCTCCGCCAATATTACCGATGGCGTGAATGATGTGCTTACGTACCCACAAGCTCTTACCGCGATAAAAGTTTCTTTCTTGCATCAGCTCTTTGGCCAAAAACGGTAGCGATGTTCGATGGGCATAAACTGCCAGGGCATCGGCTGCCGCAGCCCGAACCACCATGGCCCGATCTCTTAGTGCGCTGTGTAAATCGTCTAGCACGGAAGCGTCATGGACGATTTCGAGGCCTTTGATTGCTGCCATGCGTACTAGAAAAACCTTGTTCCTTAAGGCGTTCCGCAGCCTGGTCGTTGCCGGTTTATTCCCAAGCTGTCCGAGCACCACAGCCGCAGACCAGCGTTTGTCGATATCCAGGTCAGGGTTGTTAAGATAGCGGTCTAACTGGTCTATGAGTTTGTCAGCATAACGATCATAAATTGCCTCGACTTTTGCACTGGTAAGGGTGCCCTGCTTACTTTGGATGAGTAGTTGTTCTGTATCATGGACAAGCTGGTTTCGTGTGTATGCCTGTGCTAGGCCGGTACCAGCAATTTGGTGACAGATCGTGATAGCGACAATCCCACAGATAAATTTGTTCAAATTTTTCATGGGATATCCTCCTCACCTTGTGCTCTCAGCATAAGTCTATGGATGGCACGACTCTCAGGAGCAATCTTGCTGGCCTTCGATAAGACTTTGATTGCTTGGTCTCGCATTTCCAGCTGTAAGTAAATTTCTGCTAGCGCAATGTGAATTGAAGAGTCGCGTGGTGTAAGCCTTAGTGCCTCCTTGTAGGCTTCGATAGCCTGGCTATACATTTTACCCTTTTCATACAACGAGGCAAGTAGCTTACGAAAATAGCTGTTATCAGGGTTGTCTATAACCAATTGTTTGGCGCCACGCAAAGCATCACGCCATCGGCCGAGTGCCTGTTGTGTGAGGACAAGTTGGGTCTCGAGGAGCTCACTCATAGGTTTGTTTTTGCGGAGTTCTTGCAGTCTGAGATGCCAGGTCGGTAGAAGAGCAGGCTGCCGTTGTAGCAATCTCTGTACGGCGTCTATCGCAGAACGATTGCGATCGTCTAGCCAGAGCACCTTGAGGTAGTGTTGCAAAGCTTCCTCTTCAGAACCTGTCTGTATTTTTATTGCTGCCAAAGATAGGTAATAACCAACAAGGTTTTTTGGACAGTCTTGTTGGAACTGGCGCAGTGCTTCTGTCGCTCTTTTATTATGATTGAGTTGAATCATCAGTTCAATGCTGGTTGTTTTGAATCCTGAATCACAGTGAGGAAACCGCTGGCTAGCCTTTTGACTTGCCTTCAGAGCGAACTCTAAATATTTGTTTTTTCTAAGAAATTCTATCCAGAGGCGTTGGTTTGCAAGGTCTGAGGGTACCAGAGGGGCAATAACAACCGGATCGGTAGTGTAAGATTGGATAACGCCAAGCAGAACAGGTAGCCTCTCTGGGTTTCTCAACAGTATGGCTTGTAGCAGTTGTATCGCCTCCTCTAAGCGGTCTTCTCTTAGGTAAAATCGCGCTAGAACCTCCTTCATGGCAGCGTTGTTGCGATCATGTTGCAAAGCCTGTTTTAAGTAGTATTCAGCACGGTCTTTCCTTTGTAACGCCTCCATGACATGTCCCAGCTCTACAGCAGTTGCGGCATTCTGGTGCGTAAAATATCCCATTGCAGCATACTTCAGAGCTGTACCTAGTTGCTGCTCCTTCCTCAGTTCGCGAGCAGCACGAATTGTGGTTTGGGGCGTCAGTACCTCGAACCAGCTAAGCTCGGTTCCGTTTTTAGGGCCGCCTTGGGCTTTTCGCCAAGCGAGCCAAACTGTGTAGCAGGATGGCAACAGAAAAAGTAGGACGACTACGGCTACCAGCGCTTTTTTCAGTTGCAGACGTTTATATGAAGTGTTTTGCGCTTTTCCATTTGCGCTGGGTTGGCTGGTTAGAACGGCTGCCAGCAGGGTAAACAGCAAAAGGTTGCATGGTATGCGTAGATTGAAATCGAAGAGTGAATGTATCAACAGGCAGACAATTCCTCCAACAGCTCCGTAGTATATCGAGTTACGGTTTGCATCAGCCCTTCTCAAAGAAGCGAGTAAAAAGTAGATCAGCAACAACACCAGTACTAAGCCAACGAAACCTTCTTCTGCCAAAACCTGTAGATAGTCATTATGAGCATAGATCGCTTGATAATGTGTTGTGTCGTTTTGTGTGTACATAAGGTAGGAGTGCTGAAAACTTCCCGGACCAGCACCCAACAGCGGATAATCTAGAGAGACACGTGCTGCGGTTACGGCCAAATCTTTGCGGTACTGTAGGCTTACCGTGCTAGACTTGGTAGGAACAAGGTTTGCAACGATTAACATAATTGTAGCACTAACAGCCAAGGTTCCTAAAAACAGAAGGGTTGCGCGTTTTACGACTAACCGAGAATCTCGAAGCATGATCAGCAGTAACAGCGGTATGGTGATTAAGAAAGCTAATAAGCCGCCGCGAGAGAGTGTTAACAGCAATGAGATTAAGAGCAGAAGAAACAGCGTTAAAATAGACCGGTTTATCAAGCGTCTCTTATTTTCGGCAAGCAACCATTCTGCCAAGGGCAAGAAAATCAGCAACTCTACAAGCCCAGCAACGTGGTTGGGGTTTAATAGCGGCCGTTGTGGCAACCAATTATATAGGTCTCCTAGGAATAAGGTGCTCAAGAGTAAATAGAGAGAGATCAGCGTCCCGAAAAGAAGCCAGAGTATTTTGAAATCTCTGCTAACAACCTGGTACCGCAGTAGCCAACTGCTACTAATGAACAGAAGCATCGTATCTGTGAAGAGCAGCAGATCGTGAATTCCGGTCAGCAATGCCTGACTCTTGGTAAATGAGAGTGCGGCACAGAGAAGAAAAAGCCCGCCGATGAATACTATCCATTGTCGCGCTGATGTCTTTTCACTAAACCGTAGTTTAGACTGGATACACCAAGTAGTTAATGTTAAAGCGAAAACCAGGCTTATCTGAATGTGTAAGAAATAACGACTCGTGGCCGTCACTCCACCCCACTGTAGAATTGTATATAAGGGTGGCAAGAAACAGGCTAGAAGAAGAATCCGCTGCCATATGAACGCATGAGCCATCCGCTAGTAGCCACACCGTTTTAGTTGGTCTATGTCGCCGAGCTGAGGCAAGCTTGCCATAAGTGAATCGACGACGTCTTCAAGGGCTAATAGTGTTACACGCGATAGTGGATCACGATTTCGCGCTGCAATGCCTTGGCTCGACCGCACTATAGTTGAAGACCAAACGATGTCTCCCTTTGGGAGATCATAGAGATGAACTTCAACAGACACAATCGGCTCAACACCACGGTTTTTTTCATCGTTCTTGTAGCCATATTCTAGGATTCGGCCACTGATCACTCCATGGGCACGAACAAAGCGTCCTAAATCGCCAGGTTTCTTTAAGCTGGAAGAGACAGCCGAGGTTTTCAGGAGATATTCTACGTCTTGAACGCCAAGAATTCGGAGACGCCCAGAAGCAAGCAGCATATTTTCGAGTAAATGCGCGACAACAGTGCCTGCTTGTGGATTGTCAGAAAGATTTTCGAAAGGAAATAGGGCAATGCACTCTATGTTTTCCGCGGCTAGCTGTTTTGAGAGTGCTACCGTATGACGATGTTGGCCACAGCTCAGGAAAAGCTGTCCAATCACTCCCGCTAGCAAAGGAAACAATCGAAAATCAAGATGGCGACGCATCGATTTGGCGCTGTTTCTTTAGCAGCGCAAGGTCATAATCGACCATCATGCGAACAAGCTCTTTAAATGAAACCTTAGGTTTCCAACCTAACTCTCGATGTGCGCGGCTCGCATCACCACACAAGACTTCCACTTCAGCAGGGCGAAAGAGTTCTTCATCCTGGCGTACATAATCTGTGTAATTGAGTTTAAGGTAGGAAAAAGCTTCCTCAGCAAAGTCGCGAACAGAGTGAGTTTCTCCCGTTGCTATGACATAGGTGTTTGGTTTATCATTTTGTAGCATTAGCCACATTGCCTGAATGTAGTCACCCGCGAAACCCCAGTCTCTCCTGGCCTCGAGATTTCCTAGGGGCAGCTCTTTAGCAAGACCTAGTTTTATCTTTGCCGCTGTATGAGATATCTTACGGGTTACAAACTCAAGACCTCGACGTGGACTTTCGTTGTTGAAAAGAATTCCTGGTACGGCAAAGAGGTTATACGATTCTCGATAATTAATCGTAATATAGTGGCCGTAAACCTTAGCAACTCCATAGGGACTACGCGGATAAAAAGGCGTGTCTTCATTCTGGGGCGATTCTCTCACTTTTCCAAACATCTCGCTACTTGAAGCTTGATAGAATCTGATACTCGGATCAACAAATTTAATTGCCTCAAGGATTCGCGTCACGCCGAGCGCATTGAACTGACCAGTAAGATAAGGTTGTTCCCACGATGTAGGGACAAAACTCTGTGCTGCAAGATTGTATACCTCTTGCGGATGGATTTCCTGTAGCAGTTTGATGAGGGACATTAGATCCAGTAGATCTCCCCGTACTAGTTCTATGTCGTTACGGATATGCTGAATTCTTTCGAAGTTTTCCGAACTTGAGCGGCGCACCATCCCAAACACACGGTAGTCTTTTTCTAGAAGGAATTCGGCAAGGTATGAACCATCTTGGCCAGTAACACCAGTAATCAGCGCTGCACGCTTCATGTTGAAAATACAACACATATTTTGCTCAGCTGCAAGAGATTTACCATGGCGGTGCCATTACCGAGATGGACACAGCCTTTGCGTTTGCAGCGAGGGATACTCATGTGTAAGATAATGCAAGTTACGCAGAGGAGACGGCGGTGTCGTTCTGGGAAGGCAAGCGGGTTACCATAACCGGAGGTACGGGTTTTCTCGGCCGGCATGTCAATGCTGAGCTTGAATCCCTGCCCCTTTCATGCATTTATAACGTGTGTCACGAGGATTATGATCTGCGGTTACAGACGGACGTAAGGCAGCTGCTGCAGGAGCATCCTGCTGATGTCATCATTCACCTTGCTGCGAGAGTAGGTGGGATCGGCTACAATCGCGAAAATCCCGCAACTCTATTTTACGATAACATCATGATGGGGGCTCTGTTACTTGAAGAAGCCCGTTTGACGGGTGTAAAAAAAATAGTCATTTTGGGGACAGTCTGTGCTTATCCAAAATGGACACCAGCACCCTTTAAAGAAGATGATCTCTGGCAGGGATATCCCGAGGAAACCAACGCACCGTACGGAATAGCAAAAAAAGCGCTCCTGATACAGTGTCAGGCGTTTCGGCAACAGTATGGCTTAAACGCCATCTATCTACTGCCCGTCAATCTGTATGGACCCGGTGATAATTTTTCGCCGCAGTCCTCACACGTAATACCGGCACTCATCAAAAAGTTTGTCGACGCTACCAAGCAAGGACAATCGACGGTAACTTGCTGGGGTGATGGCTCGGCAACACGAGAGTTTCTCTATGTCAAAGATTGTGCTCGAGCCATTCGTCTTGCCTGCGAACATTATAATGATCGTGAGCCGGTCAATATTGGTTCTTCAGAGGAGATCAGCATACGTGATCTTGCGGCCATGATTGCAGAGCTCTGCAATTTTGACGGCAAGATTGTTTGGGACAAAACCATGCCAGATGGTCAACCTAGACGACTTTTAGACACATCAAGGGCCGCGGCATTATTTCATTTCAAGTGCGAAAAAAGCCTAAAAGATGGTTTGCAAGAGACGCTCAAGTGGTATCAAAGTCACTCCACATGAAGCAAAAGATTCTTTTTATCAATCAATACTATTATCCTGATCTCGCTTCCACTGGACAACTATTAACTCAACTGTGCGAGTCTCTGGCCAAAGATTTCGAAATAGTCGTCTTGACTTCTTTTCCATCATACTCTGTAACCACCACCCATAGAAAGAAACTTTTTACTCAGGAGTCGCGGAATGGAGTGAGGATAATCAGGGTTTTTAGTACGAGCTTTAATCGCAAAAATCTCTTATTAAGGGCACTGAACTACATTACCTATTTTACTTCCGCAACAATTTGCGCGCTGTTCCTGAAAAAACCACACATTGTTGTTGCCCAGACGGACCCTCCTATTATCGGACTCGTGGCGTGTATTGTCCATTGGTTACGTGGCAGTCTCTTCTGTCTTGTATGCCAGGATGTTTTTCCAGAGGTGGCTGTGGTTTTGCAAAAGCTCAAAGGCCTACCGATAATAATTATGCGATATGTAAGAGACATTTTCTTTCGCACTTCCCAAGCTATTATCACGATTAGTGATGGTATGAAGGAAGAGTTGGTGAAGAGAGGCGCTCGTGCTGACCGTGTACATGTCATTTCCAACTGGATCGATACCAATATTGTGTGTCCGGTGGACAAGAACAACGCATTTCGTCAGCAGCATGGCCTCATAGATTCTTTTGTTGTCATGCACTCAGGAAACATCGGCCTGTCACAGGATTTTGATGTGATTTTAGAGTGCGCGGATAAATTGAGACAACAGGACATTGAGTTTGTCCTGGTTGGCGATGGTGCTAAGCGAGCCTGGCTTGCGGAAGAGATTGAGCGTCGTCGTCTAAGGCGAATGCGGATTATCGATTACCAGCCGCTAAGTGAGCTGAGGTTTTCTCTGGGTGCCGCTGATCTTCACCTGGTAACGCTACGGTCGGGTCTTGGTAATCTCATCGTGCCAAGCAAGATCTACGGCATTATGGGGGCCGCGAGAGCGGTGATTTCAGCATTGCCTTCTGAATCAGAAATTACTAATATTATTAATAGATTTCACTGTGGTGTGATCTGTCGTGAGGGTGACGCTGCGGAAATCGCCGCTGCCATTTTGCGTCTGCGAGATGATGCCGAGACGACACGGCTGATGGGAGAGCGCGGGCGGGAGGTGGTCTGTCGCTACTTCTCTAGAGAGGTTGTGGTAGCGCAGTACAAGGAGTTCTTCTCTGCCCTACTCAAGGAGGATGGATTGAAAAAATGAAAGTTTTGGTAACTGGAGGTGCTGGCTTCATTGGTTCTCATCTTGGTGAGGCGCTTATGCAACGCAATAACGAGGTCGTTGCTATTGATGACCTTTCCACAGGGGACACAAAGAACCTACATGCTCTAATGGAAAAGAAAGGCTTTCAGCTGATAGTTGACTCGGTTCTAAACGAACCCACGCTAGATGCACTCGTTAGAGAGGCCGATCTTATCTATCACTTGGCTGCTGCAGTTGGAGTCAAGCTTATTGTCAGTCAGCCTGTGAAAACCATTGAAACAAACATTCGCGGTAGTGAAGTCGTGTTGAAATTGGCTAACAAGTGGCGCAAACCTGTAGTCGTTGCCTCAACCAGCGAAATCTATGGTAAAGGGAGCAGCATTCCTTTTACGGAAACGGATGATATGGTGCTCGGCCCGACTACAAGAAATCGATGGAGTTATGCCTGTTCTAAGGCAATTGATGAGTTCCTGGCGCTAGCTTATCATCGTGAAAAGGCGTTGCCAGTCATGTGTGTTCGTCTTTTCAATACCGTGGGGCCACGCCAGGTCGGCCAATACGGCATGGTATTACCCACATTCGCTAGGCAGGCCTTGAGTCATGACCCCATTACTGTGTACGGAGATGGCTCCCAGAGCCGAACCTTTTGCAGTATCTTTGACGTTGTCGATGCTCTGATCCGTCTTGTCGAAAAAAACGACACCTGGGGTGAAGTTTTCAATATCGGCAGCGATGAAGAAATTTCTATTTTGGAGTTAGCAAAATTGGTAAAGAAAAAGACAAATAGTCGTTCGGAGATCAAATTTATTTCCTATGATGAGGCCTATGAGGCTGGTTTCGAAGACATGCAACGTCGGATTCCAAATATCGCCAAGCTAAAGAAGGCCATCGGATTTCAGCCACGCCATTCCATCTCCGCGATTATTGATCAGGTGGTGGAGTCTCTTAAAAAAAGTAATTCCAGCTGATGCCTGAATCACTTTTGATATGCGCTCTCACTTCTTTCACTATTACTCTGCTGGCGACAGCTGCCATCGTTTTGATGACAAAACGTTGGAAGCTTGCTGCGCCAGTGATGGACGACAGATGGCACCGTGTACCAAAATCCCATTTTGGTGGCGTAGCGATTTTCATGGGTTGCCTCGCTGCCGTTTTACTTTTTGGGCAGCAACAGAACGAATGGCTCTCTATCACAGCGTGTGCCACCGCTATGTTCCTTCTCGGTTTACTCGACGACATCTTTGATCTGAAGGCTTACATCAAATTTATATATCAGATTGCTATCGCGTCCGCAGCGGCCAAACTTGGAGTGGTGGTAGCAGTATTTCAAGATCCGATTCTTGCCACTACGGTTTCAATCATTTGGATTGTTATGATCACCAATGCCTTTAATCTACTAGATAACATGGATGGGCTTGCTGGCGGTATTGCTTTAATCACCATTGCATCGTTTTTGGCACTTGATCTGATCCGAGGCAACACGGAGTTCATTGTTTTAGCCAGTGTTCTTATCGGTGCACTGGCAGCCTTTCTTATCTTCAATTTCCCTCCCGCGAAGATCTTTATGGGCGACAGTGGCGCGCTATTTGTTGGCTTTTTACTTTCGGTCTATAGTATTAAGGGAACCTGGCATCAGGCATCCAATTTGTTTCTTCTACTCGCTGCACCGCTGCTGCTATTGACAGTGCCCATTTTTGACACCATTGTGGTGAGTATTCAAAGGTTATTACACGGAAAACCTGTTAGCCAAGGTGGACGAGATCACAGTTCACATAGGCTTGTAGCGCACGGCTGGAGTGAGAGAGAAGCCATTCTTATCCTTTATGCGATTGCCACCGTCTTTGGAGCAGTTGCGGTGCTCGGCTACGCGATGAATGTTTTTATCACGACTCTGATCGTGCTCCTGCTGGTGGTTTTCCTGTTGGTGCTAGGTCTTTTCCTGGGAGATGTTAAGGTCTACAAAGCAGACAACAATTCCGAAGTTACAGCCGAAAAGAAACACTTTATTCTATCGATTCCTTCCATATTACATAAACGGCGCCTTGTCGAAATCGTTATTGACACGATATTAATTGTAGCCGCTTATTTTAGCGCCCACCTCTTAAGATTTGAAGGTGCAATTTCTGGCTACCATTGGAAAATCATACAAGAATCATTGCCAATTATTGTTCCTGTCAAGCTGCTAGCAATGTTGTTGTCGGGAATGTATGGCGGGGTTTGGAAGTATATCGATTTTTCTGATGTCCGTAAGATCATCACGAGTGTTGCTGTAGCGTCACTAGCCAGCGTTACCCTCTTGGTAGGCATGTATCGCTTTTCTGGATTTTCGCGATCGCTTTTCTTTATCGATTTTATGGTGTTGCTCTTGTTCATAATCGGTTTCAGGTTTCTGCTGCGATGGCTTAGGGAGTCCTTGTACGGCTTTTCGCCGCATGGCAAGCCAGTGCTCGTTGTTGGTGCGGGCGAGGCAGGGCAGTGGGTGCTTAACGAAATTCGCAAAGACAGGAATAATGCAACGTATCCCGTTGGTCTTATCGATGATGATCATTGGAAGCAGGGGAAGAAGCTGTACGGTGTGCAGGTCCTTGGCAAGCGTGAGGCGATTCCCGCGGTCGTTAAAGCTAAAGCCGTGGAAGAGATTATTTTGGCTGTGCCGTCGGCGAATCAACAAGAGCGCGCGGCTATCTTAAAGATCTGTAAAGCAACGGGTATTCCAATCAAGATTCTCGAACGTATAACTAGCTGGTCATACTCGCCGGCAAGTCCTCTTGCTCAGCCTCAGTTGGATGGTAGGAGTAACGATAGTAGTAGTGATCCGTCAGACCCATTTGATCAGGAGAGACTCCATTAAGAATAACACCAATGATATTCGCATTGATGTTGGTAAGCTTCGATTTGGCCTTGAGAACGAAGTTACGGTGCGGCCCTCCTGAGCGAATGACATAGATAACACCGTCCACCTGCTGAGAAAGAACGAGCGTGTCACTAATGGGGATTGTCGGACAGGCATCGATGATAATTTTATCATAGCGCTTCGCCAACGCTTTAAATACCTCTGTCAACGTCTCCGTGCTTAGCAGCTCGGCAGGATTCGGCGGAATAGGACCAGAAGGAATAATATCCAAGTTCTTAACTGATGTCCTATGGATAGCCTCATCGATATCAATGGCATTGATGAGCAGTGAGGAAAACCCTTTCTTATCCTTTATCTCAAAAGCCGCACTAACGGATGGGCGTCTCAAGTCCGCATCGATGATCAGCACTTTCTGATCGAGTTGGGCTTGAGTAATAGCAAGATTCATGGATGTGGCTGTCTTACCCTCCTCAGGGCTCGTTGAGGTAATCAGAATAATCTTTTCCTGATTGGTGGAGGTCACAAAAGAGAGATTTGTGCGTATATTGCGGTACATCTCCGCCACCGTTGAGCCAGGTTTCTTTAATGGCACAAACTCAATCGTTTCAGGCTCCTCAACGCCTCTACCGTTTTCTGCGCTCTTTTTGCTGACTAGGGGCACGATACCAAGGAAGGCTTCGCTAAAGTCTCGTTCCACGTCATTTTGCGTCTTATAGGTGGCGTCTAGGTACTCTTGAACAAATGCGGCTGCAACACCAACAATCAGGCCAATCATCACCGAGAGTATGAAATTGAGCTTGACTCGGGGAGATACAGGTCCGCCCGGGGGCTGGGCTCTGTCAATAATACGTATGTTGTTGCTCTTTACCAGTCCCGAGAGATCTGCCTCCTTTAATTTTTCGCTCAGCGCCTGGTAAAATCTGTCATTGATTAAGTTGGTCTGTCTAATTTTCTCCAATTCACTGCTAATTTTGTCAAACTCTAATATCTCCAGCTTGTTTTCTTCTAGTTCTTTGCGCACCCTATCTTCCTCAGCTTTTACCAAGAGGAAACGACTCTTTAACCGTTGAACTTCGTTCTCAACTTCCATAGAAATTTTCTTTTTAAGTTCCTCTAACTCCTTATTCACCCGTATCATCTCGGGATGCTTATGTTTATAACGGATGGAAAGGACTAGATGCTTTCTTTCTAGATCAATGTAATCACTCTTTAACTCCGTGAGTAAATCACTGGCGATAAAACCGAAGAGATCCTCGATGCTCTGTGAACCCTTCACCATATACCTTAGTTTTGTATAGCGCGCCTCCAGTTTAATGCGTTCTCGAATCAGCTCGTTTAAGGTCTCGGTTAAAGCAGTGATATTGGTTACCATTAGACTGCGGGGATTATCAATGGATACAATTTTGTGTTTTTCTCGAAATTCTTGTAGTTTGCGTTCAGAGGCCTCTGTTTGTTTCTTAAAAGACTGCATCTGCGCCGAAAGCCAGTTAACAGCTTGCTTGGCACCAATGAGCTTGCGATTGAGATTTTCTTCTACATAGACGTCGGCGATAGTGTCGCAGACACGCGTAATGTTGTCTTTATCAGAATCCATGTATCTGATGGCAACTAGGCGACTTTGATCGACGGGACTGACCTCAATGCCTGCACGTAGCCGGTTGACGTAGGCCTCCTCGTCATCGATGTTGGGTATCGCTGGCCAGATATTTCGTTCAATGACCGCCTTACTGACCTTGGAGAGGAGGGCATGGCTCTTGATAATCTTGTACTGGGTTTCATAGTATCGGCCTATAGACCACCAGTTAGTAGGGTTTACGCTCACTACTTCTTTGAAGAAGGCGACATCTGGAATTTCAGCGCCGATTTCCAGCACGGTTGCGGCAACGTATTTTTTCGGCTGGCTCCAAGTCAGCCACATGATAGTGACGACACAGGTACCGAGCACGGTGAGAATCAATCGTAGGTGACGTTTCAGAAATCGCAGTGAATCATGTATATTGAAATTCTGTAGGTTCATTGACCTTAACCTAAAAGAAGCTCTCGGGAACGACAATGACGTCATTCGGGCGCAAGCCGATATTTTCCGCCTTCTGATTCATAACCTTATCCAAACGTACTTTAATCTTGCTGCTCTTTCCGTCGGCAGTCTTACGAATGATATAAGTTGACTTTGTAGATGCTGTTGGCGCGGGCCCGCCAGCCACACTAATGGCCTGCAAGATGGTCAGGTTGTCCTCGTATTGTACTGGTCCTGGTTTATTCACATGACCCAGTACATATATCTCATCACGTGTTGGAACGTTAATCACGTCTCCCGCTTCGATGAGGATATTTTTGTCCAGTTTTCCTCTACTGACGATGTCTGTATAATTTACAACAATTGGCTGCTGTGTCGATGAATGCACTTTTGACTTTGTGGCTGGTGTACCATCTGCCTTTTGTTTTTGTTTCGTCTCGATCTTTTCTAATGGACTCTGCTTGTTTTTGTTGTCTTGTGTCACGTCTGACATCGCTACTTTGTTAGCAACACCAACGGTGGCATCAGCCAGTAGGGGAGATTGGTCTGGCGCCTTTTTGTTTGGTCGTACGATCAGTACGTTGCTACCGGCATCCTGAGTAAGGCCACCAGCCAGCGAGATGGCATCGAGAAGTCTAGTGTTGCCTTTCAGGATGTAAGAGCCGGGCTTCCGAACCGCACCAAAGATTTTTATTTTTTTACTTGAATACTCTTTGACAACTACATTAACCGAGGGACTGTTGATGAAATCCTTGCTAAGAATCGTAGTGAGATCTCTAGTAATTTCTCCAACCGTTTTGCTACCGACTTCTACGGTTTTCAAATAGCTGTAAAAGATCGAACCGTCTTCGCGAACGGTGAAGTTGCCGGTGAAATCAGGTTCTCCAGTTACGGTTATCTGCAGCACATCTCCCGGGCCAACACGATATGAGTTTTCCACGGCAGAGACCACCACGGAGTTCTGCAAAACGAGCAAACTGCAAAAGCATATTGCGCCAAGGATTTTCAAGTTGTTGTGGAAAAATAAGTGTTTAATAATATAAAACAATTGTATCCCTTTACGCTGAGGTTTTCAATAGGAAACCAAGACACCCAATAGCGCCGTATGCTGCTTAAAATCAGCGCTGTCGGCACCGCTCAACAGATCTACGGCGTTCGAATCTCGCATTGCGTAGTTGTATTCGAGAAAGATTTCCATCCATTGCAGCAGTCCATAGGCACCTCGTAGGTTATTGCGTATGACCGTGTCATTGCGCTCATCACCAGAAACCAGTGTCACAGGCCCACTGTAGTTAATGAAGTTGAGATCGCCATCAGAGCGGAACTTTAGTTTCTCCGTGTGTGATATCCACTCTATTTGGTATTTCAGTGCATTGATAGTCACAAAATTTGTGAACTGGGACTCCGTCACGCTTCTTTCATATCCGAGCTCGAATGCTGTGGATCGCCACTTGTACCGACCTTTCGCAGTTGCAGTAAAGTTGTTTGCTGAGGGTCCGACGTCAAAACCGCTGTGGTTATAGCCGAGTGATAGAAGGATGCTGCTCTTGGTGGTTAGGCTGCCAACAATACCGAGCGTGGCCTCAAAGCTGTCCCCCTTGGTACGTATATTGGGGTCCTGCACGTCGGGAAAGCTGAGATGCGAGTATTGCAGGGAGCTGTTGAGTGCGGTTTTTGGTAAAAACCGAAAGAACGAAGATACGTTTACGGTCGAGCTAATCATGAGTTGATTCTGAAAGCTACTCAATGCATTAAGGTCTCCGGCAAAATCAAGAACGGTATTAGTGTACCGTAGACGGAATTCCATATCTTTGGATGGCGAAAAATAGGAGACTATAGCGCTTGCTTCGTTCTTTGCTCGCTCAAGGCGTTCGAGTATCTGCTCATCAGCAGGATCAGAGGTTAGATCAAACTTGTTGTCCGCCTCCAAGCTCCAGCGGTAAGATTTTAATTGCAAGTTGAAACGAGCGTGATGATTATCCGAGTTTTGTATATCGGTCTCAAGATACTGCAGACGTGAATAGTCATAAGATGTTTCTAACAGCAGGCGATTGCTAACGCCTTTGAAGACAAAGCCTGGCCTTATTTCAAGAAGACCGTCGCTTGCCGGGGCCACCTCAGTAAATAGAGGGTTGCTGTCAATACCAGCAGCAAGCTTCACGCTGGGAGAAAAGCGAAATTTTCCAAGGCGCAAACCTTTTTCGCGTGCGCGCACCTCGGGTGAGGTGACAATCCATATCACCAACAGAGCAGCAAGAACTGTAGTATGCTTTTTCATCTACAACACAGCAATTGAAATCACGTCTTGTCGACGTTTCTGTTCGGCATCCGGTCGATCTTGCTGAGATGGTGGTTGCTGAATCCCCGCTTAGTCTAATGGGGGAGGATGCAATTGTTTGTTATCTGAACGGACTTGCAGCGGGAATTTCTGGAAAGCCAAAGTTGCTATTGGCATCGACCAATTCGCTATCCTCTTCTGCAACAATCTCTTCAAAGTTGTCAGGCACCTGCAACTTAACAAGAGTTTGTTCTAAACTCCCTTCCTGATTGCATAGATAAACTAAGCCAATTTCCCGCTTTTCTTTTCCTGGAAGGCGAATCTTAGTATTTCCGGCGGCTTGTTCTTGACGTCCTTGACACCAACAACGGAGCGACTGGGGTACAAGAGTTGTCGCACGTCTATGGGCGTAGAGTACGCGTTCACTGTACTTAACAGCATGTGTGCTTTCCCCTGTTGCCAACGATTTTTTGTATGCGGTCTCGGCACGGCTGCTCACGGACATAAGACCCTGCATACGCCGCAATTTTTCATCGAGACAGTTGACGACCTTAAGGCGTTTGGCCTTTTTGGCCTGTGAGCGCCACTGCCCAACACTGTTCTGGATGGATCGCATCTCATTCACCTGCTCCGTCACCGCATCGACATTGGCATCGGCAAACATCAGCGCAGGCCAAATAAGACAGAGTAAATACAGTCGTTTAATCGTAATCCCCCCTCGCGGACAGATTTACAACCCTATCTTTACTAATTATATAGTACCTTATTAATAATAGTACCCTTTTATTTGTAAGTGTATTTAATTCTTAATAAAATTAATAGGTTATATATATAATATTGGTGTCGATAGGTCGGATTTACGGCCTGTTTTGATCCACCGACCTGGCCTTGACCTGATGGGGCATCCAGGGTACCTGAGGAGCCGGAGGCGTGCATTGAGTTCTAAGGCTTGGGATGGTCGTGAACGACGTTCGTCGAAACGAGTGGCTGCTGTGGCTAAGATAGAGATTCGTGGCCAGTCGCCCCAGTTTTGTCATACCAAGGATTTGAGTAGTGGTGGTCTCTTCCTACTCTGTAACGACCCACCAGAGATCGACACGATTCTCGATATGCAGATAGCTCTTCCTGGTGTAAAACCTGTGTTACCACTTCAGGGTCGGGTTGTACGTCGAGTCACTCAGGGAGAATGTGGCGTCGGCATTCAGTTTATCAATACTCCCACTGAATTTCATATGCTACTCGACGAAACAATTAAACGACTTGCATAAAGCAACCTAGTGCCCGTATAATTTTTATATGGGTCTACCGACGCTACAGGAAATCGTCTTACTAAAGTCTCAATCTCGACGATTGCAGCGTTATCTGCAAATTCTAATTACTGATCCCGAAAATTCCCAACGTCTTGAGGCCAATAATCTACTAGGTGTTCATCTTTGGCATCAGGGCGAATTTTCAAATGCCATCATCACATTCAAAAAGACCATAGGCATGGAACCTCACGGTGTAGAGGCTGTTTGGGCGATGAAGATGTTGAGCCATCTCTATCGCCGTTTGGGTTTGAAGGCAGAGAGAGCACGTATAGACCTAAAACGTTTGCAGGCCCTGAGACGATTACTCTATTACAGTGAGGAAGATGAGAAAGTTCGCTTTGCCTATCTGGAGCTTTTAAAAGAGTGTGACGACCGAGATATTTTGGGGGACAAACCTGAAATTCATTTCGATTCCTTTTTCTAAGACATCTCATGAAACCCAGCTCTCATAATGATCTACTGTTTTTTATGGATAGAAGTAGGGAGCTGCCTGAACTGCCTCATAGTATTCAAGCGTCTTTGATTGTGAAGAGCCTTGATCAGACCTTTCTCATCAAAAACAGCCGTACAATCCTCGGGCGAAAAGGTGGAGATGTGGTTATTGATGACAAAAAGGTGTCGGAACAGCATGCTGTTATTGGCTATTTTGATGGCTTTTTTTTCCTGGTCGATCTGAACAGCAAAAATCATACTTATTTGAATGGCGAAGATGTTGTTGAGGCAATTCTGAAGCACGGTGATACGATCCGGATTGGCGAGACAACCATGGAGTTTCATGTTCAAGGTGGAGTGGTCTCTAGCGCAAATGTTTGGCCCGATTCGCAGCCTAGCGTCGGACATATTCTTGAAGTCATGCTGGGCACCAACAGGAAACGCATCGATGACACCACCGGTATTATGATCAGTGAATCACCGCCTGAAATCCTGGACACTCCGCTTGTTGGCATTACTCTGCACGTGCGATGCTCTGATATGCAAGAGCGCGAGTTTAAATTCCTCCAGAGTGACGTGCTTATTGGCAGGCAGCATGGCGATCTTCCACTTCATGACCCTGACATTTCAAGAAAACACGCTGTGGTCGAAACCTTTGGCGATGGTCAGGTCTACATTAAGGATCTTGGTTCGACCAACGGAACTTTTGTCAATAACAAGAAGGTAAGACGTGTTGCCCTGGATGACGGTGATGTGATTCGACTCGGTTCAACACATCTTGAGATTCGCTTGGGTGAGGCGCTCTCTGTGGAACCCCCTCCGGACCCGCGGGCAACCGCGTTGGCTGAAGCCGCGTGCGTGCGCTTACAGGTCGTGAGCGGTCCTATCCTTGGAAAGTCGTTCGAGACGAGAGCAGGTGTCTGGACGATCGGTGGTGCGGAGGCCGATATCAATATTCAGGATCCTGAGATTACAGCCATCCATGCGAAGCTGCACGTCTCAGACCATAAGATTGAAGTAGAGGACCTTGGTCAGCCTGTAGCCACCTGCGTTAACGGCAAAAAGATCAAACGCTGTGTGGTCGACAGTGGCGATGTCATCCGCCTTGGGCATACCGAGCTGAAAATCGCCGCCGCGCTTTCGGAGGACACCTCTCTAAATTCAGCTATCAAATCGATGGGCTACAAGCTAGACAACAACTAGCCCTTAGATGAATGTGTGGATTTGTGCCAGCGCCTCGTCGAGTTTGTCGGGTTTGCTGCCACCGGCCTGGGCCATCTCGGCTCTGCCGCCACCACCGCCACCAATGATCGGCGAAATGGCTTTGACGACTTTGGCTGCTGAGTAACGGTCGGTCAGGTCTTTGGATACTTTTACAATGACGACAGCGCGGCCGTTGGTCTTTGTACCTAGAGCGACGATACCGCGCTTCATTTTGTCCATGACCCTATCTGAATAGTCCCGCAGTGTTTCCGCAGAAGCTTCTGGAAGCGTTCGCGAGACGATCTTGAAGTTTTCATGCTTTGTGGCCTGTTGAAGCATCTGCTCAAGAAGCCCATCAAACTCTCTGTTGGCATTCTCTCGCAGCTGCTTTTTTAACTTCTTGTTTTCTTCGAGTAGGCTATGCAGCCTGGCATCCAGTGTCGCTGTTGGGGTTCCTAGCTCTTCAGCAATGAGATTCAAGCAAGCCAACTCCTGTTGGACAACATCAATGGCAAACGGCCCACTCACGGCTTCAATGCGTCTGGTCTTTGCCGCAACACTACGATCACCACGAACATGAGAAAAGCCAATCTCCCCCGTAAGGCTAACATGGGTGCCACCACAGAGCTCCATGCTGTAATCGTCAATACTGACCACCCGTACTCGGTCACCATATTTTTCGGCAAAAAAGGCGGTGGCTCCTCGCTCTATCGCTTTTTTATAGTCGACGTTGTTTTCGGTTTTGACCGCACTGTTCGCGGCGATTCTCTCGTTGATGGTTTTTTCAATAGCTTCTAGCTGCTGCCGGGTCAAAGCCGTGGGCTGAATAAAGTCAAAGGTCAGTCGTTTGTCATCTAAATAGGAGCCGGCTTGCCTAACGTGCTCTCCAAGCGTCTCGCGCAGCGTTGCGTGGAGAATATGGGTGAGCGTATGATTTCTAGCGATAAGCCCGCGGCGTGCCTCATTGATGGCCAGTTGAAAGCTGTCTTTTAGGGCAGCACTGCCTTCTTGTAGGTGTATTCGATGCACATGGACGCCAAGAACCTTGAAGGTGTCTTTGACCTCACCACGGCAGTTCTTGTTACGTACCCAGCCCTGGTCTCCAACCTGTCCACCGGACTCAGCATAGAAGGGAGTTTGATCAAACACCAAGAGGTATTCTCCCGATGTCGTCAATTTTTGTAGTGGCTTGCCTGCTTGATTATATATGCCAACTAGTTTTGCCTCCTCACAGGAGGTCTGGTCATAACCAATAAAGCCTGTGCCGGTCGGCCTGCCGCTGCTGCGCAGATTGCTTTCAATCTCCGCTTGTAAATGTGTGTCTGCTACGCCACCTTTCCAGGATCCCTTGGCTTTTTGTCGATGTGCTGCAAAGGCCTGATCAAACGATTTGTGTTCCAAGCGCAAACCTTCGCCCCTGAGGATGTCTTCGGTCAGATCAACAGGAAAGCCGTAGGTTTCATAGAGGTGAAAGGCGACATCGCCAGGGAAGCTCTTCCTTCCGGATTTTTTTAGCGGTTGTAGTTTCTCATCAAGATGCTTGATGCCACGATCCAGGGTCTCGAGGAACTGTTCTTCCTCTTCCCGGACACACTCCTCGATGGTTTGAGTTTTGTCACCAAGTTCTGGATAGGCCTTTTGCATATCAGCGACGATCGTTTTGACCATGCTGTATAACAGCGGCTGGGTTGCTCCCAGCATCCGGCTGTGACGCATGGCCCGGCGTAGAATACGCCGCAGAACATAGCCACGTCCCTCATTCGATGGAACCATGCCGTCTGCAACCATAAAGACCGTTGCGCGCAAATGGTCGCTAACGACATGAAAGGAGGGGTCTAGCTCACCCTTGCCGTTCTTATAGGATTGTTTAAACAGAGTGGCGAGCTTGGCTATGATGCTTTGAAAAAGATCCGTATGGTAGTTGTTGGTCACTCCTTGTACCACTGCAGTCACACGTTCCAACCCCATGCCAGTGTCAATACAGGGGTGGGGCAGCGGCTTCTCATTGCCGGCTTCATCACGGTTGAACTGCATGAAAACAAGATTCCAAACTTCCAAGAAGCGATCGCAGTCACACTGCACACCACAATTCTTTTTTTTGCAGCCAACATTCTTACCCTGATCAAAATGGATCTCTGAGCAGGGCCCACAAGGGCCTGTCTCTCCCATGCTCCAGTAGTTTTCTGCCTTTCCGAGACGAGAAAATCTATTTTTAGGAATACCAACTTCTTGCAGCCAAATCTCGGTTGCTTCATCATCCTGCTTGAAAACGGTTACATGCAGCTTTTCTTCAGGAAGTTTCAGGGCTTTAGTGAGAAACTCCCAGGCTAGGTGGATAGCCTCTTTCTTAAAATAGCCACCAAAACTAAAGTTGCCTAGCATTTCAAAAAAAGTGTGGTGGCGCGTGGTATAACCAACGTTTTCTAAGTCGTTGTGTTTGCCGCCTACTCGCAGGCAGCGCTGTACTGACGCTGCCCGCTTATAGGGAGCAGCGTCCGGATTTAAGAAGTACTCCTTGAACTGCACCATGCCGGCATTGGTGAACAGCAGGGTTGGGTCGCTTGCAGGAACAAGGGAAGAGCTTGGGACGATGGTATGGTCATGCTCTTTGAAGAAATCAAGAAAAAGGCGACGAATCTCTGCGGCTGTTGTCAGATCACCCGTCGGCATGCAGGTCAAAACCTTTCAATTTTTAGTTCGTCGCTGCCGCCCTCTACTGGCTGGTCGCTACCGCCTTTGTCAAAGTCGTCCCAACTCAAATCACTTGTTGAAGAGACGCCTTTGACACGCAGAGCGAAGTCATCTGGGTTGCTGCTCTGTCTTAGTGCTTCCTCATAACTTATAAGGTTTTGTTTAAGCAGACTCATCAGAGACTGATCAAAGGTCTGGGTGCCGTAACTGTTATGGCCTTTGGCAATGGCGTCGTTAATGCCTTTAGTGCGTTCTGGATCGGAGATGAGTTCTCGGATAAAGCTGGTTGAGACGAGCACTTCCAAGGCAGGTACACGACCCTTACCATCTGCCATGGGTACGAGGCGCTGCGAGATAATGCCTTTGACAATCGTTGCCAGCTGCAAGCGCACCTGCTGTTGTTGGTAGGGCGGAAACGAGGAGACAATGCGGGTAATGGTCTCTGCCGCATCGATCGTGTGCAGTGTGCTCATCACCAGGTGCCCGGTCTCTGCCGCAGTCAGGGCTGTTTCAATGGTTTCTAGATCGCGCATTTCGCCAACGAGGATGACATCGGGGTCTTGTCTGAGAGCGCTGCGCAGAGCGTGGTTGAACGATGAGGTGTCGACACCCACTTCCCGTTGGTTGATGATACAGCGCTTGTCGCGAATGAGAAACTCAATGGGATCTTCAATAGTAATGATATGGCACGTTCGCCTTGAGTTAATAAAGTCGATGATCGACGCTAGCGTGGTTGACTTTCCACTGCCGGTTGTGCCAGTAACCAAGATGAGGCCACGTCTCTCCAGAGAAATGCGTTCTAGAACTTTTGGTAAGCGCAGCTCATCAAACGAGGAGACCTTATAGGGAATCACGCGTAGGACAATGCCGATGGTGCCACGCTGCTGGAAGACGTTGACACGAAAGCGACCGAGCCCAGGTACGCCATAGGCAAGATCGACTTCGTTGTACTGACGGAAGTGCTCTTTTTGCACGCTGGTCATAATGCTAAAGGCCATCTTGCCGACCTCTTCTGGAGAGAGACGGCGGGCATTCTTCAGCGGTACCAGGGCGCCGTCTATACGAAACATGGGTGGCAACCCAGCCTTGAGATGAATATCCGAAGCGCTCCCTTTGAGCGCAATTCTTAAGATATCATTGAGTTCCAATTGCCCGTTTGCCTTACTTGGTTAATTCTTTGCCATTGTCCTTGGAGCGTTTTTTCTCCACCGTGGCCGCCTGAGGTTTGCGGATATGGAAGTGGTTGTAAACCTCGGCAACCAGCTTCTGCTTCACCTTGGGGTTTTCCTTTAGGAAGCGTACGGCGTTTTCCAGACCTTGACCAATACGATCTTCTTTATAAGAATACCACGAGCCACTTTTATCAAGCAATCGCTCGGCCACGGCAATTTCAATGAGCTCACCCAGTCTGTTGATACCTTCGCCATAGACGATATCGAATTCAACGTTGCGAAAGGGTGGCGCGAGTTTGTTTTTTACCACCTTCACACGGGTGCGGTTGCCCTTGACCTGGTCGCCATCTTTAAGGGCGCCAATCCTGCGGATATCGAGCCGCACTGAGCAGTAGAATTTAAGCGCATTACCACCGGTGGTGGTCTCTGGATTACCGAACATCACCCCGATCTTCATGCGTAGCTGGTTGATGAAGATAACCGTTGTATTCGAGCGGTTGATGGTGGCGTTTAGTTTGCGCAGCGCTTGGCTCATCAACCGTGCCTGCAGGCCAACGTGGTGGTCGCCCATTTCGCCCTCGAGTTCTGCGCGTGGCACCAGCGCTGCCACCGAGTCGATGACGATCAGATCAACAGCGCCACTGCGAGCCAACATATCGGCAATCTCTAGGGCCTGCTCGCCCGTGTCTGGCTGGGAGATGAGCAGATCCGCCGTCTTCACTCCGAGCTTGCCAGCGTAGCCAACATCCAGCGCGTGTTCGGCGTCGATAAAGGCCGCGACGCCGCCGGTTCTCTGACACTCGGCAATCATGTGCAAGGTTAGCGTAGTTTTACCCGATGCCTCAGGGCCGTAGATTTCCACGACCCGCCCGCGTGGGATACCACCAATGCCTAGAGCCAGATCAAGCCCAAGCGAACCGGTAGAGAAGGTGCCAATGGAGTGATCCACTTTCTTGGCGTCGCCAAGGCGCATGATCGAGCCTTTGCCAAACTGCTTTTCAATAGAGCTAACAGCGCTTTCCAGTGCCTTACTCCGATTGGCGGTGGGTGTTATCTGTACCGTAGTCATGTTGTACTCCTTCTAATTAGCAAACCTTTTTAACTCTTGTATTAGCAACAGCAGCATTCTCGTTGCCAGCTCTTCCCGGTTGAGGATCCGATTTCGCTTGAGTTCAAAGCTCTCTACACGGCTGGCATGCGCCGAGACAATCGCCCCGTATGCTCTGCCCACTGGTTTATCACAGGTCCCCCCGCTAGGGCCAAGAATTCCTGTGGTTGCTAAGCCAATGCTCGCTTGGTGGCGGGTGCGCACGGCTGTCGCCATTTCCACAGCACACTCCCTACTCACCGCTCCATATTGGTTCAAAGTCTGCTCACGGATTCCCAGGAGATTACGCTTGGATGCATTGGAGTAGGTCACAGCACCGCCGAGAAAGTAGGCCGAGGCGCCAGGTATGGCTAGCAGGCGTGAGCAGATATAGCCACCGCTGCAGGACTCTGCCACGGCCAAGGTTAGTCCCTGATCGATAAAGGCCTGTTGGACTAACTCTTCAATGGGTGCTGCAGAAAAGTCGACGAGGTGATCAACTAGCTCGCTTTGTGCCAGCTGCCTCAGTTCCTCCATGTGGGCGGCTGCTTGCTCGGTGTTAAAGTAAAACAGCAGGTGTACCTCGGGAAAGCGGATCTGCGTGCCAAAGCCAATGTTTTCAGTGGTCTTGTTGTCCAACCGCTGTAGCCATTGCTGTGCTATGGCGTCTGCGTTGGATTCACTCATGCCAAGCAGGCGGCAGGTGAGTACCTCTCGTCTGCCAGCACTGCTCTTTTCAATCAGGATGCGTAGTTGCTCTTGCACCTGCTGTTGCCACATTGCCTGCATCTCTGTGGGGACACCTGGTAGGAAGAAGGCGTGGCATTTACCCAAGGTGACATGAAAACCCACGGCCGCGCCCACAGGATTGCACAGTGGTTGGCTTCCTTTGGGGATGGCCGCCTGTTGCAACATAGAGGCGGTGATGGTGAGGCCGCGCCTCTCGTAAAACTGACGTAGCCACTTTTCTGCCTCTGGTTCCGGTATGAGGGGGCAACGCAGAAGCTGCGCAACTGCCTCGCGAGTACGATCATCAGCAGTAGGACCAAGGCCGCCGGTGACCATGAGCAGCTCATAACCTTGACTTAACTCCTGCAGCGCCTGAATGATCGCCTCACTGCTATCGCCAACGGTGCGTTTCTCACCGACCTCGAGCTTAAGCGCACTCAGTCGTGCGGCGATGGTGTGGGCGTTGCTATCTAGAGTGCGGCCCAGCAGCAGTTCGTTGCCAATGGTGAGAATGGCACACTTCATAGGGGTATACCGTGGATAAGATGTAAGATCAGACGTAGTGCCAAATTGGCAAAGATTGCCGCTACAACGTCGTCAGCCATAACGCCAAGACCGCCAGGGAGCCGTTTTTCCACGGTGTGAATAGGGAAGGGCTTGAGAATGTCAAACAGCCGAAACAGCGCCAGCCCGAGTAGGAGCGTCAACCACCCCGGTTGGATCCAGAGCATGGTGATGAGCAGGCCACAGACTTCATCCAAAACCAGGGTTGGTGGGTCCTCCGCTCCGAGCGCCTTTTCGTAGGCAGTGCAGATAGGCACGCTAGCAATTAACAGCAGAGCCACCAGGAGCGCATATATAGGCGGGGTGCAGGCGTGAGCTAGCAGCCAATAGATTGGCAGGGTGGCAATGGTTGCCACCGTGCCAGGGGCTTTGGGTGCTAAGCCAATGCCGCCAAAGCTGCCGATTATAATGATAACTCTTTGAAAATAGGTCTTGTTTTTCAACATGAGCTGTTTGCCAACTCTAGTGATGATGCCGAAGGTTTGTCAAGCAGCCGCCAACGGCGTTGCAATGGTTACTGTGCAAGGTGGGCGCCAGATCCAACCACCTGAATATCCAAGATTTTTTGTCTAGAGTGGAATGCGAGTAGGGATTTGCTCCTTGCTTGGTTTGGGTTTACGACCATCTGCGCCGAGGCAGCCGCTGCCCAGCGCGACAGAAATGTCGCGAAAAAGCCCTGGCAAAGTTCTTGGTTCTAGCAAAAAATATTTTTATTTTAACTAGTTAAGAAAAGAGAACGCTGGCATGGAGTTTGTATTTGCTCCAAGGGGAAACAAACTCTTGATGGAGTCTTTCAACATGAAATTTGTCTGGCAACCGATGTTACTGGCTACGCTGCTACTCAACCTGGTGGCGTGTGATCCACAGAGTGTGGCAGATAGGTCCTTTACCACGCTAGCAGGGGATGTGCGTCGACCCTTTGTGACCGGTCGAGTAGGGGCACTGGTGTGCAAGGGCGCCTTTGCCGATCTCGTTCCCAACAGCGAAAGGATTCGTCGGGATGGCGATATCAGTACGGTTCCGGGATTGCGGCGAACCCCTTCCGGTGTGGCAGCACTCTTCACACTCTCCATCAACGAAACCCCCGCTTTCAATGGCTCTCAGTTTCCAGGTTTGGCCGCTGCCAATTCCGCCTCAGTAGCCAACGGCTATGTGGTTGGTAGCCCGGTCTTTATTGGTAGCAGTGCCGGTGGTGATCCAGTGGATATCGTTTTTACTGAAGAGGGGTTGTTGTTGATCTCGCTGCGCGGTAGTAACGAGGTGTTGGCCTATGCTTTTACAGCTACGGGCGTGCCGATCTTTCGTGCTCGCATCCCCGTTGTGCAGCGACCTGGACGGATTGCCGTAGACAATGAGAGAAACCTCGCCTTTGTGCTCAATGGCGACAGTACCTACCAGATTATAGATCTCAATGAGGTGGATGCTGCTGGCGTGCCCGATGCCAGACCCTTTAGCTCGCCACGCCGTATTGCCCTGAACAACTCAGCCATACGGGCCACAGATATTGCCGTCGGACCTGGTTACCTGAATCCTGAAAAAAAAGATCTCTACATTGCCGCCAATACTGCGCTCTACACCATCGACATTGATATTGCTCTTGGCGATAAGGGTGCCTTTGCTGAGCCTGTACGTGGTGTCCATCCTCAGCAAGAGTTTGAGGCGGGTGTGGTTGCCAATCTCCGTCGTGGTTCACCCCGTGCCGATCTGCTTGCCATCGCCCCTAATGGTGATGTCTTTTGGAATGACGTAGCCAAAGGACCGATAGGGCCGCTTTATCCGGACATCGGCTCGGCGCCGGCGAACTCACTGCAAGATCAAGGTTTTGTTAACACAGGCGGAGGTATTCAGCGTATACAGCCTGGACAAGTCAACGACATTGTTGTCACTCCCGATGATGCGAGCGTTTTGGCGCTTACTAACCGCGAGATCTTTCAATTTGACCGGGACCTTCTCGGTGCACAATATAAACCGCTGCGAGTCGGGGGTTCACGTATGAAGGTGGACCCGGCTGAACGCTTTATCCTGGTGACCGACCCTGGCAGTAATACCGTCCACATTGTTCGCCTCGAGCCCAATGGCCTCATCTCCTACAACGGGCCTTCGGATGACATCCGTGTAGGCGCCTGTGTCAGCCCAGTGGTGGCGGCGATGGCTCCAGAGACCATCCGTTATAGCCTGACCGGGGCACAACCGACTACCGAGGACGATTCAACAGCGGTATCGCCTTAAAAAGCGAGCTCTTTACCCACCACAATCACGCTGCAGTGCACAGCGTTGACACCATCGTGAAAACTGATTATAATTTTAAGCACTTATGGATTTCAAGGTACGCACCTACGGTAAGTACTTTCTGCTCGATAAGCTTGCCACTGGCGGAATGGCCGAGGTCTTCAAAGCCAAGACCTTTGGTGTGCGTGGCTTTGAACGACTCTTGGTGATCAAACAGATCCTGCCGCATCTGACCAAAGACAGAGAGTTTGTTGAGATGTTTGTCGATGAGGCAAAGATCTCTGTAGAGCTCTCTCATGCCAACATCGTTCAGGTTTTTGATCTCGGTAAGATCGGCAACAACTACTTCATCGCCATGGAGTACATTGAAGGCAAAGACCTGCGGGCGCTACTCAAGAAAAGCCTCAAAGCAAAAAAGCCGCTGCCCTTGAGTCATCCCCCCTACATCGCCATTGAGGTGCTCAAGGGTTTGGAGTATGCGCACAAGAAAAAAGACGCCAAGAGTGGCGATCCCTTAGGCATCATCCATCGCGATATCTCCCCGCAAAACATCATGATCTCTTACGATGGCGAGGTAAAGATTGTTGACTTTGGTATTGCTAAGGCGGAGCGCCGTCTTAATGAGACACAGGCGGGTGTGCTCAAGGGCAAGTTTGGCTACATGTCGCCAGAACAGGCCATGGGTTATGAGGTGGACCCTCGTACCGACATCTTCTCCTGTGGCATTCTGCTGTTTGAGATGCTCACCGGCCGGCGTCTGTTTATGGGTGAGAACGACTTGGAGACCTTAGAGCTGATCCGTGAAGCCGACATTCCACCCATAACCAAATACAACCCGGATGTACCCACAGAGCTTGAGGAGATCATCTACCGTGCCCTGCAACGGGATGCCGATGATCGTTTTGCCGATGCGCGCTCCATGCAGCTTGAGCTGACCAAGTTCATGTTCCACTACAATGCCGATTTTACCTCAGCAGATCTTGCTGCCACCCTCAAGTCTGTCTTTGATAAGGAGATCCATGCTGAACGCGTCCGTCTGCAACAGGCGCTCACCTATATTGACAAACACTATGACCCGGACAAACGCGGGTCAGGTACCTTGGTTGCCGATGTCAGCGAAGAGGTGAGCTTTGTCCATCCCAATCCCGACGCGTCGTTGGTGCATGGGAGCATTCGTGACAGCGATGTGACCGAAGCCGACAGTAGTCTAAAGCGTGCGGCGGATGATTTGCCACGCTCTGGAAAGTCTTACACCTCAGATGCCTCATCGTTACCATCGCTCTCCAGCCACCCCTCTGCAAAAGAGCGTGCCCTTAGCGAGTTAAAAACCCAATACCAACCACGCGAGTCGATTTCGCAGCGGCATGGCATGTCCGGGGCGCACTTGGGTCTAGTCGGGCGCCTCTCTAAGCTACGCCCCTGGTTGTTGCCAGCGCTGTTGTTAGGTTGCATTGTCTTTCTGGTTTACTTGCAGTTTTTTCGCACGCCAGGTAGTGACAGCGGCGAGCCCATCGCGACCTCGGAAACCGTCACCTTGCAAAGGGGTGTCATCGATCTTGCCAGTGAACCACTGGGTGCCGAGGTCTATGTCGACGATCAACTTTACGGCACCACTCCGGTCTCTTTAGAGCTGGAGGCAAAGAAAGATCAGACCTTTCTCTTTCGTCTTGCCGGATATGTTGAAAAGAGCATGACGGTTTATGTTGACGAGGGTTTAAACCAACCGCTCTCGATCTCTCTGGAGAAAGATCAACAGCTGCTCTCCAGCCTGCGTATTACCTCTAAACCTTCGGGGGCAAAGATCTACATCGACGGCGAAGAGAGCGGCAAGCGTACTCCCTTTACGCTTGATGATTTGCAGCGTGGCAGAGAGGTGACACTGCGGCTGCACAAGGCTGGTTACGAGTCCAAAGAAGACAAGGTGTTGCTGGATACGCGTGTGATTGAGAAGAGTTTTCGTCTGCGCGCGAAGCTCGCTAGCCTTACTATTGATACCGAACCAAGTGGTGCAAAGATCTTTGTCAATTCGACCGCTGTTGGCACGGCGCCGGCAACCACCAAGGTTCGTATGCAACGAGCCGTGAAGATCGCCGCCAAACTCTCTGGATACCAGGACTACGCCCAGGAGGTTACCGTCAGCCAACCGAGCGAACAGCTACGCTTTGTCTTAAAACCGCGAGTCCTTGAGTATGGTTATATCTCGATCAACGCCGATCCTTGGGCGATGGTCTTTCTCGATGGACAACCGCTAGGCAATACTCCCATTCTCGGGACCAAGGTCACTGTCGGCAACCACACTCTTGAGCTGCAGCACTCGGATTATGGCAAGAAACGTGAGACCATCGTTGTCAACAAAACCCACACCAAAGAGAATCCCCTGCTCATCATCAAAGACATGAAAAAATAATTCCCTAGAAGGTACGGCCTTACTTTTAGGGGATGCATCCCCTAAAAGTAAGGCCGTTCCTTCTAGGGAGAGGGTGATAAACTACCCGTGGTAAGTTGGTGTTGTTTTTGTTTGCCAGAGCTGGTATCATTTTTAAGTACCCCGTTACCACCAAGAT
>JANQFH010000001.1 GCA_028277945.1 Oligoflexia bacterium
AGCAGCCTGGCAAAAGACGATTGAAGACTTTCAAAGCGACCTAGAAGCGCTGGCCGCTGTTGTGGAAGACCCCAATACAGACCTGTACGAGGACCTGCCCCATGCAGCCGGGTATACGATTTTGCGTGAAATCTTAGTGGTGGCGGACCACAACGCCTATCACATTGGCGAGTTCGCCATCCTCAGGCAGGTTATGGGAACCTGGGAGCGTTAGTCTCCATCCGATAGGAGCCGCTATCCATACCTAAGTAAGAATAAACACTGCGAATAACATTGAGCCGTTAGCAGACCGTGAAGAGACATAATCAAGAGTGAATGGCATTCAGGGGTACAGGGGCATATCATTACGTTACTATTTCGTAGCCGCCGTTATCGAGGGGGTGGTTGCGCTGTTGCTGTTACTCCTCATTCCCGGTGATCCAAAAAATGCCCTATTTCTCGGATTCTCAGCACTGCGTCTCAGCCTCGCGGTTGGGCTGCTGGTCCCGATCATGATGTTTTTTTGGCTAGCCATGAAATCCTGGAATGATGCGGCATGGCTGCGCAACATGACAAATCAACTCGAGGCAAGCCTACAAAGAAGCGCCCTCAACGCAGTTCTCTCAGTCGCTTCTTTGACTGGCCTAGTTGGGGGGATTTTCCTGCTCGTAAGCACCTACAGCACCACGGACACATTCGTTCAAGCTCGCCTAATCCGCATAGCCCCACTCATATTATGGATGCTCGCGCTCAGCATCCAAAGCCTAGTGACCTTACACCTTTTCGGCTACGGCATTCTCGCCGCAGAAACCTTTATCCGATCATCAGCTGCGGCGATAGGAGAGTTCATCCAAACAGCCTATCAAAGGATCCCAAAGCTGTTCTCAAGCCTCTACCACTCCTACATGTCCTTGTGGATCGACAGCGAGGCAGTGGAAGGGGAAAATAATTCAGCCAAGAGCCTCCTGATCACTTACTTTCTTGTGGTCAGCTCAAGCTTAGTATTCTTCTCCGGAATCTATATTCTTTTGCCACAACTGCGCGCCAGCTTGATCTCAGAAGACCAAGTCCTGGAAAACGCGACAGCATTATTGTTTTTCGGCAGCTTTGTCTGGAGTTTGTTTTCTATCTTTAGGAACAGAGGTGTTCGGGCAATAAACCTCGTGATTCCTATTTTGTCGCTGATCGCATTTCTAGACGAGGTTAGCTTTGGCATGCGCGTCTTCGGATTTTCTACGCTTCAGGTTGGCAGAAGCTACATTGACGGGGTGCATGACTTTTT
>JANQFH010000056.1 GCA_028277945.1 Oligoflexia bacterium
TACCACAGACCCCATGGAGGACTTCATGGACAAACACCCTACGAACGATTAAAAGAAAAAACTCAGACCGCTATGTAATCCATCTGTTTAAAGAGTACAAGGGGGACTTAGCTGATTTGCTAAGTCCCTGTTTTCTTCAAATCCAACATTTATCCAACATTAAATTTGGTGTGTTGCGTTATTTATAGAGGGCCTTTTGAACAACCTCTCCGATTCTGGCACTCTGCTATTGTCCGATAGAGTAAAGTCCCTCCTGCCGTAGTTTGACACCTCATATCTATTCAACGTATTGACTACTAACATGACCATAAAATTTCTAATTCCAGTGCTGTTTAGCGTAACAATTTTGTCTGCAGTAGCTGTCGCCTCCCCGTCTAGTGAAGAGTGGTTTTCGGGTTATGGTGAAGCGAAGCTAGAAGCCTTTGAACAGGAAAAATATCTGCTGATCATTTTTACAGGACCATGGTGCGGGCCCTGCAAACACCGAAAAGCAATATTTGAGCTGCCTGAATTTGATGAGCCCATTAGTGACAAGTTTGTCATTTTAGAGCTTGATTACAATGACGCAGTTTCGCTTGCGCGCGCAGTTGAGTTAGACACACTGTGGGCGACATTTCATGTGTGGGCGGTGCCGCATCTTGTATTGGCAGAAACTCATCGGCTGAATGATACGATCGAGATACGCCCCTACTACGCCACAAGCGGTATGGATATAACAAAACCTGTGGATTAAGATAGTGCTGCGTTTTTCAAGGATTTTTATTTGGAAAAGAAACGCGAATGGGAACGCGACTTACGGCCGCAACTTGAAAGAGCACAGGCTAATCCAGAAGATGAGGCCCGAGCGAGAGAACTGAGTGAATGGGCGGATGAGATGACAGGTCGCCTTTCTCAAGCGCATCCATTTATGTTTCCTGCTTATCGTGCAGCTGCTAAAGGATTACAGACAGCTGACGAAGGCCTGCAGGCAAGGCTTCAAATAGCAAACATTTTAGTACGTTTCGTGGAGTCATTCTATGGGACTTATGAAATCGGCTATAGTCTCGATGATACTGACTTTGGTGAATTCGAATCACTAGATGAAATAAAAAAAAGTGCCAGAAAAGTGGCGCCTTTACGGGCAGAAAAATTGGTTAGCGGGATCAAAGACATTCTCTACAGGTTCGAGAATACTGAAGATGTATTGTCTCCTCACTTTCATCAGTATGCTTTGGATCGAACGCACTACGGACTCGAACGAGTTGCTGGAACCGAAAATGAACGGGCACAAATCAGTCGCACGATTGTCGAAATTGATCCAGACTCCAATTATGCAAGAAAGCATCGATGGACTGTCTTTCAAGCTTTAGGACCCGAGTTACAGACAGCGGTAGCAGAAGGTGATAAGACGAAGATCAAGGAGATTGCAGAAAAAATGATTTCACTATCGGAGGATATTCCTAGAACACCGATACCCCAGCTAATTGAAATGTTCCAGGCACCTTACTATGCCTTGTTTAGGCTTGCTATAGCTTCCAATAACGTCGAAGAAGCAAAACGGTTGGCGGAACTTGGAGTTAATGAGGGCCCCGATACTGCTGAAGGAAAGGAAATGCAGGCCTACTTGGACGACAATTAGAACGGCTTCCATTTATAGTCATTCGTTGGCTCGACCTAAAACTTGACAACTGACTTTCAATATTATTTGAGCCTAGTTAAAAAAGTCGGTGCAGGAGCTACATTGACATTTTCACCCGAAACATAGTCCTTCTTGCCACGACAACTTATTTGCCACGCTTCACATTTTGGGAAGCGTTCTTTGAGATACTTGAGCCCCTTACCTATCTGGTCATCATTCCATTTGCATTCGATGAACTGAATCGGTTCCTTATCCTCAAGAATGACGAAGTCGACCTCACGAAGATCTACGTCTCTAAAGTAACGTAGTTCAAGATCGCGCCCCTTTGAATCTTGCTCGAAATGAACCCATTTGAGCAAATGACATGCAACGAGATTCTCAAAACGCTTAGGTTGGTCCTTCACTAGAGTCCAATCAAAATGGTAGTGCTTTTGCTCTTTCTTGACGGCTCGGATTTTTGGTGAACCAAATGGGGAAAGGCGAAACATCGCATAAAGACGCTCAAAGATATCCAGCCACTTCGACAGGGTTTTGTGCGTAACTTGCAAATCTTCACGTAGCGCATTGATCGAAAGCGGAGCACCAACCAGCTCTGGTAGACGCAACATGAGAAGCTCCAGTTGTCCCAGATCGCGAACCTGCTCCACACCAACCAGATCCTCGCGAATCAGCCTGGTACGATACTCTCTCGTCCACCTCTTGGCCTCGACCTCCGAAGCACTCAGGAAGGGTTCGGGAAAGCCACCCAGTTTAAGGAGATCCATCAGGTCTTTGCTAGTCTGCATCTTGAGTTCAGCAAAGGAAAGTGGATGCAGTCTTAGATAGTGGTAGCGACCCTGCAACGAATCACCGCCAAAACGATAATAGTCGAGCCTAGCGCTTCCAGTTACCAATATATGACGTGCCGTCTTATGCTTGTCATACAGTCCTTTTAAAACATTGCGCCACTGGCGGTATTTGTGGATTTCATCAAAGACCCAGAGCATGACATTCGGGAGTTCCCTTTTGAGGATTTTTTCCCGGTGTTCTGGGATGTCCCAGTTGAGATAGCCCCTCTCTGACTTCCCCAAGACCTGTTTCGCAAGGGTCGTCTTACCCACCTGCCTGGGGCCGCCTACAAAGACCATTTTGCGGTCTAGGTCTTTTCGAATCTGTTTATGGAGGTACCGTCGCATGAACAGAGATTATTACTAATTTATATATAAGTCAAATATACTCGCGAGTATTTTATACTTGCAGTTACTTCTATAGTAAGTTATTTCTCAATTAAATTAATTAGTTAGGTTATTTCGCGCCTCATAACAAGAAGGTTGTAGACCTAACCCCTACCCCCGCTACTATAATGGAAACCGCCTGCGAGGCATTGACTATTTTCTTGCGATCTGAGAAACATCTCCTACTTTAATGACTATGCGACACCATAAAGCGACTTGTCTGATAGCGGCCTTGCTGTTTCTTTTTGGCCAGGCTTATCTTTTTGCGCACAGTCTTGAACATGCAGGAGAGCCCGAGCATGAAGATACAGACTGTGAAATCTGTCTTATTATTGGTGTAGCTGGATCGGTTGAACCGCCAACAAAGGTTGAGGCACCTACTCCATACCAATATATAGTCGCTTTTTCCGCCCTTCCAGGTAAACCCAATTTCACGAAAGATTCATCGACTGAGCCTGCAAGAGGCCCTCCTACTTTTCTTCTGTCCTAGCAACTTAGAAACCACTCACTAGTTGTATTGAGACCCTGTTTATCTGTGGTCTCTGTTTCACTGTTCGGAGAAAAGTATGAAAACCATTATTTACCTGCGCGGTATTACAGCGTTGCTCTTTATCATCTCGGCCATCAATATTTTCGTTGCCGGTACTAACCATGTCGCCGCCCAATCGATCGAAGATGAATCTGGCCCACCTATCAATCCTGGTATGCGATTTATATATACGGACTTTGACCCACACAGGTCGAAACCCGTCGAGAGACATATGTATCGCGGTCTCGTAGTTGGCGAACGTACTGTAAGACAGGCTGAACAGGCTGAGGAGGGATCGGGTGACA
Organism: Oligoflexia bacterium; assembly: GCA_028277945.1. Lineage (GTDB taxonomy): Bacteria > Bdellovibrionota_G > JANQFH01 > JANQFH01 > JANQFH01 > JANQFH01. Next base: position 3,667 of record JANQFH010000056.1, read on the forward strand.
AAGTGAATAGTTTTCACTGCATCTGCTACGCACCTGGGCCTACCAGCCAACATTTGTTTGGCTACGGTGTAAATTTACCTGGTTTGGTCGATGAACAGGGCCGTCCCAGAGGGCCTCGCACGTATGATGAAGCCATCGAGCACTGCCCTGTTCACTTTTTTGGCAACTCCATTGCCGAAGCACGAAAAAAGAAAGCTGAATCGGACACTGACGTCGTTGGTAGCGACGAGTATGTACCGGAAAGACAATACCTTCTTTTTAATCGTGGGCTTGTCAAAGGCGCAGAGCCCGTAACCGACCGCGAAAGCCCTGAATATGGAAAGCAGCATTTCAGCGCAACAGATCAAGGGCCATATTTCGCGCCCATATTCTTTTGCGGGGTCATTGCCGATCATCATCCTCCTAAACCAGAAACTGGGAAGTAGGTACTACTGTGGAAACAACACTTGCCATAAAGCTTGACGGTCTTAGCAAATCTTTTGGAAATCAGAAGGCAGTTGTCGATCTGAATCTTAGCCTTAGTCAGGGTGAAGTGTTTTGCCTACTTGGCCCAAACGGTGCGGGTAAAACCACGACAATCAACCTAATACTGGGAATCCTCCCGCCCAGTAGCGGTCGGGTCACGGTTTTGGGCCACGAGATGGAGCAGAACGCCACCACAGCTTTGAGACAGGTCTCTTTTATTCCTGAAACGGTTTCGCTCTACCCTCAATTGTCAGGCTTGGAGAACCTCACCTACTTTGCCGAACTGGCCGACAACAAAAAGATTGATTTAGCTCGTGCTGCAGAAGTTCTGAATCAGGTTGGTTTGTCTGAAAAGGAATATAAGCAGCCGGCGGGTAGCTATTCAAAGGGAATGAGACAGAAAGTTTGCCTGGCTCTAGCATTTTATCGCAATGCTCAAATCCTTGTTCTGGATGAGCCCACCTCTGGACTCGATCCGGGTTCGGCAAATGAGTTTCTCCGTCTTATTAGCGAGGCTCGTGATCGAAATCAGACGGTATTCATGGTCACCCATGACATTTTTCGTGCCAAGGCCATTGCAGATCGCATTGGAATCTTGCGATCGGGGCGTCTGGTTCAAGAGATTGATGCGCAAAGTATATCCGTCACCCGCATCGAAGAGATTTATCTGGAGTACTTCAATGCTTAAACGCATCCAAGCATGGCTACGGCCACCGGTGACGATTGCCCGCAAGGACTGGACTTGGGCAAAATGCAACAACCTAGTTTTGTCGACAGTCATCGTGGTGTCTTTATTAAGCGGCTTTTCATTAATCGCCCACTTTGACTTCCAAAAGGAGAACAATCGTCAGGCCAAAGAACTGCAACATCTGGTTGAACAACAGTGGGACCAGCAACCCGCAAGGCACCCCCACCGTGTGGCTCATTTTGGCCATTTTGCGATCAGACAGCTATCCCCCCTTAGCTTTATCGACAATGGCGTCAATCCGTTCGTAGGAAACGCCACCTTTTTGGAAGCACATCAGCTGAATTCGACCAACTTCAGTGCCGCGGTCGATTCGCCCAATACACTTCGATTTGGTGAGCTCACTATTGGCTCCATCATTCAGCTGTTTTTGCCCCTGTTCATTTTCTCCCTTCTGTTTGGACAGTATCGACAAGAGCGTGACGGTCAGCTTCTACGTATGCACCACGTTAGCGGAGTCAGCTCGTTTCAGTTTCAGGTGGGAAAACTCGTTGGCAATCTGTTGATTGTGTTAACGATTATCTTTCCTACTTGGCTAGTTTGTTTGGCTCTAATGCTCCGTATTGAGGTTATCCCTACCATATGGCCAAGATTTTGGCTGTTGACACTGCTGTACCTTGTCTACCTTTTCGTTTGGAGTGGCTTTGCCGTGCTTGTTTTCACAAGGCTCAAGAACCCGCGCAAAGCCTTCGCCACGCTTTTGGCCTTGTGGACACTGTTCTTTATTATAGTCCCACGGCTTCTTCCAGTGGCGGCCGAAACTGTATATCCGGCGCCGACAGCTGCAGAGTTCAACCGAAAGCTCCATCGGGCTGTATCGGCGAGTATCAATGCTCACAACATTTCAGATCAGCGGTTCATCGCTGAAAAAGAGCGCCTTCTCAAACGACACGGAGTTGAGCGTGTTGAGGACCTTCCGTTCAACTTTCGGGGATTTGGCATGTCGATTGGTGAAGAGAGCTCTACAGAGATCTTCCGTAGGCAGATCGCCCAACTCGAAGCACGACACATTCAACAAAATCGTTTCATCGAGACCTTTGGAATCGTCAATCCACTCATAGCCGTACGTTTCCTTTCTCAACTCTTGGCGGGAGCAGGTTACCATCACGCGTTCGACTTCGATAAGCAAGCAGAGCAGCACCGCTATCAATTTGTGCAAAAGCTAAACGAGCTTCACATGCACGAAATAGCGTACGAGAATGATCGCGATCAAAAGCTGACCAGCCAGTTTTGGCAAGAGTTTAAAGATTTTCAGTACGACCTCCCATCTCTTCCGTGGGTTAGTAAGCGTGCGCTCTATTCCAGCTTAGCCTTATTCGTTTGGGTGATCCTGACCTTCGTGGGACTTGCAACTTTCAAAGTGAGGGTGCAATGACTCGTATAGCAGCCCTTTTCCGCTACCAATTTAGAATATTCACCCGCGAGTCAATGACGTGGGTTCTGGTGGGATCGTTTGTAGCCCTATATGCAGTTGCCACCTTCAATGGCAAACAAAAGGTCCAGGAGTTCAGCAGTTCGCAATCTCAACATCAGAAGCTCATCATGGAAAGGAATCAGGCCTATCTTGAACATCGATTCAGTGACAATGAGAAGTTGGGACGCTTTTTTTATTATGTTCAGGCACCAATCCAATACCACCCACACCCACGAGCTGCCCTTAATCTTGGTCGCCTTGATCTATATGAAGACATTCCCGGAATTACCCTGCATGGAATCTACTCACAGGTTTTCAATGCTGGGAGAAAGAATCCTTTCAGCGCTCTTAGTGGCCATTTTGATCTAGCGTTTGTCCTCATTCATCTCGTCCCCCTGCTGGTTTTGCTCTTTGTTTTCGACCTTCGACAACGTGAGGTGGAACTGGGCCTCCGATCCTTGCTCAACGGACTGGGAATTCGAGATTTAAGCTGGATGCTAAGTAAATGGTTCATTCGCCTGGTATCGGTCGGAGGACTCGTTTCCGGTTTGAACTTGGCTGTGTTCTACTATTTTGGCTTACCTTTGGACAGCTTCTTTCTATTTTGGAGTCTGGCTTCCGTACTCTACATCCTTTTCTGGATGCTCGTCGGCTTGGCTATCACCTCCTTTAGGCTACAGTCCACGACAAACCTGGTTGTTTCTCTGATCGCCTGGATTCTTCTTTGCATTTTGACGCCCGCCTCCATTCACCTCATGAGCGGTAGCCACAGCTCCGCACCTTCCGGTATTCAAATCGCCACTGAGCATCGCTACAAGTTACACGCAGCTTGGGACCACCCCAAACAGGATACGTTCGCGGCATTTGAATTTACAGGTGATGACCAAGCAGCCTTCACAAAGGAAAACGACACGTTTACGTGGGGCTGGTATTTCGCAATGCATAGCGTCGCTGACCACGCCGTCACCAGCCACGTTCATGACTACTTCAAATCTGCATTGGAGCGCGACAATTGGATAGAGCGTGCTAGCCGCTATTTGCCTCCACTGCGTTTGCAAACGGCGCTAGATAAGCTCTGCGGAGTCACCCTCGAAAATCAAGTCGACTTCAAAAGAGATATCGTACGTTTCCACCAAGAGCTAAAGCAACACTACTATCCAGCCATTTTTGACGATCGGGTTTGGAACAAGGCTCAGCTAACCTCAGAACTCACGCAACTCTCTACAAAGAAAATAACACCGAACGTAACAAACGGCGGTCTATTGCGAATGGCACCGATCGTGGTGTGGTGTTTGGGACTTACACTCTTCACGTTTTTGATTTTTTCGAACCTAACTACCTCAAGGAGAAATGGCCATGCCATTGCATCAAAAAGACTTAAACGGGCCGCATAACGACCCTTGTACAGAGATTATCCGGATATTTGGGCATGAAATTAAGGACCTCTTTCATTCCAAAAACCCAGATTTAAATCGAGTCGAAGACACCCTCTCTCGATTTGCCGAAGCACTGACGCGATCAGATCTTTGTTATCACGACAACTTGGAACTAGATCCGCATGTGAACCAGATTGCACAGTGGGCAGCCCACTTGTGTGGTTTTTTGGAAACTCAGGTCGCCCAGGGCAAACTCAAGCTAGAAGAGAGTTCTTATTTTCGGGAAATAGTGAGAATCGGCCATCAAGAAGGTCAAATTGGCGGGATCCAACCACAATCAAAGGTTTGCTTTATTGGTTGTGGGAGCACACCGGTTACCGCACTATGTTTGGCTGAAGCATTTGGCTGTCAGATTACCTGTGTTGACATTGATACTAAAAGTTTAGCTGCGGCCGAAAGCTTCTTGCGAAGCAGCTCGAAAACAAGTTTTCGTTTTAGCCTACCTGATTCACAGGTTGACCTCTCGAATTTTACACATATTTTTTTAACCGGCCTGGTCCCAGACAAGGACCGATATCTTGCACAAATTGCTCCATCCCTGAAACCTGGCGGTAAAGTTATCATGCGCTACGGAACCGGTTTGAAGAGTTTGTTTACCTTTCCGCTGCCTGTCATCGATACAGAGGTCTGGCAAGTCGTACGCTTGCTTGAACCTCCCGGCAATTTCTTCAATACGGCTTTCCTAGAAAAGGTTTGAGATTCAATATGAACGGTTTGGGAAATACTCTTGTTATGGGTGGAGGTGCCGCAGGCTTAAGCTTTGCTGCGTTTCTAAAATCACTTGGAGACTCGAAGGTAGGGCTATGGTTGCGTGATTCACAGAGAGGCAAGAACAAGATCCGAGAAATTAGGGAGAACCACTCAACGGTCCGCTTACGAACAAAACAAGCTAACTTGAAAGAGTATGAAGGTGGCTGTCGATTCGATCAGATCAGCTCCAATATGTCTGAGTTTAAGAACTATGAAACCGTAGTGATTTGTCTGCCTGCCTGCGCCTATGTTGACGTAATTCCACTTCTGAGTGGATGGGATGAATTGTCTAAAGTGAAACAGATGATACTAGTGGCGGCTCCTTTAGGAGCAAATGCACTGGTTAAGAAATCACTTGGTCCGGTCGCTAACGAGATCGATATTCTCTCACTTTCTTCCTTCATCGCTGCCGTAAAATTTGGTGCCTCGGCTACCGAATTAATCATTAAAGGAAAGAAGCGGCGCATCTACATCTCACGTCCTAAAAACCCTGCTTTGACCTCCTCATTGACTCGTCTATTAGCTAGCTGGGAAATAGATATCGTCTGGCTAGAACGCGCTATTGAGGTGGAGGCTAGAAATATCAATATCTACGTTCACCCGCCCTTTGTTATCAATCGACGGGTCCTAGACCGAATTTACCTGCATCAGGAACATCCCGTTTATCTGTATCGCTTCGAACCTGAGGGCCCTCTTTCCCTAACTGCTTTTCGCACTATGCTCAATCTCTACAATGAATCAACAGACATTCTTGATCGCTTTGGTGCCAAAACATTCAACCTGCTCGCCTTTCTTAACGATGACAACTACTCCCTTCCAGAATCTTACCTTAGCCGCCACGATATAGACTCTTTTCCCAAACAGAGTTTCGAAGGACGTCTTGCGTTACTGATGGCTCGCTATGGCGGCCTTTTGGTCGACCCCTACTCAGAACCGGATGCTAAATCAGGTGAGTATTTCCCCTTTTCCAAAGTCTCCATTCCTGTCGCATACGCCCTAGATGACGGCGAATATCAACTACCGAGAAGTCCTGTTGAGGAGTATCTGCTTTTGCAGACGTTGATGTTACTGAGCCGTGCATGTTCCACTGACGCCAAGACATTGCATGAACTAGCCGAGCGCGTAGAACAGTATACAGTCGAATTTGAACAAGCACGAAAGGTAAGACTCACACCTTCCCTCAGCCAAATTAAATCTTTCGCCAGAAATTTAGCCGATGCAACGATCGACGCACATCTATAAAAACGGAATTTTCTTAGCCGTATTGGCCTCGCTGTTATTCAGCTTGATGAATCTATCCGTGAAGATGGTGGCTGATGACATTCCGGTATCCGAAATCGTATTCTTTCGCTCACTTTTTGGCCTGGTTGCTGTTCTGTTGATTATAAAGCGGCGCAGGACCTCACTGCGTGGAAAGAGACCCTGGTTACTTGTACTGCGTGGGCTCCTGGGAGCAACGGCCATTTGGGGAGGCTTTTTAACAATATCCAAGATCAAACTGGGAGATGCCGCAATCCTTGCCAACACCAGCCCCCTATTTGTTGTTTTATTTGCAGCCTACTTTCTTGGTGAACGACTATCGCGGAAAAACCTTTTGCTCTTAGCAGCAGCTCTGGTGGGTGCACTACTCGTGATCAAGCCCGCTGCAATGACAACCTATACGTTATATACCTGGGTAGGGCTGGGTACCGCCGTCGTGTCAGCAGGGGCGTCCGTTTCCATACGCGCGTTAACCAAAGACACGTCGACTCACCTCATTATCTTTTATTTTATGGGTATTACCTGCTTGGCCACCCTTCCACCAACGGTTGCACAGTTTGTTTGGCCGACTCCAGTCGATTGGCTTTGGTTGCTACTTGTCGGACTAAGCTCGTTGATCGCCCAGTTCGTATTAACGCAAGCCTATCGATACGCTCCGGCCGGAAATGTGTCGACAGCGCGGCTAAGTAGCGTGGTGTGGAATATTTTTTGGGGCGTTTTGATCTGGCATGAATTTTTGGATCTTTTCTCGTTGTTGGGTGGAGGTTTGATCATCGCTAGTTGCCACTTGCTCTACCGCCAAAACAACGGCAAACAATTATAGTGACGAGAGACTAATCATTCCGATTTATACCAATGTCTAAACCAGTGATGAGAGTAGTTCGGTAGCTGGACAAACACGAATGTCCTCATCTGACACGTAATCCTTCTTACCTTTACAGCTGATCTGCCAGGCGTCACACTTTGGAAATCTCGCCTTCAAATAACGCAAACCTTTGCCTAGCGGATCATCGGACCATTTACACTCAACAAACTGAATTGGTTTCTTGTCCTCAAGGATAACAAAGTCAACCTCACGCAAGTCAACATCTCTAAAATAGCGCAATTCTAAATCTCGACCTTTGGTATCCTGCTCATAGTGCACCCACTTTAGTAGATGGCAAGCAACAAGATTCTCAAAGCGCTTTGGCATATCTTTGACCAACGTCCAATCAAAGTGGTAGTGTTTCTGTTCTTTTTTCACGGCCCGAATCTTCGGTGAGCCAAAGGGCGAAATGCGAAAGACGGCGTACAAACGTTCAAAGATATCCAGCCACTTTGCAACGGTTTTATGGCTCACCTCTAGATCCTCTCGCAAAGCATTAATAGAAAGCGGTGCGCCAACCAGTTCCGGTAGACGCAACATCAATAGTTCTAGCTGGCCAAGGTCACGCACTTGCTCGACACCAGCCAAATCCTCGCGGATGAGCCGGGTACGATACTCTCTTGTCCACCGTTTGCTTTCGACTTCCGAGGCATTTAAGAAGGGTTCCGGGAACCCGCCTAGTTTCAACAAATCCATGAGATCTTTATTTGACTTCAGCTTGAGTTCAGCCACTGATAGCGGATGCAAACGAAGATAGTGGTATCGCCCCTGTAAGGAATCCCCGCCAAAGCGGTAGTAATCCAGTCTGGCACTTCCGGTGACCAGAATCTTTCGCTGCTTATGGTGTTGATCGTAGAGCCCCTTGAGCAGGTTGCGCCAACGCCGGTTTTTATGGATTTCATCGAAAACCCACAGATCGACGCTCGGGAGCTCTCGTTTAAGAATGCGTTCCCGATGCTCGGGGATATCCCAGTTCAGGTAGCCCTTGTCCAGCTTCCCAAGAATCGGTTTGGCCAGCGGGGTTAGATCTTAGGATCTGGCCCCTTGTTTTACTACCCCGAAGGTTGTCTCTTTTTCATTTATTAAGTAAATAATATTATATAGTTATGTTGGAAATTGGCGTCTGATGGGTGGCGTATGTTAGAAATCTAATCGCTTGAAATCGATAATAACTTGTATTCTTATTATCGATTCATTATTATTTCGATAATAATGATCTGGCTTATTTCCCCCTTTTACAAGGCTTAAAGTGATACACGGAAAAAACATAAAGTGTGCTGAAGGCTATACTGCTTTCGTTCCAAGTTCTCTGCCCCCGCCACTTGAATGGAACAAAACGACGCTCAAAGGCTTATCCGACGCTGACCGCAATATTGGCAGACTTGCTCAAGTCGGGAGCCAATTACCCAATCCTCATCTGCTCATTCGAACGTTTGTCCGCCAGGAAGCCGTGCTTTCAAGCCGTATTGAAGGAACGCAGACTTCCTTTTCTGAACTGATGTCTAACGAGGCAGGAGCATCAACGGAACAGGATAAACAAGACCTGAAAGAAGTTGAAAACTACATTGTTGCCCTTGAATACGGCATGGAGCGCGTTCAGTCGCTTCCCATTTCAAGCCGATTAATACGAGAGTTGCATGAAAAACTTATGCAGGGTGTGAGAGGAGATTTCGCAACACCGGGTGAATTTAGAAAGTCGCAAAACTGGATTGGCGTCGCAGGTTGTACGTTACAAAATGCGACCTACGTTCCACCACCACCAAATCTTGTAATAGAATGCATGGGAGCTTTAGAAACTTTCTTTCACGAATCTGACCTACCGCCTCTTCTCACTGTCGGTTTAGCACACCAACAGTTTGAAGCCATTCACCCATTCTTAGACGGTAATGGCCGTGTGGGGCGACTGCTCATTATTCTTTATTTGATTGAGAAGGAAATACTTCCATCACCTATTCTCTATTTAAGTGCTTTTTTTGAAGCAACCAGACAAGAATACTACGACCGGCTTCTTGCGGTAACTAAGTCGGGTAAATGGAACGAGTGGTTGCAATACTTTCTAAATGGTGTTGCAAGACTTTCTGATGACGCCATGAAACGGATTCACCGCCTATTGAATTTGAACCAACAGTGGAAGGACCAATTTCCAAACCAATCGGATGCCAACGCTATTCAACTTATTGACCAATTGCTTGCAAATCCTTTTGTGACGGCTAAATCATTCTCCAAGAAAACAGGGGTTGCGTTCACCACCGCGCAAAGGGCCATTGACAAACTTGTTGATGAAAAGATTCTTACACAGACGACCGACGCTAAACGTAATAAGCTTTACTGCGCCAAAGAGATATTAGCGATTGTTGACGAGAAATTTCTTCTAACAAAATTCTAACATCGGGTTTCCCAGTACCCGCTTCCTTTTGATACTTTGGCATAGACGTTGCTTTTTAGTCCAATATGCCACGACGAGCTCTAATCCGTACTGCTGAATTTCCGTATCATATTACAGCTCGATCTAACAACCGAGAGTGGTTCTACTTGCCCACCGACAAATGCTGGCAAGTCTTTGACCAAAAATTAGCCATCGTTTCAGATCGTTATGAGGCAAGAGTCATCACCTTTCTCCTGATGTCCAATCACTTTCACCTTCTAATGAAAACTCCTAGGGCCAACATTGACGCAATTATGAATTATCTAATGAGGGAGGTAAGCCGAACCATTGGGACGAAAACCGGTCGCATCAACCACATCTTTGGGGGTCGTTACAAGTGGTGTGTCATTCGTTCTGAGCCCTATCTTGCCCATGCCTACAAATATGTCTGCCGCAATCCGGTCGAAGCCGGGATCGTCAAACGGGTTGAGCAATACCGTTACTCAACCTTAAACGTCCAAATGGGAAGATCTATGGCTTCATTCCCAATTCATGATGTCGGAGAGTTCTCTTGCTACATTCCTATTACCCTGAGTGAAAAGCTCAACTGGCTAAACAGTCCCTATAGCTCTGGACAGCGGGACCGAATCAGACGTGGCCTTCGTCGCACTACCTTTACGCTCAGCACACGCCGAAACGATCAAAAACATTCCTTGCCACCACCCACGCCCTCCTAGTATCAAAAGGAAGCGGGTACCTTATTCACTGTAAATGGACCTTTACCTTTCAAGGTGCTCACCAGGTCCGCTGCCTTAATTGCCGTGACCAGGGTATTGAAAGACCCAGCGCTTACAGCCGTATCTACAATATCCTTCTTAGCCATTCTTTTTGATGACTTGTAGGAGCCAGCGTACGCTGCTACGGATACTACCATTGCCATGATGGTTAGGGTTGTGGTTAGTGTTTTGGGGTTCATTTTCGTCTCTCCTATTGATAGGGGGTTATTGTTAAGCAGGGCAAGCTCCTATCGTTTCTTGTCCTGCTTTTTTCATGATTCCTTGGAGCATGCCGCAGAATATTATGCGGTGGATTGGGTAAAGCCCGTACCAGTAGAGCAACCCTAAAATACCGCGTGGATCAAAAATTGCCGTCTGGGTAAGGATGGTTGCCTCACCCTTACGCTCGACAGCGAATTCGAGCCAAGCACGTCCAGGAAGCTTCATTTCAGCGGCCAGTAGCAAGTGCTTATTGTTTTCAAACGCCTCTACCCGCCACCAATCGAGGGTATCACCGACGTGCAGGTCATGAGCATCACGCCTACCTCGGCGCAATCCCACACCGCCAAAAATTAGATCGATAAGACCACGCAACCTCCATATCCAATTGGCATAATACCAACCGCGTTTCCCACCGATTAACCTGATGGGTCCAAAGACATCGTTGATGGGAAGGCCCGATTGTATTTGCCGACAGTCTATTATTCTCCGGCCAAATCGAAGGCTATCCACCTTGGAGCTGTTGCCAGAGGATGAAACCGCGTCGGACCATTTTGTTTCGACGATCTCTTTGTCTTCGGCATGAATCGCCTCAGCAATGGCTTCTTTGAGCGTCATCGGCTGAATGTTAAACAGATGTCGTGCCGCCTCATCTTTGACTATGGTCGGATGACGGATACTCTCGATGAGATGTCGTCCGATTCGCGCATAGATTGGAGTTACAAGTCCTAGCCAAAGACTTGAGAGATACGGCGTAATTACCGGAACGGGAAGCATGATTCTGCGAAGGCCTCTTTGGCGAGCATACTCTTTCATGATATCTAGGTACGAGACTTGGTCAGAGCCGCCTATTTCATAAGTTGCGCTCTTGTCCACATCGTGGTCAAGCGCTTGAACCAAATAGCTGAGAACATTTCTAATGGAAATTGGCTGAGCCTTGGTTGATACCCATTTTGGAGTGATCATAATAGGCAGCTTTTCAACAAGAGAACGCACCAACTCAAAAGAGATACTTCCGCTGCCGATGATGATCGATGCACGGAACTCTAAAACAACGGCCCCACTCCTCTCACGAAGGATATCGCCCACTTCTTTTCGGGTTGATAAATGGTCTGAGAGCGAGATTTGGTCATCGAGGATACCGCCGAGATAAACGATACGCTCTACTCCAGCCTCTCTAGCCGCCTCGGCAAACCTCTGCGCACATGTTCTTTCGTTTTCTACAAAGTTCCGGCTTCCACTCATGCTGTGCACGAGATAGTAAGCACATTTAATGTCATGAAAGGCCGTAGCCACTGAATCTGAACAAATCAGATCACCTTGAACCAAATCGACTCGATTGCCATACCGCGAACGAATACTCTCTGGCCTACGAACCAAACAGCGAACGCGGTGACCCTTGGAAACTAGACACTTGAGCAGACGGCCCCCAACGTAGCCAGTAGCACCTGTTAGTAGTATGGATGGTGCTTCCGTCTTAGGAAATTGTTTCGTTGATTGGCTCATGCGCTTTTGGCCTTGTCATTTTGTTTATGCTCTTCGTATTTCTTGTTCATACGATGGAACTCAAACACGGTAATTCCCAAGCCGCCGAAAAGGAGAGTGCTGACAAACAAACCAACCATGAAGATCTGTGAATCGTTCACGACTTTTTCCCTTGGCTTGCAATTTTAAAATAGTTTCCGACGCTAAGAATCGAAGGAACCCAAAGCCCGACAAATAGCCCGGCTTCTTTGTTTGGGTCACCGATAACGCCGAACCAGAGCATGACCGAGAAGCAAAACGAAATAAACGCTGCAGCGAAAATGAGTAGATCCTGAGTTTTGAACATGGCTATCAACCTCTTCGTTATTGATGAGACGTAGGGGGTGCACTTGCGTTGTTGCGCACCCCCTACCCTTTCTGTCTTCAGGCTGTCTGCCAGCGCCGTTGAATAGCCTTCCACTGCATGGCCTGGAACAGTCCTGCTATCCCGACCAACGCATAGACGAGTCGGCTCAAAACAGCGCCGTCGCCAAAGATACCGGCAACCAGATCAAAGCTGGCAAAGCCAACGAGACCCCAGTTGAGTGCGCCAACAACCACCAGTATTGCTGCTAGAACATCTAAGGTTTTCATGGTTTGACTCCTTTCTTAAATTCGTTCAAATCGTTTATTCTCAGTATGCATGAAGGCACTGCGGTTGTCAACAACATTTTTGAGTATGGTGGTTGTTTTTCATATATATATTTGTTTTAATTATATTAATTCTATCATCGGTCGATGATGATGATAGGCTGGAGATTTCTCCTGTTGTATAAATTCGTTCAAAATGTTATGTTGTGATCATGAAGTTGGTAACTCCCAAGCAGGCTGGACGAGTCCTCAATGTCAGCGAGGCAACGATTAAGCGCTGGTGTGACCAGGGGCATTTAGCCGCTGAAAAAACGCAAGGCGGACATCGCCGCATAGCCGTGCCGGAGATTATTCACTACGCAAGGACACATGGACGCCACCTCGCTGAAACCGAGGTTCTCAACATCCCGTCAGTTTCAGGGCATACGGACGCAACCATTAAGCGATCGCTCGGTGACATTGAAAATGCGTTGCATGAAGGCCAAGCCGAGAAGCTAAGCAGCATTGTTTTCGCACTCTATCTCAATGGCCACTCCGTTGCCGAGATTGGTGATTTGGCCATCTCACCCGCATTCAGGAAGATCGGAGAAATGTGGCACTGTGGGGATCTCAACATTTACCAAGAGCGACGGGCCTGCCAGATCTGTCGTGATGTATTGGCGAGGCTTCGGGAAAACCTTCCCGATCCAGGCAGCCGAGCACAAATGGCTATTGGAGGTTCTATTTCAGGTGACCACTACGAAATACCCAACGCTTTAATAGAAACAGTCTTTAGAGAAAACCGCATCTGGTCACAATGTACCGGAGTTAACCTTCCACTCGAGAGTCTTGCTCAGTTGGCAAGGGATAAAAAACCGAATTACCTATGGATGAGTCTCTCGGAATCAGCTCCCTGGACATCATCTTTCATCGAACAGTTCAACGAGTTATACGAATCACTCGCTTCGATGGGTTGCGCCCTCGTCATTGGCGGACGAGCTTTAAGTGAAAAGTTGAGAAAACAGATTAAGTATTCCGTCTTTTGTGATGATCTTCGTCGATTAGAAAGTTTCATAAAAGCGTCTACATCCTTATCAAGGGGCGGTGCCTGACATTGCCTTTAAAACATAGCAGCTTCTTGAGGTGTTTGGAGACAGCGTTTTCGTTATTGGAGGTTGTTCATGTCTCGTCAGGCGCAGCGTAAACGAGCCTTATGTTGGATAAGACGAGATCTTCGTCTCTCGGACCATCGTGCCTTGGCGGAAGCTACAAAAGCCTACAATGACGTAGCTGTTGTCTTTATTTTTGATACCAATATTTTAAAGCGTCTGAAAGATGAGAATGATCGGCGCGTCACCTTCATTCATCAGTCTCTTGTTGATATCGATGAACAGCTCAGAAAGAAAGGCTCAACACTTCTTGTTAGCCATGGCGATCCCTGCATAGAGATACCGCGCATTTCTAAGCAACTCCAATGCGAAGCAGTCTACTATAATCGTGACTATGAACCCTACGCAAAAAAACGAGATGCTGCTATTCAAGCGAAGTTGAAAAACAACAGCGTAGATTTTCGTAGTTTTAAGGATCAGGTAATCTTTGAAGGAAAGGAGATTGTGACAAAAGCCGGCAAACCGTATCAGGTTTTCACACCTTACAAAAATGCGTGGCTGCGACAGCTCGAAAGTCAGGACTACAAAGAGCATCGTCCTAACCTGAAACACCTGATGAGTGCCCGCGAGATTAAGCCGTTATCGCGACCCTGGTCTTTAAAAAAGCTTGGTTTTAAGGAAAACACGCTTTGGCTGCAAGCTGGGGAACGAGCAGCAAGGAAGCGATTGCACAGCTTTGCAAAGCATATCAGCCGCTATGCGGATGCGAGGAACTTTCCTGCTGTAGAAAGTGGCACCTCTGGTTTGTCTGTGCATAGTCGCTTTGGAACGACCTCGATCCGAGAACTCGTGAGGTTGGCCAAATCTAGCCGCTCCAACGGTAGTCAGACCTGGCTTTCTGAGCTTATATGGCGAGATTTTTATCAGATGATCCTCGACCAGTTCCCAGAAGTGACGCAAGAGAGCTTCCAGTCTAAGTACGATCAAATTGAGTGGCCAGGCTCACGTGCTTTATTCAACAAATGGTGCCGAGGAGAGACGGGCTACCCCATCGTTGATGCAGCCATGAGACACTTTAACGCAACCGGTTGGATGCATAACCGGCTGCGTATGATTGTCGCATCCTTTCTCGTCAAGGACCTGTTAGTAAACTGGCGCTGGGGCGAAGCCTATTTTGCCCGCTATTTGTTGGATTATGACCTGGCGGCCAACAATGGGGGTTGGCAGTGGTGTGCTTCAACCGGCTGCGATGCGCAACCCTATTTTCGTATTTTCAATCCTGTGTCCCAATCCAAAAAGTATGACCCGAGGGGAGCTTTTATTCGCCAACATTTGCCGGAACTGTCCAATTTCCCTGATCGGTATATACACTTTCCTGCTGAAGCACCCATTAAGGTCCAAAACGATGCCGGCTGCGTCGTGGGTAAGCAATATCCGCAACCTGTGGTTGTGCACTCCGTACAGAGGCAGAGAGCACTTAAGCTATTTAAAGGGGTTAGGTAGCATCATGCTTCGGTTTGGCCTGTGTTGTCAGTTCAGGAAAGTCGACATTAAGTTTAAAAATACGACGCTGACTCATATCTTGTCTATGGATCGAAGGCAGGCATTAGAGAAACTCAGCACACTTTGTCGCGTCAACGCGAACGCGCTCTTTGATGCCATTTCGTATTGTATAACAAACGATATCAAAGCGTTTCGAGTTAATAGTCAGATCCTCCCTATTAAATCCCACCCTATGGCAGGTTACGACATTCACGAACTTCCAGATGGCGATGAAATCAAGAGTTGCTTCTTCGAATGCGGATCGTTGGCACGGTCACACAGCCTTCGTCTAAGTTTCCATCCGGACCAGTTCGTCGTGTTGAACTCTCCAAACAAGAAGGTTGTTGAGCAATCGGTAAGAGAGCTAGAGTACCATGGTGAGGTTGCTGAATGGATCGGTGCCGATACTATTAACGTTCATCTAGGGGGTGCCTATGATGACAAGCCAGCAGCTATGAGGCGTTTCACGAGTGGCTTTGACAGACTCTCGGATCGGGTACAACAACACCTGACATTGGAAAATGACGACAAAATCTATACTCCGAAGGAAATTCTCCCTCTGTGTAAAGAGCTTGATATCCCGCTGGTGTATGACGTTCATCATCATCGCTGTAACCCCGATGGCATGTCTATTGAAGAGATAACCGATTTGGCGCTAGCAACCTGGAACAGAGAAGCCCTATTCCATATTTCGAGCCCATTAGAGGGTTGGGGAGGTGCAAAGCCTCATCGTCATGCTGATTATATAGACGCCCGAGATTTCCCGCACAACTGGTTAGACTTATCCGCAACTATTGAGGTAGAAGCAAAAGCCAAAGAGCTGGCTGTCTTCAGGTTAATGCAAGATCTAAATACCCCATAGAACCTGCGGTACGAAAATGATTGACTTCACGCAGCACATCTCTATAGTGCAGCCAGAACCTTGATGAAAATGATTTTCATCAAGGCGTAATAATTTGAAATTATTCATAATTCAGGAGAGAGAAAATGGGCATCAGGAATCCACTCACCCTCTTACTGCTTTTTGTTCTTCCTTCCACCTTGTCTGCCTACGAAAACCTCGTTTACTGGTGGCAAGACTATGATGCCAAAACGCCTGACCCGCAGATCTTTCTGGCCAACGCCGACGGCAGCGATGCCGCAGTAGTGGCAGAAGGAATTTATCCTGAAGTCAGTGCTGACGGAAGATCTCTATTTTTCATCAAGGCCAACCAAGCAAACAGCCAATTTGCGCTTATGAGAAAGAATCTTGATTCAGACGACGTTAAACAGCTCACCAAGTTTATGAGTGGCTTTATGATCTCGCCGGACACTTCAGGTAATGGTCGCTTCCTAGCATTTAGCGCTCCTGTGGGTCCCACCGTGAACGATGCACGCGGTACCCGCGCTAAAAACCAGGTGGTGATTGCCGATCTTTGGCATCCCAATGCTGCCATGGATCAGTGGATAGAACCTGGCGCGCCTGGAGTCGAAGTCATTGCGACCGAGGCGCAAGCCTACTTCCCTGATCTGTCGTCGACTGGAAGGTTTGTTGTCTTTCATGAAAGCCACACGCCTTTAGCGGGCAAGGGTGCGAGAGTAAAACAGATCATTCTCTATGATCGACACAGTAAAACACGCACTCCAATAACCGATGAGGATGGATACTGCTTTGAACCCGCCTTTTCCTTTGATGACCGAAATATCGCATTTGTCTGTCGCGATGGTGAGCTTAAATCGGATGACGAGTCAACACCGCGATATCGGGACAACATTTATACTGTCAGTTTTAACGGCCCCAGACTGAAAAAGAACAAAACCGCCGTAACCACAAGAGAGTGTCGTAATTACGCGCCAACCTTTCGTGCTGATGGGTCGATCGTGTTTTCCTCTGACTGTGGACGGCGTGACGAAGAATTTCAATTGTATGAGGCGATACGTGGTGACGATGGATTTGCTATCCGTCCTCTTGTTCAAGGCGACGGGATTTTCTACGTGGCAACAACAACGGGTGATTTGAGAATTGAGCAAGTGTTGCAACCCAACTTTAATTTACCCCGCTCCTCGTTTGGGGCCGCACAAAATCATGCTGGCAATATCTTTCTGATTGCTGGCCACCATGGTCCCGAACACGAACGGTCTGCGGAAGGGGTAACAGATTTGTGTGAACAACAAACCCAAGACGGTTGGCAAGAAATAGCTCGCCGGCCCCATGCAGGCCAGGGATATGAAGCGTTTATCTTTAATGATTTTCTCTATGCTATCGGCGGTTCGGCCGTAAACGACGCGACAAGAACGGGACTTGCATCTATGGCAACGGTGGACGTCTATGATCTAAGATCAGGATCTTGGCAAGCTGACGCTATTGCTATGAAACGTCCACGCTCTTCCTTTGCAGCAGCCCAAGTTGGAGACAAGGTATATCTCCTAGGTGGCTGGATGTTAACTGGTGACGAGAAAAATATGGATCACATCGCCAGAGTGGAAATCCTTGATATGGAAACGAAGACGATTGAAGATTCACCGTTTCAGATGCCACAGCCTCTTCCTCGTGAATTTGATGCCTTTACCGTTGGCGACAAGATCGTCATTGCCGGTGGTATGGGTGACGACTTCGCTCTATTGCGTCACGCTTGGCTATTCGATCCTAGCGCTAAGAATAATGAGAGCGCTTGGAAGGAGTTGCCTTTATTGCCTTATGGTAACTTTGCCCCGAGTCTTGGCGCGATAGGTCGTCATCTATTTATTTTTGGTGGTGTCCAAAAAACCCCGATTGGAGACGGTCGACGCCTACCGACGCTCTATACCTCGCATATCTACCACTTGGATTTGGATAACCTGGAGGCGGGTTGGCACCATACAGGCCGTTATCTACGCGAACCCAAAGGCTTTACTCGAACTCTGCTGGGGCTCGATGGAAGCATCGATATCCTCGGCGGCCAATCCCCTGTAATGGGAACTCATATCAGCGAAAAAGATCTGTCGCCGTTGGCGTTGCCGGTCGCGACCCATGAATCTTTTTGGTTTGATTCTTAAGCAATCAGTGGACGCAGTGAAAGTCCAGGTTGAACTCCCACAGCCTTGGATAGGTGAATTTCCCGATTCGACTGAAGAATCTCATCAAGAAACAACCTAAGAATGGACATGGCCAGGCCCTGACCTATGCAGGCACGCGGCCCACGGGCAAAAGGCAGGTAGCCTTGGGCCGGTGATTGTTGAAAACGTTCTGGCTGGAATTTTTCTGGATCAGACCAATAGAGTGGATCTCGGTGAACCGCATAAGGCGAAATAAAAACAATCTGACCCTTTTTGCAGTGCAACCCATCAAATTCGTAGCCTCTATTCGCCTGCCGCGCCATCATCCATATGGGAGGATATAACCGGAGTGTCTCCTTTATAAAGAGAGTCCTTGCCTTACCACAGTCCTTATCAACACGCGATTGCCAATCTTTAGGTTGCTGACGCAAATTATCGAGCACCCAGAATAAGGCCACGGCAATGCACTCGCGTCCAGCAATGAGAAAGCTAACAACATCGTCGATAAAGGTTTCGCGTTGCCTGCGATCTAAGTCTTGAAGTTCTGTAAGATCCATTAAGCAGGAGTCACGCGTGTCAAAAAGAACCTCTCTGCTCAGGTTCTCCAAATAGTTACGATGTGAATCCCAAGTCTTTTTCTTTTTTCCCCGCCAAGCCATCCAGAACCGACCAAATACTTTTGAGCTCTCCTCAATCAACTGCCATGACTCTTCCACCGCTCGATGTACTGGATGGTCGTGCAAAAATTCACGACCTAACAGGACCTTTCCAAGCACCCGCATGGTCATGCACTGGATGTGGGCAAATGACATTGGTGCGTTTGCTGCCAACAGACTATCTGTCTCGTCGAGGCTCAGGCGGACTGTTGTACGAATGCCTGACTTACTCTCGGAAACCCCTGAGGAGCCAAACGCATGCAAGAGAACCTGCTTTTTGAACTGCCATTCCTCTCCCTCGGAAAAGAAGAGGCTACCACCGATTGCCGGCCGTAGTATCTCGTTGCCAAAACCCTTTGCAAACACCTCATGGGCATTCCCGAAAATCTCTGAGATGATTGACCAATCGCGCACCAACCATACTCTGTTGGTCCCTAATAAAAACTGTACTACTTTGGCATTGGATTTATGCTGTATACCAGAGATAAAGGCCAGTGGGTTTGAGCGATAAGTCAAGTAATGACCAAGGAGAGGAAGACGGCCAGAGGCCTCTGCAAACGTATTCATCGTGGTAGTTATACCATAGCCATAACCTGATGAAACTCTATACATATATTCATTACGGAATGGGCCAGTTTGGCCTTTCGGTCACAGAAACGCTAGTACGTGTCTACCTGTTAATTTTCTATACGGAAAACTATCCGATCAGCGCTAGTATGGCAGGAACTGCCGCCGCCTTAGGTGTCATCTGGGATGCTGCCACCGATCCACTGATGGGCTGGATATCGGATCACACAAAGTCGAAGTGGGGACCACGACTTCCCTACTTTATTCCTGGTTCGATCGTAATGGGCGTTGCCATCACCCTGCTCTTTGCACCGCCTGAGTTTAACAGTAGTTGGAGCTGCTTTGCCTATCTTCTTTGCAATTACGTGCTGCTGAATACTGGAATGACCCTATTTTCAGTGCCCTACGCTGCATTAGGCGCTGATCTAAGTGAAGACTCGGCGATTCGAACCAATTTAATGGGCGGTAAGTTTATTCTGGCAAATCTAGGCATGGTTATTGGCGCAGCCTTACCGAGTTGGATAGGTTGGTCCCAGAACGGCATTCCAGCGGCAGCAAGAGCTAGTGGAATCATTTGTGTCGTATGTTGCATCTGGGTTTTGCTTGGGTTGCGACAGCTTGTAACTCCTACTATACCAAAGCATTCACATAGGTTTAACTTGCTGGGTATCTGGCGCAACCGACCCTTCATCCTATTGGCAACAGCCTACTCTTTGGCAACCATTGGACTCACTACAGATGTTTCGCTCGCCGTCTACTATTATAAATACCGCATACAAGTTGGCGAACAGATTGTTCCTAACTTGATTGCATGGTTTATTTTGATCTTTTCTTTATCTATACCGCTATGGATATGGCTTGCGAAGTCGTTCGAGAAGAAAAACCTGCTTGTAATTGGAGCATTAGGGGTCGGCTGCGTAACCAGCTTGACATACCCTTTTATGCCCAAACTGTTAGTCTATCCTCAATATATTGTTGCTACTCTTTGTGGGCTGTTTGTCGGCTGTCTTGTTCTCATGGATGCCCTGATGATTGAATATATCGATTTGGACGAGGTATTCACACGAAGAAACCGAGCTGGTATCTACTTTGGAATATGGAAATTTCTTGAAAAGAGCTCTCGGGCGGCAGCACTGCTCTTCGTAGGCTTCGCCTTGGACGCAGTGGGTTGGAGCAAGCATATCCAATCTGACGACACTTTTGGCATCGCTTTACTCTATGGTCCGGGCGTAGGTGTTTACTATCTAATCGCAGCAGTGATTACAGGATGGATACGCTTTGGTCCCGACAAGAGAAGACAGGTCGAGCGTATTCTAAAAAAGTTAAAGTCACCTAAAGCGTCTCGCTTGGTTGTGTAACATCGCCTTCGCTGTTAGCAATGATGTAGGTTCCCACGGAGTCCGACCAGACATTGACAACCGTTCGCAGCATGCCAACAAGCGTATCCACGGCCGCCACGATACCAATAGCCTCTAACGGTAGACCGACGGCCTGTACGATCAACGTCATCATGACAATACCCGCATAGGGGATACCTGCAGCTCCTACTGACACCATAAGAGCCGTAATAACAATGACAAACTGTTGAGCGATGCTGAGATCGTAACCGAGAATCTGTGAGACAAAAATGACTGCCACGCACTCATATAAAGCCGTGCCGTCCATATTAATGGTCGCCCCTAAAGGTAAAACAAAACCTGCGGTACGATCGGAAATGCCAGCACGTCGTTGAGCACAGTTGATGGTTACTGGCAGAGTCGCCGAGCTTGAAGCAGTTGAAAATGCCATCAGCAGTGCCGGTGACATAGCGCGCATGTAGTGGTATGGGCTCTGTTTGGATAACAATTTGAGAAAAAATGGCAAAACAGCAAGTGCATGCAAAGCCAGGCCAACTGCAACCACAACGATATAGGACAGCAGTGGTTTAAAGGTAGACGTTCCTCCTTTGGCAACAACCGAGGCGATCAGAGCAAAGACACCAATAGGAATAAATTTGATAACGATTTCAACCATTTTCATGGTGATCTCATAGATGGCTTCGAAAAAACCAAGCATCGACTGCCGATACCGCTCTTGGACCAAGTGCAAGCAAAAGCCAAAAAAGACACTGTAGAAAATAATCGCGATGACGTTAAACTCTACTAAAGCCGCAATAGGATTGGATGGAATAACTTTTGCTAAGATCGTCAAAAAAGGCTGTGGCTTATGCACGTCGAACGCATCATTTTTCACTAGCTCAAGCTCGATGCCCACGCCTGGTTGGAAGACATTAACCAATGTAATCCCAATACAGGCGGCAACCAAACTGGAGACAAAATAAAATACTAGGGTCTTGACCCCAAGCCGACCAATGGTGCTCAGCTCACTGATCTTTGCCAAGCTAACGATTATCGAGCTGATAATCAGGGGAAGCACCAACATACGCAGCAGTCTTAGAAAACTACTACCAATGAAATCGACCAGATCTTGTAAGACGCCAACTCCAACTAGACCTTTTTGTGTGTTGAGTATCAAACCAAGCAGACAGCCTAGGACCAAACCAAGAACAATATGTTTCTGCTTACTCTTTTGCATTTCGCTGCTAGATTAAAATAGGCGTAATTCTTGAAATTGACAAGGTGCGCTGTTTAATCTCTGCGTGAAGATGAAATTAACAAAAATAACAGCAGGTTAAAAAGGTCTATGGCGGTTATCAGACACCACTTGGGAAAAACCTACTATTTGCGTAAGGGCAGAAACCACCCCAAACGTCTACCGCTAATAGGTTTACATGGTGGCCCCGGTGGCACCCTCCAGGTGAATCTAAACCTTTTGCAACTTGCGGGACAGAGAAAGGTAATTCTTTACGACCAACTCGGTAGTGGGGGGTCTACAAAGCGCAGCAAACGATCATGGTCGATGAGTCTTTTTGTCGAGGAGCTGGCCTGTCTAATCGACAAGCTTAAGCTTGAGTCGTTTCATCTCTACGGACTCTCTTGTGGGGCCACTCTGGCTTTGGAATACTACCTTAAGACAGGTGATAGGCGTATCGCTTCTATCATTTTTCACTCGCCCTTTTTTAGTGCCAGAATATGGATGCGAGACGCGAAACGGCTATTGGCTAAACTGCCTAAGAGAGAGCGAGAGGTGATTCGTCTGTGCGAGAAGGTAGGTGCGACCGATGCAGAGGTCTATAGGGCAGCGCAAAGACTTTACTATAGCCGCCATATCCATCGCAAGCAGCAGAAAAGCACTAGATTGAGAAAAGCTATCCGCAAGGGCAATCGAGAGATCTACCGATATCTTTGGGGGCCAAACGAGTTTCGGCTTACCGGTAGGTTGAAGACCTATGAACGCTATAGCAGCTTGAGCAAGGTAGATGTGCCCGCTATGGTTATGTGTGGCCAATACGATGAGGCAACGCCTAAGAGTTGCCGAATGTTTGCAAGTGCCATGCAAAATGCCACCCTCAAGGTGCTACCAAAGTGCTCCCATGTCTCGTTAGAGGAAAACCCGCGACTGACGCTTGACACGATTAAGAGATGGCTGCAGGTGATTGAGGCTTGAGTAGCCGAGAGATTACTGCTGCTTATAGGCGGCGGCGCGGAAAAGGGTGTCTCCGGCCTGGAGGATGCGTTTGACAAGGACATCAGGAAAATTCTCATCAGGATGCTGTTGTTTTTGCCTAACAAAGTCACGCACTTTCTGAGCAGCAGCAGCTGAGCTATGGCCTCGAAGCGTGTCGATCGCCCAGTGCCAGGGATAGAAGACGTTCACCCCACTGTAGAAGAGCTCATCCATCATATCCAAAGCCTGTGGGATCAGATCTGTCGATGCCTCTGCCCTGAGTGGATGGTGCAGGTAGGGAATGGCTCGTCTTACCCACCTATTTTCACGTAGTCGTGCGCCTTCATTTGCTGAGAGCCCGGTAAAAAATGCTATACGAGTCTCTTCATCTGCTGCAACCGCCTCGCGAACAAATTGAAACTCCTTAAGTTCCTTCGAGCCCGCTAGTATGCTCTCAGTCTGATTAAGTATTTTGGTGTTATCTTTCGGGTCATCGATCCTTACGGCAAGCTCCAGTGCCAGCCCTAACCTTACCCTGTGTGGCAAAGCTGGTAGTCCTGCAACCTCCGGCTCTTTACCTGCGGCGCTTTGTTGAACGATCTCATCAAACACTGCTTGCATGTGCTCACGACCACTAGCGCTAAAGACCAACTGACGCCACCACTTGAAATAGGCATTCTTAAGAGTAGCGTCAGAGCTCTGTTGCATCTCTTGCCAAAAGAGCGTTTCGAGTTTTTTAGCGTACTCAGCCTGAGTTTGCTCTGAAAAAAACAGCCAGAATAACTTGTAGATACAACTCGATAAAAAGTGAATAATATGTCCGTTGGTTTCGTGCCCCTTTTTATGATCGATACTATACATCGCCGCATCGACAAAGCTCTTGGCGTCAAAATGACTATAATCAGGATGGTTTTTATCTTGGTCAGCAGACTCTAGAAAGTTATCCCACAGTGTTAGCCAGGCAATTGCACGTTGAATATCATCCTGAATTCGATGGACATGGCGTAGTAAGAAGTCTCGGCTCTGCTGTGAAAGCTCAAAATAGCCATAACCCTGACTGTCACTATTGATTAGAATAAAATCAGGGACGTCTTGCCCAGCCGAATCTTTGACCTGTGCGCTTGTTGTTTCCAGCATCACCGGCTGCTCTCTTATAACCACACCCTGCTCTTTTTTGTCATAGCCTAAGCCGACAACAAGCGGTTGCGGCCAAAGACGACCTTCACCCTTGGGGTCCCTCTGATGGATGGTTAGAGTTTCTATCTTTCCCTTACCGTTATTTTTTAATTTAGAATGAACATACGGTCTTCCCGCCTGATGGATCCATCCCTTACTCCAAGCCGCAAGATCATACTCTTTCTTTGGATCAAGAGAGTCGAGAAACTCATGCCAACCGGCATTCGCATACTTGTATTGGGTAAGATAGCGGATAATACCTTGATCAAATTCCTCCGCGCCCACCCGCTCTTTTAGCCAGGGGAAGATAAAGGGAATCTTAAAGTAACCGTATACACTGTAACAGAGCCCAACGTCGCGAAGATTCTCCAAGGGGCATGCAATCGACTCCGGGCCGTCTGAGCTATCAGCCGCATAAACACTAGAAAGTTGGCGCAGCAGAAAATAGATGCGTTGATTTGGATTTTCAGTTTTATTCTTATCTTTGTTTTTGAAAAGCTCTTTAACCACAAAATTGGTTGGCGCCTCCTTGAACCAGACCTCTGAAAACCATGGGATCGTCACCAAATCACCAAACCACTGATGAAAAACCTCGTGAGCAATGGATTGAGCTCTACCGTCTTTGCTTTTCTGGGTTGCCGCGGCATCTAGCAGGAGGTTTTTTGCTAAATAGAATATGGCACCAACATTTTCAAAACCAGCATACTGAAAGCCGGGAATCATCACCGCATCTAGCTTAGCAAAGGGAAAGGCGATGCGAGTGGAGTCTTCAAACAGCCGTACGCGGGTTTGATGTTCGTCGGAAATTTCTCTTAAGTTTCTGTTTTTAAGTGCTCTCTGCTCTTCTGTTAATTTTTCTTCTGGGCCTTCATAGTAGTAGAGGGTTATCTCCTCTTCTTTACCAGCTAATGTCATAGGGAAGCTGGCGGTTTTGAATGCACCTGCTGCAAAGGCAAAGAGGTAGGTACTTATGGGCTTGCGCATGCTAAATACATGTCGCTTTGCAGCTGTGGCTTCGGAACCAGATTCCACGACTGGGACGGGGTCGGCCACAGCAGGGCCGTTAGAAACGGCTACCCAGTCTGACGGTAGGTCTAAAGTGATTTTTGCGGTTGCCTTAAGATCAGGCTGATCAAAACAGGGGAAGACCCTTGAGGCAAAGTCAGGAAGAAAGGTGGTATAGACATAGTCCTCACGAACACCCGCTTCTCTGTTGAGCGCCAGTTTATCAACTTCATAAGATAGGGTGATATTGTTCTTTCCTGGTTCAAGATACTCTGTGCCAATAACCAGGTGTTGGTTCTGATAGTCGATCTCTTTGATTGGTTGGTCATTGACAGAAAAGTTTCTAATCTTTTTTGGATCGGCCTTAAAATCCA
The DNA here is from genome assembly GCA_028277945.1 of Oligoflexia bacterium. GTDB lineage: Bacteria > Bdellovibrionota_G > JANQFH01 > JANQFH01 > JANQFH01 > JANQFH01. Next base: position 29,046 of record JANQFH010000056.1, read on the forward strand.
AAATGAGCGGATCTTCTGATAGTATACGTTCGAATTCTACCGTAGTTGTCGCATGGATCGACTCATCTAGGGACTTGGGTATCGCGATATAGATGTCGTAGTGAATAGCTTCCAGCTGTTTGGATCGGGTTTGCGCCAGTTTGTAGGAAACACCTGGTGCCAATAGTTGTTGCATGTGGTTATGCTGGTTTGCCGTGCTAGCACGAATGCACCCAGTTAGTAGTGTGGCCGCGATGATGGTGATGAGGTATTTACTAGGGTGCATAGGTTACTTTAACTCAGGTAAATGACACACTTAGTCAAGGTCACCGGCAGTTGTCAAGAGGTTTTTCTTTAACTATTTAAATTTATTGGTATTATTTCTCTATAAGCTGCGGCCGAGTTGGAAGCCGAGGAATTTGAAATCGCCCCACCTGGCAAAGTAGCGCTCTACGTCTCTCGCCTCAATATCCAGACTCTTTTTGCAATAGCTGGTCACCTCGCTGTCTATGGGCAGCCTACTGTAGTCGTGTAGCAAAACCATGGTATGCGCCGCTGCGTACGGACCAATGCCGCGCAGATTTAGAATGCCTTCGTAGCTAATAGCAACGGGATCGGCGTCGCCCCGCTCATCAATGATACCCTGTTCAAGCAACAGACGCGTAAGATCAAATACAACTTCGGCTCGATACCCCATGCGAACTTGCTCCCTGAGAACATCCGCTCCACCGGTAATAATGTTCAGCGGCCCAGGAAATGTACCGCCGTGACCGAGCACACTAATTAAGCGGCTGACCATCTTGATGGTGTATTGCCAGGAGGCATTCAAGGTGCAGAGCGTTTTTATAAAGTCTTCAAAAAAATGACTGCCACGAAGGAAGCGTCCGCCGCCGGCATCTATATAGGCAGCAATCTTTTTGTCTACCTGCCTGGCCACGCGCACGGCTGGCTGGCAGTCCCAATCAATCGACAACCACCGTTTAACTCGCTGCCGCACAATCTGCAGATCTTGCCTGTCGAGTTTGTCTTGACTCTGCACACGCACGCAGAGCTGATGGTCACCTGATTGGTGCACGGTAACCATAACAACAACACCTGAGGGCAAAACCTCAGGTCGGGACAGCACGGTAGATTCTCTATCCCACACCCATGGCTGTAGATTCACCCAACCATGGCTTACGATAGTTTTGTGCAGAGAGATTGCTGCCTGGCTCTTTATGACGAATTGACGCTGCTTGGAACCAGACATGGCCACGACACGGCTAATCCTTGATTTTGGCAACCACTCTTACGGGTGCGGCCTCTGTACGGAGCCTTGGCGGCAAGGCAATGACTTCAAACTCCTCTACATCCAGGAGACGCTCTAAGTTGGTCAAATTCTCTACAATGAGCAGGTTGTTGCCCAACAGGATCTTGTGAACCTTGAAGGGCTGACGATCAGGACTTGGCGTATCCATGCCAACAATCTTCACCCCCAACTCAACAGCTCTATGGGCGAAATCCTCGGTAATCTCCGGATACTCGAGATAGTAGCTGGGTTGCTTGAAATTCGCACCCCAACCCGTCAACACAACAACCACATCGCCCGGCTCTACTTCCACGCCGCTTAGCAGCTCTTGGTCGACAACGCTCTTTCCACGCGCATCGATCAGACGGCCTCGGCCAAAAAAGCTCTTGATATCGATGTCTGAGATGAATGCACCATCACTGAGCATGTGCAGGGGGGCATCCATGTGGGTGCCAACGTGCATGCCAGTAGTTATGGTAAAGTCGTTGTAGCCATGCTTATCAAAAAAGGCCACCTGCTTGATCTCTGCAACAGGATCATCTGGATAGACCGGCATATCGCTATCAAAAACACGACTCAGGTCTATGAGCTTCATAATGCAAAAATAATGGAAAAGGTGAAAGTTATCGAGGAGAGCCCTTTCTCTTTAAATTGGATGCCCCGAAGATGGGGGATGACACACTTGTGGTGAAAGCTCTTGTCTAAATCGGACTCGATAATGATTACCTTCTCTACTCTTTGCTCCCTATCAACCTTTAACTCAACGCGAATCTTTCCTTGTAGCTTTGGATCATACTGCAGGCTCTTTCTATAACAACGCTCTATGGCTAACCTTGCTGATTTCATTTCACGTTCCATATCAACCTCCAGAATGCGCACGGTGGGAAGTGCCTTGTGGGTTGGTTTCTGCGTCACTTCGGGTGCAATCTGCTCTTCTGCATTCACTGCGAGAATGCTCTGCAAACAGATGGCTAGCAAGAGCGACGAGACGACTAATCGATGGAACGAGTGCATGGTTACGTTGTCACAGACTTCTAAAAACTAACTTTTGATACTCTTACCACACTCGCTCAATTTGGCAAATGCCAGGACTGTTGCAAAATTGATCACAACGACCGACTCTGGACAAGCGGGATCTTTCCGAGTATATTTTGTCGCTGTGTAAAAAACTCCCTTTGTTGGAGGCCACCATGAGACCACATCTTCTATCCCGCTCTTTAGTGCTTATTAGTACGCTGCTGCTCTTAGGCTGTGGTAGCGATGATGACAGCGGTAGCACTGCAACCTTAACCGAGGACCAGGCGGCAGCTGTAATCCAAGCGATCAACAATGCCACTAGCCAAGGCGCCGGCGTTGGAATTCCAACAACAAAAACGATCTCATTGGCACAGAGTACTACCCAGGTAAACTCAACCGTTCAGTGCTCGGGTGGAGGTGAGGTAACAGTAATCGGAACCTCGACGACAACAACGAGTTCTGGAAGCATAGAGGCCGACTTAGAGCTAACAGAGACGCTTGTCGACTGTGTTTCAGTAGGTGATGATAGTCAGGCTTATACGTTGAATGGCCCCTTGACTGTATCTGCAGACCTCTCACTCATCGAAACGGCTCCGTCTTCACTTGCAGCCACCTTTGCAACCACAACCAGTGGTACGCTATCGATCGTAGGGGGTGAGATCGATGTATCTAATTGCGCTATTGCCGTGACGATATCTTCGACGATATCCGTAGACGGCAGCTCAGTCGAAGGCTCGGCGCAATGGAATGGAACCGTCTGTAGCAACGCATCGACTGGCAGCACTTCGTTCTAGAGGCTCATGGTAAACGAAACATCGCTTGCAAATAGGTGAAGTAGGCAACGTCATCGCCAATGGCACTGTCGATATAGGCCCCTGGAATAAAAAAACCTCCAAAGAGCTCTAAGTCGATAAGCGGATGTGGTTTGTAAACCACAACAAGATCCACCTCCTCGCCTGCATGTTTGCTGGTTGAAGTAGGCGGTGTTGCCTGCCCTGCTGTGGGCACCTCGGCTGTAAGGCCATAGAGGAGATCAGCCTGCCGAACACGCCAAAAGCTATGAGCGTGTAACTTGGTCGCCCATTGGTCATTCCAATTCATACGAATACGTATGGTGCCAGACTGAATGTTTTGCCGACCAAAGAAATCTAGGAAGCCAAGCCAGCGGTGCGCTGTTGGAAATAGTTGATGGTAGCGCGTGAAGGTGCCGGTAGTTGGGTCATCTCCTGAGGCGAGGTTATAGCCGACGGCAAAACGTAGGCCGTCTCGAACCGCAAATTTCACTCCCTGTTCCACGTCGATCATGTAAGCAAACATGTTGGCTCCAAGTCGATCACCTAGCTGCACATTCCCTTCAAGTCGACTATCCCAGATGCCAGACTGCACAAGCATGCGGCTACCGATTGTCGCAAAATTAAAATCTTCAGGATCACCGGCACGATCATCCCGCAGCCATAGGAGATAGCCGTCTACTGCTTTGAATAGTCCGCCTGGTGAAAACTGAGCGTAGATACCACTAAAGTCGACATCGCCCGAAAGCAACGCACCATTGCCATTGACCTCGGCCAGCTTAGCGTAAAAAAGATCAACCGAGTGATCGCCAAAGAAAAATCGTACCAATCCCGCATCAAAGGCACGGCCAACATTAGAAAAACCCACGTTACCGATAACTACATGTTCTCCATAGACGAGTTCCTGCCGCCCGATCTTAAAATCAATTCGATCGTGTGCATGCCACAACACATAACCCTGATGCAGGTCTAATTCGCGATCTCTGAGCGCTCCACTAGTAAATGCGCCCCCCGTCACAACACCGCCAGCTGAAACGTTCGATTCCACCTGACCCCAGACGCCAGCAAACTGTGGCTGCACGAATGCCTCGAGATAGTCCGCCGGTGTAAACTTGACATCCAGCCGCAATCGAGTGCCGACGAAATCTAGCACATCGTTAACGCCGGAGTTGAAATCACGATTCTCTCGCAGCTCAAAACGAAACCGAGCACTGCCACCCACATGGAAGGTATCGGCAGCGAACGCTGGCCCAGCAAGGAAGCATAGGGCCACCAGCAGGATGTGCTGTAGATAGTTCCATCGTCTACACATGGTATTTTCTCCTGGGATTTATTGGTTTGTTGATAGGGCTGATAGTGACTTGCTGCGCCTAGTGGTGGCCTCCTGCCACAGGTTTGTAAGCGTACCCCAGAGGCTGGTGCCGACTGTTTGCAGGAATAGCGTGTTGTCGGAGAGCTCACGCACAAGACGCCGTTGTGCCTTTCCCAGGTTGTGATAGGGCATGCTGGGAAAGAGGTGGTGGGTAGCGTGATAGCGTAGCCCTACAGGTGCCCACAGCGCTGTGATAAAAGGGTTACCTGGAATGTTCACGGAGTCCAAAAACTGCTCGGGTATATCCATATTGTGGTCTTGTGGATTGCGGTAACGATGCGCAGCCAGTGTCCGCAACGAGTTCAACAGAAAGACCAAAACCGCCATCAAGTACCAGAGCACCAAAACCGCATAAGAAAGTTTTCCTGAAATCACCAGGGTAATGGCTATAGCCCCGTAGAGAAAGGTGCAGAACTCCTGCAGCTTCCAATACTTGTTTTCATTCGCCTTGGGCGGCGGTCGCCGGTAGGTCGGATCGATACTGAGCGATGAAGCTCGCTCCCAGAGGATACGTCGCAGACCCTTATGCAAGTAAGAGATCGGTGTACAAACAATAAAGCGAACTGCCATGAGTAGTGGCAAGATAACGATCTCGAGAAGGTAGAGCAAAATTTTTACTGGCGAGTCTATGGCAAAGGGAAGGTACTCGCCGTCCTCTTTGGTGCCATACACATCCCTCTTGTGATGATCGAGATGAACGCCTTGGTAGGTAAAGGCAGGTATCATCAGAGGAAAGCCACAGATCACGTTCCAGACAATCCGAAAGAGCTTAAAGCTCTCCCTTTTCAGATGCGCCAGCTCATGGATAAAGATCACGGAGCGGTAGAGCGCTAATGAAGTAACCAAATAAGCGACAACTTGCCAGAGAGACAAGCTTGGTAATGCGAGGGTAACCACAAAGCCAGCCCACCCAAGAGCGATGTGAAAGAGAAAATCGAGCCAGTAGATGCGTGGGTTGGGCTGCATCAGATCTCTGACGAGCTCCCGTGCCTCCTGCAGAGGAAATGGGCTACTGGTGGTTTTAGCGGCTAATGGACTCATACTCTTTTAGATCGTCTTGTGTGTTGATGTTCCATAATGACTCTCGGTTAGGATCAACCCTATCCAGCTCTCTCGCCTCTAAGTACGTCACCCTTAAACCAACCTCGAGAAGGGCCTTCAAGTCATGTCGGTGTCGCCTAACCAAGTCATGGCAAATGGGCGCGGTTCTAGACGAGTAGACCCCTGGCAGTGGCGATGGCCGTACGTTTTTTAGGGGCAGGACAATATCACAATCGCGGCTGGCACGCCAGAGTGCCTCGATCATCGGCAGTGAGATGAAGGGCATGTCACAAGCCAATAGCAGCAGGCGTTCGCAGCACAGCTGCTTCCAAACGCTGCTGACGGCGGGCAACGGGCCGGCCTGAGGCTGCTGATCTGAAATCACTGGATAGCCAAAAAACGACAGCCTTTGCTGGGGGCCGGAAAGAACGATCTCGAAGTTGGCCTGAGAGAGCTTGTCACAAAGGTTGGTGATCAAGAACTCTTTTCCTACCCTGATAAAGGCCTTGTCACGACCAAAGCGACGGCTACGACCTCCTGCTAAAACCACGGCAACTGGACGATCACCATAATCAAGCATCAACCGGGACCCCAAGCCAGCGACTCTCGCCAACGGCATAGTGCTCCTTTTTCCAGATGGGCACCTCTCTCTTTAGCTCCTCAATACAGTAGTGTGCTGCCATAAAAGCCTCTTGTCGATGTGCCGCTGAAACCGCCACACAGACAGAGACCTCGCCAACTTTGAGATAACCTATTCGATGCACGATGCGAATTTCATGGACAGCGAATTTTTCGCGCGCCTTTGTGGCAATTGCATCAAGCACCTTCTCGGCCATGGATTGGTATGCCTCATAGGTGATGCCAACGACCTCTCTGCCAGCATGATGGTTACGCACCTTACCCACAAACAAAAACACGGCACCAGAGGCGGGGTCCACCATCGCCGTCTCCACCGTGGCGGCAGAGATAGGTTGGGCCGTCACGTAGCAACGCTTTTCTAGATCGCTATGCATTAAGCTTAACCTCCAGCTACAGGAGTCATGAACACAACCTGATCACCATCGTGCAGCGGGTGTTGCAGCGAGCCCATGCTCTCATTAACTGCCACCCGCAAATAGCTGGAAGTCTGTTCAAACTCCTTAGGGTCTGGCAAGAGGTTCCGCAGTAAATCTAAGCTGGTAGCACCCTCTTGCAGCACCACTTTTTCCTCTTCTTTGCCAAACCTCTCTTTTAACTGCGCGAAGTATCGCACCGTTACCTGCATAGGCCACCTCCATACAAATGGATCACCTCTACCGTGTCGCCAGCCTTGGTTTCGCTAGCCGCTGGAACATGGAGCAGGACATCAGCGTGCGCCAGCGAACTAAGGAGATGCGAAGCCTGCCGCCCGAGCGGCTCGACAATGGTTTCGCCGTTGTTCGACAACACCCTACCTTTAAGAAATTGATCGCGTTCGCGGTTTAGAGGTAGTGGCTGTGCTAACCGCTCTCTACTACGCTTTAGTGCACAGTCCCGAGCCCCCATCAACCCCATGAACAACGGGTAGAGATAGAGCCAGAAACAGACGAAAACCGAATAGGGATTACCAGGCAGCCCCATGACCAAAACACTGTCCTTTCTACCCAAATAGAGCGGCTTGCCTGGCTTTTGCGCCACTCGCCAAAACAGCTGATCGACGCCGAGGCTTTGCAACACTTTTTTGGTATAGTCGTGTTCGCCCACGGAAACCCCACCGCTGATAACAACCACATCTGCCTCTTGCAGAGCCACGGATACGCTCTCATGAAGCCGTTGCGGAGAGTCGCCAACACGCTCAAGACGATATGGAGGTATGCGCAGCTGTTGTAAACTGTTTGCTAACATCACCGCATTGCTATCGAAAATCTTTCCGGGAGAGAGCTGCGCCATCGACGAAACCAGTTCATCGCCAGTTACTAAGATCGAGACACGCGGCTTTCTAGCAACCGTTACTTCAGTAGTACCGACGGAGGCAAGGAAGCCCATCACTGCTGGTGTGAGGGTGGTTCCCTGCTCGGCTGCGAGCTCGCCACGGTTTATGTCCTCACCGGATTTACGTACATGGCAACCTTGATCCAAGGCATGGGCAAGAACAATCTGCTTATCTGTTTCAATCACATCTTCCTTTTTTACCACCGTATCAAAGCCAACAGGCAGCGGCGCGCCCGTCATGATACGGATCGCTACCTGCGCAGCATCACACTCGATGGGTGGTTGACCGGCACGAACCTCACCCTTGATATGCAAGCGAACCGGCGAGCTCTGAGATGCAAATTTAATCTCCTGCCAACGCAGGGCAAAGCCATCCATGGCCGCATTGTCAAAACTAGGCAGTGACAGGGAGGCCTGTACAGGCCGCGATAGTATCCTGCCAAGACCGTCGACAAGGGCGACCGTCTCAGCACGGTCCGTAAGCTCAAACAGCTCCGCGGCCTGTTGAGCCACAAGGTTTATGGCGTTTTCCACAGATATCATAGAAAAGTCCAAAAAATTCTCGCCGAGACAAACAGAATGAGCACCGCTGTGATTCTCTGTAACTGCATGGCACGAAGATGACCTGCGCTCAGTCGACTGCCGATCTGTCCGCCCACAAACACTGCTAACACCAATGGCAAGATCCAACTCAAATCAAGTGGCAACCCACTCTTACTGAATTGACCCACGAGCCCGCTGAGAGAGTTGACAAAAATGAACATGCTTGACATGGCAGCAATCTCTCTAGCACTGCCCCAACGAAGAAAGTAGAGCAGTGGCGACAGAAAGATACCCCCGCCAATGCCAACCAGACCGGAGACAAAACCCAAAAGCGCGCCAACAGAGAGACCCAGCCCCCAAATCGTCCGGTCACTCCTGGGGTTGCGCGACTGAACGGAATATCCCGTGAGAAGCAGCCGCAAGCCGGCAATTGCCAATGAGATGGCCAGCAGGGTTAGGAACAAGCGTTTATCAAGGGGAATACTGCCACCCAGGTAAGCAAGCGGCACGGAGGTGAGTATGAAGGGCAGCACCCGTCGGTAAGGCAGCAGCGACTGGCGCAAATAGTGATAGAGCCCGCCGGTAACGACAATGAGGTTACAGATGAGGGCGAGCTTTGGGATTGCACCGTAGGGAATGCCAGAGAGTACCAGCAGGGCAAGATAGGTGGAACCACCACCAAAGCCAACCGAGGCATAAACCACCGCTGTAACAAAAAAGAGCGGGATCAGATAGGCGACACTTTCCATGGCTTCAGTGTTTGCCTCCACGCAGCATGGGATAGCTATGCAGCAACGCGGGAAAGATGGCATCAAGGGACTCTGCTGTACCACGCGACGAACCAGGACAGTTAAGTATAAGCGTGTTGCCTCTAAGACCGGCAATACCTCTAGAGAGCATGGCGTAAGGAGTCCGGTCCTGACCATAGCTTCGCATGGCTTCGACAATCCCGGGTATCTGGCGCTCAACCACCGCGGCTGTCGCCTCGACCGTTACGTCGCGCGGTCCTAGTCCCGTACCGCCGGTAGTGACAATGAGGTCCACACCTGTCTCGCACAGCTGTAACAACTTGTTTCTAATGAGCTCCAGATCATCCGGTAAAATGTCATAGCGGATGTCTTTAACGCCCAAAGATTCAAGCCGCTGGCAGATGAGCTGGCCTGATTTATCTTGACGCTTACCTGCATGAGTACCATCGGAGGTCACGACCACAGCCGCCCTGAATCCGGGTGGAACGCTATCCTTAAAAGCTGATTTGCCGCCGCTCTTCTCGACAACGCGAAGATCACCAATCTCCAACTGCTTGTCTATAGGTTTGAGCATATCGTAGAGGGTTAAGGCAGCAACACTTGCAGCGGTAAGTGCTTCCATCTCAACGCCTGTCTTCCAAACCGTCGTTACCATGGTCTTCACCTTGATAGCGCCGTCTTCCATAACAAAATCCACGGACACACCATCCAACGGCATGGGGTGGCAGTAGGGAATGAGCTCGCTGGTTCTCTTGGCTGCCATGACCCCAGCAGCACGGGCCAGCTCGATCACATTGCCTTTGGGTGTGTTATTCTCTTGCACGCGCGCCAAGGTCTCTGCTGCTAACGAAAGCTTGGCCTCGGCAACGGCGGTTCTCAAAGTCATGGTTTTGCGCTCAATGAAAAACATTCAACCTCCTAACTGCCTAATCTTAGGAAGAGTGGCATGGTTGGTCGTATTCTTAAGGACTTCGTAACCTAGAGGCTTGTGCCATATGGCTGCCTTGATGATGTTGCCGATCTCTCTATCGCTGGCTCCCTGCCGCAAAGGTCGACACAAGTCAACGGACGCATGGGCGTAGAGACATAGCCTAAGCGTACCGTCCGCTGTTAATCGCAACCGGTTACAGGTGTGGCAAAATGGCTGCGACAGCGGCTGGATAAAGCCAATGCGGCCAACGCCGCCCTGCAGTGAAAAACTCTCAGCAGGTTGATAGTGTCGCGCAAGCGGCACAAGCTTGAATTTTTCTTCAATCCAAGTCCGCACCGTAGACAGCGACAGGCCTAGGTTTGGCTGCCAAGCACTCCCACAGAGTGGCATCACCTCAAGAAAACGCACCTCAATGGGAAGTTGATAAGCCAAGTCACAAAGATCGTGTACCTCAACACGACTCAAACCCTTAAGCGCGACTGTATTGATCTTGACCTTTAATGACTGTTTCACGGCCTGTTGCAACCCGCAAACAACCTCGCGCAAACGGTCTCTACCGGTGATCGCAGAAAAGCGCTGGCGTTGGAGACTATCGATACTTATATTGACACCTTTAAGACCGGCCTGCTTAAGCAGCCCCACCATCCCTGCTAAGCGTGAGCCATTGGTTGTCAACAACAGCTCTTCTATTCCTGTAATTGTTGACAGACCACGTACCAGCGAAACAATGTCCTTTCTCAGCAACGGCTCGCCACCGGTGAGACGAACGCGGCATACCCCGAGCGCAGCAAAGACACGGGCTAGCCGAAGAACCTCATCGGTCGCTAAAACCGCTTTTTGCTTGATGGGGTCCACACCCTCCGGAGGCAGGCAGTAAACACAACGAAAATCGCAACGATCGGTCAGTGAGATGCGCAGATAGTCTAGGGTGCGGCCGTAAGCATCGGTTAGACGGGTATTGATACGTGAAGCCATGTTAACCTCTTGCCAATTCCACCTGCTCTGTTTCTGCAGAGCGGCTTCGGGAGGCAGGGACGTTTCCAACCCTACCTGTAGGCCAGTCTTCATGGGACGCTACCCATAATGGCTAACATCCTTATAGAAACACTGGCTCGAAGGTTTTATTCCATCTACTTAGCATGGAATAGCTGCTATGGGCGCTACTGTATATGATCTAAATCAACCTTTTTTAACCTTGGCTTAATAAGACCGTCTTGATCCAATATCATCTATGTTATGAATCTGCTGAATTTATGATCTAGATCATGTTCTTCAGTGGCCTGTCGTTTAGGATTTTCAGTGGCAGGAGTGTCAGGCTGCAGAAGGAGTTGAAAGATGCGTAGCACCGTTAGTCGTCGCCGGTTTCTGAAGATAGCCCTCTCATCGGGCACCCTTGCCGCTCTTAGCAGCTGCACAAAGCCCCTACAGCTGTTTACCTTCTTAGAACCCTTTGACCATGACAATCCGCTTGGAGGTTACCCGAATCGCGATTGGGAAAAACTCTACCGTAGCCTCTATCATTTTGACTCCACCTTCAACTTCCTCTGTGCACCCAATGATACCCACAACTGTTTGCTAACCACCTATGTAAAGAACGGGGTTGCCTTTCGCATCGGGCCATCCTTTGGCTATGGCAAGGCAACCGACATCTACGGCAACAAAGCTTCGCATCGTTGGGATCCTCGCTGCTGTCAAAAGGGACTCGCTCTCATCCGCCGTTTTTATGGTGACCGACGCTGCAAAGAACCCATGGTACGTAGCGGTTTTCTCGCGTGGATTCAATCAGGCTTTGAACGTGACTTTAGAACCGGTGCGATTCCAAAAAAGTATCTCAACCGCGGTCAAGACTCTTGGAAAAAGATCTCTTGGGAAGAGGCCTTTGACCTCTCCGCCAAGGCCCTGAGAAACATTACTACAACCTATAGCGGTAAAAAGGGCGAGAGGTTCCTTAAAGCGCAGGGCTACGACCCCGAGATGATTCAAGCCATGCGTGGTGCTGGTGTGCAGACGTTGAAGTTTAGGGGTGGCATGGCTGCTCTTGGGGCTACCCGCATTTTTGCCCAGTATCGACTTGCCAACATGATGGCGCTGCTGGACCAACAGGTTCGTGGCGTCAAACCAGAACAAGCGCTTGGTGGACGCGGCTGGGATAACTACAGCTGGCATACGGATCTACCACCAGGACACCCCATGGTAACAGGCCAACAGACCGTGGATTGGGATCTGGTAAATGTCGAGCATACCTCCCTGATTGTGCCGTGGGGAATGAACTGGATCACGACAAAGATGCCCGATGCACACTGGATGACAGAGGCACGGCTTAAAGGCGCCAAGGTCTTTGTCATCGCCGCCGAGTACAGCGCCACCACGTCAAAGGCAGATCAGGCGCTCGTGGTACGACCAGGCACCACCCCGGCACTGGCTCTTGGAGTCTGCAACTTGCTACTTCAGAAGAAGGCTTACAGCCCAGAGTATTTACGGCGCTACACGGACTTACCGCTGTTAGTGCGCATGGACAATCTAGCCCTTATCAAGACCCGAGACATTTGGCAGGACCAGAGCGAAAAACCCCTCAATAACCACATCAAGGTGCTAAAAAAGGGAGAAAAACTGCCACCGCCACCGCTACAGGCTGGGCCGGCAGTTTCCGCGGCCATGCGGCAGGAGTGGGGTGACTACGTCGTTTGGGATGAGAAGAGCTCCAAAGCAACACCGCTCTACCGCGATGACTATGGTAAGCAGTATGACAAAAAGCAGGTAAAAGCTGCTCTAACCGGTAGCTATCGCGTCAAACTCGCCAATGGTGACACCGTAGAAGTACAGCCTGCCTTTGCCCTACTCCAGAAGTACATCCAGGACAACTTTGACCTCTCTACGGTTGCATCCATCACATGGGCCCCCGAGAAGGGTATCGTCGCGTTTGCCAACTCCCTTATGGAAAATCGCGGTAAGACTCTGTTTGCCATGGGAATGGGGCCAAATCAGTTCTTTAACAGCGACCTCAAAGACCGTAGCTGCTTTCTGCTGGCAGCACTAACCGAGAACATCGGCAAGGTGGGAGCCAACATTGGCAGCTACGCAGGGAACTACCGCGCAGCTTTTTTTAGCGGCCTTGGACAGTTTACTATTGAAGACCCATTCAACATTACGCTTGATGAAAAATCTCCGGCCAAGATCAAAGGCTACTTTAAAGGTGAGTCCGTGCACTACTTCAACCATGGAGACCAGCCCTTACGCATGGGCAACACCATGATAACCGGCAAATCCCACATGCCTACGCCAACAAAGTCGATTTTGGTGTCCAACAGCAACTCTCTCATTGGTAACGCTAAAGGCCACTATGACACGGTGGTCAACGTTCTGCCACGTGTTGAGTTTATTGGCATCAATGAGTGGTGGTGGACTGCCTCGTGTGAGTATGCTGATATTGTCTTTCCAGTAGACAGCTGGGCTGAACTCAAACAACCAGATATGACGATCTCGGTTACCAACCCCTTCCTCTATATTTATCCACGTACGCCACTACCACGAATCTTCAACACGCGGGGCGACATTGAGGTTGCTGCTGGTATTGGCAAGGCGCTCTCCAAGCTTACTGGTGATCGTCGCTATCGAGACTACTGGCACTTTGTGCACAAAGACAAGGTGCCGGTTTACCTACAACGGATTATCGATCTCACCAACGCCACCAAGGGCTATCATATCGACGATCTTGAAGAGAAAGCAAAAGCGGGGATTCCGTCGCTGCTGATGTCACGCACCTATCCCAAAGTTGGCGCTTGGGAACAGGCCAATGAGGAAAAACCCTATTATACCAAGACGGGCAGACTCGAGTTCTATCGTGATGAACAGGAGTTTATCGACAGTGGTGAAAACCTTCCGGTCTATCGCGAGCCGATCGACTCAACATTCTACGAACCCAATGTCATCGTCGCCCGTCCACACCCAGCCTTAAGGCCCATGCGTCCGGAAAAATATGGGGTCAGCCCAGACAACCAAGAAGCAGATGTGCGGCAAGCACGACATATTGTCAAAAGTTGGACTCAAGTGAAACAGACCGAGCACCCGTTAAAGAAGAAAGGCTTCCGCTTTATTTTCCACACCCCAAAGTACCGTCATGGCGCACATACCACCGCAGCAGACATTGATATCGTAAGTGTCTGGTTTGGGCCGTTTGGCGATATGCATCGAGAAGACAAACGTATGCCCTATGTCAATGAGGCCTACCTAGATATCAACCCCTACGATGCTAAATCGTTGGGCATCGAAGACGGTGACTACATCTACGTGGATGCCGATCCACACGACCGACCCTATCGTGGCTGGAAAAAGAACGATTCGGCCTACGAGATGTCACGACTGCTCTGCCGGGCCAGATACTATCCTGGCACTCCCAGAGGTGTGACGAGAATGTGGCACAACATGTTTGGCGCTAGCTACGGATCTGTTGCCGGCAGTAAGGTTCGCAAAGACGGACTGGCAAAGAGTCCTACTACCGGTTATCAGGCAATTTTTCGCAGTGGCTCGCATCAGAGTGCCACCCGTGGTTGGCTGAAGCCAACGTGGATGACCGATAGCCTGGTACGAAAGAACCTCATTGGCCAAAAGATTGGCAAAGGCTTTGCTCCAGATGTGCACTGCCCAACAGGTGCGCCACGTGAAGCCTTTGTAAAAATTACCAAGGCTGAAAATGGCGGCATGAACGGCCAGCGTTTGTGGAAGCCTGCAGCTGAAAAGCTACGACCAACTTACGAAAGCAAAGAACTGCAGCGATATCTCAAAGGCGTCTTTACGACTAAGGAGTAGTTATGGGTGATGTGCAAAACTGGCAGCTGAATCGGAAAATGAAATATCCCTATGAGGAAAAGCGACCGCGTCGGCAGGTTGCCTACGTCTTTGACACCAACAAGTGTATTGCCTGCCAAACCTGCACCGTAGCCTGTAAAACCACCTGGACCTCAGGCAGGGGCCAGGAAAATATGTTCTGGAACAACGTTGAAACCAAACCCTACGGGTTTTACCCGAAGGCTTGGGATGTTAAGTTGCTAAACAAGTTGGGTAGCCAAAAGTGGGGCGGCACCACCTATAAGGGCAAGACCGTTTTTGAATCGGCACCCTTTGGCGAAAGAGCCCAAGGATACCTACCGGAGCAGTCGGAATACGCTCACCCCAATATCGGTGAAGACGAGGTCAGCGGCGTCGTCGATAAGGGCGCATTCTTTCAGGGCATCCATAACGTCTGGATGTTCTACTTAGCGCGCATCTGTAACCACTGTACCTACCCTGCCTGCCTTGCCGCCTGTCCGCGCAAGGCGATCTACAAACGAGAGGAAGATGGCGTCGTCTTGGTCGATCAGAGCCGGTGTCGCGGTTACAAGGAGTGTGTTAAGGCGTGCCCTTACAAAAAGAGTTTCTACAACATGGTCACGCGTACCTCGGAAAAGTGCATTGCCTGTTATCCATTGTTGGAGAAAGGTGAGCAGCCACGTTGTGTGCAAACCTGTATTGGCAAGATCCGTTTGCAAGGATGGCTATCAAAACCGCAGGCAGTCAATCCTGACAATCCAATCGACTATATTGTCCATGTGAAGCAGGTTGCCCTGCCGCTTTACCCTCAGTTCGGCCTCGAACCCAACGTCTACTACGTTCCTCCGATAAATGTGCCGCGCGAGTTCCTACTACAGATGTTTGGGCCCCGTGTTGACAAAGCCATTGAGCTCTACCGCCAAGTAAAAGCCGATAAGAAGCTTTTGGCGGCTTTTCTCTTGTTTGGCAACACGCCAAAGATCATCACCCGTTTTGAGGCAGCTGCAAAAGAGGCGATTGGTTACAACGACAAAGGCGATGAAGTGGTGCGGGTGCCTTATACCGAGCCCTTCTTTCAGCGGCCGTTGTTTGATTCAAAGCACCAAGTCTATCGTCATAATACCGCATGAGGTTCGGCATGAAAAAAATCTTAATCTTGATAAGCCTTTTTTGCTGCCTACCGGCAGGTGCGCAGGAGATCGTTGCACACTATAGTGCTTTGTCTAACCAAGATCTTTCAGCTCCTGATCCGCAAGCTAACTTATGGGATGACGTTGCAAAGACGACTGTAATCTTACTACCACAGGTGGTGACACCGCCCTCCCGAGTGCAAACAACGGTCCAAAAGCTCAACGTGCAAGCCATACACAACAACGTCTGGCTAGCCCTGCGTCTAACCTGGGACGATCCCACTCAAGACTTTCAGATGCAGAGCCACCACGCTAGTGACGCCTGTGCCATCCAATTCCCCGTTAGAGAGTTCGACAAGACCTCGCCCTTTATGGGCACCAAAGACTACGGAGTTGCCATCTACTATTGGAAAGCCGCGTGGCAGAAGGATGTTGAGGCCGGTTTCCAGGGTATCAAGGAGCTATACCCACACACCTGGGTGGACAGTTACGAGTTTGGTGAGGAAATCGCCCTAAATGCCCACAACCCCGTATCCCTACAAAAGCGCCGCAGGCCCGTTGAAGACCTCATTGCCGCAGGCTTTGGCACGTTGACAACCCAGCAACAGCAAAATGCCGAGGGCTCTGGCGTGTGGCAAGAGGGGAGTTGGTCTGTGGTTATAGCGCGGCAATTGGCAACAGGCGATGAGCAGGATCCTCAGTTAAGCGTTGGCACGAAAACAGGCCTGTCGTTCGCTATATGGGAGGGTTCGCAGGGTGATGTTGGTGGCCGCAAAAATTACTCGATGTGGGTACCCCTGACAGTGAAGGCGAATTAAGTGATGGAACAGCAGCAAAACATCCTGAGAAACATTTGGCGGGCAGACATCTACGCTACTCTCGCTCTAGGTTTTGACTTTCCCAACAGATCAAACCTTGAGACCATGCGTGCTGTGGCCAGGGATACTCTGGGTACCGTTTTTACTTCGGCAGAGTTAGGGATACTGTTAGAAAAGCTAACCAGAGAGTTTTGCAGCTACGAAGAGTTAGAGCCCGTCTACCATCGGTTATTTTCAACACAGATGCTCTGTCTACCCTTTGAAGCGAGTTACCACCTTGTCGAACGTGGCGCTGTGCTCGCCGATATCACCGGCTTTTACCAGGCCTTTGCCCAGAAGCCAGTTGCTGGCCAAGGACCACCGGATGCCATAAAGATGGAACTTGGCTTTATGAGCGTTCTCTGTCTTAAGGAGGCGCAAGCCGAGCAAGAGAGTTTACATCAAGAGAGACTCATTACCAGCGATGCCGAACGAAAGTTCCTCGAAGATCATCTTGGCAGATGGACACAGGCATTTAGCGATCGTCTCCTCTTGGTTGCCACGCATGACTTTTACCAACTCATAGCTAATCTACTCAAAGAGTGGCTCAAGCTGGAATGTGAGCGGTTTAAAATCACGCCGGACCTCTTACGCTATCCACAGCCCCATGAAACAGAGAGGAGCGTCGCGTGTTGTGGGCAAACTGCCATGGGCCGACCGGTTTAAAAGATCCGCAGACGACAACGCTAGATTAAGCGCAGACGGCGCCGGCACTCCGCAACATCTCTGTGACCAAGCTCCACAGAGCCAGACAAGGCGGCTTCTAGGTGTGGCTTGGCGGCAGCGCGCTCACCAAGCTCAAAGAGAACATAACCTAAGTGATAGGCGACCGTGGGCTCCGCTTCACCCCAGGCGGCTGCTTTTAACAGCGCCGCTTTTGCTCCGGACAGATCTCCCTGCTGATAGAGCACCCAGCCTAAGGTATGGTAGGCGGTGCTATTCTGGCGCAGCTGCAGATCCTTGTTTGCATAGGCCAAGGCTTTGTCGCGCGTCTCTGGACTCTGTGCTAAGAGCAGGGCCAAGGGGCGATAGAAGAGCTGCTCATGCTGAGGATACTTGGCAACCGCTTGCAGAAATCGCTGGCGATACTCATCAGCTTCGTGGCTGCGGCCAAGCTCGTCTTCGATATCCATGAGCGGCAGATAGAGATCGGCTTCACCACCATTTGCTATGGCGTGCAGATAGAGTGAGCGTGCTACCGGCAGATTTCTATCAACGCCATAAGCAATCTCTGCGAGAGCTGCCAACGCTGCAGGATAACCAGGTAACCGTTGTAGCGCCTCAGCCAAGAGCGCCACAGCCTTACGCGGCTCGCCACTGTGGAACTCAAAGTGGGCCCACTCCAACAGCGTCCAGGCAACCACGATAGCTGGTTCTGCATAGGCTTTGGCACGGTGATAGGCAGACACCATACGTTGTTTTGCCAACTCCATATTGCCAAGCCTATCCTGCAGTCGGGCGTCGCGACCGAGAAAGTCAAATGTCTTTCTACTGATTACCGGTGTATCAATCACTTTCACCGCCGCATCGTAGTAGCCACGCGCCCAGAGAACATCGAACTGCCGCAGTAGTACCTTTTGCTCAACCTGCGTGCCCCGCAACTGCAGTGCTTCGTCTATAACAGCAGCTGCGCGGTCGAATCGATGCAGGGTTAGCTCCACTCCAGCCAAATCCGCATATAATACGGCCCTCTCTGGATAAACTCGTATGAGATCCATTAGATGTTTGTGCGCTACCTCAACATCGGCAAGCTCACCATAGGCTTTGAACCGCAACAGATACGCCTGGACCAAACGTTCCCTAGCGCTGTGATCATCTGGCTGTTGCGTGAGGCGCTGGGAAAAAAACTCAATGCTATCAGACATGGTGGGACGCTGCGGCCGCTTGCTGGCAAGCGCTGCGCGTAGCAGCTCGTCATCAACGACAACCGTAGGCGTAATCTGGAACTTTACAATGAGAACAACTGCAAGCAGTAAAAACAAGAGCAGTGGCCATTGCCAGCCACTGCTCTTGAGACGTCTATCCTTCATTATAGACTAATGAGGTGCAGCCAGATAGGGGAAGGTGGATAGGAACGCCTTGTCGTTCGCATCCACATTATCGCTCTGTAGGGCTGCCGCGCCGACCGCAACGGTAAGCGCTACGTCGGTTGCATCATCCTCTAACTTGCGTCCATCCAAAGTTGCAAAGTTTGAGGTGGTAGAGCCTAGGTTTATCGGCATGACATCTGGGAGAAAGACCGCAGCCGCAGTACCTGCTGGATCGGCATTGCCCGTGGCAGTCAAAACCGTGGTAAACAACGACAAGTAAGTGGCAACGTCGTCTGCCGGCAGTGCTAAGTTATACGCTGTCTTGTCAAAAAGATCCGTGGTGGAAACCGACTGTGGGTGGTGAAACACCGTATTGACTGCTGGTACGCCTTGACGGTCAACTTGCGAAAAGGTGGTGGCGGCATCATCCTCACAACCTTGCAGCAGGAACACAGCAGCCAACAGAATAGTAAATTTAGAAAAGCGTCGCATGTTTTTCTCCTTACGCATTACGAGGTCTCCTCATCGGTCGTAGCCCAGGCATAGATGGTGGCGTCACTCGCTACACCCAATGCCTCAGCAATATCTGCTTTAGGCACTTCGACGACGATCGCTAACGCATTGAGTCCCGCTAAGCTATCGGTACCTGGATTAGAAAAAGCGAGTGTCTGCTCGGTAGGGCTTCCTATAGTCGTACCAAGGGCGGCGCCGAAGACAGCGTTGAGAACGCTGGTAAGGCTCATATCGCCCGTGAGGTCAAGGAAGAAGGGATCGTCGCGAGGACCGGCAAAGGCAGTAACGCCACCACCGGTGAAGGTCGTATTAAATGCACCCGAGGCGATTACCGTACCCTCAAAGACTTGGCCGGTGGCAGTCGTAACCGATGGCGCTGATAACGCCCGCACGTTCACGGTTTGTGAGGTGCCACTACCGGTAAAGTGTACCTGCATCACCGCATCTGGGACGCCATCGCGCGCATCGCTAAACTTGAACTGGTAGAGAGCATTGGGGTTGAAAGCGGCATTGTTTGTCTGTTCTCCAGAGGCGAGGAACCCGCTTACCGTTATCACCAAGGCCAGGTTGTCGCCACCCGAAGTAGAAAAGGCGTAGAAGTCCAATATGTCCAAATTAGCTTCACTTGAACCAGGGTTATCAGTGTGGTCGGCACTGTTGAGCCACTGCACGCCGCCAACCAATATAGCGAGACCCAAAAAAGCCGAGGCCAATAGAGACCACCGCCGTAGGCGCTTACCATCCTTCATGCTCATTCTCCTTCTGGTAGCTGAGTTAAAAATCATATGGAGTATCCGACCATATCCCTTCTAGCAAAGCAACCCTTTTTTCTACTGTTTTTTTGTCCGTTTAGTAACGCAATGCAAAAATAACGGTCGCCAATAGAAGACATCATGAACATTTATTATTTAATGTAAGCGATGGAGAAGCGATGGGATTTGAGAGCGGCGTTCTAGACTCTGAAGGAGTCGATCTCTGCTTTTAGCGCTTCGGATTCATGCGATAGGCTTGCGGCCACACCACGCATCTCCTCAAAGGTGCGCGCATTTTCTTGGGAGACCCGGACTATCGATTCAACTGCCTTGACCACAACTTCCATACCCTTTTTCTGCTCCACTGTGGCAGAAAGCATCTGTTGCGTTACCTGATTGATGTGTTCCGCCGCCTTGGTATTTTCGTTAGCACCTTTAGCATTCTCATGAACCGAGTGGGCAATCTCTTTGGTCAAATTGGACATGTTATCTGAGGTTCGCAGCATTTCATTGGCAGCATTGGCCTGCTCTTCCATCGAACCGACGATCTGCGCCAGGACATTCTGTGTTAGCGAAACCGCCTCGCCGGTTTCCTGTTGTACGGTATCGATAAGCTGGCGAATCTCTTCGGTAGCCGTCATGGCGTGCTCTGCTAAACGCTTGACTTCATCAGCAACCACGCCAAAACTCCTGCCAGCTTCACCGGCCCGTGCCGCCTCAATAGCGGCATTCAAAGCCAGGAGGTTGGTTTGATCAGCGATCTCTTGGATAACACTAACAATGTTGCCAATCTCCTCAGAGCGCTGACCAATCTGGTTGATGCTCGCTTTGAGGCTATCACCACCGGCCTTGGCACTACCCACCGACTCCCTGGATATCGCGCTAACCCGATCAATATGATCAACCGTGGTACTGGTTGCCTGTAACAAAGACTCACCATTCTTTGCCGTTTTCTCCAAGGTTACATTCATCTGCGCAGTTGAAGCAGACATCTGATCAACACTAGCAGCAAGGGCTTCTGTATCTCGCGCCAGCTGTTGGATCTGGGATGCCATCTCAACAATGGTAGAGGATGTCTCCTCCGATGAGCTGGTGAGAGACTCGGCCCCGTCTGCTAGCTGACCAGCAGCATGGTTAATGCCACTGGCTGACTTGGATACGGTGTTGGAGACGTTACGAATCTGACTGATGGTGTGATGAATCGTCCCGGTCATCTTTTTAAAGGCACTACCAAAACGATCTTTCTTTGAATGCGTTGCCACCTTCGCGGTAATATCACCTGCAGCAATGGCGTCCGCGACACTAGCCATTTCCCGCAGATACAGCACCATGGCGTTCATCTCTTGAGCTAGGTGCCCCACTTCATCCATATAAAAGATAGGCAATGTCTTTTCCAAATCGCCCTGCCTAATTGCCTTTGCCGCACTAAACATACGCCGTAACGGATAGGCAACAGAGTGCCAAGTAAGATGGGCGACAATGCTACCGATCACCAACAACAGCACACAGACTATGAGCAACTGCCGGCGCAAAGAACCCTTTGCCGCTTTAATCTGTTGCAGCGGGAACACTCCCCGTAGCAACACCATCTGATCTGTATTGGCCATCGGTACGGGCAGCACGGCAAAGAGTTGTCCACCTTGGTTGATTGTGGCAAACTCCTCTCGGTTAGTGGGGAAGTTCGCTTGCAAGCTTAATACACCGGCTCGGGTACCGGTTTGATTGTTTGGCAAGACGACATCGAGGTAGGCAGCGTCCTTATTATAAACCATCTGCTCCAATACAGTGCCAATGGTCTGATAGTCGCTGTTCTCATCAAGGTCGGTAAACACACTGCCTAGGGTTGAGAGAACGCCTTTTGCGTGCAGCTGCTCCACCTTAAGCATCTCTTCGGAAAGTTTAAGCGGCAGATAGCTAAAAAGGAGAGCACTAGTGATCACCACAAGCAAAAAGATCGAACCAACGATCTTTACTCGCATTGGCAACATGAAAAACCAATCCTTCATCTTCAAAAACATTCTGGAATATTCCTAGACGATTGTCTGAAATTAGATCAAGTTGGAACCAAAATCAAGACCAAGCCCAAACTGCATAACAACGGGCCCCTTCTCTCCACCGATGACACCTCCTACCTCTTGAGCGCCTTAAGATGGCTGCGGCGCATTTTCAGATGGTTTTCAACACGAACCATAACCTCTTCTGGATTAAACGGTTTGGTCAGATAGTCTACAGCACCAAGCTTAAGGGCTTTCATCTTCTGATCTACTTCTGCAAGTGTCGAGAGAAAGACAATGGGCACAGCAGCGAAAGCCTCGTCTTGTTTTAGTTCCTTACAGACATCAAAACCGTCTTTGCCTGGCATCATGATATCGAGGAGAATAATATCGGGCTTGATTTCTCGCGCCATGGAGACGGCCTCGACGCCGTTGTGAGCCTCTGAGAGCACATAGTTCTGCTTGCCCAGAATACCCATGAGCAGTTGGCGATTGATCGGATCGTCATCAACTATCAAAACTTTGTCTGCTTGCTCATTCTGAGACAATCGTGGCGCCTTCCCCTCTTAATAAATATGACATAAACCTACCATCTTCGTGTATCTGTAAAATTATACTCAGTTGTATTTTACTCTAGTATGATTTCTCATTTAATTATTGTATTCTACTCTAAAAGGAGTAAGGCAAAACGAATTCTTTTTGCTTCAACGTATGTTTTTGTTTAAGGAGAAACTAACAATGAATAAACAAATTATAAAACGAACAAGCAAGAGAGGATTTTCTCTCGTCGAGCTTGCGGTGGTTATTGTTATCATTGGCGTGCTCGCAGCCTTCGCGGTACCCAAGTTTCGCGATTCGGTTGAGCGCTCCAAGGCCTCAGAAGCTTACAACTATCTAAGCTCTGTCCGTGCCGCACAGGAACGCTATCAGTCTAGACAAGGCACCTATGCCGATGATCTAGCCAATCTAGACATCCAAATGGCTAGCTCAAAGCACTTCACGGTTGGTGCAATCGAAGCTGGTGGCACGGGTAGCCTTGAGGACTCGTGGAAACTGACGCTGACACGCAAAGACGCTTCTGCCGGCTACGGGGATTATACTATTGTGTTCACCCAAGACGGTTTTAATGAAGATGACAGTAGCATCAGCAATCTGCCAACCATTAATCCGATGTCGACTTCATAGGTATGCAATACATAGAAATCTACACATACAACCATAGATAGAATATAATTTAAGTTAGTAAAAGCAAATCCTTAGCAGCTCGCCTCAAATAGTCTTCGAACATAAAATTCGGTTTTCCTAAAAATAGCTCATGTCTCGATTTAAAGATATTTCTCTAGGCAGAAAACTCACTCTGCTGATTGCTGTAACCAGCGGAGCAGCACTTATCATAGCCTGCTCTACGCTTGCCGTGTTCGACGTTTTGCGATTGCGTAAAGTTATCCTACACAATCTGTCGGCGATGACAGGATTGGCCATACATAACACCTCCGCGGCGCTTGCATCTAACGACCGCCAGGGAGCAACCGTGACGCTTGCCGAACTCCATGCACTGCCTGATATTCTCGCAGCAGCAGTCTATGACAATAGCGGCAAGATATTTGCTAAGTACACACGTCAGGGAAGCATTGCCGTGGCAGCCAAACCTATGATGGCTGACGGCCATCGTTTTGTCGATAGGACACTCGAAGTGTTCAAAATGGCTGTATACAATAACAAGAATATCGGAATCGTTTATCTACGCTCTGATCTCAAACAACTGTATAACCTCATCGACCAGTACATTTTAATTGCTATAAGCGTGGCTCTATTGAGTTCTTTAATTGTCTTGCTGATTTCCTCAAAGCTACAGCGTTTGGTTTCCAGACCAATACTGCACTTGGCACAGATTACCCGACAAGTATCCAATGATAAAAATTATTCTGTGCGTGCTAAGAAGGATGGTAACGATGAGATTGGTCAACTGACCGATAGCTTCAACGAAATGTTAAGCCAGATTCAAACTAGAGACCAACAGCTTCAGCTTCATAGCCAAAACCTCGAGAAAGAGGTGGCTAAGCGTACGCAAGAACTACGTCAAGCAAATCCGCATAAATCGAAGAGCGAATTCGTGGCTAATATGAGCCATGAGATTCGCACGCCGATGAACGGCATCATTGGCATGACCGCACTGCTACTCGACACTCCACTGACGCCGGAACAGAAAGAGTATCTCCAAGCCATCAGCCAATCGGCCGATTCGCTCCTCACCATTATCAGCGACATCCTCGACTTCTCCAAAATCGTAGCGGGTAAACTAGAGCTAAATGAGTTGACCTTTGATCTGCGTAACTGTCTCGATGAAGTCATGCAGACAGTTGCACGCCGTACCCATGAGAAAGGGTTGGAGCTCTGCTGTCTGATTCCTCAGGAGGTTCCAATTGTTCTGATCGGTGACGCCATAAGGTTACGACAGATTATTCTAAATCTTGTCAACAATGCTGTTAAGTTTACGGAAAGAGGTGAGGTTGTTTCTAGGGTAGAAGTAGAATCGATGAGTGATAACAAGAAGGTGGTATTGCACTTCTCTGTAAGCGATACCGGTATCGGTGTGCCGAAAGAGAAACAAAAGTTGATCTTTGATTCTTTTTCTCAGGCGGATGGCTCGATGACGAGAAAACACGGTGGAACGGGACTAGGGCTGACAATTTCATCTAAGCTCGTAGAGATGATGGGAGGTAAAATCTGGATCCAAAGTGAGGTTGGCAAGGGCTCCACCTTCCATTTTACCGTTGCGCTTAAAACCCAGCCAAACTACGAACTGCAGCAGCAACAGCCGCAAGCAAAAGAACTCATGGATCGTCGTGTTTTGATTGTTGATGACAATGCGACAAACTGTCAGCTACTTGCCACATTGTTACGTGGCTGGCAGATGGAAGTCGCGATTGCCAGTAGCTTTGATGCTGCTATAGACACTGTCAAACAGAATCAGGAACCGTTCGACCTGGCCTTGGTTGACGCTGAGCTACCTGAATCAGACGGATTTACCCTAGCACAGCAATTGACTCAACAGAACAAGCCACCAGACGTAATCGTCATGATGCTTACCTCTACAGGCCTGCAAGAAGGAACTATTCGTTGCCGATCTATGGGAGTAAGTTATGTAACCAAACCCATTAGACAAGCCGATCTTTTAACAGGTCTGATTAACGCCTTTAATACGCTGAACAAGCCAACATCGCCCCAGCAGTATAGAATCCTTCTAGCAGAAGACGATCTCGTCAACCAGAGCGTAGCCATTAAACTGTTGGAAAAACATGGACACCAAGTTGATATAGCAAGCAACGGCAGACAGGTATTGAAGATGCTAGATAAACATGATTATGACCTCATTCTTATGGATATCCAGATGCCAGAGATGGGTGGTATTGAAGCGACAACTGCCATCCGCGAAATGGAAAAAGAGCGTGGTGGGCATATTCCTATCATCGCCATGACAGCGCACGCTATGAAGGGAGATGAGAAGCGCTGCCTTGATGCGGGCATGGATGCCTATATCGCCAAACCTATTCGTCCCAGGGTGTTTTATGATCGGTTGGAAAAGATCCGTGAAAGATTTTTTGCTAAAGGTCCAGCCATGATTTCGTAACCATATAATTTCATTAAATTTTCTAGCTTGACCCAATGAATCAAAAACGCGTATAATAAATAGATTGGGGGTAGAGGAAAACCCAGTAAACCTGTCCTTACCGACGACTGCAGCATCTTCGTCGAAAGGGCCACCCAGGGTGAAAGCCTTGGAGCGCAAAAGCTGTAGCCTGCCCGCTATTGGATAAGCGAATGGCTGACAGCCTGTCGAAATGAGGGGGCTTTTTATTATGCACAAAAATCTGCTGTCTCTGTTGCTGACATCAGCAGTCTCACTCACCTTCTTCGCCTGCAGCGGCTCAAACCAATCCCAAGATGGCGAAGCCAGTAACTATATAAAGGTGGGCAGCTATGCGGCCCATTACGACGCGATCACTGGTGAAGTTACCTATGAGCTGACCAGCGCTCCTGGAGAGGATAGCTCTGCTTTGAGCCCGCTCTTTGCGCTCTCACCAAATGATAGCGCCGGCGTTAACGACTGTGCTATCGACGATACTTCCAAGTCTACTGGAGAGATTAACAAATGTATGGGACTCATTGATCCTGATAGCTGTTCCACAGACTACAACGACACCACACATGTGCTCTCGTTTTACGCCAAAATCGTCAACAAATCGAATCTTGCTGATGATGGCTCTCCCTATACCTATACCGATCCGGCAACCTATCCAACCAATACAACCTTCTACTCTCCCTTCTCTTATGTCATTACCGGCCTGCAGGCGACCTCAGGAAGCCCTGGCATTATCACCGCGGTCAATACCAATCTCTCTACAGCTGACTGCGGCACCGATGGTCTCAACCTTGCTGATATCAACGACGATGCCGATAGCAACGGTCTCTTTGACTGTGTCTGGCCGGATAAGGCTTATGATTCCGCCTTTGAGGGTTACCCAGGGTTTGACTTCTCGCCCCATGTCACCGGTGGCAAGATGGATCCCGGCGATGATACCGGCTGCGTTTTGTTCATGCAGTATACGCTCTCAACCAATGAGTCTTTTACCTTATACTTTGACATGCTTGCTGTGATGGATGATGGCTCCCTGCCTCCCACGCCTAATGTCACCAGCCACTCGGATGGTGACTATGTCAACACCGGCTCCATCACCTTAAGCGGCGACAACTGTACCCCAACCACAGGCACGGTTTATGTGGAAGGTGGCTCAAGTACAGTCAACACCACCTGTGGCGGTGGTGGCACCTTTAGCCTCTCTGTGCCACTCAATGCCAATACCGCAAACAACCTCACCGTCTATCAAATCGTCGGGCCCAAACAGAGCGGTGCCGATACCCTAACGATCAACCATGACAACATTGCCCCAAGCGTGCTCGGCTCCAACCCTGCGGATGGTGCAACCAGTGTGGATCGCAATACCAACTGCGTGGTCACCTTCAGCGAACCCATGGATGCCTCTACCATTACTTCAGCCAACCTGCAGATAGTGCGTGTTTCTACAGGTAGCCCTATTGGTATCACGGCAACTCCGGCAACTGGAAACACCCAGGCAGTGCTTACTCCAAACAGCAAACCTCTAGCTGCCAGTGCCGACTACGATTGTAAGGCCCTGGTTGGCCTTACCGATCGCGCTGGCAACGCTTTGAGCTCGAGCTACAGTGCCGTCTTTACCACGGCTGGAGGTGGCGGATTCTTCCAAGACAAGACCCCACCCAAAGTCTCGGCCATGACTCCGGCAGACAACACGCCGGATGCCTCACCAAGTACCATTTTTACCATCTACTTCGATGAACCGATTGATCCTGACACCATCGTGGGCAGTGTGGTGGATCCCGTCTGTAACCTCAGTGGCGGGAACATTCCTAACGTCTTTGTCTTTGAGCTGAACTCTTGCAACCCCGGCACTTCTGTACCTATTGACGGTACCACCGCCCTCAATGCCGAGGGTACGATCGCTACCTTTACGCCCGATAACCCAAGCGATATGGAGACCAACAACTGCTACGGCTTTGTCGTCACCAGCTGTGTTGCGGACCTCTCAGGAAACACCCTACCGAACCGTGGCACCCGCAACATCGGCGCCTATGGTGGCAACAGCATCACTTATAATAGTTACAACGTCTTCTTCACTGGCGGCGCAGACGTTACCAATCCTGAGCTCGTCCACGTTGGGCCGATGCTAAACGTAAACAGCGTCCACGAAAGAGTTTTTCCACATATGGTGTTTAACGAGCCGCTGGATCCAGCTACCATCACCTTAGATAACTTCTACATGACTGAGTTCGGCAACCCAGCTCATATTACCCTGACCTTGGAAGCCGACCCAACCCTGCAAAAGGTGATGTTTAAACCCATTTCAGCGATAGACCTCTCCACAAACCACGTGTTAACGGCAACGGGAGCGGTTGCGGATTTCTCGGGCAATCTCATGGATGCACCACAGACCAGCAATTTTACCAGCCAGGCGGTTGCCGACACGACCGCGCCAACGGTTGTCAGCGTAAGCCCTGATGATGGCGAGTCTATTCAGGACAAATGTCCCTACATCGACATCAACTTTTCTGAACCCATGAACGAGCTCACCCTGAACAGCAGTAACATCAAACTGATTCGTGTCAGAAACGGTAATGTGAAGCCAACCTCCATGGACATTGCTGACAACGGCATGCATGTGCGCCTCATTGCCGAATCCAGCCTCAATCACGGCTCTGGAGACAGAAACGACTGGGAGATCTTTATCTCCGGTAATGTTGAAGACCGTGCCGGCAACAAGCTCGGCGCTGATGATAGCCGCATCTTTGAGGCCAACCGTGAAACCATCCCCCCAGCTGTCACCGCAGTAGTACCACCCGCAGGAGGTACGACCAACCAGAATGGTAGCGTGCTGGTATTCTTTAGCGAGGTCATGGATAAATCAACGCTTATTGCCTCTTACTTCCCTATCACCGGTTGTAACCCCATTGTCTTTGCAGGCCCAGAAGGCAACTGGGCTGTTGCCAACTGTATTAACCAGATGAGTGCTGGCGGCAAGACCATTGTGATTAATCGCAACGTGCGTGACTATTACCACCGGAACAATAACCAGAGTTGCGAGATCGCTGCAGGTAACCGTATGGTGGCAAATATATTGTCAAACTTTACGGTGCTTGCCGGGGATGACACCACGCCACCAACCGTATCAAACTTAAGCGATGTCAATCCTCAGGATGGGTCGACGAATGTGCCCAACGCCGTTACACCGAGTGTCACCTTTAGTGAGGCCATGGACCCGAGAACCATTATGCCGTCAACGGTCTTTTTGATGGACCAACAGGGCAATCCTATTGACACGACAACTGCCATCTCTACAGATGCCAAAACAGTGACCCTAACCCCTCTTTCCCCACTGCCCTCACCTGGTATATACTACATCGTAGTCAGTACCGCGGTACGCGATCTAAGTGGAGGAAACGCCTACGACGGGCTTGGCGGTGAGAATACTGAGGTTCAAGGGATACTGCGTAGCTGCTTCTCTACAGATGCAACGAGCTGTCCGTAGACCTTACGCCTGCCTGACTCTACTTGGCTTCCTAGGCGCACTTTTGCTCTCCTGCAACTCTGGTCGTGTTGGGATACTGTTCGATATCAATGGCAATCCCCTGGCTGGCACGGCTGTTGTTCTGCTATCTATAGACGATGAAGGCGATCAGTTAAGCCAGCTCGACAGTAACATCACCGATAGCAACGGTAACTTTAAATTCAAGGTTGAGACAGCTGCCAATGGCTCTGTGATTGTCTCAGCACAGCTGCCAAATGGCGCACAACGGGGCTTCTTTGCCGGTCGCAATGATTTCGTGCCCCTGCACCCTCTCACAGAGGCTCTAGTAGCACTTATTATCGACATTACCGAAACCAGTGGTGGCCGCAGCGTGCTCGATTTCAGCGCCGATGAATTACGTGGCATTGCCGAGAAGGTCTTTGCTTTGAACAGCGACTCTATAGACCTTAGTAACCAAGAGGCAGTGAAGAATTTTCTTCGTACCAACGTTGGCCGTGACATTGCTATAGCTGCTGGCGGCTCCATCACCGCACTGTCTACGGAGGATTTTGAAGGAAGCACAACGAGTTCAACAGCCACCTTTGACGAGAACACCACAGTCTGCCCCATTGGTATTAAGATCTTTGTGTTATCGAGCACGAACTTTCGTTTTGATATTGAGGAAGATGGCACCATCTGTGGCGGAACCAGCAGCTCTCTCTCCAACATCTTTGCTGAAGGAGCGTTTCAGCTCGCCTTTCCCAACGATACCTTCCATATCTTTGGCGCCAGCATCTTCCCCGCCAGTGGTACGGGTACAGCGGTGCTGGAAGATAGTAGAGAGGTAGCCCTTGGCCCACACATGTTGGCGGAGCCGCTTGTCGATCCACCCGAGGCGGATGATATCGCCATTACTCGCAAGGTGTATGTGCCCACCTCAGGAGACACCATTCGTCACCTGGAGATCTTCACCAACTCGGGTAGCAGTGAGCGAACGATCAGTTCCGTTGAAGTCCGTTCTTTTTTAGAAACGGGCAACGAGTCTCTTCTACTTACCTTTGACTCTGCAGCCTCAGCAACTACCCCCTCGACAAGCGACCGATTTGTCGTCGCCTATGATGCCTTTGAGGACCGGCCAACCGTTGGTCTGATATTTCAAGATGGACTGGGCACACTTACCATAGACCAGCTAGATGTGCCGGGAAGTGCTGGTGGTGACGCAGATGAGATTACCTTTGGCTGGACAAATCTTTCGCTGCCAGCAAACTCAACAACGACAATCCTGCATTACGCCCTGCTCTCCACTTCCCGAGTTGCCACGGAGCTAGATCAAGCCATGCAAGCCATCCTTACGAATCCCGATATGAGCGGCATGAGCCGCTCTGAGCTTGCTGCATTGGCCAACTTCACTCCACGACGTGGTACGGTTAACGGTGAAGCGGGAGCGGTTATTGGTGAAGCCAGTGTCACCGCAGTCAATCAGCGCAGTTCAGAGAGCATCACGTTGACGGCAAACAGTGACGGGTCCTTTTTTATACCCTTGGATACAGAAAGTAGCGATACCATTCAAATAACTGCTAGCGACAGCCTCGATTTAGTGGTAACAGTCCCCTAGATGCATTTCGTGAATGATGATGGCTGAACATGTCGCAACCATCTATTGAAGCAGACAAAAATTCCAAAGGCGTTGTTGTGGTTGTTGATGACGACCGTGAGATCCGTTTTTTTGCCAAGAAAGTATTAGAGAAAGCTGGATTTTCCGTAACTACCTTTGGCGATGGCGAGAGCTGTCTTGCTGGTCTGGCGCAGACCGTACCAGAAGCTATTTTGCTCGATTTAGGACTGCCTGGCATGGATGGTCTTGAGGTGCTTGGTCACATAAAATCCCTGCATCGTCTCTTACCTGTCATCATACTTACGGCTGACAATACTGCGAAAACCGCGGTCACGGCCATGCACAAGGGCGCTTACGACTATCTGGTTAAGCCACCAGATCAAATCAAGCTGACGACAACCATACAAAATGCCGTCGACAAGTACCGCATGTCTGTTCGTCTGACCCAACTCGAGAGAGAGGTGGAAGGTCTGGGTTATCCGGGAATTGTTGGCAAGAGCCCAAAGATGAAAGAGCTGTTCCGGCAAATGGATCAGATAGCCGCAAGTGACTGCACGGTGTTGGTCCATGGCGAGAGCGGTACGGGCAAGGAACTTGTTGTACGAGCCATTCACGATAACAGTGGTCGTAAAGACAAGCCGTTTGTAGCGTTGAACTGCGCTGCCATTCCAGAAACCCTGGGGGAATCTGAGTTCTTTGGCCATGAGAAGGGAGCCTTCACTGGAGCTAACTACCAACGTCAGGGGGCGGTAAAGGAAGCCGATGGGGGCACGCTTTTCTTAGATGAAATTGGCGAACTCAGCCTGCCTCTGCAAGGCAAGCTACTACGGGTGATTCAAGAACGCAGCTTTAGAAGGGTTGGTGGTTCGCAAGACATACATACAGACTTCCGCCTGATCGCAGCTACCCATCGAGACCTTAGCGAAGAGGTGCGCCAAGGCAAGTTCCGTGAGGATCTTTACTTCCGTATTGCTGTCTTTGAAATTGAGATCCCTCCCCTGCGACAACGTCAACAGGACATTCCACTGCTGGCAAGAAAGTTTGTCGACGAGTTTGCCGCAGCCACCGACAAGACAAACCTTGAGGTCTCTGTAGATGCTATGGAACTTCTCATGCAAAAATCTTGGCCGGGAAACGTAAGAGAGCTACAAAACGCCATCCAACGTGCCGTGGTCGCAGCAAAGGACAATGTCATTCTCCCTGCAGATCTGCCCATGCGCTTGACGACCTCTCAGCCGGATAGCGGCAGCACCCCAAGCGAGACAGCTCCAAACTTCGTCAGTTCGCCCGGTCATGAGTCAACAGCGACCATGGAACAGATCGAGCGGCAATCAATTATAACGGCCTTAGAGCGTAACCACGGCAACATCTCTGAAGTCGTCCGCCAACTCGGTATTGGCCGCACAACCCTCTACCGCAAGTTGAAAAAGTATGGCTTGAAGTAGCGCCTTGTCCAACCAACCTTTTGTAAAATCTTTCTGTGTTTTTGTGAGTGTGGAGTAGCAGGCTAGTTAGCTGTCGAGGACTTCGCGTACTTTCCTGAGTAGAACGTCTGGCGTAAAGGGTTTTGGCAAGAAATGGACTCCCTCCTCTAGCTCACAGTCTTCAGACATCATATTATCTGTGTAGCCAGACATAAAGAGCGTGCGAGTGTCGGGCTTTAATGATTCTATGAGACGGCTCAGTTCACGACCACTCATGTTTGGCATGACCACATCAGTTAACAACAGATCTATAGGCTTTTCCCCAGTCTTGCAAATGCTTAGAGCTTCTTTGCCATGGCACGCCTCGAGTACGGTATAACCATCGCGTTTCAAAGTTCTCAGAGCAGCTTTGCGGACAATATCATCGTCTTCGACCAGTAGAATGATCGCATCACGTGCTTCATGCGAGGATTTGCTCGGGCTCAGCTGTCTGCGTGATGTCGGAGTTAAATTGACACGCGGTAGATACACTTTGAACGTCGTGCCCGCGCCCGGAGAGCTGTCAACAGAGATATAGCCATCACTCTGTTTAACCACGCCGTAAACCGTCGATAGCCCTAAACCCGTGCCCTTACCCTTGGCTTTGGTAGTGAAAAAAGGCTCAAAAACTCTCGATTTTGTCGCCTCATCCATGCCTTCACCCGAGTCCGTGACGCTAAAGGCGACGTAGCTACCTGGTTTCATGCCCATGTGTTTACTGGCCATTTCAGCGTCGACGTCAACGTTTTCAGTTTTTAGGCTGAGTTCACCGCCATGTGGCATGGCATCTGTGGCGTTGACAAGTAGGTTCATGATCACCTGTTCTACCTGACTACGGTCTGCTTTGATCGATCCTATGTCACTATTGAGTTTGGCGACAAAAAGAATATCTTCAGAGATCAACCGCTCCATCATCTTCTTCAACTCGCCAACCAGACGATTCAGATCCAATATCTCTGGTTGCATGATTTGACGGCTACTGAATGCTAAAAGCTGTTTGGTTAGGGCACTGGCTCTCTGTACAGCCTCCTGGATCTCTTTGATGTCCTCGTAAATAGTACTGTCTTTAGGAATTTCATCCAAAACAAACTGACTGTAGTTAGCAATCACCAATAGTAGATTGTTAAAGTCGTGGGCAATGCCGCCGGCTAATCTGCCAATCGCCTCCATTCTCTGAGCACCGCGAACCTGTCTTTCAAGTTGCCGGCGTTCGGTATTATCCAACGCAACACCCACGGTACCGATGATTTCCTCACTGGGTGCACGCAGCGGTTGTACATGAACTGCATAGTCTCGACCATCCAAATCCAAATCGTATCTGGCTGAGAAGCCTTCCAGTGCCCGTCGATGTGCCGTGATCGAAGAGTCATCCAACTGGTTTTTCCGTAGATATTCCGCAAGCGTCATGCCAACAAGTTCGTTCTGCGTTAGATGCAGACGTTTGAGCTCCTCTCCTAGGAACGACGTAAATCGCAGCTCTTTGTCCGTCGTCCATACCATGGCAGGAAGCTGCTCAAGAAGCGCACGCAGACGCGCTTCACTCTGATCGAGAGCCTCTGCCGCTGTCTGGTCCTTATGCCAACCGCGCAGCACTCGCTCAACCGCGGTAGCGACTGCATCGACATCGTCTTTCTTGAGATAGTCACTGACTCCAGCTCGCATGGCTTCCACGGCCTGATCGACGCTGGCCCTCTCTGCAATAATAATAAAAGGAAGCTTGGCCCCTTTACTCTTCACCAGAGCCAAGGCGCTCAAACTGTCCAATTGCGCTACACCATCAGAGCAGAACACCAGATCCCAACGCCGCTGTTCCAATGCGGCAACCAATGTCTCGGCACGGTCAACCTGTTGATATTCAAACTGATAACCTTTGGATTGCAGCGCCTGGCACAACAACTCGGTATCTGCCGTAGCACTGTCGATGAACAGCAGGTGGAGTGGTTTTTTCATCGGCCTAAAGGCTCCAAAAAACCACGAAGGAAGTAGGGGAACGGTCGAAACTATAATATATCAGGTAAGATAACTGCACAAGCGAAGATCCATAAGAACCGCGAGCCAGGCTGGGTTGTCTGGGTTTAAAAGTACTCCTTTTAGTAAGAAACTACCTCCCTTTCTAATTTCAACTTATTAATATAATTGAATTTTTTACGAAACCGCGTTTCTCACGAAGATCCGCAATCCACCACTAAACCACAACCTATTGATTTTATATGCTAAAAATCGCTGGGCACGGTTGTTGCGTTATTTGGTGTTGATATGGCAACAGCAAACAAACCATTGGTCATCGTTTTAGACAACAACGCCTCAGATCGTGCCTTTGTCAAATTCTACCTCGACCGGAACGGCTACCGTACCTTACTCGCACATGACTGGTCTGAGGCTAGGTTACTTCTCGAATACCTCAATCCAGATCTGTTTATTGTAAACGCACTCTTACCTGATCAAAACGCCTTGCAAATCTGTCAGAACATCCGCGACCACCACAGGGACGATGAGTTGCAAATCTTACTACTCATGGAGGTTGATCGAGATCCCTCAGCTGCAAAACAGGCGCAACAAGTTGCACGAGCAAACGCCGTGCTACAAAAACCACTCGATCAGTGGGCGCTTATCCATGTTGTTAAAGAGCTAATCGGTGGTTCGCTGCAGCCAATCTCCGAAGAAAAGACTACGGAACCCGTGAACTATGAGATGTCCAGGAAGGCCTATGTGCACCTATTAAGCTGTTTTGATGTTTCTGCAAAACAGTGTCTTAAACTTCTTGCCTATCATAACACCATGCTGCCATGGCAATGGTCATCGCTGTTTGGCAATTTTCTAGCGCACTCGCGCAACAGCCTAAAGTCCGTTGATCTTGACCAAGATTACTGTAGCCAAGCAGTATCTAAAATTACCTCAGATATCTTGCGGGCCCACAAGGTTGCTCTTACTTATTAAATAGTAAAACCAATAAGGAAGGGAGGACAGCATGTTTAAGACAGCGGATCGAATGGAATCAACACCCGTGCAACAGCCTACAAGATTGCCTGTCATAGACTGGGACGATGTCATGAATCGCATTGGCGGTGACATGGACTTCTTGAAGGAGCTCGCCGGTATTTTTTTAGAAGACTATCCGATGCTAATTACCAATATTCGTCAAGCCGCCACAGAATCCGATACCGTCAAGCTGAGCAAAGCAACACACACGCTCAAGGGAGCCATTGGCAACTTTGGCGCTCCTTTAGCTCATGCTGCGGCCGTCAGCTTGGAGACAGCTGCTGATGAGGGCGCTCTTGGCAATATCGATAATGCCCTTTCAGGACTTGAGAGCGAAGTTGAGAAGGTCATCGAAGTTCTTAAAGAGCTGTAATCATTGAGAGATGGATAACATGACTGAAGCAGCAAAGACCATACTGGTTATCGACGACGAGAAGCTTGTATGCAAAATGATGACGCGCGTTGCTAACACGCTTGGTTACGATGTCATTACTTGTACCAGTAGTGCTGCAGCTCTTAGAGCATTCACTACCATGCACAAGTCCATAGGTCTGATCATCATCGATCTTGTTATGCCAGATATGTACGGTACCGATTTGTTGTCTGAACTACGGGCTATCAATCCAAATGTGAAAGCACTGATCTCCTCGGGCCTTTCCAATCAAGAAAGTCAGAAAATGGAATACTCAGAAACGACAGGGTTTATCCAAAAACCCTTTACCATTTCTGAGATTTCAGCGAAGATTCATCGCGCGCTTAACGTGGCAGAGGTTTCACACTAAACAACACCGCGTTGGTTTTCCGACACTTCTCTTGCCTTTACCTTTTTATTGGCTGCGCTGTACTCTTCTTCGTTCGCTAAACTTCTATATGGCGACGCGTCAATCGCGCTCTGATTCATCAACTTCTTAAAGTTACTTCGCTCCATACCTGCTATGGCGGCAGCTTTGGTAATGTTGCCTTTGGTTGTGGTTAACAGCGTATCGATGTAGCCCCGGGTCAATTTGAGTACGGCTTCACGTTTTGCCTCTTTATAAGTTAGGTAATCGCCACTGCCGGCCTTTTTTGGGTCGAACATCTGCCCGGTCGATTTGAGTAGGTTCGTCGGTAGAACCGCCGTACTTAAGGTAATACCCTTCTCTAAGATCACCGCACGTTCGATGGCATTTTCAAGCTCGCGCACATTACCAGGCCAACTGTAGTTGTATAGAAGTTGCATCGTTGCACGGTCGATGCCTTCTATCTGCTTACTATTTCTCTCATTGTACTTCTTAATAAAGTGCATCACTAAGAGGTCGATATCTCCCTTGCGTTCCCGCAAAGGCGGCATGCTAATATTGATGACGTTTATACGATAGTATAAGTCCTCACGGAACTTACCCTGTTCAACCAATTTATCGAGCTCCTTATTCGTGGCAGCAATGATACGCACATCCACACGACGCACCTCCGAGCTGCCCACAGGAATGATCTCTCCTTCTTGCAACGCACGTAGCAACCTTACCTGGGTGGTCTGCGGAATCTCACCAATTTCATCCAAAAACAGGGTGCCGTGGTTGGCAGCCTCGAACAATCCGCGTTTATCACTAAACGCACTCGTAAAAGCACCCTTAACATGACCAAAAAGCTCACTCTCAATCAAGGACTCTGACAGCGATGAACAGTTGCAGGCCAAAAACGCACGCTCGCTACGGGCACTGTTAAAATGTACGGCACGGGCAACCAGCTCCTTACCCGTACCGCTGGCGCCTTCAATGAGAATCGTAGCATCACTATTTGCCACATCCCTTACGGTTCTAAAGACCCGCTGCATTTCTGGGCTTGTACCAATAATATTTTCAAACCCATACTTGTCTTTGAGGTCCTTTTCGGCGTTACTGAGCCGTTTGACCATCTCTCGGTGTTCAACTGCTTTTTTGATGGCAATAGGTACAACGTCAATATTTTCAAAGGGTTTTGTAATAAAATCAAAGGCTCCCAGTTTTACAGCTTCAATCGCATCTTCAATGGTTGCATAGGCTGTCATCATAATAACCTCAGCCTGTGGCGCCCTAAGCTTAAAGTCTTTCAGCAAGTCCATACCTGAAGCGTCATCAAGACGGATATCTAGGAGCACGACATCGAAGCTCTCTGTTTGTAACTTTTCTATAGCCTCTTGGCCTGAATGCGCTAACTCCACCTGGCACTCAAGAGTCTTGGTAACAACCTTCTTTATCGACTGAGCGACAATCTGATCGTCATCAACGACTAAAATACTGTTCATGACTTTTGCTCCCTTCCTCTCTTGTATCCTGGACTGGCAAGATACAAGTACACTCTATAAAAGCACTGTCGGTTTTCTGCCACTTTACGGCACCGCCCATGGTGTGGGCGATCTCTTTACACAACTGTTGATGCTCGGGATCAACCATACGATCTGCGCTCGTCTCTACCTTGATGTAGGCTTCAACTGCCTCATGCTTTGGCTTGAAGACAAGGCATAGTGAAGAACCCGGCTTGATGAAACCATAAAGGCCAAGAATGACCTGTAAGATCAGATGCGTGGATTCGTACATGGGTATAGAAAAGTCACCCATTTCTTCGGGCATCGAAGTCGTTAGAGTAACCCGATTATGCTTAAGCAGATATTCGAGTAATTCTTGGGTGTGATTACAAACTAGAGCTGCAGAGGCAAAATGTGGTACTGTTTTACCGCCAACACGAGAAAAATCCAAGACACTTTTCATTCTCTTTATGCAGGTAGAAAGACACTCATCGGAATCCTCCAGGGTTTCCTTGAGCTCTTTGTCAAGTGACGCATCGACCAGTGCCAACTGTAAGTTGGTACGGGCGCCGCACAGTAAGTTGTTCCAATGATGCAGAAATCCCGGCATCATGACGCCGAGAAGCGCTGCTTTGGCGAGTTCTATAGATGAAAGCCCTGATCTCATGGTTGCAGGTCCCAATTAAAGTTGCTTTGGGGCTTTTAAAAAACCTGTACCTGAATGAGACGGGAAATTAAGGGGGGTGGTTATTATTAAACATATTATAGCATACTTGGCAATCTTCTTTTGCGCTCGGAGCTCGGCCGGGAGGCTGAAAGATCCGCCTAGATTATATAACTATTTGAAATAATTATAGTATTTGCATAGCACGGGAGATACGCTGGCTCACGTAACCCGGTTTATAAAGATCTTCACAGAGTAGAAAATCGTCCACACCACACTCTACCAGCCGCTGGATGGCGTTGGCATGCTGTTGGGATTCGGTGACCGCCACCACGGGAATATGACTCCACTGCGGATTCTCCTGAATCCTCTTATAGAACTCCAGGCCAGGGCTGTAGAGCATGCTGTCGTTGGTCAAAATCAGCCTTGGCAACTTCTTGTAGTGCTCCATAAAGGCGGCTGCTAACTGGTTGGAGGCGGCTACGACAATATCGTAGCCGAGAGGCAGCAGTGCCTGACGATACATGGCGTTGAGCGCTGGAATGTCGTTAATCACCAAAATGAATTCATCGGGTTGCCACTGTCTGGTTGTCATAACTCCCTCCAATTCCACTAGGCGAGGCGCATAACGAGAATGAGCAACATCTGTGCCAGCTACTAAGCCAGAGTCGCAGTCTTGGTATTTCACAAAATTCCTTTTATTCCAAATAGTTAAAAAATATGAGCAAGACGGGTTTAACCAAAAAAGGAGTATTTTTTCACCCGAAAACGGTGTTTTTCAACCTAGTGAGGATTTTTTACGATGAACGGCATTCCAAAGCCGAAGATCGATTTATTTTGCTCGGGATGACTTCTGCAGAGCGAATCATCGTTATTCACGAGACGCACCATGTTGCCGTCATGAATAGTCCGACCTAGTGGCGTAGGCGGTGCAGCTGTTCTGCCTCCACGGTGTGTGAATCCACAACATCGCCGTAGAGCTCAGCCACAGCCCCCTTAGCAAGCGGTAGGTGCACGACAACTGTAGTACCCACGCCCTCTTCACTCTGCACCTCTATGGAACCATCATGGCTTTCACAGATCTCTTTGATCACGGACATGCCTAGCCCCATGCCACGAAATCGACTGTTGTCTTTGGTGGTGGCAAAGTCATCAAAGATCGACTTCAGCCTCTCTTTGGCAATACCACAACCGTTGTCCTTGATAGCAATCTGCGCCATAGAGGTTGGCAACTGCTGTTTTACCTGAACCTGCAGATAGCCCCCATGTGGATTTTCGCTCATCGCCTGAATGGCGTTCTCAAAGATGTTGCTAAGCATGCGGCGAATGGCCAACATATCTCCTAAGACCAAGGTCGGAGATTTCTCGCCGACAAACTCTACCTGAACATGTTGTCTATTCAGACTCTCCTTAAAGCTATCTAAAACCTGCCCGATCTCGGCATCGATATTCAACGCAATCTTGACCAAGCGTTTCGGCCTTGCCAAATCACGCAAACGTGTCACCAAATAGTTCAAGCTCTCAAGCTCGCGCTGCATGACTTCGTGAAAGTGCTCTCTAAAACCCGCATCATCATACTTCTTTGTCAGTAGATCACTGTTGAGCTTTAGATTCTGAATTGGGTGTTTGAGATCGTGTGCCAGGGCTGCGGCAATACGACCAAAAGCTGCGGCACGCTCACGTGTGGCTAACTCACCTTGCAACTTGTCAAGGTCATCACCCATCTTGTTGAAGGCATCTGCAAGGCGCGCCAACTCATCCCTACCACTTACCGGAACCTTATAATCGAGCTCACCCTTGGCCAAATGCTGTACCCCTTCCATAAGCTTCTCCACCGGCTGCACAAGGCTTTTCCCACCCAGGTAGCCGACAAAAACAGCCACAGCCAACACGAGAACAGAAATGAGGCTAAGCGCGAGCACAATGTAGCGCGCACCGGCAAAAGCCTCTGAGAGAGGCTGTTGCACCACCAGCCGCCAACCCGTAGCACTAACCGTGGCAAAGGACTTGAGCACCTGCTCCCCCCAGACGTTGTGCGATGTCGCAAAGATGGGGGTTAGATCCTGCTGTTGCAATACCAACGGTTTGCCACGGCGATCCCCGTGCGCAATGAGCTGCCCGGCCGTATCGATGAGCAGGCCATTGCCTGCCTTGCCAACTCGTATGGTGTCGACAATCTCCCATAGATAGAGCATATTCATGTTAGCCAGCAGTACGCCGACACTCTTGCCTCGCTGTAAGACAGGCACACCAATAACCAGTTTGGGCACAAGATCCTCGGCAATCACCATGGGTGAGCGGTAGGCGCGCCGCTCATGCAGAGCATACTGAAATGCCTGTTGGTAGGGGTCGAGGTTGACCTCATCCAGCTCTGAGCTGACGACCAAATCTCCCCTACTATCGACGAGCATCACCGACTCTAAAGAGGGGAAGCGAATGACATGGTTGCGCACGATGGTCTCTTTTTGCCATGGGCTTAAGCCAACGCGCTCAATGTTTTGCGCCAAAGAGTAGAGCAGCGCCACCTCTTCTTCGATATAGCTGTTGATCCGCTGGGCAGCAATACGGGCCAGCTGCTGGTTGTGCTCCTCAATGGCTTGACGTGTGGAAATATAGGACCACACCGTGGCAATACCGCCAATCAGGATGAGTGGCAGCATGGAGGTGAGCAAAAACAGCAGCATGAGTTTGTGGGAGATCTTTTTCATGGTTGAGTCGCTATCTTGGCACTCTGTCCCTGCCAGTCCTCATCAATATACCACTGGGTTATATCACCCCAGAAGTTGCCAGGGTTGATATCAGCCCCTTTTACACGAGCGTGTAAGGCGACGTGGATCTTCTTCCAATAGAGGAAGATTCCCGGCGGCTCTTCAAACAGCTGCTGGCTAAAGGCCTTGAGAAAATCCTCTCTTTTAGCAAAGCCTCCTGCAGCATGCTTTTGGAAAAGGCGGGACAT
Organism: Oligoflexia bacterium; assembly: GCA_028277945.1. GTDB lineage: Bacteria > Bdellovibrionota_G > JANQFH01 > JANQFH01 > JANQFH01 > JANQFH01. The sequence continues at coordinate 69,832 of JANQFH010000056.1, forward strand.
CTTCGCGTTTCGATAAGGAAAGAGCGATTCTTCGCCTCCGGAAAAGTACCGGTGAAGGCTAGCAGGTTCTGAATAGGCTCGTGAGTAGATATGAAACAGGTGATCATTTGTCAATTTTACATTCTCCATCATCTTATCTAATTCCACAGTTCTAACGGCAAGGCGAATTCCTATCTCCTGAAGATGGGCTTGCACTGCCAACATCAGCTGTTTAGATTCAGCATCACCTTGGAAGGCGACTGCCTGGAGCTTGAAAACTTTATTGTCCTTTTTAAGCTCGTTTTTGACGCGGTCGTAGTGAAACCCACTCTGTTGCAAAAGTCGTAGTGCTCGCTCAGGATCATAGGGATAGGGCGTAATGCCTCTACCATGTGAAACCAGGTCAGGATTCATAATGCCGCTGCTGAGCTCAGCATCACCTCGTAACACTCGCTCAATGATCGCCTCTCTATCCACGGCTAAATTGAGCGCGCGCCGCACACGCACATCCTGTAAATCCTCGTTGTTCATGTTAAAAACAAGCATGTAGAAAAAGTTGTTTTGAAAGGAGACAACCTGCAGATGTGGTTGATCCTTAGTAATCCGTTTTTCATCACTGTTAAGATACCAAAACACATCCAAATCAGAACGCATGAGCTGCGTCCACGCCAACTTTTTGCTCTTGAGGGCTGTAAAGGAGATTTGGTTGATCTTTGGTTTGCCTCCCCAATAATTCTCGTGACGCTTTAGCAAAACATGGTCAGAGGACCACTTTGCAACCCTATAAGGCCCCGTGCTATTAATGAATTGAGAGGGCTCTGCTTTCTTATTGCATGGATTGTCTGATGTAGGAACGACGGCTATGGCAAGACCAAACCATACAGGCTGCGCTCCTTTCTCTAAATAGAGAGCGATTTCTCTCTCATTGAGCACTGCAACTCTCTTGATGGATTGCAGACGAGAGTACGCCCAAGAACCTGTGGACTCCTGCATGGCACACTCGAGCGATGCCCTAACATCCGCTACTGTGAGTGGTTGTCCATTGTGGAACTCAACACCTGATTTTAGCTTAACTCTCCATATATCAAAGTCGTCAGATGAATCATCTAAGGATATCTCTTGTGCAAGCATTGGTTGGAAGGTTCCATCTTTAGCAAAATCCATTAGGCCTTCGAAAACAAAAGACAGAATGTGGGAGCTGTAACCGCTTATTCGAGTAAATGGATCTAAGGGCTCAAAGACTCCAAGGGTGCCAACACGCAGAGTGTTTGAAGGCGGGACTAGAACGTTCTCTTGCGCCTGCTTCCCTTGAGGCTTCTCCATGGAACAGCTGCACAGAAGCAGTAAGGGAAGTAATACTTTGAAAATTCTAGACCGCCTACACCAAGGCCTTTTTTTCTGCGATCCTGACATTTTTAACTACTTGAAACTATGTGCTTTTTATACAGTGGCGCACTGATACAAACATGCGTCAGAGGATTTCTATAAACATGTAGGTTATAAGTAGGGAGAAGTGGGTGGGATGTCAAGCAGACCACCCCACAGCCGCATGGTTTTAGCCGTGGGCTGTGGGGTGGATAAGCAGATCTCTACACCTTAACGGTGCGTATGCGGATTAAACAGGACCTTCACCACAACGTGGCCCGCCGGTACCACCACCACCTGGCTGGCGCTCCTGGCGACGACGGCTGTCCTTACGGATTACCTTGCTCTTTGCTTCCATGACGATCCTCCTTTATCGGTCAATCCTTGAAGGATTAGGGAACTATTCAGCTTTTAAGGAGGCTTGTTGTGGCAGGGCAATTTTGGCAGGGTGCCCTGCTTAGACAATAATAATGTTAAGCTGTTCGCTTAATAGGACTCTTTTGCGGCTCTTCCTTTGGCTCGAGTAGCTCAGAGGGCTTCACGCCACCTCCGTGCGTACCGGCCTCGAGTTGCAGCAGCGTGGGTACGGTCTTTTCAAAAAACTCACCCGAGCATTGAAAGGCGCTGTAGTCGCCCTTTTGTTTGAATACTGCCCAGCGGCAGCCACCAAAGCAGCCGGCTAGGTTCTTGCAGTCCCCACATGTAGGGTGGTCTATGGCGTTATAGCTCATGACCTTATCGTAGTTCTCATTGTAACCCGTATGCACATTGCCTATGGAGGCGCGTTTGTCCCCAGCAAAGGCACCACAAGGGTAGATGTCACCAAGCGGATCAATGGAGATAGCGTGCTCGATTAGAGCCTCACAAGGACCAGCAACAACCCGGCGTTGGCTACGCAGGTTGCGCTGTTGCAGCTCCTTTTCAATGCGCAGATAACCGCTCATGTCGCCTTCTCCTAAGTAGGCGATCGCATCTGCGGTCTCTTTGGTGCCGGCATTCATGATCGGCTTAAAACCGAACTTACGCACAGAGTTGTCCAGACCCTCGTCACGCAGGTAGTCGAGCAGTTTAAAGATACTCTCAACCGCTTCAGGATCGTTCTGATCATAATTGCCTCCGAGGGTGAAAGAGGTAAGCACCCCTATTTCCTTCAGGTTTTTTAAAATAACCTCAAAGCTACCCCTTCCACCTCTCAGAGGCCTTTGCTTGTCATGCCTCTCTTTGTCACCATCAAGGGTGATCTTAATGCGTTTAAGCCCAAGCTCTTTCAGCTCGGCGTAGAGTTCTTTTTTAAGATGAAAACCATTGGTGATCAGACCAAATTCAAAACGGCGGTTGTTTGCCATGCAGAAGTTGCGAAACTCATGGATGAGATAAAACAGCGTCTCTTGTTCAATGAGGGGCTCACCCCCAAAGAAGGTAACGTCCAACTCGGGAAAGTCCTTGGAAAGCATCATCTCGCGTGTCCACGCCACCACCTCTTGTTGTGTCTCTGGCTTCATGCGCACATTGCCTAAGTACTCTGCTTCAAAGCAGTAAGGGCAGGCAAAGTTGCAGCGATAAGAGAGCAGGATGGTAAGTGGCAAGGTCTGGGTCTGCTTGGTGTGGGCGTCATACCACTTGCGCAACTCATCTTTTTCATCAAAGAGATGGTTAACGAGGAAGCTCTCCTCTTTCATGATGCGCAACTCTTTGGGATAGTTCTTTAGGATGGTTTCATCGCCAGCCTTGAGCGCATCAAAGAGCTCGGTGGGAATCTGCATCAGGCTGTCGGCAAAACTGTTGTAGATCAGGCTCATATCGCCTGCGGCAGAGGCGATGCCTCGTTGGACTTCGTATGTGTAGCGGGATAGAACCTGCACAGCGCCCGTGTTATAAGCGAAACTCGTGCCAAAAGTTATAGTGTTGATTTAATTAGATTGTTTCAGTGATTGTGCTGATCAAAGTGGCCAAGAAATTGGCCACTCCCAGTCCATGGAAAGCAAGCTACTTGTTACTACATGTAAAAATTGCCATAGCCGATGATGGCCAAGATCTTGGCCAACTGGACAACATCTCATCCGCATATCTTTAGGTTGTCCCATTGCCAGTGAGCCTAAAAACCGGTAAGGGAAAAGAACATGAGCCGCACCCATTTCAACATCTTAGTGGTCGATGACGACCGCAGTCTGCTTTCCACCATGGAGATCATCCTCAAAGATCATGGCAAGATCTCTGTCGCCAATAGCGTGACACAGGCGAGAGAAATCCTGCAAAAGCAACCCATGCAGCTGATTTTTCTTGATATCCTGCTTCCTGACGGCAATGGCCTTGAGCTTTTGAAGGAGATCAAGGAGAGCCATCCAGCCACAGAGGTCGTCATGTTAACCGCCATCAAGGAGATCGATCGGGCGGTTGATGCGATCAAAAACGGGGCTCACGACTACTTGACCAAAGACTTTAGTCCTGAAGAGATCCACATCTTAATCGACAAGATCCACCAAAAGCAGAGACAGCAGCGAGAGCTGACATTTTTGCGCTCGGAGGTTGCTGAAATGACCAACAAGGAGATGATCCTTGGTGATGGTCCCAAGAGTCGAGAGATTCGCGAGCTTCTTGCCAAGGTGGCCAACCTACCAGCAAGCGTGCTTATTGAGGGAGAGTCCGGTACGGGCAAGGAGCTGCTCGCACGGGCGATCCATAGTCAATCGCCACTGCGGGAGGCGCCCTTCATTACCATCCATGTCGCCTCGCTGCCAAGCAACCTTGTCGAATCTGCTCTCTTTGGCCATGAAAAGGGAGCGTTTACCGGAGCTACGCAGCAACGTCTTGGCAAGCTGGAGCTGGCAGATGGTGGCACGCTATTTCTTGATGAGGTGGGAGAGATCCCTGAGGATACACAGATCAAACTACTACGCTTTTTACAAGAGGGAGAGATCGAACGGATTGGTAGTAACCGTACAATCAAACTCAACGTCAGGATCATCGCGGCAACCAATCGCGATCTCCTGCAACTGGTTAAACAGGGAGGTCTACGCCAAGACCTCTTCTACCGCCTCAACACCATTCCAATAAAACTACCCCCTCTACGGGAGCGCAGAGAGGATATCACCGCACTCGTGAATCTCTTCCTCAAGAGGTATTGCAACAACTTTGGTAAAAACCCAATGTGCCTTAGCAACACCGCTCTAAAAACACTCATCGCCTACCCTTGGCCAGGCAACATCCGTGAACTCGAGCACCTCGTCGAAAGGCTTGTGGCTATTCATGATAAAGAGAGTATCGATGAGCTCGACATACCGCTGGAATATACGTTGATGGGAACCGAGGCGTTGGATGAAATAGAGCAGCAGGCTGGAAAGCAGGCAAACGGTGACTACCTTAAAACCGCTACAGCGATCTTTGAGCGCAACCTCATTGACAAAGTCTTACAGAAAACCGGTGGTAACCGTACAAAAACGGCAAAGCAACTCGGTATTCCCCTAAGCACCCTGAAATTCAAGCTGCAGAAGCTCGGCATCAAGAAAAAGCATAAAGAGCTAGCAGAATAGCACGGCTCACCTATATAATAGATGAAACCTCAAACTGATTAGACGTTATGGACAAGAGACGCACCATCCTCGTGGTTGATGACGAAACAGCCCTGGCAAGGACTTACGATCGCATCCTATCAAGAAAGGGTTTCGACGTGGTGTTGGCGGATTCTTATGAGAGTGCGGTGGCAGCACTTGAGGAGAAGCCGATCGATTTGGTCATCACCGATCTCGCCCTGCCTGGCAAGAACGGTATTGAATTGATGCGCACCATTCGTGAGGATAAACGCTGGTCAGAGCTGCCGATCATCGCCCAGTCTGGATTTGGCCAACAGATGCAAAAGGAGGTCTTGGCGCTCATGCCGCTACGCCTCTTCCAAAAACCAGTCCCTATGGATGAGCTGGTAGAGATCATTGAAGCGGCCTTCAATCCAAATGATTAGTAAAACAGGTGGGTTAGACGAAATATATATTGTTAGCCCCGTATTTTTTTATACCTACACAAAAAACTTCTTTATATTAAATAATTAGAAAATTTGGACGGATTTGTTTACCCCTTCCTAGGGGTAAAAACATACTCCTTTTCTCTTAACAGCTCTCCTACCGAATGAAAAAAACCTTTTTATTTCATATTCTTATAAAAATAGTGTAGCTTACAGAAAGCGGCACGATTCTTGATTACTTCTTCTCTGTCAGCAGGCAAGAGGAGGAGACCCATGAGGGTAACAGCAACGACAAAACAGCACAGCATGGTCCAACTGCTCAGCCTTTCGCTGATGTCGCTTACCCTGGTTGGCTGTGGCATTCTCCCCGCTCCTGCAGAAAATGACACCTTTAGTTGGGAAGAGCTGCCCATCACCTATTACATTTCCGAAGAGATGCCAAAAGAGGCTCAAGAGGAGATCCATGCTGCGTTTGCTGAGTGGGAAGCGGGTCTCAATGAGGATGCCTTTGAATTTGGTGGCTTGGTTGAGCTGGGTGAAAGTGAAATTGGCAACTCCTACCACGCCGGTAAAAACGTCATCTTTGCTTCCAGCGAGTCTGGACACATCGAGGCACCTTACGGAGATGGCATTGATGCCATCGCGAGAACCTTTGTTCATGGCGCCAGCAAAATCCGCGATACCGACGTTGTCTTCTATGAATTTGATCGTAATTACAACATCGGCCGTAAGACCACGGGAGATGTTTACTCTGTCAAGACTGTAATGATGCATGAGATCGGCCGTATGCTCTTTGGCGACCGTGACGGCGACGATGCAGAAAGCGTTCTCAACAACCCTATCTATCCGCAAGGCCATGAGCTAGAGAAGACCAAGCTCAGCCGCGGCGACATCGATCTCTTCTACGAAGTCTACGGGAACTTAATCTAGACAAGTTCCCCGAAACCCCTCGGATAAAAAACAACGACTTTGTCTCTGGTCGGAAGTTAAGTAATCAATGACTTGGCCTTTTGCTAACTGCATCTTAACTTCTTGAGCTGTGGCCACATGAATGGCATCTAAAGGTCTTAGCTGCAGCATTGCCCTGTATCGACGAATCAGAACCGTAGCCTGGGCGATGACCGCCTCGGTAATATGAGCAATCTGAAACCGTTCGAAGACTTCTTTTGCATTGTCTTCCAGAGTAACCTGAAGTTGCAAATCTCCCTTCGCTTGGGTAACAATACCTGCCTGAGTCTCCACCTCTGAAAGGACTGACGTAATCAGATAATTGTACTTCTTCAGCAATCGTAGTGCTTGTTGTCCGCGGCTATCTGCACACGTAACAGACACCAAAGTTGAGGCATCCGTATACAGAAAATTTGACATTATTATCTATCAGACAGAACTGCCTTAACACCAGCCCTGGAATCCAAACCTAAATCTTCTAGTTGCAGACTGCTAATCGATTTTTTGGCTCGCTTTCCCACCAGCCCGGAAGCAAAGAGTCGATTGATAGAGTCTTCGGCAAAAGGAATGATCTGTGCCACGGGTTCAGCCTTATTGGTAATCGTTACCACGTCCTTCGACGCCTGCACCCTCTTGATGACACTGGAGGTTCTGTTACTCAACTCCCGAATGCCGATACTATAACGCTTCTTCTTGTGGGTACTCATATATACATAATAGCACTACAGGTAGCTACCTGTCAATTAAAAAAACTTCTATGATCTCGGTGTCATACGCGATCTAGACAGCGACCACTTCAATGCCATGGGTGTGAGCAACGTGGTCACAATGACCATGATGACTACGGCGGCAAAGGTGGCGCCCGTGACAACGCCAAGACTCTTACCGATGCTAGCAAAGATCAAACCCACCTCCCCACGCGGTACCATACCAATACCGATGGATAGGCGATCCCTCCCCTTGCCTGCTGGCAGACCACACGCCAGCTTGCCGAGAATTGCTGCCACCGTAAACGCGAAGGCCAACCAGAGGGTATTCAAATCGGCAAATGTTGATAGGTCGACCTGCATACCCATCAGCACAAAGAATATTGGCGCAAAGATCGTCTCCAACGGCCGCATCAGCTCATCAACGCGTGGCCCTTCGGTATAGTGTTTGGCAAAGTGCGCCTCGGTTAGAATCAGCCCACCGGCAAAGGCACCAACGATTGTGGCTAGCCCGACTGAATTGGCAAGCCACGCCAACAGACAGGCCATGGCGAGTGGAAAGAGCAGCTTACTGTTATGTCGATCTAGACCGACAACAATCGGCATAGTCCACTGGACGAGACGTTCGCCAAAAAAGATCACGACGCTGAGAAAGATAGCGCATGAGAGAAACACCCAAAACACATCCAGTAGATGAAACTGTCCTGTAGTGACAATGCCAGCAACCACTGCCAGAATAATCAAACCCAAGATGTCGTCTATGACCGCCGCACCAAGAATGACTTTGGCTTCCTGGCTCTGCAGGCGCTTAAGGTCTCTTAACACCCGCGCGGTGATGCCGACACTGGTCGCACATAGGGTTGCGCCGAGAAAGAGATGGACCGACATGGGTCTATGGCTCAGCAAATAGGCACTAGCAAAAAAGCCAAAGAAGAACGGCACAACGACACCGAGAATAGCCACCATTAAGGCACGAAACCCAACCTGCAGCATTTCACTGACGGTTGTCTCTAGGCCAACCATGAACAGCATGAGAATGATACCAAGGTTCGAAAACAACCACAGAGCAAAACCCATGGTAACGACAATAGCTGCACCCTCTTGGGTTAGAATCGCGGTGATACGGGCTCCCAGTTTGCCGGGCGATAATTCCTCGGCAGTAAACAATTGCGCAGCGGCGTCGGCAACGGCAATGCCTTCGGTCCAAACACGGGAGAAGATAGCCCCAGCACTATCGAGATGCATGATCAAGGCAAAGACCGGCTCCCCCAACCAGTAGCCGACGTTGCCTACAAGGACACCAATGATGAGCTCACCAAGTACCGGCGGTTGGTACAGCTGCGCTGCCAACCAACGACCCACCACGGCAGCCATAATAATGAGAAAGAGGACTAACAGTACCGAGGCAAAGGGATCGATGTGGCTGCCATTGTGGCCATCACCACCTGCGGCATAGACGACTCCTCCGGCAGCCAGAAGAATGGTTAGCAGCAGTGGCAAGCGCCATGGCGAAGCACAAGAGTTGCGCACGAGGTTAGTGTAGTGCCCTACGAACAGCTTGGCAAAGTCTTTTTGAACCCCGCGACGAAATACTACGCAAGTTGCTAAGCAAGTGGGCACCGACAACATTTTCGACTGGAAGACGTCACGAGTGATCGCCGTCTCAATCAAAGAGTCGGCAATATAGGAACGCCAGAACTCCTCTTGAGTAATTTATTCAATGAGATAGTGGCGGCTGCCAGGTAGATCCTTGGGATCGCGCACTGCCTGCTGGCCATTGGCAAACAGCCAGTCCTGTTTCTGTTTGCGGAATGGCTGCAACAAAAGCGCCCAAAAGCGATTGTTACTCACACTACTATAAGCGGGAACGCCAATACGTATCTGATTTTGCGGAATGTTGAGACGAATGGTCGCATGCAGTCGGTCCCACCAAGAGAAGACCGTAGAAAAATTAGAGTTGGCTTCCGACCTGACTACAGAGTGGTGGATGCCATGCATACGTGGTGTGACCACCAGCCAACTTAGAAAACGCTCAAAACCAATGGGCAGCCTTACATTGCTATGATGAAACATCGTTGCACACTGCAGTGCCACTTCATAGGCGACATAAACCGAGAGCGGCACGCCTATAAACACTACTTGCAAGACACGAAACCCGGTCGACAGCAACGTCTCGACGCAGTGGAAACGGAATCCTGTGGTCACATCCAGGTCGGGATCGGAATGATGAACATTATGGAAACGCCACAAAAACGGAATGTGATGGTTAGCTTGGTGCCAGTAGTAAAAAGTTAGATCCATCAACACAAAGGCAAGCAGGATCTGTAAAGAGTTTGGCAATGACCACAAATGAATAAGGCCAAAGTTGGCTGTGGTATTCCAACCAATCATCATCGTAGCTAGAGGTCGGACGACATAGACCGCTATTAAAAAAACCAGTGCCGAGATGCTCAGATTGAGTATAACGCGATGGAAGAGATGGGCCTTGCGTGCACGCAGCGGGAAAAGCCGTTCGGCCGAAAACAGCAGCAGGTATAGGAGCGCCGCTAAGATCAACACAGAGTAGGCAAAGGGGGCACCTAGCTGCATCTCAATTCAGAGCCTGGTCAAGATCAGTAATCAAATCATCGACATCTTCTATGCCTACGGACAGGCGCACCAGGTTATCACCAATGCCAAGCACCTTGCGCCTCTCTGGTGGAATAGAGGCGTGCGTCATGATCGCTGGATGCTCGATAAGCGATTCAACTCCGCCAAGAGACTCTGCCAGAGCAAAGAGTTGGACACGTTCAAGAAAACGCTTGGTAGCCGCAAGATCGCCCTTGATAAGCATAGTCAATATACCACCTGCATCCCGCATCTGTTTTGTAGCCAGTGCATATTGGGGATGCGATGGCAGCCCTGGATAAATCAACCTCTCGACCTTTGCATGCTGAGCAAGAAATTCGGCAATTTTACCGGCATTGGCACAATGCCGCTCCAGACGTACGTGCAGAGTCTTGGTAGAACGTAGCAGCAAAAAGCAGTCCCATGGTGCTGGAACAGCCCCGGTAGTGTTTTGTATAAAATGCAGCTTTTCAGCAAGCCCAGCGTCATTGACAATCAAGACGCCACCAAGAAGATCCGAGTGGCCGCCGAGGTACTTGGTTGACGAGTGACAGACAACATCCACACCATAGTCCAAGGGGTTTTGCAAGAACGGAGTTGCAAAGGTGTTGTCCACCGCAAGCAGTGCTTGGTGTTTTTTTGCCAAATCTCTGGCCAACTCTAAGTCGACTATCTTAAGTAGGGGATTGGTTGGCGTCTCGAGCCAAACAAGCTTGGTACGCGGCTGAAAAGCAGCGGCAAAAGCGTTGGCATCGGTCATATCCACCATAGTCAGGACGATGCCCAGCTTGGCAAAAACACTATCAAAGATGCGGAAGGTGCCGCCGTAAACGTCATCGCTCATCACAACGTGATCACCACTAGCAAGCGTGTGTAGCAACGCTGTCGTAGCGGCACAGCCAGAGGCAAAGCAGATACCATGTTTGCCACCTTCAAGTGCTGCAAGGTTTGCTTCCAAAGCCGTACGGGTCGGATTGGCCGTACGTCCGTAGTCATAGTGCTGCTTAAAAACTCCCGGACTCTCCTGCGCGTAGGTCGAAGTCTGGTAGACAGGTGGCATAATCGAACCAGTGGTAGGGTCTGGTTCCTGTCCGGCGTGGATAGCACGCGAGGCAAATTTAAGATTTCTAGAGGAAGCCATGTGCTTGCATCCAACTGTCAGAGAGGAATTTGCTGATGTAGCGAGAACCGGAATCGGTCAACACGGTTACCACGGTCTTATCAGGTCCGAGCTCACTGGCTACCTGTAAGGCACCGTGAACAATCGCGCCAGAGGAGCCGCCACAGAACAGGCCCTCCTCCCTCAGCAAGCGTCTGGCCATGGCAAAGGCCTGCGCATCATCAGTTTGAATCATCGCATCAACGACAGAGAAATCCAACGCCTCGCAGAGAATGTCTTCACCAATACCCTCGACTTTATATACTTGTGGCTGTATCAGCTCTTTTTTATAGAAGTAATCATAGTGCACGCTGCCAATAGGATCCACCCCGACTACCTTGATCTCTTTGGTGCGTTCCTTGATAAAGCGGCCAACCCCCGACAGCGTACCACCCGTGCCAGTACCAGCAACAAAAGCGTGGAATTGTCCGCCAGTCTGTTCCCAGATCTCTGCAGCTGTACTCTTGTAGTGCGCATCGATGTTGGATGGATTGTGATATTGGTTCACGTAAAAAGCGTTCGGTGTTTGCATGGCAATACGCTTTGCCTGTGCCACGTAATGCTCGGGCGAGTCTCCAGGAACATCAGTAGGCGTTATAACGACTTCAGCACCGAACGCCTTAAGCATGTCCGTCTTTTCCTGGCTCATTTTGTCCGGCATGGTAAACACACAGCGATAACCTTTTACAGCCGCCACCATGGCGAGTGACAGCCCGGTATTGCCCGAGGTGTTCTCGACAATGACACCACCCGGTTTAAGAGCCCCACTCCTTTCGGCCTCCTCAATAATATGGAGCGCCATACGGTCTTTCACCGAGCCGGTTGGGTTCATGAACTCACACTTTGCTAAGACGGTTGCAGCCTTTGGATCGACTACCTTGTGCAACCTGAGAAGCGGCGTATTACCGATGGCTTCGAGAATGTTTGTTTTGATACTCACAGGTTACCAACTGACGCATTCAGTCAATAAGTGGCTTAAATGTATTCGACTCATGACCAAGTTGCAAGAGATTCATAGTTTTGTTTAGCTACAACTATGAAAATCGAATTGATCAGCTTTGCCCTTTGTCCCTATGTGCAACGCTCGGTAATTACCTTGCTATACAAAGGAGTGGAATTCAAGACCACCTACATTGATCTTAACGACAAGCCTGAGTGGTTCTTGAAAATTTCGCCGCTGGGCAAGGTGCCTGTGATGCGCGTAAATGGCAACACGGTTATCTTTGAGTCTGCAGTAATCAACGAGTTCCTTGATGAAACCCATCCACCATCGCTCCACCCGAAAGATCCCGTACGACGCGCACATAACCGTGCTTGGATCGAATTTGGCTCAACCCTTTTAGTTGACCTCTTCCATATGTTACGCACAACGAATAGATCTGACTTTTCAGAAAGCGAAGTCAAGCTCTTCGACAAACTCAGACGGCTTGAACAGTCGACAACCGGGCCGTACTTTAACGGCGATGATTTCTCTCTGGTTGACTCGGCCTACGCCCCGCTGTTTATGCGTTTGGATCTTGTCACCCTTCCCCACATAAGGCAGCAGCTGGCAAACTTAACAAGGTTACAGCAGTGGTCAGACTCCCTGTTACAGCTGCCGGCAGTGCAACAGTCTGTTCCTGACGATTTTGCCGAAAGAACCCGCAACTACTTACGCGACCACAACAGCTTCCTTGCGAGAAATCTATAGGCCGAGTTTATCCAAGAGTTTTTTGACATCTTTATTGTCTTTTCCAGGTAATTTAAGCTTATCTGGCAAAACCTTTTGCTTCAACAGCTCTGTCTGCTGATTCTTCAGCTCCTGAATGCGCTTGTTGGCAAGCGCCTCCAGGTTTTGCACCACATTCAAATGCTTGTTGAGCTCGGCAAATAGCTGTTGTCTCTTTTCCTCGATAAGACTCTGGGCGGCAGTGATCTTTTTACCCACCTCCGCCCGCAGATAGGCCTCAAGTTTCGCCTGCGCTGCTTTGATTTTTGCAAGCAGAACCTTTTCGACTCCCTGCTTGATGGCCTGATCGAAGGTTGATGAAATACGTAGCTTGGGTCGGCGCAGCTCTCCTTGCAGTGACACGCCAACCTGAAACTTACGGATGGTCTGGATAACATCATAGATGATCTCCACCAGTGGGTGGGAGGCACGTTTAACGTTATCATAGCTCAGCTTGTGGAAATCACCGTCGACACGGGCATCGATTTGATCTGTTGCGATACTTACTTTGCCCTGCAGATCAACGCGGCCCTGTTTCAAGGCAAGCGGCGCAAAGCTCTGCGGACCAAGCGTCGTCTTGCCTAATCGTAATCCGCTCAGCGTCGCTTGAAACTCATCAAGGTTCTGCTGTGTCGTACGGTCAACCAAGCCGTTCAGCTCAGCACGAGAAAACGGCCCTTCCTGCAACTCGGCTGATAGAGTAAACGTGGTCGGCTTTCCCAGCAGTTGTGGCTGTGTGGTGATCGCAGCCGCTTTAGCCGCAAATCGCCCCTGTTCAATGCGCGCCGAGAGATCGACCTTCTGCAGGAGAAATTTTGGTGTACGATCTGTAACCGGAAAGTGGACGAAACGACCGCCATGTCGTTCGGGTTTTTCATCTTCATCTCCTGCTGCCTTCCACTTGTCATACCACAGCTTCATTCGCGAATAGTGTTGTAGAAATTGACCGTAGTGTTGAATCACATAACCACCAAAGATTGACTGGGATACCCGCCCGAGCTCTAAGTCGCCAAAACTTATTTTCTTTTTTAGGGTATCAATATCGCTTTCAAAATCTTTTTTTAAGTCAGTCACTTTTTGCACGTTTACCTGAACTGCTTCTTTGGTCTCTTTGACAAGGTTCTCAACGCTGTTTTTCTGCGCACCGATCTCCTGTTGGAAAGTCTGGATCGTTTGGATGGCCTCAATGGCTGCCTGCGGGGTCTTAATCTTCTTGGGATCTAGTGTTGCAATCTGCTGCTTGTAGGTATCTATCTTTTTACGTTGAGCCGCGACAAACTCCCGGGTTCGTTGCTGCCACTCTTTGCCGAACTCCTTAAATTCGTTCGGCAGAGCATTAGCCCGTTGATAGGTCTCGAGTGCCTGTAGATCCACCAGCTTGCGGGGGTCAAAACGATCACCGAGCTGTTCCAAAGCCAACGGCGGTAGCTGTGCAACTACCTGTTTTTTCAGCTCTTCAATCGCATCCCCGAGCATGCTGGCCGTTTCGCTATCTTGCTGCCACTGGCGCTGCCACCGCGCCGGAATCCTCCCGGGTCGCTGTCGTTCTGTAAAAGGCCGCACCTCTGCCACCTTCACCTCTTCGATGACTACCTTTTTCTTTAAGAGCGGCAGAAACTGAAAATCCAGACTCGTCTCACCCACTTCAAAACGATTGCGCATGAGATTCTCAGGATCGGTAACCTGAATGCCACGGATATTCACTCGGCTATTGCGAAACGAGATGTTGAGGTCGGCAATTTCAACCAGAGCGCCGTTTAGTCGTGAAGCAGATTTGGCGAGTTTTCTCTTAAGAAAAGAGTCGAGCCAATAGATCGAACCCAAGTAGACTAAGAGAAAAAAGATGATAAAAGGAACGATTCCTTTTAAGCGCAGCATTTTCATGACATCGTTTCCTTGACCCGCTCATACTTTTTATAAAGGCTGTAGACCTTGGTTGTGCGTAAGTACTTAAAGACTCTGCTGTTACTAAGACGGATGAGCACGGATTGGCGATACCGATCGATCAGCAGCTTAAAGAGCAGCAACATGGGGAAAAATGCCGCCAAGCCCACTGTTAGACTGCCCATAGTCACGCTATTATTGAAGTTGGTCCATGGCACAACCGGCAGGTTATAGCCACGAATCCAAAAGGGCGTAAGGGATGGCACTCCGGTAAGGAGCCAGTAACCAAAGCGATCAAATAGAGGATCGAGAAGATAGGCAAAGAGTGCAAAGAGAGCCCACGATAGAAACATCGCCCCACCGTGGATGCGAAACAGGCAGAAAAAGAAAAACAGTGCCACGGTAATCAGAATGTTGCTGGGAACTAGACCAAACACCATACCAAGGGCAAAGCCACTGGCAATAGACCACGCGCCCTTCTCTGAATTGAGCAACTGAATCAGTTTGATTATTTGTCCTAGCACAAACATATACTTTCCAACCCAGGACTCCCTATTAGGTACGGCCTTACTTTTAGGATTCCCTAGGAGTGATCAACCTCGCACCACGCTGAAAGGTAAAGTAAGCCCACGCCCATTGAAAAAATACGAGAAAACGGTTACGAAAGCCAATAAGAAAAAAGATATGCACGGCCATCCAAACGACCCAGGCTACAAAACCACTGAGACGCAGCCAACCCAAATCCGCTATAGCAGCAGAACGACCAATGGTGGCGAGATTGCCGCGATTGAGGTAACGAAAAGGCGTGGTCAACCGCTTGCCATGGATACGGGCATGCAGTTGCCGCGCCACATAAACCCCTTGCTGCATAGCCACGGGCGCGACACCGGGAAGAGGCTGACCCGAAGCATCCGCCAGCCTGGCAACATCGCCAATGACAAATACCCGATCATCTCCGGCAATGGTCAAATCATCACGCACAGGTACACGCCCTTGGGCGTCTGTCTCTACCCCCAGCCACCTACCTACTGGCGAGGCCATAACTCCGGCGGCCCATATGACGGTCTTGGCGGCAATGGGCTGCTCGCCGATACGCACACCGCAATCATCTATATGCGTAACTAGAGAGTTTTTGAAGATTTCAACACCTAAATGGTTAAGAGAGGCCTCAGCTTTGTCACGGAGCTGTTGTGGAAAAGACGCGAGTATCTCCGCACCCCCTTCGAGCAGGACGACCCGCGCTAGCTGTGGATTGATATGACGAAAGTCTCTTGCCAATACCCGTCGTGCTAGCTCGGCGATGGAGCCGGCAAGCTCGACTCCCGTAGGTCCAGCACCAACGATGACAAAATTCAGCCACGCACACTGCTTTTCTGGATCACTCTCTTTTTCTGCTGCCTCAAAGGCAAGTAGGATGCGACGACGAATGTTGATGGCATCGGTAATGGATTTGAGGCCAGGCGCTTGTGCTTCCCATTGGTCTTGGCCAAAGTAACTATGACGGGCACCTGTGGCAAGTACCAGATAGTCGTAGCTGATGCTATCCTCTCCCTTGAGATGAACCTGGCGCTGTTGCAAGTCGACACCAATGACCTCTGCAAGCAGCACTGTGGTGTTTTTCTTATCCTGTAGCAGACTGCGAATGGGAGAGGTTATGTCTGCAGGCGATAGACCGGCTGTAGCCACCTGGTAGAGTAGCGGCTGGAAAAGGTGGTGGTTACAGCGATCCACCACCGTAACAACCAGGCCTGATCGGTCCAGTCGCTTAGCGACCTGCAAACCAGCAAAACCCGCGCCAACGATCACAACATGTGGCAACGCATTCCGTTTCATATTAGCCTGTTGTTTGTAGCACTTCGGTGATTGCCTGCGGCATGCGCTGCGGCTTGAGCTTGTCATTGAGATAGGCAATCTTAAACTCCGCCTCGCAGAGTAACCGCTTGTCTTCTTCAGGTCGTATACCGTAGATCGACTGCTTAAACGTCAGAGAAGCACGGCGACAACTTAATAGGTCGGTTTCGATCTGTAGCTCCTCTCCTAACCTCCCAAGCTGATGAAAATTGGCGGCAACACGCGTAATAGCAAAGTGATTGCCCTGTCTGGTAAAGTCCCGCAAATCGACACCGCGATCGACAAAAAGCTCCCACCGCGCTCGTTCACAGAATTCTAAATAACGGGTGTGGAAAATTGCCCCAGCTGCGTCGGTATCAGCATAGTAGGTTCTCATACGGAAATGATGCGGCTCAAGCTTCTTAGTCATTTGCTTTTCAGGCTTCATTGAAAGATAGTTTGCATGAAGGGATAGTCCTTACCCGCTACTTTTGTTGGAATGTCCAGAATCCGCAGTATCGTTCCAGGAAACTGCACCATGTTTACATGATTTATCGTTACCTCTCTCTTGATAGAGGGGCCATGTGCCAAAAAGAGCGAATTGACATCATGGTCAAAGACATTCCGGGCGCCATGATCTGAAATAAGCAAAAAGGTGTCGTTGACAGCAAGTTGCCCCATCCAGGCACCGACAATGGCATCGTAGAGCTGGTAAAACCTCTCCAGAACAAAACGGTAGGCACTTGGCTGCAACAAAAATTCTTTTGACTGCGGCTCATATCTCATAACTGCCTGCAAATTCCAAAATTTATGGGATATCAGATCGCACTCCGGAAATCGCACTAAGGCAAAATCATACGAGCTCTTCGCCAGCGTCTCTCTGAGCAGACGATACTTCTCAAGCGTGGTAAAGTAGTTCGTCAAAAGATTGGTGTCAAACTCATTTGGTTTGTCTATGGCTTGATCCAGGGTCTTATCCACAGTCCCCCCTGGTTTATCGAGCTCCACAAGATAGCGGTAGGCTTCTCTTCTTTCCTTAGCCGAGATATTGTCTAGCTTTGGCTTAGAAAAGCTGGCATCAACAGCAACGTCAGCTAATGAGTCCTGTGGATCAAAAACGGCATAGTCTGAAAAAATAAAATTGAGATAGGTTTTCTTGTTCTCGCCCAGTACCTGCCACAGCGAGGTCTGGATTGTAGGGCTGAAGTAGTTAAGCGTTTCCTCATTGACTGCGGCTAACATACGCTCAAACATTCTCAAGCTTTTAAGCTGCATTAGGGAGTTAGCAAAAATGGTAAACAACGACTCCCTTTGGTTCTCGGGGAAATAGGTTAACACCTTGAGGGCAAGCGCGGTATGCGGGTGGGGTGAAAACATATTAGCAGCCACTCCCCCTCTGATGATTTTACGAATATTTGGCAGCAGCCCCCGCTCAAGCATACGACTGAGAATCGGCCAACTACCGGAGTCCAGCCACATCACAAAGACCCGCTTGCGACCACCTGCGGCAGTCACAAATTCTTTGGTGTCGCGAAACTCACCTGGTACAGGAGGCTGGTCGATACGAAAGGCTGGGTTTTCGGCATCCATCTGTAGCGTGAATGAATCTCCTTCAGCAAGCAGTGAGGCTGTTCTATAGGCTAGGACACCGTTGTCAGGGTTGGTGTCATCGTCGATGACAATATCCATCGGAAAATCTCGATGCGGTTTGACCGTGCCAACCCACGACCAGACATCGAAATCCTTCGTAGCAGTCTTTTGTTTAGTCATGGCATGGCGCTGCCAGCCTGGTAGAAAGCGATAACCGCCATCTGCCTCCCAGTTACCAGCAAGGTAAACGGCGTCATATCTGTTCTTTTCACTGCGAAATTCTACAGCTAGCCGCTTACTCAACTGCGCCTTCTCACTCATACGTAGACGCAACTCCATAATCATCGACTCTATATAATCCAGGTTGGTTTTGGTGTGCTGTGAGTACTTCTCAAAGTACTGCAACGCTATTTTCGGATGATCTGAATGATAGTACATACGCCCCATGACAAAAAGTAAGTCTGGATAAAAGGGTAGCTTTTCATCTAGAAGAGGGCGAAATGTCTTCTCTGCCAAATCAAAGCGGCCAGAATTATAATACATCGTCCCAAGTTCATATTTAAACTCAACGGAGTCTGGATCTTCCTGCAAGGCTTTTTCTAACCAGGCTTCCGCTTCGCTCCAGCGTCGCTTCATACTATACAGATTGCCAAGCGTGTTATAGACGTGACCAAGCATCGGTGAGCCCTTCATCAAATCGGTATACTCGAGAAGAGTCTTCTCTGCTGCATCCAGCTGCTGCAAAGCCATCATCGTTGCAACGACATGCAATCGGAGATGATAGTCCGATGGATACAGCTCGCTACCCTGCGTGCCGACTTGCAGGGATTCATTGAGCGCACCCGTCTCTCTGAGAATGCGTGTAAGCATGGTATAGACCACCGCTGAAGGTTTTAGCTGGTTCAACTGGCGAAAACGCTCGACAGCTCGACTATACTCTTTATTTCTATAGAGGGCGCTTCCAAGCAGAAAATTGTACTGAAACTGCTCTTCTTGATTTAAGTGAGGAGACGCGACACATTTCTGGAAATAGTGCACAGCCTTACCAAACTTTTCAGCAGCTGCATAGGCGTTAGCAATAGAAAAAAATAGCTGATGGTCAGGCTTTGAAAGCAACAGCAGTTTTTCGTACTCTTTAGCCGCATCGAGATGACGCTCGGCATTCTCATATCGTATTGCCTGCAAGAGAAAGTAATACTTGTAATTTTTAGCCGCTACCAGAATAAGGATGCCGAAAAGAACAAGTAATATGGCAATTCTTGTCTTCATAGGATATTGCCGTACTCGATGACCAGGTCACCGTGAAAAAATTGATCAGCAAAACGTCCCGATGACACAATCTTTTTTATACGTTCTTTTTTGTGATATGCTTTCTTCAGGGCTACTGGAGCTAGTTTGCCGTTGATGGCCTCCACCACTTCAGCATCCATGGTAAACGCGACATGCGCTGAGCTTTGCTTAATCTTGTCAGACCTGCCTTTGTACGCAGACTCCATAGCCACGAGATAGTCGATCATCTTCTTCACAGAGTAGGGATTGTAACCAAGAACCACAAAGTCTCCCACAACCGACCAGGCAGGGAAACACTCTGGTAAGAGCGACAGCTCACTGTGACGGACTGTGCGTTGCTTATAAGAGGTGGTGCTGAAATGCATATTCCAAGTCGACAACCTCGCCTCCAGATTCTTGAGCGTCTGGGTCGCAGTCGTTGAGCTTTTGGTATTAATCCCTAGAACAAATGCGGGATACTTGGAAGTTACGTTCTTGTTTTCAAAAACCCCTAAAATTACTTCATCACCAATCCAAGGCATAACATCCCTGGAGAAGTCTAAGGTGAAGAAAGTGGCAAGCTTACTTCGTTTAGAGCCCTCTTGCATTATTTTCATCATATTGGGAGAGATTTTCATGGAGACCATCACCGCTGGCCTGACCTCAGAATTCACTTGACCCGACAACGGTAGGGGTAGAACAAGGTTTCGCTGCAACCCGGAGACCTGAGCAAGATCTACAGTAAAGTCCAGTATCGCGGCACTGGCCCTACTCCTATGCGAAACTAGCAGAGAACGGAATTGTTTTGCCAATGACACAGATCTCTTTGACCTTGATCCTGGTAACAAATTCGACGAAAAATACAGCAAGGAGCGTTGCCTGCTGTCTACCGTGGTTCCGCTAAATCCCTGCAGTTTTTTGTTCAGGGCGGTCGAGTAAAATTGATCAAAATCCTCCGCAGTCAGAGGTGAGTTATTAGGCGCTAGCCAGTACTTGCCAGGTTTTACCCGTGTTAGTAACAACGGCTTAACAGCAGAAGCGATGAGGCTAAAGTTAGTAAGCATTTCCACCTGTTTCAATGGCCTGGACACAGCATCTCGACTGAAGTGCGCCATGCCTGTATCGTTACTGGCAATAAGTGCGGCAATCATAGCTCTTTGAGCACCCTGCTCTCGGAGTGCGACAAGCTGAATGTGCTGCAGGCTTGCCAAGGTGTTTGCATGGCTGCCGACTGTACGTAGTAGACCAATAATGAGGTTTTGCAGATCCTGTTTCGGCTTGGGAAAGGGAAGGAGTTCGATATAGCTGTCGATTCGGGAGAGTAGTTCCTTCTCCATGACAAGGATGAGTTCAACATCCTGACGCGGCAAACCTAGCCTGTCTTCGGTAACCCCTGTCTTGAAAACAACAAGGCTCCATAAAAGAACCACACCAAACAAAATTTGTCTAATTTTTTTAGATAGTTGCATTGCTCCACAGACAACCGGCAAAGACCACCGTCTGCCACGCAAAACTATCGAACTTATGAGCAGCCGACAATGAGTTTTTAATGTTTGACAATGCACAACCTCCATGCACACAAAGACTCTGCTGTGGATTTTGAAAAAGAGTTAGAAAAAACTCTGTCACTGCTGCGAAAACGGATGAAGGAAGAGTTTCATCGTCATGTACCCACAGGCACACTTCTCTATGATCGCTGGCAATTAGCCCGGTTTTACGGATTTGGAGAGGGCAGTTCCGTCTATGATGAGAGTCTCATCTTAGGAGATGTCAAAGTAGGTAAGGAGAGTTGGATTGGCCCCTTTACCGTTCTCGATGGCGCACATGCACCTCTGACCATAGGTCATCATACTCACATTAGCTCTGGAGTGCAAATTTACACCCACAACACTGTAGCCATAGCCCTCACTGGAGGAAAAGGGAGTCTGTTCAAGCGACCAACAAAAATCGGTAACTGCTGTTTCATTGGTCCACGAACAATCATTGGCCCGGGAACGGTCATAGGCGATCACTGCTTTGTTGCTGCCGCGAGCTACGTTGAGGGTGTTTTCCCCGACTACAGTTACATTTCCGGGTCGCCCGCCAAAAAGACAGGCGTTGTTGAGATCCAAGACACACAGGTTCGATTTAAACTATTTAAAAATGAACATACAGGAACTTGACACCCCTGCCCTCATTGTAGATCTCGATCTCATGGAGGAAAACCTCCGTCGTATGCAACACTATTGTGCAGACAAACCGTTCTCACTGCGGCCTCATACCAAAGCCCATAAGATTCCTGAGATTGCCAAAATGCAAATTGCTCATGGTGCCAAAGGCATTTGTACGGCCAAACTCGGTGAAGCTGAAGTCATGGTGGCAGCTGGTTTGGACGATGTGCTCATCACCACTCCCATTGCCAACCCACAAAAGCTAAAACGACTGATAGGACTAAAAAAAACTCATCCTCAAGCGCGCATCCTACAGGTTGTGGATCATCCTCTTCATGTGGAAGCAATTTCCAAAGAGGCTGAAACAGAGAGAGTCGAAATCGACCTGCTCGTAGAGGTTGAGGTTGGACAGCAGCGCTGCGGCATTGAAGTGGGTGATGCCCTCCTATCTCTGGCCAAAAAAATAGAGCAAGTCGTGGCGGTACGGTTCGCTGGCCTCCAAGCCTACAGTGGCCACCTGCAGCACATCGCTGACTACAGCAAACGCTACCATGCCGCCCGAAGCGCCATCGAACCCGTAAGTCGTTTTGTCCAAGAAACCCTTGTGGACCAGGGGCTAGCCCCAGAGATCGTCAGTGGCGGCGGTACCGGCACCTACGACGCTTATGAAGGGCTTGGGCTCACGGAAATCCAAGCAGGTTCTTACCTCTTTATGGACGACTCCTATAGAAGGATCGGTTCTCGTGATGGCGATAGCCAGTATCGGGACTTTGACTGTGCGTTGAAGGTTTGGACAACCGTGATAAGTCGACATCCAACCCGAGCGGTTGTTGATGCGGGGATGAAATCGCTATCGACGGACTCGGGCATGCCGATTCTAGAACGCTACCCCAACGTCCACTACCACAGTGGTGGCGATGAACACGGCATCCTCAAGGTACGGGAGGATTTTTCTGCTCTCAGAGTCGGTCAAAAACTGGCAATCATTCCCTCTCACTGTGACACCACGCTCAATCAGTTTGATCGTCTCTATGGCGTGCGCCAAGACCTTGTTGAAGTGGAGTGGGCCATTGCCGCTCGTGGCTGCAGCGATTAGCTCCGTTGCCAGACAACAGGTGGGTGATGTCTAAATCAGAAACCTACGTGGAATCCATGCCACTGGCAACAACCGTTGACCGCTTACGCCGCGGTGACCTCAAGCTACAGGAGCACATCGACTCTGTCTGTGACCGCATAAAGACCGTAGAGCCAGCCATTCATGCACTGATCCCAGAAACAGAGCGGCAACAGCGGCTGCATGCAGAGGCGGAACGTTTGCTGCAGCAGTATGCCGATGTCGCACAACGCCCACCGCTGTTTGGTCTACTGGTTGGTATCAAAGACATCATTCACGTAGACGGCTTTAAAACCCGATGCGGTTCCCTGTTACCGCCGCAACTCTTCTGCGCTGCAGAAGCTACAATCGTACAGAAGCTGCGACAAGCAGGCGTGCTCGTTCTTGGCAAAACCGTAACCACAGAGTTTGCCCTGTTGGATCCTGGACCCACGCGCAACCCCCACAACACACAACACACGCCCGGAGGATCGAGTAGCGGTTCCGCCGCTGCCATTGCAGCTGGCCTTTGCCCGTTGGCGCTTGGCTCACAGACCGTGGGCTCAACCATCCGGCCAGCCTCCTACTGTGGTGTGGTGGGTTTCAAACCCAGCTATGGCCGTGTCTCCATGCACGGGGTGGTACCCTTGGCACCCGCGCTCGATCATCCTGGTTTCTTTACGCAGGACCCCGAGGGCATGGAACGCATCTGTGCTGTGGTCATAAAAGACTGGCAGTTGCCTGCCAAAAGAGGGCAAGTCGTCTTTGGAGTTCCGCATGGACCTTACATGCAACAGGCAGCAGCAAAAACCCTTCACCTCTTTGAACAACACGTTGCTAAACTAGTACAACAGGGTTGGCCCGTTAAGCAGATCGAAACTCTAACTAACATCGAAACGATCAACCAGCAAAACAACATCCTCTTCACTGGCGAGAGCGCTGCCACGCATAGAGATTGGTTGCAAAAACACGCCTCTCTCTATCGTCCTGGTACGATCGCTATCATTGAGGAAGGCATGCGCTATTCAGAACAAGACATAGAAAAGGCAAAGGCCTTGCAGCAGAAGGTTAGAAGAGACATCGAGCAACAGATGCAGCAGGCTGGCATCGATATTTGGCTTAGTCCGGCAGCTGTCGGACCTGCTCCTTACGGCATTGAATCGGTTGGCAGAGGCACTATGAACATTCCTTGGACCTTCAGCGGCCTTCCCAGCCTAACCGTGCCCATGGGGGAGATCAACGGTCTGCCCGTCGGCGTGCAGTACGTTGCTGCCTACATGCGTGATGAGATACTGTTTTACGCGGCTGTGAAATGAGTCCTAGGAAGGCAGCAGCTTTTTCGCTAATGTCATTCCCAGCATGCAGTTTCAGCTGGACCCACTACTGAGCCTCGCCATCGTCCTTGCCGCTGGGGTGATGGGCGGTATGGCCGCAAGAAAAGTGCACCTGCCAGGAGTCACCGGCCAGATTCTGGTTGGCGTCTTTCTTGGCCACTCAGGCCTTGCTCTATTTGACGAAATCACCGTTGCCAGCTTCCTGCCCTTAACTTACTTTGCCCTTGGACTCATCGCCGTTAACATCGGTGGTCATCTGCAGATCCGTCGTCTACGTCACGCGGCCAAGAGGCTAATCATCCTGCTCCTCGCCGAGGCCTTCATCATCCCAACACTGGTCTTTTTCACGCTGTACTTTCTTGGAAATCTACAGTGGACGGTAGCGCTACTTCTGGCAACCCTCTCTATTGCCACAGCGCCGGCAACGATCGTCGCTGTGGTTAAGGAGACACGCTCTAAAGGCGTCTTTGTCAAAACCCTTATCGGTGCAGTCGCCCTCTCCAACATGGCGTGCATCTCGCTGTTTGAATTTGCCCACACTGCGGCACGCTTACAGCTAGGCGGTGGGGAGGCCGTCACTCCCTTAGCACTGGCCATCGCCCCATTAAGACAACTTCTCTCGACTGCGGCGCTTGGCAGCGCCTGTGGCATCACCCTGAGCTTTCTAACCCGATCGATTGTTCACCCAGACCGTTTGGCAACAGCCTCCTTTATTGCCATCCTGTTCACCGCTGGACTCTCTCATCTGTTCAACATGTCATCACTTTTGAGTTGTATGTTTCTTGGCATTACGTTGACCAATCTCGTTCCAGAGAAGGAAAACGTCATTGACGAAGCCTTTTCAAACTTTGAAGGCGCAATCCTTGCAGTGTTTTTCACCCTCGCCGGCATGGACCTCAACTTTAGCTACTTCCTACCAGCGCTCATCCCCGTACTGCTGATGTTCTCCAGCAGGCTGCTTGGCAAACTCATAGCAGCCAAGATCGCCATGCGCATCTCCGGGGCAACACGACGACTGAAACGCTATCTTGGACCCGCACTCATACCACAAGCCGGGGTTACCATTGGCCTCATCATCTTAGTACAGCAGGATCCAGGCCTTGCCAGCATAAAGGATTTGATTCTTGCCATCGGTCTCACTGTTGTAACCATAAACGAGATCGTCGGACCCATTTGGACCCGTATAGCATTGGTACGTTCTGGAGACTTTCGTAAAGATCGACCACGCCTGATTGATTTTATTCATGAGGAGAACATCATCACCGACTTTGAAGCCTATTCCAAAGAGGGTGCCATCGAACAACTCACGGACCTGTTGATCCACACCAACCACCTATCCGTCAATCGTGAAGCGTTGTTAAAATCCATCCTTGAACATGAAGCGGAGATGCCCACCTTTATTGGTGGCGGCCTGGCCGTGCCGCATGGAATCATACCCGAAGGCAAGAAGCTAGTTGGCGTTATGGGCATAAGCAAGAAAGGGCTGCCCTTTGCAACTCCAGACGGCATACCGGTTCACTGTATGGTTCTGGTCGCCACACCCCCAGCCATGCGAGATCGTTATTTGGAGATCTTTGCCGCCCTGGCACGAGCTATTGTCTTTGATCGCAACATCCAAATGCAGCTCTTCAATTCCACCAGTCCTGCCCACGCCTATGAGCTGCTACATGCAGAAGAAGCCGAAGGGTTTAACTACTTTCTTGAAGAAGAGACCACTGGCTAAGCAATGAAAGCCACGGATTTATTTGTTAGAGGCTTGGAAAGCGAAGGTGTTGAGTTTCTCTTCGGCATTCCTGGTGAAGAAAACCTCGACCTGCTGGAATCGCTACGTGCTTCTAAGATCAAGCTAATACTCACCCGTCACGAGCAGGCTGCTGGCTTTATGGCCGCCACTTATGGCCGCTTAACCGGTAAAGCCGGAGTCTGTTTGGCAACCCTAGGTCCAGGGGCAACCAACCTGGTCACAGCAGCTGCCTACGCCCAGCTCGGTGGCATGCCCATGTTGATGATTACCGGGCAAAAACCAATCAAAAAGAGCAAGCAGGGGAAGTTCCAGATTGTCGATGTCATAGAGATGATGCGTCCCTTAACCAAATTTACCAAACAGATCGTCAACGGTAGCAACATTCCGGTGTTGGTACGGGAGGCCGTTCGCATTGCCGAAGAGGAACGCCCTGGAGCCGTACACCTGGAACTGCCTGAAGACGTCGCCAGTGAGCAGGTGGATGCGACTCTCCTTAGGGTCTCACGTGTACGCCGTCCGGCTCCCGATGCAAAAGCCATTACCCAGGCAGTCGAAATGATCGAAAAGGCGCAGCACCCCTTACTCCTACTAGGAGCGGCTGCCAACCGCAAACGCACCTCGGCGGCACTCAAAGCCCTTCTCGATAAGACCGAAATCCCATGGTTCAACACACAGATGGGCAAAGGAGTGGTGGATGAACGGCATTCTAACTTTCTCGGTACTGCCTCACTTTCGGCCCATGACTACCTTCACTGTGCCATCGATCGCGCTGACCTCATTATCAACGTCGGCCATGATGTTATTGAGAAACCACCCTTCTTTATGCAGCCTGGAGCGGCCAAGGTCATTCACATCAACTTCTTTTCAGCGCAAGTAGATGAAGTCTACTTCCCCCAGCTCGAGCTGATTGGCGATATCGCCACGACCGTTCAGCGCATTGGTGAGACTGTGACGGTAAAATCGCATTGGGATTTTACCTACACCTTGCGCGTCAAACAGGAGTTTGAACAACACATAGCTGAGCAATCGGCTGCTGCAGACTTTCCTATCAAACCACAACGTCTGGTTGCCGATATACGAGCGGTCGTGCCTGCCGATGGCATCGTCGCCCTGGACAACGGCATGTACAAAATATGGTTTGCACGCAACTACAAAGCCTACGAAGCCAACACACTGCTACTCGATAATGCGCTCGCCACCATGGGGGCAGGATTGCCCTCAGCCATGGCAGCACGCCTGGTCTGCCCCAAACGCAAGATCGTCGTGGTCTGCGGTGATGGCGGCTTTATGATGAACTCGCAGGAACTCGAGACTGCCCTGCGTCTGCGTATGGATCTTGTCGTGCTAATCCTCAAAGATGACGCCTACGGCATGATCAAGTGGAAACAACAGGGAATGGGCTTTGCTGACTTTGGCCTCGACTACAGCAACCCAGACTTTGTGCACTATGCGCAGAGTTACGGTGCTAAGGGACACCGAGTCACCGCTACCGATGAGCTCAAGACGCTGCTGCAGCGTTGCCTCAACACCAAAGGCGTACACCTTATTGAAGCCCCCATCGACTACGGCGACCATGAAAAGGGGCTCTATCAACAGCTCGCTGCTAAAACCTGTCAGATCTAAGCAGCTGCCGTTTAAGGAGCGATCCCTAAAGAGGCCAAGAAAGCACGGTTGTTTACTGGTCGGCCGAGAAACTTTTCAACGGCTTGATCGGCATGGACGGCATTTCCAGGCTCTAAAACAGAACGCCGGTATTCCATACCAACCTTAGAGTTAAAAATACCCTCGCTGGCAAAACGGCTAAACATATCATCCGCATAGACCTTGGACCAAAGATAACCGTAGTAAGCGGCGTCATAACCCCTAATGATATGGCTGAAATTCACAAAACGTTCCATACCCAGGAAAAAATCTAGTTTAACGATCTTGCGATAGAGCTGCCGCCACACCTTGGCAGGATCAAAGTCCTTAGCAACAGGTTGAGTGTGGTAGGTCATGTCTGCAAAGGCGTAGAGAAGCTGACCCGTCCACATAGATGCACCTTGATCGACGTTCCTTGATCGCACAAGACCCTGCAACAGCTTTTTCGGCAGTGGCTTGCTGGCCACACGCCGTAGACCCTCCTCACGCCAAACCCAGTGCTCCATCATCTGCGAAGGCGCCTCAATAAAATCACGTGGCGATCGACCTAGCTCAAAATACCTACCCTGATACAAAACAGTCTGCATCACATGGCCAAACTCATGAAAGAAGGTATCAACTTCGTTGTGTGTATTGAAATCACGAAAGTTACCAATGATGGCACAAGTCGGGACACGGCGTTTTTCTGTCGCATCAATACCACCTCGCACCAACCCAAAAACTGCATAGTGGGTAAACTTGTTAGGTCGCGGAAAAGGATCAAGATAGAAGTATCCTAACACTTGATCCCGCTTGCCATCTTGCACTTCGTAAAGCGAAACATCTGCGTGCCAGGTCGCATCTGGAAACTGTTTTAGATCAACCTTATTAAAGCGTAATCCCAAGAGCTCTTGATAGATCTGCAAAGTACCTTGCACAACGCTCTCCATAGGAAAATACTGCTTCACTTGACTAATATCGATCTTTAACTGCCTTTCCTTCCACTTTCTCGAATAGTAGCGCCGATCCCAGGGCATGAGTTTGAGCGTGCCATCCTTGTTAAAGACCTCCTGCTCCTCCTTGGTCAAGACGATGGGATCTATCTTAGCCTCCATCCGCTTTAAATCGAGTAGCCGTCGACGCTCTTGCGCAAGCGCTGGCTCTAACTGTGCCCGCAAATCCTCAAGAAATCTAAAGACGCGCTTGCTACTGCCAGCAAGCCTACCTTCCAGGACATAGTCTGCATGGCTCACCGGCTCATGGGTCTTCAACGCATGCGGCCGACGATGGCCGGCACGAATCTGTGCCATCTCGTGGCGCAGCTGCATGACCTGTGAAAAAATCGTCGTGTTCTTATCTGCCGCCTTCTGCGAGTATAGTAGCATCATAGCCTTCCTGGTCTCGGCGTTATCCGCCCAGGTTAAAAACTCAATAAACTGAGGCGTCTTGACTGGGAAACGATAATCACCCGCCGCAGTTTTGTGCTTATCAATAAAGGTCTCGGATAGTCCTTGCAGCTTTTGCATTTCTCCTTTGGCCACTTCAAAATGACTGTTGTCTTCGGCAATATTGACCTGAAACTGCAAGCCAATTTCGCTCGAACGTTTGAGCAGCGCTACATACCGCTGCCGTTGTTTGTCTGGCAGGGTGGCGCCACTAGCCTCAAACCCACGAACAAATTTGTCATACAGTCGCTGTTGGTCTAATTCGGTTGCAACTGCAGAGGGCTTTGCCTGCACCACTGCTGCGGCCAGCCGCGGATCTGAAAAGATATCGATCATCTTCTTCTCTTCGTCTTGCTCACAGATCCTTGCTGCCTCCCTCAGCTCTTTTTCCGTAGATACATCGGATAACAGCTCTAATGGACCGACATTGCGGAAGAAATCCGCAATGACACGATCTAATCTCACCACCACGCTGGCAAAGTTTCGCTCTGCTGCTGGAATTGTACGGATCTTATCAACCTCGCTAGCAAACTCATTGATGGCTGTGTTGCATTGCTGCTGCAGTTGTGACGCGCTAACGTTAAAATTAGGTACTGGCGGCCGGGTCGCCAACCGTTTGGCTTGCTGCTGGCTGCCCCCATAGGAGCTGGTACGATGACAGGCCGTTGGCAAGAGTTGGAAGACCAACAGAACAATGACAACGACTAACCCCGTAAGAATGTGGCGTGATTTCATAACGAGCCCCCCAACGACTAGCAGGTAAAAAATCAACTTTGTTGATTAGCGACTAGAACGCAGAGGGTCAACTGTTTTGCAACCAGCTTGGAGTTGAAATAAAACGGAGATACCTAGACAGTGGCGAAGGGGCGGTCTCAGGCAGCCATAGCTACTTGCCGCCTTGCCTGGCGGCAGAAATGACGCCAGTCTCGATAGGCACTACGGTAACGCTGCTTCGCATCCCGCAGGCGCTGTTTGAGCAGATAGAGTTCGCTTCTCGCCTTTTGCTCGGAGGACTCTTTTACAGCTAGTACCCACTCGCGGCGTACCCTAGAGAATTCATCAATTCTCTGCATCAAATCATGAAAGTGTCGGTCCAGTCGCTGACGAAATTTCTCATCACCGAGCCCCTTCCACTTGCCACGCTGCACCTCGAGCTTGGCGCGCAAGATCGTCTCATAGGGGGCGAGTTTAAGATTCCAGGTCTGGCCTAGCCAACTCATGGCACGGATAAACCACTTGGCTGGATCCCAGTCGTAAAAACGGATGCCGTTACGGTAATCACCAGGATACCAGTGATGGTAGTTGTGAAAACCCTCACCAAAGGTCAGCAGGGCGGTCGTCCAGCTATCGCGGGCGCTGTTACTGGTCGAAAAGGACTGCGAGCCAATGGTGTGCGCCAGCGAGTTGATAAAAAAGGTAAGCTGGTAGCCGACCACAAGACGGATGACACCACCAAAGAGAAATCCGCCGATGGCATCACCAAAACACAGTCCAATCCAGGTTGGTATGCCAAAACCGCTAACAATGGCTATGGGAGCCCAATACTTGTGTTGCCACATAATCAGCGGATCGGAAGTCAAATCTTTGGGACGTGGCGCACTCGGATCCTTTGCCGACAGCAGCCAGCCAATGTGAGCCCACATAAAGCCGCGCTTGATGTTGTATGGGTCTTTATCTTCATCCACGTGGCGGTGGTGCATACGGTGCTCCGAGGCCCACTTTAGACAGGACTGTTGAAATGAGCCGGCACCAACCACCAAATAGATTACTTTGAGCCAATTAGCTGCTTTGTAACTGCGATGAGCATATAAACGATGGTAGCCGGCAGTAATACTCATACCCGTTGCGATCAGCATAAAGAAAAACAAGCCAACTGCAGTAGCGGTCAAACCATAGAACCAGATGTAAAGCGGCCCACCAATCAGGGCAGCCAAAGCAAGGCAGCCAAAGAAGATGACAATCTTTGCGGAGTAACGTTGCATATTTCAGTATTGTATACAGTTGTACCGCCACTGTATACCGAAAATTTATAGGTGACGGAAAAGGGATAAGATAAAGACGACAATAAAGATCACGGCGCCCAACAAAAAAGTCCAGGCGCCGAACCATCCGTAGATCACACCTCCTAAGATAAGCCCGAAGATACTGGCCAAACTCCCAACACTACTCGCAACCCCTTGAATATAGCCCTGCTCCGTCTTATTGCCAACGCTGCCTAACAACGACAGAAAGGAGGGCCACATGACGCCGTTGCCACAGGCAAAGAGCAGAGCCGCTGTGTAAAGAGTGATGAGATCATTGCGAATGAGCAAGGAAAAGCTCAAGGCCAGTAGCAAACTACCGACCAAAACAAGCGTCCTTTCAGAAACTCTTTTTGTGACTTTAGCCAGCAGCGGCCCCTGGACAAAGACCATAAACCCACTGAGCAGCGACAAGTAGAGGCCCAGCGCTCCCATTTCCCACTTTAGTTCCTGCACTGCATGTACCGGAAAGGCCGTATAAAAAATGTTAAACGCGAGAAAGATCAAAAAGTAGAGTAGGAGCATGAAGGGAACTTTTGGGATGCTGAGTATATTAAAGAGAGATTTTTTTGTGACTTTCTGATCAAAGCAGTCTTTGACCTCTTTGCCCAGCAAGCGTCGATTGGGGTTTTTACAAGGCGCTTCATTCAGTCGGCATGGCATACGCTCCGGAAGTCTGTAGATTAAAAACAACGCAACAGCGGAAATGACCATGGCGGCAAGGACCGGAACCATCTCGCCCCAGAGCGTCGAGCCCAGGATACCGGCAAGAAGCGGGCCAATGATGAAACCCAGATTGGATGAGGCCGCCATCTTGCCAAAGTTGCGCTTTTGGTTCTCAGGCGTAGAGATGTCTACAAGGTAAGCGTTGGCGACAGAGATATTACCACCTGTTAGGCCATCAAGGGCTCGGCCCAAAAATAGAATAAAGAGGGGGAGGGTTAGCACAAACGACCCAGTCCAGTTTGATTGAACCATGATGAGCTGTGCCGATGGCACCAGAAGCGCGACCAAAATAATTGCCCAAGAGACAAGCGTGCCTACTTGGCTTACAAAGAGAATCTTTCTGCGTCCATAGGAATCGGAGAGCTTGCCAAGGATGGGCGCTCCTATCAGTTGGAAAAAGGAGTAGGTGGCACCCAAGATGCCGTAAATGACTTCGTTGCCACCGTATTGAACGACTAAGTAGACCAAAAAGGGCAGAACGATGCTGTATCCAAGCGTACCGATGAAGTTGACCGATAGCAGTGCCAACAGAGCTGATTTAGCTGGCCTGGAAGTCAAGCAGGTCTCCCTTGCGCTGCCATAGTCAGACCATCATGATTTGACGAATGCCACAGGGCAAGTTATATCAGCCGCACACCACTAGCGGGGGCTGGGTATGGCGGACGCGCCAAGGTTCGATTATTATAAGGATTATTTGCAGCTGGACAAGCTGCTCTCCTGTCAGTCTCGCCTCAGTGAGGCGGCTGGAGAGCCCGCCCACGATGAGCACTTCTATATAATTGTTCATCAGGTCTATGAGCTCTGGTTCAAGCAGATCCTCTTTGAGCTGGATTCGGTGCGCCAACTCTTCCACGTTGACGCCATTGATGAGCGCAGCATTGCTCTAGCCGTAGCACGGTTGGAGCGCATCCACGCCATTCAGCAACTCAACATCGAACAATTACCACTGTTGGAAACCATGACACCGCTCGACTTTCTCGACTTTCGCCACCTGTTGGGATCGATGTCTGGGTTCCAGAGTATCCAGTTCCGTCTCATTGAAAACAAACTCGGCATACGTCCGGGCGACCGGATTACCCTAGGAGGTAAGCGCTACACCGATTATGTTGACCCGGCAAACCAAGAGAAGATCAAAGCGAGCGAGCAGCAGCCATCGCTGTTTGAGCTTGTGGAACGCTGGCTAGAACGTACGCCCTTTCTCAACTTTGCCGACTTCAATTTTTTGGAGAGTTATCGCAGCGCTGTGGAAAAGACCGATGAGCAGTTTGAAGCGCTCTTTGATGAAGAAAAACATCAAGCCTTAAAAGAGCGCGGCGAGCTGCGCCTCTCTTACCGAGCCATGCTCGCAGCGCTGTTTATCATGCTCTATCGTGACCAGCCCATCTTGCACATGCCTTACCGCCTTATCAACACCTTGATTGAGCTGGATGAGTCCTTTACAGGGTGGCGGTACCGTCACAGCCTCATGGTACATCGAATGATCGGCCGCAAAATGGGCACTGCGGGTACCAGCGGTTACAACTATCTCAAGACAACCATTGAGCGGCAAAAGGTCTTTGCGGACTTCTTTAGCCTCTCCTCCTTTCTCATTCCACGCTCGATGTTGCCTAAGCTGCCGACTAAGGTTGAACGTAATCTTGGATTCTACTTCTCCTGACCCCTGACCCCTGACCATGGAACGGTTGCAAAACTTCATCAACGGAGAGTTTTCCAGCTCACGCAGTAGCAACACTCTGGATAACTTCAACCCAGCCACGGGTAAAGTCTATGGCCAACTCCCGGCATCGAACGAAGTTGATGTTGATGACGCTGTGGGTGCAGCACAAGCTGTTTTTTCAAAGTGGTCGACGACACCTACGAGCGAACGTAGCCGCGTTCTTATGAAGATAGCCGAGCTTATCGAAGTACGCTTACAGGAGTTCGCCGAAGCTGAGAGTATGGACACTGGCAAACCACTGGGGTTGGCACGCAAAGTTGACATCCCAAGAGCTGTGGCCAACTTTCGCTTCTATGCTGGAGCGGCTGAACACTTCTTTAGCGAGGCGCACATCATGGAGCAGCGGGCGATCAACTATACGCTGCGCCAACCTCTCGGAGTCGTCGGCTGTATCTCGCCGTGGAATCTGCCGCTCTACCTGCTAACTTGGAAAATCGCTCCAGCCATAGCCGCTGGCAACTGTGTGGTTGCCAAGCCATCTGAGCTTACCCCGAAAACCGCCGCACTACTGGCAGAGCTGCTTGCAACCGCAGGAGTTCCTGCAGGTGTGATTAACATTGTCCACGGAGAGGGTGAGAGTGCTGGAGCAGCAATCGTCAAGCACCCTGGAGTTAAAGCGGTCTCGTTTACTGGCGGCACCGAGACAGGTGCACGGATCTCAGAGGTGGCTGCACCGCAGTTCAAAAAGCTCTCCTTAGAGCTGGGCGGTAAAAACCCAAACATCATCTTTGCCGACTGTGACTTTGACAAGATGTTGGAAACCACCCTACGCTCCTCTTTCATTAATCAAGGACAAGTATGTCTTTGCGGCTCGAGAATTTTTGTTGAGCAGCCGATCTATGAGCGTTTTCGTGATGCCCTGGTTGAACGTACGCGTGAGCTCAAGGTGGGCGATCCCATGGATGCGCAAACCCATCAGGGTGCGGTGATCAGTCAGCAACATATGGAGAAGATCCTCACCTGTATCAACCAGGCAAAAGAGGAAGGGGCTAGCCTGCTCACCGGTGGTGAGCGGGTGATCCTCAAAGGCCGCTGTGAAAAGGGCTGGTTTGTACAACCAACCATCCTCGAGGGATTGGCTGCAGATGCCAAGACCAACCAACGTGAAATCTTTGGACCCGTGGTAAGCCTCATGCCTTTTAAAGACGAGCAACAAGTTGTGCGCTGCGCCAATGAGAGCGCCTACGGCTTAGCGGCAACCGTCTGGACGCAGAATTTAAGTCGTGCCCATCGCATGGCTGCAGAGCTTGAGGCAGGCATCCTGTGGATCAACTGCTGGATGCTGCGTGATCTGCGCACCCCCTTTGGCGGCATGAAGCACTCTGGGCTTGGCCGGGAAGGTGGCTTTGAGGCGCTACGCTTCTTTACTGAGGCGAAGAATGTCTGTATTGACCTTACAACCTAGGACGAAGAGCCATGCCCAAGCCTAACGTTACCCTCTCCCAGCAAGCTCCAGAGCCTGTAGGTCCCTACCCGCACGCCAGGCAGTGCGGTAAGTTCTTGTTTCTCTCAGGCATGGGTCCGCGTCAGCGCGGTTCCAAAAAAATCCCCGGGGTCGAGCTCGATGCGAGCGGTCATGTGGTTGCTTATGATTTCGAGGTACAGTGCCGTGCGGTCTTTGCCAACGTGCAAACGGTCTTGCAGGAAGCTGGCGCGAAGTTGGAAGACCTTGTTGACATCACGGTCTTTCTCACCAACATGGCGCAGGATTTTGAAACCTTTAACCGGCTCTATAGCGAGTTCTTTGTTGGCTGTGAGCCAACTCGGACTACGGTCGGGGTGACGGCTTTGCCAACGCCCATTGCTATAGAGCTCAAGTGTATTGCCCATCTTAAGCAAATCCTATGAGAAGGAGGCTCCAATGCCACTGCCTAAAACAATTAACTTTATAAACTGGATTAATGAGAACCGCGACACGCTCAAACCACCTGTTGGTAGTTATAAGATCTATAAGGAAGGACAGAGCACCGTGATGTTGGTGGGAGGACCGAATGCAAGAACGGACTACCATTATAACGAGAGCGAGGAGTTTTTTCACCAGATCGAGGGTGACATTACCGTCACCGTCATGGACAATGGCAAACCCTTTGATATTAACATCCGCGAGGGAGAATATTACCTGCTGCCAGCCAAAGTACCCCACTCACCCAAACGACCCGCTAACACCGTTGGTTTAGTCATTGAGATGCCACGACAGCCAGGACAAAACGACGGCTTGCTGTGGTTTTGTCCTAAGTGCAATAACAAACTATACGAAGAATATTTTAAAGTTACGGACCCCGGAAAAGACTTCCCTCCGGTTATGGACCGTTTCTATGCTAAGGAAGAAAACCGTACATGCAAAGAGTGCGGCATGGTAATGCCGCCACTACAAAAGTGAACCTGCGGTGCCGAAGTCCACAGTGCTGAAAATTGACATCCATACGCACATCCTCCCTAAGAGCTGGCCGGATCTGCGTGAACGGTACGGCTATGGCGGCTTTGTCCAACTAGAACACCATCAGCCCTGCAAAGCGCGTATGCTGATAGACGGCAAGGGTTTTCGGGAGATCGACTCTAACTGTTGGGATCCCGCGGTGCGCCTCAAGGAGTGTGATGCCACCGATGTTAACGTCCAGGTACTCTCCACGGTGCCGGTGATGTTCAGCTACTGGGCAAAGCCCGAGCACGCTTTGGATCTTGCCAAGCTGCTCAATGAGCATATTGCCGGAGTGGTTGCCGAACATCCAAAGCGATTTATCGGCCTTGGCACTATTCCCATGCAGGCTCCTGAGTTAGCCGCAAAAGAGTTGGAGCGTTGTTGCAAAGAACTCGGCTTGGCTGGTGTACAGATCGGCTCGCACGTTAATGAGTGGAACCTCGATGCACCCGAGCTCTTTCCTGTGTTTGCAACTGCTGCAGAGCTCGGTGCAGCGGTTTTTGTCCATCCCTGGGATATGATGGCTAAGGAGCGCATGCCCAAGTACTGGCTGCCCTGGCTGGTGGGCATGCCCGCAGAGACCTCACTGGCCATCTGCTCTATGATCTTTGGTGGTGTGTTGCAGCGACTGCCCAACCTACGCATAGCCTTTGCCCATGGCGGCGGTGCTTTTCCAGCCACCATCGGTCGCATCGAACATGGCTTCAAAGTACGGCCGGACTTATGTGCGGTAGACAACCAAGTTAACCCGAAGGAGTATCTTGGACGATTTTACCTTGATTCGCTGGTGCACGATGCCCGCATGTTGCACTACCTCATGGATCTCGTGGGGGCGAAATCTCTGGCTCTGGGTTCTGACTATCCCTTTCCTCTAGGGGAACACCACCCTGGCAAGCTGATTGAATCCCTTGAGCTCGAGGACTCCGTGAAAGAGAGGTTGCTCTCAGGAACCGCATTGGAATGGCTTAACCTCGAGGCCAAACGCTTTCTGCCATGAAGTTAACCTTTACTATTGCAGGACGTACCTACGAAGTTGAATCGAACTCTGCAATCGATCTGTCCATACCACTACAATTTGATGGACCACAGCCGAACTTTTATGCCCTGCCACGGGCAAGCGCCAAAATCTACGAAACTGAGGGTTTTATTGCCGACACTCGGCGTGGCGGCTCTTGCAATGTGCGTGAACTACGCTTGACTCCTCATGGTAATGGCACCCACACCGAATGTGTGGGTCACATCGTCAATCAGGAAGTGGCGATCGCCAACACCCTTAAAGAGAGTTGGCTGCCAGCAGCTCTGATTAGCGTCGAGCCACTGCTGGCCAAACAGAGTGGCGAGAGCTATCAGCCGAAACTTGCGGATGATGCTCTTTTAGTTACAGCCCAGGCCATCGAGCACGCTCTCAGTCGCCACAACCAGCACGACTTTCTTGCTGCCTTGATCATCCGTACATTACCTAATAGTCGAGAGAAACTTAGCCGTGTTTACAACAAAGATGAGCTGCCATTGCCCGCCTGTTTTTCGCGCGAGGCCATGCATAAAATCTGTGAGCTGAAGGTACAGCACTTACTTATTGATCTGCCCTCGCTAGACTACATCAACGATGAGGGTCTGATGAGCGCCCATCATCTCTACTGGAACGTACCCGTTGGCGAACATGACGTGGTTGCAGGTGAGCACTCTCTAAAGACCATTACTGAGATGATCTTTGTTGCCGATGCAGTTGTAGACGGCTGTTACCTGCTAGATTTACAAATCCCAGCGTTTGTCTCTGATGCTGCGCCAAGCCGGCCACTGCTCTACCCAATGACAAACAAGGAAGGCTAAAAGATGCAGCGGCGCCGCGATCGTGATTTTGCCATGGAGCTAGACCGACAAGATCCC
Source organism: Oligoflexia bacterium (assembly GCA_028277945.1). GTDB lineage: Bacteria > Bdellovibrionota_G > JANQFH01 > JANQFH01 > JANQFH01 > JANQFH01. Next base: position 106,989 of record JANQFH010000056.1, read on the forward strand.
TTAAACAGCTTTCGCGAGCGTTTTCTCATTCCGCGACATAGCAGCGGCAAGGAGGAGATCTACCTCTGTGGCCATTCGCTTGGCTTGCAACCCAAACGGGTGGAGGCATTCGTTGTAAGAGAGCTCAAAAAGTGGGGTGAGCTAGGAGTGCGCGGCCACTTTGAAGGAGAAGACCCCTGGCTACCCTACCATGAGCTGGTTACAGAGCCCATGGCCAGATTGGCTGGAGCGCTGCCGAGCGAAGTTGTGGTGATGAACTCGACTACTGTCAATTTGCACTTGATGCTGGTCTCCTTTTACCGACCCACGCAGAAGCGCCACAAAATCCTCATTGAGGCTGGAGCCTTTCCATCGGACCACTATGCCGTTGAGTCGCAAATCCGTTTTCATGGTTTCGACCCAGCCACATCCTTAGTAACACTGGCACCGCGTGATGGTGAAGATCTCTTGCGTATGGAAGACATTGAAGCGGCCATTCAGCACCATGGCGATACGCTTGCCCTCATTATGTTTGGTGTGGCACAGTTTCGTACCGGACAGGTGTTCGATATAGCTCGCATTACCAAACTTGGACATGAGGTGGGCAGCATGGTCTGTTTTGATCTGCCGCACGCCGTCGGTAACATTATATTAAAGCTGCATGAGTGGCAGGTTGATAGTGCAGCCTGGTGCAGCTACAAATACCTCAACGCCGGCCCTGGAGGTATGGGCGCGCTGTTTGTGCATCAAAACCACGCAGAGCGCAGTGACATACCACGTTTTGCCGGCTGGTGGGGCCATAACAAAGAGCGCCGTTTTCTCATGGAGCCACACTTCTCACCGATTCCCGGTGCCGAGGGCTGGCAGCTGAGCAACCCACCGATTCTCTCACTCGCAGCGCTGCGCGCCTCACTCGAAATTTTCGCGGATACCAACATGGAGCAGCTGCGTGAAAAGAGCGTGCAGCTCACCGAATATCTCATCTATTTGGTGAAGGAAGAGCTGGCAGATCAAATAAAAATAATTACCCCAGAAGATCCAGCAGAGCGTGGATCACAAATCTCAATGCGGGTAAAACCACAGCCAGGCAGCCATACCAAAGAGCAGGGTCAAGCGCTGTTTGAGTTCCTATGCAACCAAGGTGTAGCTTGCGACTGGCGTGAGCCCGATCTCATTCGTGTGGCAGCTATGCCGCTCTACAACCGTTTTGTTGAGCTGTTTGATTTTGTGCAACTCATGAAGCAGTTCTGGCAACGCTGATGAACAAACCAAGTGAGATTATCCTAATTGGTGCCGGCTTGGTAGGATCTCTGCTCTCTATCTATTTAGCCAGACGTGGCTACCAGGTCACCATCTTCGAGCGCCGTCAGGATATGCGGCGCCATAAGATTTCCGCGGGTCGTTCTATCAACCTCTCCCTCTCTGTGCGTGGCATCCATGCGCTCAAGGAGGTGGAGCTCTTTGACAAGGTAAAACCGCTGTTGGTGCCTATGCGTAGCCGGATGATTCATGACCTCGAAGGCAATCTGCAGGAGCAGCCTTACGGCCACACTGAGCGCGAGGTGCACTACTCGGTCTCGCGGGCCGCACTCAACGTGCTGCTCATGGATGCGGCTGAGGCAACTACAAAGGTAAAGATCCAATTTGAGCAAAAATGCGAACAGATCGATTTTGCCACACGGCAGTTAACCCTGTGTGATGAAACGACCAAGACGAGCACTACCCTATCCTTTCAAACCATCATTGCCACGGACGGATCCAACTCTGCCATCCGCCAGGAGATGCAACAGCAGCTGCAGCACTTTCAATGCAGTGAGGACTATATAGAACATGGCTACAAAGAGCTGACTATTCCCGCACGCCCTGATGGCAGCTACGCTATAGAAAAAAACGCCCTGCACATCTGGCCACGCGGTGAGTACATGTTGATTGCTCTGCCCAATGTCGATGGCAGCTTCACGGTAACGCTGTTTCTTCCGCTTGCAGGCGAGCGGAGCTTTGCCAAACTCACAGACGGCACTGCTCTGCATACTTTTTTTGCCGAGCAGTTCGGTGATGCTTTAGAGTGGATACCCAACTTAGAGCAGGACTTTTTTAACAATCCAACTGGCAGGATGATCACGGTTCGTTGCCAACCGTGGCATATAAATGATGCCGCACTTCTACTGGGTGATGCGGCCCATGCCATCGTGCCTTTTCACGGTCAGGGAATGAACTGTGGCTTTGAGGACTGTAGCACTCTCAACGAGTTGCTGGAGCATCACGCTGGGAATTGGCCAACCCTCTTTGCCGAGCTGGAGAAGGCCCGTAAACCCAACTGCGATGCCATTGCTGATTTATCGTTAGAAAACTACATTGAGATGCGCAGTAAAGTTCGCGATCCGCACTTTCTCGCCAAAAAGCAGCTTGGCTTACACTTAGAGGAGGCTTTCCCTGATCTCTTTATTCCGCGCTATTCGATGGTGATGTTTCATCGCATTCCCTACGCAGTGGCAAAAGAGCGTGGCAAAATCCAAGCGGAGATTCTCGACAGCCTCTGTAAGTCAGACAACCCACAGCAGCCGCTTGATCTACAGGCCGCCAAGAAGCTGCTACAGCAACGGCTGCCAAGCATCTCGTAAACCAAAGAGCTAAGAGCTCCACTGGGGGGGCAAGTTCAGCTGCCATGGCATTTGCGGTTTACGTCCAGGCATGACTTGCCAGGGTAATGAGGCCTAACCTGTGATTCCTACTCTTCGATCTCAACGATCATTTCAATCTCAGTGGCGATGTTAAATGGCAACGAAATCATACCGACTGCTGAGCGCGCATGTTTACCCCGATCCTCTCCAAATACATCTACTAACAGATTTGATGCCCCGTTAATGACTTGATGAATTAAGACAGATTCTTGCAAATTTCTGTTCAAGAGCGGCTATTTTAACTGTCTGCTATACGCGCTCTCGGTAGGCGGCTGCCAGCAAGGAGAAAGTGCTTGACTCATTAGTTGAGTTGAATCATACTCATTATATGAGTAAGAGATTGCAGGTGCTCTTGCCGGAGGATGAGTTTGAACAGCTGCAGCAGGCAAGTAAGAGCGCAAATAAGACAGTGGCAGAATGGGTGCGCGAAAGCATCCGCGTGAAACTCAGGGAGCAGAGACCGAAGTCTCCGGAAAAGCGCCTAGCGCTTATTTTGAAATTTGCCTCTCATAGTGGGCCTACCGGTAGTATTGAGCAAATCCTTGCTGAAATAGAAGCCGGCCGAGATTCCTGAATGGTTTATGTCGATTCCTGCATTCCCATGTATCTGGTCGGATCTGACCATCCTAACAAACAGCGGGTTATTGAGGTGGTGTCACAGCTGGTTCATGGCCGCGAGGAACTCGTTACCAGTGCGGAGGCATTCCAAGAAATCATCCATCGATATAAAGCAATTAAAGATTCTGAACATCTAAAAATTGCTTATGATGCGCTCGAGGCAATGGTAACGAAAATTGTCGATGTTACCAAAGAGGATACAGATCGAGCTCGAACTCTTGCTATTGAGTACAAAGAACTCTCGTCTCGTGATTGTCTACATGTTGCAATCATGAACCGATCTGGCTGTAAGCGAGTTTGGACCTTTGACAAAGCCTTCACTGTGGTTAGCAACATAACCACCATCGGCTAAGAGAGAGACGCTGTCTGTTTTGTAACAGGTTTCGTACTATCTTTGCCTTCGACAACATTATTATAGAACCGCTGCGTAGGATAGGCGAAGTCAATATCACTACACTTACCAAATTCTTGCAAGATCTCTTCCCAAATTTCTTCCTTTACAGACCTTCTGCCACGAGGCGCACTGAGATAGCGCAGCGTCAACAGCACTCCAGAATCACGGACATCCGTATACACCGCAGGCGTCAGTACATTGTAGAAGATCATATAGCGGCGGCTGGCTTCACGGATTTGCTGTTCAGCGCCTTTTGTGAGCTTTTCACCATGTCGTTTAACGATTTTTTTCAGGATGGCCTTGGCCTTTTCCCAATTGCTTTCAAAAGTGATCAGCACTGGCAGCTCATCCCAGATATACTGAAAGCCCGTAGCAAAATTCGCCGTAACCTTGGATAACACATCACGATTCGGTACGTGAATCACCCTGCCGGTGCTCTGATCGGCATCAACCCAATTACCGACTTCGAGCAGGGTAAACTGAAAGATGCGAATATCGATGACATCACCGGTGTGTTCACCAACCTGAACACGATCGCCAATGGAGAAGGGCCGTCGCCAGAGAATAAAAATCCATCCGGCAAAGTTGGAGACGATATCTTGTAGGGCAATAGCCAGACCAGCAGAGACAATACCAAGGTAGGTGGCAAGCGACTGAATCCCCTGAAACCAAATGCGGCCAACAAGCAGAAAACCAACAAAGGTAATGGCATAGGTTGAGGTCTTGAGCCAACGATAGCGTATGCGTACATCCTGACTATGACGCCAGACTACCCGGCGCAAAAGAAACCGGATCAGCACGCATAAGAGCACGATCGCAAACGACTGCAGAACCTTGACTTGAAAATTAGGGGTCAACCCCGTTACGTCGCTTACTTTCTCGAGAATGGTCGACCAATTCATAACGTGGCTCCAGCCGCGCTCAACATACACTACCTATTGAGTAAAGTCAGCATATCTTGAGCACGAACGACCTCCAGTTTTGCTTTTTTCATGGACCGTTTGGCATGTAGCACTACTTGCCGCGCTCTTAAGGGGTCTAGCTTCTCAGCATAGTAGCGTAAGGCTCGACTCGGCGTGGTTTCAGAAACCTTAGCCTCAATGAGCTCCTGCACTTGCCCTTCTTTAACAATAGCAAAATCAACCTCGCGTTTTTCTTTGTCTCGAATGTACTGCAGCTCATAGCGATATCCGTCGCGATCCTCTAAAAAGTGAAGGTGCTTGAGAAGACTTGTAGCAACTAGGTTCTCAAATATTGCCCCTTCTTCCCCCTGCACGTCAGCATTGTCAAAGAAGTAGACTTTTGGAGGCTTTTGAATAGCACGTGGCAAGTTACGGGTAAGCGGACGGACTACGAAAACTAAATACATGCGCTCCAGAATCTCAAGCCATTTTTTTAATGTCACTGGGGAAAGTTGCAGGTCTTCCGCAATATTTGACAAGACAATCGGACTTGAAACTCGACTTCTTAGTTCGTCAACAAACAGTGAAAGCAGCTGAATATTTTTGATAGATTCTAAATCTCTCACATCATCCTTTAGTACGCGGTCTAAACGTTCTCGTCGCCAACGCCTGGCTTCACGTTCGTTACCATCGAGAAACGGTTCTGGAAAACCGCCAACGGTCATAAGTCTATGTAGCGCCTCTTTAGTGTTTATAGGTTTAGGAAATTCCGAAAGTGTAAATGGGTGTAGCCGCCAATAGTGATATCTTCCTAGGAGGGAGTCACCTCCCCGGCGATACACGTCAAGACGTGCACTTCCCGTTACCAGATATCGGTTGAATTCTTTCGTCGTATCATAGATTCCCTTGAGCCAATTCTTCCAGCGCGGGTATTTATGCAACTCATCAAACACGACCAGTCTGTCGTTTTCTCCCCACTCATGTTTCAAAAGAGCACGGCGATCTCTATCGAGATCCCAGTTGAAATAGACCCCTGATTGCTTGTTCTGCTTGTAACTCTTGAGGATGTCCAGGGCGAGGGTGGTCTTACCGCATTGGCGTGGCCCACCAACAAAGACCATTTTCTTCTGGAGGTCCTGCATCAGGTATTGCTTGATGTAGCGCATGGTTCTGATAGTTTTTCACTAGACTAAAAATTAGTCAAGTCTATTTTACAGTGTGATAAAAAATAGTCAGGATCGCAAATAGTGCGCATTGAAAATAATACAAATAATATTAGTAGCTTATCTTCCAATTAGGCTCCCAAATCACCATACACATTTACAGCAATATTAAAACTGGGTAGAGAGTCGGGATGCGATTCAAGGGAAAAACCTGTGTGGTCACGGGTGGATCAAGTGGCATAGGTGCCGCCACAATCCGTAAATACCTTGCCGAGGGTGCGAAGGTTTACAATTTTGATCTGAGCCCACCTAGAGACGGCACTTCGGAGTCGGAAAGTATTTTTCACAAATGTGATGTTGCAAATTTTGACGAAGTGGCTGCAGCTGTAAATCAAGTGGTTTCCCAGGCTGGAGAGATCAACGTGCTATTTGCAAACGCTGGAATCTACTTTGCCGGCACCATTGAAGATACCGATAGTGACTCGTTGAAGAAAGTGGTCGACGTTAATCTTCTTGGGGTTTTCTACAGTTTGAAATGTGTATTACCCGTCATGGTGAAGCAGAAGAGCGGATCTATTGTAATCACTGGCTCTGATCAGTCACTGGTTGGCAAACCCCATAGCGCCATTTATGGGGCAACCAAAGGTGCTGTGGCGCAGCTGACAAAGAGCACTGCACTAGCTTATGCTCGCTACAACATTCGAGTAAACTGCGTTTGCCCTGCATCTATCAATACTCCCCTTAATGATAAGGCTATCAAGAGAATTGCGGCCAACTATTACAACGGAGAGGTCAGCAAAGTAAGAGAGCTCGATGTTGCAGTACACCCTCTCGGCCGAATTGGCGAGCCAGAAGAGGTTGCAAATTTAGTGGCGTTTCTAAGCTCTGGCGAAGCTGCTTTTATTACCGGGTCCCTGCACTCCGTCGATGGCGGCTTAACAGCCCGATGAGAGTGCAACAACTTAGTAGTAGATGACTAGTACAGCACCAACAATCCCCAGCAGCGCTGCTGTAGCTCTTACCAGTGTTAACCGCTCTTTAAGAAATATCACCGAGAGGACAATGATGGTTACCGTACTGAGCTTGTTGAGAATTCCAGCCACACCCACATGGGCATACTTCATACCGCCGATCCATAAGACTAAGGCGACGTAGTTACCCATTATCGTAGCGGGAATCAGGAGCTGCCAATCTCTCTTGGGTTTAAAACTGCTCCACAGACACCAATGGCGTCTTGAAACGAGCGCTAACACAACTAAGGGGATTAGACCTGCAAACAGCCGCACCGTTGTCGCCCAAATGAGTGAGGTCTTTACCAGTACTGGTTTAGCTAGAACAAGACTGAAGGCATTGGTAAACACGGCAAGCACAGCAACTATTATGCTGATCACGGCTACCTTGACGGATGAAAAACGTTGCACTTGAGCTCTTGATACCATCAAGGTTGATGATATTACTAAAGCTCCTCCAACTAGATCCCAGATGCTGAGTTTTTCCTGAAGCATCAAGTAACCCAGGACGATGAGTAGAGGGCTATAGAGACAGTCTATGATGGCCCAGTTACTCGCGCCAATGGTGTTCAGGCTCTTGAAGAGCAGAGTGTCACTTATCGCCAGACCAAATATTCCACTGAGAAAAAGAAGCGTGTAATCGAGATAAGTAACATTGGGAAAAAATTTAATGTTAAAGACAAGGATCGTGACCACAAACAATAACAGCGCAACACAGTTCTTAAATAGGTTGAGTGCTAGAGGAGAGGTAAAATCGCCACAACGCCTGAAGAGAATGACAGCGGCTCCCCAGGTTACCGCATTGAGCAGAGCGTATATTTCTCCGATGTGACTTTCCATCCTGGACTGTAGCCATACTGTGGCGTGGGCGATTTAGCAACCTGTGCCAGGGTTCGCCCTGTCGGCTCTCTTTTTCAACCTGCTGATAACAAAGAATAAATTTTACTTAAGGATTTGTTGACGCCAGTCCACGACAGTGGAATAAATCGTTGGGTCAAATCTGTAGTGAAGGAGTCCGTTAATGTACCCATCAAACCACTGGTTGAGAATTTTCTTTTTAAGTGTCACCTGCCTGATGTTTGCATTTTCCGCCTGCGTTAAGAAGCAAACGCCCAGTAAAGAACATCCGGGCAAAGAGCACCCTGGTGAAGAACATCCAGGTAAGGAACATCCCGGTAAAGAGCATCCAGGAAAAGAACACCCTGGTGAAGAGCACGAGCACCCAGGTGAAGAGAAGAAGGAGCATCCCGGCAGCACAGCACATAACTTTACCGCTGCAGACATCAAAACAGCAATGATGGCCCACATTAAAGCGCACACAAAAGAGACCAACGGCACGTTTGTAATCAGAGACGAGAAGACAAACGAGAAACTCAAACTCGAATTTGTGAAGATTCATGATCCGGTGCGAAAGATCGATGGTAAGGGCTACTTTGCCTGTACAGACTTTCATCCGGTTGGCACAGAGGCGACTAAACTCTATGATCTTGATTTCTGGCTGAACCCAGAAGATGGTCAGCTAAAAGTTACTAAGACATCGATTCATAAACATCCCAAGTTGAAGGCGTCAAACTGGGTAAAGCAGGCCCGCTATACATTTGTTGACGACGAACCCGTTGAAGTTGAATAGGTGAAGCTCTACGGTTCTGTTACTAGTCCATTTGTACGGAGCGTGCGTATAGTTGCTAATGAACTCCGTGTAGAGCATGAGTTTATTGAAATTGGTCCATTTGGTAAAGAGACACCGGAACAGAGAAGTCTCCTAAAGGAACACAACCCCTTGATTCGTGTTCCTGTTCTCGTTGACAACGACCAGGTTGTCTTTGAATCGCGCATCATTTGCAACTATCTACTAGAAAGAGCTGGTTCCTGTCCTGCAAGCTTTCGAGCACAGTATCCCTTATCTTTTCCAGAAGAAAACATCATCAGCACGATTCAGGGTGCCATAGAGTCTTGCACCATCCCCTTCATGATTACGAGGAGTGACGCTGACATCAAGGCTGAGGGCGGCTATTTTGAACGTTTTCGCCAACGTACGCAAGCCTCTTTCGATTGGCTAAACAAGCAATTAGCCGTTCGACCGAGCTATTTTGGCAACAAGTTTGGCGTATCTGAGGCATTTATGATTGCAGCGCTGGAATGGATGCAAAAACGCCAAGCTTTTGACTGGTCGGAATACGAGAAAATCGTCGATTTCCACCACCGCTTCCTCGACCGGGAGTCTGTGGTCAAAACAAGAATACCCGAGACAGTTTAATCCTAACAAGCTCAGAAAACTGCAAACTCTACAAAGCTGCTGCAGCCACCTGCATCCCGGCTGCGCGCCCACGGATGGAGACTGCAGTGCCTGTCCGAGCGAATGAGGCTGTTTAAATCCGCGAGAAAGTCAGGAATAGCTGCCCCAGGAGACACACGACCGTCCCCATAGCAATGTTAGTCCCCCGTCTTTTCCTTTTAGTCTCAAAATCTGAGGTCTGCAGATTCATGCTCAAATAATTGGTTGACACAGTGCTTGAGTCATTGTAAACGAGCCTTTTCTTATTGAAAATGATTTTCATTATCATTAATTAAATAAGTTAGAGAACATGAAAAAATTAATACTTTCAGTACTATATACTATTTTCGGTATGGCGGTCGTATCACCAGCCTGGTCTCAAGAACATTGCTTGTCAGATCAACCTTCTTTTGAAATGGCCTTAACGTACCTTGAGAGTCATTTCGATGAGGCCGAAATCGTAACCCTATCGAACAACGGAATCTTCAATAATGATGAAAAGAGCTCCGCTATTGCTGCTGCAAACGCTCTTTCAGAAATCATGGATTGCCGTGCTACCAAACGTAAACCGTTAAGAAAAAAGACATCTAAGTCTCGCTTTTATCGCCTCATTATTTTTGGCACCATGCACGCTCACACTTTACAGACGATGTTGGAGTTAGCTCGTCATTTGATTGATCGTCCACTACTACGTGCTGTAGTACAGCTTGAAGTAACGCCAAGAATATTTGGTGACAATGCTGAGTCGCATATTAGTGGGCAGGCAAGAAGCAAAAGGTTTGTTGAAGAAAGGCCGGGCATGTCATTTTGTGAGGGTTTCTGGCCTAGAGCATATTGTCTACCCGAAGGCAACAACGATGCCATGCGGTTGAAACTTGCTGTGGATGGACTACTTCAGCTTCGTCGAATCAGCGAGGATCTTACGGACTTTGCTACTCAAGGTTCACAGCATGAAGCGTATGAGTCATCCATTACTGGTGATGTTAGTGATCAAACCGTGTCAAACGAAACTTTACTCTGGTCAACAGAATTTACAGTAGAAGGTTATGAAACCGAAGAATTCAATTTGATAAATGTAATCCAGGCCTTGCAAACTATCGCGCAAACTGAAGTCATTGAAGATAAAAGCATTGGTCTAACCATCGAACCAAATCGCATGTGGCCACCTGCGCTGTTAAGCAAATAAACGAGTTCTGCACCATTTTCTCTTTTAGATACTTCGAAGCTAGCGCTCTATGGGATTTTTCTGCTTCGTGAATTTGAGTTCGATCGAACTGAGGTCATGGCTTTGGTTGCCTAATCCCAATATTAGCTTGAAGTTGGCCGTCTACTTTCAAACAAAAGATAGGCGTGGTCACTCCCTTCTTCAACTTTTCTTCATGGGAACAGAAAAACACAGGAGAGCATGTAGTAGGAAGATGGCTTGCATGTGCATCTTAAATCATGGGGCCAACGTCTGAGAACAAGAAGAAGCAAGAAAAGATGTCGCTCTGGTCCTCTAGTTATGCCACCTGATTAAAAGTGACTAATTTACTTGCAGGCCAGTCAATTTAACAGCGTTAGTTCCTTCGCCATCTGCTGAGAAATTTAGATTCAAGCTCGGCCGTCCATTAGGCAGCACTTTCAACACCGATAAATAAAGGCCATCGGAACCGGTAGCATCATATTCTAAATGATACTTCACGCCATCAAAAGAAAAGGTCACTGTCTTGCCTTTATCATCCTGCTTATCCACGCTCAAAATTGTTGCGGCAATCGTTCCCAGTCTTTTCAGAGTACCTTCTACATCTTTGCCTGTTTTCTCTTCTCGGATCTTCCCATTAATTGGCCACTCATCCTGATCAATAGTAAGTCGATAGTCGGGATGTCGAATCTCAAGATCGAAATGGTCGGTTAAAGCAAATGTAAAAACACCCGTTCGTCTAATGGGCATGCCCAATTCAATTTCTTTATCTTTAGTGACCGGAAAGATAATTCGATCCTCACTAGCAACTCGGACTGGCTGATCGTCAACATAGTGATGGTGCCCAACATAATCCCTAGCTGCCCAATCATGAAAATCTCGACGGTCAAGCTGCTCGGCTACGACGGTGGGATCAATTCCCGGGTCAGAATCAATTGCAGAGATCTCCCATTCTTCAAAATTAACTTTGAGGCCGGGGAGATACATTTCCTGAATCGTACATCTATAATCTGGCGGATCTAAATCGATAGCTTTGCCGGGGCTGTAATTTAGATGGTAAACAACCAGAACAGGTACGTTATTTAATAGAAAAAAAGCGTAACCTTGTTCATTGGAAATTAGATTGGCGTCAAACGTTCTGAACGAATCCCAGATGTTCCCTAGTGCCTGATGCTTCGATCTACCTAGCCAATTAATACCCGTTCTAGCAATTTCAACTCTGCTATCACCATTCATTTTCGCTAATCTCGTTGGGAATATGGTCCCATCACCAAAATAGCCGAGACTAAGTTGATAGCCTGCAGTATCGAAATAGTAGGTCCCACTATCACCTAACCATGAAGGATTATAGTTAAGTGAGAAACTCACTTCTTTGTCTCCAACCTGGAAGGTTATGACCTTATCTTCTTCATCAAGTGTTACACTTTCCTGAGCACTAAGCGTTTCCTTTAATTCGGCCTTAACCAGTACTGTTCGCTCTTGGCTCCATCCTGGCTGTTGCGTAAGCCAGAAAAGTCCAGCAACTATTGGTATGATCTTTAGGATTTTCATCGTCAGAAACTCCAGTCATGCTGTTGATTCAATGTAATTGAATCGAGTACCACGCTACGCTGCAATTTGTCAATTCAAAGGCTAACATACGGGTTCTTCTACTTTTTCTGCATGTTGTTCTATCTACACATACGTCCCCCGCGTCCTCCGTGGCATTTTCCTTAGCCTTGGTACAGTTGGGAGCTACTTCAGTGTTCTGGAAGGATAGAAGGCCTCAAGAAAGGCAAAGGGTGAGGTGGAAGTAGGTTCTCTTCCGCAGCAAAATACGTCCCCAGCGGGATTTGAACCCATTGGGCAGCTATATAGTGTAATTGACAGCGGTTTGCTATCTGTTCTAGGGTGGCTAGCGCTGGAGGTGGAGATGCTCGCCAACGTTCTGAGCGAGGCTGGTAAGCTCGAATACAAAGAGGTCCCTACGCCTACTGCCGCAGCGGGTGAGGTGGTGGTCGCGGTGCGCAGTGCGCTGACCTGCGGCACTGATCTTAAGGCCTATTTGCGGGGACATCCTAAGTGGCCGATGCCAACGCTGTTTGGCCATGAGTTTGCCGGCACTATCCACCAGATCGGCGAGGGAGTCGATGGTCGCTTTGAGATCGGCCAAGAAGTTATGGCCCTACCGAGCGCCCCCTGTCATGACTGCTTTTACTGCCGCAAGGGACTGGCCAACCTCTGCAGGTTTGCCATGGATCATTTTGTTATGGGCGCCTTTGCCCAGTATGTACGTATTCCCAAGCACATCGTTGATGAGCACCTCTTTCCTAAACCGGCACAACTACCGTTTGCGGAAGCAGCGCTATGGGAACCTCTATCGTGTGTCGTCTATGGGTTGCAACAGCTGCCAGCAGAGCCAGGTGAACAGGTGGTGGTGCTTGGGGCTGGACCCATTGCGCTGATGTTTGTCATGCTGTTGCGCCGCGCGGGTGTTAGCAAGATCATCGTTGTTGGTAGAAGACCGTTTCGCCTTGAGGTGGCAAAAACGCTTGGGGCAGATGTGGTGATGCGCGCCGAAGACAATTTGAAGGAGCAAATCCCTGTGGCAACGGGTGGCCATGGTGCAGATAAGGTCTATGAATGCACGGGTGTACCGGAGGTGTGGCAGCAGAGTATTGACTACGCCCGCATGGGGGGAAGCATTTTGCTCTATGGCGGCTGCAGTAAAGATAGCAGCGTTACCTGGCCGACCTACCCTATCCACTACGGTCAGCTCACCTTGAAAGGCGCCTTCCATTACACCCCCACGGCGGCTAAGCAGGCTTACGATTTACTCTGCAGTGGAGAGTTGCCCGTTAGTCAACTCATCACCGATAGCTTTCGACCAACAGAGCTGCAAGCCGCACTTGAACAGTTTAAGCAGGGTGATTGCGTGAAGCTCGCCATGGAACCCATTTGGTGAGAAAACATAGCAATGCAGGCGGCTAAACTCTACAGCTTCAAAGACATCCGTATCGAGGAGGTGCCGATCCCAACCGTTGGTGAAGGCGAGCTGTTGGTCAAGGTTGAGACCAGTGGTATCTGCTCTGGAGATGTCGTCCCTTGGTACATTGAGAAGAAGGCACCGCTGGTGCCTGGTCATGAACCTGCTGGTGTGGTTGTTAAAGTGGGTGGAGGGGTGACGAACTTCAAAGAGGGCGACCGTATTGTTTTACACCACCACGCTCCCTGCATGGAGTGCCACCTCTGCCGGCGGCATCTGTTTAGCATGTGTCCGACATGGCGGCGTACGAATTTGGATCCAGGGGGTATGGCGCAGTATGTGCGCTTGCCGAAAACCAACGTTGCGCATGACACCCTCAAACTAGCTGCAGAGACCTCGTTTGAAGCAGGAGCACTGGTGGAGCCGACTGCTTGCTGTGTAAGTGCCATGCGACGACTGCAAATCAACGCCGATGACACGCTGGTGGTACTTGGCCTTGGCGTTATGGGAATTCTTAACATTGTCGTCGCCAAATTCTACGGGGTGAAGCAGATCATCGGTGTGGATCGTGTTGGCTTTCGTATGCAAAAGGCGCTCGAGGTCGGAGCCGACGCTGTGGTTGATTTTAGTAAACAAGAGCTTAAGCAAGAGGTTGCCAAGCTTACTGATGGCCGCATGGCCACTAAGATTATTGTTGGTCCTGGCAGCATAGCTGCGATGGAATCGGCCATGGAGTTAATCGGTGTGGGTGGGACGATCTGTCTGTTTACGCCGACGCAAGGGGATGAGAGATGGTCGATCTCACCCGCCAAACTCTACTTTGAGGCGGTGAGCGTGGTAGCAAGCTACTCCTGTGGCCCCACAGATACCCAGGAAGCACTGCGCATTGTCGAGTCTACAGAAAAACCCTTTCCCACTGAGACCCTCATCACCCACCGCTTTCCCCTGCAAGATTTTGCCAAAGCGTTTGAGCTCATGGCTGCTGCAGGCGATTCATTGAAGGTGATGATCTACTGCAATCCGTAGAGACAAAAAATTAGTTCTGTTCAATCTGTAGTAGGGATCGTTTGTGAGACAGCCCAGAGGCGTAACCCGTTAAGCTGCCGTCGGCACCAACCACCCGATGGCAGGGAATAACAATACCGAGTGGATTGCGGTTGCACGCCATACCCACCGCCCTAGCAGCTTTTGGAGAGCCAGCACGCCTGGCAAGCTCGCCATAGCTGACGGTCTTACCATAACCAACACGCTTAAGCTTCTGCCAAACTTGCCGCTGAAAGGGTGTACCAACCACATCAAGCGGTAGGGTAAAGTGACGACGCCTGCCGGCAAAGTACTCACGCAGTTGCCGCACAGCTTTGCGGGTGAGCGGCGTGCTTTTGCGCACAACCCGTAGGCCCTTGCGGTCGATGCGGCGTACGGGCCCAAAACCGCTTAAACGCAAGCCACGTGCGGTACAGCCAACGCTCACCAGACCCATAGGGGTGTTGACGTTGTCGACAAAGACTTCGGTGGTTGCTGTTGCCATTTTGCCCTCCTGCCGAGAGAAGCTGTCATATTCACAGGCAACTTGCAAGCCTCATAGAGCCATGGTAGCCCACAGGTACACCATGGCAGGTAGGTTGAAAAACAGAGTAGCCATCATCACCGGTGGCTCCATGGGTATTGGCAAGGCCACAGCCCTGCTCTTTGCCAAGGAGGGCGCCAAGGTCGTCGTCGCCTCAAGAACGGCCGAGCTACTTAAGCAGGTTGTCGCTAGTATCTCCAGTGCAGGCGGGGAAGCACTGGCCGTGCCCACGGATGTTACCAAGCGTGAGGAGGTGGAAGGTCTCGCCAGAGAGACCGTAGAACGCTTTGGTCGTATCGACATCCTGGTAAACAACGCTGGCCGTGGTTTGCACGCTGCGGTAATTGATTTGACCCCACAAGCTCTGCAACAGGTTTTTGAACTGAACGTCTTTGCTCCGCTCACCTGTATCCAAGCGGTCTACCCCTACATGAAAAGGCAAGGTGGCGGCCAGATCATCAATGTCTCCTCGATTGTTGGGTTACGCAGCATTCCCACCATAACTGGCTATTGTATGAGCAAATACGCCCTCAACGCACTGAGCGACGGCCTCCGCATTGAAGCCAAACAAGACCATATCGATGTGCTCACGGTCTATCCGGCAAAAACCCAAACTGAGTTTGCCAGCAATCAACAGGTTATTGGCAAGAGACATGCGCATCCAGACTGGTTTATTCAAAATGCCGACATCGTCGCAAGAGCTATTCTCAAGGCAAGCCTGCATCGTCGGCGTGACACCATACTTACTTGGAGTGCACGCATGATGAAGCGAGTCAATGACTTGGCGCCTAGCCTTATGGACAAGATCCTACACGCGGGTTACCAGCGGGCACGTAAAGAAGAGTAGGCTTGTTCGCCACCCTATGGTACTTTTAGAATCGTAGGCTGCCTCTCTGTTGCACTCTCATGTTCAGAAAAGTCTTTTCGCATTCACTGCTCTTTATCCTCGCAAACCAAGCATCTGCGATAGCTAGCATCTTTGTCCTGCCGATTCTCACACCCTTTCTGACCCGGTTCGACTACGGCGTCTTAGGCGTTACCATGGCCTACGTCGGTGCGCTGGTTGCCTTTAAAGAGCTGGGACTCATGCTCATTATCGTCAATAGCTACTTTAAGCAGCCCACGCGCTTTAAGTTTATCTGGCGTTGGCTGCATGGAGTTATCTCGATGTGGGCGGTGCTCTTTGCACTTTTACTCGGCGGTGTTGTCTGGCTGGCGATGAAGAACCAAATACCACAGACGATTTTGATTGTGACCCTACTGGTCGCCCTACCCTATCTTTTATTTAATACGACAAGCTCTATTGGCTTTCGTTACTTTCAGCTGCGTAAAAAGCCGCTGCCTATTGTCACGGTTGCGCTGTTGTCAACAACGACGATCGTTACCATCAATATTTATACCATTGCCCACCTTAAAATGGGATATCTTGGCTGGTTTATCTCCACGGCTGCGGCAAACTGCGTAAGCTTTCTATTCTACGGCTATCATCTCTACATTAAAGATAACATCCGGCCTATCTTAAAACTCCGCTGGCGTAAGCTCAAGCGGCTGTTGCGCGTATCGCTATTCACGGTGGCCGGTAGCTACACCACCTATCTCGTCGACACTTCGGACAGAGTGCTGATGACATTCTTCCGCATCGATCTTCAAGAGATCGGTCTCTATAACGTTGGCTATACGTTTGGCAACTCCTTTTCTGTGCTACAGAATTCCATTGGCTACGTGCTTGGCCCTATGTTGCTAGAACGGTTTGCCAAAAAGAGTGCTGCTGCTGAGACTCAGGTGAAGATTCTTATCTACCAGTGGCAACTCTTCTCGTTGACAGTGGCTTTTGTGCTCTCTCTCTGGCTTAAGGAGCTCTACACCCTACTGTTTAGAAATGCCGAGTTTGATCAAGCCTATCCACTCGGCATCATTATCTTGATGAGCTATTCCACCATACCGATGATGGTCGGTGCGGTACAAAAGCTCTATTTCTTGGAGAAAACCGGTCGCATTCTCTGGATCACCCTCGGTGCTGGCGGTGTTAATGTACTGCTCAACCTAATCTTTCTGCCTCTGTGGGGAGTACAGGGCGCAGCTATAACCACCCTTATCGCCCTACTCTACATGGGATTTGCCGGATATTTTATCAAGAGCATCAAAGCAGAGATTGTCGAGAAATACCGCCCACTGCGGTGGTTGTTGCTCACTGTTGTGCTAACCTTGCTCGCCTACGGCGCCCGTGACTTTGTCGTTGTATCGAAGAGCATCCTGACGTTAATCATCGTAGCCGTTGCCCTGGCTGCCTTTAGCAAACTCAAGAAGATGTTCTCAGCTGTAGAGTAAAAAATCTCGACAGCGTTTTTTAAACTCTGCGCACTCCGCCTTCCAGCTCGTAGCTATTGTGTCTGCAACAGTTCCTTCAAGGAGCTGGGCACGCACAGAGCCGTTGCCAACAAGAATGTCAAACGGCTGCTTCTCTTCTTCGTATTCATAGGGTGGGTCGAGAAAGCAGAAGTCACTGCCGTGAAGCTTAATAATAGTATGCAAAATAGCGATGGCGCTCCGTACCGGCTGAAATCGACCCGCATCGGTAATGTGCAGTTGCCCGCCATGGCACAACTCTCCTTGCCATTTATCAAAGGTTGGCGCAAAACTCGCCGGCCGCATGTGTACGCCGGGTAGTTTTTGTGCGTTTAGCTGCTCACACAGCCTGTTGGCATCGATAAAGGGCGCTCCGAACAGTTCAAAAGGACGTGTGGTACCACGGCCTTCAGAGAGGTTAGTGCCTTCGAGGAGCTCCATACCCGGAAAGACCAGCGCCGTGGTTGGTGTAGGGATGTTGGGTGAGGGCATCACCCATAGGTAACCGGTCTCTTCAAAGTAGTACTGGCGTTGCCAATGCGGCATTGATTTTACTTCGAGTTCTAAATCGAGCTGCTTTTCTGCCTTTAGCATGAGTGCCAATTCGCCCAGGGTCATACCATGGCGAATGGGTAGCGGGTGCATACCGACAAAACTAAAGTAATCGGCCTGCAGTATCGGCCCCTCTATATCAACACCGTTGATGGGATTGGGGCGATCGATGACCACTACCTTGATGCCTTGATCGGCACACGCCTCCATGGTGTGGAGCATGGTCCAAACATAGGTGTAGCCACGCGTGCCGATGTCTTGAAGGTCGACCACCATCGCGTCAATGCCCGCTAGCATCTTTTTACTGGGGCGCCTTACTTTGCCATAGAGGCTATAGATGGGTATCTGACGCTGACTATCGAAACTATCATCGACTTCAACCATGTTTGCCTGGGTATGCGCTAAAAATCCATGTTGTGGCGCAAACATCGCCTTGAGTTTAAAACCTAAACTCTCAAGGCGGTCTGCTGTATGGACAAAGTGATTGTCGATCGAAGCTTGGTTGGCTAGAAGGCCTGCATTCTTTAGCGCCATAGTTATCTCCATCAGCAGCTAGGAAGGGTACAAGTGAGACCAGTCCCGAGGATTTAGCGGTTGCAATGGCACGGTGACGCTGCCCTGACCGCTCTCGTCTGCGGGATTGATCTGCAGCTCAACCTCCCGATCGCCGTTGCCGGACATCTCTTCTTTACCAGTGATGATTAGCCTCGTCTTATTTGGCTGCGGTGTATACCAGGTCATGCCGGCGAGCTCGGCCGGCGACACCGCACTGAACCCATGCACAGGATCCTCGATTCCCCTGACCTTAATAAACCACTTTTCACCAGAAATCTCTTCTCGCCAGGACAAATAGCGGTTTATGCGAACAAAGGCGAGCATCTTTGCCGTTGTTGTCACCCAGATGCGACCAGCAGCAACACGTCGCTTGAGCTCCTGCAAACAATTGAGTGTGTCAGAAGAAAACAGCTGCGAGCCACGTTTTTTACCAAGATGAGAGTATGCCAACATAAAGCCTCGGCCTCTCTCAAGCTTGTCCAAGGTCTCTGTCTGCAACACAAACTTAAGGTCATCACCAAAGTCACGACCCCACTGCAACTGCGGCAGAAAACGTTTAAAAGCAAACAGCCGCTTGCCGTCACGCAGCTCTTTGACTGTGAGCAGTTGGTTTTCCGGCTGGTAGATAGCAGCGCTAGGCCGAAATAGCGCCTGTTTGGCCAGCATGCGTAAGATTGTCTTTGCAGTAGAGCCCACACCCTCTCGCTGGATTTTATCGGTAACAAACTCGTCAAATTTGTAAGGACGTTCCTGGCCAATGATCGCCGTGGTGTCTTGCGGGCCACTCCAGACAAAGCGAATTCCATAGTCTAAGGTAATGTCAGCGTGGTACTCCTCCACGGGCGTCTTATCTCCCGAGGCCTGTTGTAAGTACGGTTTATCCCCCAGTCCATCGGCTAAGAGATTCTGGAGATTGTGGATAGCACTGTGGTTTATCCAAACTTTGAGTTTGAGGTCGTTTTTTTGCAGCTCTTCGATTGCCGCTTCAGCAAGGCGACGATGAAAGCCACCGTATTGGCTAAAATGCCCGTAAGAGTGTAGGCAGTCAATGTAGCCAGCACGAATGCCTTCACGAATACACGTGGCGTATGGAGAAGGCTCGGTTGTTGTGCCGTTAAAGTAACTAAAGGCGTCATCGGTCTGCGAGCCTGCGGAATACATCCAACAGCTGTCCCCAATCTCCAGGCCAAGGCCTTCTCCTAGAGAGGTCTTTTCCTCTGTGTTAAGAAATCTATGCAACAACAGAAAATCATCAAAGCTGCAACGGTCGATGTCACTGCAGACTGTCAATGCGGAGCAATACGGATAAGGATGAGATCTTAAGCGCAAATAATTCGCCTTCTGCCGAGAAGCTTTGAATGTTATATTAACTCGGACCATTTCTCGGCATTCATATATTAAAGCAATGCTCCGTGAAGAAGCAAGATGGTTTCAGCAGCAGATTGCTGCCTTAGATCCTACTCGGGTATACCCTATGCTGGATATCGGCAGCAGCACGAAAGCGGTAAGGACCTTAGAGCAACCATGGATAGAGACTTCTCTGTTCAAACCGGCCCGAGACAAGGGCTACACTGTCAAGCATGTTGACATCAAGGACGCTCCCGGGGTGGACATTGTCGGCGACGTTAGCGATGTGAGCTTTTTGCACAGCCTATCGAGTGAGGGGTTTCGCTCTGTGCTCTGCACCAATGTGCTTTACTGCTTTACAAACCGCGAAGCCGTTTGTCGTGGGCTTGTCGAGCTGTTGCCCATAGGAGGCTATCTGTTTGTCTCCTGCCCCTACAGATACCCGCTGATACCCGAGCCCCTGGATACCAACTACCGCCCCAACACCGCAGAGCTGGCGAAGATCTTCCCAAACACCAAGGTCCTGGCCACAACTACGGTTCGAGCCCAGCTCTCATTCGCTAGCAAGTGTCGCAGGTTACGCCGCTATTTTGCCAACAGCAGGTACCAACGGCTTAAGTTTGCTATCCGTATGTTGCTGCCATTTTATCGGCCACGCGAGTGGCTACAGACGATCACCGATTTTAGTTGGGCCTTGAAAACGTGGAAAGTTAGTTGCGTTGTCTTGCAACGGTATGAACCTACTCAGCAAGGCAAAAAGATAACATCGATCTACGGAGAGAGGGATGCTGTACCTACTGCAGAAGTGGCGGCCCGTTAGTTTTCAAATTCAGGGCCGAGTTTGGGCAGCGTCGCGTAAGGAATCTCTTGCTCGTCTAGTTTTTCCTGTTGCTCGTGCGTCACGTGGCCGTAAATACCACGCTTTGGACTCTCTCCACGGTGCATCTTTACGACCTCGTCATAAAAGCGACTACCGACGTTTTCAAACTTTGTTCTAACGTGGTGATGTAGGGTTTTCAGCAATACGACTGGATCGACGTTGACTTCCTGTTTGCGTCGGCGACGACGTTTTTTGTTTATCGCCTTGGAATCTGATTTTGACTTGGTCTCTATCTGTTGTTGCTGTTCACTACTAGGCTGACGCGTGGACTTTTTAATAAAGGGAACAACTCCGGGCATCTTGCTAACGTTGTGACCATCGCACATTGGACAGGTGAGCAACCCCTGCTGCTTCTGCTGCTCATAGTCCTGGCTGTCACCAAACCAACCCTCAAATCGATGCCCTGCTTCGCACTGTAGTTCAAAGATAATCATGACAAACAAATAGTAATCACTGCTTAACCCGCGTGCAAGGTTAAGTCACAGTAAATCTTGCTACTTTTTTGTAACCTCTTGATATTTTTGTTTTTTTAACCTCAACTTAAAACGAAACAACTCCACAAACATGTACAAAATGACTCTCAGCGTAGCGCCTGTCTGATCTCCTTGCCTCCGCAGCAGGTGGATCACGGGCACCTCGCGAATGGTCACACCTAAGCGACGGCAGTGGACGAGGATCTCCGCATCGATCAGCGCTCCTCTCGAGGTCAGAGGTGGTAAGTGCGCAAAGAGAGTTCGACGATAGAGCTTGAAACCACAATCAATGTCCCGTAGCTGCACCCCAAACACGATGGCAATGAGCCAATGGTAGAGCCGTTCGTTGATCTTACGCCGTAAACCTTCAACGCGCCGAGTGCGGTAGGGCCAAATAATCGCCAGCTCTGCAGCAGGAATCTCTGCCATCGCCGCCACCAAAGTGCCAACCTCCTCGACGTCAAACTGGCCATCTCCTGGATACAACAGTACCAACTCACAGACGGCTGCATAAAAACCGCTGCACAGGGCTGCACCGTAGCCAAGGTTTTTGTGATGACGGATGGTTTTTACTGCTGCCGGTTGTAAACGCTCTTTCTCTACAGTCGCCTTGACCGCGTCGCTGGTACCATCGACGCTACCATCATCAACCACCAAAATTTCGAACGGATGAAAGCGCGGTTGCAAAAAACGGTAGAGTTTTGTAACCGTAGGGCCAATGTTGCCGGCTTCATTATATGCCGGCACCACCACGGAAATGCTCGCTTTGCCTGTCAAGAGACTCTCTCCTATATACCATTAACAAAATTCCCAAAGGCAGGCAGCACTTTTATTGGCTTTTCTACCCCGGGATGCTAGATTTGCGCCTGCGGTGGCAAGGCAACATCCAGCACACATCATCATTCTCTCTCGTCGCCTTGGATTTCATACGACCCAGAAACTTGTAGAGACCGCAAGACGGCTCGGCCATAGCGTTCGCGTGCTCGACCCGATCCACTGTTTACTTCACGTGGTACAAGGCAAACCTGCTGTCTTCTATCGCGGCCACCGGATCACCAAAGCCGACGTCGTCATTCCGCGCATTGGTGTTAGCATCACCGATTTTGGTCTCGCTATTGTCAGTCAATTCGAAGCCATGGGCATCCCCGTGCTTAACCGTGCCCATGCCATTGCTTGTTCCCGCAATAAGCTTCACTGTCTACAACTTCTCGCTGGTAGTGGTATCGCCACTCCAGCTTCGGTGATGGTAAAAAATCTAGGCGACCTCGATAAGGCGGTGGCTCTGGTTGGTGGACTACCCGTGATCATAAAGACCTTACAAGGATCGCAGGGAATTGGTGTGATGCTTGCGGAGAGCCGAGCAGTAGCACGGGCCATTTTGGAAACCATGGTGGTTCTGAATCAACCGGTAATCGTACAAGAGTATATTTGCAACGGCCATGGTGCAGACATCCGTGCCATCGTCGTTGGCGGTCGTGTCATCGCAGCCATGCAACGGGTCGCTGAAAAAGACGACTTTCGTGCCAACGTGCATCGTGGTGGCAACGGCCAAAGCTTTACTCTAAGCGCCGAAGACAGACGGCTAGCTTTGGCTGCTGTAAAAACTGTGGGGCTCGATGTCGCCGGCGTCGACATCCTAACGAGCCAACACAAATCCATGGTGTTAGAAATCAACTCCTCTCCAGGAATCAAAGCGATTGCCGCAACCACCCCGACGGACATCGCCACAGCTATAATTGATACGGCTCTCTCACTAGTAAGACGCCGCCCTGATCGATCCACAGGGGAGGAGATGAATATCTACTAACTCTCCAATATCAAATGGTTAATTGGTATTGTACTTGACTATACAGCATAAAAGCTGTATAAACAAACATGCCCATCTCTGGGAAGAAAGTCATCAAGATTCTCAAGCTGCGTGGATGGGTCATAAAGAGTCAGAGAGGCTCCCATATAAAGATGGTCAAAGGAAGTCGGACAACGGAAATTCCCGTACATGGGAATCACGATCTGGGCAAAGGGCTTATCCGATCCATCGAAAAACAGACAGGAGAAAAATTATTATGATTCGCTATCAAGCAAAAATTTATAAAGATGGAAAACGATATTCTGTTGAGTTTCCCGATCTGCCAGGATGTTTTAGTGACGGGACAACTAAAGAAGAAGCGATGGAAAATGCTCGTGAGGCACTCAGTCTTAGACTAGAAGAGGCCCGAGACCCCAAATGGCAAGTTCCTCAGCCCAGGCCCCACAGAAGCAAGCACTACTATTGGGTGGTTCCTTATGAAGATGTGGCGATTCCATTGATGATTCGACAAGCCCGTTTAAAACATGGTTTGTCGCAAAAACAGCTGGCAAGAGAAATCGGTATAACCTTTCAGCAGCTGCAAAAATTGGAAACACCTGGAAAATCCAATCCGACCGTAAAAACACTAGTCGCTATTTCTGAAGCCCTCGGGGGAGAGCTGGACATCAGATTGGCGGCTTAACCGGGCTCAACTCTTAACGTAACATGCTTAGGTATTCTTGTAGTGTTGGTGCGTCTACCTGCCTTAGCTGATTTAGTAAAAACCGTTGAATCTCCACGGGAAGCCGCGGGCCACGGTAGACTAGCCCCGTGTATACTTGTACAAGGTTGGCGCCTGCCCGAAACAGTTGCCAGACGTCTGCAGGTGATAGGATGCCACCAACAGCAATAATGAGAAAATCGCCACCCAATAGCTGACGCAGTCGCTGTACCATCTTCACTGTGTAAGGCAGCAGCGGTCTGCCGCTAGTACCCCCCTGGGTATGCTTAAGGGTATTGCAGGCAATCACACCGCTAACTCCCTCCTCTCGCAATATAGCGACAACCGCCTTGAGTTCAGCTTCATCAAGTTCAGGAGCCAGCTTGACGAGAATGGGTTTGACAGGAGAGTTTTGCTGCAGTGCCAACCGTTTGCCCTGCTCGACCAACCCACCTAAGAGCTCACGTAGGTAGTTGGGTTTCTGCAACTCCCGCAACTGCGGCGTGTTCGGTGAGCTCACATTGACCACAAAGTAATCGCCAACACTGTAAACGATCTTAAGAACCTCTTTATACTCAGCAGCGGCTTCAATTAGCGGTGTATCGCGGTTTTTACCAATATTGACGCCAATGGGGATGGGATGCTGTTTGATCTTTGCCAGCCGCGCCGCAATAACCGCAGCACCATCGTTATTAAACCCCATGTTGTTGATCAACGCCCCCTCCTCTGCTAAACGCCAGAGTCGTGGTTGAGGATTGCCACTCTGAGGACGCAGAGTCACTGTACCGACTTCACAAAAACCAAACCCTAGGGCGTGCAGCCCGCGCACCAGCTGACCGTTCTTGTCAAATCCGGCTGCCAAACCAATGGGCGTGGGAAAGTTGAGATTTAGATACTCCTGCTTGAGTTGCGGCTGCCTACGAGCAAAGACAATGGATAACAACCAGGTTAACGGCGGCAGCTGAAAGACTAAATTAAGTAGACGAACAATCCGATCATGAGCTACTTCAGGATCAAGACGGAACAACCAACGTCTCATCCAACGGAATCCAGGATAAGCACGATGCTCAGTTGCCGCGGCGGCGTCGTTAGTCACGGTGTGCTATAATTAGAGAGAAGAGCGATGTTTAGCAACTATTTAAATAAGCTTAAGGGTAAAGAGGTTGAAATCCGTGCCGCGGGCGTTACCTATAAAGGCAAACTGCTGGAAATTGCTGCGGAATACGTCTTCCTACGACGTAGCCAAGGCTACGCGCAGATTCCTATGGATCGCATTCAATCGATTAAGGCGGCTGCAGAGGCGCCACCACCACTGCGCCGTGATATCGCGCCCCAGTTTTTTGAGATGCCGGAGAGCACCACAGACAAAGATACCGACAGTAAAAACAGCAATTAACGACGATGCTGCTGCAGACGACTCTCACCAATTTCTCTGGCAATCAAATAGGATGGCAGTCGCTTTTTTAATGCCTCATCAATAACTTCCCGCATGGTCTCTTCGATTTTTTCCACGAGAACATCACGTTTGCTATCCGTATAATTGAGCCACTCATAGCAAACACTGATCAAACCACCGGCGTTGATGATGTAGTCTGGTGAGTAGAAAATGTTTCTTTCATGCAGTAAGTTGCCTGCCTCATCATTTTTAAGCTGGTTATTAGCAGCACCGGCAACTACCTGACAGCGTAAACGAGATATGTTGGTTGCATCTAAGACACCGCCAAGCGCATTCGGGGAGAAAATGTCACACTCAAGATCAAAGATCTCATTCACAGACACCGGTGTCGCCGCAACTTCATCACAGATGGCTCTAGTCTTCTCTGCATCAACATCGGCAATAAAGAGCTTAGCCCCTTCCTGATAGAGAAGACGTGCAACATGCTTACCCACGTTACCAGCCCCCTGCAGAGCGATGCGGCACTGTGATAGATCTTTTTGCAGGATTTTATCTGCACAGGCACGCATACCAAAAAGTACACCTTTAGCTGTATAGGGTGACGGATCACCGCTGCCTCCCTTTTCTTCAGACGTACCAACCACGTAACGGGTAAACTTTCTAATGTGATCGATGTCTTGTCTGGTGGTGCCACTATCTTCTGCCGTTATGTATTTACCACCAAGGCTGTCGACAAATTTCGCATGCGCCTCTAGCATAGCCGGAGTTTTCTCTGTTTTGGGATCGGCCTGAATCACCGACTTACCACCACCAAGCGGCAGATTGGCTACAGCCGCTTTATAGGTCATTCCTTTGCTCAAGCGTAAAACATCGTCAAGCGCTTCTTCAACGCTCTTATAGGGATACATACGGGTACCGCCAAGCGCTGGGCCGAGAGTGGTGTCGTGAATGCTGATGATTGAATGCGTATTGGAAGCGCGATCGTAGAAAAAGACGACTTCCTCATATCCATCACGCCAGATTTTTTCCATAATGCGGACCTCGGTGGTTGCCGCTCCTTATTAGTCGCTGCGACCGGGCATTGCAATAAAAAACTTACCCCGTTGAAATTAAAGCCTCTTTACTAAAAAGAAGCATTTCGGCAATTTCCTTGACTCTCACTTGCACTCCGGTAGGTAGTGGACATTCTCTCTAACCATCGCGATTAAATATGAAATTATCAATCATTGGAACAGGTTACGTAGGGTTGGTCACGGGTGTTTGCTTTGCGGAACACGGCAATCAAGTTATCTGTGTGGATATTGACCGCAATAGAATCAAGGCACTCACTCGTGGTGAAGTGCCGTTTTTTGAACCAGGACTAAACAACCTTTTGGTTCGTAATACCAAAGAAGGACGTCTGCAGTTTTCTGAAGATCTTGCTGAAACCGTAAAGTCAGCGCAAGTCCATTTCATCTGTGTTGGTACGCCCGAAAGTATTGACGCGGGCAAATTAGATACTGAAGGCGTCAGCAGCGTAGCCAGGCAAGTCGGCAAGTTTACTGTGGCCGACGATGTTTTAGTTATTAAAAGCACCGTGCCAGTTGGTACAGCTGTTGATCTAAGTGCGAGGATCAGCAAAGAAATGCAAAAACAGCTGCAGATTGTCTCAAACCCCGAATTTCTTAGGGAAGGTACAGCCGTTGAAGACTTCATGAAACCAGACCGAGTGATTGTTGGCCTTAAGGATGCGCGCAGCAGCGCTGCCGCTGTTATGCGTCGACTCTACAGTCCTTTCGTGCGTACCGGCAATCCGATACTGTTCATGGACCATAACTCTGCAGAAATGGTCAAGTTGGCAAGTAACGGTTATTTAGCGACTCGTATCTCCTACATGAACGAACTTGCCAACCTCTGTGAGGCCACCGGCGCGTCTGTCAGTATGGTACGAAAGGGTATGGGACTTGATAGCCGTATTGGTCACCGTTACCTTTTCCCTGGGTTAGGATATGGAGGCTCCTGCTTTCCTAAAGACATTCAGGCACTGATTTATTTGGGTAAAGGCTATTCCTTTGGTTCCCGTATTGTTAAGGCGGTTCATGAAGTAAATGCGCAACAACGCCAAAACTTCCTAAAGAAGATCACAAACCACTTTGGCGCTAGCCTTCAAGGGAAAAAGCTCGCTATTTGGGGACTGTCGTTTAAGCCGAACACGGATGACATCCGTGATGCACCAAGCCTTACCATCATCGAGGCCCTACTTGAGTTGGGCGCTCAAGTACACGTTTATGATCCAGAGGCTATGAGAAACGTCCGCACTATTTTTAAAGACCGCATTCACTATGAAGCCAATCTGAATGATGGCCTAAAGAATGCTGACGCACTCTGTATCTTAACTGAGTGGAACCTCTTTCGCAGTCCAGACTTTGAGAAGATTAAAAGCCTGATGCGTAGTCCAGTGATTTTTGATGGACGCAATCTCTTTACGGATGTCGATTTAAAGAGACTCGGTATTACCTATTACTATATGGGGCAGCCTGCCGTTGATGGGTACGGCTAAACAACAACGTCTCAAGTCGTCTCAGTAGTCCTGTGCTGCTCTCTTTGTCGAGAGCGCAGAGAGCCAAGGCGTCGAGCTTCTTGGCAAGCAGTTTGACTTCAAGTTCAGAGAGTTTGTCAATCTTGTTAAGCACACAGATTTGTGGAATACCAGTGTAGCCCATCTCTACCAGCAGGCGTTGTACGCTCTCCATTTGAAACGATAGGTCTTCATGGGAGGCATCCACAACATGGACGATGACGTTGGCCTCACGAATCTCTTCAAGCGTGGCACGAAACGCTGCTAACAGATCTGCTGGCAGGTCGCGTATAAAGCCGACAGTATCTAAAAAGATGACCTCACGGCCGTTAGGCAAACGGACACGACGGTTGGTCGGATCGAGTGTCGCAAA
This sequence comes from Oligoflexia bacterium, assembly GCA_028277945.1. Lineage (GTDB taxonomy): Bacteria > Bdellovibrionota_G > JANQFH01 > JANQFH01 > JANQFH01 > JANQFH01. The sequence goes on from JANQFH010000056.1 coordinate 134,712, forward strand.
AGCGGCATCTGCTGTGGCCACGTTCGCCCCAGACAAAAGATTAAAAAGGGTTGATTTACCAACGTTAGTATAGCCAACCAGAGCAACGACCGGCACGCCGCGACGTCGTCGCAGTTCACGTTTGCGTCCACGTAACGCCGAGAGGTGTTTGATCTCCTTTTCCAAACGGCCAATGCGTTCGCGTATCCGCCGACGGTCTATCTCTAGCTTCATCTCCCCTGGCCCGCGGCCGCCAATGCCGCCCATCAGTCGTGACATCGCCGTACCCTGGTGGCTCAAACGTGGTCGAATATAGCGCAGTTGGGCAAGCTCTACTTGCAGCTTGCCATCTCGACTGGACGCATGACGTGCAAAGATATCTAAGATCAACTGGGTACGGTCGATGATCTTCAAATCTGTCAGATCCGCAAGGTGTCGCACCTGGTTAGCTGTGAGATTCCGACTAAAGAGCAAAATATCAACTCCTTGGCAAAGCGCCTGGACTGCTAGATCTGTCAGTTTTCCCCGACCAAGAAGATAGGCAGGATGGAGCTTTTGCCCGTACTGGGTAACAACATCCACCACCTCGACATCACTACTGGCGGCAAGCATTTGCATCTCTTGTAAAATCTCATCGCCGTAAGAGTCACGTCGATTCCAGACATGCACGATAACCGCTCTCTCTTTTGCTAACGGACTTTGCTTGGCTGCTCCGTTTATATGCAACTCTTCCTCTAATGATGCGACCATCTCTAGAAAGTTCGGTAGCGGCTTAGAAAACGAAAGCTGCAGTTGTATTGCCGTAGTAGCAGACTCGGGATTTGGATTGATATGAGCCACCTCAAGACTCTCCGCTAGTTCGGCCCCCTTAGCATGCAGTAGAGCCACGAGATCAAGCCGCAGCAACAACATATCGGAAATGTCTTCTGTGGAAAGCGGCTCTCCTTTGAGATGGGTGTGGATGAGACGAAGTCCACGCAGACGTGATTTACCAATACGGAACCGCTTGAGATCCGGAAGGAAGATGCGGCGATGATCGCCGATGATCACATAGGCAACATTGCCACGCCGATTCAGCAACAAACCGAGCTGGCGTTTGAGTTCAAAAGAGAGCGCACAGAGTTCACGGGCGAGATCTCGGCTAATGATTTCTTGAGGATTAACGCGACGGCGGTAGAGACGTAGGAGGCGGCGGAGATAACGTGCCTTCATTCCAGCAGTCTGCCCTATGAGTTTGATTGCCTATGCCTCCCTGATCGTTACTGGCGGCTTATCTACCGCTATCCTTATATTATAGCCTGCTTATATACCCTTTACATCATCAAAACAAAGGTGTTAGAAGTCTGCCGAGCATAAACAAACTTTGAGGCGCCTATGTTTCAAAAGAAAACACCTCAGGATGATCAGATAACAGAAGAAAAACGAAGGTTTACGGATCGGCTCGACGACCTCTCGACAAACCTTGGCAAGGGCATTGTCATTAAAGGAGATCTGCATGGTAAGGAGGGTATTGAGTTGCGCGGCCAGATTGAGGGTAACCTGCATCTGGAAGCAACCCTGGTAGTACACAAGGGAGGTAAGGTCGTAGGTGATGTGAAGGCTGCTGATGTAGTGATCGAAGGTAGTGTTGAAGGTGATGTCTATGCGACTCAGCACATCGAATTGCGCAATGCAGCTGAGGTGCGTGGCAACCTAGAGGCCGCCTCGATCGCCATCTCCGAGGGAGCCTTTTTCCAAGGAGCGGTAAAGATGGGCAGAGGCAAACCAGACCAGAGTGAACCGTTCCGCTTCTCGGAAAAGCGTCGTCCCACTGCTTAGTTTTTTGACAGAGAGCATGGCTCGGTAGCTCAGCTGGTCAGAGCATGCGGCTCATATCCGCAGTGTCGGGAGTTCGAGTCTCCCCCGAGCCATGATACTATAATAAGCCATGAAGTTTTCGATCCGGACCAAGCTGGTTGTACTGATTCTTTTCATCCTCTGCCTTGCAGTGGGTTTGATCTCCTATCAAAATCTTACCTTCTTTCATAAAGACAAAGAGACTTATGTTTACGACCTCATTAGTCAGGTCATCGATGTGCAGGGTAAAGAGCTGGATAAACGCCTGCAGAGCTTAAGACAGCTCATGGAGATATATGCCGAGTTTGCCAAATACCGCCTCTCAGTCACCGAACGTGAACGTTTTCTTAAAAAGTATCGTGACTTCTATTTTATCGGCACACTTAGGCTTGGTAAAAATGTACTTCGAGATGACTTGGTAATCGTTGAGCGGACCCGATTGAAGAGTGTTGGCTGGACGCCAAACGAGATTAAAAGCAACCCGCGTATTTTAAAAATGGCGCGGGAGACACGCCAATTTAACGCTCTTAATGTCACTGTTAAGGATTCTTCGCCGCTAGTGGCGTTATTCGTGCGTACCAGCCCAACTCGACTAGTACTCGGTTTGCTACCACAGAGTCGTATTCTTGATGTTTCCGAAACCAAGAGAGTGTACGACGCTTATGTGACGGACACCAACGGAAACATTATAATGCATGCCGACGGCATGAAACTGTTAACTCGTGAAAATCTCGGCAATCGACCAATGGTTACCGCATGGATGAAAAACCCAACACTTCCTTTAACTAGAGAGTACACGATTGACGCTTCCAACATTCTTGCGGCGTACACGAGTATACAGAACGAGAGCCTGGGAATGTTTGTTGAAGTGTCTAAGGAACAGGCATTCGTTGCTGCAAAGAGACTGATTAAGTCATCAAGCATATGGACGGCAGCAGTATTCCTATTCAGTGTTTTGTTTGGTTTGCTGTTTGCGTATACATTGACACGCCCACTGAAGGTGCTGGCTAATCTAACTCGTCGAGTCGCCAAAGGTGATTTCTCGGCGCAGGCAGAAGTCAAGGCCAACGACGAAATTGGCGAGCTGATCGGCTCCTTCAATCGCATGAGCCAAGAGCTGGATATTCGCGACAAAAAGCTCGAAGAGACCCACCAGCAGCTCGTGCAAAGCGAAAAGATGTCTGCCTTTGGCCAGATGAGCGCCGGCATTGCCCACGAAGTCAAAAACCCCCTTGCTGGAATTCTCGGCTACGCCCAGCTGAGCAAACGCAAAATGGCCGATGACAGTCCAGCAGTGAAGTACCTCGACATCATTGAGAAAGAGACGCGGCGCTGCAAAGATATCATCGAAAACCTCATGAAGTTTGCCCGGCAAGAAGAGAGTGTTTTTGAACGCTTTCCAATCAACCAGGCAGTTCGAGATGCTATCGCCCTTGTCGATCACCAGATCACTCTCAGTGGGATTAAGATTGTTCAAGAACTGGCTGCCGATGAAGAGATGCCGGAGATAATCGGCAGTGCAAATCAGCTTCAACAGGTGCTGATGAACCTCATGATCAATGCCCAGCATGCCATAGAGGGGAAGGGCGCAGTCACCGTACGCACTACCAACAGTGGCCAGCAACAGGCAATCATTGAGGTGGCGGACACGGGCAAGGGCATCAAGCCAGAGCACGTTAAAAAAATATTTGAGCCCTTCTTTACGACAAAACCCGCTGGCAAGGGTACGGGTCTTGGCCTTGCTGTGAGCTATGGTATTATCAAAGATCATAAAGGAGATATTGAAGTGACCAGTAAGGTTGGTCAGGGAACAACGTTTAAAATTTTTCTGCCAGTGGCAGACAGTTCAGAAGCTCCAAAAGTTACCAAGTAAGGTGAGGTAGGTTTGGCTGAAAAGAGCACGATAAAGATTTTGGTAGCTGATGATGAGGAATCGATTCGCTCAATTGTCACTGAGGTTTTGCGTGATGAAGGTTATGAGGTTGAGATGGTCGCCGATGGTACTGCAGCACTTGAGCGCGTAAAACAAGGTGACATCCATGTTGTTATCACCGACATCCGCATGCCAGAAATGACGGGTATTGAATTGCTTGAGAACATAAAAGCATTCAACTCTGATATCGAAGTGATCATTATGACCAGTCATGCATCGACAGACACTGCCATTCAGGCGGTTCGTCTCGGTGCTTATGACTATCTCACCAAGCCGTTTGAAGATCTCGACATCATTCCTGCCGTGGTCGATCGGACGGTTGGTAAGCTGAAACTAGAACTTGAAGTAAAAAAACTGCTTGGCGCGCTGAAGAAAAAGAACGAGGAGATGCATACCCTCTACAATCAAACCACTCAGCTCTTCGATACCCTGAACGCCCATGAAATTCTTCAGCTAGCGCTCAAGGCACTTGTTGAGCTTAGCGGCAAGCAGACGAAAACCGCATTTTTTGCCTACAGCGACAAGAGTAACAGCCTGAACCGCTCTGTCACTTTTCCAGAAGAGGATTCTGTGGATGGCCAAAAACAAGAAGTGACCGTCACCAAAAAATCACTGACAGAAAAATTCTTGCAGACCATCAACGCAAACAAAACTCTGAAGGCCGACCTCTGTGGCAATAGGGCGGCGCAGAGTTTGCTCTACCCCTTACTTATCGAAAAGGAGTTCAATGGCGTGTTCGTTATCTGTCCTGAGAACCAACCCCTCGACGATGATGACCAAGCGCTTATCAGGCAGTATATCGACAACGTTGCCATGCAGATGGAAAAAGCTAAGTTGCACGCCACCGTGGAAACTATGGCGATCAAAGATGGTCTAACGCAAATATATAACCGTCGATATTTTGAGGCGACACTCGAGAGCGAATTGGCGCGGGCGCAACGATTTGACAATGAGCTTAGCCTTATTCTGTTGGATGTCGATCACTTCAAACACTACAACGATACAAACGGGCATCTCATGGGTGATACCCTTCTCAAAGAAATGGCAGCTCTGTTAACGAAAACCAGTCGCAACATCGACGTTGTAGCACGTTATGGTGGCGAGGAGTTTGTGCTGATTTTGGTAGAAACCAACAAGATGGGAGCCGCTATTAAGGCGGAGAACCTACGTAAGAGCGTTGCCGGACACGACTTTGCCAACGGCGACAAGCAACCGCTTGGCAGCATTACCGTGAGTGGGGGTTTTGCCGGTTATCCAGAAGATGGTAAGACCGTCGAGGAGTTGATTGACGCTGCTGACAAAGCGCTCTACAAGGCCAAAGAGGCAGGAAGAAACCGCATGCTACCTGCTGGCTACAGTGAATAAAAGCTATTGTGTTTCCGCTATTGAACAAAGAACTTAACTTCTCTCTCTGCAGTGACACGGCTCAAACCGCGCGTCAATTCTCGCAAGAGCAGCTGCTAACACAGGCCGTCCAGCTAAACCAAGAAGGTCAATTTCCCAGTGAAGTGCTGCAGCAGCTCGCTGCAAAGGGATTCTTCACCCTCTGTCTACCACAGTCCTCTGGTGGACTCGGTTGTAGTTACCTTGAGTATGCCGAGGTGATGCGAGAGATCTCCTTGGCTTGTGCAAGCAGTGCCATCACCTTGAGCGTGACTAACATGGTCGCACTGATCGTCGACAAACACGCAGCACCTAGCTTAGCCAAACCGATGCGGCAACGCTTTAGAGAACGGCAACCCTATCTCTTTGCCTTTGCCATCACCGAACCCGAAGCCGGTTCGGACGCACGGGCCATTAGCAGCAGCTATCACTCTAGCAAATCTGGCTTTGTCTTACGCGGCCACAAGTGCTTCATCACCTCGGGCAGCTACGCAGACGCGTTTGCCACTACTGCCCGCAGCGAAGCCGATCCAAAGAAGATCAGTTTCTTTTTAGTACCGGGACAGAGCGCTGGTTTGCGTATTGGCAAGCCGGAAAAGAAACTCGGCTTGCGCGCTTCTAATACCGTGCAACTCTTTTATGAGGAGATCGAAATCCCCTCGGATCATCTGCTCGGCGAGGAAGGTGACGGCTTTAAAATCGCCATGACCGCTCTCAACGGTGGCCGCATTGGCGTGGCAGCCCAGGCGTTAGGCATAGGTTTGGCAGCCCTGCAGGCAGCGTCGGCGTGGACGCAAAAGTACAATAATACCCAAGGAAATCGGTGGCTTATATCTGAGATGGCAACGGTGTGTGAGGCGGGAATGCTGCTCATCGACCACGCGGCAAAGCTTGCCGATAAGGGTGTGCTTAACCCTGGGGTTGCCTCACAGGCAAAACTCTTCTGCAGTGAGCAGGCAAACAAAATGGTTGCCACAGCTATGCAGATTATGGGAAATGAGGCATATTATGGTAACTCGGCGGTACAAAGGCACTTTCGGGATTGCCGGGTTACCACGCTTTATGAAGGTACTTCAGAAATCCAACGTCTAGTGATAGCACGCAATCTCATCGCCCAAGGTTTGGCAGGATCACTATGAGTGTAGATAAATTGCGTCAAGCGTACAAAGCGTGGCAAGAGAAGACATTGAAGAACGCCTTGGAAAAGCAACCTGAGCGCTGTGAGACCTTCACAAACTTGAGCGGCCGTCCCATCGAGAGGCTGTACACGCCGCTCGATGTCGAACAGATGGATCCAGTTACGGATATTGGCACGCCGGGAGACTATCCTTACAGACGCGGCATCCATCCAACCATGTACCGCAGCAAACTGTGGACGATGCGGCAGTTCTCTGGATTTGCCACCGCTGCGGAGACCAACAAACGGCTGCACTATCTACTCGAACATGGACAGACCGGGCTGAGTATCGCCTTTCATATGCCAACGCTCATGGGTTACGACTCCGATAACCCCAGGGCGAGAGGTGAAGTGGGTAAGTGTGGTGTTGCCATCGACAGTCTGCGCGACATGGAGACGCTGTTAAACGGCATTCCATTGGAGAAGGTTACCACTTCGATGACCACCAATGCGCCAGCATCGATTCTATTTTCCATGTATTTGGCGGTGGCTGAGAAACAGAAGGCATCGTGGAAAAAGATCAGTGGTACGATTCAGAACGACATTCTTAAAGAGTACATTGCGCAAAAGACTTGGATATATCCTCCTAATCCCTCGCTGCGCCTCATCACCGACATCATTGAGTTTGCCACCAAAGAGGTGCCACGTTGGAACACCATTAGTATTAGCGGCTATCATATTCGCGAGGCTGGATCTACTGCCGTTCAAGAGTTAGCTTTTACACTGGCTGATGGCATCTGTTATGTCGAGCGTTGCCTTGAGCGGGGCATGGATATCGATGAATTTGCCCCGCGTCTGTCGTTCTTTTTCAATGCGCACAACGATTTCTTTGAAGAGATTGCCAAGTACCGTGCTGCCCGTAGCCTATGGGCAAAGATCGCACGTGAACGCTTTAAAGCGAAAAATCCACGCAGTTGGAAGTTACGCTTTCATACGCAGACCGCGGGATGTTCGTTGACCGCGCAGCAACCCTACAACAACGTCGTACGCGTTACTATTCAAGCGCTGGCGGGAGTTCTTGGTGGCACCCAATCCCTACACACCAACTCCTTAGATGAAACGCTGGCACTACCTACGCAGGAGGCGGTAACCATTGCCCTGCGCACGCAACAGATCATCGCTCATGAGAGCGGCGTTGCCGATACGGTCGATCCACTGGCAGGTTCCTACTTTTTAGAATCTCTGACCCACACTATGGAAAAGGAGGCCATGGCCTACATTGAGAAGATCGATGCCATGGGTGGCATGGTTGCCGCCATTGAAAACCAGTACCCGCAGAAAGAGATCGCCAATGCCGCCTACCAGTATCAAAAAGAGGTGGAAGCCAAGCGCAAGGTGATCGTGGGTGTTAACAAGTACGTTATGGAAGACGAAGAGCCTATTGAGACCTTGGAGATTACCGAGGCCATGGAGAAGGCACAGATCGCCAACGTACAGCGTCTGCGCCAAGAGCGAGATCAGAGCAAGGTAGACATAGCCCGACGCACACTCACGGAAAAGGCGGCCACCAAGGAAAACCTCCTGCCTTATATTCTTGACTGTGTGCGTACCTATTGCACCTTAGGAGAGATCGTCGACAGTATGAAAGAGGTCTTTGGTGAGTATCGCGATCCAGGAGATTACTAACCTACCATGCCGGCAGTAAAAGCACGCATCTTACTCTCCAAAGCTGGTCTGGATGGTCATGACCGCGGTATTAAGATCATCGCCCGGGCGCTGCGGGACGCCGGCTATGAGATTATCTACACCGGGTTGCACCGTACCCCAGAGATGATCGTTGAAACTGCACTGCAAGAGGATGTCAACGCCATCGGCATCAGCGTGCTCTCGGGAGCGCATAACTTTCTCTTTGCCGAGATCATCCGTCTGCTCAAAGAGAACAAGATGGAGGATGTCATCGTTTTCGGTGGCGGCATCATTCCTGAAGCCGATATTGCTGATTTGAAAAAGACAGGTGTAAGAGAGATATTCACACCCGGTGCATCTACTGAAGAGGTGCTGGAGTTTCTTGCCAAAGCACTGCCAGCACAACCTAGATGAAACACCTACTGTATGAGTATGAGCCGTGCCAGCAACCGTAGTCGTTGGTTGCCAGTGGGGTGATGAGGGCAAGGGCAGGATCATCGATCTGCTCGCCGAACAGGCCGACTACATCGTCCGCTTTCAAGGGGGTGCCAACGCCGGTCACACCCTCATCGATCGCCATGATAGGCAGGTTATCCTGCATCTGATTCCCTCGGGTATTCTCTGGCCGAAGAAGATCTGTGTCATTGGCAATGGCGTGGTCGTCAACCCCGCCAAGCTGGTTGAGGAGATCAACAGTTTACAACAGGCAGGTTACTTAAAAGATCAAAGTCAGCTGTGGATCTCTGACAGCTGCCATCTGGTAATGCCCTATCATCTCATCTTAGATGGCTTAGAGGAAGAGGCACGCGGCAGCGATAAAATCGGCACCACTCTGCGTGGCATCGGCCCGGCTTACATGGACAAGGTGGCTCGCTGTGGGGTACGCATGGCAGATCTCATCGACGAGCAACGGTTTCTTCAGAGGATGACAAACATCTTGCCGAGCAAACAGAAACTCCTAAAACAGCTCTACAACCACGCCGGCATAGACGAACAAAAGCTTATCGATGAGCACTTACAGTACGGCGAGCAGCTCGCAGCGTTCGTGCGTCAGGTCCCACCGCTGCTCAATACGGCCTATGCCTCTGGTAAGAACCTGCTGTTTGAGGGAGCGCAAGGATGCGAGCTCGATTTGGATCATGGCACCTATCCTTACGTCACTTCGACCAGTACGCTGGCAGCGGCAGCAATTCAAGGCAGTGGCATTGGTCTCAAGTCGATTGACCGGGTCCTTGGTGTGGTCAAAGCCTACACCACCCGCGTTGGCGGTGGTCCTTTTGTTACTGAAGAACACAGTGAGATCGGTAACCAGCTCGTTGACAAGGGCAAGGAGTTTGGCGCTACCACCGGACGCAAACGCCGCTGTGGTTGGTTGGATACCGTGCAGCTACGACAGGCGCTCATGCTCAACGGCATGGATGGCATCATCCTCACCAAACTCGATGTGCTCTCAGGCTTTGCAAAGATTCCCATCTGCGTGGCGTATAAAAAAAACGGCACCACCTTAGAGCAGATGCCCACTTCCATTACAGAGCTTGCCAAGGTCGAGCCGGTCTACGAAGAGCTACCTGGCTGGGATATTATCCGCGATGAGATCCACACCTTTGAAGATCTACCGAAAAACGCCCGCGGTTTTGTCCGCCGTATTGAAGAGCTTTTAGAGGTGCCCATAGTCATTGCCTCAGTGGGACCAAAGCGAGAGAACTACCTATCGCACTCTGGCAGACCGTTTTCGCCATTCTCTGGGCTCTGAGTAAAAATAGCCGGCTCTCTTCATTCGAAATTCTTCGGCTTGCCAAACATCATCTCAGAGCTGTCAAAATTTGCTGCTGAAAAGCAGTAGGCAACGTCAATGAGGTTCTCTGAGTTTTCAATGGCGACTTCCATAAAACTTATGCCTGTGTACTTTTCCTCTATCTCGACAATTTCCTTTTTTAACTGCTCAAAGGTCTTGGGACGCATACGAAGTTTTGAGTTTGCTCCATAACCGTACTTAGGATCCCTGTTTGCAAGCTTCATTCCTTGGTATTGAATAAAACCGAATAACTTCGCAAACAAATCCACAAACTTGGTCCTCAACGGTCCATCTGCTCGAATTTTGAGAGCACCCTTTCCCAATAAACGCACTCGGTTGTGTGGATGGAGTTCAATAAAATTGTGTGTATCTAGATCGAGAAGATACTTGTGGAGCGATTTTGAACTCAGATTGTACTTCTTAGCAACCTCCTCAGGAGAGTATCCAGCCAGTAGGTCCTCGAAAATACATTGATGGCCTGGGTTGTTCACCAAAAACTCTTCTTGTTCGACACTGTATTCAGTAAACACCTCTTGCGTCTGCTTCTCCATAAGTTGAGCCACTTGAGCCAGATTGAGGCCGAGCCAATCAAAGATAAAAAAGAGCTTGGGCAGGGAAGGATCGTCTTTGGTCAAAATCCGCTTGACCGTGGTTTCCGAAACCTGCATGGCCTTGGCCAAATCAGCATACTTATAGCCCTTGCGCTTCATCACCATTTTGATGACCTCTTTCAGCTTGCGGATCTCGGTTTGCTCAGCCATTTTAGGTTACCTCTGAGTAAGTTTAGTACCAAAAATCAGTACTTGATATCCTCACTAAAACTCTAAATACCAATTTTAGGACTTTTTCAATCAAAAAGTACTAAAAAATAGTATTTTTTCTATATTAAGACCTGTTTGTACTGATAAAAATTACTATAAAACCAATTGAGCACCAATTATTAGTACTTTTAATAAACAATTTGTATTTAAGAATCAAAAACTGTTATTGCTGTCTCAACAAGGAGGAGGGATGTTGAAGAAGCAAGCCGAACCCAGCAGATCCAACCCAAAAACCCGCCAGCGCCAAGCCACCCTCTCTTTCCTCTTTGTCCTGTTAGCGGTGATCTTTGGCGGCGCTTTTGTAGCCACCAAGGCCGTCGGAGCCGCCATCTCTTCCATGCAGGGGAGCTGTTTGCGGCTTGGCATAGCCTTAGTGCTGCTCCAGGTCTTTTACGCACTCTTAAAGAAACCACTCAAGCTCCCAGCCCGTTCACTGCCCATGGTTTGGTTCGCCGGCATCCTCCTGCTAGCGATCCCCTACATCCTCTTCTTCTGGGGATTGCGTTATGTCTCTCCAGGCCTTGGCGGTGTTGTTGAAAGTACTCTGCCGATCTTTGTCTTCCTCTGCGCCTGCATTTTTACCAGAAGTAGCAAGCCTCTGTGCCTCAATCATCTTGCCGGCTTGAGTATTGGATTGGTTGGGATCTTGCTAGTCTTTGGCAACAAGATCGAGTTCTCCGGGAATCACCAGGAAACTCTAGGAATCGCTCTTCTATTTTTAGAAGTCCTCGCCTTTGCTCTTGGCACCATTCTCAACCGCCGCATCCTCTCGGGAAACAAACGATCCGAGCTTCACGCCGTACTCTACCATCAGAACCTCGCAAGTTTGATTTTTGTTCTACTCGTAACCCTTTTCATTGAAGGACTACCACAATGGAGCGGCGCCCAATTCACCCTGCCAGTCATTGCCGGAATCTTATTCCTTGGCATCTTTCCTACAGCCATTGCCAACTACCTGTTTGCACTGCTCATAAAAGAATGGGGTTCGGTGCGTGCAGGTGCTGTAGGTTACCTTATTCCAGTGGCAGCATTCCTGCTCGATTTTCTCTGCTTTGGTAATGTGCCAACCCCATTAGAGGTGGCCGGCGCCTTTATCATCCTTCTCGGAGTCTTCCTATTACAGTCTCCAAAACTGAGATTGCCTACTGTGATAAAACTGCGACCCGTGCTAGCACCAACCAACATCGCCTTTAGCAGGGCTGATTAAGCATCAAAATTCTTTGGCATGCCAAACAGTTTCATGCGCGCCTCCACGTTCGCAACAAGGCTCAAATAAAGAACACTAAGCAGATTTTCTCGCGGTTCCAGGGCCTTCTCAATAATCGATACCTCATGGTACTTCTTAAGGAGTGCCCTTGATTCAATCCGCAATTGCTCAAAGGTCTCTTTGCGCATGAGGAACTGCAAAACTGCTTCGCGGCAATAAGTCGGATCATCATCCCGTCTTGTCGCTGCTTCTAAAAAGAACTCGTGAAACACTTTGTCTCTTCGCGTACTGGTCTTAATCTGTAGTGTCCCGCCATCTCGGAATGCAATGGTGCCTTTGTTCAGCAGCCTGACACGGTTGTTGGCATGTAGCTCAATGAAATTGTGATGATCGAGATCCATAAGATACCTCTCAATGGACTTAGTACTCAGATTGAACTTGCGTTGCAACTGCTCAGCTGTCAGACCATCCATGAGCTCATAAAGAATATGATGATGATCAGGATGATCTACCAAGAACTCCTCTTGCTCTTCAGAATACCTCTCATACTGTTCTTTGCGATACTGCTCTGATAGCTTGCCAAGCTGCTCCAGGCTCAAACCAAGCCATTCGAGAATGGTAAAGAGCCTGTGCACCGATAGATCGTCCTTATTGAGAAACCTCTTTACGGTGGTCACCGTGACTCCCAAAGTTTTCGCAAGGTCTTCATACTTGTAGCCCTTGCGCTTCATTACCGATTTGATCGCCTCTTTGGTTCTGCGGACCTCGGTCTGTTCGGTCATGATCTGATGCCTCCTGAAGTTTTAGGTAACGTTCTATAGCACCTTATAGTGATACCGTCTACAAAATTATAGATCATGATGCCTTTTTAAAAAAAAGTAACATTTTACGTGTCTTTTTATGAATTTTATTAAAATATGTATAGTAAAGCTACCTAAATCAAAATTAGGACACATATTACGTAACCTTTTATAAACAATTTTGAAAAGGGGTCTCTTTATGTTATCTGCGTCTGTAGTTAGTTGATGCACGCTCATGAGGGAGGAGAAGCCAATGACAGATTCCAGGGCAGGACGAAATTCGCAGATCAGCTCAATACCTAAAAAGAGTCAAACCTCCTTGCTGCTCATGTTCTTTGCTCTGGCCCTCATCTGGGGTGGCTCCTTCATTGCCACCAAGATCGTCACGGTCGCGGTTCCGGTTATGCAGGCGACTGTCTGGCGTCTACTGGTCTCCTACCTGTTTATCCAGCTCATCTACCTTATCCGCGGCATTCCCATAAGCGTGCCGCGACAAGCTCTGCCGGCGGTGTGGATCTCTGGCATCATGATGCAAGCCATTCCCTTTCTGCTCTTCTTCTGGGGCCTGCGCTATATCTCAGCAGGGGTCGGCGGCATTATTGAGAGTACGCTGCCGATTTTTGTCTTTGTGTTTGCATGGCTCTTCATGAAGCAGAGAGAGTCTTTAACCACAAAGAGTATGGTAAGTCTCGCTGTTGGTGTAACAGGCCTCTTGCTACTGTTTGCCGACAAAATTGAGTTTACTGGCAATCCCGGAGAGGTGCTCGGTATTGTTCTCATAATCCTAGAGACGGTCGCCGTAGCTATAGGTACGATCATGAGTCGTAAGCTTCTTTCAGGTAAGAAACAGCTCCCCCTTCCCGCTCTCTTGTATCACCAGAGCCTGGCAAGCTTGATCGTCGTCATTCCCATCATGATCGCCGTTGAAGGCCTACCAAGTTGGGATAGCGTGGCAATCTCACTGCCGGTGTTTGTTGGAATTCTCTTTCTTGGCATCTTTCCTACAGCCACAGCCTATTATATCTACGCGCTCCTCATAAGAGAGTGGGGCTCAATACGAGCAGGTGCGGTCGGTTATCTCATTCCGGTTGCAGCATTCCTACTGGACTACTTATTCTTTGGCAACAAACCGACCATACTTGAGATTAGCGGCTGCCTAACCATACTCGCTGGGGTTGCCATGCTACAGTCAGGTGGCATGATCACTACAATCGCTAGAACAGTGCAGCAAGGGTTGCGGCGGCCTTTCATACAGGGATGGATGGTGCCGGCGCTTTTGCACTTTAGAAAAGCCGCCTAACATCTTAGCTAGTTAGCCGGAACCTCCAGCACCGCAGTAGGACCGGATTTTCGTTTGCCTACTCGGGGTTTACGATTACAATAGCGCCGACGGTGAACTGAGGAGATAGGAGACCGGCGATGCTAGCAAAGGATAAAAAGTGTTGGGGTTGTTTGATTGATTTTTGTGCCTGGGGACTGATCATCTGGGGTATGGCCTACACGCTCAACAGCTTTGTCAAGGTGTGGAGTTACTGGGGAGTCTATCCCGGCTTCTTTCTGTTTAAACTGGTGATCTATCGCTTTGGCATCACCCTCTTTACCGTGCTCGTCGGTGCCGTCGCGATCTACTGCCGCAAATGCTGCGACAGTAAAGGTTAAAAACAATTCACCTGGATCGGCAGTCTGCCACTGCTGGACAAAACTGCGAGAGCCAACTATATAGCCAGCGAGTTTTCTAACGAGCGGGCGTGGCGGAATTGGTAGACGCGCTAGGTTCAGGGTCTAGTTGGGGCAACCCAGTGGAGGTTCAAGTCCTCTCGCCCGCACCATCCCACAAGGTAAATGTTTAACCGGTCTTTCTCTTCTGGGACTTCTTTAAAATTGCTTCCCAGTTTGCAGAGGGCTCAAGACCAAAGGCAGCATAATCTTTGAGAACATAGTTGATCAGGGATTGATAGGGTATACCAGTCTTTAAAGAGAGTTTCTTAAAGTGCTGGATAACATTGGGATCCAGCCTCATGGTCACTGGTTCTTTGAGATGTTTTAGATAGCGGGGCTCAGCCCTTTTTAGTTTTGAAAAATCGTACTCTTTCCTCATCTTGATCCTCCAAAAGCCGTTTTTCGTTCCCGTCGAGTAGCCTTTCTAGCCGAGATTATTCTGACCTCCATGCCTTTTCTGTCTTCGCAATGAACGACTAGTAACGCCCTTTCTTGATCACTGATCCCAATGGCAATGTATCGATCTTCGCTCTTTGAATGGTCAGGATCGTAGAAAACCTCCAACGGAAAGTTAAAAAAAATGGTAGACGCTTCTCGAAAGGAGACACCGTGCTTTTTGATATTTTCCTGATTTTTTGCCTCATCCCAAGTAAACTTTACCTTCATATGTACATTGTACATATTAATTTTGTTTTGTCAAGCCAAGTCCAATCATGTGGTCTTTCCGGGCAGGTGGCAGTTAGTCTAAGGCTTGAGGTGCTTGGTAAAGAACTCGACGATGCTCGTGTAGCAGGTCAGCTTGTTGGCATACTTTAGGATATCGTGGCCTTCGTCTTCAAAGAGAAGATAGTCAACCTCTTTGCCCTGCTCTCTTAAATCTCGTACCAGTTTTGTGGATTCTGCTTCAATTACCCGGGCATCGTTTTTGCCCTGGATAACCAGCAACGGACAGCTGAGCTGATGTAGGTAGGTTTTGGGAGAGCGCTCGAGAAGAAAATCGCGATCTCTCTCTGGATGGCCAACCGCTAGATAGAAGTAGGTCTTCCAGGTCTCAGGAATCCCCTCCATGAAGTGGAGTAGATCGTAAGGCCCGAACATGTCACAAGCCGCACGCCAAAGCTCTGGATGGCGAGCTGCCAGGGTGAGCGTCATAAAACCACCGTAGGAGCGGCCCATCACCCCAGCACGCTGTGTGTCTATCTGTTTGTATTCTGCGGCAAGAAACTTCAGGGCAGTAACATGATCAAGGCGATCTTTGCCGCCCCAATCATGATCGACCTGCTTCATATAGTTGATACCGTAACCACTGCTACCTCGCACATTCGGCACAAACACGGCAAAGCCACGCAAGGTAAAGTATTGGATCAGCGGCATGGAGAACCAGGCAAAGTTGGGCTTCTCCTGAGACTGTGGGCCGCCATGAATATAAAAAATAACTGGACGTTGGCCTTGGAATCCAAGCCTTTCGGCAGGAAAGTACACTCTTGCCGATACGCGCGTACCATCGTGACTCTCGTAGCTCGCATCCTCGCCTGGAGAGAGAAACTCTTGCGGCAACGCTAACAACCTCTCCGCAGTTAAAGGTGTTGGCTCTGTTGCTTTGTTTGCCGGGTTAAGGCCTTCAAGCGTATAGAGCTGCGTGGGTGTTGTCGCCGTGGAGAAGGCACACGTATACTGATTGCTCTCTTTACTATAGAAAAGGCTCTGCATCACGCCGTCACGCAACCATTCACCGCCACCAATCACTCGCTCGACCTGCAGACTCTTGTCACCTGCCGTATAAGAACACTCATAGAGACGCGAACAGCCATCGATATTGTACTTGAGTAGATAGCGATCTTCGCTTAGGTGTTTGAGCTGTTCCAACTCGCCGTTGGCTTCATCGCCTTGCAGTCCAGCGATTTTAACTGGCTCTGGCTGATTGGGACTGTCTACAGCCATATAGCCGACGCCATAGTTGTCGGCAAAGAGCGTCGTAATGAATAGCAGGCCCGTTTCCCCAGGAGTGAAGACAAAATCTGCAGCACCGTTGTTAGGTACCTTTTCGGCCGTTTGTCGCTGCTCTATGGGTTTACCGAGGAGGAGCTGCTTGGTTTTCTTACTTGCATCCAACAGGTAAATGACATGATCGCCATAGGTGTACATCTCTTTCAACAGTACTTTCGAGTAGTCTGCGTTGACGCCACAGCAGGAGATAAAGTAGCGGCTCGAACCAAGGCTTTCGTACTCCAATGTCTTGAGGTTGACACGATAGTCGGTAACTTCGGGACTTACCAAAGGATCCACGCTAAAAACGGCCATGGCCTTTTCAGTGTCGCACTTGTAACAGAATGTTCGCTTACCGTCTGTTATCTTCGGAAGGATGGGCTCTGGAATACCGCCATCTATAGGTAGAAAGCAGGGCTCATAGTTTTCATCGCCATCTTGATCGAGCACCAGGAGAATTTTGCCTAACTTAGGCAAAACCACATAGACATCTCCAGACATAAGCTCAGGGTTCTGTAAGGCCAGCTGCTGAGGTAGTAGAGGCTGTGGCACACCCCCAGCTTTGGCCATACGGTATAAGCTCAGCCGGCCAGAGAGGTCACTAAGAAAATAGAGCTGCTCGCCTACAAGCTGCGGGCTGATAAAGAGCCGCGCCGAGAGTAGAGATGCAAGCGGGTCTGTTGTTGGTAGCGACTGAGGCATCACACAAAAACTGCTCCTTTAGCTGAACAACAGTAACGTCGCTCAGAGAACAACGAGTTGACGCGTAAAAACTTCATGGTAACCTCTAAAATCTATTTGACGGGCCTGTTCCCCGCGGAAATAGCAGCGATCCAAGGGGATGTCAACTTAGACGCCAAGGCCAAGGAGGTTGGAGTGCGACGGAACGTATCTGATTTTTTAAGTACGGTTATCATTCTGCTGACCGGCTGTACACCATTGCCGGCACTGGAAACAGCCAAGGCACACCAGCAACCTGCCAATGTTAGTAAGGCTGCAGGTCATGAGGCATTTGGTACCAAGTATATGATTGCCACACAAGGCGAGGCAGCAAGTCGTGCTGGGGCGAAGATGTTTGAGCTTGGCGGCAACGCTATTGATGCTGCAGCCGCGATCTCCTTTGCCATTGCCGTAGAACGACCGCAGTCGACTGGCATTGGTGGCGGTGGCTTTATGCTCATCCATCTGGCCGAGGAGAAGAACATCGTATCAGCAGACTTTCGTGAACGCGCACCGCTGAAAGCCTATGAAACCATGTATCAGGATAAAAAGGGAGAGGTTATCCCCAGACTCTCCGTTGATGGCATCCTCGCCGCAGCGGTACCCGGCATGGTTGCCGGCGTTCTGGAGATTCATGAGCGCTATGGCAAGCTGGAACGCAAAGAGATCCTCACGCCAGCGATCGAACTGGCGGAAAACGGTTTTGCGATTTATGACCACCTCGCCAGAGCCATTAAAGCTAGAAAGGATCTACTCGCCCAGTCTCCAGCAGCAAAGGCAATCTTCTTAAAAGCCGATGGTGAACCGCTGGAAGAAGGAGACTGGCTAAAGCAACCCAATCTGGCCAAGACCCTCAAAACCATCGCCAAGAATGGGCGCGCTGGCTTCTATTCCGGCTGGGTAGCTGAGGCGTTAGTAAAAGAAGAGCAACGTCTTGGTGGACTCATCACTCAGCAAGATCTAGACAGTTACGAAGTAAAGTTCCGTCAACCTATTCAAGGCAGCTACGAAGACTATGAAATCTACTCAATGCCACCACCGAGCTCTGGTGGAGTACACGTTGTCCAGATCCTTAATATTTTAGAAGGCAAGCTCGAAAGCACTGCCCCTAACAGTGCTCGCAATATGCATTTGACTGCTTCAGCTATGCAAATGGCCTTTGCAGATCGGGCACGTTATCTGGGCGATACTGATTTTGTCGAAGTTCCCCTGACCGGACTGACATCAAAAGAGTATGCCAAAAAACTCTACGCGCAAATTCCCGCAGATCAGGCGCGAGCCTCTAAGGTCATAGAGGCAGGTGAACCTACTGCCAAAGAATCGAATGAGACAACTCATTTTACCGTGATGGACATTGCTGGCAATGTGGTTACCTCGACTCAGACGATCAACGGATGGTTGGGTTCAACGGTTGTCGTACCGGGTACGGGTTTTTTACTGAATAATGAGATGGACGATTTTTCCGCGAAGCCAGGTGTGGCCAATATGTTCGGCGCCATTGGTGGCCGTGAAAACGCCATTGAGCCGGGTAAGCGACCGCTTAGCAGCATGTCGCCAACGATTGTCATGAAAGAGGGAAAACCAGTAATGGCACTTGGGTCACCGGCAGGCACACGCATCATTACCTGTGTAACGCTGACCATGCTCAACTACCTTGAATACGACAAAGGACTTTACGAGGCCGTCGCTGCACCTAGATATCACCACCAATGGCTTCCTGATGAAATACGTGTGGAAGAAGACGGCTTCGAAGAGGCAACCTTAGCAGAACTAGAGAGCATGGGATACAAAATCAACCGCAAAGATTATGGCTGTAAGGTGCAGGCTATAGCACGTGAAGGGAAGAGGCTACATGGCGTTTCTGATCCGCGTGGCGCTGGGCTTAGCATTGGCAGATAAATTTCAAACTTTTGTCCAATAGGTGAAATAGACCAGCGCTGCCAGGCCGACGACAATGCAATAGTAGCCGAGCAGATGAAATTTTCCTTGGGTCAGCAGTTGCAGTAACCACCTAAGCGCAAAGTAACCGGTTACCAAAGCGGCAACAAAGCCAAGGGCAAGCGGTGTCCAGTCCACTACGATGCCGCCAGCAACAAGCTCTCTGACCTCCAAGCCCAGCGCACCAACAATCGCCGGTATAAACAGTAAGAAGGAGAAGCGTGCGGCCTCCTGTGGTTGGAAACGCATGAGCATGGCCATGGTGATGGTCGCACCCGAGCGTGAGATGCCGGGCATGAGTGCTAGAGCCTGTGACAGACCAATGAACAGGGCGTTGTCCAATTTCATCTCATCGAGCTTGTACTCTGCTGCTCGTTTCAGTAGGTAAGGCAACAACAGCAAGCTGCCGTTGATCATGAGCAGAACTGATACCGCCAACGGACTCTCAAATAGCCGGGCAACTTGATCTTTTGCCGTAAGACCGGCAATCGCTGCCGGCAGCGTGCCAATCACAAGAAAAAGAATAACTTTGCGACCCGTACGCCGTTGTTGCATATCTCCAGATAGATTGTCCTGAAGAATTTTCCACAGGTCTTTGCCAAAGACGAGAAGCACGGCAACCAAACTTGCCACGTGCAAGACCACATCGAAGAAAAGATCTCCCTGTTTGAAATCAATGAGATAATGCGTGAGAACTAAATGTCCAGAGCTGCTAATGGGTAAAAACTCTGTCAACCCCTGAACAACACCGAGTATGACTGCTGCTAACGCTTCCGACACAGGTTCAGCTCGCTAAAACAGAATGTTCTAAGACATGATAAGCCCTTATACTAGGAAACGCCAAGCGCTTCCTTGAGGGCTTGCACACGCTGTCCTACCTCTTCGATTTGCTCGTTATTAAGGATAGCACTGATGCAGGCGAGACGACCCATACCAACATCACGCAGCACCTCTGCCTGCTCTAGGCCGATGCCACCCAGAGGATAGAGCGGCATGGCGTAGCGCTCTTGCCAGGTAACCACCTGCTGCGGGGTGATGAACGCAGTGGCCTCTGGTTTGCTTCTGGTTGGAAAGAGCGGACCAATGAGGGCAAAGTCGGCACCTTGCGTGGCAGCTGCACCGATATCACTCTCACTGTGACAGCTTACACCAATAAGTGCTCCTGCTGGTAAGCTCGCGCGAATCGATGGCAGCTGGGCAATGTCTTCCGCACCGATTTGCACGCCATCTGCTTTGCAGCTCGCCACCAAATGCGGTCTGCGGTTGAGCAGGATCGGCACCTCCTCTTGGCGCAGGGCAACCAGTTGCTGCGCCAGTGCTGTATAGGTCGTATCATCAAGGTCACGCTCGCGCAGCTGCACTGCCGCCACTCCTGCCCGCATAGCCGCGGACAGCTTAGCCACCAGACTCTCCATACCGGTAAGCCGACGATCGCTAATGAGGTAGATGCCCGCACTCTGAGGAAAGGTGTTACGAGGCCGCGGTGGATTCAGCGCTTGCACCCTCATCTTTTATATGGTCGTAGAGATGGCTGTGAATCTTCATCGAACAGAACTTTGGCCCGCACATAGAGCAGAACTCCGCACTCTTAAAGTGTTCGTGCGGTAGGGCCTCATCATGCATGGAGCGTGCGGTTTCAGAATCGAGCGCTAAATCAAACTGCCGGTTCCAATCAAACGCATAGCGCGCCCGAGACAACTCATCATCCCAATCACGCGCGCCAGGACGGTGCCGTGCCACATCTGCAGCATGGGCGGCAATGCGGTAGGCGATCATTCCCTGTTTGACATCTTCTCTGTTCGGCAGGCCCAAGTGTTCTTTGGGAGTCACGTAGCAGAGCATAGCGGCACCGGCAGTTCCGGCCATGGTTGCGCCAATGGCCGAGGTAATATGATCATATCCAGGAGCAATATCCGTGACCAACGGTCCCAACACATAGAAAGGCGCCTCATCACAGATCTCCATCTCCTTTTCAACGTTCATGGCAATCTTATCAAAGGGTACATGACCTGGCCCTTCCACCATCACCTGCACATCTTGTTGCCAAGCGCGTCTGGTCAGTTCACCGAGCACCTCGAGCTCAGCAAACTGGGCGCGATCGTTGGCATCCGCCAGTGAGCCCGGACGCAAACCATCCCCAAGGCTAATACTGACGTCATGTTCACGACAGATTTGCAAAACCTCATCATAGTGCGTGTACAGTGGATTCTGTTTGCCATGCTCCACCATCCAGTAGGCCATCAACGCGCCACCGCGGCTAACAATGCCGGTAATGCGCTTCATAGTCAGCGGGATAAACTCGCGCAACACGCCACAGTGTAAGGTCATGTAGTCGACCCCCTGCTCGGCTTGTTCGCGAATGACACGGAGAAACTTCTCCCAGCTCAGCTCTCTAATGCTGCGCACCTCTTGAATCGCCTGATAGATCGGTACCGTGCCAATGGGAACTGGGCTTTTGTCGATAATGGCCTGACGGATGCCGGGAATGTCACCGCCGGTGGAAAGATCCATGACGGTATCGGCACCGTAATGGACGGCGGTATGCAGTTTATCCAGTTCTTGCTCAATGTTCGACGTCACTGCCGAGTTGCCAATGTTCGCATTGACCTTGCAACGCGCGTTGATACCTATGCCCATGGGATCCAAGTTTTTGTGGTGGATGTTGGCAGGGATAATCAAACGGCCACGTGCCACCTCACTGCGAATGAACTCTGCCTCTACCTGTTCCCGCTCAGCAACCCGACGCATCGCCGGAGTGATTGTACCCTTCCGGGCAAAGTGCATCTGCGTGTTCACCTTATCCATCTTGTCCACCTCCATCACCCACCCCAAGGGAGCCCTGTAAGTGGGCTGCTCGCATTCGCATAAAGCCTCTTGGGCATTCTGCCGGCCAAATAGGCCAGTCGACCACTCTCTACCGCCAAACGCATCGCGATTGCCATGCGCACCGGATCTTTGGCTGCGGCGATACCGCTGTTCATGAGAATGCCATCGACACCAAGCTCCATGGCCTTGGCGGCATCTGAGGCGGTGCCAACACCGGCATCGATGATCACCGGGACGCTCACACTCTCCATAATAATTTTTACGTTGTAGGGGTTAAGCAATCCAAGCCCAGAGCCAATGGGCGCGGCTAATGGCATGACGGCGGCACAGCCAACGTCTTCAAGTTTTTTCGCCATAACTGGGTCATCATTAAAATAGGGTAATACAGTAAACCCCTCTTTCACAAGAACCCGAGCTGCTTGCAGCAAACCCTCGTTATCTGGAAAGAGCGTCTTTTCATTGCCAATGACCTCAAGCTTGATGAGATCGTTAAGCCCCATCTCCCGTGCCATGCGAGCGGTGTTGATCGCATCCTTGGCGGTGAAGCAGGCCGCCGTGTTGGGTAGGATGCAGAACTTTTGCGGATCGATGTAATCGAGTAGGTTGCCCCCCTTACGCGAGAAATCCAGCCGCCGCAGTGCTACGGTGACAATCTCGGCGCCGGAAGCTTCGATGGCAGCAACCGTTTGTTCCATGGAAGCGTACTTGCCGGTACCAACCATAAGGCGGGAGCGAAAACGGCGCGCACCTATGACTAACGGTTCATCTCTTAGTGCTGTATTGTCCTTCAACATCAACCACCGCCAACCGCTTCGACTATGATGATCTTGTCTCTATTTTGCAACTTAAACGAGCTGTGCCTGGCGCGCGGTATCACTTCGTCGTTGACGGCAACAGCAAGATGGGGCTGTTTGAGATTGAGGTGATGCAACAGTTCACTGAGGTTGCTTCCCTGTGGCAATTGCACCGGCTTGTCATTGACGGTCAGATCCATCGAGTTAACGCCTTACTGAGTTGTTTTAAGGGTGTCAAGTAGCGGGCTAAAAGGTTAAGCCCACAACGACCGTAGGGTATGGTGAAATGAGAATGGCCGTGCCACCAAGAAGACCCCGACGAGTACGTTATGGGCTCCCCCACTCCCCCCCTCGAAAAATAAACGGAGAGGCTATTTAAGCAACGGTCAGATCAGAAGGAATCGCCAGATCGGTCGAACGGTTGGTAGGAAGGACAGGTTCTACTCCAACTTTCATAACAGCTATAGCAAAACTCTGCGAAGCATTCAACAGAATATTTTTTTGCGGCGCGCTAATGAACTCTGCGATACGCAGTGCGGTAGATGGGTCGCTTTTGCTTGCTGTACTTGATCTCAAAATGGCTCAATTGCAGTGGCGGTTTCTGCTGCGGTGCAAAAACAAAAGCCTCTTGATTATTAAAGCAGTTAGTAATCACGGCAAAGTAGTCGGCATGATCGGTGGCCACCATGACCACACCGTTAGGTTTGAGTTTCGTAGCTAGCAGTTCCACAAAGCGCGCCGTGACCAGTCGCCGCTTTTGGTGCCGACGCTTATGCCAAGGGTCTGGAAAGAGCAAGCTAAAGCTCGCCACCGACTGTGCGGCAAACAGCGGCGACAGTAGCTGTTCGGCGTCACCATGCAAAAGACGGACGTTGTTCAGGCCACGCCGCTCAATGCGATCGGACGCCAGCTTGATGTACTTGAGACGCCTCTCTATACCAATGTAGTTGAGATGTGGACCAAATGGCTGCTGCAGTAACACCAGCCCCTTACCCGAGCCAATGTCCACGTGCAGTGGGTAACTATTTGCAAAGATTCGAGAAAAATCTACAGGCGGAGTCGTCGTAGAGTTGGCTATGGAGTTGTAGTTGTCAAGCAGCACGGATCTCAGTATAGTGCTTCCGCACGCAATCGTAAAACCCCTGTCTACCGGGGCTCTACTAAGGATGTCAGAAGTGCGGGCATATCATCGAGGCAGCCTACTCTTTGGCCTCATCATCCTCACGCTGGTAGCGGCCAGTTGTGGTAACGAAGAAGATTCAGAGTTTTTCTTCTTTGCCACGCCCAACCATATTGCTGTGGCTGGCAAATACCAGATTCAGCTAGATCCATTCGCCTCTTCATGCAGCGGTGTTGTGCCGCTCGGCTCCACGGCAATCATGGAAGTCTTCCAATCTGGGGAGACGATCTTCCTTGAGGTTGAAGAGCACTCTAGCTTTGGGGTGGCAACGATCTTTGTCAGCAGCCCCGCTCCTTCTGGACCCCTGTTTGATGATGGCAGCTTCAACGCCTCAAGTTTTGGCAGCTACTTTGATAGTTTTACCGGAGTGAGTGGCAACGCTGAGGTCTTCTTTAGCGGTATCTTTGGTCTTAATACGGTTCAAGGAACAAACGATCTGCGGCTCTTTGATCCCTTTATCGGTGACATCTGCACCCTAAGCCACAGCTTCGTTGGAACACGGTTTTAAGACAAATCACCGGTCAATTTGTAGAAGTTCTTTAGCCCGTCTCTATACCTATATCCAAGCCATCTCTCTGGAAAACTCAAGAGCACATCCCGCTGGATCGTCTTGAGCTCCTCTGTTGATAGCTCAACATCTTCGCCTGGATTGGCGGTCCTCTTCTTCTCATCAACCAGAGCATCCCGTCTTTTGTTTCTTTCCTTGGTATGATGCTCCCATGCATCCCAAAACAGATGCAGGGCAATATTGTTGGCGACAAAGTCCTTTTCCGTGGCAAAATCGAACACGTTTAGAGAGATCTTGTTTGGATCACCAAGATCACAGTCGTACTCTAGTGCCGCTATAAAATCATCCGGGTGTAAGAAATCACAGTTACTCACCGGTTTCGCAGCTGCCCCGTCTGTAAAACTGTCGACGTGAATACAGCGAACATCGGGGTCGTCAAATTCAATGGTCCCGTCCCTTTCGTGGGGTTGCAACCTATCTGGCGGGTAGGGAATTGGATTCTTAAACACGCGATAACTCTCCACGTAAAATTGACCGGTCCTCTGTATTAAAGGGTCGGTGTCTATGTCGCCGTTGGATCCATAGGTTACATCATAATAGGTTATCGGCAGGGGTTCAGGCGAACGCTTCAATTCGTCTGGTATTCTTGCAGCATCCTCTCTTCTATAAGTGAGCAGATCACAGGACTTACCAGACTCATCTTGCTTGCCCCACTCAAGAAAGCGGTAAAATTGGGCTCTGGCTGCCAACTTTTTATCACTGGGAAAGAGAAGCAAGGGAAAATAGCCATGGAGCTTGGTGCGAAATTCCTGAAGACCATGCAACACGTTGAGCGTAATCTGCCAACCTCCGTGGGTGCCTTTTGCGGCTGCATCTTCATGAGATACAGAGCCAAAATTTAAGAGGCTGTAACCTGTGACGCCATTGTCAAACTCTGTCTCGTCACCGCTGCCCGCTATAACCAGGGGCACTAGCAAACAGACCATTAACGTCGTAGAAAGAGCGTTTCGCCATTGCATGGTGGACTCCTCAAAAAAGCAGTAAGCTTGATCTTTGCTCTGCTGAGATACCACAGCTAGATGCGACGTGTCAACCACTCTGGCCGGGCTGCGTTATGAGAAAACTACCTTATGGTTCCAATAGGTTAGCTTGCCAGGAGGGGTGCAGCGTGGTAGGATGCCAAGCGGTGAGATAAGGAGAGAGATGCCCAAGGGTATTAGGCTGTTACTGCTCATTCTCTGTTTGAGCGCTGTGGTTGGGCTGGCAGATATGCGCCCGAACCGAGAGAGCGCTGATATCATTATCGAGACCGCGGTGAAACAGCTGCGTAAAGCAGGGGTGCATGGCTGTGAGACCGGCAAAGAGGTTCGCTATTACAACATTAAGCCTAAACTCATTGCCACGCAAAAAACCGGAACCTCGCTTGAACCACCCAAAGACTTTGCCTACAGATTGGAGTATGAGATCTCACCGCTGCAGGGTGATAAAACCTTGTGGCGCCAAATCACCATGACCATTTATTGGAAGCCAGATCCCGCAAAACAACAAAGCTACAATACCCGTTACTCCTTCACCCTTGCTGACACAACGAAGTAGAAGACCATGACCAAACTCCTCCGCCCTCGCTTGATTAATGGCTCCTTTGGGGACCCGCTTGTCTACTGCGGCATCGCTTATGTGGGTAGAGCATTCACCTTTGATCTGGGGGCGAGCTTTGATCTGGTCAACCGCGAGTTGCTGCGGATCGACGCGGTTTACCTCTCGCACGCCCACATGGACCACATCTTTGGCTTTGAGCATCTGTTGCGTGCCAACCTCAAACAGGACCGCACGATTCAGATCTTTGGGCCTAAGGGTATCCAGAGACAGATCCGTGGCAAGCTGCAGGGGTTTACCTGGAACCTGGTGCAAGGTTACGGCTTGGAATTTGTTGTCCACGAACTACACGCAGGACAAGAGACCATCTATCAGTTTAAAAGCGCCGAAGGTTTTCGCATGCACAACATCGACACACGCGTTCTCAAAAACCGCATCATCCATCCGATACATAAGACCGACTACTACACTGTTTACACGGCTGGGCTGGATCACCGCATCAGCAGTCAGGCTTACGCCGTGGTGGAAAACATCGCCGTCTCTATCAACAAAGAGGTGCTGGAAAAACGTGGTTGGATTCCAGGACCGTGGCTACAGCAGCTAAAACAGCTGGCCATCAAGGGTAGAGGCAAACAACAACAACTTGAGGTGCCTGTTGCTAAGAAGCGCAGCAAGAGCTTTGTGGTGTCTGATCTTGTTGCAGAGCTGATCATTCCACGCAAACGCAACCGCATCACCTATGTCACGGATGCCGCCATGACCGCGAAGAACCGCCAACGCATTCTTAAGCTAGCGGCTGATGCCGATATCTTTTTCTGTGAAGCTGCTTTCCTCGAGCGTGATCGCGATAAGGCCATGCAAACGCATCACATGACCGCCAAAGAGGTAGGGTGCATGGCCAAGGAGGCAGGAGCACAACGTTTGGTGTTGTTTCACTTCTCTAAAAAGTACCTCAACACCCCACAGCTACTCATCGACGAAGCGAGCGCTGCTTTTGGCAAAAAGGCGGAAGCCAATCCAAGTTATGTACCGCACCACACCTATCGTCGGCTGCCGCAACAGCAATCTTGACGAAATAGAACTCGCCGCTACACTCGCGGCTATGGCTGAAACCGTGCAATCCGCGCTGATCTTCGATGTTGAGACCTTCTCACCCAGCACTGACAGCATCGACCCACACATCAGTGAAGCGCTGACAAAACAGTGCCAGAGTGAAGCAGAACGCCAGGAGGCGCGCCAGCTGTTTGGTCTCTATGCGGTTGCCGCACAGGTCGCCTGTGTCGGTCTCTTTGATCCGCGCCGTCAGCGGCCAGCGGTTTTTTACCGCCAGGATCTCGGCACCATCGAAAAGGCAAACTACGTTGAGTGGGAGGAAGAAGCGCTTGAAGTCAACATCCAGGGATTTGATGGCGAGGTAGCGCTGCTGGAGGCGCTGTGGCCGGCAATTGAGCAGTTCGACACGATCATCACCTTCAACGGTCGCAACTTTGACTGTCCCTTTCTTATGCACCGCTCTTTTATTCTCGGTGTTGAGGTTAAGCGACATCTCTTTAGTAACCGCTACAACATCAGAAAACATCTTGATCTCTGTGATTACCTCAGTGGCTTCGGTGCCAGCCGTCGCTACTCTCTCGATGTCTGGGCACGCTCGCTACGCGTGAAGTCACCCAAGGATGAGGGCATCGATGGTTCGCAGGTGGGCGAATTGATTAAGGCAGGTAACATCCAAGCAGTTGCCAACTACTGTATCGGCGATGTTATTGCCACGGCCAAACTAGCAAAAGCCGCTTGTAAGAGCTTCACCAACGATCTTGCTGACTTTGTCCCACTGTTTAGATAGACACCCTAGAAGGTACGGCCTTACTTTTTAGGGATAGGTCCTTTACTTCTTGTCGTCTTCCAAATCTTCTTCAATAGCCAGAGCAGTAAGCAAAGCGCTAAAGATAGCTCGCCGCTTCTTCTCTGGTAGAGCAATTTCAGCGGCTATCTTGTCAGACTCCTGTGGACGGTATTTCCTTAACATAGCTTGATAGTTGCGCACGAAATCAATGAGAGTATCTATATCAAAATCATAGCAGTAGATGAGTGCTGCTGTCCAAGTATCTAAACCACCTTCCCCCTTTAAGAGATTATTGACCGAAACCGGTGCCTGACCTAAAAACTTAGCTAGCTTCTCCTTATCTTTTGCTGTACGAATTTTCTTGCGTAGCGTGCTTCTTAAAAAGTCGCGCAGAGGCGCTGCCAAATCTGCTGTTTTGTCATTCTTTCTACTGTATTTCTTGGGCATGGGCCTCTTATACCATGTAACATGTTATTTGTTGTCTTGTAGGTAGCTTAGATCGTCCTCTATGTGCCGATTCATTTCTAAGTATCTAAAATTACTATATTTATAAATTTTGACAGTAAGAACAGAATATAGTAATTATTAATATATAAATTATTTATTAATTAAAAATGAAAAACTCTCACAAGAGCAGCCATACTTCTCTTATCGATCCACAGTTCAAAGGATTAATTTTTGACGACTTTGCAAACCTAGCACAAAGCTACGATGCATTGATTAAAGAATTCTACGGCTACTATAAGGAAAAAGGGCATGATAGGCCGAATATGTTTGGTTTTGTTGCTGTCCGACATGTTGTCAAGTTTTCTTCTTCTACAAAGTCTGTCTTTACTGAAAACATTGTTGGACAAAAAACAACGGCAATCCACGCTCCTCTTATTCCCGGTGAAAGCCAAGAAGAGCAGAACGAAAGACGTATCAAACTGTTAACAGCATTTGATCACACCAAGCGCGCTTCTCATATTTTAGCCATGTCACTACTTGTTGGTCTGCTTAGAGGTCGTGGCATAAAAAAACTCATCAAAAAACACATGGAAGATGACATCAAAACAAGTAAGAAGAGATAGTGCACCCCTCACAATCCTTCTCAGGGTCCCATCAGGGGAGCTGTAACTTACCTGTTGCAGCTCCCCGCCGTTTATACAGAGTTATTTCACGTTTTAAATCTGTCAGCAAAGCTGTAGTATCTATGGCGGCTGCATACAATAATATGATCGATGAGGGGGATGCCGAGAAGTTCACCAATACAGGTTAGCTTTACCGTTAGCTTCTTATCTTCCTCGCTCGGACGTGGATCTCCGCTGGGATGATTATGAACCACAGCAAGAGCAGAGGCTTGTTCGCGTACGGCTAAATGAAAAACTTCACGCGGATGAACGTGAACGCCATTGGTAGAACCAATCGCTATGGTTTGTTTGCACAACAAGCGGTGGCGAGCATTCAAGAGCAATACCACAAAGTGTTCGCGTCGCTGTCGTTCTAACGCTCTATGCATGAGAGATACGATTGCCTCGCTTGAATCTATTTTTGGCTGCTCTGCGTCGTCTAATTCACTAAGGCGGTTGGCAATTTCAAAGGCAGCCTTTATTCGACAGCACTTCACAAGGCCGATACCCCTGAGAGCACAGATCTCCTCGAATCCCATCTGTTCTACACCTACGAGATTGCCTCCTTGCTGCAACAGCGTACGACTAAGCTCTAGCGCTGAAAGACCCTGTTTTGTATCCCCGGTATTAAGTAGGATAGCGAGTAACTCTCCGTCGCTCAGCTGCCCGGCACCTAGACTTTGCAGACGTTCACAAGGCCTTTCTTTTTTTGGCCACTGCTTCATCGACATGGTCGGTTTGACGACAAGCAAAATTTAAGCCAAGTCTAACTGTTCTAGTTGCAAGTTTTGCTCTCTGATGCCAAGAACAACCGTTCGGAATCCGAACCTTCTAGGGTTGTCTACAACCCGGGTTTGGTTTGGCGTTTAAGGTCTAGAGCGCGCTCCAGTTCATCCGCTGGGAGCACCTGCCACTCTGTGGCAATTTCGCGGACGGTTTTGCCGGTGCGGTGGGACTCTTTGGCAATCTCAGCGGCTTTGTCATAGCCAATGTGGGGCGCCAGTGCTGTGGCCAAGGCGAGTGACTGCTCATTCATACGAGCTATCTTGTCACGATGCGCTCTAAGAGCGACAACCAGCTTTTCCGTAAACATCTCAACTGCGGCAGCCAGCAAGCGAAGCTGCTCGTGCAGATTCCTAGCGATAAGCGGCAACATGGTGTTGAGCTCAAAGTTTCCCTTGATGCCACCCACAGTGATCGCCGCATCATTGCCAATAACCTGGGCACAAGCCATGAGTAGGGATTCCGCAATCACCGGGTTGACCTTACCTGGCATGATGCTGGAGCCAGGCTGCACCGCAGGGATCTCCAACTCACCAAGACCAAGGCGCGGGCCAGAGCCAAGCCAACGAATGTCGTTGGCGACTTTCATCAAACCTACTGCAATACGTTTTAACGTACCGCTGAGCTGCACTGCCACATCTTGAGAGGCCTGGGCGGCAAAGTGGTTAGGAGTCTCAACAAAGTCGATACCAGACATCTTGCTCAGCTGCTTAGCGACTAGACGGCCAAACTGCGCCTCGGTGTTGATGCCCGTACCCACGGCAGTACCGCCTATCGCCAGCTGTCGTAGGGATTCAGCAGCATGCTCGAGAGCCGCCAAACCCTGTGACACCTGCGCTGCAAAACCAGAAAACTCCTGGCCCAGCCGAATAGGCGTGGCGTCTTGTAAGTGGGTGCGACCGATTTTGACAACATCGTCAAACTCCTTGGCTTTGGCTTGCAGTGCCTTGTGTAGTTTGGTGAGCGCCGGCTTGAGTTTTCTGTGGATCAGCAGTGCCGCGGCAACGTGGATGGCTGTAGGAAAGACATCGTTACTCGACTGACCGAAGTTGACGTGGTCGTTCGGATGCACAGGATCTTTAGAACCCACCTTGCCACCGAGAATCTGGATGGCACGGTTGCTGATCACCTCGTTGGTGTTCATGTTGCTGCTAGTGCCAGAGCCGGTCTGGAAGACATCAATAGGAAAGTGAGCATCTAATCTGCCTTCGATAACCTCACGCGCTGCTTCGGCAATGGCATCGGCAACTTTACCATCGATATGACCGAGATCTTTGTTGACCGCTGCTGCAGCCAACTTGATCATACCGAGGGCTTCGAGCATCTCACGGCTTAGAGGCTCTCCGGAGACGGTAAAGTTAGCCACCGCCCGAGCGGTCTGCGCCCCATAGAGCATCTTGGTTGGCACCTCAAATTCACCCATGGAATCTCTTTCTCGACGAGACGACATCTAAAACACCGACACCTTAAAATACTTACGTGGGTTCTTTTTGATGTCCTGGACTAAAGCTGTAAGCTCCTTGGTGAGCGTGTCGAGGTTGTCATAGAGCTTGCTGTCACCGAGAAACTTACCGAAGTTGCTCTCTGGACTCTTTATCTTGCTCAAAACCTCGGACAGGTCTGCTGCCGCCTGGCGTAGCGCCTCGTAAAGCTGAGGATCATGAGCGAGTTTGCCAAGCGTACTGTCGCTCTTTAGAGCACTGTCCAAATTGCCTACCAGGCGCTCGGCACTATCATAGAGGTCGGCATCACTGACGAGCTTACCGAGGGTGCCTTTGGACGCGGTCACCTTCTCCAAGATCTCATTAAGCTTATCCACCGCTTCACGAGCACGCGCCACCGCATGCGACGTGTCTGACATCAGATCAAAGACCGTTCCACCGCTCATGGCAGGCAGCATACCACCTTCAGGCAAGAGTGGATCCTCGGGTTTGCCCGGATGGATGAGGATAAACTTATCTCCTAACACACCCATGGTCTCGATGCTGAGGCTGCTACTGGTCTTGATAAACGGCCGAATCTCTTCGCGTACCTCCATAGTCAACACCACCGAGCCATCATCTTGAAAGGCGATCTTTTTAACGCTGCCCACCTCCACGCCAGAAAACTGCACCGGTGCACCGCTACTCAATCCTTTTAGATCCATCAGGTGTGCCTGCACCTGTTTGGTCCTGGCAAACAGGCCGCGATTCTGATCGACTTTCAACACGACATAAGCAACCACAGCAACCGCGGCTAGGGCAATAATCCCTACCTTGAGCTCTGGCCAACCTGGTTCATGGCTCAATTTCATTTGAAGCTCTCCAGACGTTTCCTGGCAATACCCAGGATCGCATCGATATTGCACGTTACCAAATCTGCTGGCGATGGGGAAATGAAAGAGGTGATGCGCTTATCCTCAGCCTGCTTAAGCTCTTGCACGGTACCCGTAAAGATGAGCTCGCCGCGATGAAGCAAGGCAATCTGGCTGGCCACGGCAAAGGCGTGCTCAAGATCGTGGGTGACGACAATACTGGTAATCTCACTCTCATCCTTAAGCATTTTGATGAAGCTGCTGATGTTACGCGCGTTGATTGGATCTAAACCGGCAGTTGGTTCATCAAACAGTATCATCTCCGCCCCACTGGCAAGAGCTCTGGCAATGGCAATCCGCTTCTTCTCACCACCAGAGAGCTCCCACGGCATCTTGTTAGCAAAATCTGGCATGCCAACAAAGCAGAGCGCTTGATACACCACCTGCTCAATTTCCTCTGCAGATAACATCGACTCTTCAATCAACCGGTAACCGACGTTTTCACTAACCGTTAAAGAGTCAAAGAGGGCACCGTGCTGAAAGACGATGGCCAGACGTTTGCGCATGCGGCGCAAAGCCTTGGCATCCATAGTCGTGAGCGCTTCACCATCGACAATAATCTCACCGCTTGTCGGTGCTATGAGCCCAAGCAACAATTTTAAGATCGTTGTCTTTCCCGAGCCAGAGGCGCCAAGCATCACCTGAGTCTCGCCACGCTTAACTGAGAAGCAGACATTGTGTAAGATGGACTTATTGTCGATTTCAAAACAGACGTTTTTAAACTCTACTTGCATATACTAACACTCTAACCAACTATCCAAAAATAACGATCATCACCTTGGTAATTACAAAGTCAAAGAGGATCACGAGAATTGTACTGACAACCACCGCACGGGTCGTTGCATGCCCTACACCACGGGCATCGCGTTCTGCAGTCATACCATAAAAGGAGCCACATAGGCTGACGATGACGCCAAAGACAATCGGTTTGATAATTCCCATGAGCAGGTCACTGCCTTCAAGGATGCCGTAGGTATCACTCCAGTAAACGGTTGTGCTCACGCCGAGATAGTTGGTACAGATGATCGCTCCGCCAATAAGGGCGACTGCATCCATAATCATCGTCAGGAGTGGTAACATGATCAGACAGGCAATCAGCCTGGAGACCACCACCCGTTTGACAGGATCAATACCCTCGGCCTCAATGGCATCGATCTGCTCGGTAACCACCATCGAGCTAATCTGTGAGGCGATACCCGCGCCAACACGGCCGGCAAACACCAGTGCCGTTAGCACGGGACCAAGCTCTTTGATAATGCCAATGGAGACAATCTTGCCAACGCTGTGCGAGACACCAAAGCGTTGCAGACCAACGCCGGTCTGCAGCGTAAACACCATACCGGTAAAGAGACCAGTGAGAACGACGATAAACAGCGAGCCCATACCCACACGGTCGAGCTGATGGATGGTGTCTGAGATATACTGCTTACCGGTGATCGACTGGATAAAGGCGTGCCAAGAAAACTGCAGAAAGTTTTGAAAGCGAAAAATACCCTGTCTAACAAGCCGCATCACCACTCCCGCCTGGCAGCAGGCGAAGTGGTCTGACAATAGAAAAATCTTTTTAAATTATCAAGTTAAATGAAATATCAGTCGGCAAAACGAACCCGCATGTCCCAGTCCTCGCCTGCTTCAGGAAGGTCGGGATTATTCAGACAGGCATCGAACTTCTGACGACTACGTATGGTATAGGTACCATCGCCAAATTTTAGGGAGAGAAAGTCGAGGGTAACAATCATCTCTGTTCCGTCTGCGCTCAGGTTAATGTCGAAGAAACTGGTGAACGACTTAACAAGATTAAAAACACCCGGCGCTTCCAAATCTGTTTTGTCTTCTTCTCCTGTCCAAACAAAGATGTCATTGTTGAAATAGAAGTCAATGAGCTCACAGTTGCCAATCGGATAGGTCCAAGTAATGATAGCCGTTGTCACGCCGTCGATAAACATGGTCCACATACCATCCTCACCTATTTGCAGTGCAGGATCGGTTGTCACAGAAAAGCTCACAGGTAGGGCAGGATCGTCAGCCACCGAAGGTGCAGGCGAGTTATCGCTACTACTGTCCGTACTGTCTCCGTCACTGGTCAGCTCACTGCTGTTGCCGCCACAGCCAACTAGCAATAGCACTGTTAGTAGCAACAGAAAACGTGTGACGATCTTGAATAGTTGATTAGCATACTTACCTGTCGTCATGATTTGCATCCTCATCCGAGTAGCTTGTCTCGCTTAATTTTCTTTGGGTGGGAAAAATGACCCATCAGCCGCTAAAGGGAGCAAATTGCGTACCAACGGCATTTGTGGGCCAACAGCTTAATTTTATAACAAAAAAGCGGCTGAAACCAGCCGCTTTTTAGAAAACCTTGAAAACTTTACCGATTTTTAGGGGAACTTTTCTTCCGCTTAGTCGAAAGTGGCTATAAACGTAAAGGTTTCACTACCACTCGACTCAGGGGGGCCACCATAGGTGACGGTGATCTCACACTCCTGATCTCCGAGAAAGACGGTTGGAAAGTTTATGGTAACGGCGTGAAATTCACCTTCAACATAATCAAGTGTAAAGTGCACGATCTCTTCTAAAGAGAGCAGGTCCGCAGACAAAAACCCACCTTCATCTGGACAGCTGATGAACATAGAAGATTTCTCTTCGAGTAAGGTCACCGCATCGAACTGACCTAGACCTGAATCCCACGGCGCGGAAATGGTTATGCTGACTGCGCCGTTGATATGGGTAAGCATCCACTTACCGTCGGGACCGACGAAGAGTGCGGGTACTGTGGCCACGGTAAAAGTTTTGGGAAGGGGGTCAGGCTCCACGGTAGCTGTTTCACTCACAGCAGCGCTTGCTTCTTCCTCCTGCTCTTCATCACCACAGCTAACCACCAAGAGCAAAACTAACGGCAGTAGAAGAGAGATGATAGAAAGTTTATACCAGCAGTTGCGGGGTGCTTTAATACTCATGTTCGTTTTCCTTCTTTGTTCTAAGTCTATTATCTAGGTTCGGCGCCCCATGCTATATGACATATCGCATTATCTGTCAAGGCTTACCTCTTGCCTGATATAGCTTCCCGATCAGCATCTGTAATAGCTTGATTTAAATGCAAAAAATGGCTTTGCAGCAGGACTTCGTTCCACCGGCCCCTCCCTGCCTTGCCACAGAGTGAGGGTCAAGCTAGAAAGTTAGGTTATGAGCGGCAAACTCAGAGAGATTGAAAGCAAAACAGTCATGTATATTGAAACAACCGATATACCAGATGGTATAGCGAATACTTTCACTCATCTTGAGTCGAGACTGCCAACTTTGCGACAGCGAAAGTTTTATGGAGTTATGTTCGGAAATAAATATTGGGCTGCAGTCGAGTTGAAACCTCAGGACGATCCAACAGCTATGAAGCTCAAAGTTGGCAAAATCCCTGGGGGAGTCTATATATGCACAAAGTTAAAAGATTGGAGACAAGAGTCGTTAGCCAATGACATTCCGCAAACATTCAACGAAATCACCATGGGTAAACATGTTGATCCAACACGACCATTTGTTGAATTCTATCGAAGTCAGCAGGAACTCATTTTGTATGCGCCAGTCAGAACTGAATAACCTTGTTTATTGCAACGGCGTAGGAGTGGTGGGCGGAACAGGGATCGAACCTGTGACCCTCGGCGTGTAAAACCGATGCTCTACCGCTGAGCTATCCGCCCTCTCCCTAGAAGGTACGGCCTTACTCTTAGGGAATGCATTCCCTAAAAGTAAGGCCGTACCTTCTAGGGATATATAGCGTTTTTTGGCTGATGGCCAGCTTTTCCCGCTTGCCCTCTGGCGTCACCGTGCTAGGGTGGCAGGGTTGCGAGCATCCTAGGCATCGCGTCCCTAGCCTTAGACCAAAGCCCATAGGAGGATAGACCCATGAGTGATGCGCAGATCACCTCTCTACTTCACGAAGAGCGCACCTTTGCGCCACCAGCGGCGTTTAGCAGCAAGGCGACCATCAACAGCGAAGAAGAGTACCAAAAACTGCATCAGCAGGCGCTAACCGATCCGGAGACCTTTTGGGGCAAGATAGCTCAAGAGCTGCACTGGTTTAAACCTTGGAATCAGGTGCTCGACTGGCGCTACCCCGAGGTAAAGTGGTTTGTGGGTGGCACGACGAACATCAGCTATAACTGTCTCGATCGCCATCTAGACAAGCGGGGTGATAAGCAAGCCCTCCTCTGGGAAGGAGAGCCAGGCGATCAACGCTCCCTCACTTTCAAAGAACTCCACCACCAAGTCTGTCGCTTTGCTAACGTTCTGAAAGAGCTTGGTGTGCAAAAGGGTGACCGCGTTGCCATCTACATGCCGATGATTCCGGAGCTCACTATCGCCATGCTAGCGTGCGCCCGCATCGGCGCCATTCACAGTGTGGTCTTTGGCGGTTTCAGCGCCACCGCGCTCCGCGGCCGCATCGTCGATGCCGAGGCAAAGCTCGTCATTACTGCAGACGGTGGTTACCGTCGTGGCAAGATTGTGCCATTGAAACAGAATGTGGATGAGGCGATTGATGGTGTGGGCTGTGTCCACAACGTCGTTGTGTTCAAGCGAACTGACGAAGAAGTTCCTATGCGTCAAGGTAGAGATCTGTGGTGGCAGCAGCTGATGCAACAAGCCAGCGATGAATGCGCGGCGGAACCGCTTGACGCTGAACACCCGCTCTACATTTTATATACCAGTGGTACCACTGGAAAACCCAAGGGTATCCTGCACACAACCGGCGGCTACATGGTAAGCACCTACCTCACCTCAAAGTGGGTTTTTGACCTCAAAGAGCAAGATATCTACTGGTGCACTGCTGACATCGGTTGGGTGACCGGTCACAGCTATATTGTCTATGGCATCCTCAGCAATGGTTGTACCACCCTTATGTATGAGGGCGCGCCCAACCATCCAGAGCCCGATCGGTTCTGGGATATTGTTGAACGCTACAAAGTGACAGTCTTTTACACCGCTCCTACGGCTATCCGTGCCTTTCTCAAGTGGGGGGAGCAGTGGCCAAAAAAACACAACCTCAACAGCCTACGCCTGCTTGGTACGGTGGGCGAGCCCATCAACCCAGAGGCGTGGATCTGGTACCACCAACACATCGGTGGGAAGCGCTGTCCGATTGTCGATACTTGGTGGCAGACAGAAACCGGGGCGATCATGATCACCCCTCTGCCCGGAGTCACCCATACCAAGCCAGGCTCGGCAACCCGCCCCTTCCCGGGAATTGATGCCACGGTGGTCGATCAAGATGGTAAAGAGCTGCCGACAGGCAGTGGTGGTTACCTGGTCATCCGCAAACCCTGGCCATCGATCTTTCGTACTATCTACGGAGACCATGAACGCTATGTCAAACAGTACTGGCAGGAAATTCCCAACGTCTATTATGCCGGCGACAGTGCCCACAAAGATGAGGATGGTTACTTCTGGATTATGGGACGGGTGGATGATGTCCTCAATGTCTCGGGCCACCGTTTAGGAACCATGGAGATTGAGAGTGCCTTGGTGAGTCATGCCGCGGTTGCTGAAGCCGCTGTTGTGGGTAAGCCCGATGACCTCAAAGGCCAAGCTGTGGCTGCGTTTGTCACGCTGGATAGCACGCACCAACCGAGCGACGACTTAAAACAAGAGCTACGTAAGCACGTGAGTAAAGAGATTGGTGCACTCGCCAAACCTGATTTGATCTGTTTTACGGAGGCACTGCCAAAAACCCGCAGTGGCAAAATCATGCGCCGCCTGCTCAAGGACATTGCCGCTGGCCGTGAAATCTCGGGCGACACCAGCACGCTCGAAGACGTCAAGGTACTCAAGAGCTTGATGCAACTACAAAGCTAGTGTGGTGTTCTACCTATGTTTTGTAAAGTCTTGTTACATTTTGCGGGTACGGTGTCAGTTTCTCTTCCGAGGACGCCGTCAGCCTCGGTTTCGCCCTCGGCTGCGGCTCGGCTCTCGGCGTCGGCGTCTATTATAAGCATCGATGCCGCCGCCTGCGAGACGCCTCGTCAGAGATCCTGACACCGTACCTCCACAACGTTGCTAGATTAACCAATCATGCATGTAACCAAAGCTCATTGGGTTGGAGAGGCAACTGAGTTGTTTTGTAAGCGACTGCGGAGCCAGCCGATTTGTTCGGGAGCGCAGGCGAGGGGAAACCGATACGCGCTGCGCCTACGCTAGTAGCGCAGCGCGGAAGCGGAGGGGCCCCCGACGGAGCGACCGTTAACAAATCGAGCTGGTGGAGCGCAACAAAACAACTCAGTTGCCTCTATAGACCTAAAGACTTTGATAAAATGTTTGTGAGACAGCGATGCAGAGTTACGCAAGGTAAAGTTGTAGGCGGCTGCGGCCAGAGAAAGAGCGGATCTCTTGTTGCTCTACGGGTCGAGCAGCTTCATCGTCAAGGTACTCTGCCAAGGGAAACTGCGCAAGCAACAGTTTAAGCCAGCTTGCCTCCAACCTACCGCCAACACCACTACTTAAAATGAGATGTTCCTGCGCACGTGAAAGTGCCACGTAAAAGATTCGCTGTTCTTCAGCTTGAAACCGACGTCGCAGCTCTGTATCGATCTGTTGGTAGCCTAGGGTGTTGAGCGCGCCAAACTCCGGCGTATACCAGCGTAGCCCGACCTTACCATCACGGTCGCTGGCAATCGGTGGCGCCGCCCGCCCACCACTGCGACGTAGATCCGCCACCACCACCAACGGAAACTCCAGCCCTTTGGCGGCGTGCACGGTCATCAAGCGCACGCTACCCCGATGAAAAGGTGGATCAGCCTGTGGCTCTTTGACGTCACGACGCTGTAGTGCCTCACACATGTTGACAAAGGGAATGACTCCCTGATTACCGGAACTATCCCACTGCAGCGCCAAACCCAAAAGCTTGTCTAAGTTGGCAAGCTTTTGTTCTGCAACAAAGGGCTCGTAGTTGTGAACGAACTTGGCTTCAATCTCAGAGTGCAACACCAATGCCTCCATAGACGGGTAAACCAAAGAGAGAGCACGCTGCTGGAAGATCCGCTGCAACCAAACAAAAAACACGGCTAGCCGTTGTTGATCCTGCTCTGGCACCAACTCCTCAGGCAGTACGCCATCAACCTGTAAGAGGTATTGCCAAATCGTGCCGCCCTGCTCCTGTCGCATGCGACAGAGCTGATAGAGGGCTGCATCGCTGATAGCAACGAAATCGGACTTGAGTGCCGCAGCCATGGCCAGATCGTCCATGGGATCTACACCGAGGCGTAGCAGCGTTAGGGTATCCTGCACCTCACGCGTACCATAGAAGCCACCTGCAGCTACTGAGCTGGTTGGAATGTTTAACCTAGCAAGGGCATCGCGAAACAGCGGTATGCTGGCGCTTCTTCGACAGAGCAAGGCAATATCGCCATAGCCGAGGTGCTGTTGATAACGTGGACTCTCTTGGTTGGCAATGCAGACTTCTCGGTTTTCGACGATTTCATGAATGCGTGCGGCCAGTTGATTGGCCTCCTGCGCTCTCGCAGCTGCCGCACTTTCGCCGCGGACAAGCCGGCACTCAATAGGTGGAGCGTGTTGCTTGGCAAAGTGCAGCGCTGGCCTAAGCTCCGGGCCGTGCGCACACCCCTCTGTTAACGAAGCGTCGTGTACATCAACGTAGTCGTTGAGCAGATCGAGTAACTCTGGGTGAGCACGGTAGTTTTCTGTGAGTGGCAGCGTCGATCCAGTGGCTTTTGCAAACTTGTTGCGCAGCATCTCAAAGCTATGAATGTCGGCATGCCGAAAAGCATAGATAGACTGCCGCACGTCGCCAACAAAAAAGAGATTGCCGTCGCTATGTAACAGCTCAACAAGCTCACGTTGTACTGGGCTGACATCCTGAAATTCGTCGACAAGAATGAAGCGGAAGCGCTGACGCAGTTTATCTCTTACTTTGTGGTGCTCCTTTAACAGCTTCAGGGTGATTAACTGTAGGTCGTCGTAATCCAGCAACCCACGTTGCTGCTTACGTTGCCAGTAGATGGCATCCAGCCTGTCAAGGAAACGCGCCAGCGCCTCATAGGTGGGCTTGGCTAGGCGCTGACTGAGTAGTGTTAACAAGCGCTCGGTGGTTTTTCGCAACCGGTCGCGACTCAGCTCTGTCTGCTTGTTCCAGCGGCCGCGCAACTCCTGCTTGAGTTGCAGCAGCTGCTGCACCAGAGCCGGCAGCTCATGGAGGTTGGCAAAGCGTGGCAACGCCTGTTGCTGTTTTTTAACCGCTTCGCTGCGTTCTGGGCGGTCGAGCAACGCTATCAATGCATCGAGTTGTTTCTGCACGGCCTCAAACTCGCTTGCCAATCTCGCGTCAGGAACGTCGACGTAGAGAGATTGGCCTGCCTGCCACCCTGAGGAGCGCAAATTGCCATAAAGCGGGAACAGCAACTCATGCAGTCGATCGCGGTAGGAACCCGATCTGTGCCACGGTATGGTTTGCAGTAACGTCTGCAGCTCAGAGCGGTGCGATTGTTGGAGCTGTAGAATGGTTTCGTCAAGAGCCTGATAGCAGACCGCGCTCGTCGTCATCTCTGTTGCAACCACAGCATCGATAGGCAAATGGCACTCTGCATGGTAGCTGCGCACAATGTGGTAACAGAGGCTGTGGATGGTGCCAATATTGTCTTTTAACCTGTCGCTATTGAAACTCTCGCCCAACCGCCGTAGCATTTCAGCTGCAGCCTTCTCCGTAAAGGTGATGGCAAGGATCTCATCTGCCTGGGCTTTGCCACTACGGACGAGATAGAGAAAACGCTCTGCAAGTACTCGTGTCTTGCCGGTACCAGCGCCCGCAAGCAGACAGAGATCGCGATCCACAGTCGTTACCGCTAGCCGTTGTTCCTCATTGAGCTGCATGAAATCCCTCGTTTATGTCATAGCGGCACAATCCCCAATAGGGGCAGTTCCCCAAACCACAGCGTTCCGCCTTGCGCGGCGCTGGCGCCAATTCATGTTGCAGTAAACGACGCAACAGCGACTTGAGTTGCTGCTCAAAACTTGGCAAAAACTCTGCCGCCGACAGTTTTTGAAACTGAGCACTCTTGAAGATTGACGCATACTCTTCACCGACAACACCGCCACGCTCACCCGTGCGGATACGTATCTCAATAGCACCGGCAAGTTTTGCCGCCTCCCCTTGCTGCTCCTTTTGCAACGCCAACAGATAAATCGGCAGCTGTGGCTGGATCAAAGCGCTAATCTCACCTCGCTCTTTTGGACCAAGACGACCACCCATGGTTTTGTAGTCGATCACAACCAGCGCACCGTCCTCAGCAAGACGATCGACGCGATCAAGACGCGCCACCAGGCGTATCTTAGCCTCTTGGCCATTCTCTAGCTGTAAATCGAAATGGAGCTCTAGCTCGCTACCGTGGAGCTCTAACCTCTTGTCAGCCATCCACAACGGTTCTTGTACCAGCAGCTCTAACAGTGCCCGACGCAGGTTCTCCCACTCCAACTGCTGCAGCAGGCTATGAAAACCATGCACAAAGGTCTTTGCCGCCACCTTGTCCAAACTAGAAGCATTGATTTCGCTGCCAGCAAGCGCCTCGGGCAGTTTGATCTCAAGCACCTTGTGCGCTACCTCACCGAGTGTTTGTGGCTGCAACCCCCAATAGGAAGGCGCTGGCTTTGCATCGAGCTTGAAGAGATAACGTGCCAGATAGCGATATGGACAGAGAGCGTATTGGGCAACAGCGCTGGTTGAAAGTTGCTTGGGTAGAGGCGGCTCAGGGGAGATTGGGGCTTGCACGTCTCTCTTGCCAACCCCTGGTCGCGGAAACAGAGAGTTGCCATCTCTGCTGTGCCACGAGGATGGCAGCAGGATCGGGGTGAGTTCGCTGCCATCGAAATCTCTAAGTGGCGTAAACAGGTTGATCGCCTTGCGCGCCAAGAGATGCGCGAGCAGCTTACTGCGCTGCTTTTCAGAAACAACCAGCAGATCTTGCTGACACATACCGAGCACGATCAATCTCTTTTTTGTCGACAACAACCGATCAGAGGCTTGCGTGATCGCAACAACCTCCACTCCACGATCTTGTTCAAATTGAACAGCAATCTCCTGCTGTCGCACTTTGACGAAGAGCTCGGTTAAATCTTCACTCTCTGTGCTGAGAATCTTTCTGAGTAGTGTAGCCTCTTCGCTGTCAAACGGCTCCGCAGTTTTTTGATTTTGCTGCGCAGCCCTAGTGAGCCATTCTAATAGGCGCAGACGCTCCTTCGGATCTTGGGGATTCCAAACATCCATACCTGGCATCTGTTGCAGGAGCGTAGCAAACGAAGCGAGATCGCCATGGTTTGAGAGCACGGACATGAGTTGCTGTAATGAAATGTTCACAGGCAAATTCTTTAAGCGTGTCACAACATGGCCAATCTCAGTCGAGTCGAGCATGAAGTCGTTGCAATGCAGAAGTCGGCTGAGCCCTTCGCTGACACCGTAGCCATGAGAAGCGTGCACCAGAAACTCGTGCCATCCATACCATTGTCGCCACAGTGGGCGATCTGCCAGCGAGGCACGATAAGCTATGCTACAAGGAATGGCAGCATGGCTGAAAAAGCTGCCCAGCATCGGTAAATAGTAAGAGTTCTTGGTAACAGCGACACACAAGTTGTCGAGCTGCGAGGCAGTGATGTTCTCTTGAATGAGATGGGTTAGATAGCGGACTTCATCACGCCTGGAAGCACAAAGAACCAACACCCTATCTTGCCCAACATTGTTCTGGGTACCCACGACCGGCAATCAACCACGGCGCATGAGGGATTCTATAGCATCAACTTCCTTTGGT
Organism: Oligoflexia bacterium; assembly: GCA_028277945.1. Taxonomy (GTDB): domain Bacteria; phylum Bdellovibrionota_G; class JANQFH01; order JANQFH01; family JANQFH01; genus JANQFH01. The sequence continues at coordinate 177,420 of JANQFH010000056.1, forward strand.
ATGCCCTCAGTAAGCACGCGACAACCACGCTTGATCACCAACACATCGTCTTCAATACGCACGCCCATGCCACGATACTTTGCAGGTACTCGCTTGGCAGATTTTGAAAAGTAGAGCCCTGGCTCCACGGTCAAAACCATGCCCGCACGCAGCTTTTTTGAGGAACCATCTTTCTCATAGTAGTCACCAACGTCATGGACATCGAGCCCAAGCCAGTGGCTTACACGGTGTGGATAAAATTCCTTAAAGCGCTCACTCTTAAGAGCTGTGGACAGAGATCCCCTGAGTAGGCCGAGCTTTAATAGACCACGGCAGAGAGAGCGTTTGCTGATGCGGTTAAGCTCCTCGTAGGTGGTGCCTGGCTTTACTGCGTTTATGACCTTCTTCTGCGTTGCCAACACCAGTTCATAGATTTGTCGCTGCGCCTGATTAAATTTGCCTGAGATCGGCAACGTACGGGTGACATCCGAAGCGTAGAAGTTGTAGGCACAACCCGCGTCTATCAAAACCAAATCTCCTTGACGTAGCCGGGCGCTGTTTTCGGTGTAATGGATTGTCGTGGCGTTGTTGCCGCTGCCAACAATCGTCGCAAACGACCGTCCTTGGGAACCACGTTTACGAAACTCATGCTCGATCAACGCCTCGACTTCGTACTCATACACGCCAGCGCGCACACGTTGCATTGTTGTCATAAAAGCCTCAGTGGCTATGGCTGCGGCTTGCTCCAGCATTTTTATCTCATAGCCATCTTTGATAAGCCGCATCTCATTGAGAATCAGCAGTGGATTGTTCAATGCGACGAGTGGCCGCTCGCCCTCTCGCATATTTGGACTATAGTCGGCCAGCAGATCTGAAATAGCGTGGTCATACTCTTTGTAGAGACCCATGCCGTAGTGAAACACGCCCGCCTTGGAAATCAATTTACGTAAATCGCTCTCAAGTTTATCGATGGGGGCAGCGGCATCTGCACCGAGCCGACGTTTGGCTCCGACAACGCCTAATCGCTTACCGTCCCACGCTTCCTTTGTTTTATCGCGTGGCAACAGGTAGAGTTTGTATGGATGCGAGTTTTCGGCGTTGAAGAGCGCTGCAGACTCTGGCTCACTCAAGCCCGTCAGATAGTAGAAATAACTATCGGGCCGAAACCTCACTTCGTTAGTGCGATTCGGAGTGCCGGGAAAGTTATGCAATAGCGCTACGCCTTTCTCTATCTGCTTGAGAAAATCACGGCGTCGTTTGGCAAAGACATGTTGCGGAATGCTTCCAGACATGGGGTCAGTTTATAGCGGATATTCCTATGGCTGTCGACCTTGGGGGGTTAGCCAAAAGAGCTTGCCAATCAGCAACTTTTAGCCGAGAGTGACGGCGTATGGCAGCCAAAAGTCAGGAAAAACGTGGCTTAAGACGACTTGAGCTCAACATGCCGGTGGATCTCAAACGGCTCGACCTACTGGATCAGGCGATTATCGGCGATATCACTCCGCACGGCGTTTTCATCGCTACAGACAAATCTATAGCACCAGGAACGGAGTTGGAAATCGAGCTTAAGTTTCCAGCCAACGGCGCCTCGGGCAATACGCTTTCCAAGCCAACGGCTGTCACCGTCATGGGTGAGGTAGTGTGGAACGGCCCGAAGCAGTCCGCCCCAGGTTCACCACCCACTCAAGGCATTGGCGTACGCTTCACCAACATGAACGCTGAGACCTTTGAAATCATCCAAGCGCTCTACGAGCGGCTGGACGCAAAATTGGTTTAGTCCAACTGTCCTATGTCAACAATCAGGTGGTAGCAGTGTCTTACGATCTAGAGGCGTCTTAAAAAGATGTCCTTGGCTACCGACGTTGCCGGCACCAAACAGCCATGGCAAACCTTCAGCGTCAACAAAATACTCTAAATCCCGAATCTGCATACCTTCGCTGTTAAATTTATCTAAATTCAAGCGACATTTACTCTCTAGCCCGTCATCTACAACAGCTGCCACTTCAAGCTGACTCGCAGCTGTCCAGTCTCCTGGTTGTACAGCGATGAAGAGATATTCGCCGATTGGTTGTACATCACTACAGGTAAACGCCTCTGCACCAATGGCAAACTCGCCAAGTTCAGCTGGATGATCTGAATCATAATAGTAGACCCGACCACGGTCCCATTCTTTGCTACCAGGCTCGCCAGCTTTTTCACGAACCTTCGGATCGGTGTCACAGAGGTAGAGACGCTCTTTTGACTCATCATAGGCTATCCGCTGCACCACACCCGAAAACTCCAGGGGTTGCGTAGCTAGATAATCACGAAATTCTAGGTTTGAACCCTCAGCTGCTTCGAGTTTGTCACGATCGAAAATCAACAGATGACCGTGATCCCTCTGTCTCACCCCTGCAGTAAGGGCAATCTTATCTTCTCCCATGGGCTGTAACTCGCCGAGAAAGGCGTACTGTTTCTTTCCATCTATCTCTTTCACAATGTTGATCTTCATGGAGGCACGAACCCTATCTTGCGTAAACAACACCAGTTTGCCAGGCTCTTCCACACTCGCCGTGTAATGGTCGTTGAATCTTGCATTGCTGAACGTTACTAGGCAGCCGGAATCCAAGAGACAGAGATCCTGTGGGTAGAAGTCCTGCACACCACAGGCTGGGCGCTCTAAGTAGAGTTCTGATTCCTGCTTTTGCAGATGGCAGCGAATCACCAAGGGAATTTTTAGACGCTCAGTCTCTTGGTCATCGGCGACATATCTCGCGATCAACACAAAAAGCTCTCCATCCGCAAGCGCCATCCGCCACGGATTTGCCCAACCCTGTCCCACTAGATGTTGATGTAACGATAACGCGCCATCTTTCTTAAAATCCGGTAGTGCTATGAAATGCACACCCGGATTACCCTGCCAGGCCATACCATCATAGGCACCGCCATCTAAGACAACCATTTGCTCATCCTTGATAATTACTTGCTCTAAGTAGGATCCAACTGCGAGCGTTGCGGTTTTTCGTTCACTACCCTCCCAGGCAACAACCGTCTGGCTCAAACTAGGCAAGCTGACAAGGGCAGCAAAGAGACCAACGGGTTGTAAGATTGACTTCATTGTAGGTACTCCTCTGTGACATAGGCGTAGTGCATCTGCAGCGCATCTGGGTCTGCCCCTTCGGTATTGGCAACTGCATCTGGATCGCCGGCAAAGATGTCGACAAAGCAGACGCAGCCAACAGCGTCAAAACCTCGAGCTGCCATCTCGTTGCGCATCGGCCGAAGATCAAACTTGTCTCCTCCCTGCTCAGTTGGAATCACTCCGGCACAACCGCGAAAGTACTCTGCTTTGGTGGGAGCACAGGGAAACTGCACGTACTGACCTTGAACGTAGTCCTCACAGTTATCGGCAATCCGCACCGCCATGGGCTCGACAAAGTAACGGCCGGTTTTAAACATGCGAGCTCTAGTATCATCCTGTAAGAGGTTTGCTGCAGATCTTTCGGTTGTATCCATCTCGGCATCCGACTTCTTGTCAATTTGGAAAACGTTCTCAAAGCCTACAAAATCAATGCCATTTTCATCGTAGATTTTGCCACCATCCCTTGGTTGAAAGCAGACCTCGCCACCATGACCCAAAGGGTGTGCTTTGTTTTTCAGCGCTGTACGTGCGTATGGAGAGTTTTCGCCCCAGCGATATCCAGGAGGAAAACGATAATCAGGAGGGCCGCTCAGTCTGAGCGCCAATCGCTCGGCTGAGATAGCTGGAAGGCTATTGTTACTGCGGTAACGACGACCAATGATATCCAAGCCTGGCCGGTTGTGCTCTACCGGCACGACGTGATCCCAAAGTCCTAGGGCGATCTTTTTTGGCTCGTCTGGTTTCTCTGCTTGTGGCTCCTGTGCTGCCGGACTGCCGGCTATGGCTGCAGCCTCACTCTCTAGAAAGGCCTCCTCTTCCTCAGCAGTTACCTCCTCTACCTCACGATACCAATTACCATGGGGTTCAATCACACCTTCGGCAAGCAGGGTATCCAAGACGTGTTGTTTGAAGGTATCCAGCTCCTCGTCTTCTTCAGGCATATGCGATTTAAACTCTTCAATGACTTCACGCCGCCAACGGGGTACGTCATCTCTGTCTTTTGCATAGCCACGAGTTAGATAGCGTGGTTTGGGGTAGGTCACCACGAGCTCTTCGGGATAGTCAGGTTGGTTGTCGGAGGCTTTACGTTGCGATGGCAGAACCAGTAGCTCACCGGATTTTTTGCCAGCTGAAGATTTAACAGGACCGAGTGTCGCTTGGCCGGTTTTCTGCGCAAAACCCACTTCGACGATTTCCGCTGCTGTCGACTCCTCTATCTTTGCAGCCGTTGGTGCTGCTGTCTGAATCAACTCCTTTACTGGTTCTACCAACACGGGTTGTTCCGATGTAAAGAGCTTTTGATAACCGCGTTCAAGCACTCTGACCAACCAAGCAAGCTTGTCGGCTGAACGTGGTACACTCGAACCACCTAAAAGCGGCAGCAGTGCCAAGGCAAGCAAGACAAATACTGAGAGAAAAATTAAGCGGCGGAAATCTGGTGAGAACATGCGGCCCTCCTTGCCCGAACCACGAGGCAATATAAGTGGAGGCAAGTTACCGACCGGTCTCCTGGCTTATACCTCAAACGTCCTTGTAGCCGCCTTCCCAGAGGCTATCCAGTGGCAACATGGCTCAAGGACTTGGTAATCACAGTGACGGGATCGCTGTGGGATTACACCACATTCCCGACATCGGCAGTTGCTATGGCAAAGCTAGCACAGTGGCTTTAGCCGTCAAATGTTTCCCTATACCACTAAGAGTAAAATAAGGCTTTTTAGACTTTACTCATGAGTAAAATCTGGTTATACTGATTTTTATCATGAAAACACCCGCACTCCCAAGATACCTGCAGGGACCTGTTCATGAGGATCTGCAGGCAAAGATGGTCTTCGTTGGCGGGCCACGTCAGGTGGGGAAAACTACCTTTGCTCTGAGCTTCTTGGACAAACCCCACCTCAATCATCCTGCCTATTTGAACTGGGATGTTCCACAAGTGCGTCCGGCCCTCTTGAAAGGGGAGCTACCGCCAAATCAACCGCTTGTCGTTTTCGATGAAATTCATAAGTTTGCGCGCTGGCGCAATCTTGTGAAGGGTTTCTATGATCGTTATCACTCCTCTACATCGTTTCTCGTTACAGGATCGGCCCGGCTTGACTATTACCGACGAGGCGGTGATTCTCTGCAGGGACGCTACCACTATCATCGACTACATCCCTTTTCGTTGGCCGAGATAGAGAAAACCGCTTCACCTAAAGACGTCGATCATCTACTGCGTTTTGGCGGTTTTCCAGAACCTTGTCTTCGCGGCAGAGAGAAACATTGGCGACGCTGGCAGAGGGAACGATTACAACGAGTGATCTACGATGATATCCGTGACCTGGAAAACCTGCGAGAGGTTAGCTTGATGGAACTCCTTCTAGAAGAGCTGCCGCATCGGGTGGGTTCGCCGCTCTCGGTCAAAAACCTCAAAGAAACCCTGCAGGTAGCTCATGATACTGTAGAACGTTGGCTCGCGATTCTTGAGCGCATGTATGTCTGCTTTCGTATTCCTCCCTATGGCGCTCGACGCATTCGGGCAGTCAAAAAGGAACAAAAACTCTATTTTTGGGACTGGTCGCAATGTCCTGATGATGGCCGTCGCTTTGAAAATCTGCTCGCTTGCCAGTTGCTCAAGTACTGTCATTTTTTGCAGGACACCGAAGGATATAAAATGGAGCTACGCTTTGTGCGAGACACGGACAAACGTGAAGTCGATTTTGTTGTGTTGCAAGAAGATAAACCCACTTTTGCTGTAGAGTGTAAAACAGGAGAAAGAGAGATTTCACAAGCAGCGCGTTACTTTCGTGCAAGAACGCCGATCAAACGTTTTTTTCAGGTGCACCTTGGACGGAAGGATTTTGGTGATGCTGATGTCGATGTACGGGTGTTACCCTTTACCCGGTTTTGCAAAGAACTGCGCCTACCATAAAATGGTTTGGTAAGCGGCAACTTCTATAATTATGGAGATTTCGGCAGTAGAAGATAGAGGATGCCGCTCGCCTTCATATGGCCGGCCTGCTCACCGGCAAAGGCGCCGGCGCCCCAGTAGAGATCAACGTGATCGCCACGCACACCACCGCCTGTGTCCTGACTGACCACAAACAGGGAGAGTGGTTTCGTTGGATCCAGGGGCTTGCTCGTACTGAGGTAAGCGAGCAGTCCGAGTGGGATTCTTGTGGTGTCGACGGCAATCGTACGCATGGGCGTAATGGCTAAGCCAGAGGCTCCCTCGACATAGTCCTTGAACTTAAAAAAGATATAGCGCGGCATGCGTGCTGCATAACGGCGAAATCGTTTTGGGTTTGCTGTAAAGTAGCTGTCGATCGTTTGCATGCTCATACCTTGTTTCTGCAACACGCCATCAGCAATCAACAGCTTACCCAGCGAGACATAGTCATGGCCATTGTCACCCGCATAACCGACGATGGCTGAACTACCATCGGGCCAGATCAGCCTGCCACTGCCCTGAACCTGGAGAAAAAAGCGTTCGATGTCATTCTCCAGCCAAGCAAGCGGTTTGGCTTTACCACGGAGCACGCCACGATAGTCAATCTCTTCGCGAGTGTGGTATCGTCTACCCGGTTTTTTATCCTCTGGTACCGGGTAAATTGGGTGGCGAAAACGCGGAGAGGGCTCGCGTGCCGCTCGGTACTCCGGGAGGAAATAACCCGTTACTAAAATCTGTCCGTTCTTCTTGGTTCCACGATAGCGATAAACCATAAAGTGGCGCCAAAGCCACTGTGACAGCTCGCTCTTAGAAGGTTGTGTCTGCAAAAATCTCACTAACTCCCGATAGTGGGATGCCAACGAACGCACTGTGACTTGCCGACCCGCAACATCCACGACAGCATGTGGATCGCGTTGCAGCTGCCGCTCGAGATGATCCCACTGTTTTATCAGCATCTTCTGCAATGACGCCATGTCGGCATCGTCCACAAAGTCACGGCTGGAGCGCCCATCTTGTCGTAATAGCGTCTCCTCTGTAGGGAGACGTTTTTGGCAAGCAATGAGTAACACCGCGCCAAAGAGCAAACTGACTGTAAGACAAGCGTAGCGAATCATTTAAAAAACTTTTTAAAAAACCCCTGACGCTCGGCCACGGGTTTGGAGATCTCCGGAGTGATGAGGGGGTGTGCCATGATTTCTACCTTGAGGATCTCGGTCTTGCCGCTAGGCTGGTGGCAAGCACGCAGTTTTAAAATGCCCTCTTTGGTTAATTCAAACTCAATAATAATGTCGCTAAGGCCGTCTCCTAAAGTAGGAAATAGAAGTTTGACCGTACCCAGGTACTCATTCTCATCCACCCGATCGTGGTTTCCCTGGTAGAGTGCGAGCTCTCGTGTCTGCGTAGCAAAGGGCAGCTCGTTGAGATCAAAACGCTTACGGCATGGCAATGGTGAGTACCTGGCAAAGATCTCCTTAAAACCACCATCGGCCATGGCCATGCCTATGGGCAACGTCAGCACGTCTAACAGCAGCGGCCCATCGATACTCTGCATCGATCCACCTAGCAATGCCGCCCCCAGCGCAACCGCCTCGTCGGGGTGCACACCCTTGCTTGGATTCTGCTTGAAGTACTCCTGAATCCTCTCTTGTAGATAGGGCATACGAGTTTGGCCACCAACCAACAAGACATCATCGATATTGCTCGGCAGTAAACCCATAGAGTGGACAACCTGCCCGCAAATCTCCAACGCCTTCTCTACCAGATCTTTGGTGAGGTCGTTGAGTTGCTGACGTTGGATAGTCATCTGTAAGTCAATCGGCTTACCCTTCTTCTCGACAAGATAAGGAAGCATTATCTCTGCCTCTTCTTGAAACGACAGTTGTATCTTGGCATTTTCTGCGGCATTGGTGATGCGTTGTAGGACAACATGATTATCTTGTATGGAGACGCTATGTTTTTTTTCAAACTGTTCCGTAACGTAATCAATAAGACGTTGATCAAAATCAATACCTCCCAGGAGAGTATCCCCTCCCGTTGCTTTAACCTCGAAAACGTTCGCAGATACCTCTAAGATGGAAACATCAAAAGTGCCGCCACCAAGATCGAAGACGAGGATGCGCCGGTCATACTCCTTTTGGTAGCCGTAAGCGAGAGCAGCGGCAGTCGGTTCGTTCAGCAGCAGGTCTACATGCAGTCCTGCAAGCTGGGCTGCCTGTTTCACGGCAGCTCGTTGACTCTCAGTAAAGTAGGCGGGAATGGTGATGATCGCCCGCTTAATGGTCGCGCCAAGCAAGCCCTCAGCGCTTTCGCGTAGCTGTGTAATAATAAAAGAACAGACCTCTGGTAGCGTGTACTCCTTACCAGCCAGAGTAACGATGACCTCATCGTTTTCATTTGCTTTCAACGGGTAGGAGAAATGCGATGCCATCTCACGCACAAACGGAGAGCGGAAGTTCCTACCAGCAAAACGTTTGACCCCGAAAATCGTATTCTGTGGATTGATGACCGCCTGCTCTTTTGCTGCCAGACCTATCAACATTTTGCCCTGTTCATTGATGGCTACAACCGAGGGAATAATCAAACTACCCTTGTCACTGGGCACAAGTTTTGGATGGTCCCCATCCATAAACGCAACGCAGCTATTGGTCGTACCAAAATCGATGCCAACAATAGGGCCCTGCATTTCATCGACTGAAGGTTGCGGTATTTGCTTGGCCGCGGTCGCTTCCAACTGCATATCGAGATCGAGCTCCGAGCCGATACCGGCCTCACGGTTTTTGCGGGCAACGTTCCAAACGAACTTGCGACTCGCAGGGGAGAGGCGCACAAAACGAAAGGCCATCCCTGTCGGTTCCTGCGGTTTGTGGGAGCGACGGGTCCAAAGCACCTCGCCTTCGGCCTCGATAACGACCTCCCCAGACTGCAGGCTAATCTGTAAGGCCAACACCGTCCCAGCCGATCTCGGGGTCTCCGTCGGTATAAAGAGACCTTCTTCGTAGATATGACGCCCCAGCCGATTCATCAATGCTTCCAGGCTGGGAAACTTGAGCTTGAGCCGTCCCGCTACGGGCAGAACTGGGGTGGAGGCCGTTGCTTCAGAGCCATCTTTTTTGGGTGGAGCCATTGCCTACTCGATACTTTAAGCCTAACAATTTCCACCTTATCTCTCAAGCCGCAGTCGCTGGGGCATTCTTCACACGCTCTATTTGTTGGTACACAAGGACTTGACCCCAACAGCCATATAACGAAATAATCAATATCGCAGGGAGGTCGGCGTGCCGAGTATCGATAAACTAGACTATATCCGTTATCGCTTCCGTTTCAGAAGTCGCTCTGATCAGGTAGAGGTAGAAGAGCCGGTGGAATGTAACTTTACCGTCTTTCTTGAAAAAGACACCCATGATCTTGTTCAACCCGTGCGTGAAGAGGAGCCCATTCCTGAGTGGGCGAAGTTGAACTTTGCCAAGTGTGGCAGTTGTCCCTTAGCCGACAAAGACTACAAGTACTGTCCAACGGCACGTTCACTGGTAGACGTCGTCGAATTCTTTGCAGACCTACCTTCGTATGAAGAGGTTGAAGTGATTGTTGAAACTCCGAAACGGATTATATCGGCACAGACCACCGTGCAACTTGGACTACGTTCACTTATGGGACTACTTATGCCGATTAGTGGCTGCCCCATCCTCATGAAACTAAAACCGATGACCTTTACCCACCTTCCCTTTAGTAGCATTGAAGAGACTACCTACCGTGCAGTGTCGATGTACTTACTCAATCAGTACTTCAGCCATCGTTTTGGCGGAGAGGCGAGCTTTGATCTTGAGGGTCTACGGCAAATCTATAAAGAACTGCACGACGTGAACCTTGATTTTTTACAACGCCTGCGTAGCGCCAGCCGTACCGATGCCAACTTAAACAGCCTGGTAAGCCTTGATGTTTTCACGATTGCCATACCACGCTCGATCGACAATCAGCTGGAGAAGCTCATGCCCCTATTTATGCCCGATACCGCCGTAGATGATGACAGTGAGAGTTGTCGTTAAACACTCTTACACGTTAAAATAGACGACGACCTTGACGAGAAAACTACGGAAGAGAGCATCAAAGCTGGCATCTTCTCTCTCCTCACTGTAGACGACAAAGAGATCACTTAAGGGACGAAAACGCCAACGAAACCGGTATTGAAAGTTGAGCTGGTCATCAGGCTGGTTCCACGAGGCGTTGGCATCCAGATACATCTGCTGGTTGATGGAGTAGCTCGCCGAGCTGTTCAGTGCCGCAGTGACAAAATCAGCCTGCAGGTCTGGGATGTCAATTAGGCTAACGTTGGCGCTGCTGTTGAAGTAGAGAGTGCTTAGGGGTCGAACCAGGAAACCGGGACGAAACTGGTGGATGGTGCCACCAAAGAAGCCACCGTAGCGGTAGGTAGCAAACGCACCAATATTATAGCGCTCCGGCATAGTTGCCGCCACTTCGAGTGCCGCCTCAGTATAGCGCCCTACTGGAATATCTACCTTATCCGCGATATCAAAGACCTCTAGCACCTCGTCGGAAAAGTAATCGACCCGCAGGGTAAAGGTATAGTCGCTGTTGGTCTCTACGAAACTTCTTATACCAACAGAATAGTCCAGCAAGTCGTCAACCTCATCGCTAAAGTTCATGCTACCTCTGAGGGTGAAATTCAACTGATTGATGTTGTGCTGAGCCAAGCGGTATCGCCGCACGACAGCAACCGCCTCGCGAAAGATGCCGGTGCGGGCTATAAAGCCAATCTCGGGATTGAAATCGTCGCTAACATAGTAATTGGCTTGAACCAACTCCCAGTTGTGAGAGCGGAGGTGTAGGTCTAGATTGGCAATACCCCCAACACCTTCAATGGCATCAGGATCATCCTCATCAGCAGGATTGGAGTGCGTTGCAGCCGCAAAGGCACCAAGTACCAGGCGGTCTTTTAACAAGCGCAAGGTGGAATCAAAGCCAACGGCGCTATTGTCACCAATCTCCCCTGAGGTGTCCTGTCGGTGGGTAACAATCATACCGAGGTTTGATTGGTTAAAAACATTCTGACGAAAACGTCCAACCGTAAAGTTTCTGCTGGGAATCGTGCCCCTTTCTTCTGTCTGCATGTTCAGCAAACCATATTCGAAGTCCCCAAAGCTGCCAAAAGATCGCAACCCAGCAATAATTGGCACCGGCACCGTTTCGTCATCCTCTTCATCAAGACCAATGCGACGGCTGAAAAAAAGCTGTGCTACTCGTGGCAAACCAAAATCAAAGTACTGCGGTCCTGCTAAGAAAAAACTCCGCTTTTCCGGAAAGAAGAGAGAGAAACGGTTTAGATTTATCTGCACATCATCAATATCCGTCTGTGAAAAGTCTGTGTTAACCGTTAGCTGGAGGATGGCATTTCTCGCCAGTCCGTACTTAAGGTCAATGCCCGGCTCTAAGACAAAGTCTTCATCTCCGGCATCGTCTTCATAGCCGCTGACAAGAAAGGGAAAGAGCTGGAGCTTATGGGAGCTCTGCTGCGGAATGTTGTTGGTACCAGAGAGATGGCCGAAGAAGTTGGTTTGCAGGCCGCCAAAAGGCCGCGGGATCGGCGCCCAGTCGGATTCTTCATCCTGGCGGCGTAGCATACGCGTGATGTTCAGCCCCATAAAGGGTGTCTTCTCTGGGTCATAGTCTAAGGAGACAAAGGGAATACAATACTCTGCATGCCACCCCTGCTCATCTACAGTGGCTGCCGCTTGCCAAACCGTATCCCACTCGCCTAAGAACTGCTCACCGTTATTCAACACCTTAACATCACGTCTCGTGCCGTACGGATTGACTGCAAAATAGTACACGGTACGTTGATCGTGGGCGGAATCGATTTTTACCGCCAACCAATCATCGGAGAAGATGCGATTTGAATCAAACCGTTTGGTGCGACGGATGATTTTCTCTGGCTCACTATCTAACGCGTCAATACCAATGTAGAGAAATTGTTCATCGTAAAGCACGCGAAAGGCCGTTTTTTCACTCGCTGGCATGCCAACAAAGGGTTTACGCTGGATAAAATTGCTGTAGGTCTCAGCATTTTTCCAGGCTGCTTCGTTAAGTTGACCATCTATGGCAATGACCCCCTGCAGTCTCGCAGCCTTGGCTACAGGAACATCGTTATCTACCGAGGCTAGAGCGAGTGTCGGCACCAACCAACATGCCAAAACAAAGCTGCGCTTACCAACTGAGGCGGCAGGCATCGCCATCCTATATGGGATCGTATCGTAGATGTCAAAAGTAGCGGCGGGCGACGAGAGCTATCTTTTTTCTGCCATTTTGCTATACAGCGCTGATGCCCACGCCAGCAGTAGATCTCCCCGGACTTACGACCGAGGTTCTGTCCGGGGAGATTCAGGCACTACACGGCAAACTCGCACCCAGGCCGATGGCCTCCCTTTGGTCGGCGAGCTGTAAGGTGGCTTCGCAGGATTCTATCTTTCGCCTTCGACGAAATGCAGGTTCACTCGGCCAGTGCCCGGCCGACGAGTCAGAGACGAGGAGGGAAAGGGCGCCCAATGACAGTCGCGAGCTAGCGTAGCGACTAACCATAGATGCGAAAGCGAGGCCCCGAAGAATGCTAAACAAAAATCTCCAAAAACAAAGTGGGGCGAGCAATAAAAAAGACTTCCGCTCGGATACCGTTACCCAGCCAACACAAGCGATGCGCGAAGCCATGTACCGAGCCGAGGTCGGAGATGATGTTATTGGCGAAGATCCGAGCGTCAACGCCCTGCAAGAATACAGTGCTGAACTTTTAGGTAAAGAGGCGGCTCTGTTTGTCCCTTCTGGCACCATGGGAAATCAGTGCGCTATCTTAAGCCAGACAAACTCCGGCAATGAAGTACTTCTGGCGGAACGCTGCCACATTATCCAGCACGAAGCAGGTGCCGCAGCCTTGCTCTCACGTGTCCAGCTGAGAACACTGAGTGCGAACTCAACGCATCTACAGGCAAAGGATCTGCGTACGCGCATACGAGACAAAAACATCAAGGATGTGCACTATCCGCAAACTGGGTTGATCTGTGTGGAACAGGCCACAGCCGATGGTACAGTGGTTCCAATTGAAGAACTCGCAGCCATTCAAGCCATTGCAAAAACCCAATCAGTTCCCATCCACATGGACGGGGCGCGGCTCTTTAATGCCGCGGTTGCCCTTAATAAAGAACCCAGAGAGCTTTCTGTCTTTGCGAACACCGTCAGCTTTTGCCTCTCTAAAGGACTGTGTGCTCCTGTTGGCTCCGTGCTGGCAGGGACAAAGGCGATCATCGACCGAGCCAGAGGTTTTCGCAAGATCTTGGGTGGTGGCATGCGCCAAGCTGGTTTCCTAGCAGCAGCCGGTATGGTGGCATTGAAGGAAATCCGCCCGAATCTTAAAGCCGACCATGACAAAGCCACACTGTTGGCTGAACGGTTGCGAGAGATCCCCGGTGCTGTCATCCCCTTTGCACCGCAAATCAACATGGTCTTTCTCTCACTAGAAAATTACAACATCTCTGGTCATGACATCATGAACGCACTGCGAGACAAGCATATCTACATTTACCCTGATGAAGATGGCGTACTGCGCTTTGTAACCCACCACTACATTAGTGAGGAAGGCATCCATCTACTCGTGGATGCGCTTCGTCCTCTCCTTGAAGCCAACTTGAAAGCGTAGCAGTTGCAGCTTCGAGCCCACACCATTCTCTTCATTGCCTGTTTTTTTTGGGCCATCTCCTTCATCGCCACTAAAGTAGCCATCAAATCGGTGCAACCGCTCACTATTGTGTTTGTACGCACGCTGTTTGCCTCGCTCTGTTTCCTACTCTGGTTCACTGCTATAGGAAGAATCAAGCATCTTATTTCACTCTGTTGCCGACGCGAATTCTTACCGTTCTTTCTCATCGTGACCCTACTCAACACGCTGCACTACGTCGTACAGACCGTTGGCCTGCAGTTTACTACAGCTGCAAATGCCTCCCTTTACGTCAACGGCGCGCCGATCGCGATACTGCTAATTGCCGCCATATTTTTAAAGGAACGCATCACCTTGCAAAAAGGCATCGGTGTTTTGATTGCGCTCATAGGCGTCGGTACGGTCATGGGCTGGCAAAACATATTCGCCTTAGAGTTACGCCGTTATCTATTGGGAGATCTGCTGGTCCTCTCCAGCACTGTCATGTGGGGTGTGCTGACCGTTTACAGCAAGAAATTCACCGTCAGGCTGACGGCCATGGAGATCTCTGCGGTCATGACGTTATTTGGAACGGTGATGATGTTGCCGTTCGCTTGGTGGGAGTTTGGCTCGATCACCAATTTCTACTTTAACCCCTTCCCACTCGAGGCGTGGCTAGCCATGGCTTTCTTGGGAGTTACCTGCTCCTTTCTGGCGGTAGCGCTCTACATCAAGGCTTTGGTGTGGGTTGAATCACAAAAGGTGGGTATCTACCTCTATACAATCCCACCCATGACCTATCTGTTCGCCGCTCTCTACCTGAGAGAGAGTATCGGTGTAAGCCTAATCCTTGGAACTGTGATGGTTACCGCCGGCGTCTGGCTCACCCAACGTAGTTAGATAGGTCCCTAGAAGGTACGGCCTTACTTTCAGGGAATGCATTCCCTGAAAGTAAGGCCGTACCTTCTAGGGATACATACTCTGGGCTACTAGATGAGCTCCTTAGGGAGGATGGCAACATAGGGGAGGTTGCGGTACTTCTCCGCATAGTCAAGGCCGTAACCAACGACAAAGTCATTGCCGATCTCAAAGCCAACGTAGTCCACCGTAACGTCATTCTTGAGGCTGCCAGGCTTTAAGAGCAAGGTTACCACTTTCAGTGATGCCGGCTTTTTGGTTTTCAGGTTTTCTAGCACATAGTTGATGGTGAGCCCTGTATCGACGATATCTTCAATGAGCAGTATGTCCTTGGCTTCGGCAGAATGGCCAAGGTCTAATACCATTTTTGCGACACCAGACGATTTGGTGTCATTGCCGTAGCTAGAGACACAGATGAAATCTGTCTCTAACGGCAACTGAATAGCCTGAATCAAATCGGCAAAGAACGGTATAGCGCCTTTGAGAATAGCAACGCACAGCAGGTTTTTATTTTTGTAGTCATTGCTAATCTGATCTCCAAGCTCGTTAACCTTCTGTTGGATTCTCTCAACAGTGATTAGTGGTTGTAACTCTGGTAACAACGGTATTGCCCCCTACACAAAAGAGTTGTTCATCAGTTCGCCAACGCCACCAGCACCTGGGACGATATACTGCTTATCGTTAAGACCACGTTCCTGCTGCCAATGGGTGCCTGGCTGTGTCTCCAGGACAGATGCAGAGCTAAGACCACGGTCTAATCTAACAGTGAGGATCTCTGCCTGCGGGCAAGCCTTGGTCACCCGAGCCAACGCCTCTGGAGCGGTGATCAGATGGACGATGATCGTCTTGCACGGCACTCCAGGTACCTGTTGCTTATAAAGATCAAGCGCCTCGACAATAGAGTATCCGGTTGCAGCCATGGGATCAGGTATCAACAAGATGGCGCCATCGACCGAACCGCCAATCTTGCTACCAGCCACGGCGGCACCGGTAACCCTCTCTTTGTCGTCAACAGCCCGACCAATAAAGATATGGTCGACCCTCACCTGGCTCGGGTTGAGGATCTTACTAAAGAAGGCGAGCGCCTCGGCACTGGGCAGGATGCCGGCACGAGCGAGATCAACCACCACCAACGGCTGTTCGCGGGCTATGACCTCCCCGGAGAACACACCCTCAGGATTGAACTCAATGAGACGGGTGGTCACATCTACAGGACGACGTTGCAGAAAGCGGCTGGCAACCATGCCAAACAGGACCTGGTACATCTCCTTGATGATCTCATTAAAGCGGGGCTGTATGGTCTCTGGTGATGAGAGCTGGGCTGCGAGCGTCAGCAGATAAGGATTGTCAATCAAGTGAACCCTATTGCCATAACGGTGCTCACGCTCACAAAAGTGGTAGTTACTCTGTTGATACTGCTTGTCCCGCTTCATCGTCGCCCCTTCAAATCAAAGCGTTGTTAAGATTTCACATATAACCTTGCCCAGATCTGCGGTTGCACGGCCAACGTTTGTGACCACCTCATCATGAGAGAGCGGTTTATCCGTAAGCCCCGATGCCTTGTTGGCAATGATAGAAAAACCCAACACCCGCATTCCTTGATGTCTAGCGACAATCGCCTCAGGCACCGTCGACATGCCCACGGCATCGGCACCCATGGCCCTAAACATCTGAATCTCTGCTGGGGTTTCATATTGCGGGCCAACAACACCGATATAGACACCCTCCTTCAAACTGACTCCTACTTGCTCGGCTATCTGAAAAGCCTGCAGACGTAGAGCTGCATCGTAGACCTCGCTCATGTCCGGGAAACGACTGCCATACTCATCAAGGTTTGGGCCGCGCAGCGGACTGGATTCCATGAGGTTGATATGATCACGAATCACCATACAGTCACCAACTTCCAAGTCCTTGCGGATGCCCCCCGATGCATTGGTCAAGATGACATGTTTAACACCCAGGTGATGCAAGACGCGTATGGGTAGCGTCACCTCCTGCAACGTATGCCCCTCATAAAAATGAAAGCGCCCAGACAACACAAACACTTGTCGTTGCGGGTCTTTAGACAGGTTACACAGCAGTAGCTTGCCGGCGTGGCCTTGTACGGTGGTAACGGGGAAGCCAGGGATGGCTGAATAGGATAGTTCCTTGACTATCTGCATATCAGCAAGTGTCCGCTCAAATCCGGACCCGAGTACTAACACCGTGGTTGTCGCGGGACGTGAAAAAACATCACGGATTGCCTTGGTGGCATTTTGAATACGCTTATCAAAGTCTAGCTGCATGCAAGTTCCTCTTGAGACCTAACTCGTCAATACAGGGTCTTGATAATCAACGGCGGCGGTTGCACCGGTTCAAGAGCTATGACAAAACATCTTTCTACTAGAGTTACGATCTCGCTAGAAACTGCTTTATCATTATAATAGAGCTCTACCAAGGGTTCCCCAGGTTGGACAGCGTCACCCAACTTCTTCTCTATCTTCAAACCTACGGATGGATCAATACTTTCTTCTTTGCGTTGCCTACCAGCCCCAAGCATCAGTGCGGCCATTCCCAAACCCTCCGTATCCATACTGGCGATGTAACCCTGCTGCGGCGCTGCAACCACAGCGTGATGGGCTGCTTGGGATAGGCGCTGTAGATCCTCTAACACTAAACTATCGCCCCCTTGTGCCCGAATCATCTCGGCAAACTTGGTTAGCGCCTTACCGCTGCTGATCGCATCCTGCAGCATCTCTAGGGATCGGCGACGATCCGATGCCAAGTTGGCAAGCTTGAGCATATGATAGCCAAGTTCCAAGGTGACCTCCATAAGGTCCGCGGGACCTTGGCCCTTGAGGGCAGCCACCACCTCTTCTACTTCTAGAGCATTCCCCACAGCATGACCAAGGGGCTGGTTCATGTCACTTAGCAGAGCCACCATCGGCTTGCCAGCTGCTTTGCCGATTTCCAGTATCAACTCAGCCAGCACCGTAGCCTCAGCAATACTCTTCCTAAAGGCACCACTACCTACCTTGATATCCATCACCAAGCCGTCGATGCCAGCGGCAAACTTCTTGCTCAAAATGCTCGCAGCAATGAGGGGAGGCGACTCAACGGTGCCGGTAACATCCCGCAGCTCGTAAAGCCGCTGATCTGCCGGTGCTAACTCAGCCGTTGGACCGATAATCGCGCAGCCAACATCCCGCACAATCTGTTTGAAGGCATCCAGGCTCTGATGGATGGTAAAACCGGGAATGGACTCCAACTTATCCAAAGTACCGCCTGTATGGCCAAGGCCCCGGCCTGAGATCATCGGTACCTTGACACCCAACGACGCAACCAACGGCGCCAACACTAGAGAGACCTTGTCCCCAACACCGCCAGTGGAGTGTTTGTCAATCTTGGCCCCAGGCACATCCCTTAGATCAATGACCGCACCAGAGTGGGTCATGGCATCGACGAGCGTGGCTGTCTCTTCGCCATCCATGCCCTTCAGCAGGATTGCCATCAACAACGCTGAGAGCTGATAGTCGGGAATGGTTCCCTGAACACACCCGGCAATAGTGAAACGGATTTCCGCTGCACTAAGAGGGCTACCATCCCGCTTCTTTTTGATGATCTCCTGGACAAGCACGATCCCTTCTCTAAACCGCTGCCTCGAAAAGTCAAGCAACTACAGAAAAGCTGTAGTGTTGGTAGGTTAGTGTGTTAAATAAAGAGAGCTCTGATGAAAACCTTCACCCCCCTACTCGGTTTACTGGTGCTCGTGGGTTCGGCTGTGTTGCTTAGCAGCAACCGCAAAGAGATTCGCTGGCGCACAGTGGGCTGGGGTCTAGCACTGCAGTTGGTTATCGCGCTGCTCATCTTAAAGACGCAGATCGGCAACACTCTCTTTGTAACCATCAACGATCTGATGATTGCCTTCCTCGGCTTTAGTCGCGAAGGTGCGCGCATGGTCTTCGGTAATCTGATCGACAATACAGTGGTCGTCGGTCCGGTTGATGCCACGGGAAATGTCACGCAACTCGGTGAGCTTGCTGCTCAAGTCGGCTCCTTTGTCGCCTTTTCAATCTTGCCAGCGATTATTTTCTTCTCGGCAATGATGACGGTACTTCACCACCTCGGCATGATCCAAAAGATCACTCATGGCTTTGCCTGGGTGATGGCACGAACTATGAAAACAAGTGGCAGGGAGACTCTATGTAGTGCGGCCAATGTCTTCGTCGGTCTCGTTGAAGCACCTATGGTTGTTCGCTCCTACATGGAACGCATGAGTCGCTCCGAACTGATGTCGATCATGACTTCTGGATTTGCGACGATTTCTGGGGCGGTCATGGCTGCCTACGTCACCATGCTGAAAGGGCATGTGCCTGGCGTGGCTGGCCATTTGATGGCAGCGAGTATCATGTCTGCACCTGCAGGCCTGGTCATGGCCAAGCTCTTTGTACCGGAAACCGAGAGATCCGCGAATCTGGAGAGTGTTACGCTTGAAGATGAACGCCAGACAACCAACATCTTTGACGCCTTAACGACTGGCGCATCACAGGGCATATCCATCGCCATCCACGTAGCGGCGATGTTGATTGCCTTTATTGCGACAATTGCCTTGGTTAACGGGCTGTTCGCTTGGATCGGTGGTCTTTTGGGACTACCAGAGCTATCGCTTTCATGGCTCTTTGGTAAACTGCTTGCTCCAGTGGCATTTTTACTCGGCATACCTTGGTCTGAATGTGGCACCCTCGGTGAGCTGCTCGGCACGAAACTCATGATCAATGAGTTCGTTGCCTACTCCAACCTGCAGAACTCTGCCGTGGCTAGCGAGCTCAGCGAGCGCAGCCGCATTATTGGTTGCTATGCGCTGTGTGGCTTTGCCAACCTAAGCTCTATTGGCATGCTGCTTGGTGGAATGGGCAGCATGGCACCCTCTCGACGTCAAGAGCTGTCACAGCTGGTGCTGCGCGCACTGCTTGCGGGGGCGTTTGCGTCGTTTAGTACTGCCTGCATTGCCGCCATGCTCATTTAACGGTTGGGAATTTTATATCAGCCTGTTAAGTTCGAACTGCATGCGGAGTAAGAAAATTTATAGCAGGAGTAGATTTCTTCTCATCTTAGTTCTGTGGTTCTTTGCAGCCACTAACGGTGGCGACGCCAAAAGTCCAACGGTTGCAAAAAATACGATTCTCTTCATTGGCGATGGTATGGGGCCGGCAATGCTTACGGCAACACGCATTTATGCCAAGGGCTCAGCCGGTAAACTACATATTGACGGCTTACCCTATACGGCACTGGTAAAGACCCATTCTGCCAACCACATGGTGACAGACTCGGCAGCCGCAGCAACGGCCATGGCCACCGGTGTAAAGACCAACAACGGCGTCGTCGCTGAGGACGCAACCGCCATCCACAAGGTAAGACATGGCCACAAACTTGAAAGCATCATGGTGCTGGCCGCACGGCAAGGCAAGGCTACCGGTATTGTCACCACAGATACGGCCACCAATGCCACGCCAGCGGCGTTCTACGCGCACCACCACAATCGTCGCAAAGAAAAAAATATCGCCGCCCAGTTTGTAGACAGTAAATTGCGTCCTGATCTGTTGCTCGGCGGTGGCCGCAAATACTGGCTGCCTCGAGTTGTTAGAGATCCAGAAACAAAAAAACCAGGGACACGCAAGGATGGCAGAAACTTAGTTGAAGAGTTGCAGGAGGCTGGTTACCACTATGTCTGGAACAAAAAACAGTTCGATCAAATCAACGTTCAAGAAACCAAAAAACTCTTGGGTCTGTTTGAGGGCGGCAAGATGCGTTTCGACATCGATCGACAAGATGACCGTGGTGGTGAACCAAGCCTCGTAGATATGACCTTAAAGGCCATTGCCATACTCTCACAAGACCCAGATGGTTTCTTGCTTGTCGTGGAAAACGAACACCCTGACACAGCTGCACATCAAAACGACACTTTGCGAATGTTGCACGGTGTGGAGATGTTGGATAAAGCCGTGGGTGCGGTGCTCAAGGTAATCGACAAGAGTACCCTCCTGCTGGTAACAGCCGATCATGACACTGGTGGCCTCTCTATCAACGGCCCAGCACCACTCGCCACACAAGGAGAGGCGCTGCTCGGCAAAACCAGAAGCAACACGCTAAGACGCTACCCCTATCTCAGCTGGTCCTCAGGCCCGGGCATGGAACGCCGGCCTATGAGTAAGGATGCCGAGCGGGAGCACTTTAGTCCATCTCTGATCCAACGTCGCTCGGCTTTGCACACTGCTGTCGATGTCCTCCTCGCCGCCAAAGGCCCCGGCGCTGAGGCCGTACACGGCTTTCTCGACAACCGCGACATCTTCACCATCATCCGCAACGCCATGAATTTATAGGAAGTTTTCAGGGGACGGAGGTAAGCCTTTAAGCGGCCTGGCGTTTTCTTTTCACCTTGGCCCACTATCTCTCGCTCATAAATCTTGTAGGGATAAGGTGGTTATCTCCCACTGCTCGCCCCGGATTAGCCCAGCTTTAAGCTCACACCAACACCATCACGCAAAGGAATTATAGCGGTTATGAGATTGGCATTTTCCATAACAGTGCTTGTGTAATCGAGAATACCTTTTGTCCATGCATCAGGATCTACATCAATGACTCGGCCACTCCAAAGCAGGTTGTCGGTAATGAGCAGGCCTCCTACCCGCAACCTTGGCAACGCCAACTCCAACGCTTCAGGATACTGATCTTTATCAATGTCGATGAGAACAATATCAAAGGTCTCAGTGTAGCGCCGAACAATCGCGCGCGCGTCCCCAACCTCAAAGGTGAGCTGATCTGCCATACCGGCACGAGCAAAAGCATGCCTAGCCCGTTCAGCATTTTTCTCACTGCCTTCGGTGCAGACGATCTTTCCCTCAGGGCCCATAGCCTGGCAAAACCAAAAGGCGGAATAGCCAAAACCAGAGCCCAGTTCAAAAATCTTCGTCGCTTTGATCGCCCTAGCCAACAACGCCAGTAGATTCCCTACCTGCGGGCCAATGATAGGAAAACCGTTCTCAGCTGCATAAGCTTCCATCTCCTTAAGAATGGAATGACGCTCCGGCAGCCGACGCTGTAGGTACTCGTTGATCTCTGGATTCAATATGGAAACAGCCACAGTATCTCTCCTCTACTTATTGCTAACAAAAAGAAAGCCACGTTGATCGCCACTTTTCGAATCCTTGATCACTGAGGTCATGGCGCCGCGCTGGGATGCATCCACGTCGCTGGCAGTAACCACTACCAACTTGCGTGGTGGTTTGGACTTGTAATGCACTCTAGCAATGACCTCCTGGCCAATAAAACAACCCTTGTCATAAGAGACGTAGTCGGTCTCATGGACGTTTAGCAACATCTCATCATGATAGTCGATGCCATGTAGTGGGAAACCGTGATCGAGACGAAACTCCCTAAACTCCTCCTCACTCACCTGGCTCTGCAGTGTCTTGCTAGTAATCAGCAGCTGCCCGGCTTTTTGTGACAGCACCCATTCGCTGGCACTTGCCTGATAACTGTCATCAAGATCCCAATAGATCTCAGCGTCGCTCTTCTCCATGGTCGTATCAGAGAGCATGAGCAGCTTCTCTAGATGTTGTCTGAGCGCTGGCAGGCAGTCTGCGGCCACAACCATCAACACGGTATCGTCGTTGCATTGCCGCTGATCACAGGTGGCAATGATCTTTCCCTTGGTATTTAAAAAAGCGTTCTTTGGACGACTGATGCTATTGCTCGTTACACCCTGTAAGAACTCCTCGGGTCGGTTTTTGAAAAACAGAGCCGTGCTGTTCATCTTGTAGAGCCGCATAGCCACTGCCAAGCTAGCTGGCTGACGATTGCCTGTCAATCAGCGCCGTTGGCAATGGCTACAGTAGAAAGTGGAGCGCCCGCCTAAGCGCTGCACACGAATCGGTCGCGCGCAGCGGCTGCACGGCTCCCCCTCTCGACCGTAGACAGAAAGGGAGAGCTGAAAGTAACCGGAATTGCCATTACCATCGTGAAAGTCGTTGATAGTCGTGCCGCCTTTTTGGATCGCCCGGCGTAATACCTTTTTAATCGCGGTTGTCAGCCGCTGCCAGCTTTGGCGGCTCAGTTTACCAGCCGGCTTTTGTGGATGGATAGCAGCAGCAAAGAGCGCTTCATTGGCATAGATGTTACCGATACCAACGATCTTGGCTGCATCCATAAGAAAATTCTTAATGGGTTTCTTCAAGCCGCGAGAGAGTGTGTAGAGATAGTTTGCGTCACACCGACGCGATAAGGGCTCCATGCCGAGATGATGAAAACGCTTGTAGCTGTCAATCTCATTGGCAGCTACCACCTCAACAATACCAAAGCGGCGTGGATCACGGAACCGCAGTTGTCGGCCGTTGTCTAACATAAACGCAATGTGGTCGTGTTTGCCGTAAGGCACTCTGGTCTGTTGTAAAAACAGCCGGCCGCTCATGCCGAGGTGAATGATGAGATAGTCGCCACTTTCCACCTGAAACTGCAGATACTTGCCACGTCGCTTAAGCGTGCTGATCTTTTGTTGGCGCAGATGGCGCTGCAGTCGCTTGACATCGACAGGAAAGCGCAGCCGGCGATCACGTACAAGGATGCGTTCGATCTTGCGACCAACCAGCCGCGGCAGCAGCGTGCGCCGCACTGTCTCTACTTCGGGAAGCTCAGGCACATGCAAGGTTATACGACAGCTATTAGATGTCGCAATTAAATATGGAGGTGAGAGCGAACTAGAGCGGACAACCTTGACGGAATTAACAAAATCATAGACAAATTAACTAGTTGCCACCATGATGGGGAGATGCCGAAGGTCTTTATCCCTAAAGAACGCCTCGCAGGAGAGACGCGGGTCGCCGCCACCCCTGACACCATCCGGCGTATGGGTAAGCTCGGCCTCGCTGTGACCATTGAGGCTGGTGCTGGTATCGGCAGCAGTATCGAAGATCACCAGTATAGCGACGCCGGCGCCACCGTTGGTAGCAATATCGAGCAGCTCTACGCTGAGGCCGACATCGTCTTAAAGTTCCACCCTCCGGACAAGCACAACGACATGCCAAAGCATGAGGTAGCGCTGCTCAAGCAAGGAGCAACGCTCATAAGCTTTCTCTGGCCGTGGAAACATGGTGAGACTATCCAACAACTCGCTGCTAAGGGTGTGACCAGCTTTGCCATGGATCAGATCCCGCGGATTTCGCGAGCGCAAAAGATGGACGCCCTTACCTCGCAGACCAACCTTGCTGGCTACAAAGCCGTGATGCTAGCAGCGCACTACCTCCCCAAACTGTTTCCCTTGATGATGACCGCCGCTGGCACCATTAGCCCGGCACGCGTCGTTGTCCTCGGCGCTGGAGTGGCCGGCTTACAGGCCATTGCCACAGCTAAACGTCTCGGTGCTGTGGTAGAGGTCTCTGATATTCGTCCAGCCGTCAAAGAGCAGGTGGAGAGCCTCGGGGGTCGCTTTATTGAGGTGGAGAGTGACAGCAGTATGGAAGACGCCGGTGGTTATGCCAAAGAGGTCTCCAAGGAATTTCTCGCCAAACAGCAGGCTGTGGTCGCAGAGCATATAGCTGCTGCCGATGTCGTTATCACTACCGCCTTGGTACCTGGCAAGCCAGCTCCCCGTTTGATCCCAGCAGAAACGGTAAGAAAGATGCAGCATGGTAGTGTGATCGTCGATCTCGCTGCAGAGCAAGGCGGCAACTGCGAACTCACCAAATCAGGAGAGGTGATCCAGGACAGTAGCGTTACCATTGTTGGACTGGAAAACCTCGCCAGCCTTGTCCCCTATGATGCCAGCCAGGTTTATGCAAGAAACGTCCTTGCGGTTGTGGAACACCTCTTTGCAGATGGTAAAGCCAACTTTGATTTCTCCGATGAGATCAACGCGGGTGCCATTGTCACCTTTTCTGGAAAAGTTCGTAAGGAGGTGAGCTAGTCATGTTATCGCCGCTGATGATCGGTCTTTACATTTTTATCCTTGCGGTGTTTGTCGGTTTTGAAGTCATCACCAAGGTACCGCCAACGTTGCACACACCCTTGATGTCGGGCGCGAACGCCATCTCCGGCATCACCATTGTTGGCGCGCTCTACTGTGCCAGAGTCAGCGAACCAAAACTCGCCAACATCCTTGGCATGTTGGCGGTGATCTTTGCGATGATCAACGTCGTTGGTGGTTTTTTAGTAACCGATCGTATGCTGAAGATGTTTCGCAAAAAGAAGTGACCATGCAAACCTTGATACACGTCGCCTATCTGCTTGCCTCGGCCCTCTTCATCTTTGGTCTCAGGCAGCTCGCACAGGTGAAAACCGCCCGGCGTGGCAACCTCATGGCGGCAACGGCCATGCTGATTGCTATCATTGCCGCCCTCATCGACCTTGGCACGATAGATTACGCCTACATCATTGTTGGCATGCTCATCGGTGCTCTTATCGGCGGCCTCTTTGCCGTCAAGGTGGCGATGACGGCTATGCCGCAGATGGTCGCCATCTTCAACGGTATGGGTGGTGGGGCCTCGGCGTTGGTTGCCTTTGCCTACTTTTTTGATGGTGTCGTCGTACAACAGCCGGGCACCACAAGCGTGGCTGCTGTGCTTGGCGGAGACGTGGCACTAACCACCGGCCTCTCCATCCTCATTGGCGGTGTTACCTTTACCGGCTCGTGGGTTGCCTTTGCTAAATTGCAGGAGATCATCTCTGGCAAGCCAACGCTCTTTGCCGGCCAGCACCTGCTCAACCTGATGATCTTCGTTGCCACGACCGCAGTTGGCATCTACGCCTGCTTCTTCGCCAACACACCCGAGACCTTGGTCAGCAGCATGAGCTTGCTCGCGTTGGGAGCGTTGTTGCTTGGCATTCTGTTGGTCATTCCCATTGGTGGCGCGGATATGCCGGTAGTGATTTCGCTGCTCAACTCTTACTCGGGCATTGCCGCTGCCATGACCGGCTTTGTGCTGCAAAACAACCTGCTGATCATCAGCGGCTCACTCGTCGGTGCCTCTGGACTCATCCTCACCCGTATCATGTGCAAGGCGATGAACCGCTCGCTCGCCAACGTGCTCTTTGGCGGCTTTGGTGCGGAACAGACAGCTATGGCAGGTAGTCGCGAGTATGAAAACATCAAAGAGACCGGTGCTGAAGAGAGCGCCATGCTAATGGAAGCGGCCAGTAATGTTATTGTCGTACCGGGCTACGGCCTTGCCGTAGCACAGGCGCAACATATTGTCCAAGAGATGGCGGAACTGCTCGAAGGCAAGGGCTGCCAAGTACGCTACGCCATCCACCCAGTAGCTGGACGCATGCCAGGCCATATGAATGTGCTGCTGGCTGAGGCCAATGTGCCCTATGACCGATTGGTAGAGATGGATCAGATCAACAGTGAGTTTAAAAACAGCGATGTCACGCTCATCGTCGGTGCCAACGATGTCGTCAACCCAGCAGCCATCAAGGATAAGGCCAGCCCCATCTACGGTATGCCGATCTTAAACGTGCATGAATCGCAAACGGTCATCGTTATCAAACGCAGTCTATCGCCCGGTTTTGCCGGCATTAAAAACGAGCTGTTTGAGTACCCCAACACCCTGATGCTATTCGGTGATGCGAAGAAAGTATTGATGACCATGGTCGAAGAGCTAAAAAATCTCTAATGTAGTGTCCGACAGGCTACGACGAGCAGCTGCAGTTACCACTATTTGCTTGCACCGTGCCAACGTCTCCACTCTGGCCAAGTTTGATTTTCTCGATCGTACCGGCACTGGTTACTTCAACCTCGCGAGCACAGTTACTGTCAGCCATCTTCGGATTCATAAGACAGATCTCAAAGTTGGTTTTGGTGCCGTTGGTGATCTTCGCAAAGCCACCCGCATCAAAAAATATGCTTTTGTTATAATTGACGTTGCTGTCGCAGTTGGCGCAAACGGTCACGGCTTTTTTGAAACGATAGGTTGATAGGATATTTTCATTATCGCTACAATCGACATTGCTTGGCAATCCAGAAGCCAACAAGTCAGGGCGATAGATGTTTATGTAACCACTGCTACTGTCCTGTTTAAAACAGAGACCAATGAAGCGTCTGGCGTCTATGGCTTCAGTCTGCGCCTTTCTGAGTGCAGTGACAACAAGGTCTGCGGTAAAAACCAATTTGTTCTTTTGGACATTACTTCTAACCGATGTTGCAGCAATGCCTGCAAGAACTAATACCAAAACTGTAACAATCACTGTTTCGATGAGCGAAAAACCATAAGGTTTTTGATCTCTGGATGTTTTCATAAGAGCTGTCAATTATTCAAAATCAATAATCGATTGCTGGAAGGTCATTTTATGGCACCGGCCAGACCTGTCGAGAAATGTGGTTAGTACCTTCACCAGTGCTTGGCCGGCTTCGGTTTCAGCAGTATCGCATGTAAGTTCATCTGGCCTCGTTGACGACACGTTCCCACAAGGATCGCCGCTCTCTGAAGCCGCATCCGAGCCGCCATCGGCGTCGTCTTTACAGACGACAAAGCTGTTTGTGTACGGGAAAGGCCCAAGAGTGCCGCCACTGTCCTTCTCACCTCTTTTATTCAATGGGCCAATGGAGACTACGTCTTCGTCGGGTGCACCATAGACCTCTTGGGTGGAACCCGTACCGCCAGTACCCAAAACATTAAAACTCACCTGGGCAAGTTGGCCGGCTTTACTCTTTGCTAACCTGACAGAGACGTCTAAGTGGTCACGAACGCGCTGTACTTGCATGGCCCGAATCATAACGCCAGCCATACCAAGAAAGGCGATGGCAACCACCGTCAGAGCCACCATAGCCTCAACGAGGGTGAAACCAGCACGTTTTTTGACAGAGGTTACCTTAATCATGAATGCCACGAATCCTATCAAAAATAAATAAAATTAGATAGTTATGATAATGCGGGGAGATGGGGCTAGGGGCCTTTCCCAAGAGTAAACCCTAAATGGGATTATAACAAAATTTCGCCATTCCATGGTATAATTAATAACTCAGCGCGTCCCTTGCCTCCGCCTCCCTGAAGCCGCGCCACACCGTTTTAGGGGGAGACTTATGGGGTTACCGACAATCGTCCGAGCCAACCAACTTTCATCCAACAGACACTTACGAAATCGGCAAGGCAGCGTCGTCATCGCCGCCGTTCTCATTATTGCGACTCTGACAGGCGTAACCATGGCATCTCTCATGCGCTCGAACACGGCACTCAAAGCAACAAAGTCTCTGCGCGGCTTTGCCACAGATGAAGCCAACATACGTTCGATTGTTAACCTCGTGTCTCTTAAGACCAAGGACTACGCTTGGACTCCCGGACAGACCTTGAACGACCTTCTACCGAACGGCAATGATCGTTTTCAGTCATGGTATAACGGCACTTACAATGGTATCAGCTATACTGTTTCCGTCGCTGACAACACAGAGACCGAGGAAACCACGCAGGACTTCAAAACAGATAGTGACAATAAAGCCTATTTTAAGATCGCCATGGATCTCGATGGGGTAAACCGTGAGGTTCAGGTGCTGATGTCTCCAGGCTCTCCAGCAGCGCCTGGTGGAGAACCAGCAGGAGACCTGCCGGCCTCCATCGGTATCTGTTATGGCTGGCTTAACTTTATCACGCTGCTGTCGACCGGTGCCTCAGATCTGATTAGCGGTTTCGACATCACGCCTGATGGTGCTTACAGCTGCCCTCTGGACGGCAATGATTGTCCGGGCACGAACGATCAATGGGGCATCTCAACAACCTCATGGCTAGGAGTCTGGGAACTTGGCAGCTTGTTCAACTGGACTTCAAACGACGGTACCATCGAGGGCCTACCACCTGTAGACCCAAGTGAAACCATGTCCTTAGGACAACCAACACATGACCAGTGCGATTCCTATGATGACATACAGACATTAGCAGATAACATGCTGGCCTCTTCAGATCCTAAGCTTAACTACTACTCGAGGACGTGGGGCACAAAAAAGATCTATGGAAACAAAACCTTTGGTACAGAAAGCGATCCAGAAGTGCTCTATACCAAAACCGGAATTTTTGGAAAGATCGAGTTTAAGGGCACCGTTACCGGACATGGCATTCTTGTCGCTGACGGTAATACAGAGTTCGAAAAAGATTTCAATTGGAACGGTGTGGTTATTAACGACGCAAACGCCATTGGAAATATTTTGGAGTGGGAAGATACGGCCGTGGTTTATGGGGCAACCCAGATAAACCGGCCTATTCTCTCAGCAGAGATTGGCAGTTTCAGCTTTGATCTAAGAATGTTAGGTGGAAACAACAAGTTTCAGTACAGCGCTGAAGTTGTAGAAGGCATACTGAGCGACCTCGATCCAAACTACACCCCTCCAGCTGGGGGTAGTGAAGGACAGACGGTTTCCATCTCGGCAATTCAGAACACTATTTAGAAGAGTCTTCTTGCTGTATATCTAGGATATTGTTGCGTAACGGATCTTGGTTTCGCATGAAAAACCAGGTGGATTGATCGTTCGGATCTATAGATTCAAGTCTTTTCACGTACTGTTCTACCATCGCAATGCGTCGCTTGATTTCAGCTACCTGCTTTGGATCCTTGGTCACGGCCAGGCTCTGTCTAGCCCCACGTAGCTGCATGTTCAAAACTCCGATCAGCTGCTCAGAATGCTGTTTAACAAAGCCCGGTGATGGTTCCTCATCAATGATGGTCTCTTCTTCGGCTTCCTCTACATGAGCGGTCGGCTGAACAACCGCTTTTTCTTCAACCTTCGCCTTTTTTGTCACCACTGGCGCTTTCTTTGGCTCTTCCTGCACGCGATTTCGTTGCTGCAACAACAGCACAGAGACAAGCGCCAAGACAATGATTATCCCTATCAGTATCAAGCTAAAGCGTTTGTTATGGTCTGTTTTTGATTGACGTTTAGGCTGCATTATTCCTTCCTTACAATTAGACTGACTCTAAAAGTTGCCTCTTCAGTACGGTAGTTCTTAAAGGGAGATCCTGCATCCAGCACAGGGTTTACGTAGCCCTCTTCGGGTGAGTCTGCATGTATCATAACACGCACCTCAACCTCCCGAATGTCATCTTTCTTGGAATAATCCGAAATGATGCCACCGTAATCTCCAGAATCATCAAAACCATAATAGGTGATTACAAACTCAACGACATTTCTCAGAACGATTTCTTCAGAGTCATCGGCACTGCTATCCACATTGCCGTAGTTACGCCGGGCAACAGCATCGGCTTCCGAGTCTGAGTTCGTATCAACAAAGGCGTAGACTATATTGTCTTCAGCAGGAGCGCGCAACGCTGGAGGTACCGTGACAAAGTCAAGCCCCTCCTCAACATCAATGCTGCCATTACCATCTGCATCGTAGGCATTATAGGAGAGCACCTGGATGTTGCCGATCAATCCACTACAGGGGGGAACGGCAGGATCTGGATTAATACCATATTTAAATGTGAGTTTGGCTGTACAGCCTTCAGATAGCTGATAGGAGTTCAATGCATCGCCAGTAGGATCGCTGCCAGCTTTGGAGAGATCTTGGGTCATCAACATCACGAAACGGGCCAGCCGGTTGTCAAGACTTCCGGTTGTCTCTACCTTTCCTGCAGTGCGAACCCCGGAGCGCATGATCTGGTAGATGCCAGCAAAGAGAATCGCCGCAATTAGCATACCGACAATAATCTCCACCAGAGAGATCCCAGAAATCTTTTGACTGCAAGTCTTTGATCTGTTGCTGATTGGTAGAATTCTAGCCATGGTTAAATAACGTCTCTATCCCTGCTCATCAAGCTGATATTGATCGATTCGATCGTGAACACTCTTCAGCAGAGCCTTACTCTCCTGAATCGATTTGGCATCTCCTTTTTCAAGCAGTACTAGCACTGTGTCTAGATCTCCTGAAATAGCTTGGAGGTCCACTTTTGTATTGGCGACAACATCGTTTATCAACGGTACGAGGCCATGAAAAAAATCGTGCTTCCTCAGCGACAAGGATTGCCGAAAATCGCGCTTTCTATACCGTTGCAGAAAGGTCAGAAACCTGTAATAGGGACCGGCGATACGGTGGCTGAATAAGATAGTCACAAAGACCCACATAAAGACGGCAAAAATATAGATGGGCCATTTGGGCACATTGAGTTCAACAAGCTGTACCAATACGTCGTGGTGTATTTCTAATGGAAAGTCCGAAAACATGGTTGCTACCGGAGGTACAGAGAGGATAAAGATGACAAAACAAAAGAGCACAACGCTGAGAAGAAGAATCTCCACAGCAAGCTGCATCTGTAAAAAAAAGTCGACAACCTTGCGCTTGCGTCGCGGATTAAAGCGTGATGTAGACAGTTGTTTCTTATCCATAGATAGGCTCCGATAAACCAACGAAATCTGTATAGACGCTGAGTTGAAAGTTGCAGGCGGAGAGAAAAGATCCGTTACTATTAATAAATTATATACTGTGTGCGGATATATGGAAAGCGTAAATCCTGCTGGTTGAGCCCCCTATAAATTTATAAACTATTGAAATTAGACTATTTTATAGACTATCTGGCAACACGCTCTGCCGTGGGGACATCGGTTAGTTCAGCTCAAGCAAAAACTTTCCCGGTGTCTCAATGTGCTCTTTAATCGTGCGCAAAAAGGTGACGGCCTCTCTACCATCAATCAATCGATGGTCGTAGGAAAAGGCCAAGTACATCATCGGTCGAATCACCAGCTGATCGTCTATAACCACCGATCGTTTCTGGATTGTGTGCATACCGAGAATGCCGGTCTGTGGTGGGTTTATAATCGGCGTCGAAAGCAGCGAACCAAAAACACCGCCGTTGCTGATGGTAAAAGTCCCACCCTGCAGCTCTTGCAACGCCAACCTATTCTCACGCGCACGCTGAGCAAGGTCGTGGATACCAAGCTCCATTTCAGCCAAGCTAAGCTGCTCGGCATTTCTAAGCACGGGAACCACCAGACCTTTATCTGTGGAGACGGCAATGCCAATGTCATAGTAGTGGTGGTAGACAATCTCTTCGCCATCAATCTGGGCGTTAACCTCTGGAACAGCCTTGAGTGCCGCGACACAAGCCTTAACAAAGAAGCTCATAAAGCCCAACTTAACGCCATGTTGCTGCTGAAACTGCTCTTGCGAGTTGCGCCGCAACTCAAGCACCGCACTCATGTCGGCTTCGTTAAACGTCGTTAGTGTGGCGCGCTCATGTTGAGAGGCAACCAAACGCTGGGCAATACGCTGTCGTAGGGTGCTCATACGCTCCCGGGTTACCCTGCCGGCAGGCTGCGACTTTGCCATGGTTGCACCGCTAGGTGCATCCTTGCTACCCGCAAGAAAGCGCAGGACATCCTCTTTGAGCAGCCTACCGCCTTTACCCGTTGCTGGTATCTCCTCGGGTTTAAGTTGCAGCTCGTTGAGCAGACGACGCACCGAGGGCGAGAGTACCTTCTCTGAGCCTGTGGCAGACGACCGTGTCGCATCTGGCCTCTTTGCTGCGACCGGCTCCGTAGCGACTTCGTTTGCTGTCGGTTTAGGGGCTGGCGTGGTCGATGGCTCAGTTGACGGCGTGGCTTTACTGGGCTGGAGAACGCCAATCTGCGCACCAATCGCAACCGTGGTGCCGGCTGCGACTTCGATCTTTAAAGTGCCGCTGCTCTCTGCAGGCACTTCGGTAGTGATCTTATCCGTCTCTAGCTCGTAAATTGGCTCACCACTCTTCACCTGCTCCCCGTCCTGTTTGATCCAAGCAGAGATCACTCCCTCAGTAATAGACTCACCTATTTCAGGTACAATAATTTTGCTCATTCTCCCAACTCTTCTAAATCGCTTGCAAAACAGCGCCGAATCAACTCTTCCTGTTCTGCTTTGTGTATCGCAAAAGAACCTGTGGCTGGCCTTGCTGCCGCAGACCTACCTATATAATGGATGGGCACCTCGGTAAGCTTCGCCAATCGCGGTGCGACAAAAGACCACCCGCCCATATTCTTGGGTTCCTCCTGTACCCAGACGATAGCGTCAACATGACGATAATGGCCGAGAATAGCAGCTAGCGGTTGCTGAGGCCATGGATAAAACTGCTCCATGCGAATGATGGCGATATCCTGGCGTCGACTCTGCAACTGAACTTCCAAGAGATCGTAGTAGATCTTGCCACTACAGATCAGCAACCGTCTGACCTGCTCAACATCGGCATCGCTGTCTGCGATAACTTCCGTAAAACTGCCTTCGCTTAGCTCGGCAACCGGTGAAACCGCCAGGTGATGGCGGAGAAGGCTCTTGGGTGTCATGATGATAAGGGGTTTACGAAAATTGCGCTTCATCTGGCGGCGCAGCACATGAAAGTACTGGGCTGGTGTGGTCAAGTTACAGATCTGGATATTATCCTCAGCGCATAACTGCAGAAAACGCTCCAAACGTGCGCTTGAATGCTCCGGACCCATGCCTTCATAGCCGTGTGGCAACAACAAGACAATGCCGGAGCTGCGGTGCCACTTGGCCTCGGCACTAACAATGAACTGATCGATAATCAGCTGCGCACCATTAGCAAAATCTCCAAACTGCGCCTCCCACATCACCAACATCTCTGGCTCTACTAAAGAGTAGCCATAATCAAAACCGAGCACACCCGCTTCACTTAGGGGGCTATTGTACACACAAAACTTTGCCTGCTGTTGGTGGATGTCGTTTAGAGGAATATAGGTGCTGCCATCGACGGCGTCATAGAGCACCGAGTGTCGTTGACTAAAAGTGCCGCGACGGCTGTCTTGACCACTAAGCCGCACAGGCGTGCCTTCGACTAAGAGCGAACCAACGGCAAGCGCCTCAGCCATGGCCCAATCTACGGTACCGCGGCTTGAGCTTGAAGAAGTTTGCGAAGCTGCCAGGTAAGTTTGCTTCTTCTGCTCCAGCTGTCTGGCGATCTTTGGATTGAGTCGAAAATCTGCAGGCCAACGAAAAAGCGCGTCGACAATTTCATCCAGCACTTTAAGCGATACCGTCGTTGGCACCAACTCGGTAGAGTAAGCCTGCTGCATGCCCTGCCAATAGCCGCTGAGTTTTTGCACTTCGGCCTTGATGTAACCGGCACTACGAACGGCTTGCAGGGCTTCTTCGAGCTGTCGCTCAAAATCCTCCTGGATGGCAACAGCACTTTCACCCCCTTCACTACCGCTCTCGGCATTCAAAACTCTTTCGCCAACCAGCTGCTTGACATAGAGCTGTCGAACACTGTTTAACTCTCTGATCTTGGCGTACATCTTTGGTTGGGTATAGGCGGGTTCGTCGGCTTCGTTGTGGCCATACTTACGGTAACCGACAATGTTTAGAAAGGTGTCGATACCAAACTGTTGGCGAAACTCCATGCAAAGTTCGACACAGAAGACGACCGCCTCTGGATCGTTGGCATTGACGTGAAAGACCGGCGCGCCAAACATCTTGGCAATATCGGTTGGGTAGAGAGTTGAACGGCCATCGTGTGGATCGGTGGTAAAGCCGATCTGGTTGTCGACAATGATGTGTAGAGTACCGCCGGTGCCGTAGCCCTCAAGCTGCGACAGCTGCAAGGTTTCCATAACCAAGCCCTGGCCGGCAATAGCGGCATCGCCATGGATCAGCACTGGAATCACCGCCTGGCGGTCGACATTCCAGCGACGCTGTTTGCCACGGGCACGGCCCACCGTCACCGGATCCACCGCCTCTAGGTGGCTTGGGTTGGAGGAGAGGCTGATATGGAGTTTTTTGCCATTGGCGTTGATGTAATCGGCTGAGTAACCCAGATGGTACTTCACATCACCCGCACCATCCGCTGCTTTTGGATCAAAGTTGTCTTCAAATTCATCAAAGATCTCCTCAAGGCTCTTCTCCACAACATTGGCAAGCACGTTCAGCCTTCCCCGATGCGGCATGCCGATGACCATTTCAACAATGCCGAGCTCAGGCGCCAATTCGCGTACGGCATCCAATGCGGGAATGAGCACCTCGACTCCCTCGAGGGAGAAACGCTTCTGGCCGAGAAACTTCTTATGCACAAAGGCTTCAAAAAACTCCGCACGCAGTAGCTGTCTCAGCAGACGCATCTTGCGCTCTGCAGGAAAGGCTGGCCGTCCGCGAGCGGTCTCTAAGCGTTGCTGGAGCCAATGCCGCTGCGTCGGATCCTGTATGTGCATGTACTCACTGCCAATCGTGCGGCAGTAGGTATCGCGCAGGATTTGATGGATCTCGCGCAGGCTTGCCTGGGGTGGGCCGTAGAGCGAACCAAGGCCGTACTCTACATCAAGATCCGCTTCACTGAAGCCGAAGTTGCTGAGCTCGAGTTCCGCGTGGCTTTTGTTGCCGGGATCTAAAGGGTTGGTATCGGCAATGAGGTGGCCAATGTCGCGGTAGGCATAAATGAGTCGGTCTATCTGCCACTGGCCTTTGGCCGTCTGTGGGGTTGCCGCTGCCGACTCCTTGTCATCAGCACCGGCCTTTTGACGCCGCAGCGGAATACCACGCCTGCCAAGCTCAAAGCCCTCGAAAAAAAAGCGCCAGCCTGCCTCAAGAGACTTTGGATCATTACACCACTGCTCATACGCACGTTCGATATACTCAATATTGGCAAGGTTTGCGTAGTCCGCCTTTTGCATCTCTTCATCACACCCAAAGATGTCTAAAGCCCGGCAAGACGTTATCACTTTGACAAAGGTTTTCAAATGAGGATAAAGGTAAAAATGGTGCGTGCAAAGAAAAGGCGTCTGATCGTCGTCTCTAACCGCCTGCCGGTAAAAATCGAAAAGAGCCGCGGCAAGTGGAAGATCTACCCCTCTCCCGGAGGCCTGATTACGGCGCTCTCGCCTATACTTAGAGATCGGGGCGGTGTCTGGCTCGGTTGGGCGGGTTGCGGCAAAGAGGCGCCGGTGGGCAGGCTCTTGAGACAGCTCAACCGCCATGAGTCCTACCAGCTGCGAGGGATTAGCCTCAGCGAAGAAGAGATCGCCCAATACTACCGGGGCTTTTCCAATGAGGCGTTGTGGCCGCTGTTTCACGATCTGCTCGGACACTGTCGTTTCAAGCGGGCCCATTGGCAAACCTATCAAAAGATCAACCATCTCTTTGCCAGACAGGTCAAGCGCCTCTACCACCGTGGCGACGTCATCTGGGTACACGATTACCAGCTGCTCATGGTTGCCCACTACTTGCGACAGCTTGGATTACGCCGCACAAAGATCAGCTTTTTTCTGCATATCCCCTTTCCATCGTACGATCTCTTTCGCCGCCTGCCTTGGAACGGTGAACTCATATACGCGATGATGGAGTATGATCTGCTTGGTTTTCAGACCAAACGTGACCGCCGCAACTTCCTTCGCTGCGTTAAGGAGTTCATGCCAGAAGTGGCCATCCTTGCGCACAAGAGCCGTTTTACCGATGTGCAGTATGGCAGCCGTCGGGTACGCATTGGCTACTATCCAATCAGCATCGATTACAAAGACTTTAACGACCGCGCCCACGATCCCGAGGTTACCAAGGTGAGCTATGACATCCACCGCAAACTCTCGAATCGCCGGCTTATGCTCGGGCTCGATCGGTTAGACTATACCAAAGGCATTCCACAACGATTTCGAGCCTTTGAGCGAGCACTAGAAAAGTATCCGAAATTGCACGGCAACCTCTCGATGATTCAGGTGCTCATTCCAAGCCGGACCCGCTTGCCAGATTACATTGACCTTAAGAGCCAGTTGGATGAGCTGGCTGGTCGCATTAATGGCAGGTTTTCTAAACATGAGTGGCTACCTATCTTTTATATGTTTCACAGCTTAAAACCTGCAGAGCTTCTTGGACACTACCGCGCCTGTGAGATCGCCTTGATTACACCACTACGTGACGGCATGAATCTGGTCGCCAAAGAGTACTGTGCCAGCTCCATCGACAACAACGGTGTGTTGATTTTGAGCGAGTTTGCTGGTGCCGCGGATCAACTCAGCAAGGGCGCCCTGATTGTTAACCCTTACGATGTAGAGGGAACGGCCGACGCCATCTACGAAGCCTTCAAGATGCCCATCGCCGAAACCAGCAGGCGCATGCGCGTTATGCGCACTGAAATCAAACGCAACGACGTCCACCAGTGGGCCGCCCAGTATCTCAGCACCTTCCTCTAGACAGACACTGACGGCGTCCTCAGAAGAAAGCCTGATACAGCACCCACAAAACGTGAAAAGAATTTACAGAGCATTTTAGGTTGCTGACTCACTGTCATGTGTTATAAGAGGCTCCAACCTGAATGCACAGCTACATCGAACTCGAAGACGGCACTATCTATCACGGCTTTTCTTTCGGCTATCCAGCTTCTGTCAGTGGCGAATTTGTTTTTAACACTGGCATGACCGGTTATCCAGAGACCTTTACCGATCCCTCCTACACAGGTCAGATCATTGTGCTCACCTATCCGCTTATTGGCAACTACGGTGTGCCGCGTATCGAGGTGAGAGACTGTCTGGCTTCAGGTGCGGAGTCGGAAAAAGCTCATATTGAAGGAGTCGTAGTGGCGGATTACTCGCCTGAGTATAGCCATTGGGATGCCGAACAGAGCCTCGGCGACTGGCTCAAGGAGCAAAAGGTGCCGGGCATTACCGGTATTGATACGCGGGCACTCACCAAGAGGTTGCGTCAAAAAGGCACCATGCTCGGGCGTATCGTCAACGACGACAAACTCGTTGATTTCTACGATCCAGACAAGGAAAATCTCGTCGCCCAGGTCTCCATACCAGAACCCATTCTCTATCAAGGTGGTAATAAAAAGGTCATGCTCATTGATTGCGGCTGTAAGAGCAATATCATCCGATCGCTCTTGGATCGTGGTGTCTCCGTCTTGCGTGTACCGTGGAACTACAGCCCCAGCAATGACAAGGTCGATGGTATCTTGGTCTCCAATGGTCCGGGCAATCCACAGATGTACGCTGAGACGATTCGCAACCTTGAAACAGCCATGCGTGACGGTCTGCCGATCTTTGGTATTTGTCTTGGACATCAACTGCTGGCGCTCGCGGCCGGTGCCGAAACCTACAAACTTAAGTATGGCCATCGTAGCCAAAATCAACCCTGCGTCCTCGTTGGTAGCCAACGCTGTTACATCACCTCGCAAAATCATGGCTATGCGGTCGATGACCGCACCTTGCCAGCCGATTGGCAACACTGGTTCTTCAATGCCAACGATAGCACCAACGAAGGTGTGCGGCACCGCAGCCACCCCTTCATGGGGGTGCAGTTCCACCCTGAAGCCTTTCCGGGTCCCAATGATACGGCTTTCCTCTTTGATGACTTTATTCGGCAGCTCTCTTCATGAGTAAAACGGTACAGAAAGTTATTGTCCTCGGTAGCGCGGCGCTCAAAATTGGCGAAGCTGGCGAGTTTGACTACTCCGGCAGCCAAGCGGTCAAGGTACTAAAGAAAGAAGGCGTGGAAACGCTGCTGATCAATCCCAACATCGCCACCGTACAGACCTCGGAACACTTAGCCGATCGCGTGTACTTTCTTCCAGTGACACCACCTTTTGTAGAAAAGGTCATTGCCAAAGAGAGGCCAGATGGCATCCTCCTGAGCTTTGGCGGGCAAACGGCTCTCAACTGCGGCATCGAACTGCACCATCAAGGGGTACTTAATAAGTACGATGTTAAGGTTCTTGGTACGCCGCTGCAAACTATTTTAGATACTGAAGATCGCGATCGCTTTGTCAAAAAACTCACTGAGATTGATGTCAAGACACCCAAGAGCCAAGCGGTTGGCTCTCTTGAAGCGGCGCTCAGCGCTGCCAAGGATCTTGGCTATCCGGTTATGGTACGCATTGCCTATGCTCTCGGCGGTCTTGGTTCGGGTCTCTGCCAAGACCAACAACAACTCCAGGAGCTCGTGACTAAGGCACTTACCTACACCGAACAGGTGCTCATTGAGGAGTCGCTAAAAGGTTGGAAAGAGGTTGAATACGAAGTCGTGCGAGACCGTTTCAACAACTGCATCACCGTGTGCAACATGGAAAACCTAGATCCACTCGGCATCCACACGGGTGAGAGCATTGTTGTCGCGCCAAGTCAAACCTTAACCAATCACGAGTACCACAAGCTGCGTGAGATTTCGATTCGTACCATACGTCATCTCGGCATCATCGGTGAGTGCAACATACAGTTTGCCCTTGATCCTCAATCTCACGACTATCGAGTCATTGAGGTCAATGCAAGGCTCTCACGTAGCTCGGCGCTTGCCTCCAAAGCTACTGGCTACCCCTTGGCTGCCATTGCCACTAAGCTAAGCCTTGGTTACGGCCTCACGGAAATCAAAAATGCCGTTACCGAGACCACCATGGCCTGCTTCGAGCCCTCGCTTGACTATGTAGTCGTTAAGATGCCGCGCTGGGATTTGAAGAAATTCCGTCACGTTACCCGTCGTATTGGTACGGGCATGAAAAGTGTCGGTGAGGTCATGGCCATTGGTAGATCCTTTGAAGAGGCGCTGCAAAAGGTGATCCGCATGCTTGAGATTGGCATGGAGGGCATTACCGATGCGCCTAAGCTAACAGACGGTCAGATGCATGAACAGGAGCTGGAAAAACCAACGGATCAACGACTTTTTTTTATCTTTGCGGCAATGAGCAAAGGCATCTCCATCGATCGGATCTACGAGCTGACGCATATCGACCGTTGGTTTCTTTTCAAAATTCACAAAATCTTTTCGATGCAACAGCGACTCCTGAAATTTAGCAATGGTATCGTGCCATCGCATATCCTGCTTGAAGCCAAAAGGATGGGCTTTTCCGACAAACAGATCGCCCTTATCTTAAAGTCTAATGAGAACGACATTCTTTCCATGCGCGATAACTATAACATCCATCCGGCTGTCAAACAGATCGACACCCTTGCTGCTGAGTTTCCGGCAAAGACCAACTACCTCTATCTTACCTATCACGGCTGTGAAGACGATGTTCGGGCAAATGGCACTAAGACTGTGCTGATACTAGGATCGGGTGCTTACCGTATTGGCAGTTCGGTGGAATTCGACTGGTGTTGTGTCAATGCGGTACGCACGCTGAAAAAACTCGGTTATAGAACGGTCATCATCAACTACAACCCCGAAACCGTCAGCACAGATTACGACGAATGTGACCGACTCTATTTTGACGAGATTAGCTTGGAGAGTATCCGCGAAATCTATCGCAAAGAGGAGGCGGCTGGCATCATCGTCTCTATGGGTGGACAGATTCCGAATACGCTGGCACCCAAACTGCATGGCCTCGGCCTTAAAGTTCTTGGCACAACTGCTGATGCTATTGACCGTGCCGAAGATCGTAATAAGTTCTCGTCACTCCTTGATGAGCTGAACATCAAACAACCACCGTGGATTGAGGCCTCCTCATTTGAAGAGGTTAAAGCCTTTGCCAAGCGCGTCGGTTATCCGCTGTTGGTACGTCCCTCATACGTGCTCAGTGGCGCGGCCATGGCGGTTGCGAGCCATGAGGCGGAACTGGCTAAATTTCTCCGGGCAGCGGCAGTCATTTCGCAAGAACATCCGGTAGTCGTTAGCAAGTTTATTCAAAACGCCAAGGAGATTGAGATCGATGCCGTTGCCAAACAAGGTGAAATGATTGTCTATGCCATCTCCGAACACATTGAAAACGCCGGAGTCCACTCTGGCGATGCGACAATGGTACTGCCACCTCAGCGCACCTATCTCGAGACGATTCGCCAGATAAAGAGAATTGCGCGTGATATTGCTGCTGCCCTAAAAATCCACGGACCGTTCAACTTGCAGTTTGTCGCTAAAGACAACGAAGTCAGGGTGATTGAATGCAACCTACGTGCGTCACGGAGCCTACCCTTTGTCTCCAAAGTCTACCGGGTTAACTTCGTTGACATGGCAACCCAGGTGATCATGGGTGAGCCGGTGCAGAAGATCGACAAATCGTTTATGGAGCTCGACTACGTAGGGATCAAGGCGCCGCAGTTTTCGTTTATGCGGCTTGTCGGTGCCGATCCCACGGTCGGTGTAGAGATGGCCTCTACGGGTGAGGTTGCCTGTCTGGGTGACGACTTTGACGAGGCCTTTCTCAAAGCCATGCTCTCCGTCGGCTACCGGTTGCCGGTACACAGGGCCCTCATCTCAAGCGGACCCATTGTCAGCAAGGCAGAGCTGCTCGAAGACCTGCGCGGCTGGCAGCAGCTCGGTGTGAGCTTCTATGCTACGGGTGGCACCGCGACCTTCATGAACCGGCATGGTGTCAAAGCCGACAGCGTGCACTGGCCACTCGAGAAAAAACAACCCAACGCCCTTGAGTTGATCCAAAAGGGTGGGGTAGATCTGGTCATCAACATTCCCAAGAACTTTCAGGAGGAGGAGCTTACCAACGACTACATAATCCGACGCGCTGCCGTCGACTACAACATACCCCTGATCACCAACCTACAACTGGCCAAACGCTTTATCGAAGCCACGCTCAAGTGGGACTTCGACGCTCTACCAGCCAAGAGTTGGCGAGAATACCGGCCATAGATTATCTTAAATACAGGTGTAGAGATGTTGAAACACCTCAAGGTGTGGAATTCCAACGCGCACGTTCGCAAGCCCAGGCTCAAACCTTGCTATTTCCAAGAAGCACGTTCTTGGTATCTGGACGCTTGTCCTCACCGACATTGTGAAAGGTTTCATGCACCACACGCTCAACGGCATCCATCATGGCTTCGTTGCTGGCAAACATCGCTCGTTTTAGAGGGGCACCAATAATCAGTTTGAAGCGACCCTCCTTGCGATAGCGTAGAGCGCCTCGAGGCAAGTAAGCAAAGGTATTGATGATGGTCACCGGTATCAGGGGCACGTGCTGTTTGACAAAGAGGTTCAGACCGCCTCGTTTAAACCTTCTGGGAACACCGTCGACAGAACGCGTGCCCTCAGCAAAGAGCAAGATAGGTGTTTTATTACTGTCACCAATAGCGTCCTCAATCGCCTGCAGTGTCTCCTTCTTACCTTCACGTTCGATTAATACGCCACGCCTCGCAAGGTGGGAACCAATCATCGGTACTCTTTTGAGTTCACGTTTGGCAATAAAACGCAGATTGCTTGGAAAGTAGCCTAGCAGCACGGCAAAATCGAGATAGCTGGCATGGTTGGATACCACCGCAAAGTAATCCAACCCCCGCAAATGCTCTACACCTTCTACAGTCACTTCATGGCGCATCCGCTTTAA
This sequence comes from Oligoflexia bacterium, assembly GCA_028277945.1. Classification (GTDB taxonomy): domain Bacteria; phylum Bdellovibrionota_G; class JANQFH01; order JANQFH01; family JANQFH01; genus JANQFH01. Next base: position 219,240 of record JANQFH010000056.1, read on the forward strand.
CAGTGCCCTGCCCTGCAGCTTAGCAACCCGGTATTCGATCTCTCCCTCTTCGGCATCGATCCAGTCGCTCATATAAGTACAGAGATGATACTTAAATACTGTCAGCAGGGGCGGCAAAAATTCCATAAAGCCCAACAGGTAGTTTTTTAGCGAGCGCTTTCTTAACGCCTCAACATCCATAGTGCCCCAGCATTATCACAAAGTCTTATTAAACCGCAAGGTTAGCGTTTGGTCACGATGGTGGCCAATTCTCTAGGAACGTGCGATCATCGCTGCCAATGGAAAGAGGCCACGTAAAGATCGGTATCGTCGGCGCTGGCACCATGGGTGCAGGTCTGGTGCAGCTCTTTGCACATCAGGGATTTGCTGTGGCGGTTGTTGAGCAGGATGAGGAAGGGCTCGAGCGCGGCATGCAGCGTCTACAACGCTCTCTGCAACGGGCCATTGACAAAAACCTGTTCAGTAGCAAGGAGGTCAAGCAGATACATAGCAGGATCGCACCAGCTACAAAGCTTGAGAGTCTGCGTGATTGTCACCTAGTGATTGAAGCGATCTTTGAGCAGCTGCCTTTGAAACAGAAGTTGTTCAAAGAGCTCATCGCTATCTGTAAGCCCACTACCATCCTAGCCACAAACACCTCTTCCTTCCGACTGCGTGACATGGGACGCAGTGCTAATATGCGGAAGCGACTTGTAGGTTTGCACTTTTTTAATCCGCCTGCAAGTAACCGCCTTGTTGAAGTGGTACTACCTAAGACCGTACCAGCAGCAGCGCGCCACTTTACCCAGGCCATTTTGAGTAGCACCGGACGTGTGCCGATCGTTTGTGAAGATGAGTCTGCCTTTGTCGTCAACCGCTTCTTTGCGCCATGGCTCAACGAAGCCGCACGCATGTTTGATGATGGCCTCGGCACCATCGAGCAGATCAACGCACTATCGAAACGGGAGTTTGGCACGCCGCTAGGCGCCTTTGAGCTGATGAATCTAACGGGTTTGGCACCTGTGTTTCACACTATGGAGACCCTAAACAGCCGCTTTGGTAAGGCTTACCAACCAGCCAAGAGCCTACGAGCACAGCTCAAAAAGAAACTCGCCTGGGAGGTGGGGCCACAAACAAGATCCGAGACCTTAAAAGTTCCCGCACCTGAAGCCGTCGATTCAAGATTGCGTGCTGCAGTCTTCTTTAGTGTCGGCCAACTCTTGCAGGCAAAGGTATGTAGACCTGAGGATATCGACATCGGCGCCCAGGTTGGTTTGAAGTGGCAACGCGGACCGCTTGCACGCTGGCAGGCTCTCGGCGATAAGGTCTTTAGTGAAGCGGTTGAACGCTACAGTAAAGCCCAGCGAGTGAAACCACCGAATTGCCGCCGTCTAAAGGTAGAGAGGATCTACAAGAAGTGGCATTACGTTGACGTAGAAACATACAAGGGCTCTGCTCTGATCACCCTTAACCGCCCAGAGGCGATGAATGCCCTTTCACCAACCCTGCTAACCCAACTTGGAGAGGGCGTCCAGCGAGCTCTTACTAGCAAGACAACCAGGCGCATTATCTTACGAGGCCGCGGTAAGACCTTTGCCGCTGGGGGTGATCTCGCTTTTTTACGGCAGGCACTACGCCGGGGCGATTTCGCTGCCATCGACGCTTACTACGAGCTGGCGCAGCAGCTCTTTGTTGAAATCGATGCCTCCAGAAAACCCGTCATTGCCTTTGTCGAAGGCATGGCAATGGGTGGTGGTGTGCAACTGGCCCTTGCTGCTGACATCATAGTGGCCAACAGCAATGCGACATTTGAATTTCCAGAGAGTGGGCTCGGCCTTTTCCCAGGTCTTGGTGGCACCCAGCGGCTACCGCAACGTATTGGCCGTGAACTCACCAAGTACCTCTTTTTTACTGGCGAACGCCTTGATGCTGCCACAGCCCACGCCATTGGCCTTGCCGATCATCTCGGCGATGACTTGGACTGGCATGAGACTATCGTTAAACTTGCGGGGGAGACAGAGAGACAACCAACTCTAGACCCACAAACAAACCTACCAGATGACATGCAACAGATTGTTGTGTTGATGAACAGTAAAAACGTCTCGCGTCTCATCCACCGTAAGGCAGCGCACAACCTGCCTGAAGAGATGCAGCCTATCTACGCCAAGACACGTTCTAAGTCGACTACAGCGCTGGAGGCAGCCAACCGCCTTATCGACAAAAGCGCCGCCATCGAGCTTGCAGCTGGCTTGCAGTTAGAGCTCGACACTTTGAAACAGCTCATTCGCAGCAACGAAACACAAAAGCGCCTTCTCACCACGCCCTAGAAGGTAAGGCTTTACTTTTAGGGACTACTCTCTTCCGATACTGACGACGCTCGGGAAGTAAAAAAGAATGTCAGCATGATAATCGTCGTTAATAGCACCGCTGCTGCTGGGTACAGCCAGGTGGTGAGGCTGCTTGCCCACGCCAAAGAAAACCAAGACGACAATGATGAGCTGTTTCATCATAGAACCAAGAGAGAGGATGGTCGATCGCTCCTGCGTCTTTGGTGGAATTACCGCGTGCTGAAGACTCCATGAGGGGGCTTGTTTAGCGCCTTCAACCAAGAAATAGAAACTCAACAAGGCTGTAAACAGAGGTAGGCTCAATAGAGTGCTGTCGCTTGCTAGAAAAAGGCAGACAAGCAAAAAGATCGGCAGTGAAAATATGACTGAGACAACAGTGTTGATAACCACTAAAGCCTTTACTGAGGCTGCTCCGTGGGTTTGCTCATAACGCCGGTTCCACCATGAAAAGAGTTTAGAGCCGAGGAAACCGGCCACACTGATGCCGAGAAGCAGGATGATCCATTCGTTTGAAAATCCTCTTCCCACCTCTGATACAAAGTGATACCGCGTAAACACCGGCCACACGTAGTTGACAAGATAAATGAGTGAAGTACCAGCAGCCGCAGCAGCAAACACCACCCAGAGTACTGGTGAGCGGATAAGGATTCGGCTGCCGACAAGCCAAACCCTTATTATCTCTTTCCATACCTGCCTGCGCGCCTTGCCAAAGAGTTTAGATGGGCTAACAAACTGATAGCCACGATTCTCCTCCATCAAAGAGTGGCAGAAGATCGCCGTTAGCAAACAGAGCAGCGCCGCAAGGCCATAGGCAACATAGACAACATCACTCAACCAGAGGTAGATCCCTAAAACCGAGCCCAACAGAAGCGTACCCCGATACCAAACAAAGCCTCGCGCCAAAATTTCAGTTAGCCTGGATCCACAGTCGATCTCGTCCAGCGTATCCTTAAGCCAAGAGGTGAAGGATCCTGTGAAAAAGGTGTAGTGAAAGGCATAGAAAATGTTTGCGGTAACGGCCCAAAAGATGACACCTTGAGCATGCTTGTATTTGCCAAACCACCACGTCAACAGGAGCGCTAAACAAAACAGGATGCGAAAAAAGAGATTAGTGATGGTAGCAAACTTTCTTCCAAGACTGTCGGCAAAGACCCCGGTTGGCACCTCGAGCAGCGCTTGAAAAAAGATGCCCGTAGAAAAAGCAAACGCCGCCCATGCAAGCGGCATTAGGGAGACAAACCAAAAAGAGACCGGCGCATCAATACCACCGTTCGCATAGACAATACTTTCAAAAATCACAGCGCCGTAGTTATATGCGTAAAGCCCGGTGATCAGACCAATAGCGGCAAAGTAGCCAAGATAAACGGCAACTGTGCGAGAGAGCTTGTCGTCAAGAAAGTTCATAGTATAGATAAGATACGGCCTTACTTTCAGGGAATGGACACTCCCTAAAAGTAAGGCCGTACCTTCTAGGGAGCGTTTGCCAAAATCAGGCCTTCTGCTGCGAACTGTCGCATGAGCTCTTGGAGATCGCGGCGGCAGGCCTCGGGCTCTACGTCGTACTCATCACACAACTTGGCAACAATCGTCTCCTCATCGGCACCCTCTGTGAGCAGATCCCAGATCTGCATGCCGGTTTCATTGAGGGTAAAATAGTATTTACTCCTCAGATTGAGGATGACTCCCTCGTTACCTAGATTGGTATAGACTACGTCTCTACTATTGATACGCGCGCATACGTTTGACATGATCTGCCACCTCCCTATTTACCTCGCTGTCTCCCTTGACCCAAGGGTGATTGGGAAAATTCTTCATGTAGTTGAGTTTCTTAAAGTGCTTCATACAGAACCAGCAGTGGTAGTTATCCATACCCTGCAGGCCGCCAGCATGCATCTTGTGCAGACGCGCTTTGTGGACATCGTTGTAAACATCGAGCAGGCGCGCATGCCCTTCAGCCAGGGTCACTTTGTTGAGATCAGCCACCACGTCTCGAGCCTCATCACCCATGCCGCCAGTATTAGAGAGTTGGCAGCAGACGGTCAACCGGCCGACATAGTCAATGTTCAGGGCGCCATTGCGCAAAAACTTACAGTGGGAGAGCGGAATCATGTCATAGTGCCCTGCGGATTGGTAAATCGGCAGCCGAAACGTCTGTCCGAGTTGCAGCACTTCTTCGTCAACCTTGAGCCAGTCTTCTGGAGGCAGCACGATGTCGTCGCGCAACCCGTGCGGAGTTGGTTGCATGTGTGCAATAAAGAGCTGATTCACCCGCATACGCGTACAGAGCTCTGCCATCTGGCGCATCTCATGCCGGTTGAGTCGGTTGACAACCATCTGGATGGTAACAGGGACACCTTTTGCTCGGCATAGAGCAATGGCGTTCAACGCCTTTTTGAAAACACCCGCACCACGAACAGCGTCGTGTGTCTCTTCTGTAGCACCATCAAGGCTGATGCTCACACCCTTCCAGTAGCCACCGCCGGCATACGGGCCAATACGCTGCATCACCTTGGGAAAGGTGGTGCCATTGGTAACAAAGTGAAAGCCGTAGCCCATCTCCACAAGAAGATCGATGATCTCGCCAAATTGAGGATGTAAGGTGACCTCACCACCGGTCATGGCTATGTGTGGTTTGTTGTAAGCCGTGGCCTGTTCCAGAATAGATTGGATGAACTCAATGGGCAGATTTGCCGTGAGGTCGAGGTCGTCGCGCATGCAATGCGCACAGCGCAGATTACAGTGACGGGTTAACTCAAAGCCAATGAAGAAGTCATAGCTCTGCATAATCTACAAGAGCCTTAGAAGACCGTTGCTGCCGGCGCCACCGGTGAGGACTGTGCGGCTGCGGGTGGTGGTCCCGTAGGCCCGACCATGCCACTAAATCCTTGCACACTTTTGACCACATCGTTGTGCTTTTTAAGTTGCGGTTTCTGATAAGGTTTACGTGGGAATCGAGGTTTGCGTTTGCCGCTCATGCAAGCACTCTATTGAAGAATGACTGGTGAGGCAAGCAAATCTACACGACATGAGTGTCAAGCCAGACGATAGGAGTAAAGCGACTGGTAAGTGCGGCATGGGTCGGTATCAAAGGCCTCGCCGCCGTCGAGGTTGAGCCAGGCGTGAAAGCGTCTCCCCGACCGACCTTGCTTAGAAACACCGATATAAAAGGTGACGTCGCCAGCGACCTCGCGCTGCAAATAGCGGAAGCCGATTACACTCATCACCAGACAGCGCTGCTTGCGTGCCCCGGGTACAAGAGGGACCACTAGAGGCAACAGCCGCTCAATTTGTCGCCATGCGCCTCGAGGCAGGGCCAAGGACTTCCCAACAAGAGAGCGGCGGATGGAATCGGTTCTCACGCGCAGTTGCCAATTATGCCAAAAGAGATGGAGGTAGAGCAGGAGCACAAGGTAGACATCAACGTAGGTTGAACACCCTTTTTTCAAGCGCGTACAGCAGTAATAGAGTCGTTGGCAGATGCTGATCACTATTTTTCTATCGTAGCACAACTGTCTAGAGGTTTCATACGACGACCTCGGATGCTGGCTCATGACAGTGCTCTTCTAGCAGCTGCACTAGCTTCTCGGGATGATGCAGCAGATCCTCACCACGTTCCAGGCGAAATGGCTCACACTGCTGAGCCAGTTTAGAGAGGGCCTCGAGATGATGGGCAGCAAGCTGTGGATGGAGAAAGAGAAAGGCATTTTGGTGGATCATCTCTGCCAGCAAAGCACTGCGACGCACAGGCAGGAGACGGCTCTGTCCGGTTTTTTTCGGCTGTAAAATAACCACTTGCAGGGGTGTCGCTTGCGCTAGGCGACAGTTTGGCGGTAGAACAGTCGGGCTGACATGCCCTTTACCATCGCTGTCAACTCGCTCCAAAATGAGCCCAGGAAACCAATGCACCATCGTCCCATGCAAAAGGAACCGATGCAGCAGACGGTGCGCTGTGATCTGGTTGTCTTCATTTGTTGCTAGGAGAAGCGCATCGTCAGCCACCAACGACCAGCCCGCACGTACCAGCATGTAAAGGCTAGTGGACTTTCCACTACCTCCGTCCCCTAGAAAGATGACCCCCATACCGTTAGGGCTGACGGCAAGGCCAGCATGGAGGTAGTACATCTGCTGCGTACGCAAGAGCTCAATCACCGCAACCATGAAATAGCTATGGGTTAAAAGCCGTACCTGCTGATGGATGGCAGGTGAAAAGTAGGCACGAGCCCAGTGCTTTTGGTAGTGCAGATCCAATTCATGCTCACCATCTTCAAGGTGGAGCGCATCACCAAAGACCCAACCCCGGATCATCCGCTCGCGCCGTAGTTGGAGCTTGGTAGTCTCCAGGGGTAGTGGTGGCTGGTCAAAAATGGAGCCACGCTCCTTTTTGGCAGCTGCCGACAACATCTCTACGGTGAAATCAAAGTCTCCTGTTTTGCCACCACGATCGAGCAGACCTTCGAGAGGTCCTCTCAGCAGGTAACGACGGATCCGTGGATCGTCCGTCACTAGGCGGATGCGGCAACCACCAACCTGAAAGCTATCAACTCTCTCCCCCATCTTCAGATCTGCATGTTAATCCACAAAGCTGGGACAAAGCAATGGCCCCGTCCGACCAACCGGTTAATACATTCAAGATATTAATATTATTAAATAAAAAGAAGTCTTCGGGGAAAATTCGTTGCATTTCGAGGCTTGACTATGATATAAGGCGCGCTCGCCCTCACGCATCACGCACTGCCAAGGAGGTACCTGGTGACCGAGCAAAGTAAGATCCGCACGGACGAGATCAATACCATGCGAGCCGAACTCGGCTTGCCGCTCATCAAGGAAAAGGCAACTGTCTGTCTCAAGTGTGAAAAGTCTTTTGTCTCTTGGAACGTTCGCACCAATCGACTATGCCCACAGTGCCGAACGCAATCAGACCCATTTGATTAGACCCACATCATAACCTTAAACAGAGCAGCGGGTGGCGTGCCGTTTGCCCCCATCCTCCCGTCCTGTCTTGTGATATTGCGCAACGCTGCGCTAGCTCGCGTCGCACTGTCCGGGAGGCGGGCCCCTCCGTCACGTCACCCGCTGCTGCATTCATTGATGATTTTTTTAAAGCGAAGGCGTGATTCATTCGCACCTGAGCGCGGGGGCTTGGGTTCAAGCAACCGAGCGATTCACTCGCGAGGGAGCGCAGAGCTCGAGAACGTCGCAAAGGCGTTAATTTGATGGCTTTGTAAAGCGAAGGCGCGATTTACTCGTGCCTGAGCGCGGGGTCTGGGGGCATCGACGAGGCGTTGAGCCTATACCTATAATAGACGCGGATAGCCTCCCTACAGCCGAGGCGGGCCCCCAGCTATAATAATCAGAGCGAAGTGATCGCTCAAACGGAGGTTTTCTGGCCTTCCGAAGTTTTTAGTAGGCTAGCGACGTCCGCAGCGTTTGCAACGCTGTTTTCTCTCTCTTAGAGTTGGCTAGGCTTACGGAGTTTTGTCAGCAAACCCAAGTAGGCTGTTATCGGTTGCAGCCAGCCTCCTTATCCTTTGGAATTGCTTCCTGGATTTTGAGGCTTTCCTCGGGCCTGCCTCCTCCACCGCAGTTGCGGTTTCGATTTATCCTCCCGTAACCTTTCGCGCTCTTTCAGAGGCTACAGTCGCAGGCCACCGCTCCTACGTTTGACGATCGGTGCACACCATGTCGTTAACTTGTAGGAGCTGACTTCCTTAGGCTTTTTCTCCCCTCAACACTTGCCGGAATCGGGAGTCCACTCATTCCAGGGTTTGCCTCACCCTAGTAGGTTCCGCTCTCAGGGTTTTGTACCCTCTCAGCAGCTTACTCCTCCCAAAACCTCTGAACCATGTTTCAGGCTCAAGCGTTCTCGGGATTTTCCCCTTCAGAGTTTTGTTCCCTTCAAAGAGTTCGTGCCTCTCTCGAGGCTCTCTGCTCTCCTGCCGTTTCTTCCACTGCATTGCTGCCGGCCGTGGACCGCGGCTCCAGAGCTTTTCTCCCTTTGAAGAGCTGTGCTCGCCACCCCGCTGTTACGCGTTTAAGGGAGCCTAGACTCTCTTGGGGTTTCCCACCTTTGAGGCTTGTCTCGGCCGACCCTGTCCGCCCTTTCAGGCCAACTCCTCTTTTGCACTTCACACCTTTCGTCAAAGACTCAGGTGCTGTGCTTTAGAGTCTTTCTGTCGGCAGAGCGACAAATCTTAGTAAAGATTCGTCAACCTCTTTGGTGTTTTTTGCCTTTTCGTTTTTCCTCTCCGTTCAGAATCCTTGCAGGTACGGGTCTATGCTTTTTACCTCGACAGCAGCCACGCCCGTTAGGGGGCACATTCTGTCTCTTAGTACCTGGCGCCGATTCTTACTAACGCCGGTGAGGAAAACCGTTTCGGCTTTTACCTCCTGAGCGATCACCTCGCTCATCTGATTTTGTTTCTATCAGTAGCAAACGAGCGTTCAAGAATTTTTTTTTCCTAATGTAGCGCAAACGTCTTTTCAATAAGTTAATAGACACAAAACTTATCCACAAAATGACGGATACCTACATCCGATTTATATTCGCAAATGTTCTCTGCTGCTTATCCGTTTGACAGTATAAAACATTTGACCAAAGGGGGGTTGCCCCTGATTCAGGCATACAATACTCTTCTATAAAGCCTTTCCGAGTTTTGTGCATTGAAAATCCTTATCTATAAAGGATTTAAACTGTGGATTTCCTTTGTAAGCCTATTTATCAAGCTCATTTCACCAACTGACGAACAGAGACCTGTCAATGGCGCCACTTGCTTGACGCTCGTTTAGACGCATGCTGTAATAGGCCACCATGCAGAATGTGCAAGATAAGCTTTTGATATTTGAAGACTTTTTGAAAAAGAGGCAGCTCCGCAGATCACGTCAGCGTACGATTATCATGGAGGAGTTTTTCAAAAACGACCATCACATCTCTGTGGAGCAGCTACTCCTGCGCTCGCGCAAGAGAGATGCGCGGATTGGCTTTGCTACCGTCTACCGCACGCTCAAGTTGTTGGTCGCCTCGGGCCTCGCTCACGAAAGGGACTTCAACACCGGCCGCAAACTCTATGAAAACGCCGAACTTGGAGAAAACCACGACCACCTGGTCTGTTTAAAGTGTGGTGCGGTCAAAGAATTTCGCTCCCATGACATCAACGCGGCTCAGTCCAGCATTGCCAAGTCGCACGACTTCAAAATTGTCAGCTATCGACACGAGCTTTATGGCTTTTGCAAGTCTTGTAAAAAGATAAACTGATGCCGCTTCACGCTGATATCCACACGATGTCCGTACCTGACTTTCTCCAGTGGATTAGCACGAGTAAGAAAAGCGGCATTAGCGTTTTTCAAAAAAAAGACCGTCTTAAAGAACTGGTTTTTGATGCTGGCAGCTTGATCTGGGTTACCAGCAATGATCCAAGAGAATACCTGGGTCAGCTTGCACTACGCCAAGCTCTCATTACAGAACAGCAGCTAACAAAAACGCTGGAAAAACAAAGAAAACAGCCTAAAAAAGCCTCTCTAGGACAGTTACTGATTGAACAGAAGCTACTCACCGAAGAACAACTGCAGGAGCTCTTAAACGAACAGTTTATCAATATTATCTATGACATCTTTCTCTGGGACAGCGGTCAGTTTCACTTTGCCGAGGAAAATATTAACAAATACAAGGAGTTATCTAGATGGGCGGCTGAGGTTAACCACCTCGTTTTTGAAGGCGCCCGTCGCTGGGACGAATGGAACCGCTTAAAGGAGTACTTTCCAAACGACGAAATTCGTATTCAGTTCACACAAGAAGCACCTACTGAATTCGATGAGCCATTTGCAATAAAGGTTGCAAAGCAGATCAAACAGCACAAAACATTAGGCGAGATCATCCTGGAGTTACGTGTTCATGGCTATTATGTCTTACAGACCCTACAACAGTGGCGTGAACAGGGATGGTTAACGATTAAAGAAGGCCAGACAGCTGTTGCTAAAGAGAAGGTTACAGGAAAGCCAGTCTCTCAAGAGACCGTCCAGTTGGATCGAGAATTGCTTAACCAGGTATCGACACTTGCTAAGAGTAAGCGCTTAGATGAAGCGCTTGATCTCTTAAGCGGTCTAGAGAACCCCGCACTTGCACGGCTGGTCTCATTTCTCCGTGTAGATCTTGAAACCCAGTATAACAAACACTTCTATAGCCATTTTCCCAAGGAGAGCGTCCCGCAACTTAGTATGGCGGAAGGGCAGATTCTCCGTGATCCAGACATTGACTCTAAGGCCTACTTCATACTGTCCCGTATTACTGGAAATGTAGACACAGCAACCATTGTTATGGCTAGTCCTCTGGGCGAAATCAATACCCTGCGAACCCTCAAGCTTCTCCATGACAAAGGCTACATCCGCTTCAAAGGAGCGCCCTAATGGAGTGGCTTGGTATCATGTTGCTGTTAATCATCGGTGTAGCCGTGGGTATTGCTTTAACCCACTTTTTCTTGCGGCACCATGAAACGCGACAGGAACAACGTCTGCAGGTCATCTTGGAAAACCTCAAGGCGAGTTTTGGCAATCTCTCTCTCGAAGCCCTATCCCGTTCTACCGAAGAGTTTCTCAAGTTGGCTAAGAACACTCTGGAATCGGAACGAAACGCCCATGCCAAGGAGATGGACAGCAAGAAAGGGCTCATTGACCAACAGCTAGAAAAGATGGGGAGAGAGCTTGAAAATCTCGCCGAGCTCATGCAAAGCCTTGAAAAAGATCGTGTTGAAAAATTCGGCGAACTAGCAAATCAGCTAAAGCATGCCAACGATCAGTCAACAGCCCTGCTGCAGCTAACTGGAAAACTTCATGAGGTGTTGGCCAGCAGCAAGGCACGAGGTCAATGGGGGCAGAGAATGGCCGAAGATGTCCTGCGCATGGCGGGGTTTGTTGAGGATGTCAACTATTTAAAAGAACGCGTCATTGAAGGCACGAAATTCCGTCCTGATTTTACTTTTCTGTTGCCCAAAGGTCTTAAGCTTAACATGGACGTGAAGTTTCCACTGGATAACTATGTAAACTATCTTGATGCAACGTCTGATGTGGAACGCGAAAAATACCGCGGTGAATTTCTGCGGGACGTAAAGGCACGAATCAAAGAGGTTAAGGGCCGCGAGTACATCAACCAACAGCAGCAAACCCTTGATTATATGCTACTTTTCATACCCAACGAACAGATCTACGCATTCATCCATGAACAGGACAGCTCCATTCTAGAGACCGGTTTGAAGAACAAGGTCGTGCTCTGTTCGCCACTGACACTGTTTGCCGTATTGGCAGTGATTCGCCAAGCCGTGGATAACTTTGCCCTAGAAAAGACATCCAATGAGATTCTCTTACTACTGGGAAATTTTAAAAAGCAGTGGACGCTGTTTCTCGGCAAATTGGAATTGTTGGGAAAACGCATCGGCGATACCCAGAAAGAGTTTGAGGCCCTCAACACCACCAGAAGACGTCAGCTCGAAAAACCTCTCAACCGTCTTGAAGAGCTGCGCACAACGCGAAACCTGCAAGAGCATGAGGGCACTGAACCGCGTGAACTGCCCTCTGCGAACGTAGATGCCGCCCCAGACAAAAGAAAAGACGGCGCTGAACTGTAACCTGCACAACCGACGAGGGTCACCTGGCTGATGGAGCTGGCTTTAACCGCACCTTAAATTTGATTTTTTTACCCGGCAGAAATTTGATCTTCTTCTGAATCGTGCGAAAACCTGGTTTCGAAATGCGTAGTAGGCGTTCTCCAAAGGCACTACCACGGTAACCCAACACCGGTGTGTCACCGACGTACACCCCATCCAGCTCGACCTTTGCCCCGCGCTCATTGGCGTAGATCGAGAGTTGAAAGGGTTTGGCTGCTAGCGTCGCTGCAACTTTCGTTGACTTACCGGCAATAAACGTCAGCTTTGTTTTATAATCACGATAGCCCTTTTGTTTGACCACCAACTCATAACTGCCTACTGCACGACTCACCTGTAATGGGGTCACGCCGCTAAACTTGCCATCCACATAGACCTTTGCTGATGCCGGCACCGAGGTAATAGAGGCCGTAGAGGTAACCCGCGAGAGTTTTGCCGTGATACGTGTCAGCTGGTTACCTTTAATGACCACCTTTTCTTCGTAAGGAAGATAGCCCTCTTTCTCCAGTCTTAACGTATAGCCTCCGGGCTTGATTTCACCAATGACGTCGCTCGGGGTAACACCCACGTACCGTTTATCGAGGAAAATCTGCACGCCTTTGACGGCCGTTTCAACTTGTATCTTGCCTAGAGTCGTCACCATCTCGGCAAAGTGGTTGTTGATACGCCCTGGTTTTAAATTGAGCGTCGCCGTATAGTCAGCATAAGGCTTTTTTGTCAGCAGCAGCTTGTAGGTACCGTAAGGGAGATCCTCTACAACTTTCAATGGCGTTTTGCCAACATACTGCTGATTCAGATAGACTTTGCCTCCCTCTACGTTTGAGGTCAGGTTGAGGCTTGCGAGTTTCGTTTTGAGGATGGCCGTGACATTAATAGTTTTTCCAGGTTTCAGCGCTATTTTTTCTTCGTGGTCAAAAAAGTTATGTTTTTTTACTCGCAAGTTATATCGACCCGATGGCAAACGCACAAAATCGTCTACTGGCGAGAAACCTATGAACTTTTCATTAACGTAGACTTCGGCACGGTCGATGTTGGTGGCCACGGATAACCAAGCGTACTTCGGCTTTGGCTCCAATGCAAAGCGGCCCTTGACAGCAGGCAACACCTCAATAGTCGTCTTGTAGGGTAGATAGTCAGCGTGAATAAGCTCAACCTCATGCTTGCCCATCGGCACCTTTTCCAGCAACTCTAGCGGCGTATTGCCAACAAACTTGCCATCCAAATAGACTTTGGCATCCAACGCCTCAGTCACAAAGAGAAGGTCTCCATACTGCGGTTTTAGCTTGACGGATCTGTTGACCTCTCCACCTGGAACGACCTCAAGCTCTTCACGGAACTCGAAAAAATTTTCCAGAGAGATCGTCAGCGGTAATTTTCCAAAGGTGAGGATCTTGTAATCAACAATGGGTGTGTAACCAAGACTTGTCTCTCCTAGCATAATCTGAGCATTGGCAGGTTCAGAGGCGATATTGAGAATGCCTGGCAGCGGCTTTAAAGCCCCTTGAAACTCGCTAGTCTCCTGGATAGCAATGTCAACTTTGCCACTAAAGTCAACGTAGCCGGATTTACGTAGCACAACCTCGTAAGTTCCCTCCTGCAGACGTAGGGGCCGCTTGAGTGGATACTCGGCTCGTTTACTGCCGTTGATGATAATCGCCGCACCCTCAACGTTTGTAGATATCTGTAGAAACCCGACATCGCTGAGCATCTTACCGACCACCTTGCGGGCAACGTCGGCAAGAGACCTCTCCCCAGACAGTTGGTAATATTCAAGATGTTGTTTATAGGCGTTGTCCTTCTCTGCTGCTGCAGAAAAAAGACGCAATTCAACAGCGATTCTCTCACCGACTCGTTCCACAAAGCCGCTAAAGAGATGGGTGACAGCTAATTTCTTGGCGACCTCTCTGTGGCAAGCATCATCGCGTTCCTCGCAAAAATCACCAATAATCGGGTCGGTGCGTTTAAGGCGGGAGGCGAGACGCTTTTGCTCTAGCAGCTGGAATCCGTAATTGACAATGGCGTTTCGGGTAGCCGCAGTGATCGTTGCCTGATCTTTTGCAGTGACACCACCGGCGGTTACAAAACGAAAGAGCGCGGCTGAGCGTTCCGCCGCCAACAGCGGCGAATGTGTCCCGAAAAAAACCAAGAACAACAAAACACATACTTTTTTAAATTTACCCATGTTGAGAAAAATAGACCTCTTTAGCCCGATGGACGAAAAATAAAGGGGTACTCGACCCGGACAGAACCACCACCCTTGGGTTCCGGAAAGATCCAAGTACGTATACGGTCCTGTAAACAACGTTCAAACAGCGCATCCTTCATCGTCGACGTGATGATATTCGTACGTACGACGCGACCGCTTGGAGCAATCCGCCAAGAGGTCATGACGCGACCACTAACCTTGCCACGCTTGGTCAGCTGCAGCTTGGTGTCGTAACAGAACTGGATCTGGCCAAGGTTACGGCGAATGACACGCTCGATCAGCGCCTTATCTAAGGCGCCACGAACGTTGATGTCCTCTTCTTCGGAATAGTCGATAGCGACTTCCAGTTTTCTGCCAAGCCGAACGGTGCCATAACCGCCAGCACCACCACCACGACCCTTGGTGCCTAAGCCGCCAACATCGACGCTTTCGCCACCACCAAAACCAACGCCACCGCCACCTTTACCACGGCCACCACTATCTTTTAGGGTACCACCAAGGCTGGCAAAGACTCGTGGCGCAAAGTTTTGCTTGCTGCCACCTTTACCCACCGGAGTGCCAACGCCACCCCCTTTACCAAGAAAGCCGCTGCTACCAAGAACCCGGGTAATGTCATCAGATTTGATCGCCTCCAAAGCCTGAGCCAGTTTCCTCCCTGCTGTAGCCTCAGCACTCTGGGCCCGGCGAGCTGGACGGCCACGTTTACCGGTTTCGCCACCGGCACGACGTTCGCGTCGGCTTCCTTTTTCCGTGATTCCGGTAACCGCACGACCACGAACCTCTCCTGTAGGACTACCGGTCTGTAACAGCTCTTGGCTAACCAACTGCTCAAGAAAACCCTTGGCCCGGTCACGACTGTAGATCACCTCGACAGCAGCAGCTGTCTGTTCGACCTGCTCGGCTACCGTTGGTTCGGTCTCGGTAACCGGGAAAAAGGAGAAGAGTGCGATCATAGCGGCATAGAGAGTTAATCCAGCCCAGAAAGGCCGCTTGTTGATCTTGCTCGCTGGAGAGTGATAGCGCGGAAAGGCACGTACGGTTTGGAAGCAGAAGGCAAGGTTCTCTATAGAAATCATGCCCTTATCACTAGGAGAGAGCGGATAGAGATGGACCTCACTCTGCTCAAGCTTGGTCCGACGTAATCGTGGTGACTTCTTCAGCTCATCCAGAGACTGCAGACGCTCTCCAGTATAGACCCAACCTTCCATATTGCCGGTAAATGCCAGCAAAAAACCGCCGCCACGCTTTTCAGAGAGCGGTGAAATAATCGGCAGGGTTGCTGGGTAGGCCTCCATGGGTGGAATGATGTAGGTATTCTTACGATTCTTGCCGACTGTAACCGTCTCTGGGGCGTCGAGGTGCTGGATGTCGAGGATCTCTTCTCCCCACTGCACCTTGAGCTCTAGCGCCGTACCCATGCCACGCAAAAGACGCGGCGATCTTGTCGACACCTCAGCTCTCTTTTCTTGCGTTGCTGGAGTTTTCTTGGCACCAGCAACCACCCCCTCTTTCAGCCTGCGTGCCATCGTTGGTTCCAGGTGACCGAGAACACCATCGATCTCATCGGTGGAGAGCTCTACCTGCTCTGCCGCCTCTTGGGCATCAAGCAAGACGGTATCGACGCCAACCTGCTGCTTTAGTCCACGACTGGTCGGGGCCTGGTAAACAACCGAAGGCAGGGCACCCACCTCTTCTGGCGTGAGGAATTCCACCTTAATACGGCTATCCCCCACTTCAATCGCATCTCCATCTGCCAACGTTGCTACATGCTCTTCTTGTCCATTAACACGCGTGCCGTTGGATGATTCAAGGTCTGTGAGGATCACCTGTTTGCCGTCACGAATCTCCACCACGGCATGCATTCGAGACACCTTGGGATCATCGACGGGAAGGTGCGCCGTTAACAAGCGACCAATAAAGATACAGTCCTGTGAGAGAACGACACTCTTCTCTAGTTTCTCACCATAGAAGGTAGAAAATCGCAGCCCACCAATCGAACCTGCGGGATCCGTGGGACCTGGCCTCTTGGTTTTATCTTTACCCATGCTCATCACTATACATCGTTCTTCATATCGACCAGCTCGTTCACGTAGCTCTCACGGATTTTAATTAAATCCTGCCATCTTTTCGGACGCTTACGCAACAGAAAAAAACCGTCTGGCTTGATCAGCTGCCCCTTGATCTCCGTGTCATCAAAGCGAATAACCGTCTCTTTTTCATAGACTTGCCGCGGCTTCTTGGTCTTCTTCTGTGCCAGCCCCTCTAGTGGCAAGAGCAAAAAACCGACGACCAGGCAGAGTAGTAACCAAGAGCACTTCTGTTTGTACCTACGCATAATCATTTTCCCTTCTCTACTCTCTCTCCGGCAAGAGACTCCTGTAGGAGATCTCGACGTACGGTTTGCTGGCGTTTTGCCAGCGCATCTTCTAATTCCTTTTCAAAATCGACTGCTATAGCCAACAGCTCGAGGCGCTTCTCTTGTAAGTCAGCCTGTGAACTCCAAAGCTTACCTCTCGTGGCCGCAAACCTGCGGCGCTTCGCTAACAGCTCCCGCTTAGCACGTCTCAACTCCGCGCCCTTGCGATCCGGAAGCGCTCGTTGCTCCAGCAAATCAGCCATGGCTGACTGCGTGGTTTGCCATGTGTTAAAGCGACTATCCCGCTGCTGCCACTCCTTGGCAAGACTGTCTACCGTTGTCTGTTGATCTGTAGTTAACTGCAGCAACTGCTTGCTGATGCTGTCAAACTCCCGCATACGTTGATCTCGCTCCTTTTCAGCAGCTGCCATCTGCCCGATAACCTCTCTGTACTGCTCAGCCAATGTTGCGTCGCTAATCTTGCCGGCTGCCGTACTCTGGGCGCGACGGAGACTCTCAGCAGCAGCACGGCGCTGCTTGGAGCGCTGTTGCACCTCACGCAGCAGATCACGAGTTGCCAGCGACGACTGACGCAAGCTCTTTTCTGCCTTGAGAAGCGCTTCTGTCTTTGCGCCAATATCCTGCCGACTACGTGCTAGGTTTGCCGCTAGCTTTTTTCTTGAACTCAATGCCCTGTCTATCTGCCGGCGAATTTTTTCAAGTTGTTGTAAAGAATCGCGAACGGACGCCTGTTCGGTCCCCTGTTGTGCTTGCAGCTTGTCAAGTTGTTGACGCCGTGACTGCAGCGCTTCCACCTGCTTATCCCACTCTTTGGCGAGCTGTCGTAAGCTGCTCAGACTATCTGCCACCTCATCCGACTGTTCGTCTAATTGAGACAGCAACTTTTTCCGTTCCCGCTCAAGAGCCTGTAGCTTTTTACCACTGATCTCTCGCTGCTTGTCTAGTTCAAGCACCGTAAGTTCTGTGTCGCGGTTGGCATAGAGAGCCCACAGTGTGGCCTCTTCACTCTCCTGTTTTTGCCGCATCTGCTTAAGATCAGCAACGATCTTCTCTATCTCTGACTCTCGGGTGCTCATCTGCTCGTTGAGACCTCGCAGCGTCTTGCCTGAGTTGGACATTTTAGCCTCGACATCAGCAAATGCCTGCATGGCCTTGGCGAGCTGCTCGTCACCGCCCGCCTCTCTGTCACCTAGTCGCTGCGCGGATCCAAGAGATTTTAAAAGCCGGTCACCTTTTGAACGCACGGACTTCGCCTGCTTGGAGAGCTGTGCTGCTAGTTTGCGCAGTTTAGCCTGACTCTGGGCAAAGGCCTTTTCCTCGCTCTGCAAACGCGCCTCATCCGTATGTTGCTCGATTGCCGCATTTTTTTCGAACCTTTGCAAGCTTGACTGCAACTTTTTCTGACTGCGCGCCAACTGTCGATCTTGAGAGAAGTAGCTGTTCAACATAGCGTTGATCTCTTTATAAGCGGCTTCCAGAGCAACAACTTTGGCTGCTGTAGCCTGCAATATTTCATCGCTTTTAGTTATCTTAGTTTGAGTCTTTTCTGCATCAGCGATTGTCCGGCGTAAATCCTTTTCGATCTTCAAGCGTTGCTTACGTTCTTCTGCCACCTGCCGCTCAAGGTCTACGCTCTCCTGTACGAGCTTCTTCCGACGCGCGATCAAATCTTTTTCACTATTTTCGTTGTCTAAAAACTGTTTTTCTAGGGCAGCATTCCCCGCCTTTGCTGACTTGTAGGATTCTAATGCTTCCGTAGCCTGCCTTGAGTCGCTGTCTACCTCGGTTTGTTTCTTGGCTGCAGCCGCTATGCGTGCCAGATACGCCGAAACCTGCTTGCTGACTGCGCCCGAGGTTGTCTCTGCAGCGGCATCGGCAGGAACATAATCTTCAAAAAACGTTGCCGCCTTTTGGCGGTCTTGGAGATACTTATAATAGAGAATGCCGATATTATAGACGGCCGGTTGATAATCGCGATCGATCTGCAAAGCCTTTTTGAAGCTCGCCTCAGCTAAGTCGTAATTGCCCATACCTCGATGCGCTACCCCGAGACTGGTCTGGGTGACAGCGTCTTGTGGACGTAGTCTCTCCGCTCGCTTGAGCTGCTCGAGAGCCTTGGCAAAGTAGCCATGCTTAAGATAGATGGCGCCAAGGTTCAAGTGCGCCGAGAGTAAGCGACCATCGATCTCCACGGCGCGCTGAAAAGACTCGACTGCCTTATTCTCATCGCCGCTCTTCAAATGCAGCAATCCAAAAGTGTTATGAATACCGGCGTCGTTCTCCTGCACCCGTAGCCCCTTGAGCAGGCTTAAACGAGCGGAGTTGTCCCTTCCCATCTGCAGATAGACTAGGGCGAGCTCACGGTAGAGCGCGGCAGATTTAGATGCCTGCGATAGCGCCGAACGCAACACCTTTTCTGCGCCCACGTAATCGCCTTCGCGCCGCATAATCGAAGCGAGCACGGCCTCAGCCTCGCCATTGGTTTGTTGCTTGCCGACAATACTGCTGAGAATTTTTTTCGCCTCGGCGGTCTTGCCAACGCGGGCATATACCCTGCCGAGATGCACAAACCCCTTTTGCTTGTCAAAACTCTTGCGTGAGGCCTGGCGGTAAATGGCAATCGCCTGCTTCCACGCCTGTTGTTCCTCATAAACGCGCCCCAACAACAGATAGGATGGCGTCGAGGTCGGATTCATGGAGATACTCGCCTTTAGCTTCACTTCAATCGCTGCATAGTCGAGCTTGCCTTCCTCCCAACCCTCTTGAAGCAATAGGCTAGCGTCTTTGTAGAGCTGTTGCGCCTGTAAGCGTCGCGTCTGCGCTGCTGACTTGGTCTCTTGCGCTACAAGCGTTGAGTAGTCCCCAACAACAGCGCTGACCAACAACAGAACCAACGACACCTGCCTGCAAATAAAATAACGCCGTCTTCTCAAAGGCACTCTCACAACACCGCTCCTCCACCAACGGCATCATCTACATAAACGGCTTGATGCAGAAGTTCCTCTACGGTGGTCTTGGAGGTCGCGGTCAAATCGGCTAAGCGTCTCTCAGCCTTGGCAACGATCGGGTCGAACACCTCTAGCTCAGCTGCCTTGGTGACACAGGTCTCATAAGCGGCCGTGGCCTTGGCGCGCATGTTGTCTATAAAACCTTGTATCTGCTGCATAAAATCTTGTCCGGCCTGAAACTGTAGGGCCTCAGGTTGACGAATCTCCGCCAGTCGCCGAGCAAAGTCATCGTATGCCTGCCCTAAGCGATACACCGCGATCGTCGTCCACTTTGCCGAACCATAGTCAATGACCTTTTGATAGGCCTCGATCAACTGACCCAGTAGCTGCGACTTGCGTTTGATCTGCGCGCCAAATCGATCCAACGAAACGTTTAAACGAACCTTCCTAAAGGCCCGATACTGTCGATCGACTAACTTGTACTGCGCCTCGGCAACCAAATCGACGGTGTCCTGACCGAGCTGGCGCTTTTTGAGCTGCGGATAGGTGCGTACTGCTTGTTGGTAGGCGACGGCAGGATTGCCAAGCGTACGGTTATTCTCAAGCGCTTTTCCCCAGCGACAGAGTGCCTGCAGATGGAGGTTGGCATCACTGCGGTATTTACCAGCGAGTTGGCGGTAAAGCGCCGCGGCATTCGCCCAATCTTTTGTCTTCTCATAAAGCATAGCCACAGAAAACTCCGTAACGGCAATATCCTTCTGATTCTTGTAGTTGTTGATATAGATCTTGTAGTTGCGAATCGCTGCTGCCGTCTGGCCAAGGTTTTCACGAAACACCGCCGCATTATAGATTAAGCCTGGTGAAGGTTTGGCCTGCGGATAACGTTGCTGATAGGCTTCATAGTACTTTGCCGCTTGCTGAAAACGGGCCAAGTCTTCATAACCTCTGCCAATCGACAGCATGGCCGCTTGAGTGTACGGGGATTTCGGCGAAGTTTTAATCAGTCGCAGTAACACTGCTATCGACTTGTTGATATCCTTTGCCTTCCTAAAGCTTATACCGGCGTTGTTGAGCGCCTCATCGACAAAGGCGGACTGTTTAAACTCATCGACAAACTGTAAATACTTTTCACCGGCTTGGCGGTAGCGTCCTGCCTCTTCCAGACCGCGGCAGACCTTAAACGAAGACTTCTCAATCAACGCATAAAGGTCCTTTTTGAATTTGCCAGAGGGCAGTGCCGGGTTGCGATAGTATTTTTTCCCCCACTCAACCACCTTGTCCCAGCGCTGTTGGATATTCCAGCTGTCCAACACGAGATTGACGGCAAAAGTCGCGGCGCTCGATTTTGGGTGGGTTGTGACTAACCCATCAAAACGTTTCACCGACTCTTTGAAATGATTGTAGTCATAAAAAACTTTGCCTGATTTAAAGGCAATCTGCGCTGTTCTTTTGTCTTTTGGGAAGTACTTGACGAAGTTGTCACCAGCGCGCGCCATCTCCCGTTGCCATAGGGGGATAAATTGGGGGGTGGTATCCGACTTGCCTGCCTTACCGGGCTTGGACTCTTTCGCGGTCTCGCCTTGGCTACCTTTCATCTGGCTGGCGATCATATCATAGCTGACAATAGCGCCGTAGGCTGCCTGTTTTGCAAACTCGCTGGTTGGATCTGTTTCCAGCGTCTGGGTGTAGGTAATACCCGCCTGCTCCAACTTACCAAGTTTAAACAAGGCCTCGGCATAATAAAAACGTAGTCGGTTCGCCTCCTTGGTATCAGGAAAGTTGTCAAGGTACTCCCGATAAGAGACCATGGCCAAGGCGTAGGTTCGGTCGTCCTTAGTCTTTTGCGCCTCATTGTGCAGAGACAGGGCAATCGAACGCAATGTCTTCTCCGACATATCTCGTGCTCGCTGCAGAGCATCCCAGTCGTTGCGGTTCTTGGCCACCCAGCCGGTTTTATCCGAATAGAAGCGCACTAACTTGCCCGCTTGAACAATGACATCCTCCTTGCGACCTAGGCGTTTAGCGATTTCAACTAGCCGGTTCTGAAATTCCGGATTGTCCTTATCGCTTGGATCTTCGCGTAGCAGACGTTCATAGGTCGCCTTGGCATAGCCGTTCTTCCCTTGCTGGTAATAAAGGTTGGCAAGCTGCTTGAGCATCGGCCGGTAGCCACTCTTGCCCCCCACTTGTTTGAAATAAAAGGGCGCCTCTTTGTAGTAGCCACCAAAACTGAACATCACCACGAGGTCATGACGGGACTGATCACGTAGATCCAAACCAGAGGAGGGCTGGGTCGACGATCCTATGATTCCCTCAAGCGTGCGTAGCGCCAAACTGAATTTGTTGCGGTTGAAGTGGCACCAGGCGATTTTGTACTGTGCTAGGTCTCTTACTTTGCTATCGGGGTAGTCGAGTACTTTGCGATATAGACGCAGAGCTGTGCCGAGGTTACCACTATAGAAGTAGTACTCTGCCTGCACTAGATAGGCTTCGGAAATCAGTTTACTCTTAGGATACTGGCGAATGAGCTGCCGGTAAAGCCGCAGCGCCTGATCATTTTTGCCGATCTCACCTAGATTGTAAGCATAGTAAAATAGTATCTCATCACGATTTTTAATACGCGGATACTTTTTCAATACATCTCTAAAGATCTCAATCGCCCTCCGGTTGTACGCATAAGAGCTGTCGAGCTTGAGACCCTTTAAGTCTCTTCGTCTTATGGAGATCTCGCTGTCGAGAAGTTTTTTTGCTTCTGGATCGTGTTTATAGAGTTCAAGAAAGTAGAGATGTCGCGCCTTATCCAAATAGAGTTGTGCAAGGCGAATCTTCAGCTGCGCTTTTTCTTCGTCCTCTGGATAGTCCTTGAATAGATCGAGCAAGATTGCGATAACGCGATCTCGCCTCTTGGAGCTCTTCAATGCCTGTTTGATCAAAAACGATTTGTAATCTATGGAAGGAACATAGGAGATCCCCTCTTCTTGAGAAAGCGCCGCTGGCACGACTAGGGTCGTTACGAACACCGCAAGACATAGCACATGTGCAATAAACCGCTTCATCCCTGCTCCCGGCATTCCGATCTTAGAAGATAGCGATAGCCACCCAATTCATCACGCCAGTACTCTTCGTCAAACTCCCAGACCTCGAACTCTGGATCGCGCGGAATTTCAAAATCACTGGTGACTTTCTGCTTTTCAAAATCGATCATGGCATAGGCGGACTCAAATCGCAGCAGACTGGCTTGACGGAAAAAACGGTCAAGCCTTTGTTGCCACTGCAGCAACAGAGGCGCGGCACGGTCGGCAAGGGTGTCGTTAAGACGTTTGCGAGAATCGACAACATAAGCACGAGCACGGTTGATCGAGGCGGTTTTCGCCAGGCTACCCAGCTTAGCCAGACGACCTTCTTCAGCCCTAAGACTACGTGCCTGATTCAGCCTGTCTTCAAACCAGGTGCGCGAAAAGATCTCTTGCGTCAGCAGTTTCGGTAGCTCTGTGCTGGAGCCAAAGATCGCTTTGAGAGTTTGCCCTCGGTGACGCTGCCGGTTCTGGCGATATTTACCGTTAAAGGTCTCTATCTGACGATAGACAGGAAGGTAGCGCTCAAAAAAGGTGTTTATAGCCAGCTCTGCCTGCTGATACTTACAGAGTCGAAAGAAGACCGTAGACTTGAGAATAGAGGCTTCTGGAGAGAACACACCGCCAAAGGGTTCGGTGTCAAAGGGATGTACCTTGCCAAGAGCGCGCGATGGTTCGTTACTACGAAAGTAGGCCCATGCCGCCTCAACCTGCGCCGCCAACCAGTATCGCGAAGATTTTGAAATGCGGCTGTAATTAACCACCGCTAACTTATCCTTGCCCTGATTATAGTAGATTCGCCCTAGACCAAGAAAGGCAAGACCACGTTCGTCTTCATCTGGGCTCTGAGAGGCAAGGTTGAACACCTCGATTGCTGCATCCGCCTGCTTGGTATTCACTAGTATTAAGGCCTTGATGAGCAGCGCTTGATGATAGTGCGCGCTACCCGGCTGAATGTTTTCAATAACCCACAGCGTACGCTTGTACTCTTCAGCATTAAAATAGTCCTTGGCGAGCATATAGTAGACATCGTTTCGATGGTTACGCGGTACACGCACACTCTTTTTTGCACGCAAGACGCTCGTGAGCACATCATACTTACGATCCCTCTTGGCAATCCACACCAAACGCCGAAAAGAGTAGAGGTAAAAAAGCTCTCGCGGATGATTCTTTACAACTTCATGGAAAAAGGGCACCGCCGCATAAACCAGACCTTTGCGGAAAAGTGCCTTGCCCATAAAAAACTGCGCGATACCCCGGTCGCGCTTACTCAGCCCTGGAACCATGAGAACCGCATCCAGCTGCGACATCGCTCCATCTATATCTCCCGAGCGGTAGGCAGAAATCGCCTGGCGCAGCTTCGCCGCCTGTACCTTAACCGTACTCGTCGGCACGGTGTCTGGTCGCGTCTGGATCTTGAGGCCTGTCCCGGGCTTCTGTAGCTTCTTTATGCTTTCAAGGTTGTAACGCGGATCTCTCTTGGCGGGTTTGGCCGGCGTGGTCGCGCTGCTCTGGGCTGCCACTACAGTAGAATAAAGCATAAACAACCCCAACAAACTGCCGTTCAACAGTTTGCCTAACCCAAAGTTTTGGTCATAAAGCTTCATCGCAGTGGGAAAAAGAAGTCCAAGCCAAGCAGTACATAGAGAATATTGCGCCGGCTTGAATCTACCCCTGTATCATCCCTAAAGATTAGTGCGTCCTTGACATCAAGACGTAGTGTCATCCACTTGGTCAGTACAATGCGTGGGGCAATACCGATGACAGCATGGGGACTCAAGCCGCTGATGTCCGCATCGGTGACACCGCCACCAATGTAGAACGAGGTATCGAGATAGATAATCTTCTTGCCGAGAAAGTTGATCTTACCGTAGATAGGCGTCCAGCCAAGATGGCCTTCAACGTAGTAGTTCAGATCGTCGGTATCTACAGTGATGCCAAAGTTCGACTCGAGAATATCGGTGTCATTGGACTTCGAGTTGAAAATAATGGCAGCTGGAATCTCAAAGAAGAACAGTTCATTAAAATGGTAGCCGTAACTGGCACCGACAGCATAGCTAGTAACAAAGGCATCGTTCGGAATGATGCCTGCATGCACACCAAACTCTGAGCGCTTACCCTTGAGAAAGTACTTCTTCTTTACCGTAACGACCGGTATGTCATCATCCGAGGAGACGCCTTGAGCTACAACCTCGATGGGTGCCAAGATTACGAGTAGCATGATGAAAAATTGAATCGCTCGCTTCATCTTCCTTCCCCTTTCTTCAGTTTACCAGGGTCATGTCAACTAAATCGGTATCAACAAAGTAAGAGACCTCGACGGTCGAAGCCAACGGTGGTGCTGGTGTAATATTGACTGAGGTGTTTGTGGCATTGTAGGTAACTTGCGATGTTGGCAACAGTGTGCCGTCAACCCTAACCTCAATGGAGGTGGGGTCTGCGGGAAAGTCGAGTTTGATTTGGCTCGCCAATGCAGCAATCTGTAGACCTAGATCGTCGAGAAATTCACTGTAGTCCGTAGAACAGATGCTACCAGCAAAGCCTCCGGTTGCATCAATCGCCTCCTGAAAACAGCTCGCCTCTTCCTTAGGTGCGGCATCTGGATTGGCACAGGAGTCGACATCTCCTGCCAGCGTGATGATGCCGTTGATAGAGAAGTTTGAATTACCAAATATATCGATTTTGAGAGCTGTAAAGTAGTCGAGATACTCCTGCTGCGTCTTGAACTCCTTTGTAAACAAGGTATCGTCAAAGGGCGTACCTGCACCAGCGCAGACATCATCCAGCTCTGCTTTTGGCGTTGGTAACTCGATCGATACATCTTCTTCATCGGCAATGGCGATGATAGCCAGATCTGCATCGTCTCTGAGGAAGGCGGTGTTTTCTGGTCGGAGTGATAGATCGGTTGCTAGTTTAGCTGCCTCTAGAATGGCTTCGCACGCCTTGCGTGTGGTAGCACTGGTAAAGCTTGGATCGAGAATAAAATCAATGGTCGCGGTAAAGTCGGCAACGATCTCAGCAGGAGTCGAGTTGGCAGAAGTGAGTATGTTGTTGACTCCGGTCGCCGAGAGGAACTGTCCGCTGTGTTGCGCTGGAGCCGAATCCGCCTGCTCGATGATGACCGTACTGGTCACGGCTATTTGAAAATCGGCATTGGAACCGACAAGAGCGTTGATGAATACACTGATACCCTCTTTGACTGCATCTACCTCTTCCTTAAGACTGGTCGAGATATCAATGACAAACAGGATATCCAGCTTCACCTGCTCCACCGTGCTGGTTTGGGTGATGCGGAGCAACTGCAGCTGATGCCCTTGACAGCCAGAGAGCCCGAGAACCAGGATTGTCAAGATAACATATTGAAGTAAAACACTTTTTGCAGCTCTCATGGTTGTCCTCACCTCCTGCTCTTGGCCGCATCTGCAGGCTTGCTCGGTGGCACAATAGCCACCACCCTAACCTTGTGCACGGCCAGCGTGGTAGAGCCGTCGCTGTCGCGAACCTGTAGTCCAATACGGTAAAGACCCGGCGCTTGCCAGCTTTTTTTTATGGTTGTTCGGCTCGATGGCAGCCGTTGCTTAAAGACGCCGTTAAAGTCCGTATCCCAGTAGTAGCCGACTATACGATCAGCAACCGAACGACTGGCTAAGCCACTAAAAGAGCCTGGCTGCCCCACCTGGAGCTCATTCGGTCCAGAGATCTTCGCCACAGGCGCCTGATCCAAGACGGTTAATGGTTTCGTGACGATATGGCTGGAGCCATCGGTGTCGGTTACTCGTAGAGCAACTTGATAGCTGCCGCTCTGTAACCAGCGCTGTTCTACCTTGCGCCCCTTTGCCTGCGGACGAAAGTCCTTGCCGTTGTAATTCCAGTCCCATTCGTAATTAACGATCGGGTCATTGGGGGTAGTGGAGGCTTTAGCGTCAAAACTTGTCCACTCGCCTTCGTGAATGGAATCTTTCATTTTAAAACGAGCTGTGGGTGCACGATCCTTGACGACAACGTCAACAAAGTCATCACCGATACCACCCTGAGTGTCCTGTACGCGCACGTGCACCTTCCACTTACCGTCTCTCAACCAACGATGCTTTACAACCGAACGGTTGGTCACTTTATCAAAAATGCCGTTACCATCCCAATCATACATAAAGGTTAGCTCCGATGAGTCTGGATCCTGCGCCTCCACCTTGACAGTAACCTCCTCAGCCTCTGGAAATTCTTTGGCGATACGGACAACGGGCTTGGGAGGCTGATTTTTGGTCGAGGTGTCAAAGATGTCCTCGGCGGCATCGGCTCCCGGCCGCAGCTCGCCATCCGAGATATCTGCGAGCTGAGTCGCCCGACAAGCTATCAGCAAGCTTAGAAGGCACAAAACAAGCAGTCGCTGCCATATGCTATGAAACATAAACCCTACTCAAATAAAATCAGCTTGCTAGTGATGTTAGTTGCTTGGTGCAGAGGAGATGAATGAACCTATGAATATATAAGGTGTTCGCTATGTGTGCCCGTCTGAGTCTTCCGCCCGATCGTTTTAACCTCTATATATCATTCGATATAATAGATCAAGTCTAGCACTCCTCGGCTGCTTTTGCAATTCGTAAAAAAATCTGGGGGTTAGGATTGTTGGAGCGGCAAATTTTTGCTATACCTCTCACGCCTATGTTAATATTCTGAAATCACGTATAGATGAGGGAGTTGTGATGGGATTTTTATCGAGCATTGCCGGATTTTTCCAGGAGGGCGGGCCATTTATGTTCCCTATCCTCCTCGTCGGTCTCTTTGCCATTTTCGTCTTTGGCAACCGTATCTGGTTCTTATGGCGGTCCAACTTGAATGGCAACCACTTTATGGCAAGGATACAGAGCTTCCTGATTGCCAACAACAGCGACGAAGCCATCAAGTTTTGCAACTCAGCACCCTTTAAGCCGCTGGCAAAGATCATCAAGAGCGGCCTCATTCGCTCCCCCAAGGGAGAAAAAGAGGTCGTGCATGCGCTTGAAGTCACCTCTCTCGAAGAGATCCCAACACTGCAGAAACACACCGCCTACCTTCCCATGTGTGCCAACGTTGCCACACTGCTTGGTCTTCTCGGTACGATTCTCGGCCTTATCCAGGCGTTTAAGGGTATGACCGCTCTCGATCCTGCCGTGCGGCAAGCCAATCTTGCCACCGGTATCTCCATCGCCATGAATACCACGGCGTTTGGCCTGATGGTCGCCATACCCTGTCTGGTTGTCTTTAGTTTTGTGCAGAGTCGGACGAATAAGATTCTCGACGAAATTGATCGCGCATCGATGAAGCTGCTTGATCTCCTAAAAGCCAAAGAGAGCGCCGAGACTGCAGACTAATCCAGCTTACGAGAACAGAGATGGAGCGGACACAGTCTTTACGTCGTCGGATTACCAAGAGGAGAGAGCTACCGGGAGCTTATGAAATCAACGTTACACCGGTTCTCAACCTGTTTATCTGTCTTATTCCTTTTTTATTGATTTCAGCGGTCTTCGTACAGCTCTCGATTATCGAAACCGACGCTCCAGCCACCTCCACAGCAACCTCAACGAAAGCGGTTTCCTTAGCCATGGTCATTATCTCCAATCAAGGCATGACCGTGGCTGGTTTTGGACCGATCATGAAGGCGAACAAGGGCACGGTGAGACTGCCAAAAAAAGGCAAGAGCTACGATTACAACGGCCTAACCAAACTACTGGAAAAGCTTAAACAGAGCGACCCCAAAGCCGAGGACCTGCTGATCATGGCAGCTCCGGATATTCGCTACGAGACCATCATTGCCGTTATGGATGCTGCCCGACAAAACCCCGACGGTAAAGCCCTCTTTCCTAAAGCTTTTTTTGGAGGCATCACCTCGTGAACACGACGATCAAGCGTGTCAAACGGGCGCCGACCTCAGCACCCCAGGTGATTCTTACGTCGATGATTGACATGTTCACGATATTGTTGGTCTTTCTTTTGAAAAGCTATACGGCAACAGATATCGCCCCTTCAGCCGATATGAAACTGCCCCTCTCCGTTTCTGACCGACTGCCGGAAGTGGCATTAAAGATCACCATCAGCAAAGAGAAGCTGTTACTCGATGACAAAGACATCGTGCCGATTGAAAACGGCAGAATCCATCCAGCGTTGAAAGACAAATTCATCATCGTACCGCTGTATGATGCGCTGCAAAGCCATGTTGCTAGACGACAGACAATGATGCGGGACTACCCAGAGCTGGCAAAAAAGTTCAAAGAAAAAGTGCTTATCATTGCGGACAAGGACACACCTGCGTCGCTTTTAGATGAGGTTTTTCTCACGGTCAGCCAACGAGACTTTGGTAAGTTCCATCTCGTTGTGCAGAAAAGGCCAAAAGAAGAAGCTACTTGATGTTCTGCCTTTGCGCTCTTCGTGCAACAAGAACAGCAAAAAACCAAAAACCAACCCCTATACGACACCATTATTATTGGTGCGGGATTTTCCGGATTATCGGCTGCCTATCATCTTTGTGAACAGAGGCGCCGTTGTGTCGTCATCGATCCAAACCCTTCTCTGGGTGGTTTGGTCGCAAGCCATAAATTTGACACATTCAGTATCGAGAAATTCTATCACCACTTGCAAAGGAGAGACGACCACACTGCAGAGATGATGCAGCGTCTCGGCATCGGACATCTGCTCAAGTGGCTACCTGCCTCGAACGCCTATCTCGCCGACAACAGACTCTATCCGCTTAATAACCCCCTGGATATATTGTGTTTTCAGCTGCTATCGCTCAAGGACAAGTGGCGTCTGGCGCAGTTGGTGCGCAACGTCGACAAAATCGACAACCTCAATGAGATAGATGATCTCAGTGTCGAAGAGTGGATTACCAAGACGAGCAGCGCAGATGTTTACCGCAACTTCTTCGCACCGCTCATTCACAGCAAGTTTGGCAAAGAGGCGGCAAACATTTCCGCAGCCTGGATGGTTGGCAGGATCCGTTTCCGTTCACACCGCTCTCTAAGAGGTGAAACGCTCGGCTACGTTGTTGGAGGTTTTCAGCAGTTGGTGGACGCCTTGCACAGTCATCTGCAGAATCGTTGTCAGTTCTTCATGCAACAACGTGTGCTTCGTATCAGTCGCAATAAAGCTGGCATTTTTACCGTACAGACAGGAACGCAAGTTTTTCAAGGACGTAGTGTCATCACAACGATTTCACCAAAAACGCTGTTGGAAATTATCGACTGGCCCGACGAGGAACGTCAACGACTGCAGCACTTGCCATTTCAAAAAGTAATCTGTGTTACACTAGGAATTCGCCATAAAGTCCACCCTTACTACTGGTGCAACATTGCCAATCCCGAGGTAAGTTTTGCAGTATTGCTAGAGCATACGAATTTTTATAGAGACCCACATTACCCGCCGGCGCTGTTATACCTTGCCAACTACTGCAGCTCGGAACAGGACTTTATCTGGCAGATGCAAGATGATGAAATTGTTGAGGCTTATAAGCTTAGCCTGAATCGTTTCTTTGCCGTCAAAGACGCCGATATTCTCTGGTGGAAGCTGGCAAGAGCTGACGCTGCTGGGCTGATCTATCGACGTGGCATTCTTAAGCAGATTCCCGCAGCCACCACCTCGATAGCTGGACTCTACACGATCGGTTTGATGCGTAGCTTTCCAGAACGATCTATCAACGATTCCATAAAACAGGGCCACGAGGCGGCAACGCTTGCCAATACTTATCTTGGCCCGGTTGCAGTTGATTCAAACAGAGGTCTGGGTTAAAGAGGGTTATAGTGCGGGTTAATGTCTGTTACGATGCGGTTGTTCTCGGCGAGGGGCTGCCACTTTTGGCTGCCGGCTTTACCCTGGCAAACGGTGGCGCACGGACACTGCTGGTGGATTTAGCAACCCAGGCGGATGGGTCTACGCCACCCTCTGCGTCAGGCGCACCTCCGTATCTAGAAGGCGTTGACCTGCTTAAACCCCTGCGGACCTTGGGGTTACCACTTACTGAGCTTAGCAAATTAAAACCCATATCCCCATCCATGCAGATTGTTTTACCCGATGCAAGGGTTGACCTTGCCGCCAGTGAGGACCTCCTGCGG
The DNA here is from genome assembly GCA_028277945.1 of Oligoflexia bacterium. Lineage (GTDB taxonomy): Bacteria > Bdellovibrionota_G > JANQFH01 > JANQFH01 > JANQFH01 > JANQFH01. The sequence goes on from JANQFH010000056.1 coordinate 249,903, forward strand.
CAAGAGTTTTTGCGTGAGTTTCCACAGCTACGAAGTAAGAGCGTCCAACAGTGGATCGATTTAAGCAGCCGCGCCCGGATTGCAGCTCAGGCCCACATTCGACATTTGCCACGCCTATCGCATCTGCCGGTACAAGGGTTGCGACAGCGTATACAAAACCGCAACACACTCAGCAGGCTAAAAACATTTTATAACAGTGAACCCTTTACAGATCCTTTTTGGCAGGTAGTCGCACGTGCCATCTGTCTCATGACGACAAACCTCGCGCCACCGGCCACCTTAGCTCATTCTATGGCACAACGTATGATAACCTTAGGCCGTTTTGGTAGCTGCCCCAGCCACTCTCTTAAAACTGTATTACAACAGCAAGTGCATCATAAGGGCGGGGAGGTGCTTAATCGTGGTCGCCTACGCGCGGTTGTTGGTCAAAGGCGTCTCTTCGAAGAACTTATACTGAGTGACGGTGAATTTGGACGTATACGTTTCCGCTCACTGCTGCTAACTACTTATCCCCATCGTCTGCAACCCTACCTGGAAGCCAGCAACATGCGTCTCAATCAACGGTGGCTGCGGCGCTGTAACATCCTGTTTGATCGCTACCTTTTGCCGATCACGCTGATGCGGCAAGGCCTCCCCCCTGGTATGGCGAAGCGACTGCTGTTTATCCGCCATCCAGAGGCGCCTCTAGTAGCGGATAACCTACTGCAGGTGGACTGCGACAACACGAATACGGATCAACCGCTACTCTGGGTTCGGTTTATCGTGCCCCATGGCCAACGGGTTGATAGCGAACTGACCAAACGCCTGTTAGCAAGCCTTGGCGAGGTCATTCCATTCTTGAATGAAAATCAGACACCACCCTTTCTACCTCTGCGGCTGCACGGGTTTCTCTATGAAACCCGTGGCCAGGGTGTTGAGGCGATGTGGGGACTCTCACCCCTGACCCCCTGGAAAAACCTACAGCTTGCCGGTCCTGCTAACCTTCCTGCACTTGGATTGGAAGGGGAGTTGCTCAGCAGCGTGAAAACCGCTCAGCTGATGTTGTCCGGTGGTTTGGGTAGAGAACCACGTGGGCTAGGGCTCGAGAGAAACTCAATAAGCAGTTTTACGTCATAACGCCAACGTCCCTCCCAAAGTCGTAGCAGCTCTTCTGCGGGAGAGACACCTTTGCTGAAAACCTGATCTGCCAACGGCTCGAGGTACGGGCTATCGGCACTACCCTGTTGTCGATCGATCTCGGCGAGCGAATGGCGGGCGATTTCAACAAGCTCTTTGCTGAGTTCGAGCAGGGAATAGCGGTGTGCCTTTCCCGCAGCCAAGCCTCCAGCCGCAGCAGACCGCATGGCATCAAGACGCTGTTCGTAATTCAGATTGGCCACTAACTTCCACGCCTCGTCAAGGGCGTCATCGTTGTAAAAGATAGCCTTACAGAGCGCTGGGAAAGAGAGGGCTATGTCCAGACGATTGGTATCAACGCTGCGGATCTCAATGAAGTTTTTCAAACGCACTTCAGTAAAAATCGTCGACAAATGTAACAACCAATCATCAAGCTCCCAGGTGGCAACAGAATCTCTCTGCCACTGACGATAGGTCCGTTCTTCTGGCACCAAGACCTCTTCGGCTGTTGCATGTTTACGTCGGAATAGCATCGGTACATCCAGCGCATAATCAATATAGGCGTCAAAAAATGGCTCTGCCGCAAAGACAAAGGCTGGCACACCACAACGACCTGGATCCGTCTGTGTCCAGACGTGAGAGCGATAGCTCTGGTAGCCAGTTTTCTTTTGCGAATATAAGGGACTGTTAGCGTAGAGCGCAACAAAGAGTGGAACTAGCCCACAAGCTGTACGAAACTTTCGCTGGCAGTCCTGCTCATCTTTATAATCTAAAGAAACCTGAGTGGCTGACGTTAAACCCATCATGTAGAGACCGAGTTTGCTCCGCTTTGGCAGAATCGTCCGCATGATATTGTAACGTTCTTTGGGGACCCAGTGGAGTTGATCTGGAGTGTGCAGTGGGTTCATGCCACCAGATATGGGCATGATCTCTTGATAGATGTCCAACTGTGAGAGCTCCTGTTGCAAAGCAGAGATCTCACGATGGAGAGCGGCAATCGTCTGGTGCGGCTCGCTACTGAGCTCAACCTGACCTGCGGGTTCCAGGGTGATACGCGAGGCGCCACGTTGCAGGGCCACAAGCTGGCTCGCCTCATAAACCGGCTGCCAGCCAAAGAGCTGGTGCAACTGCTGTAGGATAGTGGTAATGCTGATAGCACCGCTATACGGTAGGGGCTTAAGTCCATCGCGCATAAGAAAGATGCATTCCCACTCCACTCCGACGTGCAAAGCAGATTTTCCCTTCGCACCACTGGCAAAGTATGCACGCATCTGCCGATACGTCTTCTCATCTGGTACCCAAGATTTCATTAGCGATAAGTGAGCGGTTTTGAAAACTGCACAATACCTTGAAAAATAGCCTTAGCCAACTTCTGGCGTTGTTTTTTGTTTAGGAGTCGTCGACAATCTATGGGACTGGACAAAAATCCAACGCCAATCATTAGGGAAGGTGACCGCACTCCTAACAGTGGCGCATACATATTTCTCATGGTACCGACTGGAACCTCAGGAAAGTCCTGAGTAAATCTTAGAGTCATCTCAGTAAGCAGTCGATCGCTAGCAGCAAAGTTCTCAAGAGCAACTGTTTCTAATGGCAAGAGAGAGGTGGCATGGTTACCGCTAGCAAAAGAGAGTGGCGCAAACGCCATATCCACGTCAGGTAGGAGGGCGTACAGGCGAATACCGTGAGTTAGTGGCGAGGGGGATAATTCTGCGTGGATGGAGACAAAAGCATGGCCAGGATGCTCGTTGGCCAGTGCAACACGATCTTTCCACGACACTTCAATATCACCGCTGCGGGTCAAATACACCTTTTGGCGCCAGTTGTCTTGTAGGCTGATATTACGAATTCGTTTTGCAATATCGAACGTCAGTTCCTTTTCTATGAGTCCCCCGCAGCCGATGATACCATTCTTCTCTCCTCCTGCAGCTGGATCAATCACCAGAGCAAATACTGTGGCAGATTGGAACAAGCAATCCCAAGTGATTGTCAGGCAGAAAATCCATGTGACAATCTTTCGTCTAACCGGCTGGGTTGTCATCGACTTAGTTCCCTGGTAGAAAAATCGACACGCCATGGTTTGGGCTACTATAAAACGACGTCTCGGCTACCGTAAAGGAAAAGCAGAGGTAGATCATAAAAAAGGCAAGACCTCCTCCAGTTACCTTACACAGGGATTGCGGAAGATCTTCGCGGTAAACGGCAAACAACAGCAGCTGCTGGAGAAAGAACTAGAAGAGTTATTGTACACTGCTGATCTGGGCCCCAAGGTATCCGAAAGGCTGCTGCGACGTCTTGATGAAATGCCACAGCCATGGCTACGCGACGGGATTGTCAAAGCTTGGATGGAAGAGGTTTGTTCGCTACTCAAAGAGACGCAGGCAACAAAAGCGCATTTGACGCCAAGCGTTTGTAGTGAGGCGTTGCAAATCGTTCTTCTCGTTGGAGTGAATGGTGTTGGCAAAACCACCACAGCTGCTAAACTCGCAAACTACTACAGCAAGACAAGGCACAGGAGGGTTATGCTGGCGGCAGCTGACACCTTTCGCGCTGCAGCTGGAGAACAGCTTAGGCAGTGGGCAGACAGAATCGGCGTGCCCTGTGTAAGTTCACAAGAGGGCGCTGATCCTGCAGCAGTGGCCTTTGATGCTGTTACAGCCGCGCGTTCAAGGAATTGCAATGTGCTTCTTATCGATACGGGCGGTCGTCTACACTCGAATCAGAATCTGATGGCCATGTTACAAAAAATGCAACGCACCATTAAGAAAGCCCTTGCTCAAGACATTGATGAAGTACTGCTAGTACTCGACGCAACGACGGGTCAAAACGCTCTCGAGCAAGCCAAACAGTTTAACGAAACGATTGGTCTCACAGGCATTGTTCTTACAAAGGTTGACAGCAGTGCGAAGGGAGGGGCTCTGGTGGGCATCAGCGTTGAGCTCGGTTTACCAGTTACCTTCGTTGGCAGCGGAGAAAAGCTTACTGATCTGCACTCATTTGACGCCGAACGCTTTGCCGCAGCCCTCTTTCAGGAATAGTGTATGGAAACGCTTATGCTCATGCTCGGCGGTGTCTGCTTTTTCCTCTACGGGCTGCAGCTCACCAAAGACGGGTTGCAACACGGTGGTGGCGACAGGCTACGCGACTATTTGAAAAAATCGACACAGAGCCGGTGGCTAGCCCTCTCTTTCGGTACCATTGGCACCTTTATATTACAAAGCTCTAGTGTGGCAACCGCCATGCTCGTTGGCCTAGCAAATGTGGGAATGATCGGTGTCAGCAACGGCCTTGCGTTATCTCTGGGCGCTGGGATTGGCACAAGCCTATTTGTTCTTCTGTTGGCGAAGGTCATCGTCTTCCCTATCAAGGGTTATGCTATCTTTATGTTGCTCATCGGTTTCATTTTTTTACAGCTAGATAAGAAGGGCGGATCTAACCTCGGCAAAATCATCATGGGATTTGGCCTTATCTTATACGGTATCAAACTGATTGCTGAAACCGGCTCGTTTCTGCAGACAAGCCCGCTGTTATTGCAAAAACTGACAGAAATGGGAGAAACGCCGCTTGCAACCATAGTGATTGCCGCTCTGCTCACCACCCTACTACAGAGCTCTACGGCTACTATCGGTATTTTACTGTCACTATCGCTTTCGGGCCATCTGTCGTTGACACTTGCCGTTCCAGTGGTTCTAGGTGCCAACATAGGCACAACATCAACCGCTCTCTTAGCGAGTCTGCAGTCAAACGAACTTGGCAAACGTATTGCCGTAGGACAGCTCATACTTAAGGTCGCCGGCGTCCTCGTGCTCCTGCCCTTTCTCAACCACTTCCTCCATCTTCTGCAGCTGGGGTTTTCGCAGCCTGCCAACCAAATCGCCCAAGCACACTTGATCTTCAATGTTGGCTGTGCGCTGTTGTTCACGCCCTTCGTGAGCTTAGTTTCAGGTTTGCTGAATAAACTGATTCCGCAAGATCTCGCCACTGAAGAAGGGTTCCAGGTAAAATACCTTGACCGCCAAGTATTGGATACACCGATCCTCGCCTTTGGCAATGTTGTCAGAGAAATCCTCAGAATGGCAGACATTGTCCAAGACATGTTTGCACGCATCCTTGAGACCTTTGCAACCAATAATTTGAAGCTGCTGCAGAAACTGGAAGAGATGGACGACCGTGTCGATCTGCTTAACCGGGAGATCAAATTCTATTTGGCGCGTATCTCTCAGGGAGGACTCAGCCAAATACAGGCACAGCAACAACACCAGCTACTGCATCTTACTGCCGCTCTGGAAGAAGCAGGCGATGTCATCAATCGTAATCTGGGAAAACTGGTACGTAAAAAGACACGTCATCACCTGCAGTTTTCGACCGAGGGCTGGCATGACATTCAGTCACTGCACAGCCGGGTTTTGGAGAATATCAACCTGTCCATCTCCGCCTTTGCCACACAGCACCAAGAAATCGCTCGCAAAGTCGTGCGCCATAAGAAACACCTCTCTAACATCTTTGAAGAAATGCAACAGGGACACCTTAGTCGATTGCAGGAAGGTTTACAGGAGAGTTTTGCTACCAGTGCACTACATATGGAGCTGCTTGCCAATATCGTCCGCATCAATCTGCTGGTCTCCAAGCTTGCCTATGCCGTTCTAGACCGCGACGACGAAGACGATTGAATTTGTAACTATTTAATATCATTGAGCTTGACACGCGGGTGGCCATAGGGTAGAAATCCACACCGAGAGACAGTACTATGGAGCTAAGGAGTGTAGGCTAGCCATGGACAAAGCTCCCATTCAGGAAAAAAAGGGCTCGCGGGAAGTGGTGATTCTTGGTGGACGCTATACCATCAAAAGCAGTTACCAATCCGCCTTTGTCGATCGTACTGCGGCACTAGTAAATCATGAAATGAATGAGATTATCCGCGACGGTGGGGTCATCCCAACGGACAAGGTAGCCATCCTAGCTTGCATGAACTTAGCCAGTGAACTTTTGAAGATACGGGAGGAGTATCAAGGAGTTAGAGATAGAATAACCAAGAGGCTTGAAAAGATCTTGGCTATGCTCGATACCTGTTTAGCCCAGGAAGAAATGAGTTACGTAGTCGACAAGCCTCAGAGGAGAGAAATTCAGGAAAATGAAAATGAAAAGGCCCTGCCCTGCAGGTGATGGTAGGTGTGTTTTTTGAGCCAACACCAATAAACACGGGAGCTGGCGCTCTGTTACCGTGTGCAAGCCTTTAAATGGGAAGCCTGACGTAATAGCATCCAGCACCCACCTGGTAGCAAACCGGGTTCAAAAGCCAAAAGCCACACGGCAGGTTGCGGGGACGAGATATTTGGAGATCTTGGTGACCGCTGAGTTTTATAGATACCGAACGTCGTATGTTCGAACTTTGTCCAATATAGGCCGGCAGCGTACTGCAACTTGACCGGCAGCATTAGGGAGCTCTTCTAACTCCCAAACGCAGACAAGCATCATCCGAGATCCCCGCACTATCTCCACGAGCGGAGGGACTTCGTCATGCGTTCATCTTTGTTTTATATTCTAATTTCAGGAATTTTTGGCCTTGCCCTAGGAACGTTTGTCACGTTTTTGAGTCGCAAGTTACTCGGCAGAGCAAGATTGGCTGACGCGCGTAAAAGCGCCGCCGCGTTGATAGATGATGCTAAGCGTAAATCAGCCGACGTCGTGCGTGATGCCAAAATGCAAGCCAAGGATCAACGCTATCGTATGCAACAAGAATTTGAGCGGGAGACTCGGCAGGGTCGCAAAGAACTGCAAAAATTGGAAAAGCGTCTGCGGGACAAACAGGAAAAACTCGATCGAAAAATCGATTTCCTTGAGCGACGACAGAATGAACTCGAAGACAAGGAAAGCCAGATTCACAAGTTACAAAATCGTCTGGAAAGTGGAAAAACAGAATACAATCAATTAATACAAGAAGTGCGCAAGGAACTAGAGAAAGTCTCCCACCTCACCGCTGAGGAGGCTAAGAACCGCCTTATAAAAAATGTCGAAGAGGACGCTCGTATGGAGGCGGCAAAGCGGATGCGGCAAATTGAAGAGGACGCTAAAGACACATCCGAGCGTAAAGCTAATTGGATTATCGGCAATGCTGTACAACGCCTAGCAAACCACCACGTCCAAGAGAAAACTGTTTCCGTAGTGCAGCTTCCGAGTGATGATCTAAAAGGTCGCATTATTGGGCGCGAGGGTAGAAATATCCGCACTTTAGAGCAGCTTGTTGGTATCGATTTGATCGTCGATGACACTCCAGAAGCTGTCGTGATTAGCAGCTTTAATCCCCTGCGGCGTGAGATCGCCCGACTCAGTTTGGAGGAGCTAATCAGCGATGGCCGCATTCATCCGGCAAGAATTGAAGAAGTTGTCCACAAAGTTGAAAAGCAGCTGGACAAATATATGCGTGAACTTGGAGAGCAAGCTGTTTTCGATCTTGGCATTCAAAACATGCATCCCGAACTTCTCAAGCTTGTAGGCAAACTAAACTATCGTACAAGCTATGGGCAAAACCAGTACAAGCATGCCATCGAAGTGGCGTTTATCGCTGGTATGATTGCGGCAGAATTTGGTGAAGACATTAAGATTGCTAAGCGAGGTGGACTCTTACATGATATTGGTAAAGTCATGGATCATGATGTTGAAGGCGGCCATGCGGTTATTGGTGCCGAGTTTGCCAGAAAACACGGTGAGGAAAAAAGAGTATGGCATGCAATAGGCGCACACCATGAAGACTATCCGATTGAAACGCTCATGGACATTATTGTTCAGGTTGCTGACGCCCTGTCGGGTGCACGGCCAGGGGCGCGACGAGAGGTTATAGAGACATATATAAAACGCCTTGACGACCTAGAAGGCATTTCACAGTCCTTCAAAGGCGTGGAGAAAGCTTATGCCATTCAGGCTGGTCGAGAAGTCCGTGTAGTTGTCGCCAATGAGTCTCTCTCGGACGAAGAAACCGTATTACTCTCTCGAGACATTGCCAAGAAGATTGAACAAGAACTAACCTATCCCGGACAGATCAAAGTGACTGTAATCCGGGAAACTAGGGCTGTGGAATTCGCAAAATGAACGTTCTCTTCATCGGTGATGTCTTTGGCCAGCCAGGACGAGACATATTATTACAGTATCTGCAATCCATTCAATCCCACTACAGTATAGATGCCACGATCGTCAACGGTGAGAACGCGGCTGGTGGTTTTGGCATTACTCCGCAAATTGCTGAAGAGTTTTTTGCTTCTGGAGTAGACTTGATTACTTCTGGTAATCATATTTGGAGACAAAAGGAGATCTCCGGGTATCTAGAACAAACCAACCGTCTCTTAAGACCCCATAATATGTATGCTGATTCTCCGGGAAGTGGGTATGGTATCATAATTGACAACCTACCCAAACCGTTAGCAGTCATTAACTTGATTGGGCGTGTCTTCATGGATAACTCGGACTGTCCCTTTCGGGTTGCTGAACAAATATTAGCGGACATTCGTAAGCAGACCAATCTGATTGTTGTCGATTTCCATGCCGAGGCAACAAGTGAGAAGAAAGCGCTTGGCTGGTTTCTTGACGGCAAGGTATCGGCGGTACTGGGGACTCATACCCATGTGCAGACCGCAGACGAACAGATACTTCCCCGCGGCACAGCTTTTATCTCGGATGTAGGTATGACCGGGCCACATGAGTCAGTAATTGGCGTCGATAAAGACGTCATTATAGAGAGATTTGTTACACAAATGCCTCTACGCTTCGTAGTAGCGTCAGGAAGCCCTCAGATCCATGGAGTTATTCTGGAAATAGATCAACAGAGTGGCCGGGCAAACTCTATAAAACGATTATCCATTCGTGATCTCGAGGACATTGGTGGCTAAGGAGAATTTGTTGAAGTCAAAGCTGAATCGATCCACTCGTAAAACATCTACAAAAAAATCTAAGGGCAGCCAAATTATTGTCAATGCAGAGCCTTGGGAAACAAGAGTGGCTCTCATTGAAAATGGCAGAATCGCCGCGCTATCTGTAGAGCGTAGTGCGGAAAAGAGCTATGTGGGTAACGTCTACAAAGGCCGAGTTGTCCGTGTGCTCCCGGGTATGCAAGCGGCGTTTGTAGATATAGGTTTAGAACGCACAGCTTTTCTTTATGTCGCCGAGGTGCATGACGATTTCAACAACCTTTTTGCTGGTGACATCGACGATCTTGAAGATGAGGAAGCTGCCCTGAAATCTTCGAAATTCAAGAGCATGCAGATTCAAGACATGCTTAAGGAAGGACAAGAAGTTCTCGTACAAGTTGCCAAGGGACCCATAGGCACAAAAGGAGCACGGCTTACCTGTCACATCTCCCTGCCTGGCAGGTCTCTCGTGCTCATGCCAACCATGGATCATATCGGTGTATCCCGGCGTATCGCTGATGAACAAGAACGCCGACGTCTCAGAGACATTATTGCCAAAGTCAAAGCAAAGGGCGAAGGCTTGATTGTTCGAACAGCTGGTGATGGACAAAGTGCAAAAGCGATTCGAGACGATGTAAGATATTTGCATAAACTCTGGGCGGACATCCAAAAACGTGCGGATAGTGTTAAAGCTCCAGCACTTATTTATAGCGAACTCAGCCTTGCACTACGTGAAGTACGCGATCTCTCTGGACAAAATACGAAACAAATCTGCATCGATGATGATCAGACCTATAAGAACGTCGTGGACTTTATGCGTGTGTTTGTGCCGCGTAAACGACATGTTGTTGAACGCTTCAAAGGCGACCAGCCGATCTTTGACGCTTTTGATCTTGAGACGCAAATTGCTAAAACTCTAGAAAAAAAGGTATGGCTTAGGTCAGGGGGTTATCTGATTGTCGAGCAGACCGAGGCATTGGCCGCAATAGATGTGAATACGGGCAGCTACGTTGGCGAAAAGAGTTTAGACGAGACTATTCTAAAAACCAACCTTGAGGCGGTAGAGGAGATTGTCTACCAGATCCGTTTCCGCAATATTGGTGGTATTATCATTATTGATTTTATCGACATGGACAGAGCCTCGCACCGAGAGAAGGTCTATAAGGCGCTGGAAGAGGCCTTGAAAGCAGATAAGGCGCGCTCAAGGATTAGCAAGATCACCAGCCTTGGCCTGGTGGAAATGACACGTAAACGAACCGAGGAAAATCTCGGCATGGCTATGACCGAACGCTGTGGCTACTGCAATGGCAAGGGTCGAATAAAGAGCAAAACCAGCATATGTTACGAACTCTATCGTGCTATACAACGCGAGACTCTGTCCATTAAAGAGGACAAAATATTTATCAACACCCACCCTGATATTGCCAGACTGCTTACTAAAGATGAAAAGAACAACTTGAAGACTCTTGAAACACGTATAGAGAAGAGAATCATCATAAGAAAAAACCAAAATTTACATATCGAGGACTTTGAAATCCACGCTTAAGTCATTTACGGAGGGGCTTATGGACAGCTGTCTCTTTTGCAAAATCATTCAGAGAGCCATTCCTGCAGATATTGTCTATGAGGACAATGCGACACTCGCGTTCAAAGACATTCGGCCACAGGCCCCACATCATTACCTTATTATTCCCAAGGCGCATCTAAAGAGTCTTAACGACATTTCCGCAGATAATCGAGCGGGTGTGGCACAGCTACTGGAAGTTGCGGCAAGAGTTGCTAGTGAGCAGGGCATCGCTGAAACCGGCTATCGTTGTGTCGTCAACAATGGTCGCCACGCCGGCCAAGAGGTTGACCACCTTCACCTCCACCTTCTCGCCGGCCGCCCCCTCACCTGGCCCCCCGGCTAGGGACGGAGGTTAAATGCAATAAAAATAACAGGAAAGCTGGCTATTAGAAAAATTCCTGCTTCACAGGAATGCTTTTAGACAAAGCGAGTAATCGAAAAATGCACCTGAGCAATACTCACTCGTGAAAAAGATCACACAGTGTGAAAAGTTCGTAAAAAGACAGAAAGTTAACGTTTTTATCGACGAGCAATCTGTTAACTATGCATGAGAATACTATAGCTGTATCAAAATGATCCCTGAAGTTTATTTTAAATCTTTAAATCATTTACTTCGTTCAAGCGAACTTTGGTGGGGAGTGGCACTGAGCTGGTATTTTAATACGGTCATACAAAGGCAACATCCATAGCGTTGGACCAAAAAAAGGTCTTTCGAAATCCCTTGATTTCATTAGCCCGCTCTGTCTTAGATAGAAGTCGAACAACTTACGATACTTCCTCTGACGATCCACCATATTCCTACCTAAATTAAGATACCATGCGGGAAGTGCAACACAGTTCATCCAGGATTCACGTTTACCAAACGCATAGAGCTTATGGGTTGACCATCGGTAATTATTGGCATTGCGAACAATCTTTGCTCGAACTGGGTTTGCATGGATGTAAAAAACGACTCGCATCGCATGGCCGTCATCTCCGATAAGACAGGTTTTTGGACGATCCCGAGCTACTTTTCCACTACGTTTATGCTTTTTATTGAAGAACTGGCCATATGCACCATGATGTTGACGCATCTGATTGGAAAAGAGTTTGACATCTTCGATGTAAAGCACCTCATGAGCATGGTTGGACATGAGCGTAACCGCCTCAACACGATTTCCGGATGGATTGACAAAATTTTCAGCCATTAGATGCATGTACATCTTCTTTTCATCCGGACTCTTGATATTCCATTCGCGATTATGGCTACGCCAAATCTTATGAACTGCAAAACCGGGCAAAACGATAAGAGATCTTGGGATTCGAGGCATAGAGACTTTAATATCAAAAACGATGCCAGTTTCTATCTCACTGTTTTTACTCACATCAACTTCAAAAGTTTGCACGTGAACACATTTTATAGGTCTTATTTCCGCACCCTAAAGGTTCATAAAGTGACCTCCGTCCCTATATAAACTGTTATGTAAAAGTGCGCTATTTCAGGGGGTTGGGTCGAAAGACTTGACCCCTATGATTTCAACGTGATACATATCGTAGGCGCAGTTCTCGGGGGGACTTCAAAAACATCGTCAACAGTCAAGTTGCGGTTGATATGCAGCAAAACGTTGCCAGAACCGACACCATTCAGAGATTTTTCCAGCAGAACTATCTCGCTGCGCTGCCAAAAAATCTACCCACCGCACTCATTACGCTTGATAAGCAGTTAAGAGTGCAGTTCGTCAACCAACAAGCTGCGGCGCTGTTTCAATACCCTGCAAGCGAGCTACAACGAATAGATCTTCGCCGTCTTTTTCACTCAGATGAGTGGAATTTTTTAGGTCTTTGTAACCAGCAAGTCTTACGCTATGGCGCGAAAGCAGTACCTCAAGGCATACGTGTTGAGGGAAAAAACAAAAGCAACGATGCCATCATCGTAAGACTTTACTTCAATGTATTACCAGAAAGCAGACAGGCTATCTGGAGCATCATCTTAATTCGTAATACTCTGCCTCATTTAGATCACAGCGTAAGGCGAAAATATTCCACGCGTCCTGCTCCAGACAGTGCTATCGATGCCACAATCATTCTAACTGCCGATGATAAAATTCAATCCCTAAGTCGAGGAGCCTGTATGCTATTTGGCTTCACTCCGGCTGCGATGATTGGACAACCGTTTACTAAATTGCTTCCGCAAGATCTACCGACGCGAAAAACGGTTCTAAAAGAGCTTTTTCTGCACGATGTGCAACGACAAGTAAACTCCTGTCTTGCAGACTTGATAGGTAAGGGCGACCGTCGGCTCACTACAGACTGTTATTCTACAGCACTCAAAGATCAAAGGGGTAATAGGCTAGGCACGGCAGTAACCTTCTACGATAATACTGGATGGAGAAAAATCGAGCATAAGATTATTCATAATGAGCGCATTCTTGCCCTCGGGCAACTCTCAACAAGTTTGGCACATGAGATTAAAAATCCATTGCACTCGATGGTTATCAATATGGAGATACTACGGAGTCGAATTCACAAAGATGCACCACAAGCTTATGACAAGCTTGAAAAGTATTTAAACATCTTGTCTTCTGAGGTTACGCGCTTGGATAGCGTCGTTCGTGGCTTACTTGACTTTGCAAAACCCATGCAGGGACATTTTAAGCCAATCCGCATCAATGAAGTGTTTATGAATATCATGGAGCTTATTTATCCACAAGCCAAAAAACAGGGAGTTCAGATTGTTGCTAAGTTACCATCTGATTTACCAAACGTACGTGCTGAAGAATCACAACTAAAACAAATCTTCCTTAATCTGACGCTAAACGCACTGCAGGCCATGCCTAAAGGTGGCAAACTCACTGTACGTACTAAAAGGTTGCGTAGTGGTCGAGTTCGTTTTTCAATTACAGACACTGGGCAAGGCATCGCAAGACAGCATATGCCGCAAATTTTTAACCTATACTTTTCGACACGAGAGCGCGGTACCGGTTTAGGATTGCCCATGGTTTTACGCCTTGTAGAAAACCAGGGTGGGGCGATCCGCGTACGTAGCACGCTAAAACGTGGCAGTCACTTTTCTATTACCTTCCCGAGCGCAAGCTAATGATTAACACGGAAGTCATAACCACGGCAGCATCGAAAACCAAAAGGGTGCTTATTATCGATGATGAACGGAGTGCCCGAGAGGGATTAAGTGAACTCGTCCAGTCCTGGGGCTACACCACAACAACGGCCAAAGATGGGCAGGAAGCAATTGAAATTATTAACTCTTTTCATCCGGATCTCATCATCTGCGATCTCGTTATGCCAAAGATGGACGGCATAACTATGCTAAAGAAGATACGGCAACACAGCGACGCCATGGCCATCATTCTCACCGCTCAGGGAAGCATTGATAGTGCTGTCGAAGCGATCAAGGAAGGAGCCTGCGATTATCTCACCAAACCTATTGACATTATTCGATTACAAAATCTCCTCGGACAGCTCAGCGAGAAGTCTGACATTGTCGATGAAATCAAGCGACTGCGTCGCGAATTGCGAGAATTTGGCAAATTCGGCTCTCTAATAGGAAAGAGTGAGCTTATGAAGGAGCTCTTTAGACAGATTGAAATTGCCGCGCCGACCGGTGCGTCCGTACTCATCAATGGCGAGAGCGGTACGGGAAAAGAACTCGTGGCACGGGCCATTCACGATATGAGCCCACGTCGGGCAGGCTCCTTTATTGCTATTAATTGTTCAGCTATTCCTCCTTTTCTACTCGAAAGCGAAATCTTCGGATATGACAAGGGCGCCTTTACTGGAGCAAACCGTACTAAAGAGGGCTGCTACGAACTAGCGCATAACGGCACCCTTTTTCTCGATGAAATCTCTGAGATGGCTACAGAATTACAAAGCAAGCTATTACGTGTGCTTGAGGATGGTACGTTTCGCCGTATCGGTGGCAAACAAGAACTAAGAGCCGATGTACGCCTAGTCGCTGCTTCAAATACGCCGTTTAAAAAAGCGCTCGCCAAGGGTAAGTTGCGAGAAGATCTCTATTATCGACTCAATGTCTTTTGTCTCGAATTACCGTCGCTACAAGATAGACCTGAAGACATCCCGCTGCTTGTGCAGTACTTTATCAACGAATTTAACCGAGAAAACAGTAAAAGTGTCCGTGGTGCGGACGCCCAGACTCTACAGTGTCTACAAAGTCATATCTGGCCGGGAAACGTACGAGAGCTGCGTAACATCATTGAACGTGCCGTGATTGTCGCAAAGCAGGACCTGCTAACCATGGATGACATGCCAACTCCCATCAAAGTCGGCACAACCCATACAACCAAGGCCGCGGCCGGACCACACCTGCGCGTTGCCATAGGATCTCCATTAAAGGAAGTCGAGAACCGACTCATTCAAAAGACCCTGGAACTGACCCGCGGCAACAAAACTGCTGCGGCGCGTAAATTAGGCATCACCGTAAAGACCCTGCACAATAAACTCGCTCGCTTATAACAAAGCGGGTAATTTTTACACTGTTCGAAGAGTTCGATTTTCTAAATAACCCCTGAAAATAAAAAAATTTTCAACTTTAAGGCACCATGACTCAGAAATGGGCCACACTAAAGCGAGCAAAAATTACGCGATGTCAACTTAGACAAAATAACCAGTAAATCTTTAATTGCTTGATTTTAATAATAGACCTCATTCTGGCACAACCTATGCAAGTGGCGCTACTGTTCAGCGAGGTTTAACGAGCGAGGGGGCTTCAAAACAATTTGATGGTATGGGATCGATGCTTGGCTGTGATCCATGAAACTGGCACTACCTCATTTCCCCCTACGATATTTGCCAGCGATCTAGCCAACACTTCTGGAAGTCCCCCAAGTCCGGGAGTGCTTTAGGCGCAGGCCGCTTAATGGACAAACATCGATCCCTGCCATTTGCCCATTCCCAAGACACATAGTCAACATCCTGCAAAACCGTTATAATTTTCTAAGAGCAGATTTTTCTTAGCAAATCCTCAACAGGAACGTTGGCTATGGCGGTAAAATTCACTCTGCATCTACAAATCTTCCTGCTCATCTATTATCTAGCCTGCCCATACGCCCTTGCTGATTCTGCCTGGAACCAAGGCGATATCCACAGTGTGGAGCAGTTTATCGAACTTCTCCTACCAGTCTCTGGTCGCGAACGACGCACTGCCTTTCTACCCTTGCCCCAATGGGGCAAGAAAAAACCCGCCTACCGCAAATTTCAGTGGAAGCGCTTCGAAAGCCAACATTTTACCTTTTATTCCTATCCCGAAGGTGAGGCAGTTTTGCAAGAGGTCATTCGACTCCTTGAAGAGCACTTTGATGCCAACAACGATCTCTTTGGCGTTACTAGCCGTTTCACTCATAAGGTGCCGGTAATCTTCTATCAGAGCCGGGAGGACTTTGAGCAGACCCACACCATTCGTGGTGTCATCCCAGAAGGTCTCGGTGGCGTTACCGAGCTCTTTGCCTGGAAACGGGTCATATTCCCCTTCGAAGGCTCCTGGACAAAGCTCGAACACGTGGTCCGCCACGAAGGCACTCACATCTATCAAATTGCCATGCAGCCTCGCTTACCTCTATGGTTCATAGAAGGTAGTGCAGAGACAAACTCTATCGGTTGGGATGCGGATGCTGAGACAATTTTACGGGATGCTTACCAAAATGAACTCATACCACCGATAAACCAATTGGTACGGATTCGTGGCACCTGGCTGATGTATAAAGTTGGCCACTTTATTACCAACTACATTTTACAACGCTATGGTCGAACTGCGTTTCGTGATCTCTATATCAACTCCTCTAAAATGAGCTTCCGGAAAAATGTTTCTCGATCTCTGAAGATCGATCTTGACCAACTAAATCGAGAAGTGCGCCATGAACTCGACCGTCAATTTGGAGAGGTATTACGGCAAAAAGACTTTACAGATCGAGCTGATGAAATCGACAAAGGCTTCTTGCTGGCGGCCTACCAAGATCACTATCTCTCAGGCCTTGTAAAGCGAGGCAGACTGCGCCTACACCTCAATCACTTTGAGCCAAGAGTCGGACTGGTTTCCCAAAGAGTCGTGTTTGACCGCCAACTAGGTACGGAATCGCTGCGTCGTTTTGAAGGTGGCGGTGATATGGATAAAGAACAGATCATTTATACGGCCAAGAGACAGCGCAACGATGTGCTGCGCATACAGAAATATGAGTACGACAGCAGGAAAAGAACCTTCAAACTCAGCAAACCCGAAGAGTATGGTTGGCAGCAGATCGATCGCATCACCGATCCTACCCTGATCTCGACAGACCGCTTTGCTTTTATTGGTTATACCGGTGGATTCACAAACCTCTACCTCTACAATAAGCAGACACAAAAATTACAACAGCTAACCCACGAAAACCATCATCTTACCGGTCTCGATTATTCGCCACGACGACAACAACTTGTCTACGCCAAAGAGGTCGCCAAAAACAAAGCTAAACCTACCTATAACTACGATCTTTTCCTCTTTGACCTTACCACCTCTAAAGAAATCCCTCTGTTTACAACCTTCGACAATGAGAAAAGACCTCGCTTTTCGCCAAGAGGCGACGCCATCCTCTATGTTA
The DNA here is from genome assembly GCA_028277945.1 of Oligoflexia bacterium. Taxonomy (GTDB): domain Bacteria; phylum Bdellovibrionota_G; class JANQFH01; order JANQFH01; family JANQFH01; genus JANQFH01. The sequence goes on from JANQFH010000056.1 coordinate 267,068, forward strand.
CAGATCGAAATAATCGTTTTAATATCGCCCACTACGATCTGCAAACGAGACAGCAACACCAGTGGACCGATGCGAAGATTGGTTTTCCAGCAGCGGAATGGGCAGGTAGTACACGGTTACTCGTTGTTTCACCAAAAAAACTGACGCCGCATATCTTCCGGGGCACCCTACCAGCTCACAAACAGAGAATACAACGCATGCTTACCAAGGTGGAGGACGAGAACGCCACTTGGGTCTCTACGGTCAACACCGATACTCAATTCTACCCAAGTATAGAGAAACCTGATGACACGACCCCAACCGTCGATATCGTCCTCGGACCGACTCAGATTAAACAGCGTAAACTCCTGCTCAAGAAACAGCAGCCGTACCGTGTCCTTGCACTCACCGCCATTGACAATGAGATCTACTTTGTTGGCAAAGAAACGAGTGCACAGCAGAGACCCGCACGTGAGCGCGACAAGCCAATTTACTTTTCATTGGGTACAACCACTGCCGAGGCAATCTCACGGGAACCCAGTGTAGCAGCACTGGGACGGCAGCAACTTCCAAAGACGCTTGTAGAGTTCTCTAAGCGCAACACGATTATGGAGCATTTCGTGGCACCCGATGGGAAGCAGGCCATTGTCCGTTTGAATCGAGTGCTATCCCTGGATAGGCAGGAACACCCAGACAAGGAAGACTTCCCTCTTTTCCTTGTAAACTTGTCCACAAAGCAGATGGCGCCCATTCCGAGCAACAAATACCTCAGCAATATCGACTATCGTCTTGAGAGGGTGGAATTTTTGAGTAATCAAAAAATTCTCTTTGTTGCTATAAAACCACAACTGCAGCGGCCAAAGATCCGACTCGCTATATACAACATCGAGGAGCGCTCTCTCAACAGCGCCTTCGGCAGAATCAAGGAACACACCATCTCAACGGACTCCCGTTACGTTGCTGCTCGAACCCACAAAGATAAAATCCTGCTTTACGATACTCTGGACGGGAAAATACGCCAGATCTATGGTGGCGGTGAACTGATCCCACCGCCAAGCATGGGATTTACGACCTCGGCAGCGCTTGCTTACATTACTAAAAGCAACACCAATACTCCGCTAAACTATAAACTAAATTTTATTCACGTGGCCGCTAAGATCCAGCAAAGCGTGGCGTTCTATCTCGATGACCGCTATCAGGTAATTTCCGGAGTATTTTCAGAGGCATTTAGCCGTAACTTGTTTACCTTCGCCCTCCGCTGTGTCGACAGGCTCAGTCCTAGCAAAGCCCAAGCGCTATTTGTCTTTGATCCGGGAACCAAGGAACTGGTCGACATTTCAGCGGATGCCCTGAAATTCGATCATCTCCTCTTTCATAAGCGAACTCTCTTCTATGCAGCTGCGCAAGAAGAGGAAGGTAGACGATACTACTGGTATCGAGATGGCAAGAGGGGGCGCTTCTTCGACACAGAAACAGCGGATTTCCATAAGCAGAGTGAGACGCTTGTTCTCGAAGGAGAATCGGGCCTCCTGCTCTTTCGCCTTAAACCTCGTACCATTGAACTGCTGCATCCACAGACCTTTGGATTTGATATCAGTGGATCTACCTTGCTCTTTAGTGGGCTGGAGGCAAAAAATTTTCAACTCTACGCCCTCGATCTCAAGACCAACAACAGAGTGTTGCTGCCACCTCTTGCAGGAGATCTACTCCAACCGAAAATTCGGGTGCAAGATGGCGTTCCAGAAATCGCCTTTAGCCGTTACTTCAATGATACTTTCTCCGTTGGCTCTCTAACGCTGCCCCGTGATCGCGCCGCAAAGACTTCCGAATACCGCCTATTTACGCGTAACGATGGTTGGCTGTTTGCGCCTGGCTTTGCGGAGGGTCAACTCCACGGCAAATTCGCCAAAAAACCAACAGAGTTGATAAAGAGGCCGACTCCCATAAAGGAGCCGTCAGAAGACTCAGAAATTCCTGTGCTTCTCAGTGACAAATCTGCTGGCGCTTTTCGTCTACGACGTGCCGCTGCCGCCGTTGCCTTCGATGGCAGCCGCTTTCGCTACTTGGTCTCGGCCTATGCAGAAAACCTCTTTTCCGACCACAACCTCTTTGTCAACAGCATCTTTCTTAGCGACGAACTTATTGCTAGTGTTGGTTTTTCAAACAAACGGCATAGCTACGATATCCTTGCCAACTATACCGACGTTCCTGAAGTTCGCGTTGGCAGTGTGGTATTCAACCGTCCCTTTCTACTCGACGAGTTTCGTGAGATTGATCTCTACAGCGAGTTTGAAGTGCAGGTCTATCGCTCCCTCAAACCTGAATCGCCCCCATGGATTACAGCTGACGTTGCTAGCCGCACCTTTCTCGTCGGTAAAGCAGGTGTTGCCTACGGCTTTGATGAAACCGTGTGGGATCGGCACGGCCCCTTCTCTGGCAAACGGCTCTTCCTCAAAGCCGAACTAGGAATAGATGTTGAAAGCGGCAACATCGCCAATGCCGATACCAATCTTGATCTGCGGATCTATACCGATCTTACGCAGCGGTTCAGCATTGCCAGCCGTGTGGTTGCCGGCATTAGCCGCGGCGACCTGCCGACAGTCTTTTTGCTTGGTGGCAATATCTCCTTTCGCGGTGTTGGTTTTGACGAGCTCGATGGCAACCAGTACTGGGTCTTTAGCCAAGACGTACGAATACCGATTTTGGATTTTGTTGGAGCTCGAGTGGCTGGCCCAGCCGATGCCTTCCTCGGACTGCTCCTGCGCTACTTTGATCTGCGTGGCGGCCCCTATGTGGATGTCGGCGCTGTCTGGCTCGAGGATGAGGACTACGATCAAATCTACAGTGTCGGCTATTTCTTTAGTGTGCCAACGATCTTTGGCCTTAACTTTCGCTTCAGTCAGGGACTCTTTGGTGAGGATGGCATCAACATCTGGCTTGGCGCTAGCTGGTAAAATCATTTAATTTCAGTTAGTTATAGTAAAAACCGGCCGCAAACCCTTAAAAATCGACCCCCCTTTTCTTTTCCCTTGAAAAATAGCTCCAATTTGCTTAGTGTGGGCCACCTTGCTCGGGAGAGTCGGGCAAAAACGACGCAAACAACGTTAGGAGGAAAGTGATGAAAAGAGTCATGCAAACCCTAGTTCTGGCCCTCTTGGTGTTACCGCTCGCCAGTTACGCCATGGGCCCAGACCACCAGTTTGAGACTGGTGTGCAGTTCCAGCTGCCCTACATTGTCGATGCCGGTGATATCCCCGGAGGCGCAGCCATTGAAGATGAAACTGGCGACGTCCTGCTCGGTGTCTTTGGCAACTGGTTCTACAATGCCAATTGGAGCTTTGGTGCTCAGTTTGACATTGGCTTGGAAAAACCAGCAGGTGGTGACACCCAGTTCCTCATCACACCAGGAACCGCATGGAACTTTTTACCCGATGCCATGTTTGATCCTTACGTCCGCCTTGATGTGCCGTTCAATATCACCGGTGGCGTGATTGATGACTTTGATGTTGGTGTGAACGGTGGTGTTGGTGTGGTTTGGCACCTAGAAGACCTCACGGGCGTCGAGGGTTTTAGTTTCAAAACCGACTTTGATGCCAACTACTTCTTTGACTCTGAGCTCTTCTCGCTCACCCTGTTCCGCGCTGCTTTAGCCTATAGTTTCTAAGGCTGAAAAGGCGAATAAGAAAAAGAAAAACCCGGTGCCAGTTAACTGGCACCGGGTTTTTTGTGTCAACTTTATGGGCTTAGCTTTGAAAGAGCGCTTCCCGGAGGCCCGTAGACACCAAAGAGCGGGGCCAACAGATCAACTGCCCCGGAACGTAATAGATCGGGAGGAAGGTTCACGAAGGAGTCATCATCGGGTGATGGGTAGAGTTTAAGCATCTTTGATGTTGGATCATCCCCGCCTGTAGGTGTTTGATAGGCAATTTGAAACTTCTTTGCCTCGCCTTCCTGGACCGGCAGTGGAAAACCTTGGTTAGAGGTAGCTTCCAAACACATGAAGCTCTCACCATTAATGGCAATCTCTGCTCCTGTGCTGCCTGGAGTTAGCTTGCCATTGGCGCCACAGCCATTAGCATCCATGATTGTTTCGACCACTGTTGTCAGGGGATAGGTGTCAGAGCCACTGCCTCCGGCAATGAATCCTGTATCATTGTACTCACCTGCAGGCAAGCCTGACGGCAATTTATTCTTATATGTGTACTGATACCGAACCTGGGCGACAAAATCTTTGCCCGAAAAAAGTCCCCAGTCTGCTATCCACTCTTTATTCACATCGGCAAGAATGCCCATGGTCAACATCCCTGACTTTTTTTCACCAAACTTAGTCTTGGCAAACTCCATAGACGCGGTCTCTTCCCTTAGGTCGACACATTGGACAGTGAGCAGATCTTTTTGGCAGTCGCCATTGATTGCACCAATGCCATTCAAAACAAAACTTCCGCCGACAATAGTAGCCAAACCAATGCCCATCAAAGCCGGTAGACTCAAGTGATCGCCACTACCCCCACTGCCGGCACCCGTTGGGGTCACATCCAGACCATCAAGAATGCCATCGCCGTCACCATCTGGATTGCCTGGAGAGGGATCGACACTATCACAACTGCCATCGCCATCCGCATCCCCAGCCACACAAGCTGGTCCCACGGGCGGGTTGGCCGTTGGGTTGTCTGGGTTCCAGGTTGGCAGGCCATTGGCATTGCTCAACAACGGTGCAGTCGTCTCATCGTTGTTGCCACATCCAGGCAGTAGCACCAGGCTCATGACCGTGAGCAGCAGCAACGGTAGCGTGACCACTCGGCTTTGATAAATTCTATTGACCGTCATCATGCTCCTAACCTCCCTGGTTATGGTAAGCCTTGCTTCAGGCTTTGATTTCTGCAGTGACAAATACACAAGAAACGTGCCACCCCAACGTATTAAGGTTAACCTATTAATATTAAAAGAAATATATTGAAACCTCAGCCTGTTTAAGCGCTCTTTTTACACCTCCGTCCCCTGCAAAAGCTTGCTTGGTCATGCAATCTTTTCATGCATGATTTCGACCTCCGTCCCCCTGTAAAGCTTGCGGGCGGGGCATCTGGTGAGAGCACATTGTCACAAGAAAATTAAGCTGTTATCATGGTTCTATGGGGCAAAAAGAGGATAAAAGGCTCTCTCCACGACGCGATATCAATGTCGCTGTCACCACACAAAGCCACTCCCGCCTGCAGGAGTTTTATGCAAAAAACATCAGTGGTGGCGGTATCTTTCTCGAAATGGAGGAGTCTCCTGCTATGGGTGAGAGGTTCAAACTCGCGTTTACCATCCCTGGCAAGAACGAACCCCTCCAGGTTGAAGCTGAGGTCGTGCGCCACCACCCCATTGAAACCATGGATGCCGACTTTAATCCCAAACAGATCCAAGGCGTCGGACTACGCTTTACCGACCTTACGGCCGAGCAACAACAGCTGATTGAGCAGTATGTGCGTGGCCGAGGCCTTTCCGTTCAGGGTTGAGCCATGCCACCGGCCGAAGCAGCAAAAAAGCAGCAGGTCGCCATCGACCAGTCATCCTCTCGCAACGTCGTCGAGGAACTCAAACGCATCATCGCCACCAAATATCCACTGGTCTATGTGCTAACCTGGGAAGACCAACGTCTCAACAACATCTTGAAGCAGGTTGGGGAAAAGGCCTTTTCATCGCCAATCAAACTCTACACCTGGACGCTCACCGACGGGCTGCTCGATCCTGCTGGCAACAAGATCGACAACACAGAGGGGCCCATCGCTGCCATCAACGCCATCATCAAGGAAAAGACCACCGCACTCTTTCACCTCAAAGACTTTCACATCCATATGAACGACGCCGCTGTTGTGCGCAAACTACGCGATGCCTATCAAGCACTCAAGAACAGCTATAAAACGATCTTTGTCTCCGCGCCGTCGATTGACATACCTAATGAACTGGCACGTGAAATCCACCTCTATGACTTCCCACTGCCAACGATCAGCGAATTAAAGCGGCTTTTAGGGCAAATGCTGCAGGCACAAAAGAATCTCAAAGTCGAGCTCAGTGATGAGGAACAGCAAGAGTTTGCCAAGGCCGCGCTTGGCATGACCTTGGATGAAGCTCGTGTGGCCTTTACCAAAAGCTTTGTCGGTAAAAGCAAGCTCACCATTGCCGACCTTAAAATCGTGGTCGAAGAGAAGAGCCTCATGGTACGACGTGAAGGTATTTTAGAGTTTGTCCCCATTGACTTTGGCATTGAAGAGGTCGGTGGCCTTAACAACTTGAAAAAATGGCTGGAAACTCGAACCCGCTTCTTCACCAAAGAGGCCGAGGGTTTTGGCATCACCGCACCACGGGGCGTGTTGATGACCGGCGTCTCTGGCTGCGGCAAATCCCTCTGTGTCAAGGCGATCTCCAAGTACTGGAAGCTGCCGCTCATGCGCCTTGACATGACCCGCGTCTTTGGCGGCATTGGTGGTAATCCCGAACAGGCGATGCAGCGCGCCCTCAACACCGTCGAAGCCCTGGCACCCGTCATCCTCTGGATCGACGAGATCGAAAATGCCTTGGCAGGCTCACGCGAGGGAGACGCCGGTGTGACCAATCGCATCTTTAGCTCGTTTCTCACCTGGATGCAGGAACGCCAGGCCATGGTCTTTATTGCGGCAACGGCCAATCAGATTCACATGCTACCGGCAGAGTTCTTGCGAAAGGGTCGTTTTGATGAGATCTTCTTTGTCGATCTGCCGACAGAACAAGAGCGCATGGATATCTTTAAAGTTCATCTACAAAAGCGTGGGCATGACCCCAGCAAGTTCAACCTGGTGAACCTTGCCAAGGGTACCAATAGCTTTAACGGTGCTGAAATCGAGCAGTGTGTGGTCGGGGGTCTGTTTGAGGCGTTTAATGAAAAGCGACCGCTACATGAAAACGATCTCTACAAAATGATTGGTAAGATGGTCCCTCTGGCAACCACTATGGCTGAAACGATCAAACAGATCAAACGCTGGGCTGACACGCGCGCGGTGAAGGCCAGTTAGCCGGCCGCTCAATGCAACGACTGCTTAAGCTCCGCAGCTATATCCTGCCCTACCGCAAAGCCATCTACATCGGCTTTGGCTGTCTCATTCTGACCAACTTCTGCCTGATGATCATTCCATTGTTCTTGAAAAACGCCATCGATGTGCTTGGCATAGGCGCTAACGACCCGCTCTATTGGCAAAGCAGCGGCAAAAAGAGTTTGATGTTTTACGTGCTGGCAATCGTTGGTGCCGCTATTCTTCAGGCAGTCTTTCGTACCCTGAGCCGTACGACAATCTTCAATTCCGCTCGCGGTGTCGAGTATGAGTTTCGCAACCAGATATTTGCTCACATTCAGAGGCTGCCCACTAGTTTTTTTCAAAAGACTGCAAGCGGACAGTTGATGGCAACGCTCACCAATGACATCATCTATATACGGCTTCTCTATGGCATCGGCATCTTACAAATACTCAACACCTTTATTAGTTATAGCTTTACATTACCAGCGGTCTTGAGCCTTAACCTCAGTCTATCGCTTATGATCCTGACGTTGATTCCGCTTATCTTCCTCGCCTGTCGAGGTTTTGTGCACAAAATCTTTGTTGAATCCAGACGCAACCAAGAGCTCTTTGGTGATATGAACTCTGTCTTAAATGAGAGCTTTGTTGGCATCCGTGAACTCAAGGCCTATGGCGCTGCTGGTTTTCGTGAGCACCGCTTTAGTGAGGTCTCACAACAATACCTGCAATCCAGCGTGCTTTTAACCAAACAGCGCCTCTTCTTTTACCAAGGCATGTACTTGATGAGTGGTCTTGGCATGGTGCTGATTCTCGCCTACGGCGGCAGCCAAGTTGCAAAAGCGCAAATGACTTTGGGTGATCTCGTCGCCTTTATCGCCTACCTCGGCATCTTATCATGGCCGGTTTATATGATGGGCTGGGTGGTACCCGCGTGCCAACGCGGCCTGAGTGCTTTTGCACGTATTGAAGAGATACTCGCTACTCCTACGGAAACCGCTTACTCGGCGTCCGCAACAGATAAGGAGCTACAAGATGGCAGTATTAGACTGCAACAGGTTAGCTTTGCCTACCCGCGCGTGGAAGATGACACCAAGGTGGGTAACGGTAAACAAGCGCTTGCTAAGCTTTCGTTGACGATCAACAGTGGCGACAAAGTGCTCATCACCGGCCCCACTGCCTCAGGTAAGAGCACGCTGTTGAAGTTACTAAGCGGCCTCTACACTACAGATCAGGGTAGGCTCGAAGTTGGCAAACTGCAAGCCAATGCCAAGAACAGCGCTGCCATCCGCATCGCCGTAAGCTACTGCCCCCAAGACGCCTTTGTCTTTTCCCGCAGCCTTAGAGAAAACATTCTCTATGCCACCACCGCAACCATGGATATCAACGACGCCACCAGCATCTCTGCACTAAAACTGGATGAACCTCAATTTGTCCATAGCTGGGAGACCCTTGTGGGTGAACAGGGTTTTACCCTCTCTGGCGGCCAACGCCAACGCACCGCCCTAGCAAGGGCGTTGGCTAAGAAAGCAAAAATCCTGCTGCTGGATGACCCCATTGCTCAGCTTGACGGTAAGACAGCTGCCTACGTATGGCGTCAGATCGTCCAACGTTTTGCCGAGACTACCGTGTTGCTGGTATCGCAACGGATTGTCCAACCTGAGAGTTTTGATCATATCTTTGTTTTGGACCAAGGCGGCCTTCTGGAGTCTGGCACGCATAAGACGCTCTTAGAACGACACGGTCTTTACCAACGCCTCTTCAACCTACAACGTTTGAGAACCTCGGTATGAAGGGCCGGCTAAAAAAAAGCAGCTCCATCCGCATCCTTATGGATCTGCTGCAATTTGCCTGGCCGCATCGCCGGCTCTTTCTCTTTGCGGCACTGCTGATTCCCCTGGCAGCTGGTTTCCATCTACTGCAGCCCTTTATCGTTAAGGTAACCATCGACAACTACATTAGCAGAGCCGACGTCGTGGGTGTGGCGCTCTTCAGCCTATTCTATCTTATAGTCTTCCTTTTCGAAGATATCGCTGACTTCTTTCAGAACTACTTCATTAACGTTGGCGCGCAGCGGGCGCTCTTTGATATGCGGGGCAAACTCTTCAACCATGCTCTAAAACTTCCACTGCGCTACTTCGACCGACATCCCACGGGCGTGATTGTGTCTCGTATTAACAACGATGTCTCCACTATCAATGATCTCTTTGTGAACGGTATTGTTTCGCTTGTGAAAGATCTAGTCATGCTGGTGGCGATTATCGCCATGTTACTGCATCTGCACTTCCGCCTGGCTCTGATGTCCTTGGTGTTGATGCCGCTGTTATTCTACATTGGCATTGGCTTTCAAAAGCAACTGCGCACTGCCTACACCGAAATCCGTCGCCTAGTCGGCAAACTCAATGGTTATCTGGCCGAGAGCATTGCCGGCATCGAGGTGATCAAGTTGTTTCAACGTGAGGAGAAGAACCTTGCTGAGTACAATGATATCAACCGCCAAACCATGCAAGCCGCACTACACTCCATCCGCGCCGATGCCATGTTCTTTGCCATCATTGAGCTCTTTGGCAGCATTACCCTAGCAATCATTGTCTGGTACGGCAGCAGTCTTATCACCGGGAACTTTGCCAACAGTCCCGCCCCACTTAGTAGTGAGGGGGCACTGAGCTTTGGAACTCTGGTGGCGTTCATTGAATACCTCAACCGCTTTTTTGTACCACTGCGCGAATTCAGCGGTAAGCTTTCCATCATTCAGAGTGCCGTAGCCTCGGGTGAGAGAATTCTCGCCATCCTCAAGGAAAGAGAAGAGATCGACGGCGCCAAGACTACTGCAAACTTCAACCCAGAGGCGCCGCTCGCAGTGGCCATACAAGGGGTTTCACTGAGCTATGGCAACGGCAAGCAGGTACTGCACCGGCTTAGCCTCGATATCCATAGTGGCGAAAACCTTGCCCTGGTCGGAGCTACAGGTAGTGGCAAAACCTCGCTCGCCCGCCTCTTGCTCAGGCTCTATGATTTTCAAGAGGGTAGGATTGTGCTGCACCAAGCCGACAGGGAAAGAGAAATCCGTGATCTGCCTTTGGCAGAACTGCGGCAGATCGTGGGCATGGTACCGCAAGACGTTGCCGTCTTTCACGGCAGTGCCGCAGAAAACGTTGCCATGCAACCACAGCCCTTATCGCCAGAGAGACAGCAGCGTATTGAAGCCATCTTTACAAGGTTAAAACTACAGCATCACTTTCAGCTAGATGATCTTCTCGGGGAGCGCGGTTACAACCTCTCTGCAGGAGAACGTCAGCTGTTGGCATTGGCACGCATACTCTACTTCAATCCAAGCCTGCTGATTCTCGATGAAGCAACTTCAAATATCGACGCCAGAACAGAGACAGAGATTCAGCAAGCCATGTCTATTGTCATGCGCGAACGCACTTCCTTGGTCATTGCCCATCGACTCTCCACCATCCAGAGAGCCGACCGCATCCTCGTTATGAAACAAGGCAAGATTGTTGCTGCCGGCAGCCACCAACGGCTGCTGCAACAGTCAACACTCTATCAGACGCTTGTTCGTGAGTACGCCGGTAGTAGCCTGCCGATGGCCAACCCCTGAGCCTTCCTCATATAACTCTTTGAAATCACTGGAACTGACGACTCCTTCCCGTTTCGCTGTTTGCGCTAAGTCGAGTTAGCTGGAACAGCGTCGCGGATGCGGTGGCTGAGGTTACTGAAACGTCTTGCCAGAGCATCATTGTTCACTGCCATGCCAATGGCTTTGGTAGAGCCAATGAGCACGACCAACATCTTACCACGGGTAATTGCCGTATAGAGCAAGTTGCGCTGTAACATGACAAAGTGCTGGGTTGTGAGCGGTACAATGATCACCGGATACTCACTACCCTGTGACTTGTGCACAGTGATCGCATAAGCGAGCTCAATCTCATCGAGCTCAGCCAAAGTATAACTCGCCTCAACAAAATCAAAACGTACCACCACTTCACCATCCTCTTCATTCATACTCATGATCTGGCCGACATCACCATTGAAGACCTCTTTGTCATAGTTGTTACGAATCTGCATGACCCGATCCCCAACACGAAAGCTGCGACTACCACGATGCAGTTGTCTGCCGTGGGGATTGAGTCTCTGCTGCAGTACGCGGTTGAGATTTTGACTGCCCACCGGTCCACGGTGCATGGGTGTAATCACCTGTATATCCTCAGAGCTGTTGACGGCAAAGCGCTGCGGGAGTTCACGAGCGCATAGTTGTTCGATACGCGTAATCATCTTCTCAGGCTGCTCCTCGCGGACAAAGAGACAGTCTGCCGCTGCAACCTCATGGCTATCTTCGTTCTTGTGCAGGGGGATGAGCTTGGGGAAATCGCCGCGGTTGACGGCGTGGGCGTTTAAGGTAATGAGGCTACCCCGTGCTTGGCGATAGATTTGCGACAGTTGAGAAACTTGGATCGCGCGTGAGTCAATAAGATCGCGCAACACATTGCCACTGCCAACCGATGGCAATTGATCAACATCGCCAACGAGCAGTAACGATGCGCCTGTAGGAATTGCTTGTAGCAGCTGATGCATAAGAAAGATGTCTACCATTGAGGTCTCGTCAATCACGATCCAGTCACAGACAAGCGGATGTTCACGATTACGCCAGAACTTTCTCTGCCGTTTCTTGCCAGCAGGACGATACTCTAGGAGTCGATGCAGTGTCTTAGCTTCTTTGCCCGCTGCCTCAGCAAGGCGTTTGGCTGCGCGTCCTGTGGGTGCTGCCAGCAGCACCTCCTGCTGCATGGCACTCAAGATCTGCACCAGCGCCCAGATCATGGTTGTCTTACCCGTACCTGGCCCACCGGTGATGATGCTCACCCGAGCCTGCAGGGTCTGCTCTAAAGCCTGGCGTTGCTCGGAACCAAGCTCGACTCCGGCTTGCGTATGCAGCCTGGCAAGATGGTTTTGCAGCTCTCCGACCGCTACCGGTTTCGGCTTTAGCAGCCTTGCAAGTTCAGCCGCTGCCCCCACCTCTGCTTGAAACATCGGTGCAAGGTAGAGCGCTTGGCTACGCCAGAATTCCTCACTCTGCGGGTCCTGCCAGGAAAATTCATCGAGAACGAGACGCTGGTTGCTAACAGCTGCTTGAATTCCAGCACCAACATCCTCCTCACTCACCTCAATGAGTTCAGTGGTGTCGCGGATGACATCATCAAGCGGATAGAAGACATGACCCTTGTCTGCCATAGAACGGAGTAGATAGATAACGGCCGCCTCACACCGCTGCGGGCTGCGCTCAGTAAAACCGAGTTCAAGAGCAATCTGATCGGCCTTCTTGAAACCAATGCCATGCACTTCCCACGCCAGACGGTAGGGGTTGCTCTTGAGCACAGAGACGGCTCGATCGCCGTAGAGACGGTAGATGCGCTCAGCAAAGGCGGCACTAATGCCATAACCTTGCAGAAAAACCATGACCTCATGCAGGGAACGCCGCGCCTGCCACGAGGCAATGATCTTCTCTACCCGGTTACGGCCAATACCGCTAATGTCACGCAACCTCTCCGGAGTCTTGTCGAGCACGGCAAGCGTTGTCTCACCAAACTGCTTAACGATACGTGCTGCGGTCTTTGGACCCACGCCTGGCAAGATTCCACTGGCAAGATAGCGTTCCAATCCAACTGCGGTCTTTGGCGACTGTACCAGATAGGATTGGACCTCAAACTGTCGTCCAAACTTGGGATTCTCCACCCAACCACCGCACATCTTGACAAACTCGCCAGGCTGCAGACCGGCCAAATTGCCAACCGCGGTAAGCTGTCGGCCCTGCTCATCCAAAATGCGCGCCACAGTAAAATCGCCACTGTCACTCGCAAAGACGATACGATGAACTTCACCCGTTAGAGTTTGTGAACTCGCCACCATCGCACTCAGATTACGGTATCCCCGGTATAACGCCCAAAGTGCTGTACCAACGCCCGACTGATCTCCCCAAGCGTCACATCTGCCTGTAAAGCTTGGATGATCACCGGTAGAAGATTCTGCTGTGGATCTGCCGCAGCACGCTGCAACTCATCTACGTGCTGTTGAACGCGTTTAGCCGAACGCCTCTTCTTAAACGACTTGAGCTTTTGTAGCTTCTGTTGTTCGAGTTTTGCATCGAGCTGGAGCAAACCATAGTCACCCCGTTCCTTGGCATCGATATAGCGGTTGACGCCAACAACCACAGCATCTCCTGCTTCAACGGCCCGTTGGTGTTCATAGGCACTCTGGGTGATTGCCTGCTGAAAGAACTGCGTTTCTACTGCTCTGACCGCCCCACCAAGCCCCTCAACCTCTTCAAGAAGCGTCCAGACATCGTCACTCATCGCCGCGGTCATCCCCTCCACAGCAACCGATCCGCCTAGCGGATCGATGGTCTCGACCACCCCACTCTCCTCGGCAATGATCTGTTGTGTGCGTAGTGCCAAACGCACGCTCGCCTCGCTCGGCAAAGCCAACGCCTCATCCCAGGCGTTGGTGTGCAGCGACTGTGCGCCACCGAGCACGGCTGCCAACGCCTGCATGGTGACGCGGGCAATGTTGTTACGTGGCTGTTTTGCTGTCAGCGTCGATCCGGCTGTTTGTGCGTGAAAGCGTAAAGCCAGCGCCGCGCTCTCACTCTTTGCTACAGAAAACTTTTCCGTAAGAATCTTTGCCCAAATCTTTCTTGCCGCGCGAAACTTAGCAATCTCCTCAAGAAAATCATTGTCCACACTAAAAAAGAAACTCAGTCGTCTGGCAATCTTGGTAACATCCAAACCCGTGTGCACACACGCACGCACATAGGCGATGGCATTCGCAAAGGTAAAGGCAAGTTCTTGACAGGCAGTCGCGCCTGCCTCGCGAATGTGGTAGCCGCTAATACTAATAGGATACCACTGTGGCAGGCTCTGATCACAGAAGTGGATGAGGTCGGTAACCAACCGCATACTGGCTGCGGGGGGATAGATGTAGTTGCCGCGAGCAATAAACTCTTTGAGGATATCGTTTTGCACCGTGCCGCGCAGCTTCTCCCAGCCAATACCACGACGTTGGGCTACAGCAGCGTAGAGCGCTAGTAAGATTGGCGCAGTGGCGTTTATGGTCATCGAGGTGCTGACAGCCGATAGATCAATGCCGGCGAAGAGCTGCTCCATATCCTCTACATGGTTGATAGCAACGCCGACCCGCCCAACCTCGCCGCGCGCGAGGAAGTCATCGCTATCGAGTCCGAGCTGGGTTGGCAGGTCAAACGCCACGCTGAGAGCACGCTGTCCCTGTTTTAGCAGATAGTGAAAACGCTCGTTCGCCTCTTTGGCCGTGCCAAAGCCCGCATACTGGCGCATGGTCCAGAGGCGGCCACGGTACATGGTCGGATAAATACCACGCGTGAATGGAAACTCACCTGGAAAGCCAATATCACCAAGATAGTGCGCGCCTTCTATAAAAGTTTTTGCAGCCTTAGGCATGGCAGCCTCCATTTAAACAACGCTTTATAAGCACAACCTAGACATTAAACCGGACGTGAAAAATGTCGCCATCGGCAACCACGTAGTCTTTGCCTTCAAGTCGCAGTTTACCGGCCTTGCGACACGCCTTTTCACTACCACAGGCTATGAGATCCTCATAGCGCATCACCTCAGCACGAATAAAACCGCGCTGCAGGTCGGTGTGGATTTTACCGGCTGCTTCCAGGGCCGTGCACCCCTTTTTTAAGGTCCAAGCGCGCACCTCATCCTTGCCCACGGTAAAAAAGCTAATCAACTGCATGAGCTCGTAGCTTTTACGGATCATCGCCGCCTGCGCAGGCTCATCAATGCCGAGCTCCTTGAGAAAGTGGCCGCGTTCATCCGCAGCGAGCGCCATGATCTCCCTCTCCAGAGGGGCACAGAGATGGAAATAGGCAAACTGCTGCTCCACGCTCAAAGAGCGTAGAGCTCCATTAAGCGGTTCGGCACCCTCTTCGCGTTGGTTCACAACAAGCAGGTAAGGTTTGCGGCTGATGAACGCGTAACCTGTAAGCGCTTGCTCTTGCTGTTGGGTTAACATGCAGCTACGCAGAGGCCTGTTGGCTTCAAGGTGAGCGCTCAGGGTCTGTAACAGCTTAAGCTCCGCTTCCCTCTTGCCCTCCTTCTGCAGACGTTGCAGGCGCTTATCGATTACTGCTAGATCAGCAAAAAGAAATTCATCCAACAGCTGTTGAATCGACTTTAGTGTTGCCTCCTTCGCTGTGGCAAAAAAACCCGCCACGTGAAGGATGAGATCCATCTGACGAATCTGTGCTAAGTGCGCTGCAGTTAACGATGCTTGACCATCGCCTGAGCCGAAGAGATCGTACAGCGTCATCTCAACCGCGGTGACCTTGGCCGGCTGATAGAGTTGCGCCAAACGATCCAGGCGTGGATCTGGAACCTTGATCACTCCCACCGACCCTTTGGCGGCCAACCCTTCTGTTGCGGTCAGACCGGTCAACGCCGCAAACAGCGTACTGCGACCACTACCTGGTATGCCAACAATACCGATTTTCATGCAGGCGAGAATATAATGGATACACCTAGGGGTGACAAACAGCCCCTTTGCACTTGCCAATTGTAGGTCCATAGGCTAGGATGCGCTAAAGTTTCTTAATTTTATCAATAGGTTGTATTGAACTGGGGACGCAGTGGAATTGGTCATCGGGATTGATTTAGGTACCTCCAACTCCTGTGTTGGCGTGATGCAGGAGGGACACATCAACGTCCTGCCAGACGAAGAGGGTGAGACCATCCAGCCCTCGGTGGTGCATTTTGCCGAGGATGGCACTGTCCTTGTTGGCCGCGCCGCCAAAGCGCACATGATTACCAGTGCTGAAAACACCATCTTTTCTGCCAAGCGGCTTATTGGTCGCAAGTCTTTCTCTGCGGAGGTCAAAAAGGCTAAGGCGGTCTGTCCCTATGAAATCATCGAGGGCCCCAATCGTTCGGTCATGATCAAGGTGCGTGGCAAAGAGTACACCCTTCAGGAGATATCCGCCTTTATCCTGAAACGCATGAAACAGATTGCTGAGAAACGCCTAGGAACAACTATCAAAAAAGCCGTAGTAACCGTTCCCGCATACTTCAACGACAATCAGCGTGCTGCCACAAAAGACTCTGGCAAGATCGCTGGTATGGACGTGCTGCGGATCATCAACGAGCCTACGGCTGCCGCACTTGCCTACGGTTACGGCAAAAAGCTAAAACAGCGTGTTGCCGTATACGACCTTGGCGGTGGTACCTTTGATATTAGTATTCTTGAGCTTGGTGAAAGTGTCTACGAAGTCATATCAACCGCCGGTGATACCTACCTCGGCGGTGATGACTTCGACGACCGTATCATCGACTACGTCTCAGAAAAGTTTGTTCAACAACACGGCGTTGATCCCCGTGGTGATAGGAATGCGTTGCAGCAGCTTAAGGACAGTGCTGAACGCGCTAAGGTAGAGCTTACCAACAAACAACAGGTGCAGCTATTCATCCCGGCGTTGACAAAAACGCCCAAGGGAAGCATTGACTTGGATATGACCTTAGAGCGATCAACCTTCGATCAGATGGTCATGGATCTGATTCAAAAGACCTTCAAAGTCTGTGACGAGGCCTTGATGATGGCAAGGTTAACGCCGAGCGATCTTGATGGCGTCATTCTCGTGGGTGGCCCCACTCGCATTCCCATTGTCTACAACTCGGTTCGCCACTACTTCCAGAAAGATCCACAGTCTGGAATCAATCCAGACGAAGTGGTCGCTGTGGGCGCAGCCATTCAAGGCGCTGAACTGCTCCAGGACTCACAAAACCTTGTCCTGTTAGATCTGACACCACTTTCCATAGGCGTAGAGATTCTCGGTGGCGGCCTGGATCGGCTCATTGAAATCAACACGCCGATCCCAACAGACAGTACGAAGATCTTCACAACTACCACGGATAACCAAGAGTCGGTGTTGATCAAGGTATACCAAGGAGAGTCTCGGGTTGCCTCGGAAAACGAGCTCTTAGGTCAATTCACGCTTGCGGGTATTCGCAAAGCACCACGTGGCGAAGTACAGATTTCTGTCAGCTTTGAAATAGACAGCAACGGTATCCTCAACGTCTCTGCACGTGACCTGCACACCGGCGCCAGCCAATCTATCAAGTTAGACGCTGCCGGCAGGCTGCCACAAGACAAGCTGGATGAGCTACAGCGCAATACCGCTGAAGCCATGGAGTAGGCTGCCCTTGTCCAAACCAACGCTGACCTCTGCCAATCCAGACAGCAGTCGCTTTGATCTTTCCCAACGCTGTGTCGCCATGCTTCTTTTGCAGCTCTACAGCAAAGCTTTCTCTGGCTTGGCAACACTGCAGAAGGACAAAATCGTACGTCGCGTAAGTTTTCGTGATGGCAAACCCTTAAACGTGACCTCAAACCTTCGTAGCGAAACCCTAGGACCGCTGTTAAACAGCCTGAACAAAATCTCCGCAGCAGAAGCAGATCAACTACAAGAGCTAGCCGCAAAGAATCCACAAACTCCTACTGCACTCATCAGCCAGCTTGGTCGTTTTAGCGAAGAAGAGGCCAGGGAACTGGCGTACCTGGTACAAAAGCGGCGTCTTGCCAATCTCTTCAGCTTGCGCAGTGGTTACTGCGAATTAGGTGCGCTGATTCCCAAACCCACGGGCACACCAGTGCAGAACTTTTTGCGCATCTACTGCAATGCCATTAGCGAGTATTTTGATAGTCCGCGTATTGCCCAATACCATGCTGACATCTGCCCCAGCAACCTCATTATCTATAACCGTGACGCATGGGAACACCTGACAGAGCTCAGCCTGCTTCCAGAAGAAAAGGGAGTGCTCACCATTGCTAGCGGGGCGGAAACCGTCAAGCAAGTCTACGAGGAGAGCCTTCTCGATTCCGAAGAGATTGGACAAAACCTTCTGAAGTTAAAACTACTGGGAATCATCTCTCTGGAAAGCAAGAGTGCACGAGAGGATCGAGAGTTCCTGCAAAAGCTCAGCAACAGACAAAAACAGCTTAAGCACAAGGTTGAAACCATGTTGACACGGCAAGAACAGCGGACAAATTACTTTGAGCTGATTGGTTTGACAGCAGAGGCAACTGAGGAGGATATTCTTGCCCGTTGCAAGGAATTCAGTCGCGAGTTTTCCATAGATACGGTACGACCGCTGTTTCCCCCAGCACAGCAACAAAAGGTTGAAAGATTCTTGCAGCTGCTAAAACGCCTCATGCCAACCCTTAGCAGTAATGCCAAAAGAGAGGAGTACCGCGCTTTTCTGCAAGAAGGCGGTCAAGGCACTTTTGAGCAGCAGAGTAAGACCATTGCCGCGGACAGCGCACTCAAACAGGGTAAAGCGCTTTTCCAGGCAGGCAAATTTCCCGAAGCCTGCGAGGCGCTGCAGGCAGGGTTGCAGAGGGGCGGCGAGGATCCACTGCTGCTCGCTTGGAGCGGGCGAGCTCTGCAACGACTAGGAGAAACCGCCAAGGCAGAATCACAGTTGCAGGCTGCCAGCCAAAAAAACCCTGACTGCCTTGACGCCTATCTGTTTATGGCCGAGGCTAAACACCAGCAACAACAGCAAGAGGCTGCTAGAAAGCACCTTGTTGAGATACTCAAGCGTGACCCCACCCATGCTGCGGCCACCCAACTGCTACGTGAAGTTGATCCGGCCCATAGTACGGCTATTGAAGTCATTGCCATCCACCGCACGCTTGACCAGCTCGACTATTACACGATCTTGGCAGTCGAGCGCCATGCCAACCGCGCCCAAATCCAAAAGGCCTATCACACACGCACCAGGCAATTTCATCCAGACAGGTTCTTTACTTCGACGGACGCCTCACTCAAGACAAAGGCTGCTGCCATTCATAAGCGCTGCGTTGAGGCCTACATGGTGTTACGCAATGAGACAAAAAAACGAGAGTACGATAAGCAACTCAAACAGACGACTAGTAAAGTAGAGTCGTTGCGTCTCAAAGACGCTGGAGACGTTGTGCAAAAGAAAGAACGCTCGGATATTCAGATTAAAAATTCGCAGGCTAAGAAATTTTACACCATGGCAATGACGAACCTACAGCAACAAGACTATAATGGCGCAATATTGAACTTACAGTTAGCACTGCGTGCCGAGCCTAACAATACATTCATTCAAAAAAGACTGCAGCAGGCAGAAAATAAAGCAAAGGGATGATGATGGGCTACTTTAATTTCATGAAGCGAAACCGTATTGTTAAAAAGATTGATAAACTACACCGTGAGCATAACTTTGCCGAAGCGTGGACACTGCTGGAAAGCCTCATGGAGAAGGCTCCAAACGACTCGTTACTACTCCTGCACGCTGCCATCCACACTTTCGAAACAGAGGAATACAATCGCTCACAGCAGTTTATAGAAAAGGCGCTCGCACTGCAGCAAGACAACCCCATCTTGCATCTAGCCATGGGCGAGATTCTCTACGCTAAAAAGGATTATGAAGAGTCTGTACGCTATTTACAAAAGGCGCTAGAACTCTCACCAGACAATCCTAAGGCAGAATACCTGCTGGGCATGAACTACATTATGCGTGGTAAGTGGGAGGAAGCGAGCCAGCACTTTGAGATCGTCGCCCGCGAGGATAGAGACTTTCTGCTCGCACGGCTACTCACTATTGGTGAGGCACTCTTCAAACAACAGGAATAGGTATGTTTACCTTTATTGTTCTTTATTGTTTTGTTTTTGTTGATCACACTCACCTTAGTGATGGTACAACAACCTTCGAGAAATGGCTCGCCTCGCTCCGCTCGGCTGCGCTTTATTTTCTCTCGGGTTGTCGTACCATCACTGACGCGGAGTGTGCGCAGCAGAAAATAGAAATTATTGCATCTAACCTTACCTCTGCCGGCGCATCCAACCAGCCTGAGGCGAAATCAAGCGCAGGAGGCCGGAGGCCGACGAGCCATTCGCCGAGGGACTGGTTGGATGTGCCATGTAGAGATGATGTTAAACACGAAAAGAAATTATAGGGCATTGATGAAACCCTACACGAGTAGAGAAGAGCCAGCTATCCACCAGGTGACGCTGAAACAAGTGGATCTGACGGGGTTCGGTTCGGACGACGTTGCCATGAGCCTGGTGCAGTCTCTACAGCAGGTCGGCTTTCTCATGCCAGCGATACTCTACAGCAGAGAGCCCTCGCACTTTGTCATCGACGGTCGCAAACGACTCCAAGCGTGGCAGCAACTCTATGGCAACAAGAAGAGTTTCCCAGCGGTTATTCTCGCTGCTGAAGAAATCGACTACGCCACAGCGCTGCTGTTACGCATGCACCTGCACGCCCAAGAGAACCAATCTCGAGTTACCGGCGAACTGGTTGAGTTGAGCCGACTGCTCTCGCCACAAACAGTGCCGCCCATGGCCGACTACATTCTTGCCGCTTTAGGGAGTTTAGAAAACCCGACCCTATGGAACGCTATTGTTGCGCTTGCAGAGATAGACTCTGGATTGCAGCAAGAATTTGCCGAGAGACAGGTGCCATTAGCAACGATGCCCATTGTAGCTGAGCTCAGCCCACGGTGCCAGCAGTACCTCCTAGACTATGCACAGCCCCGAAGGCCCTCGGTAAGTGAGTGGCGTCGCCTCGCACAACTCCTCTTAGAGATCGAACGTCGGGGTGAGGCTATAGAGCAACTTAAGCAGATCTTTACGCAAACCAACAGCACCAAGCAGTTAGTTGCAGCATTGGAAGAGCTAAGGCATCCGCAAACCAGCCGATTGGCACACAGTCTAAGAGATGAGTGGGAGTCTTTCCGTATGCCAAAACAGTTTAAACTTGATACCGCTGTCGACAGGGAAGAGGCCGCGAAGTTGACGCTGTCCTTTCGATCACCGCAGGAACTTGAACGCCTTTTAGAAGATTTACGCGGCCGCTTGACCCAAGTATCTTTCCGCGGCTATATCGAACGACTATGAAGCCTGTGCTACCGCAGTTTGAACAGGTGTTGATCGCAACTGAAGTTGCCCATTTGCCAGCCACTGAGAAGATCCTTGCGCGGCTTGGCCCGATTCAGACTGATGTGGTGACATTGGGTGAGCAAAAGCAGATAGTTCGCCAACTGTTGTGGCAGCGTGACAGCTTTGCTCATGGCAAGCGCGTGCTGTGGTTAACCAAGGGTAAGGGCAGGTTCATGCACGCCTGTCCAGGAACACAAAAGTCCTACTGCTGTAACTATTTTGTCATGGATCTTGTGGAGAACTGTCCCTTTGACTGCACTTACTGCTACTTGCAAAATCATCTCACCTCACCCTTTATGCGGCTGCATGTGAACAGCGATGACTTCCTGAGTGAGCTACACACCATCTTTCAGGCATCTCCAAACAAGCAGTTTCGTGTTGGTACGGGTGAGCTCGCTGATAGTCTGGCGTTGGATGCCATTACTGATCATGGCAGAGAGCTGGTGCGCTTCTTTAGAAAGTATAAGAACGCCACTCTCGAGCTTAAGACAAAGTCAGATTATGTCGACAACCTGCTTAAGGTCGATCCCCAGGGCAGCACCGTCGTTGGTTGGTCGATCAATCCACGTTCTATTGTCGATGCTGACGAGCACGGCACTGCTAGTTTGGAGGCACGGTTGCAAGCTGCAGCCAAGGTAGCTGCTGCCGGCTACCAGGTTGCCTTCCACTTTGATCCGATCATCCGCTTTCCCGGTTGGAACTTTCAATACCTGGCGCTGATCAAAGAGATCACCGCACGTTTTGCCTCAGAAAAAATCGCTTGGATAAGCTTGGGTACGCTACGTTATCCCAAGGGACTCAAAAGAGTCGTACTGCAGCGACACCCTCAGAGCCAACTACCGTTAGGAGAGTTCATTGCTGGCGTCGATGCCAAGGAGCGCTACCCAGCACAACAGCGCATGGATGTGTATGAGCGGATGATGCGCTGGTTGCGACCAAGGTGGCCACAGGTGCCGATCTATCTATGCATGGAAAACCCAACCATCTGGCAACGCCTCTATGGCGGCGCGCCAAAAAAGGATGCCCGACTACACGAACTGTTTGGCTAGCAGACTTCAAATGACTACTCCAAAAACAAATGCATTATTCCTCGATCACTTTTATGCTGGAATTGACGCGGATCAGTTTGATAGCCTCAAAATCCTAGGTGAGCTGATACCTGGAACCGCGGTACGCGATACCTCTGCAGGAGACTATTCGTGGTCTGGAGTATATCTGAAAAGCTCGTCAGGAGTTTATTTGGAGTTTCTCAAGCGTGGTAAGGACTTTGAGCGGGTTGGCTTAGGGCTGGCCTTTAGTGGTCTGGGGTATGAGCAGGGTGTGCTGGAAAACCTCTCTAGCCAGTACCCTGAACTTGATTGGGGATCCCATGAGATCTTGTTTCATGGAAAAGACCCATGGTTTCACTCAATCTATCCCTCCTATCAAAAAGATGAGGATCGGGCTTGGACTTGGGCGATGGAGTACCTATCCGAAAAACGCTTAGAGAGGCGTCGTTGGATAGGTCGAGTAGATACCCCGATTGTTTCCTTTGATTCGATGAATGTTGAAGTGCCAACTGACCTATTTGGTGAGCTACCAAATAAATGGCATAGATGGATACCAGGTACCAAGAAATCGGACGCTGGTATCTACAGAGCCTCTATAGACTGTTTTAAGCAAGATTCGTTTGAGCTAATCGTGCATAACAGTGCAGGCTTAGAATTGCCCATGGTAAAAGAGATCTGCGCGACTTTGAGATCGGGTCATAAAGTGGAAAATTATACTGAAGAGAACTGGAGCGTAGCGGTTAACGGAGAGCAAATGCAATTGGTCTTTTCAGGTTAGGAACACTGTTGCAGAGAATCTAGAGACACTCAACTGCTGCCTTACAGCCGAGGCGGGCCCCCAGCTGAAAAGCGAACGGTCGATTTATTCGACCGTGAGCGCGGGGTCTGGGGGCATCGACGAGGCGTTGAATCTATAATAAACGCGAGTAGCATCCTTACAGCCGAGGCGGGCCCCCAGCTATAAATATAAAGCGACCGAGCGATTTATTCGCGAGTAAGCGTAGAGCTCGAGAGCATCGTAAAGGCGTTAAAAACTATAGTCGATGCGAGTAGCCACCCTAAAGCCTTTGCGGGCTCTCGAATAAAAATAGACTCTCCACCGGGAGCATCTCTGCTCCCGGTGTCAGCCCAGTGGATAAGGGGTATGGTGAAGGTGAGGAGTAAGCTAGTAGAGCAAAGAGCATACCAGAGGCCAGCTATAATGATTTTAATCAGTTACGATCACGAAAGGGGACAAAACGAGTTGTTTTTTACTCGTCTAGAGAATTTTTTCGTGTCAAAAAGTACTCCCTAAGCGACCTTCTCTAATTGCATACTTGGGTAGGACGTAGTGCTGGCCAATTGGGTGCGTTTCCAGACACTCCTTAGCGCCACGAAGGCTCTGCCCATCATGGCGCTTGGTTGGAGCAAGGCGACACCGACGAGAATCGTCACTCCACCGGCAATCTCCAAAAGACTGGCAACGTGGCCATAAACTAGATAGTCCAGCAAGATAGCAACAACAGGAATGAGATAACCTACAGCACCGGCACGCACCGAACCCCACTCGCGAACGAGCAAGGAATAGATGTAATTGGCCATGGCTGTAGGAAAGATGCCGAGAAAGAGGATGCCAAAGATTGTCGGCAGAGAGTGGGTTGCTGCCTGCCACGACGGTAGTCCATCAACCGCTAACATGAGCGGCACGATGAAGAGCAAGCTCGCTAGGTTTTGTTGATACAGCAGAGCATGGATGTTGAGTTTCTTGCTAGAGAGAAGCTTGCGACTGATCACTGTGCCCGTGGCAAAGGCGATGACATTGACAAGGATGAAGCCAACGCCAAGGACCTCGCTGAAGCTACCCTGAAATTCAATTTTGTCGGCAAAGACCAGTAGCAGTCCAATAAAACCGACACTAAGACCGCAGACAGTCTTGGAAGTAAGGGAGGCTTTGCACTTGAGCATGAACGACGAGGCCAAAACGACAAAAATAGGCATGGAACCTTCAATAATCCCGCCCAGCCCTGAGGAGATATAACGCATGCCAAAGAACATACAGATGTAAGGAATCGCCATGATCAAAATGCCATTGATCCAGGCAGCAGGGAGATCCCTTTTGGGTATACGTGTGGATGCCCGTCTCAGCCTAAAAACGAGGTGAAGAACGATCAGGGAGAGCAGCAAACGATAGCCGCTGCCGTGCGTGGCAGGAACGACGTTACCAACCACCTTGGTGGCAAGAAAGGTCGCCCCCCAAATAAGGGCCAACAGCAGAAAGAGACAGAGCAGCCAAGGTTGGCTAAGGGCCTTGCCTTTGTTCATCTTTTGGAATTGCGATTTTTTCTGGAACATTCTTGACTCTCCCTTTTGTTAAGCTGACAAGAGCTAAATAACATAAAATGACCTTTTGCAAATCTCTTTCTATAAATGGCCATTTAGTGACCACGTAATCATAAAAAGATTCATTTTAGAGCCTTATTTCCAAAAAAATTGAACATAAGGTTATTTATTGACCTCATTATCTTGCTAGAGTACCGTTTGATGTAAATATAAGCGTATCGGTCAAAAGACAGGCTGTTTTTTGCTACTAAACCTTTCAAAAGGGGTCATGTGATGTCGGAAGCTTTGGAAATTCGCCGGATGAAGGATCTTATTAAGACCATCATGAGAAAAAAGGGACGCACCTATGAAGAGCTCGCCAAGGTGCTCAAGGTCTCACCAACCACGGTGAAGCGCGTGCTCAATAAGGACGATCTCACCCTGCAGCGGCTGCATGAGATTTTAGCTTGGCTCGGTCTAACCTTTGCCGAGGTGGCGACCTTATCAGAACAAGGTGGCAAAGAGGGAATGAAGCAATACAGTACTGAACAAGAGCAGTTTCTTGCCAAAAACCTCGACTACTTATGTATTTGGGAGGGGCTCGTCAATGGCATGAGCCCAGAGCAGCTGGCAAAGAAATACCGTTTAAATGCCAAATCTCTGCAGAAATATCTCTTTACCCTAGACAAGCACGATCTCATTGAACTGCTGTCCAATGGGCGGGTGCGGACAAAGCCGATGATGGCTTGGAGAAAAAACGGTCCGGTAAGAACACAGTTATCAGACCGTCTTGCCAAGGTGGTAAACGATCTTATCAATCAAGGGATGCGTTTTGGCAGGGATTACCCAAGGTTCGGCTTTAGGGCAGTTGTGGACGCGCCCATGCGTCGCAAGACCTATGAGCAGCTACAACAGGAACTCGATGAGATCGTAACGAAATACTTAAACATCTCAGCAACGGAAAAGGCTCTAGAGGCGAGAGAAGACCTCATTAACGTAACCTTCGTCCATGTTGCTGCGAATATTGACGCTGCCGAACTCTATTTAGACCGCCCAAGAAACTTTGAAGATACGCTGCAGGTTGAGGAGAGAGTCTAGCAGAGGAAGGGGGGACGGAGGTCCTTTCTAGTAAAAAATGCAAGAAGTTATCTCTCCCCTAGACTCCCTGCCACTATTCATATAAGGCCATATAATAGTCTGGAATTAGGTTTGAAAAAAGTGGAGTAAATATGGCTGGAGACCCTAGTACAACGGCACCTCTATTAAGGCACGCCAAACCCCTCGGCAATAGCGACCTTAGCTGTCCAAAGTGCACCGAAAGCTTGGCAAGGTTTCAGGTCTATGGCGTGGAAATAGACATTTGTAATAAATGTCAAGGGACCTGGTGCGACAAAGGCGAGTTGCGCCAGCTGAAGGACCGCTGCGATAAGGGTTCATGGGGCGACTTGAGATGGATAGACGATGAATTGGAAGCTATTGAGACACTAAAAGGGTCACTTTCAACATTTTTGTGTCCTAGATGCAAGGAGATAAAACTATACTCTATTGTTTTTCCACACTCCTCGATTTCCATCGATGTGTGCAAGAATTGTCATGGAGTGTGGTTAGATAGTGGGGAGTTTGCGCAGATTATTGAAAATCTGAGAGCTAAGCTCAACAAAATTACCTCAAAGGAGATGAGGGAAAAGGTCGTAGAAGAGGTAAAAGAAATTTGGAGTGGGCCGGAAAACGTCTTCTCTGAATTGCTCGATGCTAAGGTGGCAATATCGGCACTACTGAACATTGCAGTTTACGAACATCCGAAGTTCGCAGTTTTTCTAATAAATCTTGAGAAAACACTACCTAAGCTTTAAAGAGGGCGCCTGCCTATCTAAACGGGGGACGGAGGTTCGCCTCTTATAAGCTTAGCCAACAAACTCTGTGGTCATTAAGAACACCATCCGATTACGGTCGCGCGCCTTTTCCATGGTCCTCCAGCCCAAGCGCGCGTAAAATCCCTCTCTGTCTGGAGTGATAAGATAAGCCTGTTTGTATCCCAGCTGCCGTACTTTATCCATGGCGCGCAGGACTAAGGCCGACCCAATGCCTTTGCCGCGATACTCAGGGCGCACAAAGATGGTTGCCACCCAAGGGGATAGGTCTTTTCTAGAATCCATATCATGCTCAACGATCCATGCCGTACCTACGGGATGATCACCAGCAAATGCAACAAACATCATAGGTATGCGCTCCTTGTGCATCTGAGCTTGCATTCTCTGCAACCTATCGGCAACGCTGTTTTCGCCAGGATTCTGCCAAGCCCACTCATCATGGAGCCACTTGGCAACCTCATCCAAAAACTCAGGGTGGTCGGCAAAGTAGTCAATGTTGTAATCTACTTCGTGCGAGTCTCGCATGCTATTGCTTCTCATTTACTTTTTGCGGGTGACGATGTAGCGGGCAAGTTCGATAAGCGGTGTGGCGCGCTCGCCAAAAGCGGCAAGCTCGGCAATGGCCTTTTGCATCTCCTCATGGGCGGCTTGCGTGGCGGCCTCCACACCCATGAGCGCCACAAAAGTAGCCTTGCCCTGCCTAAGATCACTACGCGGGTCCTTACCAATCTCAGCACCGCCGGTGATGTCCAATACATCATCGTAAATCTGGAAGGCGTAGCCAAGATGAAAACCGTAGTTGGAAAAGACGGTCAGTTCACTCTCGCTCACACCCGCAGCTAAGGCACCAACTTCGACAGCCACGGTAAGGAGGCGACCGGTTTTGCTGGTGTGTATCTGCCGCAGCAACTCTTCTGTGGGTGTGTCGTTCTCATGTTGCAAATCAAGTAGCTGACCGCCAACCATGCCACGGCATCCTGCTGCGGCACTCACTCTTTGGATGATGGCGAGGTAGGTTTCCGGAGCAAGACCCGCACTAGCTTGCGACATAAGGTAGAACGCTTCGGTGAGTAGACCATCGCCAGCAAGAATGGCCTTGGCTTCGCCAAAAACCTTGTGGTTGGTCGGTTTGCCACGACGAAGATCGTCATCATCCATGGCGGGTAGATCATCGTGGATGAGGCTATAGGTGTGCACACACTCCAGGGCTACGGCAATCGGCAGCACAGCTTCAAGACCGCCGCCGACCACCTCGGCGGTGGCAAGCGTAAGAATGGGACGAATGCGCTTGCCGCCGGCATCTAGACTGTAGACCATGGCCTCTCTCAGTTGCGCTGGACAGTCGATGCTATCGAAGTGTTGCTTGAGAAAGCTGTCAACGCGATCACGGTGGGAGTCGAGAAAAGCCGTAAAATCGAAAGCCATCAAGAACTCTTCTCCAAGCTCTTCTTTAAATGCTCGATTTTGCCGGCAGCCTCTTTGAGCTGCTGCTCGCAGAGTTGGTTGAGCTTCACCCCCTTTTCGTAGAGTTTGATCGACTCGTCGAGGGAAAGGTTGCCCGCCTCAAGCTTGGCAACCACTTGCTCGAGTTGCTTGAGAGAGTTTTCAAAGCTCTTGTCGCTCTTTGTCGCCATAAAAACATGCCCAGGACTGGACTCGAACCAGCACGAGATTGCTCTCACTAGCCCCTCAAGCTAGCGTGTCTACCAATTCCACCACCTGGGCTCCAGATCCAACAACCAACACTAATGAATAAACCTTCCAAAACGACTCCACCTAACACCCCAGGGATTCTTCTTCAACGAGAAAAAAATCACCAGGGCACGTCCACGAATCGCTTTAAAGGAGACAAAACCCCACTCACGACTGTCTCGGCTGTTGTGCCGATTATCTCCCATAACAAAGTAGTGGTCCTCTTTCACCACCACAGGAGGATGGTCATGCAAGCCTTCGTAAAAGTAGTCGCGATGGTGTAAAACGTAGTGTGCAACATCATCGAGCGTCTCTAGATAGAGCCGGTAGTGTTCGGAACGACGATAGCGCCCTTCAACCACCCGGTGCTGTTCCTCATCGTTGACATCCTGTCGCGCTACAGGTTTGCCATTGACATAGAGCTGCCCGGCACGGATCTCAACGCGATCGCCAGGCAACCCTACCACCCGTTTGATGTAGTCTTTACGCGGATCCTTGGGATACTTAAAGACGATGACATCACCCCGTTTGGGTCTCGACCAGGTAGTGAGGTTGATGTTGGTAAAGGGAAGCTTGAGGCCGTAAGCTAGCTTGGAGACAAAGAGATGGTCGCCAATCTGTAGGGTGGGACGCATAGAGCCGGTTGGAATCTTGTAAGGCGCCGCAACACTGGAGCGGATGAGCAGCACGACAAAGAGGGCAATACCCAGGGTCTTGAGGTTCTCAGGCCCTCCCGTGATCTTATGGAATACCTTAATAAAACGCTGCATGCGGCCCCTTTTAGCATAAGCGTTGGGCTTACCGAAACATTCTTTTGGGACTTATACTAACGATGCGGTTAGTTTATTGGAGTTGGCGGCTTCGTGGTTGCGCCACAGGCTTATGCGTTCTGGCATCGAGTCGGTTCAGACGTTTTTCCAGCGCCTTGAGCTCGTCCTCGGTGATGGACTTGAGGCGGTCTACCACACCCTCGGCTATGGCAGCTACCTTGGTCTCAAAAATCTCGCGACTCTGCTGCATTCGCTCAACCAGCCTCTTCTCCAGCCTGGTTGCCTGATCTTCGGTAATGCGGCCATAGCGAACCATTTTGTGCATGAGATCACGGCTAGCCGCGAGGCTCTCGTTCGATAGGCCATGCACTACTTCTCGGCTACTCTCAACGAAACTCTTGAGAATCTCTTCTTTGCCTTCCCGTTTTGTCATGGCGCGTTTCATAGGTACCTCACAACTAATTGATTTCATTAAACAATTAATTATACCCGAGTTTGTCTCCTACCGCAGTAGGAGGTCAACTTAATCAAAATATGTCTGCTTTGTCCAGAACTTTTGACGCAACGTGATCAAAAAGATCGGCTACTCTTCGGCAAAGTAACCAACGGCCTGCTGCAGTTGAAAAACCCCGGTAGCGCCGGCTTCAGGGGCATCCCAGCGCAGTATCACCTCGCTGCCCTCTACCGGCGGCGCACGGAAGGCCTTGAGATCACCGCCAAAAACCGATGCTGCACGACCGTCGGCATCGAGCAGGGTCAGCGGCTGTTCAACAGGAAGTGAAAACTGGGCAAAGTCTACGGTAATGGCAACCGCACCAGGCATTTGAATGCGCCACTCTCGCTGAGAGGGGTTAGTATTGGCGACCTCTGTCATCAGGGTAATCTTTTCGGTCAACGGCAAGGTCTTAGCATCCTCTCCACCCTGATCCTCCCCAACAACAGCATCTTCGCCGCCATCCTGATTGGCGGCGTTTTCCGCACTTAATAAGGGCCTGAGGGCGTCAACCAGTTCGGTGGATATGCCAGAGACCCTAGCTAGGTCACCGATGGTATCAAAGGCTAGGGCTCCGGCAGCGGTTTGCTCTTTGCGGTAGCTGTCAATGGCTGCTGCCAAAATGGCATCAATCCCCGGTAGTTCTTTGAGAATCTGCAATGGAGCGTCATTGATATTAACCTCCTGCCAACCCTCCCCCGTGCTGTGCACCTCAATCAAGTAGGCTGTGGCTGCGGGATCAAACGCCAACCCGCCGGAGACGGGGTCCTCTGCACCGATGAGCTGCTCTTCGCCCTGTTCGCCAACCCGCAGGCGTAGCGCACCACGACCATGCAGAACCACAAGCGGTGTCCCTTTGATCTCTTGTTTCTTTTGGATTGCTGGATTGGGCTGTGGTTGGTTTGCGCTTGGTTTCGCCGGTCGCAAAGGTTGCGGCACCCGCTCTTTAGCCGGCTTGCTCGAAACTTCTTGGGCATGGGTCTTGGCTCCAGTCCTCTCCACAGCTCCGGTGGGAACCAGTTTCTCAAGCAGCTGCGGTGAGACACCCAGGCGCAGTAGCAGCGGTTTTTCAAAGGTAATGGAGAAGAGAAAACCGCCGTAGATGAGCATCACTGCGGCAAAAAAACCTGCCAGCAAACCGTAGCTTCCATTCTTCGGTCGTTGCGGGTGTGGCCACATACCGCTTTTCAAAGCAAAATCAATGCCAAACCCAAAGAGAGTACTAGCTCAATAACGTGCGTACTGAGCGCAAGAGCTGCTTTTCAGAAAAGGGCTTGGTGAGCAACAGTTCAGCGCCTGAATCGAGAGCCTGCTGTTTTTGTGCTGCATCCATACGGGTGGTGATAACGATGAGTGGCAATCGGCGCCATGCCTCTAGCTGCTGAATTTTTCGCATGAGCGCATAACCATCCATGCCTGGCATTTCCAAATCAGTAATCACCAGAGTGTACTGCTGTCGTGCTAAAAACTCTAATGCCTCATCGCCACCACTGGCAACATCAACCTCATAGCCATGCTTTCTAAGCGAGCGCTCAACATACTGACGCACGGTAATGGAATCATCGACCACCAGGATAGGTGCGCGTTGATAAGCCTGTTTACGCCTACCAGGCTGGCGTTTCTTGCTCTGACGACGACCTAACTTGGTCGCTGTATCAAAAAAATCCCGCAGGTTGAGCACAAAAGCCATCTCGCCTTCATGCATGAGCGTCGCTCCCCACACTAGAGGCAATCCCTTAAAGAAACGACCCAGTCGCGACAATACGGCTGGCTGTTCACCAATAACCTCATCAACCTCGAGATAGAAACGCTTTTCAACAGCACCAACAAGAAGGGTACGCTCACCTGGCCCTCCTCCAAGGACACGGCTAAGGGAGATCCGAGGATAATCGTCGGCACAAAAAAACAGCTGATCACTCTGATGTCGCCCATGTACCAAGGCCGCCGGCAACGAGAATAGAAAGCTGCCAGCACGCACGACGTATGCTGTTGTATAGAATGGGCTTGCGGGTATTCTGATGTGGAACTGGGCGCCCTCGCCATCCCGGCTCTTCACCTGGATCATACCATTCAGCTTTTTTAAGCCTGTAGCAACAACGTCCATACCAATACCACGCCCAGCAACTTCACTGATGTCTTCTCTACTGGTTAAACCAGAGATAAAGATGACATTTTCGTCACCAACACTTCCACCCTTATCGAGCAAACCCTGTCTCCGCGCCAAGGCTGTCAGTTTTTTGCTGTGCAAACCTCTACCGTCGTCTGCTACCTGAATGATAAAATCATCTCCATCACTGCTGAAGCCAACATCGATTCTGCCTACAGCTGGCTTGCCCTGAGCACAGCGCTCTGTTGCCGGTTCCATAGCGTGAGAGATGGCATTGCGAATGAGTTGGAGCAAAGGATCAAAAAGGGTCTCAAACACCTTCTTCTCGACCTGAATATCACCGCCACTGAGGCTGAGTTTTGCTTCAACACCTTGTTCTGTAGACAACTCAGTCACAGTCTTCTGTAAGATGCCAAACATGCGACCAATAGGAATACGACGACTATGGACAATCTCCCGCCACAGGCCGGTGGACACCTCTTGAATTTTATCCATGCTATCTTGACAACCTTCGAAGCGTTGGTCGAGAAGACGGAAGTACTCGTCTAAATCACTAAGAACCTCCGCAGTGCGAGCGTCCAAATTGCTTATCTCAGTAGCGACATCGTTGCCTACAGCAAGCGCCTTGAACTCGTTGAGTAAATCCTCCAGAGCCTGAATGCCACGGGCGATGTTCTTACCAATGCTACGTAATTGAGAAATATCTTCCATCAACAGAGCCTTTGAAGCATCTGCATCATCTAACAAGAGAGAGAGTCGTTCAAAAACGATCTGTCCCGAGGAAACTCGCTGGGGTGCTTCAACACCGCCTGTTGATTTTGTCCGCTGCATGATGGATTTCTGTGAAATCTGCTGTGGCTCTTGAAACTCACGCAGGGCCTTCAAGATGGCGTCAGATTTGTTTTTTCTCTTTTCCGGCTCACTCTCACCATGAGATACGAGCCACAAGAAAGTGCTGCAGGTCTCTGCAAATAACGTCATCGCCGATGGACTAGGTTGCTTGTTGAAATGTAGCGCCTCCTCAAAGCTATGCGCTACACTGCTGATGACCTTATCGCCGATAATAGCCGCAGATCCTTTGAGTGTATGCGCAAGGCCACGTAGTTCCGAGACTGCTGTTCGCCATCGCTTGGGAGAGCCCAGCTCTTGAACGTAGAAGCGCATCTTGTCGGTAATCTCTTGCACTTCGGTCGCAAAAAATTTATCAATGTCGTCATCGTCAGATAGAAAGTCCGCCGGTGATAGGGTGTCATCCTGCAATTGGCCTTCATGCGTAGCTAAATCAGGCGGAAACCAGTGTTTGAAAAATTCCTGCTGTACTTTTTCATTCAGATGAGCCGCGTCGCTCTCAAGGTTGTTTACCATCGTCTGCAGCGTGTGCACCCCATGCAGAATCTTTTCTCGGTCCATGCCTCTTGCAGAGTCGGTCAACAGGCTACCGACAACACTCAGTATCGGCACATAATCCGCTTGTGGTGTAGAGCCAACACAGAGGCCAGGAATTTTCAGTAGACTCTCCTTGATCTGGGATGCCTCCGCCGCCTCATTTTCTGCTAGCCTCTGCGTTAAGCGAATGATTTTCCGGATGCCTTGGAAATCAACCTTCATAAGGACACACTAAAGCGTTCATCCATCAGTGAATCAGAGGCGAGGGTCACCGTGTGGCGTAAGTTCAGTAGCCGTACCCGCTTACCCTCCACCTCAACCTGGGAAGCGATCTCGGTAGTCACTCGCTTGGGCATCTGAACCGTTTGTACGCCGATGATCTTTTCACAAGCAATCGCAGCTTCCATCTTTACGGCTTCAACAATGCAGGCGTAGTCGACGCTGCTAGCGTACCTACCACGCCCACCTTGGAGAAGGTAGGGAGAGACGACCGGCACCACTGTGCTACGCAGCTTGGCAAGCCCCAAAACAAAGCGTGCTGAAAAAGGCAATTGCAACAATCGCCGCAGGTTGATGATTTCCTTGATTTCGCTTAGAGCGATAGCAAATGAAAGAGGACCGTCTTTGAATATGAGAATCTCTGTTTGCACAGAAACCGCAGCAAAGGTCTGTTATCGGCGTCTGGGGCCACTACCGCGGCGACCACCACTACGACCGCTACGCATAGGGCGTACGAGCTCAGAGATATCCTCTCCGGTAATGACCGCACGCCGGCTCAAGCGGATTTTATTATCGGCGCCTATTTCAATTACTTTGACCTCAATCTCGTCCCCTTCACTCACAACATCACGAACTTGCTCGACGCGTTCGCTGTCTAACTGAGAAATGTGAACAAGGCCTTCAGTACCCGGAAGAATCTCAACAAACGCACCGAAATCAACAACACGCTTTACTGTACCCTTGTAGGTTTTTCCCACTTCAGCTTCTTCACAAATGGATTCGACAATGTCTATAGCTTTTTGCATCTGCTGTGCATCTGCAGATGCAATCAAAACCTTGCCGTCATCAGAAATGTCTATCTTAACACCGGTATCGGCAATAATGCCCCGAATCACCTTGCCTCCAGGACCAATGACGTCTTTGATCTTTTCTGGGTTAATCTGTAGTGTGTGAATGCGTGGCGCATTTTCGTTAATCTCATCTCTCGGCTTAGCAATGGTCTTCTCCATCTCTGCCAAAATGTGCATGCGGCCCGCTCTTGCCTGTTCCAACGCCTGTGCCAAAATCTCACGAGAGACACCGCTGATCTTGATATCCATCTGCAGACCGGTAATCCCTTGTGTGGTTCCCGCCACCTTAAAGTCCATGTCACCGATATGGTCTTCATCACCAAGGATGTCGGAGAGAACATGGAACTGGCCATCTTCCTGCACCAGACCCATGGCTATACCGGCAACGGCCTGCCTGATGGGCACACCCGCGTCCATGAGCGCCAGAGAGGCGCCGCACACCGTTGCCATCGAGGAAGAACCGTTTGACTCTAAAATGTCGCTGACAATGCGGATGGTGTAAGGAAACTCCTCACGCGCCGGAATCATGCGTATGAGCGACCGTTCTGCTAAAGCACCGTGACCAATCTCGCGCCTTCCCGGAGACCGCAGAAAACGCGTCTCACCGACACAGTAGGGCGGAAAGTTGTAGTGCAGCATAAAGCGCTTAAAGTATTCACCCTCTAAGGCATCAATACGCTGTTCGTCATCACCGGTACCAAGCGTCGCCACAACCATAGCTGAGGTCTCACCGCGAGTAAAAATAGCCGAGCCATGCGTTTTCGGTAGCAAACCAACCACACCGGAAATCTCGCGAATGTCATTGAGCCCACGACCATCAACGCGTTTGCCTGTTTTAGCGAGCATGTCGCGAATGGCTCTCTTTTTGAAATTATCAAAAACCTCTCCAATCAGTGCCTGCTCGTCCTCGGTTACCGAACCGCCGGAGATAAGTTCGTCTTGTACCTCTGTATGTAACTGTTTCAATGCCCGACTTCGCGCCTGTTTCTCAGCAATGGCCAGCGCTGCGGCCATGCCTTCTTTTGCACGCGATTCCACCTTACTTACCAAATCGTCACTTATCGCCGTGTCCGTAGGTTCAAGTTTATGAGGCTTTATGGCTGCCATCATCTGTTGTTGGGCTTTTACGTAAGGTTGCGCACTTTCAAAGCCGAACATCAATGCATCCAGCATATCCTGCTCAGCTAGCTCATTGGCGCCCCCCTCAACCATGACAATCGCCTCTTCAGTAGAAGCGACAATAAGATCGAGGTCGCTCTTCCTAAGGTCTTCAAACGAAGGGTTAACCACAAACTGACCGTCGATTCTGCCAACACGCACACAACCAACGGGCTTGCTTAGCGGCACTTCAGAGGCACAGAGTGCGCAAGAAGCACCGGTAAGTGCTAACGTATCTGGGTCGACATCATTGTCCGCAGAGAACACCGTACAAATGACTTGAATCTCATTAAAGAAACCATCGGCAAT
This sequence comes from Oligoflexia bacterium, assembly GCA_028277945.1. Taxonomy (GTDB): domain Bacteria; phylum Bdellovibrionota_G; class JANQFH01; order JANQFH01; family JANQFH01; genus JANQFH01. The sequence goes on from JANQFH010000056.1 coordinate 302,286, forward strand.
CAACGGCCGGATTGGCCGATCCATAATCCGTGAGGTCAAAATCGCTTTCTCGCTCGGCCTACCCTCGCGTTTGAAAAAGCCTCCAGGTATTTTACCTGCAGCCTGCGTACGTTCGACGTATTCCATCGTCAGGGGTAAAAAGTCCACTCCTTCACGCGCAGTATCACTAACGTTAGCCGTCACTAACACGACCGTACCGGCAGAGCGAATGAGCACTGAGCCACTACTCTGCTTGGCAAATGAATTCACTTCAAACGTCACTGGCCTGCCAGCGATCTCTAGATCAAATTTGTGCATTGAAATTTCCTAACAAAATTGAAAAATGATTCTAAACTACTTTCTAATATTCAACTCTTTGATGATTTTGGAGTAGCGCTCACTGTCTGTTGTTTTGAGGTATTCCAACAGTCGACGGCGCCGACCTACCATTTTGAGCAACCCCTGTCGGGAACCAAAGTCTTTTTTATGGGATTGGAAGTGGTCGGTTAACTGTTCGATACGCCGGGTAAGCAGCGCAATCTGTACCTCCGGAGAGCCGGTATCGCCCTCGTGTAACCGGAACTTACCAATAACTGCCTGTTTTTCTTGACCGTCTATCCCCATCCAGAGGTTTCCTTATGGTATGTGCTCCTAGGGCGGAGCCAAATTCGCCGTACCTTACCCGCCTACCCCTAAAAATACAACCTAAAATTCCAGCAGCAGACCGCCGCTGTCGGTACCAAAGCCGTCATAGAGCGGCATTGCCAGGAGAAGGTCGGCTTCTGAGTCGCCGTTGATGTCGCCACCATAACGCAAGGAACCTCCTAGCTGCCGCAGCGTGATCGGTGCGTGGCTAAGACCGCGAAAAATCGCCGCTGCCGTTGCGGCCGCGCTCAAAGAGCTACTGAGCAAAAAGTCAGCAAAGAAGTCTTCTAAGGAGTCCTTGCTAAAAAAGTAGGCGGCACCGCTGTCCGTACCCGCAAGCGAGTTGCCGGGAGCGCCTACAAAAAGTGCGGCACTGGCACTGCTCAAAAAACCGCTGCCACCTGCAACAGCACGGCCAAAAAGCTCACTGTCACTATCGGCACCGATCTCGATCTGAAAACCAGGCAACACACCGATTTCAGCAAAACCCTGGAACAAGACCAGTCCACCATCGTAGGCAATCACCACTTCGTCAAAGCCATCATCATCAAGATCGCCTGCTGTAGTCACTGCCTGGCCAAAGGCAGGACGCTCGGGCTGCTCTAACTTCACTAGGGTCGGAAAGCTCTCAATCGCAAAGCTACCACTAATGCCATCGAGACCGAGGAGTAGATAGGCAATACCGCTTTCACCACCGGACGGCGCACCAATCAATAGATCATCGCCAAAGATCCCACTCTCCAACTGCTCGGCGATAAAGTCGCCATTGCTGTCGCCAGCGTGGGATAGGGCACTGCCCAAACCACTACCGCTGCTTCCGACAAGCTTAAGCTCTGCACTCGCAGCCGAGAGCGTTGCTGCTGTCTCATTCTGCAGCAGAAAGAGCGACCGCGTGCCAAAGAAGACAAACACAGCGCCATCCGCAGAGACACCGCTGTTCGCTAAGGGGTCTCCAATTGCAAGATCCAGTTGGCCATCACGATTGAAGTCGCCCGCACTCGAGAGCACGGCACCAAAGCGGTTCAGACTCAAACCGGCAACGCCGGAACTGAGAGCCGTAATGGTAAGGTCGGCATCAATCGCCGAAAATGGCTGGTCGGCATCGGCATCTGTCAAGGTTCCACCACCAAAAAGATAGACCTTTCCTGGACCGTTGCCGGGAGCGCCGATGACAACTTCGCCAACACCATCGCCATCCAGATCTCCAGCGCCAAGTACAGCTTGCCCAAACTGCTCTCCTGCTAGACCGAGTATTTTGATTCCGGCACTGTCGGCAGCAATGGGACTAAGATAGAGATAGGCCGCACCGCTATCGATACCACCCTCACTATTACCTGGCGCCCCGACAATAAGATCATCCGCACCGTCACCGTTCAGATCACCGACAAAGTCAACGCTGGTACCAAATCGTTCACCAGCAAGATGGCCGTTGAGCAACACCTCGGTAGCTGTTGCAAGTCCAACGTCGCTACCCTGCTGGCCATTACAACCACACAGGTGACTCATTACTAAGATGAGCAGAGAGACTCTGAAACAATAGTCTTCCAAGATATTGATATTTGGACTGCTAGCCTGCGAGCTCAATTAATTCTCGCTGGTGTCAACAGCAATCGTGAGGTCGAATTGCAACTCTTTACCTTTGATCCTCGTCCGCAGGATCCTCTTCTACAACGCCAAGTTTAAGATCGAAAGCATTCAACAATTCAGTTTTGTAACAATCGTAGGCGAGAGCAACAGTCGGCTTTAGACCACATACTGCGACCATTTCGACCAAATCAAGGACTCCTGAAGCTACTACAGTTGTGTTTAGACAATCCACGGAAAAATCTTTGTCCGTGGAATTGCACATGGCAAAGTAGAGATCCGCGCCGCTTTTCTCCTCAAGAAACCCCTCAATGCCTTGCTCATAACAGCGCGGCCTATGTTCAGGTTTCACCAGCTCACTACAGCTCTTTACCGACGCGCTAACGCGGTCAAGTAGTTCAATGGTCGCCTGTTTTTTGCCGGCTTCTTGACCTTGCTCGCGCGCCGTTCGCACATCACTCCAACCAATAGCACCAGGGTCATCCAAATCTGCACCGACGTCCCAATCTGCGAAGACGCCCGCTGTTGAGAAAACAATCAAGAACAGGCTGATCAAACCAACGCTTGTCAATAACTTAGCCATGTCGGCCTCCGATTCGCGGTTATTCTGTAAAAGCAAGGAGACATCTTAAGCTTGTCGTATCGACGCAGTACATTAAAACCGACCTGCTGTCAAGCAAGGCAATGCTGTGCTTTAGCAGCAACGTGCAGCTTTTTGCAGATCAAGGCGGGGACGCTCAGACGGACCGCAGCGTACTGCAAACGTACGTGAGGACCCGGATGAGCGGGCCCAACGCAGAGATGCGAAAATCTGCACGTTGCCGTCATGATAATCTAGGCTATGAGTCAAAGATGCGTAGGGTGCGTACAACACGGTTACTCCGCTGCTCCATACCAGTCTGGCGGACAAAGGGAGACTGTGCCAGTGAAGCGACTGCCAGCAGTGAGCCGGCTGCATCGGTTAGCTTGAACATCATGTCATCTTTGCTTTCGCCTACCAACTGCTTTGCAGAGTCACCCCCAGAGGTCTGTAGATCAGACCACATGATCATCCGCCCTGCTCTTATGCGTCTGGCCAATAAGGCGTCGACACAGACGCTTGGTAACTCTGGCAGGGCTTCGCTCATGGTCAACAGACGATCTAGCGCTGCCTCCCGAGAACACTGCAGCAACTCCGTAAGCGGAATGGCATCGTTCTCGTGGAACTTGCCACATGCCGTACGACGTAGCTGGTCCACAGAAGCACAGCTGTCCAGAGTGTGACCAAGGTCGTGCACGAGCGTACGTACATAGGTACCATGCGAAGCAAGGATGCGCAGCCTTATAATCGGAGGACGCCACTCAAGCAGTTCAAACTTGTGCACCGTACAACCTCTCTGTTTACGGTTAGCAAAAACAATACCTTTGTGAGCATACCAATAGAGGGGTCTACCCCGGTACTTGATGGCTGAAAACATCGGCGGTACCTGCTGAATCTCACCAACAAACTGTTGAATCGCGGACTCAACCTGCGACGCAGTAATGTGGTCCCAAGGTCTCTCGCCCGTGACGTTGCCAGTCCGATCGTGCGAGTCGGTCTCAACACCAAGACGTGCCCAAACATCATACTCTTTAGTATAGGCCATGATAATGGATGCAAGCTTGGTTGCACGACCAATACAGATCGGCAGTACTCCGGTGGCGATGGGATCTAGAGTTCCTGTATGCCCAACCTTCTTTACCCCCAGAAAGCTACGCACCTGTTTGACAACCTGAAATGATGTCGTACCTGCCTCCTTATCAATGAGTAGAAGTCCTTCGACATCTCTATTCATGACGTTCATGCGGCATCTCCTTCACTACCACGCTCCTCAGCAATTTTGCGCAATGCATTTTCAACCTGCTGTTGTTGCTCTATACTGGCATCATAGAGAAACCGCAGCTGTGGTATTTTTTTCAAATAGAGCATCTTGCCGAGAGCCCGGCGCAGATAACCAGACGCCTTTTCAAGCCCGGTGTGCACCTCATTCATAAACCGAGAGTCTGGCTGATCTGCATGCTGCAGAAAACGAAAGTATACTCGTGCCAACTGCAGATCATCAGTAATCTCGACGCGGGTAATCGTCAGCCCCTGAAGTCGCGGATCCTTAATCTCCTGCAGCATCATCGTCGCCAGCGTTTTACGCAAGAGATCGTTGAGCCTTTCGCTACGCTTATATGGATAAGTTGACATGTTTGGCAGTAAGATTCTATAGCTCTTGCTGCACGTGATCGACGACATACGCCTCGATCACGTCGTCTACTTTAATATCGTTATAATTTTCAATGCTCAAGCCACACTCAAGGCCACTTTTGACCTCTTTGGCATCGTCCTTAAACCGTTTTAGACTGGCAAGCTGGCCTTCGTAAATGACGACGTTATCACGTAGCAACCGCACCTTACTATCACGTGTGATCTTGCCGTCCGTCACCTCGCCACCGCCTATAGTGCCCACCTTACTAATGTTAAACACCTGTTTGATAGCCACATGGCCGGTCACGGTCTCTACCGCCTTGGTACCAAGCAAGCCAACGAGTGCCTTTTTGACATCCTCAACAACATCGTAGATCACCGAATAGAAACGGATCTCGACGTTTTCCTTCTCTGCAAGCTGCTGCACTGTTGCGTCTGGACGAATGTTAAAACCGATGACCAAGGCCTGCGACGCTGTGGCAAGCATGATATCGCCCTCTGAAATACCGCCAACGCCACTGTGAACAATGCTAATGTTAACCCGCTCATCACGAATCTTGTTGAGCGCTTCGGCAATGGCCTCGACCGAACCCATGACATCTCCTTTGATAATCACGTTCAGGCCTTTTACTTCGCCCTTTTCAATCTGGCCGTAGAGATCATCCAGACTTACCTTGCCACTGCCCTCCGTGGCTACCTGACGCTGCCGCTGCTGTCTGGCCTCGACAATCTGCTTTGCCTTCTTCTCATCGGTCAGTACGTGCAGTATGTCACCTACATCGACAACACCGGAAAGCCCTACGACCTCCACAGGTGTTGATGGCGTAGCTTCTCGTATTCTCTCACCACGATCGTTGATAAGCGAACGGATCTTACCGCTCTGGGAACCACAGACAACAACATCGCCGACCCGTAGGGTCCCCTCTTGTACCAACACCGTTGCTACGGCACCACGACCGCGATCGAGTTTAGACTCTATGATAGCTCCTTTGGCGGCACACTTGCGATTGGCGCGCAACTCCATGACTTCGCTCTGCAGAATAAGCATATCAAGCAACTCATCAATACCCTGTCCAGTTTTCGCTGATACTTCGACATAAATGGTATCGCCACCCCACGCCTCAGAAACCAACTCAAATTCCGTTAATTCTTGCTTGATACGCTCGGAATTCGCTTCTGGTTTATCGATTTTATTGATTGCGACAATAATCGGCACTTTTGCCGCCCGACTGTGATTGATCGACTCTTTGGTCTGTGGCATGACCCCATCATCTGCAGCCACCACCAAAACTACGATATCCGTGACGCTTGTGCCTCGGGCACGCATCGCCGTGAAGGCTTCATGACCCGGCGTATCGAGAAAAACAATATGGCCTTTTTTGTGGCGTACATCGTAAGCACCAATGTGTTGGGTAATACCACCGGATTCGGCATCACTGACGTTGGTCTTACGAATGCTGTCGAGTAGCGAGGTCTTACCATGATCAACATGCCCCATAACCGTCACTACCGGTGGCCTGGCTTCGAGTTCACCAGCCTCTTGCGAGCGTTCCTCAACCAACATCTCTTCGGCATCAACAGCAACGTTGTCTATCTCATAGTTGAAGTCGCTAGCGAGAATGGCTGCGGTATCAGCATCGATACTCTGATTAATCGTAACCATCAGCCCCATACCCATTGCCTTGCTGATGATTTCATTGACTTTGACTCCCATGCGCTTGGCAAGATCGCCGATGGAAATGGAATCGCTAATCTTGATAACCCGCTTGCTCGCTTTGGGGGTGGTGATTTCGGTTTTCTTACCCTTCTTGGTGGCAACCTTTTTTCTGCCAAACTGCTTTGGTCGGCCTGTCTGACGAATTTCAATGACTTCTCGACGACCAACAGGCTTGGCCGCCGTGCCTGTCTCTTGTACGGGCCCCTGTACCTTTTCCTGCTCTAATGCCGCCTTAGCAATTTCCTCTGGAGAACGCAGCTCCCGTTGTTCTCGTGGAGTTTCAAAAACAGGTGCTTCGCGCACCTCGGGAGCAGCCACGGGATCCTGCTCCACCACGGTCAACGCCTGAAAAGCCTTTTTACGTTTCTTGTCATCCGTTGTCGCCTGTTTGGCAGCCGCCTCCATCTCCGCAGCCGTTACCTTCGCTGGCTCTGGCTGCTTCACTTCAGACAAACTGGCTGCTGCAGCCGCCTCGGCTGGACTGTCTCCACTTGCCTGCGTGGTCGTTGGCTCAACGGTTGTTTCTTGAGGTACATGGATACGCCGCCGGCGAATGACTTTGGAGGCGACACGGCTCTCCTCAATCTTGAACTGAGTTCCTTTGGCATACATCCAGTCACGGATACGACTAGCCTGCTCCTCATCAATGAGACTCATAGGTCCTTTGATGTCAAAATCGAACTCTTCTTTGGCCTGAGATACTAGGTCGGCGTAGATCACACCAAGCTCTGTAGCCAAATCTTTTATGCGAACCTTCGTCATCTGTTTTAATACTCTTGTTTATTTTTCAGAGGCTTCCTCGGTTTGTGGTTGCACCTCAGCTGCACTCTCCACCTTTGCTGTGGGTGTTGCTGTGTCGTCGGCCTGAGCTACAACATCGTCACCCGCGTTAGCGGCAACGGATACCTCTTCTTGTGGACTGTCTGCTTGTGGAGTAGCCTCTTGTAGAGCGGCCTCCTCCGCTTGTGCCGCAGCCTCGGCTTCAGCCGCTGCAGCGGCCGCCGCTGCCTCTTGCGCATCCTGTTCCAGATCCTCAGCTTCCTTACCGCTATCGACATACTCCTTTGCCGCAGCAACAAGCTCTGTCACCCTTGCCAGATCCAGGCCGGCAACCATCGCCAAATTCTCCGGCTCTGCCGCCACCAGATCGGAAGCTGTAGCGATGTTCTGGCGGTAGAGGAGATCGGAGTAGTGATCGCTCATGCCCGGAATACGCATGAGTCGCTTCTTCGCCAGCTGTGCCGCCTCTTTCATCTTGGTTTCGCTGATGATGTCGATTTTCCAACCGGTCAATTTAGCCGCAAGACGAACATTCTGCCCTTTCTTACCGATGGCTAATGAGAGTTGATCGTCCGCAACAATGAGTTCCATCGAACGGTTGGCCTCATCCAAAATGACTCGAGACACTTCGGCTGGGGAGATCGCCGCACAGATAAACTTGGCCGGGTCGGAGTAGTAAGGCACGATGTCAATCTTTTCACCGCGCAGCTCTTGCACAACGGCCTGCACTCTCGCTCCCTTCATACCCACACAAGCCCCCACGGGATCGACGTCCATGTCTTTTGAGCTTACGGCAATCTTTGAGCGTCCGCCCGGTTCTCTAGCAGCACTCTGAATCGAGACGATACCCTCGTAGATCTCTGGGACCTCCATCTGAAAGAGCTTGATCAACAGCCCGGTATCTGTTCGTGACAGGACAATCTGCGGCCTGCGAGAGGTCCGCTGGACATCGATAACGTAAGCCTGAATGCGGTCACCGGGACGGAAGTGCTCTTTAGCAACCTGTTCGGAGACAGGCAGAATGGCGTCGGTCTTACCTAAGTCAACAATAATGTCTTTGCGTTCAAAGCGACGAACCAGGCCTGCGACCAACTCTCCCTTACGGTTTATATACTCGTTGTATACAATGTCCTTCTCGGCATCACGCACCTTCTGAATAATCACCTGCTTGGCCGCTTGCGCAGCAATCCTGCCCAGTTCGGTGGCGTCAAGTTTCAGACCAATGCTATCGCCGATCTCTACCTCCGGATCGTTTTTACGCGCTTCCTTGAGTAGGACCTCAAGAATTGGGTCTTTTACCGCGTCAACAACTGTCTTGAACTCAAAGAGCTCAATTTCGCCGTTGTCGACATTAAAGTGTGCTTCAATATCGCGATCGCTGCCGTAAATTCTCCTTGCTGCCGTAAGCAGAGCAGACTCAAGAGCCTCAACAAGGATTTCCTTCTTGATACCCTTGTCACGACCAACGAGTTCGATCTCCCGTGCTAAGTTCTTGAACATGGCCACGGTCACTCTCCTCTTTGACGCTCAGCGCTAGCCAACAAAAAAGCGGGCAAGAGCCCACTTCGGAGCGTACCCTAGCATAAACCGCGCTTCTAAGACAACCCCCTTGCCAGCCGCTTGACGATCCCCATACGAATGCATAGGTTCAAAGGAGCATGGATGCCCTAACCACGAGAAAAAAGGTTTGGATTCAAACCTTTGGCTGCCAACTCAACGAAAACGACAGCGACAAGATCTACCGTGTACTTGGTAGGTTGGACTATAGCGCAACTCGAGATCCTGCTGAGGCAGACCTCATTGTCCTCAACACCTGTTCGATTCGAGAAAAGGCGGAGCAAAAGGTTTTCAGTCTTCTCGGTCGGTTGAAAGTTCACAAGCAGCAACGACCTCAGACGTTGATCGCTGTAGCAGGCTGTATGGCGCAGTTGCTGGGGGAGTCAATCCGCAGACGCGCCCCTTATGTGGATCTGGTCTTTGGCACCTACACCATCCACAAACTCCCGGAGATGCTGCGTGAGATAGAGAACAGTCGAGACTCTGCAGGGTCCGGTGTGGTTGCCGCTGCAGAGCTTAACCAAGCAGACTTTGACTTTTTACCGCTGCAACCCGAAGATCTACTCCATCCAGGACGGTCGCGGAACCTGGTAGTAGAGAATGTCACCGTACAAAACGGCTGCAACAAAAACTGTTCCTACTGTATTGTGCCGAAAGTACGCGGACGGGAAATAAGTCGCGATCGCCAGGAGATTCTTGCAGAGATCCGCCTTCTAGTGAGCCGTGGCGTCAGGGAGGTAACACTGCTAGGACAGACGGTTAACTCCTACGGACGAAAAACTGAATACGATTTTGCCGACCTACTAGAGGATGTAAATGCAATCAAAGGATTGCAGAGAATTCGTTTTACAACTTCGCATCCCAGAGACCTCAACGAAAAACTGATGCTGGCAATGGCCAACTGTGATAAAGTCTGTGAGCACCTTCATTTACCATTACAATCTGGTTCTGATACAGTCCTTAAGAAGATGTACCGCGGTCATACTTTTAACGACTACTTGCAAAAAATCCGCCGCCTGCGCGAGCTCGTACCGGGAATCAGCGTTTCAACTGATATTATTGTTGCTTTTCCCAATGAGAGCGATCAAGACTTCGCGGAAACGCTCGAAGCATTGCGCAGAGTGCGCTTTGACAGTATCTTCTCTTTTATCTACTCACCAAGACCGTACACTCGCGCTGCTACCTGGAGTGGACAGATCGCCAACACCGTTGCCAAACAGCGCCTGTATCAGCTACAGGAGCTGCAGGCAGCTATAACACGCGACTACCTGCACAAGGACTTAAATAAAATCGTTGAAGTGCTGGTAGAAACCAGCAACAAGAGCCCTGCGGGTCTTCCGACAATCAAGCACGGCCGCTGTTTAACCGGTCGCACCAGAAACAACCGCATTGTCCATTTTGATGGCTGCGAGTCGCTGATCGGTTCCCTGGTGAACCTGCGCATTGACCGTGTGCTTGCACACTCCATGCAAGGACAACCCGTTAATCAGGAAGGTCATAAAAGGAGACAGTATGTTCATTGAAATGACCATTGGCGGTCTAACCATTGATCCAGTAACCAACATGCCGTTTCTGCTTCTTAAAGATAAAACCGAGCAAAGGCAACTCCCTATCTGGATTGGGTTGTTTGAGGCAAGCGCCATTGCTACAGAGCTGGAGAACATCAAACTCGCTCGCCCCATGACTCATGATCTCATCTGTCTCATCGTAGACGGACTCAAAGCCAAACTACAGCGCGTTGAAATTCACGATCTGCGTGACAATACCTTCTATGCCAGGCTTATTCTCGAAAAGGGGAGTTCGCAGATCAAAGTGGATGCACGACCAAGCGATGCCATTGCAGTGGCCATACGTCTTAAGGTGCCCATTCTTGTGGCCGAGGCTGTTCTCAAGCAGTCTAAAGATGTAGACCTAGCCAGCAAGAAATTCGCAGACAAAGATAAAGTCAGCAAAGAAAAGTGGAAAGAAATTCTTGAGAACCTCTCACCAGAGGACTTTGGCAAGTATAAAATGTAATGGGCAAGATAAAGGTTCTGCAAAATTGCCGACCGTTTCAACAGCTCTCTCCAACTGAACTGGCCGTGTTATCCACAGTTATTGATTTTGTTCGTCTGGAAAAGGGCGCGACTCTGTTCGATGAAGGCCATGCGGGTGACTCTATGTACATTGTCACTTCAGGCGAAATTGGTATCTCTAGTGAAAACTTGCAGCTTGACGACGCATCTCTAAAGTTAGTCAAGGGAGAGACCTTAGGCGAGGTCGGGCTCTTAGGTGAAAACCCCCACTTTACTTCAGCAACGGTACTCTCTGCTACTGCGGAGCTTGTCTGTCTCAAACGGGAGTCTATGCAACTCCTACTTGAAACACGGCCGCAGATCGGCTTCAAAGTGCTCTCTGCAATCAGCAGTAGTCTGGCAGAGAAAGTGCGCCGTGCCCTACCGGCATGATCCCACTGCGCGACAACATCCCTACACGTCGGTTCCCGATAGTCACACTGTGTATTATGGCCATCACAACCCTAGTCTTTTTTTACGAACTCAGCCTCGGCAGCTCAGTACGGCAACTCTTCTTCAACGCTGGCATCGTGCCAAAAAATTTCACCTTATTGGCGAGCCACCCACAGCTATCCCTGTCTATTTTACCAACGCTGTTCACTTACATGTTCCTACATGGAGGTTGGTGGCACATCATCTCCAATATGTGGATTCTCTGGATTTTTGGTGACAACATTGAAGATCGCCTTGGGCGCATCCGTTTTCTTGTCTTTTATGTGGCCATGGGTGTTATTGCCGGTCTTGCCCATCTCCTCACCAATCCTCAGTCAACCGTACCCACGGTGGGCGCAAGTGGTGCCATAGCCGGAGTGATGGGCGCCTATTTTATCCTCTACCCCGGAGCGCGGGTATTAACCTTGGTGCCGATTTTCATTTTTATTCAATTGATCGAACTGCCGGCCTTTATCTTTTTAGGGCTCTGGTTTTTAGGGCAGTTTTTTATGGGCGCGCTTGGCTTGGTGGGCGGTTCCCAGGCAGCCAGTGGTATTGCCTGGTGGGCACACATCGGTGGTTTTGTTGCTGGCTTCTTCCTCATTGGCCGCTTCATCAAGAACGGTCCCCGACCAAGATATCGGCGTAACTAGTGTCGCGTTCCACCACCCCGGCAGGCGTGAGGCGGAGTCAAGCTAAAGAACCCTAACTGGATTGAGACAGAGGCAGGAGTCTTGGAATTCTCCCAAAGTTTGTATTTTGTTTGGGTTTATCCAGTAACCTACGGGTTGCTCGACTAATGGCACGGCATAGACCTGCGCAGTAAACTGTTCATGGAGCTGACGGGTAAGCTCACGGATTCTCTCCTTGTCGGCGCCAACGATGTCAGCCAATAACTGATTGTACAGAGTATCTGGCTGTTGAAGTTTGCTTACCCAGCCAGTACCCTCCTTAAAGAGTGAAAACAGCCTCGACGCCGATGCCACACTAGGGCCAAATCCCGCAAAGAAGAGCTCTCCGGTCGCTGCAGGAGGTTTTTTTAAGGGCAACCCAATCTCTCTTAACCTCTCAATAACCTGCTTAACCCACGCTGATTCTTCGCCGTTTTTTGGACGTCCTAAAGAAGACAATCTTACATCATCTAAATCATATGTATTTCCCACTGCCTGCAAAAGCCTTTTAGCTGCTGACAAATCAGATTGGATCGTCGCAGTTGGCCATGTGTCCCAATTAGAGGGGATGATCGTGGAAGTTGGTTTCGAGCTTTCAAAAAATTTCGTGAACTCTTGTGGGTTCAGCGCCAACTGAATGGCTTTGCGGAAGCGCTGATCTCTAACAATTGCCCGGCTAAAGTCAAAATAGACACCAATGATACCCCTTGCCGCTGGAAAAAATACCTTCCTGAGCTGCTGCAGATAGGGATTAGCTGGTTCGCCATCCAAGATATCTGTATCTTTGGGCGCATCTGGGCCTGTGGTCAAACGCACGGAAGCAACGCTATGCTCTACTCCTAAGCCAACCCTCTGCAACCAGATGCAAGCACCGTTGTTCTCCACCCTAGCAATTCTGAACACGCCGGCACCAATGGGATGTGTCTTCCAAGAGAGATGCGAGCCTGAGGACTTTGATTCGGCCTGAAGGTCAACGCCAGGTCGCTTCAACGCCTCGATTGGAAAGATAGAGGAAGAAGGATCTAGAGAGAGATCGGCAAGAAAGTCGTCTCCTGCTTCGACAAGTTGTATATCTACTTCTCTATCATTTAGAACACAGATTCCCTCTAGCATTCCGTTTCTATAAACATCGTCCGGTTTAACAGCTTTAGCTCCCTGGATTATGCTCACACCAGACCGTTCTGGGGTTGTGAATTTTGAAATAAGGGGAGCTATTAGACTGAACTCAATGTCTTTGGCTGTTACTCTACGACCGTTGTGAAAGCTTAACTCTTGCCTCAGTTGAAAACGCCAACGACACTTTTGAGCATCATAGTCCCATGCTGCCAGCAGTTCTGGAATCAATGTCCCGTCCGTAGCAGTCCGCGTCAGTCGCCCTTGCGTGGCGTCTAGCAGTAGATCCCGCTGAAACCCACTGGCTTTGGCTCCAAATAGGGAGACTGCCGCCCCCTGAAAGTGCACGTTGATGTGATGCATATCAATGGCTATCTACTTGTGGGTCAAACGGCCTTTTTCAATCTCGATTCGATGTACTTATTGAGACTCATTCCTGAGATCTGTGCTTTGGTCGAAAGATCTCGGTGTAATGCAGAATCAATTCGCAATGGAACCTTACCAGAGAACTCCCGCTCAGCAAGAGGTGTTGGAATGGGCAGTTTCCGTGCTTTTAAGCTCTCAAGGTACCCTGCAATAGCCTCGTAAGCCATTTGAATAGCTTCCTCGATGGACTCTCCGTGGGTCATACAGCCTGGAAGTTCAGGTACTGCAACAACATAACAGTTATCTCCTGCACTCCATGTGATTTCCAGTCTATATTTTGGCGCTGTCTTTTTTCCGCGGCCCATATCACTTATCCCCTTTAAGCAGTAGCTGCTGCGCCTGTTTTTTCTGATAGAGTTTTAGTTCCTTTGAATGCACAGCCAGCACAAAAGTCTTTTCACCTTTAATCCAAATCTGATGACTTCCCTTCGTACGGTTTAGAGACCAACCCTCTTGTCTGAACAAGGTTCTTAGCTCAATGGCAGTGATGCTGCCATTCTTCAGCTTGTCTCTAAGCCTCTTTCTGGCAGCCACCTTACCAGCCTTCAATGTATGATATCATAAATGATATCATTGTCAACTGCAAGTTAGGTTGTCTATGGAATCCCACGAGTTAGAGGGGCGAGCTTGGCAAACCTACTTTTTGAAGTAGTCGGCGTTGACTTGGATGAAATTTTTCCACTTTTCCGGCACATCCTCTTCCAAAAAGATGGCTTGCACCGGACATTCAGGTTCGCAGGCTGCGCAGTCGATGCATTCCGCTGGGTCGATATAGAGCATTTCGTCTTCTTCTTTACCGTGAATACAATCAACCGGACAGACGTCTACACAAGACTTATCTTTAACACCAATACAGGGTTCGGCAATAACATAGGCCATAAGGGTCTGGCTCCTTTCACGTAATCCAAGCTATAGCACCAAACCTTATTTCGGTAAAGAGTGAGCCCTACTTCCTAGCCGGTGCTACCTTGCGCAGCAGCTCGTTATAGACCGAATTCATGGGATCGAGGTCAACACAGGCGTTGAGCAAGCGTTGTGCTTCCCTAAAACTATTGCGCATGATTGCCATCTGTGCCTGTTGATGTAAGATCTGCGCCGAACTCTTGAGCTGCACTTCATCCACGAGCTGGCGACGGTAAGACTGTCGCTGCAGGGGATTTTTAAGGTATTCGTGGCTCTTCTCCAGCTCGCTGATCATGCCCGCTACCTTGAGCCGGTAGCTTTCTGGCAGACCCTCGACAAGGAAAGTCTCCATAGCTGTTTTGCGTTTGACAAAAGCCTCTGGTAGCTGCTCAGGTGGATGTGACCAATGGATACCTAGCTGTTCGAACTTATTTTGCCGGCCGAATTCCTCAACCAACGCATCGATGCGGGGAAGTATGGATTCTACACTGGGGCCTGCCTGGTGCGCAGAAAACCGAACTCTACCACAACCCATGAGCGCCAGCAGATAAATGTAACTGTCCAGTCTTTTAAACGGACTGCGAGGTAAGAGTTGTTTAACCGCAAGACTTCCTGGTGCAAGATCTTGCCAAAACTTGAATTCCTGCTCTGAGAGAAATGGCGCCGGCTGCACACCTTGCGGAAAGAGATCGAGCTTGTCTTGTAGAAGATTCTGAACGGTCTCTGCCGCCAACAACGCTATTTTGCTGTGCAGACCCCTGAAAATGAGATTGTCCACTTGAGTTAAGAGGTAACTGCCGGAATAGCTCTCAGGCGGTTGCGATTTAAAGATATACGCTCCTGCTGCCAGCTCTAAGACCTTGGCGTAGTGCTTGACCAGTCTTACCTGCACCAGCCTTTCTATCTGTTCAGCAGTAACAAAGCCCAGTTGTAGTAAGGCCTCGCGCAGCGTCACTTCATGTTTACTGGCATACTCTTTAGTTTGTAGCAGTTTGTTCTCTGATAGCAGTTTCTCCTTAGACAAAATCAAACCCACATCCCGACTGTCCATGTACTTCGATGAATTGACGAGGCGGCCACGAAGAAAAGAGAGTTTAAACCGATCAGCGGGGCTGGTACCACGTACTGCTAAGATACCGGTATCGCCACTGCTAGCAATCTGCTTTATAACTTCATAGAGCGATGACTCGTGCCACAGTCGTTCACCCTCTACAAACAGATTTTGCAGAAACAGCTCGTTCTTAAACGTTTGTGAGCGGGGGGCATTTTGCTCTGCCGTTGCCCGTGGTCCCTCCGCTACCTCTGGCGGCTGCAACAGAATCTGAACCTGCGCTCTCTGCTGCGGGGTCAGTGGTTCAAATTGGATGCCAACCCCAGTGGGATTCGTCCACACCACCCTCCCCTTAAGTTCAATGCTCTTTCCTAGCAACAACAGTCGCGCGGTGACCTCGGTCCAGAGTTCTGGACGATCCTCCAAAGAAACAAACAGGCCCCCAGCAAGGATGTTTTGTTTATACTCCTGCGCAAACCGTCCCACCGTGTCAAATGTAACTTCAATGGTATGGCCAAGCCTCTTTGCCTGAAGCGCTTCCGTCATTCCCGCAACTCCACTGTATTTATATAATGTAGCAGATTCCTTGCCAGTTCTCAGGTTTTGTGTAAGCATTGAAGAACCCCGGAGTGGGTCTCCGGGGATTCTTCGAGGTAAGGTAAAGTCATTATGTAGGACTCGCTTGACCCCGGACTCACTCCGGGGATTGCGCGAGCCGTGCCACTCAAAAGCGATCATGGCAAGGCAAAAACAACGCCAGCACGATCGTGTTGACGTTGAAGTTGGAGCGACACTAGAAGATCTGGATCATATTCTCTCTGTTGCCGTGCTCAACATCAGCGAGGGGGGTGTTTTTGTGCGCTGCAAAAATCCGCCGGAGCGTTGGACGGATGTGAAACTTAGAATGAAGGTCCCCAATAGCAACCGAGAAATCTACGCCAAGGGAGTTGTTGTGTGGCGATTGACAGCGGCAGATATCAAGCCTGATTCTGAACTGTCTCCGGGGGCGGGCATTCAATTCACTGAAATCAACGAAAATGATCACCAGCTGCTCAAAAGGAGAATTCTAGGAACCGATTGAGCAAGTGATACTTATGTGGTTATGGTTAAGCTTCGATCACGGTTGAAAAAGTCAACTGCACCCCTACCTCTATCAGCAAAGTTTGCAGAGCTGGTTGCACTCCATCAACGACAGGCTTTATCTATTGCCATGAACCATACCAACAACCTTGTTGATGCAAAAGCAATCGTCCTTAACGCCTATGCCCTGGCTTTCCGACGGCTAAGTCCCCATAGCACAGAGAGGGAGTTCGCCAGAGATTTTTATCCGATCCTCATCCGCTGCTGCCATCAGTATGGACAGGGCATCTGGTCTCGTATTGGCCGGCGAAAGCCTCCCCAGGAGGAGTGGGGCACGGTTGTCGACGAGAGCGGTTCGGATGAGGCCATAGATACGCTACTACAACAACGCATATTCAACGCTGTGAGAAAATTACCAAAGATCCAACGTAGTACTTTTGTTCTCAGGTTTTATGAAGACATGGCTATCAGCGATATATCTAAAATGCTTGACTTGCCTCAAACCAAAACTAAGAAAAAACTCAGCCATGCACTAAGGAAACTCCGTGATGGTCGAGTGTGAAGAAATCCAGCTGGCTATTGTCACGTTACCGCCTAATGAGTTTAAAGAGCGGCCGCAGTTTGCAAAACACGTAGGCAACTGCGAAGAGTGCGCTCGTTTTATCGAGGACATACGTGACATTCGCGATGCTGCGGCACCGGCGTGGTTTTTGGAACACCTGCCAAAGAACTTTTGGTCAGAATTTGCCGAAGAGATCAAGGCCCATGTATACCGCTTCAGCCGTAAAGACCTCTACAGGTACCTACGACCACCTCTCTATATGGCAGCAGGAGCCCTGCTTACCATGCTGCTCTTCCTCTACCCACCACATTCTAAACAGGCACTGCTTAAGAGATTTCACTGGTCGGACCTCTTCAACACCATCCATACATTGACAGACTATGGCGAACAGAGTAGTGCACGCTATAATCTTGACCCACCTACAGCTGCAGATTTTTTAGTGACAACATACTCACAGGAGTTGCAGAGAGAAGGGCAACTCTTCCAGCTGCTAAGGAGATGGAAACCATGAGATTTCGCGAGAAGCTTAGACTTACTGGCGGTTTTAATCTGCTCGCTCTTTTGAGTGTTGCTTGGTGCCTTATAGGCCTGGGTGTTGCCAAAAACTCACCTCCGTGGTTGTCGGTAATGCAAGAGCTTGATGTTAACGATGAGCAGCGCCAAAAATTAGAAAAGACCATTTATGAACATGAAAAACTCCTAATCGACATCACAGCAGATCTGCGCAAGAAAAAGCTGGAGATGTATCGACTGTTACAATCAGACGCTCCGAACGAATTGGCTATCATGGAGTTGGCAGAGTCTATTGGCAAAACAGAGGTTAAAACCCATAAAGCAAAATTGCATCTGCTCTTGCGGCTTAAAGAAATCCTCTCGAAGCAACAGTATGAAAAACTGAAACAACTCAAACAGATGTACGACGACAAAAGACCAGACGAGCTAGCAAAATAAAAACGGTAGAGTTATGCGTCTTGTATTACTTATGGTTGCGCTTGCCGCACTCTTCTACTTTTCTTATTACATTTCAATTTACTTTAAAGAGCAACAAGACGAGAGCAAACCAGCTTTGCAGGTAAGAGAGCTGGCCACTGCGCCTGTGGCAGAGACCAAAGGATCAACCACGGAGGTGCCGGTTACCACACCGGCTCCTGCTCCGGAAGCCCAGCCAACGGCTGTAGACAACAACGTCATCGAGGCGCCACAAGACCCAACAGAGTCCATGCTCGCCGGCTTGCAGACAGATGAAGGCCTGGCGCTAAGCAAAATTCTTCAGCATCTGGTCGATAAGCCTGAAGCTGCTAATCGTCAAGAGATCACCGATCGGCTTGAGAAACACTTTGCTGGACGTTTTCGTAGTGTGTTGGAAGCCTATACTAATGAAGCCAACCACTCCGTCGTGGAGATTGTCACGGTTTTAAAAATTGCCCTGCAGAGTGGTAGTGCGGAAGCCGTGGGGTTAGTCACTGCAAAGTTGCAGAGCACCGATGCTCAGATTCGCAGCAACACCCTCGCGGCGATCACCGAAGCGGATGCCGACTTGCTAACTGAGGAGGCTGCTGAAAGTCTCTTTTCGCAATTGCTGACATCCTCGCAGACAGCGGAGGAACCCGTTGTGTCATATATGCAGGCCATGGCTCCTCTCTTGTCGCGTTTGAGCGATGTTGAGAGACGGCTGTGGTTTTTACGCGGGTTGGAGAGTTTGGAGCAGAGTGAGTCTTATGAAACAGCGGTGGATTCAGAGACATGGCTGCTCCTTACCAAAGCTGTGAAGGACAATGAACTCTACTCTAGCATCCTGCAAGAGGAGATTGCCACCCTAGAGGATCCACAGTTCAAATCGCTATTGGAAGGGATGCTGCAGCGGGAGTCACTAGAATCAGAGGCAGGCGATGAAGAGGAATCAGTTGAGCAACCTTAGCTCACAGATCTGTCGCAGAGAGCTATCGACATACCAAACAGAATCACCCAAAAGTGCAACCCCGGTAGGTGTGCCCGGAAGCTCAAACGACTTGAGCTGCTTACCGGTTTCTGCGTCAACAATGGCTAACCGTTTTGAGGCTGGCTCGGTAACGTAGAGTTTTCCCTGCTGACAAGCAACACCGCAAACATAGGCATCCACCTCGATGATCTGCTGCACTCGACCATCATGGCAGTCGAGCGCATAGAGCTTGCCCTCTTCTGAGTCTGCTTGCCACAGTTGGCTGCCATCAAAACCAAGTCCTCCGGCAAACTTAATAGGTTCTGGTAGCGGCAGACGGCCAAGCATCTCACCACCCTTAGGGTCAAAACGGCAGAGAACCTTTGTACGCCGGTCTACCTGCCAAAGACAGTTGCCATCAAAGGTAAGACCTTCAGCTTCTCCCTCTACCTTAAAACCATGCAGTACTCGTCCAGTAATCCGATCGAGACACAAAATGCGGCCACCGTTGTCGTGATCCACATGCCACAATGAGTCCGAGCGACTTGCCAAGTCGCCAGGAGTTTCGCCTGGAGTCGAAAAGGAGCGAATGATCTCAGCGCGTCCGCTCTCCATCTCACTTATCTATCTAGCATACAAACTAGGCAATGCACAAATGGTGCTGTCATGGCGGCTACAGCAACTCAAGCGCTGATCTATTATGGTGTGTTGTCAGCTAACACCTGGAGGCTGCAGTCAAGGGCTGCAGCGCTATGCGTAAGGCGGCCAATAGAGATACAGTCAACACCACTCTTGGCGTAGTCGATGATGTTATCAAGGTCTATACCACCACTTGCCTCCAACACCGCCCTGCCTGCGCTCAAGTCTACGGCAGCGGCGACTTCCGCCGCAGTAAAGTTATCGAGCATGATGGTAGGAACCTGCATGTCTAGCAGGGTCTTGACCTCACCCAGGTTGGTGGCCTCGACCTCAAGCCGCAGTGTTGGTTGTTGCTGGCGCAGGCAATCCACCGCAGCCTCAATCGTGCCAGCAACGCGAATGTGGTTCTCTTTGATAAGTGCCATCCCTGCTAGGTTCATGCGGTGATTTTCACCACCGCCCATGCGCACGGCATACTTTTGTAGACGTCGCCATCCCGGTATGGTCTTGCGAGTATCCAGAATACGAACTCGATAATCTTTGACTGCGGCCACGAATTTGGCCGTAAGCGTGGCAACACCGGAGAGCTGCTGGAGAAAATTTAACGCGGGTCTCTCAGCCTGAAGGATGGCAGCTGCTCTGCCTTTAAGGGTAGCAACAATATCTCCGGGAAAAACCCGTTCACCATCTTTTTTTTGTGGCAAAAATAGAGTATCGGCGTCGACAGCGCGAAAAACCCCTTCAGCTATAGAGAGACCACAGAGTACTCCTTGTTCTTTGCTGACAATGCTGGCTTCAATCTGCAGGTTGTCAACAGACAAGGCCTGAGTGGTAAGATCCTTACCATCTTCACCAATGGCTAAATGGATAAGCGCGGCAACATCCGGGTCACTGGGCTTTGGAGACGAGATCATTTCATGGCTGTAGCAACTGAAAGAACCCAGCAAAGTTTGCATGGATGATTTGCACACCTTGACTACGATCGCCATTGCGAATGGCTGCCTTCGCCAACAACAGAGTCCCTAGCGATTGCGCTAAGGCAAGTTGCGAGAGCTGCTGAAAGTCTTGCCTCGCCTGGATCTCTCCGCTCTTGGCGGCGTCTTCCAATGCGGTCGTAATCAGTTGCTGGTAACGCGGGAAAAAATCGCTGAGGCGCCGACGGAACTCTTCGGAATAGCTGGAGAGCTCACTGATCAGGTTGCAGATAGGACAACCCTTATCGAGATTACCGCTACGGAACTCCTCAACAACAAAGTCTCGCCATTTTTGTAGACGTTGCAAACCAGAGTATTCAGATTTGAAAACAGAGTTCTGTAAAACCCGGTCTAACGTTGAGGTGTAATAGTCGATCAACGCCCGACCCAGCTCTTCCTTGTTTTTAAAATGATAGTAGAAGGTCGCCTTGGCGATATTCACATCGCCGGCGATTTCATCCAAAGATGTGCGGAAAAAACCCTGCTCGTGGACTCTGCTTGCGGCGGCCTCAAGTAGCCGACTTCTCGTATCTAATTGCGTCTGTAGAGAGCTCTCTGTCTGCATGCTCTGCCTCCACCACCCCCCCTAACAACTTGCCATCTCGCGGATAGCACCAGTGGCGGCGCTTGTCAATCAGACAGCCAAGACAATCTGGTATAATGATAATAAGGCATGAGGAACCCATCGCACCATTCAGCCAAGAGGGTTAAGCCCTCTCCGAGGATACCCTTTCTCAACCAGGTATGGCTGAGGTCACCGGCGGCTGCCAGACCGATCCAGAGCAGCGCCGGAAACCTGAGCGAAACCGGTATTTTTGTACAGACCAGCGACCCTCCTGAAGTGGACAGCCTGCTAAAGCTGCAGTTTCAGATGACGCCGACGAGTCAAATTATTGAGGTCATGGCTAAGGTGGTCTGGATCAAGCCATTTGAGCCCATCAACGTTGATGGCCTGCTCCCTGGAGTTGGCCTCCACTTTGTCGAGCTTACTGAGTCTGACCGTACGGAAATTCGTGACTTTATCCACAGCTACCTACAGCCGTTGACTGAGAGAGAAGACAACAAGGACGGGCCGCAAGAGTCGACACCGTCAACAGACGACGCTAAACAAACCTACCCGGTTGAACAGCCCATGGTGTTGCAAATCAAAGGAGAAGAAGAGCCCATTCTCGGCTACAGCCAAGCTATTGATAGCCATAAGCTCCACTTTGTCGCTGACTTTGTTCCTAAAAACAGCCTGTTCAAACGCATTAGTAACAGCAAGCTTCTCCATCGTCTCAAAGGCTATGCTGCCTTTCCCATACAGTTGGAAAAGGTGAGGAAAAATCAAGTTGAGTTGAGCTTTGTCGATCTGCGCAACGACCTGATGCAACCGCTACCAGAGACCCGTATAAAGTCTGCCAACCCCAGCACCGCAAAACCGAATGCGGATGCAAAAGAGACCACCACCAAACCGCAAAACCACACCAGCCTCGCAAGAGAGACAAAGTGGCTGGTAGCCCTCCTAGCGCTCACCTGCTTCCTACTCGGCCTCTGGCTCGGCAGCCTGCTCCTCTAGGTCGCGGGGTCGACTTAGAGAGTCTCGGCACATCCAAAAAAAATATAACAAAAACAGTAAGTTTTGTTTTGCTTGGGCAAACAGAACAATCGGCATATATTTTGCTGCGTTGTTACGTATGAATAAGAAATCTGCTCCACATCCGTATCTGCTAGGTCTTCTTCGGTTTGCAGCCCTTGTCATTTGCATGACCATTGGGCCATGGCCGCAGTCTGCCTCGACACAACCTTTTGCAGTTTCAAACAGCCCACTCACCGACCCACAAGAGGCAACCGATCTAAGCTGGCTCGAGACAGAACCTTATCGTGAGCTCAAAGCGTTGCTTGATAGCCTCGGGGACAAAGAGCGCCAAGACTTCTTGGCTGCTAAATACTATATGTCATACCTCAAGGAGCACTTTCCAGCGTTGCAAGCGTGGATTAATGCAGACCCAGCCAAACGACACCCTCGGCACTATCCGATTATACCGGTACGGGTCTTAGATCCCGAAATCGATCAGATCATCAGCAGTCACGTCAAAACAAAGAACAGCGAACAGGCAACCGCATTAAAGGGTTTGTTACAAGGATTGGCTTCTCCACAGCGTGTAGAAATTCTGCAATATCTATTTGAACTATACGGCCGCTTTAGTCCTGACGCAACAGCCAAGTTCAAAGCAGACATCAACAACGATCATAGAGAGTCGCCTAGAGACTGGGTGCTATTCCGACAGCAAGAAGGCTTTGCACCTTCCCCGCGGACAGCAGAGCAGGATTCCTTAGCACGAGACTTTGATGAATTAAGAGAGAGCGCTCCTCAATTGAACGACTTACCAGATCTTGGCAACGAGGATTATTATACCTATGTCAGGAACTCAGGAGTTGAGTTTTTGGAAGTTTCATTTAGCCATATCCGTCCGTACCTTCCTGACATTATTGGTCTCTTGTCTGACGACCGGCTAGGACAGAAGCCGCTCGCGGATGAGCAAAAAAGAGTCCGCCAGACCGTTCGCAGAACGCTTGTCAAACTATTTTCCAACCAACAGCTGTCGAAGGCGTTCGAATTGTGGCAGATCACGGAAGAAAAACATTTTGAGATGCTCAACACTTTAGTAACTCTTTTTGGACGCCTGCCTGACCCACGGCTCTTTGCCTATTTAGCGGAGCCGCTTACCTTTTCACGGGAACAACGAGCCCAGCTGCACCACGTTGGCGGTCTACGCGGTCTGCAGGGCTTTTATGCTAATCTGCTTGCCGTTTTAGATGAGGAAGCAGAAACAGACGAGAACCAAGATCGACTAAAAGATCCGCGTTCTAGGACCGCTACTGTCACGCTACTTGAACAGCCAGGCGGACTACTAGAATATTATGAGGCAGAAGTAAAACCAGCCATAGACGATGAAAGAGATCGTCTAGATATTTTACAGAGAATTATAGCTGGAAAACCTCTTGATTCTATCGTCGCGGACTTCGATGACTTGAGCTCATCAGATGCAGTGGTGGATAGAGTTTTTTCAGGCCGTGGGTTAAGACAATTAGCGCCTACATCAAGAGAAAGGTATGAACAGTTTAAACGTCAATATGCAGGAAGCGAAGCAAGGCTTCTAGGTTGGATCAATGCCGGACTTTGGCATCGTCCGGCTATTAGCCTAAAATTCAATGGAAGCAACAACTCATTTGCAACTTATCATACGCTAGGTGATATAGAGTTCTCAGCCAACAGAAGACTAGATTCCGAGCTCGCGGTTGAAGCTTTTGGGTTATTCGTTGACTCACAACTTGACCTCTTGACCTATTCTCATTTTGCTAAATCGGGTGAGAATGCTGCAACATGGAGGCGCCATGCTAACACTGAGCCACTGTCAGTAGTCTCCGGACTTCGTCACCGAGTCATCAACCCTACAAAGCCGTTCTCGTACGACGTCGATATACATTATCAGAGTGAGGAACGCATATTTTTAAGGAATACACCTTATCATTATTACACCTTAGACCACCTATCTGCCAGCGTGGACCGCTTTCCCGAGGAGGATCCACAGCATCTGAAGTTAGCTAGCTATGTCTACGAATACACTTCTATGGTCAATTTGGAAAACAAGAGGATGGAGCAGCAGTTTCTAGGAAACCATCCTGAACTAGTAGAAATGGAACAGGAGAAAGAGACAATTCACTTACTAGTTATGGAATTGCTAACTACAAAGAAAGATGATCCAAATAGTTTCACAGATGATGATCAAGCCGACCTCGACCGCTACGAACATCGATTAACTCAGCTATATGATAGCAGTTTGGATTTGCGCATTCAGCTCAGTCGTCAGAAAATGTCTCTTTCGGGTGGTGAAGCTTTCTACATTCTCTACCATCTTGCACACCCAAATCCGGCTCACAACGTCCCATATGTAAGGGTGGGTGACGAAAACCCATGGAAGAGTGCTCTCATTCGAGAGAGGTTTAATCGCGAGGAAGAACTGGATATCGTCGTAGGATTTGCCAAGGTGTTAAACTCGCTCGTGTATTTGAGTTATTACGATCTCAATCTGGATGGCCTGGTAGACCAAAAAGATACTGAGTTGTTCCGCAGGATAGCTGGAGCAGTGACCTAATCTTTGATGGAACTGTTTCCGCTACTGTCACGCTACTTCCAAGGTTGCAGCCATAAACAAGTCACGCCACTGTGCAAAATCTGCGTATGTCGCTACCGGCTCATTTGTGTAGAAGCATTCTAACCTATTAAAATTATTTGAATTATTCTTTTGAATAGGGCACCTGGCCGACGGCATGAATCTTGAACTACTGCCTAGGCAGAGAAGCGAGGCTAGAGAACCATGCAGACTAAAACACTCCTATCCACCATCGCTATGCTGCTATTGCTGGTTTTACTCACCGTCTTCAACGGCTGCGGCAATGAGGATGAACAACCGGTAGATCTGCCGCTGGTGGAGTCCACGGATCCAGGTATCGTCTCCACAGAACCGCCACTCGACGAAGAAGAGCCTGGTGCATTAGAAGCTCTCAACCTTTACGCCAAAATAGATGGCGAAGCGGGGGTAAGCTCTGAATACACCTCTGCTGCAGACTTTACCTTCAAACGCTTCTTTGTTCGCAATCAATCCCTTGACCCTGTGTGGATTAGTACCGACGGCAATGCCGCATTTATTACCCTAAAGTTTCCACAGCAGGTGAACTTGGCCCGCCTCATGCTCTGGGACATTGCCAACTTTACCGATAGCAGTGGTACCAGTGTCGCCATAGACCTTCAAGGCGGCCGATTAACCTTCCGCAATGAAGTGACCAATCAAAATCCACAGGATGTACTCTTTGAGTCCCTGCCGCCTGACGGCAACACACCGCTGGTCATCAGCTCGGTTCAAGGCTACACGGTCACCGAGCTCACCCTGCGTATTAGCAATTCCCAGGACTTGGTCGGTGGTCTACCTTCAGGCTTGAACCGTTCTGGTTTAGCTGAATTGCAGGTGGTTGGCAGTCGCGTTGACGAGGCAGTTGCGCGTACCAACGTTGCCAAGTTTGCCATGCTCGAGTCGCTGGTTACTATTAAAAAGGACGATACTGGTACTCCTAACCACAGCAAGTTTGGCATCTTCAACCTGGTTGACGAGGCGAGTGATGCTGAAGGCTGCACAGCCCTGCCTAGCGATGGTGATGCCTTCGTTAGCCAGGGTGGCGGAGTCAACAGCGGTTTTATTGTCAAGTTTAGTGGCAATAATGATTTTAAATACCTTATTGATAAAGTCGTGGTTTGGGATCTTAAACCCAGCCCGGCTACGCCAAAAGTTCTCAGCTTTCGCCTTAAGTTTGATGATCAGTCCACCACCAGCGAAATAACCTTACCAAAAGAGGTCACGCCTCGCTGCAAAGTAGTGGATCTAACCGACACTGCTATCGTGCCAGCGGCCAGTAGTGCCGGAGTCACAACCAACTCAGTGGAGTTTATCATCACAGACTTCGAACCTGCAGCAGAGGGTAGCGATGTCGAGAAACAGTCTACCGGCCTCACGGAATTGCGTATCTTTGGTAAGAAGAATTGACGAGAGCTGATTTAAGGCCCCTTTGAAGCGCTCTATTCCACTTTCTCTAGAAGTCTTGCAACCGCTGCTAAGACCTTGTCACTACTACTGGTCATCTTCAACAGACGCAGTCGTTGTTTAAAGTTTTCCTGGCGCACTGGTGGTTGCATCACAACACTCTTTTCCAACTGCTCCAAAGCGGGTAGAAGCAGCTCAGGATCGGTTGCATCGAGAAATAGTGTCAGGCTATCCCACTCTTTTGGCAAGCCAAACTTCTTTACAAACTGTAAACAGGCCTTGTTAATCTCGGCGTCGCCGCGCGCCTGACGAATCTTCTTTAACTGCTTCTCTTGTTCGGGATTTGGTTTGCCACCGCTGAAGAGCTGTTCTAACTGTTTCTTGTAGCGATCTTTTTTGTAGTCCTGTCGTGACGGCCTTGGATCACGACTCTCTGGCTCTGCTTCGCGATGACTGCTACGGTCGCGTCTTCGATCGAGCTCGCGCCAACTGGGACGACGGTCGTCATCATCGTCGCGCTCGTCTCGTCGCGAAAAGGGCTCAAATCCATCAAAGCGTCGCATGTCCTATACCTTACAAAATTTTCTAATTGTTGCAATCGTAAGATGAGACGAGTAGCATCTTGCCGGAAAGCCGAAGGAGAGTATGAAAAAAAAGTCGATCTGTACTGACCGCGCGCCCCAGGCTATTGGACCTTATAGCCAGGCTATGCAAGCAGAAAGACTCCTGTTCATCTCAGGCCAAATTGCCATTGACCCAACGACCCAGAAAGTCTGTCTCTTTGATGGCTCGGTCGCTGAGCAGACACGGCTAGCGCTTAACAACCTCAAAGCGATCGTCGAGTCCCAAGATCTCAACCTCAACCACATCGTCAAAACTACCGTCTACCTCACCGATATGGCTGAGTTTGGCAACATGAACCGCATCTACAGTGAGTTCTTCAATGACTCCAAACCAGCACGCGCAACGGTGGCCGTGACAGCCCTACCCGGCGGCGTCAGCGTTGAAATTGAGGCCATCGCCGTGTTAGGTTAGGGCCATGCCCTGCACAGCTGCACCCTGGTTCTATCCTATCGTCGACACTCTGGAAAAACTGCAGGGCATGATCCAACTCGGCTACCGTTGGATTCAGCTGCGCAAAAAGAACGCTGATGAAGACTTTCTTCGCAGCGCCATCAACACCTGGCATGCTGAGCGTCTGCATGCTGGACAAAAACTCATCCTCAACGACCACGCTGCAGCTGCTTTGAGTCTGGGCTTTGATGGTGTTCACCTGGGCCAGGAAGACCTCCAACAGCAACAACGCTGGATCGCTAGAGTCAAACAGGCAGACAAGATAGTCGGAATCTCCACCCACAACCTAGAGGAAGCCCGGGCCGCTGTCGCCATAAAACCAAGCTACATCGCCATTGGACCGCTCTTTGTATCCGCCACAAAACCGCAACTCAGACCGCGTTCCTTTGATCAGAGTGTCGCCATGCTCAAGGCCGTGAAGCGTAGTTGCAACCTGCCTACGGTTGCCATTGGCGGCATCTGTCAAACCAATGCCAAAGCACCGTTCGCTGCCGGCTTCTCCACCGTTGCCTTTATAAACTGGTGTGATGAGCTGCTTGCACAGAGAGTCTCCGCACCCGTGCTTGCTGAGCGTCTGCACCTGCAGCGTGAGCACCACCCAAACCGCTGAGCTGCTAGATGCTACCCTGGGATCAAGCGATCTTACCGTTGCTTAGTATCTTTGCTCTTCTTATCGGCACCACGCTGGTGCTGCTACTTGGCTCCCATTTTAACACTCGACGCCTCAAAGCTCGAAAGCGCCAGCTTGGTGAGCAGCTCATACGCATCCACAAATTTCCGCAACGCTACCAGCGGCTCTTGCGTGTTCTGCTCAGCGCAAAGACCTACCGTGTCGAGGCGCTCTTCGAACGTTTGGCCAAGCAAGAGATCCAACAGATCAACAGAACCAACATCCCCAAAAAACTACGCCGCCTAGCCGAAAAAGGACGAAAATGGCAACGTGTCCGTGCCATGCTGCTGCTTGGCCTGCTGCAAGACAGTCAAGCTGTGAGTCTGTTGCGACAACAGGCGTTGCACAATGACCGAGATCTTGCCTACGCCGCGGTAGCAGCCCTTGGTCGCTACGCAGATGAGAGCAACGCACGCTTTCTCATTAGCCTGCTCTCCAGTCGGTATACGATCAATGGCAGTCGCGTTGCTAGTGTCCTTGAGGGCATGCGCCTCAATCTAGCGGAACACCTACTTACCACCCTAGAGCTTAAAGACAACAAAGCACGCTTTTGGGCAGCAACCCTGCTTGGTCGGTATGATCAGCAACGCGTCCGCAAAGCGCTTGTGCAGCACCTCGATGATGACGATGCGAACGTGCGCGCCGCGGCTGTCGACAGCCTTGGAAGAGTTGGCGATGCCTCCTGTGCCACAGAGCTCATACGCGCGCTTAACGATGATGTCTGGTACGTACGGGCGCATGCAGCTCTCGCCTGTGGACAGACACACCAGTACCAATCCGTGCCAACACTCATGACCTTACTCGCTGATCCGTTCTGGTGGGTACGCTTTGATGCGGCTGAGGCAATTACCATGCTGATGCAAGGAACGCACTCTAAAAAGATCCGAGATCAGCTTCTGGAGCAAGTCGACGCACCAGATCCCTTTGCTCGCCATATGATCACAGCTATCCTTGCCAATAACCGTGAAGCGGTATGAGAGCATAAGACGATGATTCAAGACGGTATCGACATTTTCTTGCAGCTGC
Organism: Oligoflexia bacterium; assembly: GCA_028277945.1. Classification (GTDB taxonomy): domain Bacteria; phylum Bdellovibrionota_G; class JANQFH01; order JANQFH01; family JANQFH01; genus JANQFH01. The sequence goes on from JANQFH010000056.1 coordinate 330,932, forward strand.
TGTTTGTAACTACCCTGTTGCTGCTGCTCCACCGGCAGATGCACCATAGTGTCCTCATCCTCCGTGAACTCTACGAACGAAGGCGGGAAGGTCTCAGGCAACAACATCAGGATATGCAGATGGTGCTGCACTCTCGCCATACCATTCCCATCTCGGTCGTCGTTACAACCGAGCAAAATGAAGAGGACCTAAAGAGAACCATTGACTCGCTACTACAACAGTCTTACCCACTCTTTGAAATCATTGTTGTCTACGCTGCCGACCTAAAACTAGCCACGGGTGACATTGGCAAACAATACCAAGTGAAACAGGTCACGCGTCTTTTTAGCAAGCTGTTGCATAGCAAAAGCATCCAAGCGGTCTACCGCTCAAAGTCGCACCCGCAGCTGACCTTTTTAGCCAAAGCAGGTACAGAGCAGTGGGATCATCTCAATGCCGGCTTAAACCTTGCGCGTTATCGTTATGTAGCCACGGTTGCCGCTGGCGTGTACCTGCAAAATGAGGCGCTGCTTAAACTGGTTCGGCCAGCGCTCTTCAACCCTAAAGCGATTGTCGCTGTTGCCGCGCCGGTTACCCTCAGCGACCCCATGGAGACAGCAGCAGAGACTGCCAAGCGTGAAAAGGCCTTACCAAGTTCCTTTTGGCGTGGCCTGCAGGCGCTGCAGCAACAACGGCACTCCTTGTTGAACCGCTTTGGCTGGAAACAGAGCCATTGCTTTATTGCTGGCAAGGAGGCTCAGGTTGGCAGAGATACGCTGGTGTTGTGGCGGCGTGATTTCATTGTGCAGGTCGGCGGCTTTGCCCAAGGCGGCGCCTTTGAGATCAGTGTGCGACTCCATGAGCACTCCCACCGCCACCAACATCGTTTCCAACTGGTTAACCTTGCTGATGCCGTAGGCTCTGCGCCCGCGAGCAAACAGCTGCGTGACTTTGTTCAGAGAAAGCAGCAGCAGACGCGCAACGTAAGAGAGGTATTACGACGGTACCGCTTTATGATCTTCAACCGGCGTTATGGCCTGCTTGGTCTTTGGCTCTTGCCCATGCAGTGGCTAGAGAGTCGTCTCGAGCCCTGGTTGGAGCTCTCGCTATTTAGTCTCATCCCTCTTGGTGCTGCTTACGGAGCGCTCTCTTGGAGCGGTTGGCTGGCGCTGCTGATCCTGCTCATTGGCACCTCCATGTGGCACCAGCTGCTCACTCTCTGGTCGCTACCCCAGCTTACGCACACAGCAAAGACAGCTCACCTCGCCTCTCTCATTGCCGCGGCGCTAGGAGAGCAGGCTGGCTTTGCCCAGATGAACATGGCCATCCGTGCCCGCCTGCTCTAAGCAGAGAGACCACACATGCTTTCCTATTTCTATTTCGCGGATTTTGCGCTATATTGCGCCCCGCCTCTACAAAGTGGCGACGGGCCCCATTCAAAATCTTTCTACGCTAGGAGTTGTGACCGTGAGCAATAAGGTCGTGCCCGGACTAGCGGGCGTTCCCGTAACTCAGTCAACCATCAGCTTTGTCGATGGTCAAAAGGGTACTCTCGAATACCGTGGTATCCGTATTGAGGAGTTGGCAGAGCAAAGCCACTTTATTGAATCTGCCTATCTGCTTCTCTACGATAGCCTGCCCAATGCCACACAGCTAAAAGCGTGGCAGCAAAAGATTTGGCCTTATCGCCATTTGCACCCTGAACTGATCGAGCTCATTGGCAGACTGCCGAAAGATGGTCACCCCATGCAAGCACTGGCCGCTTCCATCTGTGCGCTCGGCATGAGCAAACCCGACCAAGCCGCCGTTGATGCGGCCAAAGACGATGAGGTAACTGCCTGTCTGCTGGGTGCCATACCAACTATGGTGGCTGCCTTTCATCGTTACCGCACCGGCAACCAGCCAGTAGAGGCTGACGACACTTTAGATTACGCCGGTAACTTTTTGTGGATGCTCACCGGTAAAAAACCCGACGCCCTACAGAGTCGCATTCTTGACATCACCCTGATCCTCCACGCCGATCATGGCCTTAATGCCTCTACCTTTGCCTCCCGGGTTGCTGGTTCAACCTTGACCGATCCTTACATGCTGTTAGCCGCAGCCGTGAGCACGTTAAAGGGACCGCTCCATGGCGGCGCCAACGAAGCAGTACTCAAGCAGCTGCGTGACATTGGCAAGGTTGAAAAGGTAAAAAGCTGGATGGAAAAAAAGTTGGCTGCCAAAGAAAAGGTTATGGGCTTGGGTCACCGTGTTTACAAGGTGAAGGACCCACGTGCCAAGGCTTTGGAGAAGTTAGTACCGCAACTCTTTGAACAACACGGCCACAACCAACTCTATGCGATTGCCAAAGAGCTCGAGCGGGTTGCCAACGATCTTCTTGGATCAAAGGGCATCTATCCGAATGTCGATTTCTTCTCAGGCTTAGTTTACGACAAGCTTGGTATCCCCACAGATCTCTTCACACCCATTTTTGCCATGGCGCGCACTCCAGGTTGGCTCGCCCATTGGCGCGAGCAGATGCAGGACAACCGCATCTACCGACCCGCACAAGTCTACGTTGGCAAACACGACGCATCCTACGTGCCACTTACAGACCGTTCGTAGCCTAGCCTATTCCAGAGACTAGTACCCTCGCAAAGACGACGATGAATGAAATGATACGGAATACTGTTGCACACAACCCGCTGTAGCGACGGTGCGGCAACCTGAGAGAAAATAAAGCGCAGGCGAATGGAATGAGCCGAGCCATTTCTCGAAGGTTGTCGCACCGTCGCTAGTGCAGAGCACGTGCAAGAAAATTAAATACCATCCCACCTATTGAGGTTTGTGACAGGTCGCCGAGACCAAATAATAAAGCGGGGTCCCATGTGGGACCCCGCTATCAAACAAGCAATTGCAGGCTAACGCTTCTGCGTCTCAGATCAAGAACTGCACCTGGACGATACCCGAGTGGTTGGTCAAATTTGTACCTGCTGCCGGGAAATCATCCTGTTTGGTGAGGTCATACTGAAGCTGCAGCTTGGCGTTATGCCCAGAAAAGTAATAGTTGATCACACCGCCAGGGGCGATGAGCGTTGAGCTGACCGCGTTGTCTGGATCCTGATACAGGAAGCGGCCGGCAACCTCAACGTCTTCGGTGAGGAAGTAGCCGAGTGTTCCAAGTAGCGTGATGGCATCGGTATCTGCCACAGCACTACCGTCGGTCTTTGTATAATGAAACTCACCCGAAGCACTGAAGCCATTCATCGCAAAGATGACATCGCCGGTAATACCGAAGTTGTCATCAAAGAGGCCGTCGGCGTCGTTGTCGATCTTGTTGTAGTTGAAGCCACCAGAAACTGCGAGCTGCATTTCGTCGCTCATACCCATATCGCTATACCAGTAACCATGGCTACCCATGAGATGTAGGACCGCACGGGCGGTATAACGAAAGTCAATGTCGGTGGAGGCCGGGCCTGCTGTTAGCGTACCCTGGTTGACACCGGAACCCGTGCCGTTCACAAAACCGTTGGTCATGGCAAGATAGTAATCCACCATACCGTCGGCAATGGCACCCCAGACACTCACACCAATCTCACGGCCAGGTACCGTCGCCACAAAGGCTGCCGGTGCTACCGCAGGTCCGGTAAGAGCGCGGTTGGCAAACTGCAGATGGCCGTTAAATGTCATGAACTCACGGCTGTAAGGTACTTTGAAGTTACCGACACGGATGTTGAACATATCGTTGTACTCATAGTTGACATAGTAATCTAGAAGCGCCACGCCACCTGCTGCGGCTGCGTTCTCCAGTGAAAACTTGTAGGTCCACTCGGGACCAAAGGCGTGACCCTTCCAGTAGAGACGGGCAATACCAATATCGTAGCTGCTGGTATTCTGTGCCCCGTCGAAGATACCAAAGTTGTAAAATGCCTTAAACAGACCACGGAACTTCAGAAGAAAATCATCGTCGGCAGAACGCATAAAAAAACCATCATGGTAACCCATCTGGTCACTACCCGCTCTAACCGTTGGGGTGAGTAAAACTACACCCAACAACAACACTAGAATGAAACTCGACTTGCGCCATAACTTTCTCATCTTCCTGATTCCTCCTAACAAAGGGTTAGCTGCAACTGCTTGATTAGGTTCCTCCCAACCAATTTAGATAATTAAACTTATTCGCTTTCCATATGTCAATAAAAATTACGCCATCAAATTTTTAAAAATTATTGTGAAACGATGCGTTAATCACCCCTTGGTTGCCACAGCGACAACGTGTATCATAGAGCGATGAAAAAACCTTGGCTCTTGGCACTGCTGCTAATGCTTTTTATCGGCGCTGCTTTCCTCTGCGCCAGGCTCACCCACGACCATTACCAGTTCCTCTCTGGCGCTCGCCAAGGCAGTAGCTACTGCAACATCTCTACCTGGATAAACTGCGATGCCGTAACCGCCAGCGCTTACGCCACCCTCTTTGGCCTTACCAGCTCTTCTCTCGGCCTGGGCGCCTTTCTGTTGTTTATCCTCATCACCCTCGCCTCAATGTTTGCCGTTAACAAACCGCGGGAGAAACGCTTCTACCTCTCGTTGCTGCTCCTTGGCACCACGGTCAGCACGCTCCAGGCTTTGTGGCTTCTCTGGGTGTCGCTCTTTAAGATACGCGCCCTCTGCATCAACTGCCTTATCACCGACGGAATCACCCTCGCCGCTCTGGTTATTGTTGTCGTTCTGTGCAGAGAGAGTTTTCCCGACTCAAGAGGCTTCCTCCTACAAGTGGTAAACGCTCTGCGCTCTCCACTACGACTGGGTGGATGGGCGGTCATTGCTCTTATCTGTTTTCTCTTGCCAATCAGTTGGGACCGGCATCTGCACAAGGTCTCTCTGCAGCAACAGGAGCAAAAGAGCGCGGTCCTTCGCCAACGTCTAAAGACAATGCGCCCCGCTCTACTGAACACCCGCGACAGCGCCAGCACGGGTAGCGACCAGTCGCAAGTGACGCTGGTCACCTACAGCGATTTTGCCTGTCCCTTTTGTCGACGTGCTGCTTTTGTCTCTAAAGCTGTGGTCCACAACTACCGTGAGCAGGTACGGCTAGTCTTTAAACACTTTCCCCTCGACACTGCCTGCAACTACCGCTTGCAGCGCACCGCCCATCCCTTTGCCTGCGAGGTGGCGCGTGGCAGCCTCTGCGCTTTGGAGCAAGAGCGTTTCTGGCCCTATCACGATGCGTTGTTTGAAACGACACCGCCCTTTTCATCGACCACTGCAGAGGTAACCGCAGAGAAACTCGGTCTTGATATGGCAGCGTTTACTCAGTGCATGGCTGCAGAGAGAACTTACCGCAAACTGCGCCAAGACATTGAAGAGGCGCATCGTCTTGGCGTCCAGGGGACACCCGCGTTCTTTTTTAACGGCCGCAAGTTTTCCGGCTTTCTTGCTGCGCCACAACTGCGGGCGTTGATCGAAGAGTCATTGCTAATGACAACCGACCAAGAGACGGATTAAAGCGACAACGGCTGATAACTTTCAATCAAGCTCTTGGCTTTTTCAAAGTCTTGTGTTGGCAGTTGACACACACCCTGTTCACAGACGTACACCGTGGCCTTACCATGCAGCTGCGGACGATCACGCAGTAGCGGCAACGCCTTGCCTAACTCCGGTTCACCCACAGCCAACACCGAGTTGGGCACAAAGGTATGAAAGAGATAATCCTTAAGCTGTTGGGTCAGCGGCGCCTCCTTGCTCCCCACCACCGCAACCTCCTTGGCACGATCGACATCAAAATCAAGCGCCATCAACGCCTGACTGTATGCACTGGGAAACTTTTTGATCTTTGCCGCCATCACACCTAGCAGTTTGTCAGCACGTTGACGATAATCGCGCTCCAAAGTCAGTGCGTGCAGTTTAAGGAGGTTGAGTGCCGCCACTGAGTTGCCCGAGGGCACGGCACCATCATCAAAATCCTTTTGCCGTAACAACAAGTCGCGATTTTCAGCAGGGCTAAAGAAGTAACCCCCCTCAGCCTCGTCCCAAAAGAGTCGATCCTGTTGCCTTTGTAACTGGCGTGCCCAATCGAGCCAAGCCACCGCAAAGTCCGCTTCGTGCAGCGCTAGCAAGCCGAAGATGAGAAAGGCGTAATCATTTATATAGGCCAAAAAACGACTATCGCCATCACGGTAGCGCCGTAGCAGCCTGCCTGCATCTTCCAGATTTGCTTGGACAAAGCGGGCGGCATCCTGCGCTGCCTTGAGGTAGCGTATGTCGCCGAGAACCTGATAGCCCTTGGCCATGGCAGCTATCATCAAGCCATTCCAAGCAGTGAGGATTTTGTCATCCTTGTGTGGATGCACCCGGCGCTCACGCATGGCAAACAGCTTCTTGTGCGCGCTCTGGAGCAGCGGCTCCTGCTTCACCTCCCAGCTGTAATCAGCAGTCAGGTGCAGGATGTTTTCGCCTGCCTCGAAGTTGCCAGAGCTGCTCACACCGTAAACCTTCTTGAAGAGCGCAAACTCCTCGGCAGTTAGAGCCGCTTGCAACTCCTTTTCACTCCAAACATAAAACTTACCCTCTACCCCTTCGCTGTCCGCGTCTTCGGCAGAATAGAATCCGCCTGCGGTTGCCGTCATGTCGCGCAACACATAGTCCAGTATCCCCTGTGCCACACTTGCGTACATGGGTTTGTTGGTTACCTGATAAGCCTCAAGGTAGCTGATGGCGAGCAGGGCATTGTCATAGAGCATCTTTTCAAAGTGTGGCACCAACCAGATGGCATCGGTAGAGTAGCGCGCAAAACCACCGCCAAGGTGATCGTAAATCCCACCCCGAGCCATCTTCTCCAAGGTGACCTCAACCATCTTCAGTGCTGCCTGCTCACCACTGCGCCGGTGTAGCCGCAGCAACAGCGACAGCGCCATGCTGCGCGGAAACTTCGGCGCAGCACCAAATCCACCATGTTCCGCATCAAAGCCCTGAACAAACTGTTGGTAGGCTTGAGCGAGCACGCTTTCATCGAGGCTTGCCGTGCTGCTCTCGGCATCCTGCTGGCGCAGATAGGCAGTGATCTGCTCTGCTGAAGTAAGGATCTTATCCGGCTGTTGCAACCACGCTTGCTGGATGAGGTTTAGCAGCTCGATAAACTTTGCCCGCGGAAAGAAGGTGCCACCAAAAAAGGGTTGTAGCTCTGGTGTGAGAAAGACCGTAAGCGGCCAGCCACCTTGACCGGTCAAGCCGACTACCGCCTGCATGTAGATCTGATCGACATCGGGCCGCTCTTCACGATCCACCTTTACACTGATGAAGTGTTGGTTGAGCAGATCAGCAACCGCTTGGTTTTCAAAGGAGTCATGTGCCATCACATGACACCAGTGGCAGGTGGAGTAACCAATACTAAGGAAGATCGGTCTGTTTTGTTCGCGCGCCGCCCGAAAAGCCTCCTCACCCCAGCTAAACCAGTGGATCGGGTTGTCCTTGTGCTGCAGTAGATAGGGGCTCTTCTCTTCGCCAAGACGATTGTAAGTCATAGGCTTGTCTCTCTCACTCCCACGAAAAGGCGTTACCCGTTTGCTGCGCATGAGCAGCCCAACTCCTAGAAGAACAACCAGGATGAGCAGCGTCACAAATAGAGCTCGGTGCAGCTTTTTGCCGGCAAACTCTGCATTGCCAAGCAACATAGTCTGGAGCTCACCTTACTGTCTTAAACGCTTCCTTGTCTAATCATTGCTGGAAGAGGTTGGGCCCGTAGGCTTGACGTCGTCGCTAAAGTCGCTATCATTCCAAATTATGCTAATAATATTAATAGGTTATGGTAAGGAGACAAAACCATAATGACGCCACTCACGCCTCCCAATATCCACGCCACCCTCGATAAGTACCTGCTGGCAGATGGCCTGCCGCTGGTCTACGATGTCAAGCAGAGCAAGGGCTCCTACCTCCATGACAGCCGTTCCAATCGAGACTTTCTCGATCTCTTCTCTTTTTTCGCCTCCATGCCGCTGGGACACAACCATCCCAAGATGTTAGACAAGGAGTTTCAACAAACACTGGCCACCATTGCCACCACCAAACCGACCAACTCCGATGTCTACACCGAGGATCTCGCCAGCTTCGTCACCACCTTTGCCAAACAGGCCAGCTCACCCTGGTTCAAATACCTCTTCTTTGTTGACGGCGGTGCACTCGCGGTTGAGAACGCTTTAAAGACCGCCTTTGATTGGAAGGTACGTCTCACCGGTCGTGCTCATGAAACAGACGTTACCGATCTTAGCGTCATTCACTTTCGCCAAGCCTTTCATGGACGCTCGGGTTATACCTTGAGCCTGACCAACACCAACGATCCACGCAAATACCAGTTCTTTCCCAAGTTCAACTGGCCACGCATCACCAATCCAAAGATCCGCTTTCCGCTGGCGGGAGAAAATTTAAAATCCGTCGAGCAATTGGAAGCGCAAGCCCTCGATGCAATCCAACAGGCCATTAAAAAAAACAGCCAAAACATTGCCGCGCTCATCATAGAACCCATCCAAGGTGAAGGCGGTGATAACCACTTTCGTGGTGAGTTCTTACGTGAGCTACGCCGTCTCACCCAAGAGCATGATATCCTCTACATCCTCGACGAAGTTCAGAGCGGTTTTGGTATCACTGGCAAGATGTGGTGTTTTGAACACTTTGACTTCACCCCAGACATCATCGCCTTTGGTAAAAAAACCCAGGTCTGTGGTATTGCCTGCACAGATCGCATTGACAGTGTCAAAGACCATGTCTTTGCCCTGCCAAGCCGGATTAACTCCACTTGGGGTGGCAACCTCATTGATATGGTCCGTTGCCAACGTTACTTGGAGATTGTTGCTGAGGACAAGCTCATCGACAACGCCCGGGATGTTGGCCGCTACGGTCTTGAGCTGCTGCAAGAGTTGCAAAGTAATCACGCCAAACTCATCAGCAACGTGCGTGGGCGTGGTTTGATGATCGCCTTTGATCTGCCGAGCGAAGCGCAGCGCGACGACTTTCTTAATAAGCTCTTTGAACATCGCCTGATTGTTTTGGGTTGTGGCGAACGCTCTATCCGATTGCGTCCGCATCTTGACATCACAAAAGAAAACCTCGCGCGCGCCGTGGAAATTATCGGCGACGTCGCCAAGGGCATGATATGAAACTTCTCGATAATGGTGAGTGCAACAACCTCTACGGCAAAACCATAGAGATAAAAAATCTCATCGCCGACCAAGAGTGTGCGGCAAGCGATGGCAAAACATTTGAGTCACGCAACCCCAGTGATCAGCGTGACCTTGTGGCCACCGTACCGATTGCAACCCAGCACGATGTCGATCGCGCACTCGACGCTGCCAAGGATGCCTTTCAGCAGTGGCGTGAGGTTCCAGCACCGGTGCGTGCTGGCGTGATCGCCAGGTTAGGTGAGCTCTTGGCTGCCAACAAAGAGACGCTTGCCTTCATCATCACCCGCGAGATGGGCAAAACCAAAAAAGAGGCTCTCGGCAGTGTACAAGAGGCCATCGATACCGCCCGCTTCTTTCAAGCCGAAGGCCGTCGCCTCTACGGCCAGACCGTACCCTCGGAGATGCGTCAAAAAGAGCTCTCTACCTACCGCAAACCCAAGGGTGTGGTCGGTGTGATCACACCAGCCAACTTTCCCATTGCCGTGCCGTCGTGGAAACTCATCCCAGCAATTCTCTGTGGCAACACCGCCGTGTGGAAACCCGCACCCGATTCTCCGGCGGTTGCCTACCTCTTTGGCAAGCTGTGGCAGGCTGCCGGCCTGCCTGCTGGTGTGCTCAACATTGTTTACGGCTTTGGCCGACCCACAGGACAGTATCTGCTCGACGCCGTGGATGCCGGCAAGGTGCAAAAGATTAGCTTTACTGGCTCCACTGCAGTAGGGCGTCTAGTTGGTGAGGTGTGTGGTCGCAACCTCATCATTCCCTCGCTCGAGCTTGGTGGTAAAAATCCACTGATTGTGCTCGACGATGCTGATGTCGATCAAGCGGTTGAAGGGGCGTTGTGGGCAACCTATGGTACGGGTGGGCAGCGCTGTACTTCGTGCGGCAATATTATCTTGCAACGGAAAATCTATGCGCCCTTTAAGAGTCGTTTTTTGGCGGCCATGGAAAAACTCAAAATCGGCAACCCCATTCTCCACCCCGAAGTCGACTACGGTCCGATGATCAGCAAGAGTTTTTATGAACGCTTCCTCGAGCACTATCAAACCGGCAGCAAAGAGGGGGCCAAACTCCTTATGGGCAAGGGACGCATTGACGCCAACAACCCTTGGCCGAATTTTCATGGCGATGCCGAGCAAGGTTACTACTGCTGGCCAACGCTGTGGGAGAAGGTCAAGCCACCCATGCAGCTGGCATTGGAAGAGGTTTTTGGTCCAACCACCAACCTCATTGAAGTGGCCGATGTGGATGCGGCCATTCAAGTCGCCAACGCCCCCAACTATGGACTCTCCTCAGCCATTTATACTAGTAACCGCCAAGCAATCTACCAGTTCAAACGCACTATAGAGGCGGGCATGAGCAGCATCAACAACAGCACAACCGGTGCCGAAGCGCACCTGCCCTTTGGTGGCGTCAAAGGCTCAGGCAATGGCATGCGCGAGTCCGGCATCTGGGTGATTGAGGCCTACACCTACTGGCACGCCATCAACGATGATCTGAGCGAATCGCTGCAGCTGGCACAGATGGATACTGAGTACCTCGCCACCCAACAGGAGGTCGACTTTGCCGCGCTGCTGCCCTGAGCGATTCATATCTTACTAATATTAAAAAGAAATTTTTCTCCAAAACCTACCTTGAACAAGCGTTTTTTCTTGTCTTCACCAACCAATTTTGTTAGATACAAGGTGTCAAAAAGCCGTGCCTTTTTGTGCCCATAGAAATTCCTAATCTGGGAGGAAGTTCGATGAAAAAGTCTATGGTTTTCGTTTTTGGTCTAGCTCTACTGCTTATCCAACCGGCTTTTGCCGAACGAAGCTGCACCGGCGCCGAACTTGCTGGAGGCAAAGTCGTCGGTCCTGCGGCTACGGACAGTGGATCCGACGCATTGGGACCCGGCGAATACGGTAATACGCGCAGCAAACCAGCGCTCGAAAATTTTGAAACTATCCACGTCGGCCCAGCGGTCGCAGAAACCATAAGTCCAGATGGTCAGGGTCCAGCGGTCGCAGATCTTGAAATCATTAACCTAGGCACTGATAAGAGTAACAGCCTATGGGCATCACTTATCGACAAGGTAATAACATTTGTCGACAGTGGCTCCGACGCTCTGGGAAAAAAAGTTGCCACTCGCGACTACACGGGCCCAGTCCTTGGAGACATGGCAGAATCTGGCCCCATCAGTCATCCATGTGGAGACTGCATTACTATTGCCGCTGACGGAAGTGTATCAGGCATGATCCCACTAGCAGCTGATGTTATGGGCAATAATGGCATAGCGGTTCCTCCGACAGAAGTTGGACTCCTTATTGTTGAGCACGACACCCCAGGTGCCGGAGCAATTGATAGTGATAACCCCTGCTTTGGCAACGAGCAACAACCTTGCTTTGGCCACAAAGACGGGGGAGTCACCGATTTACGCAACTGGGTTACCGACCTACACATGTAGGCTAAGTAAAAACGTCACAACCTATAAACGGCAAGGTCTAAGACCTTGCCGTTTTTGTTTGTCTCAGACTAAGGGTGGCGGCCTGATCTGTCCCCTTTACTTCTCGCCTCTCTTTAGGTATCTGCATCGGCATCATCATTGAGGGAACCGCTCCATGCAAGGCATCGTTGTTTTTACCATCCTAGCAATCCTGGTGGCTCCAGCTCTATTAGCCAATGAGGCATGGGAGGCTCTTCCCACAGAGGCAGAGGTCGAGGCCGAGCTCTTTGGTGAGGTAGACCCTAGCTTCTCAGGCCTGCTGGCTACAGATAGCCTATGTCATCCTGATCTTTTGGATCTCCTAGATCCAGAGTTAGCTTTAGAAGACAAACCCACTACGCTTATCGTGCAACTTAGCGAGTTTGGAGAACCACCTAGCACCGCCTTAAACTTAGAATTTGGCGATTGGGCTGAAGGCTTTGGCCAAGGCGTCACCGCTTCAATAGAGTTAGCCCCTAAGTTTCTCTTCTTGTTTATCCATCAACTCAGATACAACCTCGATGGGGAAGATCTAGAGGCTTTCGTTGAAGACCCTTGGCAAAATGGCGCCCTACCCTTACTGCAAGCGCAGCACCAAGCAACCCTAGGTATGTGGTGTGAAGGGCGTGAGCACAACCATCCTGAGATGATGGGTATGGCAACAGGCAATATTGCCATGAACCTCGTGTTCATGAAGGGCGGCTATGATCTTAGCAAACAGATGTTGATGAAAAGATTCTCGGGTACAGGTGCTTCCAGAGTGTCGGGTGGTTTGCTAACACGCTTGCTTCAGCCTGGCTTGCGAGGCAGCCACCTTGGTATGCAGGCCGTGCTCATCGATGTCATCCCCATACAAACCATCACTCCCATTGCCATTGAAGGTGCCTCCCTTGGCGCTGCTGCCGCTCTGCCGGGGATGGGGATTGTCGTGTACCATGATACCCCAGGTGCCGGGGGTGACGATACATGGCCAGACCAAGAAGCAATAAGAAACCTTCAGCCAGGTGATAAGATTGTCGCTAATGTACCAGTGGTTGGGCGCAGGACTGGAACCGTAGAAGCAAAAGGCTATAGTGTTACCTGGAAAACTGGACGTGGTAATGAAACAACAGGAGCCTTTATTTCGCAGGAACAAGCCGCTGCACAAGCAACAGGTAGATTGCGTATATCTAATAAAGATGGAACACCAGGGGCTTCGTTACCGCAGTGGCCGGATAAGCCCGATCTTGGCAAATTAACTCTTGGATACTTAGATGGCGAAACTACAAGGCCTGTAACACGTATCCGTCCATCTGTGCGGGTTAAAACCGATTCCCATCAGGGAAGGCTGTCAGACGCATCTATTTCCGTTGACCCATCTAACATAACAGAGATCAAGTAACAAAGCCTGTCCCTCGCTCCTCTTCATTCGCTACACCCCGGCAGTCTTTACAAAAAATTGACTAAAAAGTATTATTTAAGTACCCATAATATGGTAAAAATGATATGATATTTACCTATGACAAAAATAAAAGCGCTGCCAACCGAGAAAAGCATGGGGTTGATTTTGAAAGTGCCCAGGAGATCTGGCAACAGCAACACCTTGTGCTCGAAGGCAGAGATGTGCAAGGAGAACAGCGCTATTTGGCCATCGGTCCAATAGGGAAGAGGCTGTATTCGGCTATATTTGCCATGCGGCACAACAGCATCCGCATTATTAGTTGCCGACGAGCACGTAAGAGTGAGGAGAGACTCTATGAAGAAACGTGGAAAGATAACCGCTAAGGCATTGGACAAAAAATTTGACGAGGGCAAAGAGGATATCCTCGAGCACTTTGATGTTAAAAATGCTGCTAAACGTATCGTGCTTGATATGCCTCTTTGGATGATCCAGGAGCTTGATAAAGAAGCAGCTCGCCTTGGCAACAGCAGACAAGCCCTCATCAGAAGCTGGCTTGCCCGACTCATTGATGAAAAACAGCGAGACGAAAAAAAACAGGCCCACGGATAGTCAAGGGGCGTCGCCTTCTGCACACAATACCCCCCTTTACTTCATGAACCCTCTGTGATAGATGCGTTGCATTATCTACTTTGGATTAAACCATCGCTGAGGGTACCCCATGCATCCCTTCATCCTTATTATTATCACCATAGCTGGCCTGACCTCCCCTGATGCTCTAATGGCCTATGAGTCTCTAGATGCTCTTCCCACAGAGGCAGAGGTTGAGGCTGAGCTCTTTGGTGAGGTAGACCCTAGCTTCTCAGGCCTACTCACTGAAGATAGCCTATGTCATCCTGATCTTTTGGATCTCCTAGATCCAGAGCTAGCTTTAGAAGACAAACCCACTACGCTTATTGTGCAACTCAGCGAGTTCGGGGAGCAGCCCAACACCGCCTTGCGTTTAGGACTTGGAGATTGGGCTGAAGGCTTTGGCCAAGGCGTCACCGCTTCAATAGAGTTATTTCCTAAGTTTCCCTTCTTGTTCATCCATCAACTCAGATACAACCTCGATGGGGAAGATGTCGTAGCATTCACGCAAGACCCTTGGCAAAATGGCGCCCTACCCTTACTGCAAGCGCAGCACCA
>JANQFH010000089.1 GCA_028277945.1 Oligoflexia bacterium
ACTACCCTAATTTAGTGGACACCTCGAAAAGCCCAAGCTATATGGGCACAAGGAGGTGTCGCATGTCGGCCAAAAAACGAAAGCGCTACTCACCCGAGTTCAAGATCGAGGCGGTTAAGCTGATCACAGAAAAAGGATACAGCATAGCAGACGCCTCTCGCAGCCTGGGTGTTGAATACAGCGTGCTGCGACGATGGAAAAAGCAGTTCACAAGCGATCCTGAGCGAGCCTTCCCCGGCCGGGGAAGGCTCGCGGCACCCGACGATGAGTTGCGTCGGCTCCGGCGCGAGTTAGATCGCGTCAAAGAGGAGCGCGACATTTTAAAAAAAGCGCTGGCCTACTTTGCCGAGGATCAAAAATGAAGTTCCGGTTCATCTTTGATCACCGGGAGACGTTCAAAGTAGGCTGTATGTGCAACGTGCTGTCTGTCTCCCGTTCCGGTTACTATGCCTGGACCAAACGGCCGCAAAGTCAGCGCAGCATTGAAAACCGTAGGCTCCAGGACAAAATCAGAGTGCTGCACGCTGCCAGCCATGGCATCTATGGAGCGCCTAAGATCCATAAGGATCTTGTTGATGCCGGTATCAGCTGTGGAAAAAACCGCGTTGCCCGTATCATGCACAACGCCGGTATCCGCTCACGCGTGAAAAAAAGGTTCAAAGCAACCACCAACTCAAAACATCGACATGCGGTAGCGCCCAACGTGCTCAACCAGGACTTTACCGCTAAAGCTGCTGATTGCATCTGGGCCGGTGACATCACCTACATTGCTACCGATCAAGGATGGCTGTACCTGGCCGTGCTGCTTGATTTATACAACCATAAAGTACTCGGCTGGGCCACCTCATCGCGGATCAATACAGAGTTGGTTACAGATGCTTTAAAAATGGCTCTTTCGCATCGGCAAGCGCAGCCAGGACTGGTCCATCATACTGACAGGGGCAGTCAGTATGCATCAGCCGATTATCAGAAGCTGCTGGCCGAGCATGGCATTGTCTGCAGCATGAGCCGCAAGGGCAACTGTTATGACAATGCCGTTGTTGAGAGCTTTTTCTCTAGGCTCAAAAGCGAATGGACCAACCACTATCACTACCAAACCCGGCAAGAGGCGATTGAGAACCTCTTTTATTACATTGAAATTTTTTACAATCGGAAAAGACGCCATGCGTCGATCAACTATGTAACTCCGCAACAGTATGAGGAATTAGCTGTTGTGGCTTAACTTTGTGTCTACTTTTTTGGGGCAATACCA
>JANQFH010000013.1 GCA_028277945.1 Oligoflexia bacterium
TAGCGAAGCGGTGACGTGGAGCCAATCCCGCAAAACCGGTCGTAGTCCGGATTGCAGTCTGCAACTCGACTGCATGAAGTCGGAATCGCTAGTAATCGCGAATCAGCCTGTCGCGGTGAATACGTTCCCGGGCCTTGTACACACCGCCCGTCACACCATGGGAGTTGGTTGCACCAGAAGTGGATGGCTGAACCTTCGGGGAGGCGTTCACCACGGTGTGGTCAATGACTGGGGTGAAGTCGTAACAAGGTAGCCGTAGGGGAACCTGCGGCTGGATCACCTCCTTACCTAATGCGCTCTAGCCGATGGCGGGGGCCTCCACAGAAGCGCTCTGAACGGTTGACGTGAAGCAGGGTCTGTAGCTCAGTTGGTGAGAGCGCACCCCTGATAAGGGTGAGGTCGCTGGTTCGACTCCAGCCAGACCCACCAGGGAGTGGGCGAGCGCGCCTGCGGGGGCCATAGCTCAGATGGGAGAGCGCCTGCCTTGCACGCAGGAGGTCGGGAGTTCGAGCCTCCCTGGCTCCACCATCTGAGGGTTCGCGGCCATCTGAGGGTTCGTGGGGTGTGCAGCCCGCACGGTGTTTGCGGCATCGTGCGGGCTTTGCATCTGCGGAGTTTTGAAGTTCTTTAACAATCGGAAGAGATCGTAAGAGCGTCTGCGGCGAGCGCGAGCTTGCGTGGACGCGTGAGGTCTGAGGCCATGTGCCCTAGCGTGTTTGGGGTTATATGGTCAAGTGACGAAGCGCGGACGGTGGATGCCTAGGCGGTCGGAGGCGATGAAGGACGTGGTAGCCTGCGAAAAGCCTCGGGGAGCTGGCAAACAAGCCTTGATCCGGGGATATCCGAATGGGGAAACCCACCTACCGAGTGTAGGGATCTGGCCCTGAATACATAGGGGTTAGAGGCGAACCTGGGGAACTGAACCATCTCAGTACCCAGAGGAGAAGAAATCAACCGAGATTCCCTGAGTAGCGGCGAGCGAACGGGGAGCAGCCCAGAAGTCACGCAGGGGCTAGTCGAAGCGTTTGGAACGACGCGCCACAGCAGGTGAGAGCCCTGTAGACGAAAGCCCGGGTGTGATGAAGACGAGTAGGGCGGGACACGTGCGATCCTGTCTGAACAAGGGGGGCCCATCCTCCAAGGCTAAATACTCCCGACCGACCGATAGTGAACCAGTACCGTGAGGGAAAGGCGAAAAGAACCCCGTTGAGGGGAGTGAAAGAGAACCTGAAACCGTTCGCGTACAAGCAGTCGGAGCCTGTCTTGAGGCGGGTGACGGCGTACCTTTTGTATAATGGGTCAGCGACTTACCTCTCAGTGGCAAGCTTAACCGGATAGGGGAGGCGTAGCGAAAGCGAGTCTGAACAGGGCGCCAGTCGCTGGGAGTAGACCCGAAACCGGGCGATCTACCCATGGCCAGGGTGAAGGTGGGGTAACACCCACTGGAGGCCCGCACCGGGAGCTGTTGAAAAAGCTTCGGATGAGCGGTGGGTAGGAGTGAAAGGCTAATCAAGCCCGGAGATAGCTGGTTCTCCCCGAAAGCTATTTAGGTAGCGCCTCGTGACTCACTCTTGGGGGTAGAGCACTGTGTCGGCTCGGGGGCCATCCCGGCTTACCAACCCGATGCAAACTCCGAATACCGAGAAGTGCGATCACGGGAGACAGACAGCGGGTGCTAAGGTCCGTTGTCGAGAGGGCAACAACCCAGACCGCCAGCTAAGGTCCCCAAATCATGGCTTAGTGGGAAACGATGTGGGAAGGCCGAGACAGCCAGGAGGTTGGCTTAGAAGCAGCCACCCTTGAAAGAAAGCGTAATAGCTCACTGGTCGAGTCGGCCTGCGCGGAAGATGTAGCGGGGCTCAAGCCATGTACCGAAGCTGCGGGTGTGAGAGGACAGAGTACAGGCGACAGATGACAGAGCGTCACGGCCCTCATGTGCGGACCGATCCAAGGATTTGAGGATCTGGAGGTCTTCAAGCGTGCCGATCGAGTCTCGCTCGAGATTCACCGGGCCAGCTTAAGTTTTCCACGCCATGAGCAATACGGCGGCTTAGGCGATCAAATGCGCCGAGCCAGCAAAGGGATCTGCGCCAACCTTGCCGAAGGGTATGGCAAACAGCGCATCTCCGCAGCCGAGTTCAAACGCTATCTTCAGATGGCGCTTGGCTCAGCGGATGAAATGCGCGTCTGGTTGCGTTACTGTCTCGCTCTTGGCTACATTGACGAAGCGATGTGGCGCTCGTGGCGAGACGAGTATCAAGCCATTGCGCGAATGCTGACTGGTTTGCATCACAGTTGGCGTTAGGCGAGCCGTTGTGCAGACATTCTGTTTTCAGTCTTCTGTTCTCTGTCCTCTGACACGGTAGGGGAGCGTTCCGTAGGCCGTTGAAGGTTGGTTGTGAGGCCAGCTGGAGGTATCGGAAGTGCGAATGCTGACATGAGTAACGATCAAGGGGGTGAGAGTCCCCCTCGCCGAAAGCCCAAGGTTTCCTGCGCAACGTTCATCGGCGCAGGGTGAGTCGGCCCCTAAGGCGAGGCCGCGAGGCGTAGTCGATGGGAAGCCGGTTAAGATTCCGGCACCACGCAGCACTGCGAAGGGGGGACGGAGAAGGCTAGGTCAGCCGGCGGACGGTGTCCGGTTCAAGCGTGTAGGGAGGCTCCTGAGGCAAATCCCGGGGGTTAATCCTGAGGCGTGATGAGGAGTCTCCACGGAGGCGAAGTGATTGATGCCCGGCTTCCAAGAAAAGCCTCTAAGCGTCAGGTGCTGGGTGACCGTACCCCAAACCGACACAGGTGGGCGGGGTGAGAATCCCCAGGCGCGTGAGAGAACTCGGGTGAAGGAACTAGGCAAAATGGTACCGTAACTTCGGGAGAAGGTACGCCCCTAAGTAGGTGAAGCGGTGCGCCCGTGGAGCCGAGGGGGGTTGCAGTGACCAGGCCGCTGCGACTGTTTAGTAAAAACACAGCACTCTGCCAACGCGTAAGCGGACGTATAGGGTGTGACGCCTGCCCGGTGCCGGAAGGTTAAGTGATGGGGTTATCTTCGGAGAAGCGCTTGATCGAAGCCCCGGTAAACGGCGGCCGTAACTATAACGGTCCTAAGGTAGCGAAATTCCTTGTCGGGTAAGTTCCGGCCTGCATGAAAGGTGTAACGATTGCCACACTGTCTCGGCCAGAGACTCAGCGAAATTGTGGTTCCGGTGAAGACGCCGGATACCCGCTACGGGACGGAAAGACCCCGTGCACCTTTACTACAACTTAGCATTGAATTTTGGTGCTGCATGCGTAGCATAGGTGGGAGACTATGAAACTTCGATTTCGGTCGGAGTGGAGTCATCAGTGAAATACCACCCTTGTAGTATTAGACTTCTAACTGAAGCCCGTTATCCGGGTTCAGGACAATGTTAGGCGGGTAGTTTGACTGGGGCGGTCGCCTCCTAAAGAGTAACGGAGGCGTACAAAGGTTACCTCAGCCTGATTGGAAACCAGGCTTAGAGTGCAAAGGCATAAGGTAGCTTGACTGCGAGACCGACAGGTCGAGCAGGAGCGAAAGCTGGTCTTAGTGACCCGGTGGCTCCGCGTGGAAGGGCCATCGATCAACGGATAAAAGGTACGCCGGGGATAACAGACTTATCTCCCCCAAGAGTCCACATCGACGGGGAGGTTTGGTACCTCGATGTCGGCTCATCGCATCCTGGGGCTGAAGAAGGTCCCAAGGGTTTGGCTGTTCGCCAATTAAAGCGGTACGCGAGCTGGGTTTAGAACGTCGTGAGACAGTTCGGTCCCTATCTGCTGTGGGCGTGAGGATATTTGCGAGGAGCTGCCCCTAGTACGAGAGGACCGGGGTGGACAGACCGCTAGTGTTCCAGTTGTCTCGCCAGAGGCATAGCTGGGTAGCCATGTCTGGAATGGATAACCGCTGAAAGCATCTAAGCGGGAAGCCAGCCTCAAGATTAGATATCCCTCTCTCTTCGGAGAGCTGTAGACCCCTTGTAGACTACGAGGTTGATAGGCCGGGTGTGTAAGCTCAGTAATGAGTTCAGCTAACCGGTACTAATCGGTCGTGAGGCTTAGTTTTGGTGAATGACTTTCGCATTTGGACGGTTTTGTGGTTGGCAAAGACCAACAAAAAAATAAACTCGGGTAGTCCCATAAGACCTTTGCGGGCTCTCGAATAAAATTGAGGTATCTATAGCGGCGGGGCCACACCTGATCCCATTCCGAACTCAGCAGTTAAGCCCGCCAGCGCCCATGGTACTGCCGGACATCTTCGGTGGGAGAGTCGGACGATGCCTCATTAAATAAAGAGCCCCCACTTCTACAAGGGAGTGGGGGCTTTTTGATCCTTACGTTGCCGCCAGGAATAATTCAAGTTAAGCTCCCTTCTCTTATGACTGAGAAAAAACTGCTGTATCAGGTGCGTGTTATCGCTGTCTGCGAGGGAGCCTACCGAGGTGTATATCAGGTGCCACTACATCTGGCATTGGTACTTGCTTTGATGAAGCAAGGGATAAGCTGGAATTTAGCCTTTGCTACAGTAGTGGTTTGGATCAACGCTATACCACAATTTTTTAATTTTGGTCTTGAATTAGCAGGCGGCATGATTGCCCAGCGCTTAAGTACGCTGGGCTCATTTTTATCGCTTGCTATTGGTTTTGCGCTGCGAACTTTTGCTGTTGTTGTTCTTGCTGCGGCTTACTTGGCACCAACAAAGATGGCCATATTAGCGCTTGGAGCGGTCGGTTTGCTCATCAGTGAGGCGGGAAGAGCTTTTCTCTCCGGATCTTTTGAGGACGCCTATAGACAGACTGCAAAGCATCTAGTTCAGAACGATGAAGATCAACAGAGGGCATTGACCGCCCTTATTGCTCACTATGATGTCAGCAGTATGAATTCGTTGCACATATCAAAAGGAACCATCGGTTTGATCGCTACTGCATTGCTCCTCATGCAACTAAAATGGATGCATCCATTGGCATTTCCCATATCTGTTACAGCCTTCGCAATTGGAATTTTGTTGCAATTTCTTGCGGTCTTTTTCTCTCTGCACTGGTACCGGTGGGCAAAGGACGTACTGAAATTCTCACGCAAGCAAGAAGAACTTGGCAGTTTACGTGGCCAACTGCTGGTTTTTCTAAAGAGCCCGGATCTTTTTTGGAGTCTCTCCGTCGGTGGAAGTATATACTTGTTCTTTTCTGTTGTTGCCCTTGGTGGGTTAAGCTTATCACGAGTTGATGCTGCGAACATCAGCCTCTTAGATCCAACGACGGTTTCCTGGCTGTTCATCTTTAACATCCTGGCTATAAGCTTTGTTGTTCACTGGGCACAGTGGCTTGGTAATCAACTGCTCGGTCGAAATCGACAGACACGCTCGACACGTATGAACTTTCTCAACTTGCTTTGGGGGCCGGTATCTGTATCTATTTCAAGCCTGTTGATTACGCTGATGTACGTTCATGGCGATTGGACAATTTTGGCTACTCCAGTGTGTTTGCTCATGTCTCTGTTGATAGGACCTCTAAGGACATGGCAATTTTGGATGCGGGTTCCTCTTGCTAATCAAGCTGAATCTCATCCTAGAAATCAACCCTATTTTGGCCAAAGCCACGTCTTTTACTATTCTCTATTAGCGGCCGGTTACCAACTAGGAATACTGTTTGCGATTCTGCTGTCAGGTACTTACTTTACACAAGGTGACGATCTGAACGTCTGGAACGTCTTTCTTTTTACCGTCATAACTCTCGCCATCTGGAAGGCGTTGCAGAGTTTGCGGCGAAGCGCCATAGACCGAAAATGAAAATCAGCTACTATGATAACTCCTGTTCTTATTAAGACTCGAGACGCGCCAATATCTCAGAGGCTTCCTGTTGTAACCATGGGCTTCCGTCGTGTTTAGCCATCTCTTGCACATGTATCTGCAATTATCGAAAAGAAAAGACATTGTTAACTAATTGTTATTATTTATATTTGCAAGGATTGGGAAAATTCACAGATTGTGCGGTTGCGTAAAAAAATGACTATGATATAACGCGTCAATCATCCTTCTTCAAAAGGATCTAGCGTTATGACCCAACAACAGAGGCTCACCATCTCACCTCTCCTCATTAGCTTATTTATGCTTCTCAAGGTTCTCCTCCAGACAGACCCAGTCTTGGCACAGGTTCGCTATAGTGAAGCCGAGGCCGTACTGAAGCTGACGCAGATCATTAATTATCAAGCCGAAGATGCGAAGAAAGAGGGCACGACGGATGAAAGCATTTGGCCTGGCTTTGATCTGAGTCAACATCCCATTATCGTTACATTACCCAATGGTAAACTCATTGCTTTTAACCTTTGGACGGTTGATAGACGCTGGCGTGAGTACAAGATCAACGGAGGACGTCTTGAGGTACAAGGCATACCGGTCTACTTCTATGAGAAACCTGAGGGTCAAAGCGAGCGGCGATTTTTCAAACGAGCGGTTGCGGAGGTTTTCCCCCCCATGGACCCCCGAGGCAATAGCGAACGAATGCGTGAATTTAGCGATGCCGCGCTTTTCATTTTCTACCATGAACAGGTTCATAAGCACCAATTCCGTAACTTTGAAATAGCACCTGGGCGTCGCCGAAGACGAGCTATAGCTGCTGGCATTGAGGCGTCATGGGAGCCGTCAAATTACAGAGATTATCAAAACCCCGAAGTATTGCGTTTGAACCGATTCGAAGCACATCTCGCTTTGGAATATTTGAGGTTCGGTGAAGAAGAGGTGTTATGGGATCTACTCGCAGTAGATCAAGAACGCAACAAGCTTATGAGCTCTGGAACGTTGAAGAGAGAAGACGATAAACAGGTTATGGAGGGTGCAGCACATTTTACCACACTCTCTTTTTTCCAAGAATATCCGTTGTTGACAGATTTTAATCCCGCACTCTTTTGGCAGGACGAGGCTTATGACGAATTGGATCTGTTTGACTTTGCTAAAGCAATTCAAAAGGCGGGTGAGGCACACCATCACCTGTTTGGCTCTGCGTTAGCATTTGGCCTACACTGGTTGGAAGTAGAGGGCTGGAAAGAGGCCTGCCGTAGTGAGGCAAATGCCTCGCTGCGTTCTATAATTTACAAACAAAAGCAGTGGCAAGACGATTTTCGGGGTTCTGGATTAAATGAAAGAGCATACCGCTTAGCACAGGTTGAGTTGGAGTACGATGAAGATGGTAACTTGCTAGAGCAAGCCAAGACCGCCATTGCGCCCTATAAAGAAACCGTCACGCAAATTGAAGAGGCGTATGCGCAACAGGAGGGGATAGAGATCAAACTGATCATCGAGGATCCCAGTTACCCTCGTGGTTTAAGGTATAATCCGGGTAGCGTTACGGTTGACTTGAAGAGAGAAGGAGGCGTTGAGGAAGTCAAACTTCCATTCATGTTTTCAGTGGCAGGCAGAGGCAGATACCACGCCATGATAGAAACAGGTAGACTCGGTTCAAATACGGGACTATCGGTGGAATTTAACAACACTCCGCAGCTTTTTATGGGTGGTGGCAAATTGGGTTCCCCACGTTACTACACATTCAAGATACCGCGAGATACCAACTTTAAATTTTCAGACGGAGACATTGTAGAATCTGGCTCCGTAGAAAAACTAGTGGAAAGAGTGAATAAGATAAATGAGGAAGATGAGAGAACGGGGACAATCTCTTTGGGAGGAGAGGGCTCGATAATTCAACTGAACGCTCCTCGTGTAAGATTAAGCACTCATGAGGAGGAGCGAGATGACCTCGCCATAGAAGTCTTACTACCCGAATATGCCGTGCTGGAAACCCGCAATTTGAGTGGAGAAGAGGTTGAATCATGGCTCAAAAGTCGTTTTCCTGAGCCTGAGGGAACACCTGAGAAAAACAGTATCATAAAGCTTTTAATGAAAGAGTTTAAAAAAGTAAAATTACCGCGTCCTATTGCTGAAAATAGTCAGTTTTTACTCTTGGCTCGGGGCCGCGAGCTAAACATTGCGCTCACGCACCCACCTTCTGATAAACTGCCTCCAGAGGTAGAGCTTAGCGTCTTTGAAGAATCAAGAGAGTATGCTGACTTAGCGGACCATGTTGAAAAACTCGTTGAGTTTGCTCGTGCTCTTGTTGTTAACGGCAGTATCTATACCGCCGATTTCAGCAAGGTTATCCATGGTTCGCGTGGCATCTCCCCAGGTGAGCGCACCCATCTCTGGAGTGTTCATCTACAATTACCCTGAGAAGCATCAGCCAACCCTTTCTCCTTGCGAAAAATTCCCTTTGATTTAAAATAGCTAGCAGAACATTCAAGGAGGGGAAGATGGCTGTTAGGCGGGCAGGCAGTTGGAGTTGTGTGTTTTTGGTAATGATGGCGGTAGTAGCATCGACAGGCAGTGCGCAGAGCGACGAGACGACATTTTCACCGGTTCATTTGCAGCAAATTGCCGATACCGACTTTTATACCCTGGTGTATAAAGAAGGCAATGAGTGCAAACGTCTCATGATCACGCCATCGTTTCAGGTGATCGACATAGATCAAACCATGCCGGTCATTGTGACGGATGATGGTGCCATTCAACTAATTGGCGAGCCAAGAGTGCATTTTACAACCGCCACGGCTGAAGAGCTAAGAGCACAAAAGTGCCGCTAAAGACCAGGTGGAATCAGCGCTGACAGCATTTGGCCAGCACCAGGCCGCCTAAAAACCAGGCTATTAGCAGGTCTGCAATGGTTACAGCCGTATAGCCAACACTGAATTTCCACCAATTCCAGTAAGGTATGTGGCAGAGAAGACTTGCAACCAGGACAATGCCAACCACAAAGCCAACTCGCTGCCAGTAATTTAGACCACTAGTTTTTAACAACAGCAAACCTATAAGCAGGGCCGCAATAATATTGTTGGCTAGTGTACTTACCATCTCAACAGCTATGTTCCTGTTGATACCCTCTGGCACAATGGAGATAAAGGCAAACGGACCTTCCTCTAGGCGTTCCTTTGTGGTTTCTGTAGGAGAGGGGAAGAGGTAGATGCCAGGTTTCTTAAAAAAGCTCTTAAGTCCATTGGCGGCAGTCTCTACCGCTTGTGGATCGTCCAATGTTTCAAAGGTGGCGTTGTGCCAGGGTAGCACCATCCACGAGACCGCCCCCCAAGCAAAGAGCACCAAGCCAGCCAGCAAAGATCCAAGCAGTAATTTTTTAGCCATCTCTAACCTCCCCACTAAGATGAGCCCAAATAACAGGGCTGGATACTATACTGTTACTTTAAAAAACAGAGGCCTGGTGTCAACTACTTACCAATTTGCTTTATTTCCAGCGCAGCTTAGCCCATACTGGTTTCGAAGGTAATCTAAAGTGCTACCTGCATTTGCAACCACAGAAGCCACAAAGGCCTATTTTAAACAACACCCAAGCCTGCAACCCCGTGCTCTCGGTAGCACTGGCCTGGTTGTCAGCCAAGCTGGCTTTGGCACCTATCGAGTGAATGTGGGGGTTATGCAACACCGTGCTGCGCTCAAAAAGGCGCTGCTCTCAGGTATCAACCTCATCGATACCAGTACCAACTATACTCATGGTGGTGCAGAAAAACTGGTGGGCTCGGTGCTACGAGAACTGACTACCAGTGGCGAGCTCCAGCGTGAATCAGTGGTGGTGGTCTCCAAGGTGGGCTACATCCAAGGTCAAAACTATGAGCGTAGTCAAAGGCGTCAGCAACTAGGCCACCCTTACAGCGATCTTGTTGCCTATGCCCCTGGCTTGGAGCATTGTATCCATCCAGAGTATATCGAAGAGCAGATCGGCCAGAGCCTCAAGAGACTCGATCTTGAAACCGTTGACCTCTATCTCTTGCACAATCCTGAGTACTATTTGAGTTGGGCCCAGAAAAGTGACATCGCCTTGGAGGAGGCGCGCAAAGAGTATGAGCGTCGTATTGAGCTCGGCTTTCGCCATCTTGAAGAGGAGGTGGAACGTGGCCGTATACACTACTATGGTATTAGCTCTAACAGCTTTCCTTACGGCAATCAGGAGTATGAGTTTTCCTCATTGCAACGATTTTGGCAGATCGCTGAGGCCATAAAGAGCGCACATCACTTTCGTGCTATCCAACTACCCATGAACCTGCTCGAGTGTGGTGCTGCTACCGAGGAAAACCAAAGTGATGGCAAAAGCGTGCTGCAGTTTGCCCAAGACAAAAGCCTGGCTGTGCTTATCAACCGGCCACTTAACGCCATTGCCAACGACCAACTCTACCGCCTTGCAGAGAGCGAAACCAAGGTAGCACGCCTAAAGCTAAAGGTTGTTCAAGCCGTGCCAGAATTGGCACAGGCAGAAACATTGAGTCGTATGGCCATCCGTGCCCTAAGAGCCACTGCTGGTGTGAGTTCAGTCCTGGTCGGCATGCGTCGTCAGGAGTATGTCGAGGATGTATTAGCCGAGCTGCAGCAAAATTGTGCCCTCAACATGACCCAAAAAAAATGGCAGGCTCTACAAAAGGTACGGCCTTACTTTTAGGGATATTCCCTAAAAGTAAGGCCGTACCTTTTAGGGAAGCCGAGAATCGGATTCGAACCGACGACCTGCGCATTACGAATGCGCTGCTCTACCAGCTGAGCTATCTCGGCTTTGTTTGGGTGTCTCGTGGGATAACAAAGCCCTCCTAGCAAGTCAACACCGCCTGGAGTTGATCGCGCCACAACCCTTCTATATATTTAAACGAGGATGAAAAAGGTGACCATCTATACGACCGAGCGCTGCTCCTTCTGCGTTGCTGCCAAAAAACTCTTAGATTCCAAAGGCATTCCATTTGAAGAGGTTAATCTCAGCAACAACCTAGAGCGTCTGCAGGCGCTCAAAAAGCGTTCAGGACTGCAGACCGTGCCACAAATCTTCTTTGATGAAGAACTCATCGGAGGCTACCAAGAGCTGGTGGCTCTCGAAGAAAAGGAGGGGTTGCTCAGCAAACTCCATGCTTAAGCTCAGGGAGATAGTCTCATGATTCGAGTGAAACAGCTGATAGGCAGGCTGCGGCTCTTGTTCCTCAACCTCGGCCTACCAAAATGCAGACAGCGGCTGCGCGAGACAGGGCTAAGGCTGCGTCGAAGGATGGCCAACACCGAGCGATCGCAGATCATGCGGCTGTTACCACGACTCTTACTGCTACTACTGTTTATCGCCGTGGTGATTAAGATGATGATGGATTCTCGTACCGACCCAGCTCTGCAGCAGGTGAACAAGCAGCCAACAATAGCAACAGAGACAGAGAGCCGAGTGCAGGCAGAGAGGTCGCAGCCACCGACCTGGCAGAGTGTTGCAGCAGAACAATTGCCACAAAGGCAACCTCCTGCCAAACCTATTGGCCGGCAGCTATCCCATAAACCTCTGGACGCAGAAACCCAACAGAAGCTGCAGCAACGCCTGGATGCGGGTAATCGCGCTATGCGCCAGCAGTTTGGCACACTAGATTCAGAAAACGAGACTCATGGACGCTAAAAGAAAATCAAGACTAGCTAGGATCGTTGGCTGGGAGCCGCAGGCTGGCTTTGTCTTAGTTTTGGTTATGGTTAGCTTGATCATCTTGATTGCTATTGGCGTTTTGGCGCTCTCAACTACCAGGCGAGAGATGAGGAGTTCAGCAGATTTCGCGGCAAAGACTAAGGCACTCTACGAAGCTGAGGGTGCTCTCCAACGTAGTGTGCACAGCGCCGTTAAAGGCTATATCGACAACGAAGACCCACGCTTTATTGCCTTTGATCCCTTAGACCCGCAAGGGGTCTTTCAACAGTACGTTGATGACCCCTCTGCAGGCCTCAGCCGCTACTTAAAGAGCAACGTTGACCAAGAGGGTGTTGTGAGAAGCTATCTACTCGAAGGCAAAGGAATTGGCACAGTGGATTATAAGGTGCTTATCCGTGACGTCGAGAAATTGGACAGCGTCATCCCCGTAGAGGCGAGTCGCGACGATATTGCCAAAACACTGCGTTTTGGACGAAAGTTGACTGTGGAGAGCGAGGCAACCCATCGACGAGGCGCAAAGACCACGGTTAGCCAGCAGTTGATACTCTCCTACCTGCCAAACGTCATTTTTAAATACGGTATGTTGACTAACCGTCTTAAGGAGTGCCAGTTTTGCCATATGCATATCCGTGGTGACATTGGCCAAGTCAGTGGCGAGCCGTTCCAACCCATTTCACCCCACGTAACCAAAGCCATGATTCAAGGCAACTTCTATCTGAAGGGCGACTTTGCCCTTGATAAACATCCCGCCCATCCACAGATATTCGCTCTTGACGGATATATTGTCGAACAGACTGTCGATCAAGACATTATGCCGACTAACTGGCCGTCGCTACTATCTCACATCGATCCGCAAAAACCGCGTATTGCCGGTTTCTATATAGACATGGCCGAGCGAGCACATTTAAAGGGCAATTCTGTTCTTGAAGATGGCGAGATCCTCATGCAACAAAAACAACCCGATCGTTTCTACCCGATGCCAAAAATTAGGAGCGTCGTCCAGGGCAATGTCATCGCCCAAGGTAGCAAGGACAAGCCATTGCGCATTCGTGGACCTGTAGTGATTCAAGGAGATCTCATCATTCGTGGCTACATTACCGGACAGGGTAGCCTTTACGTCGAAAGAAACATCTACGTGATTGGCGATGTCCGCTACCTGAACCGTCCAACTACAAAGGAATGGGACAACGTCTATGCCTCAGAGCTGAAGCGTCGCCAAGCCGAGGGTGGCAATGCAACGTTTCGCTTTGATAAGCTTGGGCTCTTTGCCGGGGGTAATGTCATTATTGGCAATTTGGCGCATGAGGTGGTCTTTCGTTATGTCCGGTACTTTCTTAACTATGAGAGTAGTGGTCGGTTTACTGCCATTGACCAAAGAGAGGACTACGATCCTCTCGGCGTCTATGCCATGGATGGCGGCTCTGGCCTGCGACAGGCAACGATTCGCGCTTTCCGCTATAATGACCGTTTTGAGGACGGTAGTGATTATGATGGTGATGGTAAGAAGGAGTGGGGTGAGGGCATGCAGTGGCTAGTGCGTCAGGGTGTAACCGTTACTTCTACCGGACTTCTTCCTCAGGGCGCTGTCGATGGTGACTTTGCTGGCGGCTGGATCAGTCAGAAGCAATTTAACCGACTTGCAACCGAGAATGCCGTCACCGCAAGGCAGCAGATCAACCAGGTTTCCACTATTGATGCTACCATTTACACCGATGGTGCCTTTACTGGCTATAAACCAAGCAATGATAGCGGTGCCAGTGAGGAAGCGGAATACCCCCTGTTTGTAGACCGTGACGCGGATGGTTTGACCTTCAATGGAGCGGTCATTGCCCGCGACATCGATGTGCTCGCCCCAGGGGGTTGGTATGTGCGTTATGATAATCGCAACTATGTAGGAGAGGGATCCACGCTTAACTTTGAGCCGTCGAGAGTTGTAGAGTTGCGTGGTTGGCGAGAAGAGTAGGCTATGATTGTTCAATGTCAAAATTGCGGCAGTAAATTTCAAGTAAAAGATGAAGATATTTCGTCTGCGGGGACCGACGTACGTTGCTCTAAATGTCAGACTGTTTTCAAGGTTTATGACAAAGAATCTTCTAACATTAAAGTAAAACTTGTAAAATCAGAAAGCTCTCTGGAGGCGCTGTTAGGCAGTACTGAGGCATCTGCACCGCCATCGGATTCTGCCTTAGAACATGAGCTCTTTGGTGATCTTGAAGAGGATTTCAATCAACAGGAGGAGCCAGAATCGAGCGATGTTGAAGAGCTCGTTCTCGAAGAGGACGTCGCAGAGGAGGCGCTCTTGGCCGAAGAGATTCAAGAGGAAGCAACGACAACCGATCCCTCCACAGCAAACCGGGTAGAGGCCGTCTCTGAGCAGCCCGAGCCTATAGCTCCACCGGCTCCTGCCACTTTCCAGCCAGTTGCTGGCAAAGGCACCGTCAGCCTTGGCCTACCCATGGACACGGCTACCGATGAAGAGCGGCAAACCCATCACGCGACTAACCTGTTTCACTATGTCATCCTGCCTTTGTTGTTCCTGGCAACTATTGTCATAACACTCTATTTTCGCGGGGTTGATGTCTGGAAGTTTGGTGAGTTGAAGCTCTTTTTGAGTCAAGGCTTTGCTACCAAGTCAACAGGCGTGGTTTTAGTTAACTTTCATGGATTTCACCTAGACCGTGTGCGCGGTGAACCTCTCTTCGTCATTGAGGGGAGACTATTCAACAAGGATACTCGTGTACAAGAGTTGCCGCGTCTGCGGGCTACTATGAGCTATGAGGCGGGCGAACAAGAGACATTTGAGTTTCCATGTTGCCTGCAACTGCCTCTGAAACGACTGCGAACCACAGAATCGATGAGCGAAATCAATATGCTCTATCGTGAAAAGCTCGACCCAACTCGGCTCGATCCAGACAACGCAGCTTCTTTTCTGATGATCCTACCTCTAGAAGAGGCTCCAAGAGAATACACTGTCGAAATCGTCCGCTAATGAACTTGCAGGATACAGAAGCGCTTCTGCAATCGTCACGGCACGTGCCGCAAAGTGGCCTCAGCTTCTATCTTGCGGACCTTCTTAAGAGACTTAACAGCTCGGAAACTCTTCTGTTTATTGCGCACCTATGTGAAGGCACGGTGCAGCGGCTAGAGTTGTTCGAAAGGGTTCTTCTCGCCTTTTTGCGGCAAGAAGACTTTGCTGATCTTATCGGCTATGAGCGGGTCAGTGCCATTTACCAGCTCGCTGCAGAGAAAAACAACATCTATCTTCAGGCGTTGATTCGTCGTAGCGAGTTAAAAGAGAAGCAACCGCTTCTGTCATCCGAAGAGGAGCCTCGTCTGGTGCAACAGCTGGAGTTGTTGACATTAGGAGAACGTCGTGAATTTGCCAAGGGTATAGACCCACAGAAGTTACAGATGCTACTCTACGACACGGATGTTATCGTTGTTGCTAACCTCCTGCAAAACCGGCGGGTCTTTGAAGAGAGTGTTCTCAAAATCAGCACACGCCGGCCGCAAAGTGCAGCTGTGCTAAAACAGGTTTTTTGCAGTGACCGTTGGATCAGCCGCTACCCAGTAAAAAAGGCGCTGGCCTTCAATCCTTACACGCCAAAACATATTGCTCTCGGCCTAGTAAACTTTCTCAAGCCGGCAGAGTGGAAATTTGCCTTGGCAAACTATAGAGAGAGCCTAGCGAATGAATTCATAGAGCGTGCCGAGCAACTGCTTAAGAAGAGTCGCTAGATTTGTCTGAAGAGAGCGGCTTGGATGCGTCGTTGTTATGATTGTCATTTTTGTCTTGCACGGCTCGCTTAAAGTTACCAATAGCCTTGCCAATGGCACTGCCTACCTGGGGTAGCTTGCCGGCACCAAAAAGGATAAGCACGATAACCAAGATAATTACCAGCTCTGTGGTTCCTAGGTTGCCAATAAATGCATAATCGACCATGGTCTCGTGTATAGCATATCTCTTTGTAACTTAACAATACTCTTGAAAAGTCGTAGTATGAGCTCATGCCTGGCAGGATACTGGCGCTGGATTATGGGCACCGCCGCATTGGCCTGGCTTTAAGTGACCCACACAGGGAGCTCGCCTCGCCTTTGCCCCCCTTGCTGCGACAGGGGGACTATTTGGGTCGCCTGAAGCAGCTGATTGCCGATCGGCAGGTAGATGAGCTCCTACTGGGATTACCCATTGGCCTCAATGGTCAAGAGGGAAGGGCGGCAAAAAACGTGCGTCAGTTCGGTTGCCGCCTGGAGGCTGAGACTGGATTACCACTCACCTACTTTGACGAACGCTTTACAACCTCCGAGGCTGAAGGGATGATGATTCAAGCGGGTGCTAAACGTTCTAAACGCAAGTCTTGGATCGATTCCGTAGCCGCCTCACTTTTGCTAGAGAGCTATCTAAGCTCTCTGAATCAGCAGCAAGATAACAAATGAAACCAACGATAAAATTTAACTCCCGTTTTTCTTACCTCTTCTTGGGTAGCCTATTGTTACTCTTACTCATCGTCTATCTATCTTCTTTTTTTTATCACTTGCCTCCGGTCGGTTCAGCAGAAGGTGTGACGTTGACCATTCCCAAGGGAACGAGTCTACGTGGTGTTAGTAGGCTTTTAGCAGACCAGCAGGTGATCCGCAGCGCCTACAAGTTTACAGTTTTGGGCAAGGTTTTAGGCCAGGAGGATGCCATCCACTGGGGTGAGTATTTCTTTGCGCAACCTACCCATCCTATCGCTGTGTTAACAAAACTCACGAGCGGTGAGTTGAAAACCTATCGCATCACCTTTCCAGAGGGCTTTACTGTTAAGCAGATGGCGGAAACGCTAAAGGGGAGTGGGTTTCTGTCACTGCAGCAGTTTCGCGAATACGCCCTCTCCAAAGCCGCGGCCGATGATTACGGTCTCCCTGGCCCTACGCTAGAAGGATATCTCTACCCAACAACCTATCATTGGTCACGGTTTATGACGGTCAAACAGATCTGTACGGAGATGGTGGCGCAATTCAAATCCTTGCTTACACCAGCCTACCAAGCGCGTGCCAAAGCACTCGGGATGAACCTGCGTGAATGGGTTACTCTAGCTTCCATTATTGAGAAAGAGACGGCCATAGATTCAGAACGGCCTCTGATCGCTGCGGTTTTCCACAATCGTCTCAAACAAAAAATGCGTCTGCAGGCAGACCCTACGGTGATTTATGGTATTGCAGATTACGCTGGCAACATCACCAAAAAGCATCTGCAGACCTACACTCCCTACAACACCTATATCATTCGTGGACTACCGCCTGGCCCCATAGCCAACCCAGGGAAAGCATCGATGCACGCGGCGCTCTACCCAGCGGAGGTCGACTATCTCTACTTTGTAGCGGACCAACAAGGTGCACATCTATTTAGCCGTACCTATGAGGAACATCGAAAAAAGGTCTTTGAGTACCAGATTAACCGACGCCAGTAGTGGTTGCCAAAAAGTCATAGGGGCCAACACCGTCAATGCGCACTGGCACGATGCTGCCCAGCTCTAGCGGTGAATCCGAGCAGACTACGGTCTTACCGTCTATTTCAGGCGCTTGTGAGGTTAGGCGGCCGCAATAGACAAATTCACTGGTGGTTTCTTGGTTGGCTGGAGCCTGCTGTTCTATGAGTGCAGACTGCTTGCTACCTAAAAGAGCACGATGGTTCTCAAGTGAGATGCGCTGCTGCAGTTGCATGAGTTTTTGTCGTCGTCGTGTTTTTACCCGCTCACTGATCTGCGGGGCCATGGTTGCCGCTGAGGTGTCGGGTTCACGGCTATAAGCAAAGACGCCAAGCCGATCGAATCGTTCTGACTCGACAAAATCACTGAGCCGCGCAAAAGCAGCGCCACTCTCTCCTGGAAAACCAACAATCAGAGTGGTTCGCAAAGTCAAGCCACGGACTTCGTCGCGTAGCCGCTTGATTAAGCGACGGATGGCATGGCTGCGGGTATTACGCCGCATTAACTTGAGTAGGGTGTCATCGATATGTTGGAGCGGCATGTCGATGTAGGGCAGTAATTTGCTGTCACTGTCTAGCAAACGAATAAGGCGATCATTAAAACCATGGGGATAGGCGTAGTGCAATCGTAACCACTGCAAACCGTCAATGTGCACCAGTTGTTGTAGCAGGTCTTCAAGACATTGACGTGGCCGCAAGTCGCAGCCATAAGCGGTAAGGTCTTGGGCGACTAGGTTGATCTCGACAACACCTGTAGCAACCAGTTGTTCTACCTCTTGGACCAGCGAGTCTATACGACGACTACGCATACGGCCGCGCAATTTTGGGATGATGCAAAAACTGCAAGTACGGTTACAGCCTTCGCTGACCTTAACATAAGCGGTATGCCGTAGAGTCGCCTGCATCCTTGGTGTTGTGTGATCATAGAGAAAGTCAGGGTCACTGATACGGGCACGATCGCTAAAGGCGTCGATCGGACTCTCGTTCAACTGGTGTAAGTAACTGGTAATTTTAGAGAAATTCCCTGTACCCAAAAAGAGATCGACCTCTGGCATGTCTTTGGCAAGCTGACCACCATAGCGTTGTGATAGACAACCCGTGACAATAACCCGTTGCACTTTGCCGGCTTTCTTTAGCTCTACCATCTCGGCAACGGTATCAAGCGACTCCTCTACGGCTGACTGGAGAAAACCGCAGGTATTGATGACAACAACGTTAGAATCCTCTGCCTGTGGTCGATAATTCCACCCCTCCTGCTGCAACAGACCAAGAATATTTTCGGAATCGACGAGGTTTTTGGGACAACCAAGGCTGATGAGATGAACGTTCCTCATCTCATTTACTTTCAGCTGGAGAGATTTGCGGAAGTGGTAGGAGCACAATCTCAATACGACGATTCTTCCTTCGTCCCTCGCTACTCTTGTTGCTAGCAATCGGATGGTGGTGCGATAGGGCAACGGCTGCAAGTAATTTTGGGTTAACACCTTGCTGTTCAAGGTAACGTACCACCTCGGTTGCCCGCCGTGCAGAGATCTCCCAATTTGTTGGGTACTGCTGCCGTACGCTCGGAGATACGGCGCTATCGTCACTATGGCCCTCTACCTGAATACGCTTATCTGTGATCTTTTTTAGGATAGTGGCCACTTTGTCGAGGATTCTCTTGCCTGTGTCGTTGACTTGAACAGACCCCGCTGGAAAGAGTATACGATCGATAAGCATGACTTGGAGACGATCGCGCATTTTTTGGATGGTCACCTTGCCTTCAGTGACCTCCTGTTTGAGGCTGTGGACGAGATCTTCGTAGGTCTGTGATGCTAATTCAAGTGCTTTTTCACGTTTTCCAGCTTGCTTCTGCACTTCAAGTATGTCGCCACGAAGCTCTAAGAGCTGATCGCTCAGCATGCTGTTTTTATCAACGAGCAATTGGTTGGCATTACGTAAACGGTCATTCTGTTGTTGTAGTTGTGACAGTCGTTCCTGCAAGAGCTGCTTTTCGTTTTGTAGTTCAGCATTCCGTTTACGCTCGGTTTGTATGGCGGCATCACTCTGCTGCTGTTGGCTGCGAACCAGTTCATAGTCGCCTTTGCTAACACAGCCCAAAACCAGCGGGAGTAGCAAAACCAACCGTCCAGACCGGTGGGTTATAGGTAAATGACTCATCTTTTCAGCAAGTTCGACGTTGCAGTATAGGAAAGCGCGCACGGGGGGTCAAGTATGCAAGGCTGGCAGCAGCAAACCCTTTCCGGTCATTCCTGCATTTGTTATAGTAAGTTAGCCATTGCTAGCGATGCTTGTGGAGGATGTGTTGGCTGACTTACCTGATGGCGCAAACCAGGCCGGCCAGGAAGATAAACCTGAGCAGGAGCTAAAAGACGCCAAGGAGTTTATTCCCCGGCAACCACGCGTGCCGGTGACGGTAATCATCCAAGGAGAGGCGGCAACCGCCCTACCACTGGTGTTTTCACGCGACATCAGTGCTGGCGGTATTTCCTTAGAGACCAGTGAGGCTTTACCTCCAGGGAGCCCTGTTAAACAGGGAGCCATGATGGCAGTGAGCTTTACACTCCCCTTTGGCAGGCAGACCATCCGCAGTGACGCCAAAGTCGTCTGGGTTGACCACGAGGCAACCAATCTCCAGGGCGAGCCCATCTCACTGATTGGTCTCGAATTCGTCAATCCCGAGCCGTACATTACTGAGGAGTTCAACCGCTATCGTCAGCGTGTGGTGGCTCAAGCAGGGCTGCGGCAACAAGACAGTGCTGTTGCGGAACGCGTAGAGGTTCCTGCCGATGATGATCCAGAAGTAGACCTGGCAGCGGCCTCAGAAGAAAAACCATCCGCTGTTGCCGCGCCAACTCCTAAGCCGAGCGAATTGCCATCCGTTGCAGAGAGGAGCTCTGGAGATGAATCACACCCACAGGTCGAATTCCTACCCGTTAAGCACTACTATGAGAACATCACCGCCAAGGTTAAGCATGCTAACGATCCAACCGCCTGTACTCTGTTTGATCATCCTCTACCACCGTGGGAGGCCCGTGCCTTCCTAGCTCAGGATGAGTACTGGTCACGTGCTGCCAAACCACTCATTGCCGGAGTCGCAGCACTCTCCTTAAAGTGCCGTCGAGAGTATTCCCAACTCAAAGAGCTCTACGATCGTGAAATACATATTATGGATGAGGCCTCAGCCGCCTATCACACCAACAAGACACTGCTGGCGAAACTTGAGCCACGTCTTGAGGACCTGCTACAGAAAGTGCGGCAGGCTAACGACAGCGAGCGTCGGCAACAGGTTGAGAGCAGTACTCAGCAGATTAGAGAGAGCATCACGGCTCTGGAGGAGTTAGTGAATTCCTCGCGAGCTATCTTGGAAATAGCGAGTTCTGAGCTTAAAGGTGGGTATAAAGATCAGGCCTACAAGAAAGCCCCAGTCAAAAAGCGGGCTAAAGCTCCGGCTAAGAAGGTGCAGAAGACCAAAAAGGAGAGTGGTCCTGTTAAGAGGGCTATTATTATCACTCTGCTCTTCTTCACAGTAGGCTTCTTTGCCTATCGACTCAGCGGTGTATTCAAAAGCGAAACCCCCAAGCCTTATAGTAGCCGTGCCATAGAAGAGATTTTACCTCTTAATCGAGTACGGAAATGGAACAACTGGGTATTTGCAAGCATCGATGGTGAGGTGTGGAGAAAGATGGCTAAAGATCAGCGCCAACAAAAGGCAGAAGAGCTATTTTCCCAGATTCAACAAGAAGGTTTCCAATTTCTCGAAGTGAAAGAAGGCAACAGCGGTAAGACCCTAATCATGACCTTGAAAACCGGTAAAGGCGTCAGTCTCCGTACCTACTAGCGGATAGAGAAGCCGGCACGGAAGTCTGGGTTAATATCCTCGCACCACTCAACTTCAACACCATCGACCCTAGCAGCATCAGGACCTTGATGGCACCAGTCAATGAGAACCTGCAAGGACTTGCGTTCACCACTGGCTTGGATTTCAACGTCGCCACTGGCGAGATTCCTCACCCAACCGTTGAGGTTTAGGGCAGTTCCCTGCTCCTGCGTGGTAGCACGGAAGAAGACCCCCTGGACCCGCCCACGAATAACAATACGTACATTTTGCAAGTTTTGCTTCATGAATGGCACGGCTCGCACAGTCGAGCCTCATATAATGACTTTACCTTACCATCGAAGAATCCCCGGAGCCTCGCTCCGGGGTTCTTCAAAAACCTGCGGCCTCTTTCGACCATCTGTTTAAATTAACTAAAACTTGCACTTTCAGATGCCAATCCCAGTCACGATACCAAAAGATAAGATCATCCAAGCCATCCCCGTTAAGGTCGTCAATAAGAAACCACTCTGAGACCTGCACTTTCTGCCGAAATCGGCCACTCTGTGGAAAAAACTCTTGAGGTTTTTGTAGAATGACCTCAAGACGATCGCTGTCTCTACCGTAGAGCGCATCGGGCAGGCCATCACCGTTAAAATCTCCCTGCAGTGATGGCAGAAAACCTCTTGGAGTAAGACCACGAAGGTTAAACTTGAAGCTGATATCGCGTTTAAAATCAGGCTTGTCAGTAAAGCTACCATCTGCACCGGAGAGATGGAAATGGAAGCGCACATCCACAGAGCGGTTGATCAGGGCGCGTACGATTCCCCACAAGCCGGTCTGTACAGAAGCGGTAACTACATCTGGCCTACCGTTACCATTGACATCGATTAGAAGCGCTCCTGACGCTTTACCTCCGGGAGAAGCAATGTCATAGACCTGCTCGCCCTCTGCACGACGAATAATGACCCGGTTGAGCGTATTCAAAGCGGCCACCGAACCAACAAGACGGTTGACGACAATGTCAGTGTAGGCATCATCGCTAATCGGCTTTAACATGGTAATGGCGTAGCTACCCGGCTCCGCCCGATCTTTCTCGGTCATCACGCCTAGTTGACGTACCAAAGGCTTGTTGCTGCTGTCTCTCTTGAAGCTGCCATCCGCTCTCTGCTCTAAGATGGTTATTTCATCCTGCCAACTCAAACAGAGATCTTGTTTACCATCACCATTATAATCGCAACTTGAGATCTCTGGTATCCAGCTGATGCCGCGAGCGGCATAACGAAAACCAAGCGGTTGATTGATGGCAGGTGTTCGCAGGAAGTGACGTAGAGGTAGATTTAGATCGACAGTAGTTGCCTTTGGTGCGAAGAGGTTGCTTATAAAATGTAAGGTCATCACATCCTCTTGGTTCATTGCTGGATAGATGAGATCTTTGCTGCCATCACCATCAAAGTCTTGCGTGAGATGGAGGTAGGGCAAATATCCTGGTTGCGCGGTAAAGGCAAAAGGCTTGTCTAAGGGAATGATCTGAAACGGTGCTTGCTGTCCAGTAGCCCCGGTACCTCCGCCGGTAGTCCTACCGCTACCATAGAAGTGCTGCATGATCTTTGTCTTAAAGAAAAAGACCAGTGCCTGCTGTCCACTCTGTGTGCACTCACCCACGATGTCAAAGGCAATGGGTTGCTCCTGCGAGCTATAGACAAACACACGCACCTTATCAAAGTAGAGGTTGGTCTCCTCTTGCCTCAAACCATAGAGAGTTAACCGCACGCCATAGTCTGGGTAGCTGCCGGTACGCTCCACCACCACAAGCTCTTTCCAACGATCTTGACGCAGACAGGTTGTATGCACCTGTCGTACTCGATCTTTCATCTCCAAGGTATGTGGCGCAAAAAAGACCTGGGCTACTAACGATGGTAACGGCATTGCCAGGAGGCTCAATAGAAACAGAATAAACGTACGCAGAGGCATACCAAAGGATCTTAATACGACTACTATTGCTGACAACAGAAAAAGGCGTTAACGCACTTCGAACTTGCTAAATTGAACGCGGCGTTGTTCCGGAGATACCGGATAATTGAGATTGTTGTGATAGACATAGATTCCGCCTTGACTCATCATGACGATATTGCCATGGGCGCCATCACGGAAGGTAATGCCATTGCCATCACAGTCATAGTAACCTGGTCCCATGGGATTACCGCCGCCATCAAAGGGACATCCTGCAGCAAGGTCCATGTCGTTGCGGTCTAAAAAGGGCGTGGCTGGATCGCCAAGGTTCGGCTTTGGCTCAGCATCAGGCTGCCAAAACCGCGGTTGCATGCGGCCACCCCAACCGGTAATGACTCCCGCTGCAGCTACACGTGCTTCAATAATACTCGTCTTAGAGAGGTAGGAGAGGTGGTTTGCACCATCAGAGAGGTCTGGATCTCCAGTTGCTGTTTGCAGGGGAAAGCCAGTGGTCGTATCATAGGTGTTCGCTTGGATGGGTGGGGCACAGTTATTGGTGGTAAAGGGAAATCCCGGACAGTTACCACTACTGTTGTTGGGAGTCTTATCAAAAAATAGGTTATGAAACCCCTGAGGTGAAATGTAAGAGTTCACTCCGGCCATGCTTGCAGGCATGGTGCCCCAATTAGGCTCGTTGAGCAAAAAGCCACCATTGTGTTGCTGCTGCGCAGTACACTGCTCAGCACTCATGAGGCAGGCAACGGTTGTGGCGGTTCTGCCATAGCCATCCCGGCCAAAGCCAGGGGTTTCGACGGGTCCTCCTGGTATCTGGATGTCGAAGTCATTACGATGGCGAACAAAGCCAAAGGCCGGTAGTTCATTAGGGTCAACGCCAGGGTCACGAAACCAGTTGAACTTGTAACGTCTGGCAAGCATGGGAACCACCACAGCAGGTCCCAGACTATGACCCGCGTTCTCGGGCCAGAGCCCTGGGGCATTGGTATCTTCTGGGATCAAATCGTAGGGTGGGCTTTTGATTGGTACTGGCGGAAAGGTAGCCGTGTTGGCAGCACTGGAGTGACCAATTTGCAAGGTATTCTTGTAGTTAGGGCCGTAAAGTGAGGGATCACTGCGCTTCTCTAATGCTTGAAAGTCATGCCCATAGTCCGTAGCCGCATTCGGGCCCAATCCATCCAAAGGTGTAACCGGCAGATAGGTATGGGTTTGTGAAGCTGAGACCACGGTGGAAAAGAAACTGGCAACATGGGCGTTGGTAATGTTGCCGACGACGACGTTCTTCATAGAGAGTAGACCAAAACGATCCCCTGTCGGCAGAGCCGCTGCATAGTTGAAAGGTGGACTTGCAGTAATATCTGCCATCTCTCGCTCTGCATTGGCAGGCTTATTGTTGACCGTGATATTGCCGTGAATATAGGTATTACCACGGACAATCAAATCTCCCTGGCCACTGATGTTAAGATCACCAGCGGTATGCAGGTCACCATCCACGTAAACGAGACCACTGATAGTACAGTTCGTCGCTGCTGTGCCAATGTCTGGATCGCCACCCGTAATCACAACGGAGCGGTCCTCACGAGCATCTGCAGTCAAGTTACTGGTGATGACATTGGTTGCATTAAAGTTGTCTTGGACGTTGGTGGAAATGAGAATGGGATTACCACCGGCAGTACAGTCGAGCTGGCCGGTCGTTCCAAGCGTGGCGTTGTAGGTCGCAAGTTTGTTGGTGAGGTCCACTTCATCAAATTCGCCTCCGGCACCAACCACCACAGGCAGTCCAACACCTGAACCAAAGACCGCCTCATAGTTACCCTTATCGTCGGGCGTGGCAAAGGGGTAGGCGGCATCAGCGATAGTAGCCAGGTCATCGGTGATACCTATGTTTGAAAGCACCTCTTTGACACGCATACCGCCAAAAAGGCTGGCATCTACAGTATCCAAAAAGGCATGGCCAAGGTTGTGGACATGGCCATTGTAAGCGTAGCGGGTTCCAAGGTAGTAGTGCTTGGCCAGAGTTGCTGGAGCTTCATAGCCATACAGGTTCGTTTTTAGATGTTCTTCTGGCATCATCAGCCGTGCCTGGCCAGCAATGTTGCCACCCAACATAAAGTTAAAGCCATCAATGAGAATACTCTGTACCGCTAATTGGATATTCTCATCCTGTTGGCTGACAAAAACAACGATCTCGCCATCAATAATCGCTTTACGTCCGCCGCTATCTTCGGAAGTAGACTGTAGTTGAAGTCGATAGCCCAATACCGGTGGTCCCGCAAGATCGCCAAAATGGTAGTTATCTGGAGCATTACAACTGCCGGTGGTTTCATCATCCCAAGTTTGGTTGGCATTGTAGTAAGCAAGACAAGCGTCCGTGACTAAGCGGGTCTGATTGTCACTATTACAATCAGCGTGGTCAAAACCCTTGACTGGATCAGCACACTCAGCCAATACAGCTGCGTTGACCAGATTGACTTCATAGTTGTAGGTCCCTTTGTGGTCGCGATCTAGACAGACAGGCGTATCGTTAATGCTGGTACCAAAGAGGGTCATGCCTGCGGGTGGCGGTCCATCCGTTACATTGCTCTCATCGCAGCTGGAATCAAAGAGGTCTAGGATGTCTTGGGCATAGGCGGTAAGCACAGGATAAATATTGTCGGGGGTGGCATTTTGCATGATACGGTATTGAGCATTAGAAATCGGCCAAACATTGGGAGGATTGGCTAGCTTACTAAAACGGCGATAGAGCTCTGTTTTTGCTCGCTCTAAACCAACGGCTGCTACTTCAACACTCTTTTTCTTTCCGCGGATGACACCGGTCACCCTTTGAAAGGTTCCGGTAGATCTGAGTGCCACAACACCAAGAATTCCGAGAATCAGCAAAGCTAACACAGTGATGACAATCACTGAGCCATGGCGGCTAGCAAAAGTAGAGCGGAGTGAGCGGCAAGATAGGTGGTAGAGTGACAAACGCAGCAGATCCCCTTAAAAGATACCAACTCTCATGAGCAAGCAGTGATTGTGCCAGAAGTAGTAGGTTTACATTACTATTTTTATATATTAATCTCAAGCAGTTATATGTTGCAAGCGAGCTGTGTCAAAGGTGTGGTGGTGCCAAGTGACAACCAAAGTTGCGGCAAACCATGTGGCAAACGTAAACTTTTTTTCCATGTGCTATAATTTAAGCATGAAAGGCAGGTATGGTTACACGCTTCCAGAGGTCCTGGTAGGCACCATAGCCCTGCTGATCATCATTGCTGGTGTCTATCTGTTCTTGAGCCGCAATACAGAGACGCTGTTTCGTAGCGAAGCCAAACGCCGTCTTAACCAAAAGATACAGACGGTGCAACAGGCGCTCACGCGCGAGCTCAACTCCATTGGCATCAACCCGAAAAAGACGCCGTTTGAGCTGCTTATCGACCCTGGCATCGATCCGGGCGATACCTACATCGACACGCTGTTTAAAGACTGCAGTACGCTGCCGTTGTATGACCCTCTAGAGGTCAAGAGCCAAATCTGCTTTGGGATTACCGATGCGCGCTACTACAAATTGGGCTTTGCCACCGATAGCAACGGTGATGGCTTGGTGAGTGGTGATGAGGCCAAGGCGCTGCTATTGCGAAACCGAACTACCTCTGTGGTACACGATCCTCGGCTACAAGATGGTAGTGATAGCACTCCCCCAGATTACCTTAGCGGTACTATTGTCGATATCTCGAACATGAGCCCTGCACCCGCAGGCATTGTTTTCGATCCAGCAGGGGATGGTTCCGTCACTTTGCCAAATCTTCCCAGCTTACCAAGGCTGTGTGAGCTTGTCG
Organism: Oligoflexia bacterium; assembly: GCA_028277945.1. Taxonomy (GTDB): domain Bacteria; phylum Bdellovibrionota_G; class JANQFH01; order JANQFH01; family JANQFH01; genus JANQFH01. Next base: position 26,572 of record JANQFH010000013.1, read on the forward strand.
GGGGCTCTACCTTTTCTACCCAGTATGATCTAATCCTTCGCACTTATGATGGCACTCCTGACCGTTTGCTTGCCAACAACATCCTCTGTTTTGGGGTAGCCTATTTTCGTCCTTATACTGAGTATGAATCCTGTCTTGCCTGTACCGCGCTCAATGGTGGTCTTGAAACCCCTGTGGCTAAACCCGCAGCCTGCAGCACCATGGCTGTGGACGAACCACTGCCGTTTGATTACTTTCGCAGTCAAAATCCTCTGCTCAGTCAACAAGAGGCGGACAATGGCTTGGTGTTTTTACAGTTTCCAACCAACATAAACTGGGCCCTCAACCCCGATGAGGCCTATAACACCTACTTAATAAAGCTCGCACTGCTGCTGGAAGATAGCAAACTCAAGCGTGGCTACGTTAATCCACTGACCAATCGTCCCTATGAGACGGCGTTGCTCGAGATTGATTTCTATATTCCTGAGGCCAACCTACCTTGCAATGCAAATCTCGGCAGCTGTACTTTCAACAATGCTCAGTGCGACAAGTGAGCTATAAAAAAACGGGCTCTCCATGATCTGGAGAGCCCGTTCTACGAGAAACTTTTATCCCTTTTTAAGGTATAGGAGCAGAAGAGTGAGTAAACAACCCTGGCATACCGGCATTGATACCATATTTTGGGTCATTGCCAGCGTGCGATAGGGCACCAATGACCCACCGTTTGGTCACGCCATCGGGTGCAAGTTCAAGAATAGGCAGAGAATACATATACTGCCAGGTACCTTTTCCCGTCGTCGGATCGGATATTTCCAAATCATCATGTTGTGCCGCCATCACCGTGGATATACTACCAGCCTGGAGGATAGCCATATCGCTCTGCTCACCTGCCTCACCACTATGTGAGGTATGAGATAGAGAAAACTCGGCTGTGGATAGATCGCTGAGATCTGGCACATGCATATGGAAGTTGTCTGCGGTGGTATTAGGAGCGTCACCCGTCATTACACCGGCAGAGAAATTATCGATCCAGACAAAGCTGCCAGAGCTATCTCGGCCCCAAAAGTTGGTGCCGTTTGCCACCCCAACACCCGCCTCATAACTTGAAGCCGTAAGGAAGAGATCATAACCATTGTCCACACCATCAAAGGTGCCTGCAGCATAGAACGGTTTAACTGACTTGAGGATCTCATTGACAGAGAAGATGAGATCTGTGGTTCTCGCATCGATGCGACTGCTGATGCCAGGGAAAATGCCCTCTATGTTTGGCTCAAGCACCAGGCGACGATAGTTGCCACCGGCCTCGGCTGGCATGTTCCAAAACAGCGCTACCATGGAATCATCGGTGCTGTCTGCAGGAAAGAGATCTGATTTTGAGCGTACTAAGACTTCGTTTTCGCCGTCACCGTTTAGGTCAAACTGTTCAATCTCTTCGCCGTAGATGGCCACACTGTTAGCATAATGCTGATTTGGGTTTGCACAGTAGAGAGGATCATCGCAGATCGCTGTAGGATAATCTTCGATGATTCCATTACAAACCACATCCACACTGCCATCACCAGGAATAACCGTACCATTGCACTTCTTAAATACCAGCTGGCTAACGACCTTCCAGCCAGGCAATAACTCACAACCTAAAGAGGGGGCGGAGATAGACGGATCAATGGTAACCACTTCAAGTCCCATCTTGGCACCTGGTACTCCACTGTAGAGCTCGCCAATGGTAATCTGCTCTGGCATGGCTTTGACGGCTACGCTGGTATCGGCATCGAGGTTGAGGCCAACAGAATCTTGAGCAGCATTGTAGGTTTTACCATCGTAGTAATCCGCACCAAAGATCGCACACACGGTGCCATCGGCTACGCCATCGGCGCCATCAGGAATAAAATCACCGTCGACATCTTTGCCCTGATTATCAGCGCCCGTGACTGCATAGACCTTGCTGGAGGCAAAGGGATTGCCATCGGTAATCACAGCATCGGCGCTTGCCATATTATCAAAATTAATAAAGGTTACTGAGGTCGCTTCACTCACGGTATTTAAAGGGTCTAAGCCAAAATTGCTGACGTTGTGGTAAATCGAAGGACCAACCGAATCAAAGTCAGCAGACAAATTTTCAAAATTAGTATAGGTGTATCCATTCGCTGATGGCGAAGAGCCGTCGATACTTGTATTGCGATAGATACCAAGCCCAATACCCCAAGGATCCAAACCATTTGCCGCCACAGCATCGTGGTTACAGGCGTCCTCACCCATGCCGCTACTGCCATCTTTCAATACTGCTTGAAAGGTATAGAGTTCCCGTGTGTCCATGCTGTTTAGGAAGCCAAGCGTTTTCATGTTGTCGCTAATTTTTGCATTGAGATCAGGCTGCAGTGATGGGTTAAAATAAAGGGAGATGAGCAAACAGAGAATTCTTTCAGGAATTGAAGCCGTACCCCCATCGGTGGAGAGAGCAAACGACGCCCTACCGTCCAGAGAACTACTGATGGCACTGCCTGACGACGGTGTTCCCCCAGAGCCCCCTGATTTTGGCCCTACAACAGCGTGGGAGAGGGGTGAGCCGTTGTTTTTACTGGCAATGGTAGCCGTAAACTCAACAACCCCTTGAGGTGTGTTGTAGGCCGTAGTCTTTGAACTGCCATCGCGATAAAAGGCGGTGACGTTGTATGGGACGTTGTCCTGCTCATTAAAAAAACCACCTACCTCTACATCAATATTAAACGCCGATTTAGCATCGATGAGCTGTGCTGGCATGAGCTTCGGCCTAAGTGGCATGGTCTCGATACTAGCACCACTGCTGTCACCGCTTGCCGCAGGCGAGCCTGATGTCTCCCGATCCCCAACGGTGGTAGAATCTGCGCTACCACCCACGGCAAGAAGCGTCTCAGGAGAGCTCTCTTCAGGTCCTTGGCCACTGGACAGACAAGCGGTCAGAGTGACACTCAAAAACAGTGTTAGAAAAAAGTGTCGTTGCATTTTCATAACCTTCACTCCCATCATTGCAGTTGCTAAGTTCATGTCCTGAGGAATAAGCAAATTTCATTCCACTTATAACTATATGGTATAAAAAGATATTTTGAATTTTTTGGGCAAAGCGTTAACTTTAGTTCTGAAATTCTCAGAACCTTTGTTTCCAGATTTCTGTGGGGTCTAGATTGAGAGACCAGCACAAAAAAGAGGCCGGGCTACAATTCTATAGCCCGGCTTCACACCTACTAAAACGGTTTGACTAAAAGATAAGCTGTTAGGGTTGCTTCATCACCATGGTCTGTTGCCCAGAGTTCAACCCAAATATCGGATCCACTCTTGCTGCCAAGCCAACCGCAGGATGAAAGAGATCGACCCCAAGGGTGACGTCAAACTTAGTCAAGGGGATGGTTTGGAACTCACTCCACGACATCCCCGGACCAAAGACAGCTTGATCCTGAGATCCGACCACAGAGACCACGCTGCCACTTTGAAATAAACCAAGATCATTGGCCTTGGCTGGATCTCCTGAAAAAGTCGGTATAGAACACTCAAGCTTCCAGGTTGCTGGATCGGTTGAAGGCGTAAAGATGTTGAGGTTAGCTCCACCTGCCACAACCGATTCGTTCTGCAGAGCCGTACCCGTATTAACCACCGACCACTGCCCGTTAAAAGGTGGAGGGGCTGTGGGTGGCTTATACCCATACAGCGTCACATTCTTGGCTGCTGCACCACCAGGAGCAGCATGGGAGATAGCGATAAAGTCACGGAAAAAACCATCCAGCGGATCCAATGCAGGGGTGTAGATACCAATATCTACTAGAGTTTGCAGGAAGAGGTTGGCAAACTGCTTGATTTCCGTAAGCGTGGCATCGCCTTCACCACTAATTCCAGGGAAAATCGCATTGGCATCGCGGTAGACAAAGTAATCAAATTTTCCACTAATCGGTAAACCAGCAGGGGCTTGTGTCGCCTGTTTACGCTCGAACAAGACAATCTGCTCGTCTGTGGCATCGAGCACGCCGTTAGGATTGAGAACATCGTCTTCAGCACTGTAGACCAAGAGATCTTTGTCGCCGTCGCGATCAAAATCAACAAACTCGCCAATTCCGTAAATACTCACAGTCTGGTCTTTGTAAGGGTTACTAGACTCACACGCCGTAGAATCACCACCGCACTTAGCCGGCGGGAGTTTCGGACTCAAACCAGCAAACGGAGCTAACTGACAGTTCCCGGCACCATCCAGCTGGTCGCAACGGAAAAAGACCTCGCTAGAAACCACATCGTAACCTGGCTGGGCTTCACAACCTGTGGTTGTGAGGTTTTTACTGCTGTTTAGCGTCGTCACCAGAGCTCCAGTTACAAGTTCCGAGGTTAGGGCACCCGGAGTATAGCGACCAAAGGAGATGACCTCGGGTGCACACTCCTCAGCCGTCTGTGGATCGGTGTGCAGGTTGGTGCTCTTAACACCAATGGCTTCATTGCGAATGCTACCAGGGCTCGACATGAGATACTCCCGCTCTAACTCACAGAGGAGAAGATCTGGAATACCGTCGGCATCGGGGTTGCCATCAGGTCCACCAACACCACCCGGGCCATAGATATCGTAGCCGAGAACGTTGTTGTTTGTTGGCAGAACCATGCCATTAGCAGAAAAGGGCGAGGCGTTGGCAACTACCGCATCACCGCCGTTAAGAGCGTCGACGTTACCAAAGGCGAGATCACGCGCATCGGTGACAAAACCCACCGCGTTTGGATTCTGGATGTTGTAGAAGATTGCTGGCAGTGGTTGCCCAAAGGGATCAACCGGGTTGACCAGCGAGAGTTCAAGGTAAGAAATATCGTTACCGGTTACAGCCATATCGGCATCGCGATGGACAAAGAGATCGATGCCAATGCCAAGCGGGTCATTGGCAACGGCAACAAGAGCATCTTGATTACAGATGTTATCAAAACTTGGGGTACCACTAGTTGGGTCCGGGCCAGACTGCACAGCGACATTGTGGACGTCCATACGGCGAATATCCAAGCTGGCGTCAAAGCCGGCACTATCCTTAGCACGAATATTGGCGCCTACCTCCATATCCAGCTGCGGAATGGCAGTTTGGTTTTGGCTGATACCAAAGGCGGTAATCAGACAAAGTCTTTTAGAAGGAACGGGCGTTGGTCCTGAACCACCACTCTTAAAAAAAGTCGCACCAAGAGATCCTGAATCCACTTCTGCATCGCGAGACGATGATCCTTGTTGTGGCACGTAGCCATAACCTCGGGTAATGATCTGTCCATTGTTGAAGAGTGGTATGTCGATCTGCAGCTCTTGAGCACCTGTGTGCGACATAGGCATGGTAGTATGGACGACGCTACCACCCACATATTCAAAGGTTGCTGCAAATTTAACTCCGGCCTTTTTCACAAAGACATTGGGAATAGTGAATGTCACCTTGGCATCAGGAGATTGCGACTGCAAATAACTGACAATCTCCTCAGAGACTGGCAGGGCGATCGGAGCAGGGTATTCATACAATTCTAGGTCAGCATCTGCAATCGCCGCTGTTGGTGAGATCGTCCGTTGCGGCAATCCATCAGAGTCCTCTCCGAACGCTAGTTGTTGGAAGGGTTGATTAGATTGGTCTTGCTCTCCGTCTATGGTGGAGCAGCCAACTAGAAAGATTAGCAGTGGCAAGAGCCAAAGGATATGTTTCCGAGCCACGGGATTCCCTCCTCATGTCACCTTCCACCTCCAGTCCGTTCTTTATGCTACTTGCATGCCAAACTTAACTTACTGGTTTTAAAGGCTATATTTTTCATTTTGGCAAAGTGTATGATAAAATCGTTAACTTTTGTTGCGAATTTTTGGTCTAAACCGATCGCAGATAGATTTACAAGTCTCATATTTTCAAATAGTTAAACTTTCAAAGCGAAACTGTCGTAACCAGCTGCAGGTGTGGTAACTTTTTTCTCACCTTTTGCTAAAGTAATGGCACTGAAAGTATGAAATCTCCCTTTAAACGGGCACTGTTACTGGTGATGGATGGTGTCGGCATTGGCGAATTGCCCGATGCCGCTGATTTTGGCGACCAAGGTGCTCATACTCTTGGCCACGTTGCCAACCATCAAAGTGGGTTGCAGCTGCCAAACTTTGCAACTCTCGGCCTTGGCAACATTGAGCCCATAGAGGGGGTGCCGGCAGACCCAAAACCGCGTGGTTGCTATGGCAAGATGGCGGAGACGGGGCTCGGCAAAGACTCCACAGCCGGACATTGGGAGCTCTGTGGCGTACTTCCTGAAAAACCTTTTCGCACCTATCCAGATGGTTTTCCAAATGAAATCATGCGTAGCTTTTGTGAGCGCACTGGCCTCAAAGGTTATCTCGGCAATCGGCCGGCATCAGGTACCGGTATCATTGCTGAGCTTGGCGAGGAACACATGAAAACCGGCCACCCCATTGTCTACACCTCTGCAGATCCCGTCTTTCAAATAGCCGCTCACGAGGAGGTTATCCCTCTCTCAGAGCTCTACAGGCTCTGTGAACTCGCGCTGGAATTGACCGAACCCATCGGCATTGGTAGGGCCATTGCCAGGCCATTTCGTGGCCTGCCTGGCGATTTTGTGCGCACAGCGGCACGCAAAGACTTTAGTGTTGTCCCACCCGTGGGAAACCTCCTTGATAAGCTTGTTGATCAAGGAAGCGCGGTTTACGGGGTGGGTAAGGTAGACAATCTCTTTGCTGGCAGAGGCTTTACCAAGTGTGAGCATACACGCAACAACCAGCATGGTGTCGAGACAATCTTCGAATTTTTGGCTGCTACTGAGAAGCGAGAGCAGAGCAGCTTGATCTTTGCCAACTTGGTTGATTTTGATACCACCTATGGCCACCGTAACGACCCCGAAGGATTTGCCACAGCACTCATGCAGCTCGATGCACAAATACCAAAACTCGCACAACAGCTACAACAGGACGATCTGTTGATCATAACGGCAGATCATGGCAATGATCCGACCCATCCTGGCAGCGACCATACCCGTGAGTATGTGCCGCTGTTGGTAACAACAGCGGCTATCTGGTCACAGAAAAACAAAGGCGTTGATCTTGGTCTCCGTAATAGTTTTGCCGATGTTGGTGCGACACTCGCTGAATTTTTTGCAGTGACACCGCTCAAACACGGTAAGAGTTTCTTCTCACTGCTGAGAGCATCTTGACAAAGACTCCTCGTTGGCACATGAAAACAACGCCTTGGCGTCGTCTTCTACGACGACATAATAAGGCAGCCTTGCTGCTGGTGGCTTTTATCACCCTGATCGTGTTGGCCGTCAGTAGTCCAAAACTATTGGCATCCCTCGGTAACTACCTTGTTCTCGAACAGTTTGACGGTAGAGCAGCTTGGGCAGTAGTCCTTGCTGGCGAGTTTCCCAATCGTACTATGGAGGCAGCTCAGCTCTATCGCGAAGGTCGGATTGATAACATTTTACTCACCCGCCAACTGGAATCCGCCGGACTAAAAAAACTAAAGGAGTCGGGCATCAAGGCGGCAACTCAGCAACAACGTAGCCATGAGTTGCTGTTGCAACTCGGTATTCCCAATCAACAGATTTATCGGCTGCATGATCCAGCAAATAGCACCAAGGCAGAGGCAATCTTAATAAAACAGTGGTTACAAACCCTCCAGCCGTCTACGAAAAGACCGAAGACTCTGTTGTTAGTCACCTCGAAGACGCACACCAAGCGCGCGAACAAAATCTTTGCTCATATTTTAGGTCGACAGATAAACCTGGCAGTTAAACCCTCAAGGTATGATGACTTCCTGCCATCGTCTTGGTGGAAGCAGCGCCACACTATCACAGAGGTAATTCTCGAGTATGAAAAACTACTGGCTTGGCTACTCTGGCACTAAAGTCCGTTGTCAGCGGCAGCTCCTGCTATTAGCCTGTTTTACCCTGGTTGGCTGTCAGCTTCTCAAACCCCTACCTCCATGGCAGAGACATCTGCGTCAGGCTACAGAGCTGAGCCAAAGCAGGCTAAAACACTTTGACTATTTGGAAAAAAAGTCTCGGTTAACAAATTCCACCGCGGCTTCTAGAGAGATCAGCTACTACATTGCATCTTCTATGCAACAAGCAGGCATGCTGCCAGCAGCTGCAAAGGAGAGTTTCTTCTGCCATCTGCAATCAGAGGAAAAGCAAGAGCACCCAACCGTTTGTGCATGGTTTGCCGGTAGCGACTGGCAACCCCTACAGCTTGAAAACCAGCCTGAGCCAGAAAGGCCAGGAAGTTGGCATGGCTCCTGGCTCGTCATCTCAGTGGATCAGGCGCAAGACCCTTTTGCCCTGGCTACCTTCCTCACCCTCATCGAAGGCCTGCCGAAACTGCGCGAATTGCCTGTAGCTATACTGTTGCTGGCCTATGGCGACCATTCAAGCCTAGGTGAAAGCAACCCGGTAGATTACAGCCATAAGCGCTTAAGCAAAGTTCTCGTCACCACCGGCATGGCTACCGACAAAATCTACGCCACTTTACATCTACGTGGTGAGAGGGTTAGCCTTAGTCGCCGTGCTTTGCGGTTGCTGTTAGCAGAACAGACGTTGCCAACTGCCAAAGCCAACATCAAGAGTAGGGCTGTTACTGTAAAGCACCTGCCAGCAGCAGATGGTAGGCATCATAGGGTGGACATCCTTTACCATCAGGGCAGTGAGGGACGGCTCTATGACCCCGAGCAGGGGAGGCGGTTCTTAAAACCTCTCTGGCAGTTGATAGAGACGCTTTTACACCTGTTCGAAAGCGCGTAGAGGCCTTAAGCGCTCAGCTGGCACCAGCCCTGTGCAGTTGTTGGTGCAGACGGGAAATGGTGGTTGCAGCGCGATTCTTATGGAGGATGCCCTTTCTCGCCACCCGATGAATGATACCAACGGTTTCTTGAAGTTGGGTCTGCGCCTTATCGGTTTTGCCTTGACTCAGGAGAGCTGTAAATTTCTTACGGCTGGTGCGAATCAAGCCACGATAGTGGCGTGAGCGCAGGGTTCGTTTGCCTGTCTGCCTTACTCTTTTTCTCGCCGATTTTGAGTGCGCCATTGCCGTTAACCCCAAACCTCGTTTAGGTTTCTCAGCACCTAGAGAGGCTAGGGCTATATACAACTTTCTGCTTGGGTGTCAAGGACAACACCCCTATAGTTTGATTGGGTAAAGAAGATGCGATCCGTAGAGCAGCAACACCAGAGCAAGCGCTCCCGGGAGCTAGGACTAAGCCGGCTTGAGCTTGTTGCCCTTACTACCATGCTCATCTGCCTGCTGAGTATTCTCTATTCGCTCTACATCCAGAAGCGTCAAAGTGTCCAGACCTCTCTAGCCATTATGAACCTTGGCTCGCTTTACCAAAAACAGGTATTGCAATATTTCAGCGCCAGACGTTTCCTCTACTCACTGACTCGACCTGTTTCCCGTCCTGACTTCTTCGCTGCCAAGCCGCCTCGTGGCAGAGCGGAACAACTGGTCGGTTATCCTGGAGGAAGTTCCACAGAGAAGCAAACAAATGCACCTCGTTTTGTCGCCTGGGATAGGATTGGCTTCCCCCTTAACGAACCAAGCTACTTCATTTATCGCGTTGAACCTGAACCTGCCTTTAATGAGTTAGCCAGGCCCACTGAAAAACCAGGACAGCCGTACCATTTTCATGCCATAGCCATTGGCGATACCAATGGCAATTCAAGATACAGTGTATTGCTGCGTGGCGGTTACGTTGATGAGCAGGGTTTTTTTAGAGGCATGTCACAGACCTTAGTTGCTGACTACATGGAGTGATGGTGGCCCTTTTTAAAAAAACTGATGACTCCATTCGTATTCCGGCAAGCATCGCGGTGCAAACCGGTGAGCACGAAACCAGCTGCCTCTTTTTCACGCAGAATATCTCCATGACCGGTATGTACCTGGAAAGCGAATCTCTGCTGCCAGAAGAGCAGATACGCGTTGGTGATGAAATCAAAGTCTTTTTCTACTTACCAAGCGGCAAAGGGACTGCTTTAGCAGCTAAGGCCAAAGTAGTTCGCCGTGAACAGCTAACCAATATCAACGGTGAATCCGTACACGCCATTGCCATCACCTTTGTGGACATGGAGAGCGGTGACCGTGAAAACCTACGTCTGTTTATTGCCGACTATGAAACAGAGCTTGAGAATGCCGTTCTTAGCGATCTTTCTGACAAAGAAACAGAGGAGCCAACCGATCCAGAAACGATCTTAGCGACGTTGGCCGACCAAGCAGGAGAGCTGGTTTTTGAAACTACAACTATTGATGACTATAAAGAACTCTACTGTCGCGTTGAAGAAATCGACCAGAAGCTAGATCGAGGCAAAAAGGCGTCAATTGCGCCTATGGAGCTTTTACTTATTGAGGTCATAGAAAAATTTCGCCCGCAGGAACGACAGCAGTTGGATCACTTGATAGGGATTAGAAAACCCAATTTAAAAGAGAAGATCTATTTAAACCTGTTCTTTCTGCGCATAAAACTACTCACAGAATACGCGCTGCTAAACTCCGCCTTAGAACGGGTTGAGATTGGCGGCAAAGAGAAGCGGGCGTTATCCGCATATCTCACCTCTGCCTGCTATGAGGCCGATCTGTCCAATGAGGCCGCACACCTTGTTGGGCAAAAACTCATATCTGAAGAAAATTGGCGGGATTTTAAACTGGTAAACGCACTTCGACGCGCTTTGGACCAAGCCATCCAACAGCTGCAACAGCTGCTCCAGTCGCACCAAATAGTTGCTGGCGACGCTCTAGAGCTAGAAAAGAGCCAAGTTATTACGCGATTGAACCTCGAAGAGTGCCTTGCCGAGGTTAAGGATATCATTCCTGATCCAGAAGAAGAGAAAGACGATTTTCCATCAGGAGCAACAGGCAATGACATACGTGAACTGTGGGACAAAATATTCAGTGTTTCTGAAGGCGAGATAAAGGAAAAACTCTTTTTTGCATTCGCACTGCGCCGAAAAGTTCGCCACAGTTATCTGCAGTGCCGTGATCTTGGTGAAAGCATCATAAATCATCGTGCTGAGGTTACTGCCATCTTTCGTGAAGACACTAAGATGATTAAAGAGACAGTCGCTAAACTGATGGCGATGAACGTCGAAATGCCAAATACGCCACAGGCAGAGAGCGCTGACTTAATTACCCGTCTACTTGAGGCGCTGGCGTTGGAGTTCGGTAAGTTAGTGCGGACGATTCCACGAAGGATGTTGACCACCGAGGAAGTCGATACCGTACGCTTTCGTCACACGACCTTCCGTCGTCATCAACCGTCAAAACTGGACACGCTAAGGAGATTTTCTCGCGCACACGGTGTTTGGGTGAGTATGACCCTCATGCTGCTGATAACCTTACTGTATCATATGGTTAACTATTACCATGCACGTGACCAAGTGCTACCCATCAGGCTCGTTGGTACGCTAAAGGTCGATCATGCGTTCAAGGTAGGCAATGACTGTCTCTATGTCACCGTGCAAAAAAAGGCGTGGCAGAGGCTGCTAGCAAAAAAACGTCAATCTGTACTGAATAGAATGGCGAAGATTGCCCACGACGAGAGTGTGGAACGCTTCAAGTTGATCGATGAAAAAAACAACTTGCTAGCCCTAAGTTTCATCGATCATGAAGGTAAAACTTTTATTACCCACCTGACAGGCAAGCCAAAATTGTGATAGCGTTGTTCCATGGCAACAGTTGCCGTGATTCAGCTAAAGAGCGGTGCTGATCTACAAGAGAATGTCGAACGGGCTCTGTACTGGATTGGACGGGCAGCAGAGAGAGGTGCGCTGCTCGCAGCACTGCCTGAAAACTGTCTTTGCATGGCACCGCCAGGCAAAGAGAACGAGGTCTGTATCGCTTTGGACGGCATTGAGATAGAGACTTTTCGCCAAGCCGCTAACCAATACAACATGGAAATCCTGCTTGGTTCCATCCCCGAGGCAGTGCCTGGCGATGTGCAGCAAGATGGCAAGATCTACAATACGTCGCTACTCATCTATCCCATCTCACCGGGAAAACAGCGGGCACCCACTGCAGCCGTCTATCGCAAGATTCATCTATTTGATGCAATTCTACCAACCGGTCAGTCTTATTGCGAATCTGCCGCCATTCTGCCGGGAGATTCACCCGTGGTTGCCCACAGCCGTCTTGGCAGAATCGGCATGTCGATCTGCTACGATCTGCGCTTTCCTGAGCTCTACCGCCGCCTGGTGCATCAAGGTGCCGAGATCCTTGCGGTCCCTGCAGCCTTTACTGCAGAGACTGGGAAGGTTCATTGGTTTCCGTTACTTAAGGCCCGTGCCATAGAAAACCTCGCCTATGTGATCGCCCCAGCTCAGAGCGGCTGGCATCACAGTCAACGACAGACTTTTGGCCATAGTCTTATCTTGGATCCCTGGGGAGAGGTCTTGGCCAAGCTGGATGCAGACGAAGAGGGCATCCTCTTTGCCGATGTTCACCGAGACTACTTGCATCACCTGCGTCGCCGCTTTCCCGTGTTGGAACACAGAAAGCTCTTTACATCCGGGCAAGGTATTCACTAAGATCTACTGACTCAACCCAGCGAAGCGTGAAAGACTCTCTAGGAAGGAGGCTGAGGTGAACAAACGGAAACTGGAAAAATTTCGGACTATTCTCACGCAGAAAATGGAATCTCTCATCCGCGAGGCCAACCAAGCCATTGGTGGAATGACCGAAAATAAGGAGAATTACGCGGATCCCACCGATCTTGCCTCCTATGAATCAGATCAAAATTTTTTACTTCGTATTGGTGACCGTAAACGCAAACTCATCTTGAAAATCCGTGGTGTGCTCGACAAGATTGACGATGGTAGCTTTGGCACCTGTGAAATATGTGGTGAACCTATCCCAGAACAGCGTCTTTTGGCCCGTCCGGAAACCACCCAGTGCATCGAGTGTAAAACTGAGATGGAGGAGCAAGAGAAACGGGCGAAGGGAGCCTAGCTTGCTTCTCTTGATAAGTTAGGCCTGGGTTTGCCTGCTTGCTTACATAAGGCGATTATTCCAGCTGCCGGCCTTGGCACCCGTTTTCTTCCCGTTACCAAAGCCGTTCCTAAAGAGCTACTGCCAGTGGGTAGCTTGCCGGCCATCCATTACGTTATTGCTGAGGCCAAGAGCTGTGGTATCGACACGATTGTCATTGTCACGGCAGAAAACAAGCAGCCACTGCAAGAGTATCTTACTCCCGCGACCAAACTCCAACAGCTGTTGCAACGCTCTGGAAAGGGAGAGCTGTTAGCACCTAGCGAGCAGCTCCTTGAGGGTATGCAAATGCGCTTTACACTCCAAAGTGAGGCTAGGGGTCTTGGACATGCCGTTCTCTTGGGTGGCAACTTATTGGATCGAGAGCCTTATGCCGTACTCCTGCCCGATGACCTACTTATGGATAATGGGGAAAATTTAAAAGCGATGCTTGAGCTATTTAAAGAAACGGAGAAATCTGTTGTTGCGCTTGAAAAGGTAGCAAAACAAGATGTTGCTGCATACGGCATTGCTGCAGCAAATCTAATCTCAAGTAATAATAGAGAATATTATGAGATTCATGATCTTGTAGAGAAGCCCGCGGTTGATCAGGCACCGTCCGATCTGGCTGTTGTAGGCCGCTATCTTCTTACCCATGAATCCATTGCCATCTTAAAGACCTTACGCCCAGGTAAAAACCAGGAGATCCAGCTGACCGACGCCCTGAAGGTGTTAGCCAAACAAGGCAAGCTTGTTGGCCATCATCTCACCGGTAAACGCCTTGATGTCGGCACACCAAAGGGGCTACTCGCAGCCAATCTGTTTATGGCTAAGGAGAATGGTGAGCTTAACAGAGAGCTGCTAGTTGAGTTACAGCAATGAATGTGAGGTGGTTTTCTCGATCATGCAGCGGCGTTATCTCTTCTTGGTTAGCGCTCTTCTACCTGTTGCCGCCTTCTTATCTCTTTGATGAAGATTTGCGCCAAAAGCAAAAGGTACGCACGCTGCAGGTTCATCAACAGACCACCATCTACCACCCTAGCTTACCTAAGGGCGAGATAGTCTTTCGGGAGGTCACTTACATCGACAATCACGCACCACAAAAAAAAGATAACAAACTCGTCTCTATAGGACGTTTCCGTCAAGAGTCGTTTTATCCACAAGCCGTGCTGCCACCACTACCAATAGGCAAGCAGCAGAGAGCGGCATTTGTGAAACGTACCCTTATTGGCAAAGGTGATAGGTTGCTCTACGCTGATGCAAAGAAAAGCGAGCCACAGCTGCCCAATGCAGAGATGTTGTTGCTATTCTATCTCTATCGCGATGTTGCAACACTTATGCAGGTACTAGGCAGCCATGGTTATGACACTTCTATAAGAAAACTCGCTAGTCTTGGAGAGCGTATTGTCTACCAGTTGGGCAACCCAGAAAAAGGGGACGTTCTCTGGTTTGATAAGCAGTTGATGCATCCCCTAGGGTTTACCTATGCTAAAGGCAAGTTTTCCGTAAGATGGGATGGGGCAGAAGCCAAGAGCACTGAGGCATTTTATCCTCGCGAAATCAGCTTTTATAACGGTGAGCAACTTGTTGAGAAACGCCGCATCACCGCCATTAAGATCAACGTTTCCTTAACAGAGAGCCTCTTTGACATTGCTACCATAACCTCCAGGGCGGCTGTAGAAAATGAATCTACAACGCGATTATCTCAGCTTATTGAGAAAGTCCGTCGTGAATACCGCTAGAACTCATTTCATAGGCGCATCACCCGCTGTCCGGTTTGAAATGAGTTCTAGTCAAGAGTAATAGCCATGCCAGCCAATGTTGTTGCGCAGATTCTCCTGCAAGGTCCCGTATATAGCCACCTAGATTACCTGTTGCCGCAGCAAGACTATGCGCAAGCCAGAGGAAACGATCTAATTGGTCGGCGAGCCATTGTCCCGCTGGGTAAGCGTCGAGTCAGTGGTTTTGTCGTCGGTCTGCGTCCGGCTGTAGAGAAACAGAGTCCTAGGTCGCTGAAACCGATTATTAGCCTAGTTGACGAGAAGCCTTTGCTGCATGCAGAGCTGTGGCACTTCATCAAAGCCGTTGCCAATTATTACCTGGTGGAACCTGGGGAGGTTCTAGCTACGGCCCTGCCACCGACCTCTGGCTATCGAGAGCGTCGTCGCCTACGGTTAACGGAATTCGGCAAGGGCACTACCGTCATCGATCCCCTGGAGAGGCGTGTCCTATCGCTGCTGGAACAGAGATCTAGCGTCACTCCCACTTGGCTAGCAAAGAAGGCAGATGTTCCTCAGGGAACTATCAAGGCATTGCTCTGTCGCGGCCTATTAGAAGAGGTTAGCAGCCATGGCTTTGGCCAGGGTACACAAATCAAAAAGGTAGCGGCCTATCAATTGGGAGAGCTGCCCATAGAATCTGCACGACTGACCTTGAACGTGCAAAAGAAGCTCCGCAAAGTCTGCAATATCTTACAGAGAGGCGAAGCCCTCACCAAAGCAGAAATCTTACAACAGGTAGCAGATGCGGGCTACGCACTGCATAGAGCAGTGACCCTCGGGATTATCACAAAGACAACGCGAACGGTGTTTCGTGAAGCACAGGTAGAAGACAGCGGCGAGCGAGACACGCCACCGCTGCTGACTCCTGACCAAACTCAAGCATTGGCGGCGATGTTGCCAACCCTTGATACCCATCAGTTTCAACCCTTTCTGCTTCATGGCGTTACCGGCAGTGGTAAAACCGAGGTCTATATGCGTCTGATTGCCCGTGCTCTTGAGAAAGAACGCGGCGTGATCGTTCTCGTACCAGAGATTGCCTTGACACCACAGCTGTTACAACGGCTACGTAGCCGATTCGGCAACCAAATTTGCGTGCTACACTCCAATCTTAGTACTGGCGAACGTATGGATCAGTGGCGTGCCCTCGCAGATGGAGAACGGCTGGTGGTTGTGGGGGCTCGTTCAGCGGTTTTTGCACCGGTAAAAAACCTCGGACTGATTGTTGTCGATGAAGAACATGACCACTCTTACAAACAGGATGAGCGGCTCACCTATCATGGTAGAGATATGGCCATACTGCGTGCCAAACTCAACCAAGCCACTATTGTACTCGGCTCGGCCACGCCAGATGTGGAAAGCTATCATCGGGCAGGTGCTGGTGACATACAACTACTGACCATGCCCCAGAGGATTGCCGGCATGCACATTCCTGAAGCCAATGTGGTCGATATGCGGCAGCAACCGGCAAAGTTTGGCCGGCCACCGTTGATCTCGGCGCCACTCATCCAAGGCCTCCATCAAACGCTCAGCAAAGGGGAGAGTGCCATTCTCTTTCTCAACCGCCGTGGTTTTACCCCCATGTTACTCTGCCCGCACTGCGGACAATCACCCCAGTGCAACAACTGCTCCATCACCTTGACCTATCACCGCCAGGAGAGAGCGCTGCTGTGCCATTACTGTGGTTACCAAAGAAAACGCGATCGCTTCTGTCAGCTCTGTGGTCGTGAGCCGCTCATTGATTTAGGCATGGGGACCGAAAAACTTGCTGAGGAGCTCGAAACCATCTTTCCAGATTGCCGCATTGCCCGTATGGACCGTGATACCACTCGGGCCCATGCGGCTCACGGCAAGATCATTCGTGATCTGCAGCGTGGTGACATCGACATCTTGGTGGGTACGCAGATGGTGACTAAGGGGCTAGACATTGCCCGTGTCACCCTTGTAGGCATCCTTGCAGCAGATCAGGGGTTGAACTTTGCTGATTTTCGTGCGTGCGAGCGTACCTTTCAATTGATTACTCAAGTGGCTGGTAGAACGGGCAGGGGAGAGCAGCGCGGCTATGTGATTCTACAGACCTTTAATCCCGACCACTACGCCCTGCACTTTGCCTGTAGCGAGGACTATACCGGCTTTTTCGCCAAAGAGATCGTCCAACGCCAGGAGGCCCACTACCCACCATTTTGCAAGCTGATACGGCTAAAGTTTACCGCTGTAGATGGCAAGGCCCTTGCTAAGACACTGAGTTCAAAGCCGGTAGAGCGTAAACTCGAGGCTCTAACAGAAGAGCTAGGTGCCTCCTTAGTGGGTCCGGCAGCCGCACCCATCAAACGTCTCTACGGTAAGTTTCGTTGGCATGCGCTCATCAAACAAAAGCTCAAAGGAGCCGAGCAGCAACGGCTACGCGCCAAGGAGCATCTGTTTGAGCTGAAGCATCTACTAGAGAAGACAGATGTGGACATGAAGTGGGATATCGATCCCGTGCAGTTTCTCTAGCACATCACTTTGCCGGAAAGTAGAGTAAGTAGGGTGCTCCTTCACCAATACGCGTTAACACCAGCAGGTCATCAGGCCCTTCACCTTCACTGCTCAAGCTGGCTATAGAGAAGACTTGCGCTATACGGCTGTGAGTAGCAATTTCTTTCGTAGGTTTATCCCAACGCTTGTAGCTTTTGCCATCTCTATCATACTGCCGCAGCTGTAAGCATTGCTCGCCCTCTACCTCTACAGGACCAGCTACTAAGATGGAGTCTCCCTTAAGCGTCATGGCGGCGTTGCGAGCATCGGAAAATTCCGTGTCGACAATCCCTTCGTTGTCCTCTGGGCCAAAGGAGGTATCTCGTTCGAAGCCATCAGAACCTTGCAACCATCTGGACAAGAAACCATTCGAGCTCAACTCAGGATCCTGTTTAGGCGCGTCGGCTGCCAACACAACCAGTCCCGCGACCGATTGCTCTGCTACAGCAAGGCCATAACTGCTAGACCGCTGATTCCGTGGCTTCCATACCCAATCAATCTCATCCTTGAGTTTTCCATCCGTAGATAAGTGTATAACGTTAAAATAGTTTTGCCTTACAACGATGGTAGGGTCGGACTCAAGGCCAAACTCTTCCCATCCCTTGTTCACGGCAATCACCGACCCATCAGCCCTCTCCAGTAGGTCGCGAGTATCAACAAGAGGACCAGCCTCCTTATACTTGAACACACCAAAACTCTTATCTATTCCATATCCTTGATCTAATCTATCTATGCGTAGAAAATGTGCCGCGACTCCGCCGCCCAAAACAGTGTTGGACCTTACACTTACAATGAAACCATCCTCGTTTCGTCTGGGTAAAATCTGCATAATGTTCTCGAATCCGGCAATCTTGGACAGATAGACTTCTACCTCATTGACACTGTCGCTAATTGGTTCCAGCTCACCATTGTTGATTTTAAAATCTTGCCACCAAAAAAAAGTGTTCTCTTCATGGATCTCTGCTGTACTCCACCCTACAACTCTTATGTGCTTTGCAGCCCCTTCTCCACGCACCACCATGGAATAGGTAAGGGCATCTGCGTTTGGGAAATAGGAATCCAGGCCTAGCTTGACGAAGTCATCGGCTGCAGCCACTGCTAAGCTAGAAACCAACAAACACCACAGGGCTGTCACCGACGTCACTAACTTTCTCATATGGGCCTCCTTGACACGGCTAATGGCACTTGAGTGCAATTGATGTACTGCGTAGCACATAGAGAAAATGCGGTCAAGCAAGCAGGGTTTTATTTATAGATAACTAGGAGTTGAAGGCAATCAGTAAGTTACGAGCCTGAAAGAAAGCAAAGATCAGTCCTGCAGAGAGCGCAAGGAGCAAAAGTACCCTAAAGGTTAGCTGTAGAGTCTCAACTCTTTGACCCATTTGGCCATGTTTCATAGGTAGCCAAAGAGGTTGGCTATCTTTAGAGGAACTAGGCCGCTGCATCAAACGATGGATGAGCGATCGTTCCTGGTTACTACGAATTTGAAAACGAACCGCGGTCTCCAAATAGACCGATCCCGGGGTTGAGATACTGCGTATGACTTTGCCATGAAGGCGTTTGTGTCGTCCGCGTACCCCAGGAAAGTGCAGCTCAACCTCCATCTCTGGGGAAAAACGCATACGACTGCGAAACAGCCCACCATTCTTGCTGAGGTTGATAAGATAGCCACTGATGCGGCGTTTGCCAAAATGGCACTCTATCTCCCACTGGCGTTCTGCCCTTTCAAAAAGGCGCGATGGATGCGATGGCTCTCGTCTCATGGCCCTGCTCTTAAAGCTCTATACGGACAAAATGGCAAGTTTTATACCAGAAGCTGAAAAAGCTTTTAACTATCTGAAATAACTGGTATATAAATTCTTCTGGGCCAATGGCGGTGTCCATGAGAAAACGCAAATTATGCGTAGCGCGATGCAAGAAGAGTTTGTCGACTCCCTCCACCTGAACCAAGAGCAGCTGGCAGCCCTGCAAGACCCAGCCAGCGCGATTTTGGTGGTTGCTGGGGCGGGTACTGGCAAGACGCGGGTGCTGACCTGTCGCATTGCCCATCTTATTGCCCAGCAACAGGTCCCTCCAGAGGCGATTCTTGCTGTAACCTTCTCTAATAAGGCCGCCCGAGAGATGGCCGAACGGGTGGCTGCTTTGCTCCCCTTTGGATTACAGCCTTATTCCATTGGTACCTTCCACGCCATCTGTGGACGTCTGTTAAGAGAGTTTGGTGAGGAGATCGGCATAGATCCGCGCTTTACGATTTTTGCTGCTGACGATCAGAAACAGCTCATGAAGCGGCTGCTCAAAGAGATGCAGCTCGATACCTCTCGTTATTCCGCCACCGTACTGTTGTGGGAGATGGAGCAGTGTAAAAACAACGCACAGAACGCCGAGGAATTTGCCAGCGATCCCATACATAAAAGCCTGTTTCGTGCCTACCGTGAGGCTCTCATACAGAATAACGCCCAGGACTTTGGCGATCTGCTCTATAACAGCGTCCGCCTACTAAAAGAGTGTGCCTCTGTACGTCACGAACTCCAACAACGGTACCAACAGATTCTCGTTGATGAGTATCAAGATATAAACCAGGTTCAAAAGGAGTTCATCACTCTGCTGAAGGGAGAGGATAATTCCATCTTTGTGGTTGGCGATGAAGATCAAAGCATCTATGGCTGGCGTGGCGCGGATATCAACTATATTCTGCAATTTGATCGAGATTTTAAAAACACCTCCATTCACAAACTAGAAGAAAACTATCGCTCGAGCCAAATTATCTTAGACGTCGCCAACGCGGTTATTGCTCATAACACAGGTCGTCGTGGTAAAAATCTATGGACGAGAAATTCTCATGGCAAGCCGGTCAACTACCTGCACTTTCCCACAGAAAAGGCTGAAGCAGAGTTTGTCATTCTACAGGCAATGCAAGCCTGCAGAAACGCAGGAGTCGACTCAGGTGAGACAGCAGCCATTTTTTATCGTACCAATGCACAGTCCAGAGTCTTCGAAGAGGCTGCCATGCGGCACGGCATACCCTACCAAATTGTCGGCGGCCTGCGTTTCTATGAGAGAATGGAGATCAAAGATACTCTAGCGTTCCTGCGTTTTGTTTATAATCCTGCAGACTCTGTGAGTTTTACGCGAATCGTCAAAGCTTTACCGTGTGGTATTGGCAACAAAACTCTCGAGAAGGTTTTTAAACAGGCAGCTAGCGAAAACGGCGATATTCTTGCAGCGCTTAGATCGATCTCAACATTGTCTCGTAATGCCAGTAAAAAGGTGCAGCAACTAGCAGAACTCCTCGCCAGACTTTACGCTATAATGGCAGGCGACTTGCCGCTAGCCAATCGTGTTGAACAGCTCTTGTTAGAGAGCGGTTATCTCGAGAACCTACGCCAGCAGGGCACCGAAGAGGCACAGAATCGCATTGATAACATCTATGAACTCTTAAACTCCGTTGAAGACTTTGCAAAGGCAAACCCCCAAGCAGGGCTGGCGGACTTTCTCCAACATGTGTCGCTGTTGACCGATGTCGATGAGATGCGTGGTGATAGGCAGGAAATCATACTAATGACTCTGCACGCCTCTAAAGGCTTAGAGTTTGATACGGTCTGTCTTACGGGTATGGAAGAGGGAATCTTTCCGCATAGCCGTTCCATGGATACACTCGATGAAATCGAAGAGGAAAGACGTCTCTGCTACGTCGGCATGACCCGAGCCAAAAGAGAGCTTTTTCTTTCCAGTTGTGCTAGCAGAAAGATCTACCACAACGTGCAGTACAATCCGGTGTCGCGTTTTCTTCAAGAGGTGCCAGAAGAACTCTTACAGATAGCCTATCCAGGTTTCCCACCGGGTATAAGGCCGTCTCTTGCTGCCGAGGATTGGTAGTATGAAAGTCAAATGTGCAGAGTGCGGCAAGCGCTACCGAATCAAGGACTCCTTAGTCTCTCCACAGGGTATTAAAATCCGCTGTCCAAATTGCAACTCTGTCTTCCCTGTTTATGCAGATACTGTTGAAGACTTTTCAGATCAGTCAGGAACGACTGAAGATACCAGCAAGATTGCCACGGAAACAACGTCTTACACAGAAAGCAGTAATGAGGCGGCAGTCGAAGAGAAGTTGGAAGCTACCCATGTTCATGAAGAAACACCCACTCCGAGTGAACGCACAGAGACGGCTATGCGGCCAGACCAAGCAGTGGAGAGAGAGAGTGAAATCTCCTTTCCAGGAGAGATCTCTCAGATTGATTTCGAGTCGGAGGCCTCGTTTGAAGAAGACCTTCTCTCACGTGGCGAAGAGAGCATCAGTCCCCGACTTGCCGCTACTGTCATCAATCCGGAACCACATCCTAGAAAGAGGCAGAGCAGCCGGCGTAAGCGAGAAACCACAACGTCCTACCCACCACAACGGCAACCACGCACATCGAGTAGACAAGTATGGCCAGGTTTTTTTCTTGGCATCCTTTTGACGCTGCTTATTGTCATGATGTTCGATTATCTGACCGGATCACAAATCCGTAGCAGCCTGACCAACTATCTTTTTCCTAAACCACAGGTAGTCAAACCACAACCCAAGGTTGTGGTTGCACAACCAAAGCCGACACCAGAGCCAGAAACTCCGGTAACCACCCCAGAGCCATCCCCGCAACCACCCAAACCACAAACCAAACCCAAGCCAAAGCCCAAACCAACCATCAAGAAAAAGGCTGCGGCCAAAAAACCGCCGCAAGTTTCAAAGAGAGCCAAGCTCAAGGCACTGCTTACGGAAGGAGAACAGTACTACGAACGTGAGCTCTACACCAAGGCGTTGGATCGGTTTCAACAAGCACAGAAACTCGCCGGCAAGGAGGATACAACTGTCCTCACTAAAATAGGCTATGTCTGGTTCAAACTCTATCGTCTTGATGAAGCTTATAACAATTTCAACCGAGCTGTAGAGCTGGAACCCAATCAGGCGGAGGCTCATAAAGGTCTTGCCATGGTCTATGACCAGCTAGGCGACCTGGAGAAAGCAGCACGAGAGTATTCACTCTATCTGCAGCTCAAGCCCAATGCTGAAGACGCCGCAAAGATACGACAGAACTTAAGGTCGCTTCAAGAATAGCTGGTAGGGCCATATGCAAACCGAAAAGAGCACCAGGGTAAAAAACAAACTCCTTGAGATGGGTGTCCAACCGCCATTGACGCTTGCAGCACTGCCACAGGACGCCTCCAACCGTAGCTACTACCGCATGCATGATAGCCACAACCACAGCTGGGTGATCATGGATTTTGAACCTGGACCCCACTCTCTCGCTGAGGAAAAGACCCCAGGAGACCGAGGAAGCTTTGATGAGCTGCCATTTGTGAATATGCAGCGTTGGCTCAAGAAGCACCATGTTCGTGTACCTGAGATCTATATCATTGCCGATGACTTTCTGATTCTGGAAGACCTAGGAGATAATACAGCACACCAATGGCTGAGCCACCAAAAGGCAACGACAGCTGAGATGATGACATTCTATCAACATGCCCTTGATGAGCTGGTCAAAATCCATGCCTCGGCAACAAGTCTGTCCAAGGCGTGTATTGGCACCACACGCCAATTTGACCGAGAGACCTACAACTGGGAGTTTGACCATTTTATCGACTATGGTATTGAGTGGCTTCTCGGCTCTCGTCAGGATGCACGGCATCTTCGTCACTATCTATTTTCAATAACGGAAAAGCTCTGTCAATTTTCCATCTGTCTCAACCACCGCGACTATCACAGCAAAAATTTGATCATCGACCCGCAGGGAGCAGTTCGCGTCATCGACTTTCAGGATGCGATTATGGCGCCTTGCCATTATGATCTTGCCTCGCTGTTCTTTGACTCCTACTTTGATCTTAGCGACAGTATGATTGGTGATTTGCTACATTACTATCTAGAGAACGTGAATGCAGACTTTGTTCATGACGACTTTGAGCTCTTTAACGTAGAACTACGGATGATGGCCCTGCAGCGCAATCTCAAGGCTGCTGGGAGATTCGTCTACCTCTTCGCAAAAAAGGGCAGGGCCACCTATCTACCCTATGTCATTCCAACCATGAAAAAGGTAAAACAACACCTTAAACACCTTGGCGCCAATACAGAGTTCACAGCAAGTATTCCCTTTGCCAAGATAGAGCAAAAGATAAACACACTCATGGAGCAAGGAGCATGAGCATGCCCTTTCCACGCGAAGCGATGATCCTTGCGGCCGGCCTTGGTGAACGTCTTGCACCGGTAACCGAACTGCTGCCAAAACCACTGCTGCCCTTGGCAAACGTGCCGATCATTGAGCGTCTTATCCGTAAACTGCAACCTTTAGGGGTGGAGAAGGTTATCGTCAACCTGCACCACCTCGGAGATAAAATCCATAACCATCTCGGAGATGGCAGTCGTTTTGGCTTACAGTTGATCTACTCCTTAGAAGAAAAGCTGTTGGGAACTGCAGGTGGTATTGCCAAGATGTTACCGTCGATTGAGGGAAATCATTTTATCTGTATGAATGGAGACTTCTTGCAGCTGGCTAATCTACAAAAAGCATGGCAAGCCTTTCAACATAGCCGTAGTGCGGCCACCATGATACTTACCTCGCAGCTAGAAGAGCAGCAAGAGAGTGCTATTGGTTTTGTTGCCTCTCCTAGCTCAGATGATTTTGGCAGAATTGTCAGCCTGCTTGACTATTCCAGCCCAACCACTACAACCTCTATGGGTAACTTTACCGGCACCCACTTTTTCAACCGTAACTTTCTTGCTGATTTTTTCCGACAAAATCCCCACAGCTACTGCATTATCCGCGAGGGTTACCTGAACTGGCTACAACAGGCCGAACCCATCTCCGCCTACATCGAAGCCGCACCGCTTTTGGATATAGGCACCAAAGAGCGCTATCTTGCGGCCAATCGAGCCGTGCTCGAACGTGAAGCACCTGAGCAGACCGCTAGCGTAGAGGCCACCATCGTCCCACCTGTGGTCATCGGTAAAGACGTGCAGATCGATAGCAGTGCTAAGATTGGCCCTTTTGTCAGCATTGGTGATTGTTCTACCATCAAGGCAAATGCCACCGTGGCCAACAGCATCCTCCTACCTGGAGCTAGCATAGAGGCAGGGGAGAGTCTGTTGGACAAAATCGTCACAAGCCACCTATGATTAGGGGTTAGAACATTTGATGATGACTCGCCTGCCATCCATCTGCAGCCGACCTTCGGCAAAGAGCTGAATGGCTTTAGGTAGAATCTCATGTTCGGCTGCGTGGATGCGTTGTTCAAGCTCAGCCACGCTATCCTCCGACAGCACTTCAACAACCCTTTGTAGGATGATTGGCCCACTGTCCACACCCGTATCGACAAAGTGCACAGTACAACCTGTGTAGCGTACTCCATGCTGCCACGCTTTTTCAATGGCGTGCAAACCAGGAAAGCTCGGGAGTAGGGCTGGATGCAGGTTGATGATACGACCGGTAAAGTTTTCAACAAAATCTTTTCCGAGAATGCGCATAAAACCGGCAAGGACAATCAAACCGACATTGGCAGCTTCAAGTTGGGTACGCAGTGCTGCATCGTAGGCAGTACGACCCTTATATTGGCGGGGATTCAACCACTGCGCGGCTATGCCAGCTTGGCGTGCCCGCTCTAGTGCAAACGCCTGCTCCTGATCAGAGATAACCAAAACAACCTCTGCAGCCAGCTTGCCATCCTGGCAGGCATCGAGGATCGCCTGCAGGTTGGTACCCTGACCGGAGGCCAGTACTGCAAGCCGCAACTTAGTGCTTTCTTCTGCCATCACCTTAGCAAAGTTACATGAGTCACTACACTAGCTGTGCTCACAGCACGCCCGTCATGCGATAGAGGATTGCCGGCATTAGCCCAAAGAGTAGTGTAAACAGAGTTGTAATCAATAGCACCAGACCGGTCGGCCAGGGCACAACGGCTACGCTACTCTCCGATGTTGTCTCTTTCATATACATACTGATAACCGGCCGTGAATAGTAGTAGATCGAAATGAGGCTGTTGATAATACCAGCTACGGCAAGATCAATGTGGTTAGAAGCCAATGCCGCACTGAAGAGATAGAACTTGCCCATAAAACCAGCGACAGGGGGAATGCCTGCCAAGGACACCATAAACAGCGCAAACGCCAGAGCCACCATGGGCTGAGCCTTGGCCAAACCGTGCAGCCGCTTGTAGTAAAAAGGAGCCTCTTCTTTGGCATCAAGACAGCTCAGCACAGTAAAAGCCCCCAGGCTGGCAAAGCCATAAACAACGACATAAAACAGCACCGCCCGAGCCGCAAGGTCGCCACCATCTCCTGAAGCCGATAACAACGCAATGAAAGTGTAAGCGACATGGGCAATGCTCGAGTAAGCCAGCATGCGCTTCACGCTCTTTTGTACGATGGCCGCAAGGTTGGCCACGGTCATAGATACAATAACCAGGGGTTTTAGGGTTTGCGTCCATGCAACAGAGGAGAAGAGGGCAAACTCATAAACCAATACTAACAGCACGGCAAAGATTGCCATCTTTACAGCAGAGGCCATAAATCCGGTCACCACTGCAGGTGCACCTTCATAGACATCTGGTAGCCAGGCGTGAAAAGGAAACAGCGCTGCTTTAAATGCAAGCGATGCCAACAAAAAGACGCAGCCGATCAAATAAAAACCACCGCCATGGGGTTGCAGCCCATCAAAAGTCAAAGTACCACTAGCACCGTAGAGATAGGCAGAGCCCATGAGAAACAGACCGGCTGAAAACGCTCCAAGGATAAAGTACTTAAATCCCGCCTCTCGTGAACGACTCTGGTGCTTACGAAAGGCGCATAGCACATAGAGAGGTAAAGAGAGCAGCTCCATACCCAGAAACAGCGTCAAAAAATGGCGACTCATCACCATCTGTATCGCTCCCAAAGCAGCAAACAGTGCCAAGGCAAAAAACTCCGTACCGTACTTGCCTGCCTGGCGCGCTAACGGTAGGGCGCTCAGCATGGAAAGCAGCAGCATGGCAAGAATAAAGCTCTGCGCCAAGGCACCACGCTGGCTCCAAGTTAAGGCTCCTTCAAAGTAGACTCGTGATAGGGAAATATCAGAGCTTAGGGTAGCCATCAGGGCAATGCAAAGGGCTAACGAGGTTGCTACAATCGAGAAGCCAGCAGAAAAACCCGGCTTATTCGGCAGCACCAAAATGGCTAAGGCAACCAATAGCAGGATAAAGGCTGGTAACAGCGGCATCCATCCTTGCATTTGATTCAACAGTTCGATCATCGTGTTTGCTCAGCAACGTAAACCTTCTCTTCTAACGATTGCAGAATTAGGTTAGCAGAGGGTTCAGTAAAACGCAGGAATGGCCCCGGTAAAATACCCATGAGTATCATCAGCAGCACCAATGGCACGAGTACCAGCAGCTCACCAAACTTGAGGTCATGAAAGAACCCTTCCAAACCCTGTTTAAGTGGGCCAAAGAAGATACGGCGGTACATCCACAGCAGATAGGCAGCACCGAGGATAATACCAACGATACTGAGACTCGCCAGCAGGATACCATGCTCATTGAGTTGGCTCTTGAACAGTCCGAGAAGAATTAAAAACTCACCAATGAAGTTGTTCAATCCTGGTAAGCCGATAGAGGAGAGCGCGGTGATCATAAAGATCGTGGCAAACTTCGGTGTTATTGCCGCCAGTCCACCAAAGTCATCGATATGACGCTTGTTGCTGCGATGATAAAGCATGCCTATTAAAAAGAAAAGCGCGCCCGTAGTGATACCGTGATTCAGCATTTGATAGATACTGCCTTGGATGCCTGCCATGGTGACAGAGAGGATACCAAGAGCAACAAAACCCATATGGCTGATACTGGAATAGGCGATGAGTTTTTTGGCGTGCTTTTGCATCAAACAGAGCAAGCTAGCATAGATAATGCCAATAATGGCTAAAGGCGACAGGAAGTTTAGCAAAGAGACAAAGACTTCTGGAAATACAGGCAACGCAAAGCGCAGCAATCCATAGCTACCAAGCTTAAGCAAGATGGCAGCAAGTACAACACTGCCCTCGGTAGGGGCTTCAACGTGAGCTACCGGCAGCCAGGAGTGTACGGGGAAGAGAGGAAACTTCACCGCAAATGCCAGGAAAAAGGCGAGAAACATCCACAGCTGCATCGTGGCAGTTAGGTGCACTTGATAGAGAGATGGTATCGACAGATCACCGCCCACCTCTCTCTGTACGAGAAAGAGTTGGATCAAAGCCAGCAACATCGGCAGCGAACCAAATACCGTAAAGAGTAGAAATTTCACTGCCGCACGAATACGCTCTTTAGCACCAAAGACACCAATAATAAGTGCCATGGGCAGTAGTAGTGCTTCCCAAAAAATGTAGAAGAAGAGCAAATCAAAGGCTAAAAAAGCCCCTAACAGGGTTGTTTGTAGTGATAGAAAGGAAAAACTAAACAGCAACGGTCGCTTTGGAGGGTGCACCACGCTGTAGATAGCCGCCAACAGAAATATGAGTTCCGTAAGCAGCAAAAAGGGGTAGTTGAGGCGATCCACACCAAGCTGTAGGGTAAGGCCAATCTCTTCTAGCCAAGATATCTCAAAGAGCAGTAGCGGCGATCCATCTTCTGGAAACCGCCACTGTAGCAGCGCTAGCAGGAGCAGTAGCTCCGTAATGCTAACGAAGACAGACAGCCATAAGGGCGAGGCAAAACCTCGGCGTGCTAGCGGTATAAACACTAAACCGACTAGCAGCGGTAAAAAAACTACTAGAGGCAGTAAGCTATCTACAGTTAATGTCGCCATACCACAAACCAAAGGACAAAGAGTACACCCAAATACATGGTCACCATATAGGCCTTAACATTTGTACGTTGAATCAAGCTGCAGACATAGGCAAACCTTCGTGTACTTACATCAATGAGACGCAAAGCGCCTTCAACCAGCCCACCTTCAAAAAGCTGCGTGAATTTAGCTGCAGTCAAAGTCAAGCGTTTGCCGACAAAGGATGTGACAAGTGCATCGAGATAAAAGCCATCTTCACCCAAGCGCTGCAACCAGGTAAAGCGACTCGATCTCTTAGTCGGCTTCTCCCTAAAAATGATCCACCCTAAGAGGAGCGCTAAGGTTATCACTCCGATCTCTACTAAGGTTGGCAGCAGCGCGTGCCCACCCTCCTGATTAGCCACAGCCGCAATACCAAGAAACGAAAAGCCGCCCACGAGGCTAAGAACTGCCAGCACGGCCATAGGTAGGATCATCACTAAGGGCGACTCATGCAGATGTTGCAGGTCGTCCTTAGGTATCTTCGGCGTACCGAGAAATACCTTAATAAAGAGGCGCAGGATATAGAGCGTGGTCAACATGGCGGTCAGTAGCCCAACAAGCCAATAGAAGTAATGGCCACCGACATAGCAGTGATGCAAAATCGCACCTTTACTGTACCAACCGCTAGTAACATAAGGAAAACCAATAAGCGCTGCAGCGCCGGCAATAAAACAGAGTGTCGTTGGAATCATATAGTTCTTGAGGCCACCAATGCGATCAATATGCTGCTCACCCTTAAGCGTATGGATCACCGAACCAGCACCAAGAAATAGCAGCGCTTTATAAAAACCATGGCTGATAAGGTGAAACATGCCAGCACCCATGGCACCAATACCTAATGCAAGAAACATGTAACCCAGTTGGCTTACCGTTGAGTAGGCGAGGATGCGTTTTATATCTTTCTGACCAAGAGCTGCGCAGGCGGCAAAGAAGGCTGTCAACAAACCCACAGCAGCAATGATTTCCATGGTCCACGGCGCCAGCGCAAAGAGAAAACCGAGCCGCACAACCATGTAGATCCCGGCTGTTACCATCGTGGCTGCATGAATAAGGGCTGAGACCGGAGTTGGTCCGGCCATGGCGTCTGGCAACCAGACAAGCAGTGGGAATTGAGCTGACTTGCCAACAGCACCGAGAAAGAGCAAAAGCGTGGCAATGGTGATCAGAAAACTAGGTTCTGTGACCATCTGTTTGAGCGCCACACTGGAGTTGCCAACAGGGTTTACATCCAACAGACCAAACTGTGTCAGTAGTAGCAGCATACCAAGAATAAAACCGGCATCGCCAACACGATTCACTAGAAAGGCCTTTTTGCCGGCAATGGCGTTGACGTCTTTGTCAAACCAGAAGCCAATAAGTAGATAAGAACAGAGCCCAACCCCTTCCCAGCCAACAAAAAGCGTGACTAAATTGTTAGAGAGTACCAGTAACAGCATGAAGAAGACGAAGAGATTGAGGTAGACAAAGTAGCGCTGTTGATGCCGATCGTGTTCCATGTAGCCAACTGAGTAGATGTGGATGAGGCCACCAACTCCAGTAATCAACAACACCATCAATTGGGTTATTTCATCCCAGTAGAGCGATACAGAGATTGCCGCCCCAGGCATGTCCTTTTCAAGACCATAGGGCAGCCAATTTTCGACAAGCAAGTAGTAGAGGCTGTCCGTGCGCAACAAGCCAACAAATGCCGCGATCACAAACGCAAACAGCACCGCCAACACAGCAATGCTTGCAACCAGACGTTGCGTTAGTCGTTTGCCGAAAAATGCATTGACAACACTACCAACTAGAGGGCTGAGGAGAATATATAAGAGCAGTGGTTCAGACATAGTCAATCTCGCAATTCGCGCAAATCGGTGATGTCACTAAGCTGAATGTTCTTGTTGTGTTTGAATATCTGTAGCATCAAGGCAAAGCCGATGGCTGCTTCGGCTGCGGCAATGGCAATGACAAAGAAAACCATGATCTGTCCATGCATATTGCCCCAGAGGCGTGAAAAACTCACAAGAGTGATGTTGACACCGTTGAGAACCACCTCAATACACATAAAGAGGCTGATGGCATCCTTACGAAAGAGTATGCCGAGAGCCCCGATCAAAAAGACGACCATTCCTGTTACTAGAAAAAAGTTCACCTGCTCTTCTTCCTCGTCAAATAGACGACCCCGACAATGACAGCAACAAGCACCACTGAGATGATTTCAAATGCAAAGGCGTACTGTTGTAGCAACAAGCTGCCAAAGCCACGAATCGTGCCAAAGTCGTCAGCCACGCTCGTCGACATTATGTCGGCAGCCGGACCAAACAGCAAACTCAGTGGCAATAACCCCGCCACAAACATGAGCAGAAACAGAGCAACAAGAATGATTTTTTGGCGACGACGCCATAGAGAGCTTTCAACTCCGAGCAACATGAGGATGTAGATAAAAAGCACGAGAATACCGCCCGCGTAGATGAGTACTTGGGCTGCGGCAATAAAGGTGGCTTTTAGTAGAACAAAGAGCACCGCAGCAGTCAGTAGGCTGGTTATGAGGCATAGGGCAGCAAAAATTGGTGAACGGGCTGAGACCACCACAATACTCAAAACCACCGTTAGACTCATGGCGCTATATGTCAGAATGTCTAGAAACAGTTGTGGTGACATCTCAAACCGCCTTCATCATCCCTTCATTGTCCAGATCATATAGACCGCAACGACCGCAAGATTGATTAAAGAAACTGGTAGCAGCTTTGTCCAACCAAAGCTCATCAACTGATCGTAACGAAAGCGTGGCAATGTCCAGCGTACCCAGATGAAAACGAACAAAAAGAGGGCAATCTTTGCCACCAGCCAGAGAGAGGGAATAAACCAGAGGACTCCATAAAAATCCCAGCCAGTCAAATGTGCCAGATCGTTCCAAGTGTACCAAGGCAGAAGCTCCCAACCACCAAAGAAGAGCAGAGCGCTCAACGCCGAGCCGAGAATCATGTGAGCGTACTCCACCATATAAAAGGTGGCAAACTTCATACTGCTGTATTCAATATGAAAGCCAATAATCTCCGTCTCGCCCTCGGGAAGATCAAAAGGTAGGCGGTTTGTCTCTGCAAAGATGCAGATAAAAAATACCCAAAAGCCGATATGAGCAGGAAAGACGAACCAGATACTCTCCTGAGCAGCAACAATGTCGCCAAGCTTTGCCGAGCCTGCGAGCATAACGATACCTATTACAGACAGGCCCAGCGGTATCTCATAGCTGATCGCCTGTGCTGAAGATCGTAAGCCACCCATTAAGGTGTACTTATTGCTCGACGCCCACCCGCCAATGAGAATGCCGTAAACCGCCAAGCTGGCAACTGCGAGAAGGTAAATCACACCAATATCGACATCGGCAATGAGGATCGGCATCGCCATACCGTCAGCAGCCTGATAGAAACCAAAGGGAATGACAGCCATCGCCATAAATGTCGGGAGAAAGGAAAAGGCCGGGCCAAGGAGAAAGAGCAATTTCACCGCTCGTTTTGGTGCTAAATCTTCCTTAAAGATAAGCTTGATGCCATCGGCAAGCACCTGGAGTAAACCAAAAGGGCCGACTCGATTTGGCCCTAGACGTCCCTGAATCCACGCAGAGATCTTCCGTTCAAAATAGACCATACCCGGCAACGCCAAACCGAGAAGGGCTGCAAGCACTACGCCTATGCGTAACAACGCTGAGATCACCTGTTGCAGCAGCGTCGCATCTGCTACCAGCCATGTTGACAATGTGCTCATCGATGCTCCAGCAACGGCAGAAGTTTACCAATAAACTCTTCGCAAGTGTGTGCCTGCACGGGTGCCTCTAAAAAGGTGTCAAACGACTGCACCACTCCGGCAAAGTTGGTATAGCTGCCATGGATTTCGCCGTGGGCGACACCCGGCGCCACGTAAAGGGTATTAGCAATAAAAGGCTCCATGTAAGCTCCAAGATAGATAAGCTCATCTATATTTAAGTCTTTTGAAGGAGTTACACCAAAACTCAAAGCTAATTTAAAAGACTGTTTTAGTTTATTAGGTTCATGAAAACGGCCTTTGAAAATATCCCGTAAGCCTCTTGCATTAGGCCCAAAATCCCAACGCCGCAGGAGATGATCGCCGCCCTCTTTAAATGGCGGTCCACTGATCGTTGCCGCCGACAGCGAGCCATCGACAAAATCGGCAATGGCTTGAATGTCCTCGTTGCAGAGCCAATTGGAAACCAGCACAAGGATATCCGTAGCAGCCTCTTGCTGCAGACGCCGTGCCACACTGACAAAAAAGCTCGCCGCATCTATTGGCTCTCCTCGGTGCCAGAACCCTTCGATACGTCTCCTATTAGTATGATATTTGCTAAAGTAGCTACGACCCTCATCACACATCCAATAGCTGTTGACCTCTTTATTAAAGCGAGGCACAACCCTCTGTACCACGTTGTCTTTAATATCGATCTTTGTATTACAACCACGTGGGCAGAGAGGGCAGATGGATTCACGTTTCTCAAGATTCCAAACTCTCTCGGCAAAGCGAAAGTTTGTTGGTGACAGAGCTCCCACTGGACAAATATCGGCAGTATTGAGCTGGTAGTCACTCTCGAGGTCTTTCCCAGGAGCCGTGGCGATCTCTGCACTGTTGCCACGTTGGTGTACATAGAGCTCTTCTTTACCATCGACATCGCGTAGAAACTGCACACAACGCAAACAGACGATACAGCGGTCTTTCTCCAACATGAGTTTGTCGCTTAACCGTACTGTCGCCGGAGTACGCTTTTTCTCAACGAAGTCTGTATGCGATCTGCCGTATTTAAAGGCGTAGTTTTGCAAGTCACACTCTCCAGCCTTATCACAAACGGGACAGTCCAATGGATGGTTGGCCAGTAAAAATTCGA
This sequence comes from Oligoflexia bacterium, assembly GCA_028277945.1. Lineage (GTDB taxonomy): Bacteria > Bdellovibrionota_G > JANQFH01 > JANQFH01 > JANQFH01 > JANQFH01. Next base: position 59,484 of record JANQFH010000013.1, read on the forward strand.
GCGTCCATTTACGCGCCTCTACGGCAAGCTCACTCTTTGTTCGCACTACCATACCATCACGAACTGGCGTGTTACAGGCGATCTGCGGATGTGGCATACCTTCAACTTCGACAAAACAGATGCGGCAGTTGCCAGCCACCGCCAGAGCAGGATGGTAGCAGTAATGAGGGATTTCAATACCGTGCTCCTTGGCAAGATCAATCAAGTTTACACCGGGTGCGGTCTTGATCTCCTTATCGTCAATCTTTACGCTAATCTCTGGGTTCATTGGATACCTTTTTCAAATTCATGCCGAAATTTGCTGACAAAACTGCGCACGGGCAACGCTGCGGCATCACCAAGAGCACAGATGGTACGACGCTCGATCTGATCACACATGGTAATGAGCAAATCGATATCTTCACGACGACCACGACCCTTGAGCAGTCGTCGTAAAATGTCTTGCATCCACTTTACGCCTTCACGACAAGGAGTGCACTGGCCACACGATTCATGCGCATAGAAACGGGTGATGACATAAAGCGCTTCTACCATCGACACGGTTTCGTCCATAATAATGACTGCCGCCGTACCAAACATCGAACCTGCTGCAGCAAGGCTATCGAAATCCATGGAAATATCACACTCAGCAGCCGTTAACACAGGACAGGAGGAGCCACCGGGAATCACCGCTTTCAACGCTTTATCATTGGGAATGCCGCCACCATGTTCGAAGATGAGTTCCTTGAGATTGATACCCATGGGCAATTCATAGACACCAGGACGTTTGACTCTGCCGCTCAGGCAGTAGAGTTTTGGGCCTTTGGCCTTATCGTTGCCAATAGAACGAAACCACTTGACTCCACGGTCCAAAATAAACGGTACCAAACAGAGGGTCTCAACGTTATTGACGTTTGTTGGCGAGCGCCACAGGCCGTGGGTGGCAGGGAAGGGTGGTTTTAGTCGCGGGTAACCACGCTTACCCTCTAACGACTCCAACAGCGCGGTTTCTTCGCCACAGATATAGGCACCTGCACCGCGATGTAAGTAGAGCTCAAAACTAAACTTCGATCCAAGAATATTATTGCCAAGAAAACCCTTTTCATAGGCTTGGGCTATGGCCTTTTCTATAATTGGTGTGATCTCAGTAAACTCGCCACGTAAGTAGATGAAACCAATGTTCATCGACATGGCAAAGCCGCTAATAACCATAGACTCAATAATCAGATGGGGATCCCAAGTCAAAAGAGCTCGATCTTTGAAGGTTCCAGGTTCTGACTCATCCGCATTACAGACAAGATAACGATTACCAGGGCGTTCTTCCACCGAGGGCACAAAGCTCCATTTCATGCCGGTTGGAAAACCAGCGCCACCAAGGCCTCTTAGACCGGCATCTTTTACTGTCTGGATAATTTCCTCAGGTGCGCGCTGCTTGAGTGTGCTTTTCAACACACGGTAACCGCCATCGGCCATGTAGGTATCTACATCGCGGTACTGAGAATCATTGAAGTGGCGGCTAAGAACAGGCTCCATCAAGACTTCTCCAACAGTCGGGTTAGATCCTCTGGAAGGTTGTCAGCATCAACCTTCTCAAACAGCTTCTCGTCGACCATCATCACTGGGGCTTTATCACACGCGGCTAGACACTCGGCCTCAAGCAGCAAGAAACGGCCATCTGTAGAACTCTGCCCTGGCTCAGTCTGCAACCGTTCTATAAGATTTTTCTTCAGACGCTCACTACCACAGAGGTAGCAGGAAAGGTTCCTGCAGATGATCACTTCATGCTTAGCCCTCTTTTTAAAGCGAAACATGTCATAGAAGTTAGCTGTGCCATAGACATGGCTAGGTGTGGTATCAAGAAGTTCGGCCACGAGGTCCACGACTTCCGGGCTGATATGGTCAAACTCTTCTTGAGCAATATGCAGCACAGGAATCAGCGCTGCAACCTTTTCAGGATAGTGCGAAATGAGCTCCTCTACCTGCTGCATAGCTTTGCGGCTGAACCGTAGTTTATTCTTCTGCGTTCCCATCTCGACTCTGTTGCTTTCTCATTTTCTTGAGTGAAGATTTGCGTGGCCACTCAGGTGGGCCGTGCAACGGAAAGTCTTTGCGCAGTGGATAGCCTTCCATCGTTTCTGTCATCAGAATACGTTGCAGCGAAGGATGGCCGCGAAACTGGATACCAAACATGTCATAGGTCTCACGCTCTAACCACAACGCCCCTTGCCATATCGATGAGATACTGGGTAATTCTGGCAGGTTACCTGAGGTGTCCTCTCCTGGTAGCGGCACCTTGATACGAAGTTTGCTACCATGTCTATCAGAGCCTAGGTGGTATACGACCTCGAAACGGTGTGGTTGCGACCGATCATGGTCGACCGCAGTAATGTCAATAAGATGCTGAAAGGCTAGCTCCTCATCATCGCGCACGCAGTGAATCACGTCCATCAACGCATCAGGGGGTGTGGTAACACTAACCTCGTCACGAAAAAGATCCGTAGCAACCAACTGATTCCCACATAGCTGCGTAATCTTATTAAGCAATGCCTTTGCCAACATGCTAGTGTAGTGCCCTACAAATGTTTTGTAAATTCGTTCTGTGGAGCAACGTACTAGTCCCAATCAAAGGCTTGACGCCGATAACAGTAGACCAGGCCAAAAAGAAGAACCAAGAGGAAGATACCAATGAAGACAATCGCTGAAGCGCTGTTTCCTGAGGCTATTTCATGGCGAAAACGTACAGCCCAAGGAATAAAAAAAGCGGCTTCAACGTCAAAGATGATGAAGATGAGTGCCACCGTAGCGTATTTGATTGGCACTTGCTCGCCTTGACCTGTTGGTGCTATCACCGTGTCGACACCACACTCATAGGTGGTTGCCTTTTCTGCGAGTGGCCGCTGCGGGCCAAAAAAACGCGATAACAACAGAAGCGTTGCCGCCACCCCGACCAACACCAGAAACAGTAATAATATCGGGACGTAACTCATCTGACGGTATTCCCCAAGAAAAGTCAGACCAAGTTATAAGGGTTTGCCGCGCAAGCGCAAGAAAAAACAACCCCTTGCCGCCGTAGGGTTTTGCCTCGGCAACACTTGTTTGTTACAATTTTTTTAAGCGGTTATCACGCATGCAACAACCCTTTACACCAGAACTCTTTGCAGACACCCATGTGCTACTCGACTGGATTGCCACGGGCGGGATGGCGGAGATCTACGCTGCCGCTAACAAGAAGGCACTGAGTCAGGATCGCATCTACGCCATCAAGAAGCTTCTACCGCGTTATAGCTCCAACCAACAGCTGGTAACGATGCTAATTGCGGAAGCAAAGATCTGCACCTTGCTCAAACACCCCAATATAGTGCATGTCTTTGACCTGGGTGTTGCTGGTAGCGACTTCTACATAGCCATGGAGTTTGTCCATGGCAAGAGCCTGGCACAACTGCTGTTGCATTTAAAACAGAAGAGGGAACGTATCCCTATGGCAATTGCCCTGGATATTCTTGAGCAGTTTGGGCGTGGCCTTGACTATGCCCATAAGGCAAGCGACGCAAGCAATCGTCCCCTCAACTTGGTCCACCGTGATGTAACTCCCGGTAACGTACTGTTAAGCTATTCAGGCACCGTCTACCTCACAGACTTTGGCATTGCCACGGTCGCGCAACACAAGATGCAGGACCAAACCCCGCCTCTAGGCAAACTCGCCTATATGGCGCCCGAACAGCTGCGTAACCAATCGATTGACTACCGTGCTGATATCTACGCAGCGGCACTGCTCTTCTATGAAATGATCACCGGCACGACACCCTATACTGCTGAAAACGCTGTCGAGCTGCAACAGAAGATTCTCACAGAAGAACCCCGACCCGTTCGTCAGCACCTAAGAGATTTCAGCAAGCAGGCTGACGCACTCATTATGGCTGCTCTCGCCAAAGAAATTGGCCATCGTCCAGTAAATATTAAAGCGTTTATTACAAATCTAAAAGCAACGATATCTACAACATCTTCAGAGAATTGCCATAATTTTCTAATGTCTTTATTTAAAAAAGAAAAGGAAGAGGAGGAGCAGCGTTTGCAAAAAGCACTAACGCTAGCGCCAAAACTGGTACAGGCTGCAGAACAATCACCATCGGCTGTGCTCGCTTCAACCCAGGATGCTACCAACATCGAAAGCACGGTCCTTATTCCTCAGGACAACGAAGAGATGGCAACCGCCTTTATGCCGCAACCCATAGCGGATTCCACAACAGCAGCCCATGACGATGAGGTTACAGACGTCAAACAAAAGGCGGCCACCGTACCCACAGCCAGCCAGGCAGCTACAGCCAATGAGTTGGTTGATGAGCTTATGCAGCTATCACAGCCAGAGTTTGGACTTGACCCCAACTCGGGCGAAACAGAGGTTGGGCACGTTGAAGAAGACGATACCCTGTATGGTGGAAAAACACCGCCTCCGATCAAACATGATCGTCTTAAAGGAAAGGTTATTGGTAAAGTCAATTTGGCAAGCCAGGAGGCAGCAAGAGAGCAGTTTCTTGAAGGCCTGAAAGAGGAATCAGCAGATCAAGAGATTGACAAAGAGACGGTTAAAAAACCAAAGCAACCGGTTGAGGAAGACTCGGTCAGCAGTGTAAAAAATGAACCCGTACAGCCGCTAACACCACCTCCGGCAACCTCGGTCTCCAGTGAAGGAGTGCCAATCACTGAGATTAGTAGCGCGACACGGACCATCAAAAAACACTATGGGGTTGCTGCTGCGCTGTTGTTGTTGGTTGTTGCTGCGGCCTATTTCGTGAGCCAACGACCAACGCCCATGGGTTCTTCGGGTGCTAGTTCACTTAAGAGCCTTACAAAACCTAAAGTGAAACTACAGCTTTTTGCGGAAAAACCTAGCACACCCAGAGAGGAGAAGATCCTAGGTCGTTTTCTCGCACCAAGCAACCTCGGAGAGGCACCGTCGATCCACTCCATACCGCGGTTCTTTCATCGCGAGTTTGCCCGCATTACCGGTCGAAAAGACTACAACATGCAATTGCTGCTAGAAGGGCCGCTGTTTGTAAGTCGAGCGGCCCCAATCCAACCGCGACTACTGCAGCCAAGCCAGACTTACAAGTACTTTGAACAACAGTTGAACGAAAACGGTGCCAAGCCATACCACCCCGTAGACGCCGCACATTCCATCGAGGGAGAAGATGTGCGGGTTCATATCTACTTTTACCAAAAAGAGTTAGGTAAAAAATCCAATTACCCATTGGAATATTTCGGCTACCGCCGAGATAGGGAAGGCATCCTCTTCATACCCTTGGTAAAAGATAATTTTGAATTTTCGCTAGTTAATCTTGTCCACGAAATCATTCATCTCATGGGGGGTAAGGACAAATTCAACGACTACGGTAAAGCCCTTTATCCCTATGGTTTTTTTGACCCAACAAAAACACCCATCTTTCCCCAGAGTCATGCCGAGGTAATGGCACGCACCATTCCTATAGATGCTGAGAAAACCAAACCCGTGACACGACTTTCACAGATTCGCATCGGTATACAAACTGCCTTTGAACTAGGTTGGCTCGATGCCGATCAAAGAGATAGCTATTACGCCCAAGTCGAGTAGCGGAAAAACCCCCGACAGGCCAAGCGCTTTTTGACATCCTTCCCTGTATTTGTTAATTTAATCGGATGGTTACATCATATGAACAATAAGCGCGGTAGTGTCATTCCCGCGGGGGTACTGGCACAGGTGACCGTGGTTGATGGACCGGATCGTGGCCGACGTAAGACCATGCGTTCCCGTCGTATGGTCATCGGTAGAAAGAGTGGTGACCTTGTCCTCCGTGATAGCAAGGTCTCTTCAACACATGCAGCACTCGAGTATGTGCGTGGCGATTTCATGCTTTATGATTTGAGCAGTACCAATGGCACTTTCGTCAATGACGACCGTGTCGCCGAAAAAAAGCTGGTCAATCTCGATGAAGTCCGGCTCGGTTTTACCACGTTACTATTCCAGGTTAACTATAAAAAGAAGCCACAACATCCCAAAGACAAAGTGGTCCCAGCAAAAGAGGATATCATTGATTCCGGTGAAACAGAAATTGATTCCGAAGAATACGTTTCCTCGATTGACCAAAACCCTGTTGCAATACCAGAAGCAAAACAGATTTATCTGACGGTATTTATCACTGCGGGACCCCATCGCAAACAGACACTCAAGAGTAATAAGGAGAGCATCGTTGTCGGTAGGGTCAATTCTGATATTCTTCTTAAAGAAGATAAAGATGTTTCGCGAAAACATGCTCTTATCGAGGTGGTCTCTGGTGACCAGGTTTTTATCCGCGACTTAGCAAGTACAAACGGCACTTTTGTAAATAAGAAGCGCATTGCAAACTGTCGTTTGAATAAGGGTGATGTCATCCGGGTCGGTCAGTCTGAATTTAGTGTACGCGTGGAGGTTCTTCCAAGGTAGTAGTGTATGGACATTAAAGCGTCGCTGACAATCATAGAAGGCGAAGATCGGGGCAAAACTATCACCATCACCAAACCACGAACCGTAGTTGGGCGTTCTCGAGGTGATCTGCTGTTGAACGATAAAAAGGTTTCAAGTGAACATCTCTGCCTTATCGTTGAAGGCGGAAAACTCTACGTTGAAGACCTTGCCAGTACAAATGGTACGCATGTCAATGATGAGCTCGTTGAGGAGAAAGTTGAGCTAAAAAATCTGGACGAGATCACAATAGGCTTTAGTCGTTGTCGCATCTCTATTGTTGATAATCTAGAAAAGTTTCGTGAAAAAAACAAACCAAAGAAAAAACAATCTAAGAAAAAAAGCCAAGAGTCAGACAAACCTGATCTCGCAAACCTCATTGATGATGAACTCAAAGGATTTTCCAGGTGGGACATCGCTGAGCCAGAAAGCATGCCAAGCTTCAGCAAGAAGCTACAGCTGCCAAAGGCAGCCATTAGCCTTGAGGTCATCGATGGTCCAGAAAAGGGCAGGGTGATTCAGCTGACTAAAGGCAACGTCACCCTAGGTCGGGGTAAGGCGGACATCAAACTCCGTGATATCGATGTGTCACGTCGCCATGCGAGCATCGAGACCTTTAGCGAAAAGCAGATCATTCTAAGGGACCTTGCTAGTACTAACGGCACTTTTGTAAATAAGAAAAGAGTTTCATATTCAAAGCTTAGCTCTGGAGATGAGATCCAGCTGGGCTCCACGTTGCTGCGTTTTGTTATAGGGGAAGAAGAGTAGAATAACACCAAAAATTTTACTATACTAGATGTAACCTGTCGGTAACTTTAAGAAAAAAGAACTATGGGAACTATGGACACACCTCTTAAGGAGGTAAAACTTCGCTTTATTGAAGGGGAAAACGAGGGCATAGAGATTCGCCTCGAGGTACCGCGCGAAATTATTGTTGGTCGCGGTGAAGACTGTGACATTTACCTTGGCGAAAAAAAGATCTCACGTCGCCACTGCCGTATGGTCACCTCGCCAGACTCTCTTGTGCTCGAGGACCTCAAGAGTACCAATGGTACCTTTGTCAACGGCAAGCGGGTAAAACGGGAAGAGTTAGCTGATGACGACACCGTACGCATTGGCACCAGTGTCTTTAAAATTGATTTTATTCATACTGAAGACCAAGTTTCTGAATCTGACAGTGAGAGCATTCCTTCACTGGTGAGCGGCCCACCACAACACCGCCAAGGAGACTTCAACAGCGCCGATCCTGAGTCTTTTGGTAACATTGACATCGAAGAAAAGATGCGCCAGGCCGAAGAGGTCTCCATATCCCAAGAAGAGCCTGAACAAGATTCCCAGGAAGAGGAGGTTGTCGCAGAGCCTAGTGTAGAGTCTAGTATCGGTGAATCACAACCAACTGGAAAGAGAGTGGAGGAGGTAGAAGAGGTAGATGAAGCAGACTCGGTTGAACTCGACATTGACTTCTCATCAGATGCTGAAGCAGCAGAGAGTGATGCGGAGGGTGCTATCGATGAACTTGAAATCGACCTCGAAGAAGCCGAACCCAGTCATGAGAGTAGCAGTGCAAGAAAGAAAGGCCTCTCTGGAACCCTGACGGAAATCGCCCTGGCGGATCTGCTGCAAACCTTTCACAATTCGCGCAAGACCGGCATTCTCAAACTCACGGCGGATACCAAGGGACAGGTGTATCTGCAAAATGGCTCGATTCACTATGCCTGTTTTGACAACGGTGTGAATGGCAGCAAGGCACTCTTCCGAATGTTGGCCTGGAAAAATGGCGATTTTGAATTGGTCACTTTACCCGATGATTTTCAGCCATCTCCCGCGCTTGGTGAAAAGATAGACATCTCAGTAGAAAATCTTCTCATTGAAGGGTTTCGCCAGCTCGATGAGTTAGACAATTTGAAGAAAGGTCTCCCACCCAAAGATGCCAAACTTGTTCTCAATCCAGCTATGGAAAGTCCCTTAAGTCGTTTACATCCACGCGTGCTAGACATACTGCAACTGATTATCAAGCATGGAAGCTTTGGACAAGTTCTCGACGTAAGCGGCAGCAGTGATCTTGATACCGCCAAAATGGTTTTCTATCTCATTAAGAAATCTTATATCCTTGTGGAAGCATAACAGGCATGGCTGCAGAACCTCCGAGGGCTAAACCACCAGGAAGGCGCCTTTACAGCTTGGATCCAGCCAACTTCCTGCTCTCGCTCATCTTCGCGATTTTGGTGTTGGCCGTGCTGGTGCTGCTGGTACAGCAGATTCAGAGGTTTCGCAACCGCCGCGCCGGTATTACTTACATCCACCAGGTAGAAAAGGAGTTTACGCAGCAGTTGACGCAAGATCTGTTTATGGCTGATCTACACCGCGGCTCCTGTTGGCGCCCGCCCATCATGGTTGAAGCAAGTGGACGCGCCTTGCGCCTTAGGAGCAGCCACCCCGAACATGTAACCACCCTAACCAGGCCCGCAAAGACCCTTGAAGGCTGGCTACACTTGGCAAATTTAGTCGGCTTGCGCACGGACATGAAAATTCGTATCTGCTACCAAAACCGTGCCGAGGAGCTTCTCATCAAAAAGATCAAGGAAAAAGAAGAGGAAGGTGATGAGTCATCCGACAGGATGATCACTATTGGCAATCTACGTACAGGGATCAACGCCTTGGAGAATTCCTACCCTGTCGGTGCCACCGTCAGCCGGCTCGATGAAGTTCTCTACAGCTTTGCAAACTCGCGGCTCACCCGCAGGCCGAGCCGTGGTATGGCCCGTGTCATCCCCGCAGTCAGTGACTTTGTCGTCAAACTCCTACCTGGAGCGGAATCAACTTATGAAATCCACTATACGCTGCAAGATGAAGTCAGTGGTCTGGCCAAAGAACAACTGTTGACATGGATACCGTGGTCGGACAACCCAGCGCTGACTGCCAAACAGGTTAGCGAGCATTACGGCATCACGAACAAATCACCCTAGGGCTTGCTCTGCTTGACGCTGCGGATGAGAAAGTGTCCCTGTGCTTGCGTTGGCTGAATATCAATGAGCTTTAACGACAGTCTCTGTTTTCGCTTGGCAGAGTTCTGTTCAATAGAGAACAGATAGGCCAGGGAGTCATTCATGTCGTTTTTGGGTTCTCTGTTAACCTGCACGGCATACTCTGCGTCGCTGAACTGGTAGGGCTTGTCCTTAGGTAGCACAAGGGAGCGTTCAGCAAAGCGCCTGAGTAGCTCACTCGCCTTGCTGTGGATGGTTGAACTCCCTGTCTGTAGATACGTTACTTTGCCACCATCCAGGCGGTTTAACAGCGCAAACAAAAACAGCGGGATCAGTAGCGTGCCAAAAAGCGGCAAGAACCACTGCAGCGATGGCCGGTAAGTTTGCCAAAAGTCCTCAGCGCGTACACTGATCCACGCCAGCATGCTGCTGGTCTCACGTATCTCAGAGCGCTCTTTGATCTTGTCACGCTTATGACGCCGCTCAAGCACCCTGGGAAAGGTTGCAGCCTCAAAGAAGTAATCGAAGACCCTCTCTTGCCAAGAACCCCTGTCACTATCTGCTGCTAGGTCTGCTACGGCCTGACGACTCTGAAAGTAATACTTACCAGCCTGCTGGCCAAGCCAAGGAACCCACTGGGTTACTGGCAGCGTGATTCGGCCTTGATCACAGGGAATCTTTAGCGTCCGCAACCACCGTTTTAGTGTGAGAACGCCGCTGGCTTTGGTCTGTTTGAGGACGTTGAGTAGGATCGGTAGCGGTATATCGGTAAGCCTGCCATAATCCAAGTCAATGCCACGCTCCCACGGATAGACATCGCTAAGCGGTGTTGTCGCATCCAGCAGCTGCTCAAACCGCCACACCAGTCGTTCGGGAGAAATGCCAGGGTAGCCTGAGTATCTCTCGGGGATATCACGACGATCAAAGACAAACCTGCCTCGTCGCCAAGCCAACAGACTGAGCGCCTGCCATTCAACCAAGAGCCGGTGTAGCTCATCCCGGTGTTGCTGTGTCAGCAGATCTGAGGCCCTTAGATAATCAAGGAAGTGACCACAACCGCGGCGCTGCTCTTGGCGCTTGATGGCCGTGAGAAACCTCTGCCAACAGCGCCTGTAGATGCTCTCACTGAGAAAGCGATTATGTACCAACAGATAACGAAGTAAGCTTTCTGCAGCAGGGGTGCGGATGTAGACGACTTTGCTCCCACGCATCCATACGCTTGCCTTACGCCCCTCAGAGGCAAGACGCAAACGCCCACTGCTTGCAGCAGACTCCAACAGCTTGAAGAGCCCCACCATGCCAAGCTCCTGAATGTCTCCAGGAATATCCAAATGCTTATTGGAAATCTGCGGGATGAGCTGCATCTTTAAGTAAACTTAATTTCCCCCCTTAACGAGGGGATAGAGAGGTGGCCGTAGTAGCCAAACTCCTTTGTTTTATTGTATAATAACATATTGACCTAGGGGGCAACCAAATCAACAACTGCAGCCAAAACGTCAAGGAAAGGTGTTACTTTTTTTGCGTTTTTTCTGCAAGGGGTAAAACATGCAACAAGCCGTGACACGCAACCATAAGCAGCGACAAGGCGTAGCCCTACCTGTAGCCATTGTTATCCTAGTCGCCCTGAGTGCCATCGCCTTTGCTGTGATTCGTAAGGCTAGTATCGGTATCAAACAGGCGGGGCTGGATCGCTCGGCCCAGTCAGTACGACGCTTTGCCGAGAGCGAGATGGAGCGGGTGGCAGATTGGATGCAAAACTGGTATGGCAACGACGCTAATGGTAGTGATCCCAACCTCTTTGTTGATGATCCCACCACCAAACCTATGACCCACAAGACAGGTGGGGACTACCACCATATAGAGCTTGATAACACCATCACCAACCCCATATTGATGATCAACGATCTACAAGACCGCTTTCGCGCTGTTCTCAACGAAGCCAACAACTACCCAACTGCTTATCCAGGTTGGAGCTCACCTGAGAGTATTAACTGGGGGGTTTTCTCCTATAAAGACGACGGTAACATGACCTCGCGCGTATGGGCCTCTCCGGTTAGATTTGATGGCAATGGTTTCTGTAATCTCGCTGGGGCTAACGAAGGCATCGCCTGCAAAGAGCTCATCAATTACGGCTCTAACCCCGCAGTACCCACTGCCATTGGACTACGCATTACCCTTAATGCGACGACCGAAAACAAAAATGACGCTAGCAAAAAGATTGCGCTAAAGCGCCGATTCTGGCTGGTGAGCGCACAAAACGCCAACACCAATGTTGCTAGCAATACCGGTAAACACCGTGAGTGCAGCCATTGCCATGAGCGGATCTATGGCGGCATGACGATGTCGAGCAACCACGATCTGCGGCCAATTTCACCACACTCGCAATACCTTTTTGTTACCGGCCCAGGCGTTTTTGCTGGACGCTTTGAACTCTTTTCCTGGCCCAGCATAACTGCGCCCTTACGCAAGGTCGACTGCTCAGATCCTGTCCACAACTGTTTTACCGATTCTTATGGCGACGTGATTTTGGATACACTCTGCGAACAGAACGACCCTGATTGTAAATTTGAACCTGGTGAAGCCTACAACGGCACCACCCATTTTAAAGACCTGCAAGAAAATGTCTCAGATCCAACGCTTATTGCCCAATTCGAACCCGTATTGGACTTTAAAAACAAACCAAAGGGTAGCTGTCCGAGTTATGAGCCTGATTGTGGCGTTATAGGAGAGATGAAGAAGTATGTGCACCACTACTCCTTTGAGCTTGGTGATACCTATCAAGAGTATGCTGATGATACCGGTGATCAAGCCTATATTGAGAAAGCGGGATCTGCCAACTTGTGGTTCAGTACGGGCAAAAAGGGGGACATTACCAACGATCCCTATGTGGAAGACCCAACCGAGGGACTTGACGCCTATTCGGAGTGGATTGGTCCAACATCTGCTGTGGGTGACAAAATCACCAAGAGTTTCTCACATGATAAATATGTTGCTGCTGCTGATGACACGCGTACCACTCATCCTAACCCCACTGCAAAAGCGCTCAAATTGGAAGGAAGCACCATCATTGACGGCGAGTTGAACTTTTGTGGTGATATTATTATTGAGGGAGATTTGGTCGTCAATGACGTCACCTATGACATCCCAGATGGCTGTCCGTTTGATTATGCAAGCTTAATCGTTACCGGCAACGCCTACTTCATTGGTGAAAAGTTTGTCCATCGTGACTACCCTGATGTCACTACAGCTGGTGGCCAGCCGAGTAATGGTAAAGTCTTTGTGCCTTCAGACTTTTCCACGGATGATCCACCATTAGCACTCTTGGTTGGTCACAATGTCATGATGGGACAAGTCCCCTCCATGAGCAACCTTAACCTGGCTGTGCCAGTGATGAACGACGACGCAGCCACTACAATACAGACTCCCACAAAAAGTGGCACACTAAACTTTTTCGAAGACAAATCAAACTTTAACCCGCTCTACACTGATGCAGCTGACAAAGAGTACACCGGCTTTCTCACCTTTGATAATCCAGGTGGTCCTAGTGATAAAGGCGGTCCGCGTGAAGATATGGTGCCATTTTATTATTACACTGGCACTACGGGCAACGTAGATATAGGCTCCGTGGACGATGTGCCTGTTGCTTATAACGGCATACTGCCTCGTGGTGGGACCCTGGTTACCGATTTCGAACAGTGGAATGAGGGAGGGGATGGCAATATTTGGGTAGCTACCAAGGATGATGGCGCCTGGATCACTGGCAATACCATTGTTAAACTCTCGGGCAAGGAGGGCCTAGGTGGTGCCGAAGAAGTCTTTGTAGACGAGGATGTGAACTACATCAACACCACCCACGTGGTCCATGCTGCCATACTCGCCTCTAACATCATGGCACACAACCGTGCAAATGACTTGAGTCAAGAGGGAGGTGAACCTCTCGCAGACCCAACCGATACAATAATTCCTCCATGGCCAGCAACAGCGGAACTGTTCGATGCCGATGGCGATGGCTTTAGCCATATTGGCGTGATGGCGACCCCAGCCATGGGTAACATGCATCTGTTTAACACCGGCGGCACCTATGTTTACGCCCATCCAGGGGTTCTCAATCTACCCTTTTTCCAGGCGGTGGTTCGCGACATGGTGGCCAGTAATCTGGAGATAGCCGAACACCCATGAGGCACGTAAACCAGCAGCAATCTCAGCTTGGTGTAGGTCGATCTATGACCCTGGGCATGATTGTTCTTGGTGTTGTAATTGTCGGTGTGCTCTTTCTGCTGACAAAACCAGAACGGCTGCCGCAGGAAGGCAAGAGAGGCGGAAAGTCTGGTGTAATGTCGCTCTCAAAAGAAAAGAGAGCTGCCGGCAAAAGAGAGGACGCTTCACCACGACAGGGTTACATTCCTGATAACTACGAGCAATCAGAACAGTACAGAAAAGATCTTCGCCGTGCTGCTGAAGATGTGAAGCTGATGATTAGCAACTATGTCAAGAGCAAACAGAAGAAAAAGCGCTAGCAACTGCCTGGCCTTCAGTATTACTGAAGTCCTGATTGCCTTGCTCATCGCCAGTGTGGTGACCATCTTTTTGTTTAAAACCTTCTCGAGCAACAAGACTGTATTTGAGCGCGGTAGCACCAAGGCAAGTCTGCAGCAGCAGGCCATCAGTGCCAGGCGATCCTTAGAAAACTACTTTGGCCAGGCCGGTGCCAACCCCTGCTTTACCCCCTATTGGAATGAAGAGCATCCCACGCAACAGGCCGACACCCTACAAATTGCTTACAGTCCAGCACATCCTTGGGGAGGCCCCAACGACGTGCTCTTTAGTGGAGCCACCTTCACACCAAACCCATTTCAAGCAGTCATCATTCATAAGGATGAAAAGCTCGGCGGAGAGCCAGGCACTCCTGGCTGTGACTCCACGGGTATCCAGTTGGTCGCTACAGATGGCAAAAAGTGGACTGTTGCCGGCACCGACTATTTTCCAGCACAACCTGGTTCCGCAGAGCTGCTCTTCGTCAATAATATTAAAGATTCAGGTGGCTCACCGGCTTTTGATATTGAATGTTCAAATTTTGCTGACAACACACTGCTGGCTTTACCCATAATTTATGAAGACACCATGCCTAGTGAAATCTTTGCAGACTGCAGCCAAGCTCGAGTGATTGTGCGTAACGTCGAATGTTTCTATGTGGACTACCTCTTCCCACCCGCGTTAGGTGGAACCTGCGGCTCCAGCAGCCCTGATCCAGAAACGCAGTCCTGTAAACTGGACGCCGATAGCTATGACACTGCGGCTGATCGTCGTATCGTCAACAAACTGCGGGTCTACCTAACCCTCAAAGCCAACAGCGCAGAGCGCGGCTATAAAAACCCAGGCGATCCTACCTTGTGCAATAGCGACCCCATACTACCCACAGGCCCATCCATGGCTGGTGAACCTTTTCGCACCATAAACCTGCGCCGGATCATACCCCTGCCTTTAGTAAACTACCGCAGCTGATGTCATGGCGCGGTTCATTGGTTTCCTTTTCATTGTAACCACGCTGTTTGTCACAACCACGCCTGCAGAGGTAGCCACCAACAGCAAAAAAATCACCAAGAGAGAAGTGCAACGGGTAATCGGTACCATCCGTGATCACATGGTTACCCTACGTGGCCTCCCAGCCACCGGCCCCTATCGACCTCGTGCCTTTAAACATAAACTCACAAGTAAATCGCAACTCAACAAGTACTTGCAACAACAGTTTGCTCAGCAGTACAACGCCAAAGAGCTCGAATGGGAAGAGCGCTTTGTGAAAATGCTTGGCATGTTGCCTGCACAGCTTAACTACGAAGAGGCCGTTATTGCTTTTTTGGTGACTGAGGCAGGCGGTTACTATGATCCTTACAAACGCACCCTCTATGTGGCGGATTGGATTGCCACGCACCTACAGAGACCGGTGCTGGCGCATGAGATTGTGCATGCGCTGCAAGATGCCCACTTTAACCTCAAACCCTGGCTCAAACGTGACTCTCACAACGACGATCGCCGTTTAGCCTGGCAAGCACTGCTGGAAGGCGATGCCACCTACAGCATGTACCTCTACGAAATACAACAGGCTGGACTGCAGCTTAAGGATTTAGACCAGGCACAGTGGCAGAACTTGCACAAGCAGATCCTTGCTCTCAACCAGCACTCTTATGTTACCGCAGCAGAGCACCATGCTACAGCTAAGGTACCTTATTTGATTCGTGAGATGAGTTACTTTCCCTACCGTGACGGGCTGCGCTTTGTCATTGCCCTGACAGCAAAGCAGCCGGGCTTCAAAGCCATCAATAATGCCTTCAAACGGTTGCCCGCCTCAAGCGAGCAGATTCTCTATCCAGATAAGTACATGCACAACCAAGACGCTCCAGTAGAGATCGACCTGCAGCCACTTCGGGATAGGCTGCAACAATTGAAACCACCATGGCAACTCAAGAGTCATAACCTGCTTGGGGTGCAGGGATGTCGGCTGCTTTTGGGTCGTCTGCTTGCCCAACCAACCGTGCAGCAGGCGTGTGACCATTGGCAGGGGGATCGCTACGCCATCTTTGAGCAACAGAGTACACAAGCCACTGTGCTCATCGTCATGCACTCCCTCTGGGATAGCATAGACGATGCCAGAGAATTCGCTGCGGCCATGCGTACGTACCTGGCAGGTACGCCAAGGCTACAAACCGAGCAGAGTAGTGCGATCAAGCAGCAAGGTAGGACAGTTTTGTTTTTGACCGTTTCGCCAAAGATGGAACTCGCGCCTATTCTACGCGCAGCACTCGCATCTGCAGATTTGCCATAGTACCATCTTCATCCGCGTCCGCAGCCAGCAGAAACCTGTTCAAACCACTACTGCTACCCACACCGTAACGCAGCATACGGATGGCCACCGACCGAACCGAACTTGCGATCTGCGTGTCACCATCGCTAAAGTCATTGATGGCCGGCCCATTGGGAATATCGACATCGAGATCAATGCCCACAGCATCGCCAGTAAAGTTATCGCTGTAGGGTGTTTGCAAGAGATAACGACTTGAGGTGAGAATCGGGCTGGCCAAGCTAGCGTTGTAGAGCGTCACCATGTAGTCACGAAAGGCGCTCTCAAAATCGCGATCAAAGGGATCAAACGAAGGTAGGGTTTGATCGAAGTTGGTAATGCCACTAAAATCGCTACTGATAAAGGCTTTGAAAAACGCCGCGCCGCCATTGTCCGTATAACCAGAACCACTGGAAGCCTGCGTAGCACCGCCAGTCTGTTCCAGTAGGTAGCGCAAGAAGAGAAAGTTGGCCCCACGCACACGAGCCGAGACAAAATTGCTATTATCGATAAGCGAGGTCTCTGCCTGTCCCTCATAACTACCTGCAGGAGTGAGATACATGCTGGCAAAATCCTCAGGGCCATCGTTTTCTGACTGATAGCCACAGACAGCTTCGGCATTGTAGCTAAAACCCTCATTGGTATAGGATTGAGAGAGCTTGATCTCACTGGTAAGACTGTTTGGGTTAAAAACCTCACCTTCACCCGAGACGATTTTTTTCAAGGTTGCCTCATTAAAGTTGATGTTGTGCTGCAGCTCGTGACCGGCTGTACTTGCTAACAGATCTAAGTTGGAAGAGGTATGCGTGACAAAGAGAACATCAGCCTCGTTGCTGGCGTTGCTGCCATCAAACTCAGATTGGTTGGTAGCATCGTAGAAACCGAGCACACCGCAGGTGAGATCGGTCATGACGATTTCAACCATATCGTTGGCGTCAACATCAGAAAAGTCACCAAAGAAAAACTCGAGCCTGGGGGCGATATTCTGCTCTAGGGCGCTCTTGATGGCATCGACTTTGCCGGCGGTTGTGCCATCGACGCTGCTCTCATCAACGAGAATCCGAAAGCCGTTATTAGTAATCGCTTTGACCAGTGCATCGTAGGTAAGCACGGATGACGAGCTGGTATTGCAGACATCGAGCATACGGACAGTGCACGCTTTATCATCGATGTTGCTGCCATCTCCGACACAGAAGTTCAACCCTGAACCGCTCTTGGTGAGGGGGGCAGGGGTCTTGCCTAAGAGCTTGTCCATAAAACCCTGAGCCAGACCCTTTTCAATGAGATCACGGGCACGTTGGCGCATAAGACCATCAACGTAGAGCTGTGGCGTGGGAATAGGCAGGGAGCTCTCTCCAGTTGCATCACCACTGCTAAGCTTGGTCGACAGTTTAAGGCCGGAGGAGGCCGTGGTTGAAGTGAGGGAAAAATCGGTCGTCATGACGCTATTGTCAGGATCACTCTTATAACCTGGTGGAAAACTGGTAACCAAAAAGAGGTATTTCTCTGCAGCCGAGCTGGTCAGGGTGACACTGCCACGGCTCGCTGCCAGCGGCACATCGACAAAATCTCCCACAGAGAGCGCTGTCTCAACCCGAAAACCGCCCTGGAAGGTGCCAAAACTATCAATGCCAAAAGCGAGAGTTGCCTTGGCGGTATCAATGGTTAGCTCCCCATTGGCGGTAAAGGTCACGGGGTCTCCCTGTTTAAAGATAATGGCATCAGGATCCAAAGTGAAAAAGTCACCTATGTTATCGGCATCGTAGGGAAGGGTGAGGGTAGCATCTTCGGACAGTGCTGTACCCGCCGGCAAGATCTCCACCGCCTCAGTGAGCGCAATGGAAGGGCTAGAGATGATGTCACTCGCTGCCTTGATTTCAATAGTGGTATCTTCACTGAGTGCCCCAGCAGGGACAGTTAGGCAAGTGCCGGCTATAACGCTATTGGTAGGAGCACAAACCGTACCACCATCCTCGGCATCGATGAGGCCAGTTTCATCATCACCGCTGCAGCCAAACAGCACAGCCAGGATGGCAACCATTAACAAGCAGGATTTTGTTACCCTAGGCGGCAAAAACGCACTCCTCCAATGGCGGGTCTTCTTAATGTAGCATGGCTGGGAAAAGAGGAAATAATAAACCCCTGACAGCTCCAATTATTAAAGGAGGGGAAAATAACCAAACTGCCAGGGGCTTTCGAAAAGCGGCTGGCCCTGATATACCGCGCCTCCATAGCAGCTGTCAACCCCCTTACTACTCTATTTATTAAAAGTATAAAATTATAATTAGTAATAAATTATAACTATCTAAATATATTAGATTAATTATTAAATTAAAAGCTAATTTAATCTAAAATATTAATTTTTTCTAGCGGATTTGTCTTTGCTTTGGGATTACGGTAGAACATAACGCAGTGATGCAACCAAAACAGGTAGGTCAGACTGTAACCGCGCTGCTACTTCTGTGGTTATCTACTGGCTGTCAACAGCATGGTGATAGCCCCTTGGGTGCGGACCTAGACTTTGACGCAAACAATTACTGTGATGCGCTTATACAGAGCGTAGACTTTGCTCTCGAGGTTCATTATCAACACGATAAGAGCAGTCGTGATTATGCGTTCCGAAGTGCCGCTCTAGAGGTGGCAAATTACTATGGTCAACCAACAGATCAAACTGCCACGGTAGCTGCTGATCTTGCTAAAGACTCCTGTGGCAGCCTTTATGGGCTAGCAGGCGTAGAGACACATGAAGAGGCCGACAGTGCCGCCCAATATGAAGCCATTGCAATCGCGCTCCACGGTGCGCTGCAGAGCCTGGATCCACATTCAAGCTACATACCCCGAGAGTACTCCGCCAGCTTTGTAAACTACCTCCAAGGCAAGCGTTCCGGCACCTTTGGGTTGAGTTTCTTCTATTCAAAGACCCAGCGCTACTTCTGTCAGTTGCAGCAAATGCGTGCTGAGCAAGAAGAGCCCATTACAACCAGCGCCCTCAAACAAGAGCTGGCACTCAGCAAAGAGCAGCTTACCTTTCCACCCTATCTCTTGGTCGATGTGGTCTATGGTAACAGTGCCGCCAGCAACGCAGGCCTTGAGACAGGCGATCGCATCCTCGCTGTAATGAACGAAGAGGGGAGGGAGGTAGTGGTCACTCCAGAAAACCACGCTGAGATCCAACAACTTATAAAAGAGAGCAAACAACAACGCTTCAGGGTACAGAAACACAGTGGGGAAACCATGGTTGTCGAGCTCGAACGTGGCACGGCTGACGATGCTCCGGTACAGCAGTATCGATGGTTTGAGGAAACACTTTACATCAAGCTAGCCAACGTCTCCTATGACGACACCACGGAATTTGGCGCTGCCAAGGCCCTGCGCCAAGCAATTCAAGTAGCGCAACTGGAAAAGCCGGTTGCTGCACTCGTTCTCGATCTGAGAAACAATCCCGGCGGCTTTATTGGTCAAGCTGTGGAGATCCTCTCCCTGTTTACCGATGGTGGCCCGGTTGTCTGTTTAGAAGTGCGTGCCAACCCAACCAAGACCATGCGTCAACGTGGCATTGAAGATCGCTGCTGGGAGGCTGAGAAGGGCAGTTTACTTACAGATGAGGTCCCTATCGTTGTCTTAGCAGATGAAACCACCGCCTCAGCGGGTGAGCTTATTGCCGGGGCGCTGCAAGACTACCGGCGTGGAGCCGTGATGGGAAGCACGACCTTTGGTAAGTGGAGCGCCTTTGTTGCCTTTGCCTTAACCCCTGCCACCCGCATTGAAGGAGTGCTAACGGTGACAACTTCAATCAACCGAACGGCCAGCGGCAAAACCGGACAGGGCAGAGGATTAGAGGAAGACCTGCAACTGCGTGATACGAGAGAAACCGTGGTAAAGGATGCCATTCGCGATCAAGTTGAAGAGAGCCTGGCTACGCTCGGACGAGCCAAGGCGAGAATCTTTCACGAATCCGATTACGGCGCCACCGTCATTCAAGTACCACAGCAGCGGCTAAAACCGCTCTACCACGCCAGCGCAGCCTTTGACGCCACTATTGGTAATCTACGCCAGGAGTTTTTCGCCGCCCCAATGGATTGCCGTTGGGATCAAACAGATTGTCTCCAAGAGGCGGCCATGGACTTTGCCGACCTGCTCATTGATGCCACGGATAGAAACCTGCTCAGTTGGCACCGCGGCAGTGAAGCACAGCCCTTGACGCTCTCTATCGCTAGTGGTTTTTGACTTCGAAGATATTTGACTAGTCTATAGACTAGTCGTATAATAAGAGTATGAAAAAAATAGGTGCCTACGAGGCCAAAACCCACCTATCCAACCTTTTGGAGAAGGTAGAGCAGGGGCAGAGCTTTACCATTACCAAACGCGGTCAGCCTGTGGCGAAATTGACTCCCGTGGATGTACGTCCAGGCCGTTCGGTTCAGACAACCATCCAACGCCTCAAACAGTTCGGAAAAGAGAGTCGTTTGGGGCAAATGAGTCTGCAAGAGCTTAAGGATGAAGGCCGCCCATAAAGAGAGGCCATTTGTCCTTGATTGCTCCGTCACCATGGCGTGGTGCTTTGCCGATCAGGCCAATAAGCTTACTCATGCTGCCTTAGAGAGTTTAACAAAACGTGAAGCCTTGGTACCCTCTATATGGTTGTTAGAGGTCACCAATGTTCTTGTGGTTGCTGAAAAGCGCAAGCTCTTGAGTCGGCATCAGAGTCAAGAGTTTTTGGATCTGCTACGAGATCTACCCATTCGAGTTGAAGGGCTGTCGCAACAGAGAACCTTTGTACATCTTGTCGATCTAGCCCGTCGCCACAGTCTTTCAACCTATGACGCTGCCTACCTGGACCTTGCCATAAGAGAGGACATCCCCTTAGTCACTACTGATGCCGCTCTCAAACGTGCGGCGAAAAGAGCAAAGCTACCAACATTTGCCGGCTAAACTAACCGTTATGCTTTACCTAACGAGAACGAGTTTTTGCTAGTAGCCGCAAAAGCTCGAGATAGAGCCAAATTAACGTCACCAGCAAGACAAAGCCGCCATACCACTCCATAAACTTAGGAGCGCCGTTGCGCTCACCCTGTTCAATGAGATCAAAGTCCATCACTAGGTTGAGTGCGGCAATGCCAACGACTACCAGGCTAAAGCCAATGCCCACCGGCCCACCACTGTGAATCATGGGAATCGAGGTGCCAAAGAAACCTAAGATCCAGCTGAACATGTAGACAAGAAAGATGCCACCGGTGGCAGCAGCCACGCCAAGGCGAAACTTATCAGTCACGCGAATCACACGCGACTTGTACAACAACAGCATAGCGAGAAACACGCCAAAGGTGGCAAAGACCGCCTGCGAGACAATACCAGGATACTGTGCTTCAAACAGCGCAGAAATAGAACCAAGACAGAGCCCTTCAAGGGCAGCATAAAGAGGTGCGGTATACATCACCAGCCGTTTGACGAAAAAGGTGAAAATGGCAACTCCCAAACCACCTAAGGCGCCAATGTAGAGAAAGTGCATGGGGATGGGTGTACGCAGTAGCATCGCCTGCATGGTCTTATCCCAGCTAAAATAAGCCACACCCATGAGTATAAGCAAAAGCAGGGCGCTCTTGTTGACCGTGCCCTGAATGGTCATGGTGCTACCAGCTACTCTTGGCACTGCACCAAAAACATTGCCCCGCAGGGCTGGGTTAGCAGAACGGATCATAATCACTCCTTACAACAGATTCACAGCAGTGCCCATCTTACCAAATTATTACCCTGTCTGAAACGCATCTCGCAATTAATTGCCGATCAGGTAACTCTGGTTGCACACCCTTTATGGAAGGTATCACATTAAATTTATTGGGGTATCCAAAGCTCTCCTAGCTCTAGCCGTCACCATAGTTGCGGAATCGTATAGATGGCTCTGCCAATCATACAGCTGCCTAGGAAAAAGATACCATAATTTCAATATATTACATTAAAAAGTTCTTGGCACACCTCTAGCATTTCAAACTGACCAATTCTGCTCTGTTAATAAGGTCTCAATAAGGAGAATCATCATGAAATATTTCTATCCCGGACTTTTGATTCTACATTTGGCACTAGCCGCGCCACATGCTTTGGCAGACGCACCTCAGGTATGTGGCGGTGATCCTGTAAGCTTTCTTGCAGCGGGTTCTTCTGGGCAGGGTTTTGGCATAGGAAAAACACAAGCCACAGCAATAGCTGCCGCTGCTGAAGATGCCGTTGAAAAAGATATAAAAGGCCAATTTGAATGTGAGGACTGTCCAGATGGAGAGCCATGCGCGAAAAAGGTAGAGAACGTAGATGCTGAAGGTTCTAATATGCAAGATCCCACCAATGATTGTCAAAAAACAGTAACATCAGGAACTGGGACAATATGGTGGTCGTGTAACGGTATGGTAAATATAGAGCCCGACGAGGATGGAAACCAGCCTTCTGGGGACGGCCGTTGTGATGACTGCGGAGGTATGGGCTGTGGATCTGGCGGTGGTTCAGGTGGCGGCGGTGGTGGTTTTGGTATCTGCCTGGATGAGGAGCTGGACGAATTAGGATTTGAATTGGAATCACGCTAGTAGCCAGTATGGCTGCTGGTGTCCGGTTTACTTACGTCGCATAAGATATGTTATGTAAAGTTTTAGCAGGCCAACTGATGCTACTCCCACAGCGACTCCTGATAGTTGGCTAAGATACCCTCATCCCTAGTAACTAAAGAGGCACCTTCAAGCATAGCATGGCTTACAATCAGACGATCAAATGGATCTCGCGTCCACTTCTGTTTAACCGCCTCTTCAATAAGTAAATTCAAAGGAACGTTGTGCAGTATAAGACCGACTTTTTCATATAAGTAGTCTAAAACCTCTTTCCCAGAAACCTTAATGCGATTGGTTTCATAGAGGTACTGCAACTCAAGTTTGACAAAGGGAGAGACAAAAAGATCCTCTTGCTCTAACCTTCTTTGCAGACTTTCAGGAAATTTATCGATTTCGCCCTGATAGAGCCAGATAACCGCATTGGTATCTAAGAAAACCACTGAACTAACCGTTCCACTCCGATGACCAATCAATGTGTTCAAAACGATCCGAATCTTCATCGGTTAACGACTGCTTTTGCAAACGAGATAGCTTTCGAAACAGCCGACTCTTAGGCACAATGCTTAACGTGGTTTCACCGCGTTGGATGTCAACCGGCTCGCCGGTTTTGGCAACCCGATCCAAAATACGGTAGATATTCTCACGAAGTTTTGACGCGGTTAATTTCATACGTACTATCTAATATAACGTACGTACGTCATTCAAATCAAGCGGGTCCCCGCAGCCACAAGTAGCACCAAGCTCTTGTTGGTGGGACAACCACGCCGCAACTCCGGAAAAAACTCTAATCAAAAAGCTACTTCCGATATAATTACTTAATATTACGATACTATTTAGATAGGTTCGAGCTCAACACACGGCACAGTTATTGCTCAACATTGAAGATGGTGGATAAGACCTTGGCTAGCCATATTTACTACCGACTCACTCTGCTAGTGACAGTAACCATCATCTTGGTATGGGCCCTGCCCCATGCCGTGGCCGAGCCATACAATCAGACATGCCACCGGGCTCGGGATATGACTGCAAGCCTTACCCATGAATCCGACCAACTTGATAGGGATGTTGCTGCAGCTGCTGAATTAGCCTGCTTAGAGGAGCTGCTAAAGCGCGGTCACTTAGTTGATTTTCAAGTTGAGGAGAACGGTAAGGAGATTGTCTTCTCCGGGCCGGTATTTGAGCAATACGCCAAAATTGTCGATGATGCAGGTATTAAAGGCCAGTTCAAATTGGCGGCTTCAAGCATACTGGCCACAGGCATGACCCGCATACAGCTGCCCTATCTACAGGAGTATTTCGAACAGCTTGCCAACACGGCTCAAGGTTATGGCGACTGTGCGACTTCCCTCTCTACCTGTGACCGCCAATTGGAGCTTGCCCTATCCATTGCTCCAGAATCTGCTGGGGCCGCCCACCGTATGGTGCAAGGGCAAGATGTGGCTATTAGGTCAACATGGCCGGACGGCGTGTTGAAAGATGCCTACTTATTGCGACTTCGAGCCGTCAACATGTACGCGCTCTTCTTTGCTTACTCCGAAATCCATCCCAATGGACAGACACCCATCTGGCGAGGCTGGAGTCCGATTTTTGGTGAGGATGCTGCAAACAAGCGCTCCATGCAAGAGTTTTCAGGTGAACTTCGAGCAACCGCTGCCGATATCGAGCGATTTACCTATATCTGGGACGAGGCCGATTTAGCTGTGGTTGTTGAGGGAGATGTTATTGAGGTAGAACGCTCTTCAAAACTCACCCAGGATGACTCAGAGAGCTTGGCTTCTATGGCAGCCTCCTCTCTTAGACCGCAAATAGCTCTGCTACGAGGACTCTCCCTCTATCTCTATCGTCTACGCGAATTTGACAACAACGGTGGTTACCTGCGTTTTGATTTTAATCTCTGGTTTAAAGACCGTCTTGAAAGACTGCGGGAACGCAGACAGGCTCCTAATGTTGTAGCGATGTTGGTCCTGTTTACCGAGGTTGAAGTCAAACTACCATGGCGACAAGAGTGGTTGCAGCTGATCCAAGCTGCGGTCGATGCCTATCCCGAAGCTGGTCTGGACGATTTTCGCACTTACGCACAAAACACGGTCGATGCACAAGATGATTACGCACGCGAAATGCTCGGGCAATACAATCTTACTGAACTGTTTGAACATGAAAAGCGTATGGTTGAATATAATAAAACGACACCCTCTATCTATGCCTTTACACAAGATTTGAGCGATCGCTTGACTAGCGCAGAAATGGTTAGACAACAACTAGACACTGCAAAGGACGAAACCGAAGTGCGCAAGAAGGCAAAACAAAATCAACTAAGCGATGAGTTGACATTCATTGAATCAGATCTCTTTGCCATGACCTGTCTGACGAAATTGCCCACTAGTGATGGCTATAAGCCCAGCGGGCATATGCAGCTACCTTTTCATGGCCTGGACATTCCACTCTCTGCTTGCGGCTACGACCCGAATGCAAGCGAGATCAGTGCAGCCTTTATTGAGAGTTTCAACCACGAGATGGTGTGGAAACAGATTAAGATTCATGGCGGTATTCACGCTCTGACTACAGCCATAATGCTGATATCAGTACCGATATCGCTTGGCTTGGGTGGTGTTGCTGTGGCAGCTTTGGGGCGTGCAGCCACAACGTCGGCAATGGCGGCCTTTCTTGTTCGCGGTGCTATGCAAAAGGTGACGTCAAAAGCATTGGCAGCATTCTTCCTTCATTCGGCAAGTGCATCTTTTCTTGCACTTTTTGGTATTAAGCCGCTGTGGGATGATGATAAGAGCGTCGGACAAAACCTACTGTATCATAGCAAGGGCTTCTTTTTTGCGTTTGCAATCCTCTATGTGCATCCCCTGGCGCAGCGATTTGGTAGCAATTTGGCCAACAGGGCTATACCTGGACCGACCGGAACCGTGCAGGTGGAGCTCTTAGGATGGGGCACGGGTATGACTGTCGATACCGTGGTCTTCGTTACCAACGATGTCGTCCACATTTGTGTAGATCGGTTGTTGGCGGCAGAGGGGACGCATGTACCATCAGAGAGCTGGTACGATATTATCACGCGAAATCTCTACTATGCTGCCGTGTTTAACAGTGTCTTGGGCAAAGGCGTAGGCCGCGCTGGCGAGTGGATCGAAGGTACTGGAGTCAATATGCTACCAGCCCCGAAGCCGGCTCCCCTGCCCGCCTGGGCACAACCGACTGGTTGAGGTTATTAGGTAATGCTAAGAGAGATAGAAAATCTTCGCAAAATACTGGCTCTAACATTTAGCCTTATAGGGATTGGCATCTTGCACATCCCAGCTTTCGCTCAGGAAGGAACAGAGCCCCTTGTTGCCACACGCGATATCGGCCTAATCCGTGTTAGGATTGTCACTCAAGCTCCGCCAGCCGCCGACGGTACTACCTATATCATTCCCACACCTATGGGTGAGCAATCCGGCCAACCGTGGCGTTGCGCTGCAGAGTTCCTACGGCAATTCCCGGAAGTTAGAGAAGGGCTAAATCGGGAACTACAACAAAGTGAAATTCTAGACTTCGTTCGTCGACAAGCTCAGCAAAGTGAGGGCGCTGTTGAGACTCCTCGACCCATCCTACGAAAGGTTGAAAACTCTGGTGGTACGACCTTAAAGCCAATCGTCCTTATGCCTTTATCGCACTCGGGAGGATCGGGAGAATCACGACAACATTCAGCTGATTCACGTTCGAGTGCGGTATCGAGTGCACTTAGGCTCGCCGCCCAAGATGGTTCGAACAGAGTTGTTATCATGGCCCCGTCGGCACAAGACTTAGGATCACCTACTCGCGTAAATGACAGAACAATAGCCAGCGACGTTTTTAACGGGGTTCAATCGTCGGTAGAGCGAGGTGGCCGGTTGGTTTCAGAAGTTATCGTTGTGGTAAACGATGCTGTAGAAGGTCTACCTGAGGCCTATAGAAACCGGCTAACAGTCGGGGAATACACGGGGCCCACTTCTCGACAGCAATTTTTTCGAGCCATCAGGAGTGGGCTCATCGGTTTTGCTCGGAGGGGATCGCCTGCGCCAGTAAGGCCCTCACCTGAGGTAGCTGCAACAGCAGGAGATCCTGCAGTCGAACGATCAGCTTTACCTAGATCAGGACAAGAAGAAATATACCGTCCGCTCGTCCCTGCGGCTCGGCAATTGTTAGATGCGCTAACTGTGTTGCAGCCGCACCAAAGTCGAACACAGATCTTTTCAAGTTATGCTGAATTTCTTGGTAGTCGTATACACAGTCAACAGTCTCCCTTTACTTTAAACGTGCACATGGGTTATTTGCAAACCGCATATTCGCAGCCCGAGTCCTTGGCCCGACTCGCCAGTGATGCGTTAATAGCTCAAGTTGAATCCACACCTGAAAAAGGCAGAGCCATTGTTGTCGTTCCTGCGGAAAGCACAGGTGTGGGAATGGGCGCAGTTCTGGAGGAGTTGTACCATACACGCGCACAATTAAAATCAGCGCATCCTGGTGTTACCGTCGAGATCGGTGCTCTTATGAGTTATGAAGCAGCTACTGCGTATGCAAACAGAACTCAGGAACACCCAGGCCATGCAGGTCATGAACTGCCTCGTGCCGATTTTGTTTTAGTGTATGAAAGAGAGCATATCAGGGCAAGTGAGGTTCCTAGTGATGTGACCGAAGCAGGGCAGAAACGATCGATAGCTGCAGAAATCGTCGGAGACAGCAATAATCATCGGCATTGCCAAGAAGCACGCTTGCTCCTCTGGGAGGGTGGTAAGCCAGCGCTGCATGCAGCAGCACAGGTCTTAGCAAGAAGTTGGGCTGAGGGGGGAGAATATGGCAGAGCTGTTTTGGATTTGCGTGTGGGTGGAGTTCTGCAACCCGCTGCTTATGCGACTTCTGGTTCCACAACAGCAGCCAGTCAGGTAGGCGAGTTCTGGGTTGCTGTGCAAAACACGGAAAAAGGGATGACCTCAGGAGTTGAAGTAAGGGCTGCATCTTTTAACGGAGACCATAAACGTACTGGATCTTGGAGTCCAGCGCCGCAGGCCAGTAGTGAGGCACGCGTGAATGAGACGGTGAAAGCTATGGAAGGGGCTCTTGCCGAAAAAGCTGGAAGGCTCCAGCTACAAATAGAGAGAGACGTTGGAGCAGCAGCCGAAATCGGTGAACGGCACCATGCTCAAGGAGAGATGGACCCACATGCAGCTCCAGGCAGACCCAAGCCAGGGCAGTACGCACAAGACAGATTAACAACACTTGAGGAAGTAAGGGAACGTCTTCGTGAAAGAATCACAAAGCAATACCATGCAGACGCAAAGGCAAGAGCTGCAAAAGCGAAACCTCGACGCTAGATGTTTGCAGGTCTTTTAATCAGACTTACCAAAACCACCTCCACCTGGGGTCTCCATGCGGATGCGATCACCCGTTTTAACCCTCAGGTTGACTTTAGAGGGCAACAATCTTCTTCTCCCACTACGAACTAGATAGTTTCTCCCTGGCTTGCCTGCCTTACCCCCTGCTAAACCGTAGGAAGCTTGGCGACGCCGTTCGGTCAACAGCGTCACCTCTGTGGCACAGAGAAATTCAAACTCACGACAGATTCCTAAACCACCACGGTGGCGACCCTGGCCACCTGAGCCATGTCGTAGCGAATACTCGGTCACACGCAATGGATGCTCGGCTTCAATCACCTCAATCGGTGTGTTGAGGGTGTTGGTCATGTGGGTGTGCACGCCACTCAAGCCAGGCGTATCGGCAGCCGCACCCATGCCGCCCCCTATGGTTTCATAGTAGGCAAACGGCCGCTTTCGAAATGGATCTCTCCCACCCAGAGCGATGTTGTTCATGCTGCCGCAGCTAGCCGCGGGAATCTCTTTCGGCAGCGCCTGCGCCAGAGCGCCAAGAATGACATCGACAATGCGTTGCGAGGTCTCCACATTACCACCCGCAACCGGACACGGAAAGGTGGCATCAACAACACTAGGTTTCTTGGTAATCAAACTAATCGGCCGCAGCGACAAGGTCGGTGACTCCAGGGTAGCATGCATGAGACAACGCATGACATAGGTTATACAGGTCCAGACAATCGAACGGGTGGCGTTGACAGGCCCCTGAGTTTCGTCGCTACTGGCAGAAAAATCAAATATCGCCCTCTCCCCAGAAATTTCTAGCTGCAGAGCAATGTGCACCGGCTCATTAGAAAAGCCATCATCATCGAGTTGATCCGCAAAGCTGTAGCTGCCATCAGGAATGCCACGAATCACCGCACGTGTAAGTCGCTCCTCATAGTCTAAGAGGTGGTTGACATAGCGACAGAGTTCACGAACTCCGTACTTGTGTATGATGTCAGTGAGGCGTTGCTCGCCGTTTTTGTTGGCAGCGAGCTGCGAATTGAGATCCGCCTTGAACTCCGTGGGCAACCGCACCTGTTTGGCGAGGCTGGTAATGAGACGCTGATTTATCTTTCCTGCGGTTACCAACTTGGTTGGCCTAATGTATATCCCCTCGCTGCTAATGTGATTGCTGAGCGGCATGGATCCAGGAGCATCACCACCAACATCCACATGATGCGCGCGGGTGGCAATATAGAATGTCGGACGCTTTCTGCCTGGCAAGAAAATCGGCGAGATCAACGTTATGTCGGGTAGGTGGGTGCCGCCTTGAAAGGGATCATTGGTAATGAGAACATCACCCGATCGCAGAGATGATTGCAGTCCCTTTACAGCTTCGGTAACTGCTAAACCCATGCTGCCAAGATGCACGGGGATGTGGGCTGCCTGTGCTACCATCTCACCCTTGTCGCTAAAGAGAGCGCAGGAAAAGTCTTGGCGCTCACGAATGTTGGGTGAAAATGAGACCCGACGTAGCTTCTCGCCCATCTCCTCGCAAAGAGCGGTTAACAAACCGCGGTAGATCTCTAGTTTAATCGGTGAGAAGCTCATGACATTGATATCCAAAGGTTGCCGCCTGGGTCAACACGAAGCTTAAAACCCGGAGGGACAAAAGTCGTTGCACTGTACTCACACACCACCACAGGACCTTTTAGCCGTGTGCCTGGTGGCAACTCATCGCGCTCGTAGTAGCGAATTGTGTAGTCACGCTTGTCGTATTTTAAGCTGCGCTGATCAAAGGGTCGTGCTATCGACTTCTTTAACCGCATCGGAAAATCAGGTTGAAACAGCTGCTGCCGACCACGCGCAGTAAGTCGCAGCGTAACCACCTCAATAGCCTGACTCTTGTGAATGAAGCCATAGTGCTGTTGGTGTTTTTGCTTAAATGATCGGATAAATCCTGTGGAAAAGGGAACGTTGATCTCGTAGGCCTGCCCCTGAAAACGAACATCCACACTCTCTGCAAAAGAGAGATCCTTTGGCACCTCCCCTTCCCTGCGGATGTCGGCATGGGCCTTCTTATAGAGCTGTTGAAACCGCTTTTGAATATGCTTGGCTGTGAGGTTTTTAGCTGTTTTTAGCAACACAGTCTGCGAGTAATCTCGCCGCCAAGGAGATATCGCCATACCAAAGGCTGAGAGCGTACCTGGGTTATTCGGCACCAGCACCTGCGGTATGCCGAGGCTTTTGGCAATTTCACACGCATGCAGCGAGCCGCAACCACCAAAGGAGACCAGGGTAAACTCACGTGGATCATAACCCTTCTGAGTTGAGATCACGCGAATGGCATTTTCCATATGCGCATTGGCAATGGCGAGGATGCCTTCGGCACAACTGCGCATGGACACTTTTAAAGTCGCCGCCAGTTTTCGTAGCGGTGCCCGAGCCTTGTCCTTGTTTAGCGGCATGGTGCCACCAAGCAGACCTTGGCCATGGAGACGATTCAAATAGAGGTGCGCATCGGTAATCGTCATCTGCTCCCCTCTGCCATAGCAGGCAGGCCCTGGATAGGCGCCAGCAGAGTGCGGTCCAACCTGCAGCGCACCGCCAGGATCAACCCAAGCAATCGAGCCACCACCTGCACCAATGGTGTGAATGGGGATCATCGGCAGCGAGACCGGTATTCCATCAACCGAGTTGGTCGATGTCGTGGGAACAGCACCATCAATAAGGCAGAGATCCGTAGAGGTACCACCCATATCAAAGCTGATAATCTTACCTAGACCGAGCTGTTGGGCCACAGCAGCCGCACCAGCCACACCACCAGCTGGACCAGATAAGAGCGTACGAATCGCTTCCTCTTGAGCCCTGGCTGCAGAGATCACCCCACCATTGGACTGCATGATGTGCAGTTGTCTGCTGTTCACGCTCTTGTCAAGGCTATCAAGGTAATCGCGCATCACCGGAGAGAGATAGGCGTTTAGCAGCGTTGCTACGGCCCGCTCGTACTCACGGTACTCAGGAAGGATCTCAGAGGAGATGGAAATGGGTTTGCCAAGCTGGTTTAAAGCTCTTTGAAGGATTTTTTCATGGCGACTGTTTGCATAAGCTGAAAGCAAACAGATTGCATAGGCATCGACTCTCTTGTTCTGTTTCAGCTCTTGTAAGAGTGCTTTAACTTTATTCGCTGTGAGTGCCTTTAAAACACGACCTTGATAACTGATGCGTTCATCAACGGTGAATTGATTCTGCCTTTTGAGCAGCGTCGGCTTGGTAGCCCCGATAAAACTGTAAAGCTCTTGACGATTTTGCCTACCAATTGCGATGAGGTCTTGAAATCCATTGGTAGTAATAAAAGCAACCTGTGCACCTTTTCTCTCCAGCAGGGCGTTGGTGGCGACAGTGGAACCATGTATCAGTTGGTCTATGGGAGTTCGACCGACAAGCTCCCGCAGTCCACGAACCACAGCTTCAGCAGGATTGTGTGGAGTGGAGCGCACCTTGTGGTGCCGGATAGTTTGACCCTGGATGACCACCAGATCGGTAAAGGTGCCACCGGTATCAACACCAATCTTAAGGCACTCAGTGAAACTCTGGTGTCGCGGCATGAAAAGCCTACATAGTATCCAGCGAGTTAAAAGACAATCTTATTAAGGTACTATTAAGGTACGACCTTACTTTTAGGGAATGCGTTGTTGGGAAACTTGCGGTTGACAGTGTTGGCTCAAACCTCCTATAGCAATAGGATCATGGTGACACCGATAACCAACCTCACACCAACCACACAACTGCTCTACATCATGCTAATTGTCTTAATGTACTGTTATTTTGCCATTAGTCTGCAGACCATTGCCAAGAAGCTCGGGGATACGGAGGTCAGCTGGAGCGCCTGGGTGCCCGTGGCCAACCTCTACCTGCTGTGTCGCCTGGGACGGAAACCCTGGTGGTGGTTGCTCCTGTTGGTAGTACCAACCCTGATCTTTCCACATCCTCTAACTCTTGGCCTGAGCTCCGCCGTCGCTGTCATTATCTGGATGGAGATCGCCCGCAGGCGTGGAAAACCCTTCTGGATTGCGCTGTTGCTACTGCTACCAGTGATCAACCTGTTCGTGCCGGGATACATCGCCTTTGTAGATAACACCAACAACCCAACCACCCTACCGATTAATCGGTAACCCTATGATAGGCCCAATAACTTGTATTTCTCGAAAAAAGAGAGCAGCATAGAGAATTGGGGGTGAAGGCATGGATTTTTATACCTTTCTCTTAGATTACGTCGACCCTGGACTGCTTATCTTTTTGCTTCTCTTTATGATCGCCTTTCTGCTAACGCTCTACTCCATCCAGCTTGTCAACAACAAACTCCGTGTCATGCACGAAGAGCTGCTGCGTATTGCCGAAGACAACCGACTGCTGAACGATTCGCTACACATCTTACAGGGGCAACTGCAGCAGAAGCAGCAGACGAAAACGCCCTAGTTGGTAAAGATCTTTTTGCTGATATTAAAACCCTGAGTTTTGGCATCGTCTATAAAAGAGGGAAGATTGCCTGTGGCCACATGATGGCCAACAATTTTGCCCTGACTATCTGCCTTGTCAATTTGGAAGAGGAAAATATCCTGAGTACGATAGCCGCCCTGCCCGTCCAGTCCCAGAACTTCCGTCACATGGGTTACCTTTCTACTGCCGTCGCGAAGCCGTGAACACTGCACAATGATCTCAATGGCCGTGGCTACCTGCGCTCGCACCGCTTGCAAGGGCAGTTCCACCTCTCCCATAAGCGCCAAAGTCTCAAGACGGTAGAGGGCCAGCTTAGGGTTGTTGGCGTGGATGGTCGACATCGACCCACTATGTCCGGTGTTCATCGCCTGCAACAGATCCATGGCCTCACCGCCGCGCACCTCACCAATGACGATACGATCAGGACGTAGACGTAGAGCTGACTTCAATAGATCGCGCATGGTCACCCGACCCCGACCCTGGGCATCCCCACCTTGCGTCTCCATGGTCAGCACATGTTCCTGCTGCAGCTGCAGTTCACTGGAATCCTCTAACACAACAATCCGCTGCTCCTCTGGAATCAGCGCTGAGGTAACGTTGAGCAGAGTCGTCTTACCCGAGCTCGTACCGCCAGAGACAATAATGTTCTTAGCCATGGTAACGCAGAGGTTGAGAAACTTGGCACACTCGACACTGAGGCTCGAAGATTTGACTAGGTCTTTAACACCCAGGTTTTCCCGGGCGAACTTGCGGATGGTCATATAGATGCCTTGACGTGCACAGGGAGGTAGAACCACATGGATACGCGAGCCATCGGGAAGACGCGCATCCATAATGGAGTGGGATGGATCTACCTTGCGACCGACAAATTGGGCAATGTTGCGCACCGCTGCCATAAGCTGCTCCTCATCGGCAAACACGGTATCGGTTTTTATGAGCTTACCTTGCTTTTCAATGTAGATACTGCTGGCACCGTTGATCATCACCTCAGAAACCGCCTCGTCCTCTAGATAGGTGGCTATGGGCTTAAGAAAAGCCTTGGTTGTTTTGGCAAGGATATCCTGCACTATGCCCTCTATTCTAAAGGCTATGGCGATGGTTGAACAGAATTTTAAGGGGTTTTGTATTCGTCACACAGATGCTAAAATATAGAGTCAGCAAACGTACCCCAAAGTAGAGGATTAACCTATGCGCAAATTACGCCTCCGTTACTATCATCCCAACTTCGGCTTTACCCTGGTTGAACTGCTCACCGTGGTCGCCATTATCGCTATCCTCGCTGCCATAGCCATACCCTCCTATCTAAAGTATGTGCGCAGCGCACGTAGCTCTGAGGCACTTGCCAACCTCGGTGCCATCCAGACCTATGAAGAGTCCTACTTCTCCGAAGAAGACCAGTATGTCTCCGCCGGCGCAAACCCCTCAACACTGCCTACTAAGGGAGAACGGCTCCCCTTCAATGCCGACATGGCAGGCTGGGCAGATCTTGGTAGGATTATGCCAGATGGCCGTGAGGTCTTTTTCCAGTATCAGATCACCGCTGGCACAGCGAACGGCTCAGCATCTTATTCACCCGCTACGATCACGCATGGTAGTGCCTCTGGCTGCTCAAACATCGGCAACTCTAACTTCTCCACGGTCAATCCTGGTAATCTTGGCATCCCCGATACAGCCAATACCTTTTGGTTTACCGCCACGGCCATTGGTGACCAAACAGGTGATGGCAAGTGCTCTCTCTTTCTAGCTGTAACCGATCGCCCAGATATCACGGTAGAAAAGAAGATCGAATAGATTTCTCTAAGTTTACTTGGGAAATTAGTTGTCGCGATTTAGATAGGGAATACCGTACTTCTCCCAGATCTCTTCGGCCTCTTGTTGTTCATCGCGACTGGTTTGTTTTCTTTTGAAGGTATCTCGGCTTTTGTCCCACCACGCCTGCCATTTCGCTTTACCTGCGTTTAACTGTGGTTGAGGATCATCAGGTGAGTAATTAAAATCCTGACCGGTAATATTGCGTAGCGCGCGTATGGAAATTCCACGAATAATACCGGTTTTGTCTCCATCATCTAAGACTTCAATGAGATAATCAATAGCTGCATTACTCTGTAGCTTTGTCATGGCTACAACAACCTCGTCACGCACCTCGGGACTCTCCCTGCCAATCCTCGCTAGTGTGGCCACAGCAGAAACCGCCTGTACCTCAGCAAGAAAACGGATGGCATCTTTACGATAAATAGAGTTTTGATCTTCTGCGACTGCAAGTGCCTTGGCAATCTTCGCTTTTTTGCCTTTCTCTGTGCGAATGATTTTACGAAAAGCCTCTTGCCGTTTTTGCAGACGTTGTTTGTAGGAAGCTGAGCTCTGTGCAACCACCATGTTGTCAATTGTGGTTAACAGAAGGGTCGCTATGCAGCCGAGCAGGATATACTGAGTCGCCCTAAATTTCACAGCAAAAATTGTAACAGCCTGAGGGAATTTTGCCAATTGTCAGCAGTAAACGCTTGAGACAGGGCTACGAGGCTTTCTTTGCCTTTTGCACCACGAGGTAACCACCGCGGGCACCAGGAAGAGCGCCTTGAATGTAGAGGAGGTTCTCCTCGGGTTTGACGCTAACGACACGGAGATTTTGCACGGTCACACGTCTATTGCCCATCTGGCCAGGCATCTTTTTGCCTTTGATGGTGTGTTCTGGAAAACAACAACCAATGGAACCGCCGTGGCGGAAATACTCATGCGTGCCGTGGGTCGCTGGAAAGCCGGAAAAACCATGCCGTTTCATCACGCCGGCAAACCCCTTACCCTTACTGACGCCGGTAACATCAACGTGATCATCGGTCTTAAAGCAGTCCAGCCCGACCTGCTCTCCTGGCTTCATAGCTGCGACACTCTCGGCATCGACGCGATACTCGCGGAGAAACCGCAGCGGTTCAACTTTAGCCTGTGCAAAGTGGCCTCGTTTAGGTTTGTTGAGCGATTTCTCAGCAACCTTATCAAAACCAATCTGCACAGCATCATAGCCATCTGTTGCCGCTTTTTTTACTTGGGTCACAAAACAGGGGCCAGCCTCAACCACGGTAACAGGGATACGATTGCCCTCACCATCGTAGAGGTGCTGCATACCGAGTTTCTTTCCTAGTAATCCAACAGAGGTGCTCATACCTTGTACCTAGCCGGAGCTAATTAATGGAAATCGTGGAACAAGTCAAGGCAATTGCCAAAGAGGTCCTGTCTTAGAGCTCACCAGCCTCAATCTCTTGTTGGCGCATGCGCACATGCCGGTTTTCAATGCGGCCTATCACCCGCATCGCCTGGCTAACGTTGAGGTATTGATCAAGAAGAAAGCGGTTTGCCGCGGTAATCTCGGTGAAAGCCACACCAAACCCTCCTGGAAAACGGCTATCGGCAGAAGCCGACCGTTGCCAGCAGACAATGCCCTTACCCGCGACCCAGCTGTCGAGCTCTTTGAGATAGAAGCGAAAACGCACACTTTGGCCTACCTCCAAGCCATCGCCACCACGAAGAAACATGCCGCCCAGGCTTAAATTGAGAATCTCAGCCCAGGGCACAGGTGTCGGTGGCAGAAACTGCACGACGTTCTTTAACAAGACGCGGGTGACCTGACGTTTTTCAATATCGAGCATCACCAACTATAAAAAGCAAAGACCATTCCAGAATCAATAGCAAAAATTACTTAATATTATTAATTAGTTAAATTTCTAACGCGAATCCAAAGCGAGCAGAAAATCGACGCTGCCACGGTCGAGTCTGCACTTTTTACAAACCTGCACTACTTCATTAAAATCATGACCTTAGTAATTTTTCACCGTATAATGCCGCCCATTCTAAACCGATCTCCATAAGAGGCCGATGTCAACAAATAATATAGATAAATTACAGCAACTTAACGTTGAAGCGGGCGAGGCTGGTGGTAAAGAGCGTACCCGCCGTCAACGGGCCAAGGGCAAACAGACCGCCCGTGAACGCCTTGAGGCTTTGGTCGATCCGGGCTCCTTCATCGAGTTTGACCGCCTCGCCGTGCATGACTGCTACGACTTCACGATGCAAGAGCGTCGTATCCGTACGGACGGCGTTATCTGCGGCACGGGTCGCATTGATGGTCGCCAGGTTGCGCTGTTCTCGCAAGATGCAACGATCTTTGGTGGCTCACTCAGCCATCGCCACGCTGCCAAGATCTGCAAAGTCATGGACTTTGCCCAAAACAACGGCATCCCCATCATTGGCCTCAACGAGTCTGGAGGCGCGAGGATTCAAGAGGGCGTTCGCAGCCTCGCTGGCTATGCCGACATCTTTCTACGCAACACCCTACTCTCTGGAATGGTGCCGCAGATATCTGCGGTGCTGGGCCCTTGCGCCGGTGGCGCTGTCTATTCACCCGCAATCACCGATTTTGTCTTTATGGTTGCACAACAGAGCTACATGTTTGTTACGGGTCCTGAGGTCGTCTCCACCGTCACCCATGAAAGCGTTACCATGGAAGAGCTTGGTGGTGCCGCCGTTCACAACAGTCAGAGCGGTGTAGCGCACTTCACCTGTAGGGATGAAGAAAACCTCTTCACCTCACTGCGCGCACTCCTAAGTTTTCTTCCGGCCAATTACATGGAGAAACCGCCAAGCCGTCCCTGTAACGATCCGCCCGAGCGGCAGGTTCCTGAGCTAGATCAGCTCGTACCTGAAAATCCCCACAAACCCTACGACATCAAGAGACTCATTCTTGCAACCGTAGATCAAGGAGAGTTCTTAGAGGTACAGCCCGACTACGCGCAAAACATCGTTATGGGCTTTGCTCGCTACGACGGAATGGTCGTTGGCATCGTTGCCAATCAGCCCATGGTTCTTGCCGGCTGTTTGGATATCAACGCCTCTTTGAAAGCAGCACGATTTGTTCGCTTTCTTGACTGCTTCAACATCCCTATCTTAACTCTCGTGGATGTACCTGGCTTCCTACCCGGAGTCGATCAAGAACACCACGGCATCATACGAAACGGGGCAAAACTCCTCTACGCCTATGCCGAAGCTACCGTACCAAAGATCACCCTGATCACACGCAAGGCGTACGGCGGTGCCTATGATGTTATGTGCAGCAAGCACATCCGGGCTGATGTCAACATGGCTTTCCCAACTGCTGAAATTGCCGTCATGGGACCAGAAGGAGCCGTCAACATCATTTTTCGTGAGGAGTTGAAGAAAGCAGCAGATCCGGAAAAACGTCGTGCGGAACTGGTAAAGGATTACCGCGACAAATTTGCCAACCCGTTCGTCGCTGCTGAACTCGGTTACGTAGATGAAATCATCTTACCGCACGACAGCCGCAGCAAAATAGTCCAGTGGCTCAAAATACTCCAAGGCAAAAGGCAGAGCAACCCGCCTAAAAAACATGGCAACATTCCACTGTAGGGTACGGGGCTGTGAAAATTAAAAAACTGCTCATAGCCAATCGCGGCGAAATCGCCGTGAGAATCCTCCGCAGCTGCAGAGATCTTGGCATTTCGACCGTGGCAATCTATTCGGACTGTGACAAAACTGCCCCACATCTGCTCTTTGCTGATGAGGTCCATGCCATTGGTGGCAAGACAGCTGCAGAGAGCTATCTGAATATAGACAAGATCCTTACAGCGGCCAAGCAGTCAGGCGCCAATGCCATCCATCCAGGATATGGCTTTCTCGCTGAGAACGCAGAATTTGCGCAACAGTGTGCCGCAGCAAACGTTCTCTTCATAGGACCAGACGCCAAGGTCATTGCCGCTATGGGAGACAAACTCAATTCTAGAGAGCTGGCGCAGCAAGCAGGACTACCGGTTATTCCCGGTTCTCCTCGCCTTGATAAGGATAGTGCCGCCAAACCCTATCTGCAGAAGCTCGGATTCCCCCTGCTTGTAAAGTGTAGCGCTGGTGGCGGTGGTCATGGTATGCGGCTTGTTCGCCAGCAGCAGGACTTTGCTCAGGCCATCAAGCTGACACGTGCCGAGGGTATCAGCGCTTTTGGCGACGGGGCTGTCTACCTTGAAAAGGCGTTGCAAAACCCACAACACATTGAAGTGCAGATTTTTGGGTGTAGTAATGGCCAAGCTGTGCACCTTTTTAGCCGCGCCTGCAGCTTACAACGCCGGTTTCAAAAAATCGTTGAGGAAGCGCCGGCTCCAAGTGTTGCAGATAAAACTCTCATCGCCATGCAAGCCGATGCCGTAAAGCTCGCAACCCATATTGGCTATACGGGCGCAGGCACCGTAGAGTTTCTCGTTGATGAACAAGGAAGGTACTACTTTCTGGAAATGAATACTCGCCTACAAGTAGAACACACCGTAACCGAGATGGTTCTCGGTATTGACCTGGTGGCACTACAGATTGAGTTTGCCGCCGGCAACAGGCTCACCTCCCGGATCATTGAGCTGCTCAAAAGCAACAACCGCCAACCACAACCACGTGGCCATGCTATCGAGTGCCGTCTTTATGCTGAAGATCCGCTCAACGATTTTATGCCCTCACCCGGTAAAGTCATCAAAGCACGCCTACCCAGCGGACCTGGGGTGCGTGTCGATAGCGGTATTGTCTCTGGCACGGAGGTACCACACTTCTACGATCCTATCATGGCAAAGATCATCACTTGGGGCGAGGATCGAGAGCAGGCTCGTTGCCGTATGCTGCGTGCCTTACAAGAAACTACCGTCGTAGGCACCCATACCAACCTCAACTTTCTACAGACCGTCCTAGAGAGCGAAGAGTTCAAACGTGGCGATTATAGAACCACGACCATTGAGTCAGCACAGATGGTAAAACAGTTACAGAGAAAGATAGCCGGCCTGGAACCAATCGCGCTCTGTGCTGCTGCCGTAGGCTTTTTGGAGAGCTCTCAAACCACTGTCGCATCCGGAGAGCCGCTATCTCCATGGCAACTAGATTTGCGGACTAAAGAGAACCCATGAAACTCTACATCAAAAACCAGGAGCGGCACGTTGAGTGTAAGCTAACAAAAACTCAAGACAAGATCTGCTGCCAATTCGACAACCGTGTTTGGGATTTGCGCACGCAAATTCTCAGCCAGGGAGAAAAACAGGGCCACTTCCTGATGATACGTGACCAGACGATAACAGAAGTGCTCTGGCAGGCGCGCAACTGCCAACAACTCGACGTCTACGTTGGCGGCCAGCACTTCTGTTTTGAACGCACACTCTTTCCCACTGGCTCAATGCCGACACAACAACACCAGGGAGTTCGTGCCAAGGAGGTGCGAACGGTAATGCCTGGAAAGATTTTAGAAACAATGGTAAAAGCCGGAGACCGGGTGGACAGAGATCAAACTCTATTGATCATAGAGGCGATGAAGATGGAAAATGAGATCAAAGCACCTGTAGGCGGCATGGTAAAGCAACTCCATGTTGCAGCCGGACAATCGGTAGAGGCCCAGACCTTGCTATTACGTATAGAAGAGCCGACAACATGAGCCGCAGCATGACAGGATATGGTCGTGCTGAAAAGACCGACGCCAGCCGACAGTACGTTGTTGAGGTCAAGGCAGTAAACTCCCGTTTTTGTGAAGTCAAGACCCACTGTCCACGAGAATTTTTGCAATGGGATCAGGAAATCGCTAAAACCGTGCGCCGTCGCTTTCATCGTGGGCGTTTTGACGTCTATGTGCAGATACTGCAAGAACCTGGACAAGAGCCATCTCTCAACCTAGATAAAATAGCTGCTAAACACTATTACAAGCTTTGCCAGACTCTCAAAGAGAGGTTGAACATCACCGAGGAGATTAGGTTGGAACACCTTTTCCAGTTCAAGGATATCTTTGTACAGGCAAAAACAAACCAAGAGGAGCTCTGGCATCATGTCCGCGGCGTATTGG
This sequence comes from Oligoflexia bacterium, assembly GCA_028277945.1. Lineage (GTDB taxonomy): Bacteria > Bdellovibrionota_G > JANQFH01 > JANQFH01 > JANQFH01 > JANQFH01. The sequence goes on from JANQFH010000013.1 coordinate 100,026, forward strand.
AGAGTGCGCTGAGCCGACTTGAGGAGATGAGTCGTGCTGAAGGGGCGATACTCCTGGAGGATATTACAAAACGCCATGGCTCCATCGTCAAACTGTTAGAGGCCATCGATAAGATACACCACAAGTCTGTGCAGCAGATTACCTCCCGACTGCAGCAACGGATCGAAAAGCTGCTGGGTGACAAACGCCTAGATCAAGAACGCTTAGAACAAGAGGTGGCCCTACTGGCAGACAGGTCGGATATTACCGAAGAGATTGTCCGACTAAAGGCACACCTTGCAAAAATAAACAAAATCCTAAACAAGCAAGGCCCGGTGGGACGAGAGCTGGATTTTGTTATCCAGGAGCTCCATCGCGAGACCAACACCATAGGCCAGAAGGCACAGGACTACGGTCTTGCTGACAGTGTTATCCAAATCAAGTCGGAAATAGAAAAGATTCGTGAGCAGGTGCAAAATCTTGAGTGAGGCAACACCACAAGGACACTGTTTTATTGTCTCCGCCCCCTCTGGATCGGGTAAGACCACCCTCATCCATCAGGTCCTCGATCAGCTGCCGGGCATTGAATTTATCGTCTCTTACACAACGCGTCCGCCACGGGCCGGAGAGCAACCAGGGAAGGACTATCACTTTATCGATGCCACCACCTTTGAAGAGATGCACAAAGACGGTGCCTTCATGGAAACCGCCACAGTACACCAACACAGCTACGGCACCCCGAGCCGCGATGTCACCGACAAACTCGGCAAAGGCATTGATATCATTCTAGAAATAGATGTGCAGGGGGCCCAACAGATCCGCCAACAGCTTCCAGAAGCAACGCTTATCTTTATCCTACCCTCATCTCCCGAGGTGCTGCGTCGTCGGCTTAGCAACCGTCGCCAGGACTCACCCGAGGAGATTGATCGGCGTATGCGTACGGCCATAGAGGAGATCAAACAGATCAAGGCGTATGCCTATTTGGTCATCAATGACGATTTGGCTACTGCCGCAGACCAGTTGCAAGCAATTATTGTTGCGAAACGTTGCCAATTGAAGTATAGCGAGCCTCTTATCAACCTTTGGCAAAAAGCCCTGAGGTAAAGGAGCTATGGCACGCATTACCGTTGAAGATTGCCTAAACAATGTCGAAAATCGTTTTGCCCTCGTCCATCTTGCGGCACAACGTAGCCGTCAGATCCTCAAAGGCTCAAGCCCTTTGGTAAATTGTCGGAACAAATACATCGTCACGTCCTTACGCGAGATTGCCGACGAAAAGGTCATCTTTGAACCTGAAGGGCAAACAGCCGACAGCGAAGCAAAGAACGACTAACCCTATCGGTAGACGTTAGAGCTTAGCCGTTATTAATCACGAAAGGCGTCATTCCAGCCGCAACGTGCAGGTTCTTGCAGATCAAGGCGGGGACACTCAGACGGACCGCAGCGTACTATAAAGTACGTGAGGACCCGGATGAGTGGACCCAACGCAGAGATGCGAGAATCTGCACGTTGCTGTCACGAATAACCCAGGTCTAACGACGGATCCAGAGACGACGGCGGGTATTGCCGGTAAGCCCAAGCCGCTGACGCTGCTCGTCAATACCCTGTTGGCGCTCACTAGAGATCGCCTCTTCTGCCTGAAAATGAAATTGCTGTACCAGAGTTGCATGCTGACCATCAGGGTATCGTTCTAGGTAGTGGTTGGCGGCACGAATAGTCTCTTCATAATCATTGTGGTTCCTGTAGAAAGCCACCAGGAGAAACTGAAACTCTGCAGGGTCTTCACTTATCTGCACGCCGCCCTTGTAAGTCTTCGCCGTGGCAAACAAATCACCAGAACTTTCATAATAGCGTGCCAACCTCTTAATCATGGTGACATTGCCTGGCTCGATCTCTAATGCTTTGTTAACTAAGGCAATCGCCTGGTCCCACTTAGACTCTTGCTCAAAAATCTTGGCGTGGGCTAAGAGAAAATTGGTGTTGTTTGGTAACAACTCGATGGCCTGTGCTAACCTATTCTTTGCCGCTTGCGAATTTTGGTTATCGAGCTCCAATAGTGCATGGATATAAAAACCATAGGGATCTTGGCTCTGTGCCAGATAGCGCCGCAAGTAGGCGCGCGCGCTCTCATCATGGCCCTGACTCCAGTGGTAGACGGCTTCCGCCCGCAACAGACAAGACGCTTCTGCGGCGTGTTTGCCTAAATAGTCGAGCAAGTTACGTGCTAGAGTTAACTCACTGAGGTTGCCGGTAAACGCTGCTCGTCGACTAAAGCTCTCTGCCAATAGACAGGTCGCTTCAAGGTTCTGTGGATAACGGCTTATCTGTGCGGTTAGAGCGCCGATGGCATCTTGGATCGCACCCTCTTGATCGCTCCAGACCCATGCCGAGATCATTTTCGGATCCGTGACGGTTGCTGGCTCGAGGTTCAGACGTTTAAGGCCATGCAGGTAGGTCTCTGCACGGGTAATCGACTGTAGTTTGGCATAGTGTTGCCAACCAAACTGCCCAGCAAAAAACATTGCTGAGATCAGCAGCATTGTCACCAAGAGAATCTCGACCCGTCGGTATTTGAACTGGCGAAACTTCTGCGCTAGGAATTGACGACGCCGCTTTCTGTTAAGCACTTGGGTCCGACGCTTCTGTGCTGTAGTAAGATTTTGGAACAGATCTGCAGTACCTGGATAAGCTTCCACCACGTACTCTGCGCCACCACTGGTTAGCAGGTGGTCTCCGGCAGTAATCCTGCCATCCATAATCCACTTCCTTAAGGCAACGAGAAAATGAAACGAATAGGTCTGACCACTCTCCCGTGTCACTCGCCACTGCGACACCACCCCCTCAAGTGCTGCCTCTTCCTTGCTCTCGGCCTCCTCTTGAATCCAGGCGAGCATGCTCTCTTTTGGCGCTGGTGCCGATTGCGGCCCTAGATCTACCTGTGTTGCTTCCTCTCGATCCACTTGCGTCGCTTCCACAGGGCACTCAAACTCCTCTGTATCAACAACCCCTAGCAACGGCTGCGCCTGCACAGCACCGACCAGCTCGCAGCCATGCAGCTGTACTGCACCCGGATAGGCTACATTCAAGCTTTGAGATTGCTGCACCTGGCAGAGGTTGCCACAGCGATCACAGCAGTACATCTCTGTGCCGCCTTGCACCACCTCTTGGCGAAGCTCAAAGGTAGCGGAACATAAGTTACATTTAAAACGATAATTCATCTGATTTCTATGTTAACATAAAATAGGTTAGCTTTTCTAGGACCCATTTAAAATATAGCAATGTAAACAAAAGTTACTATTTTACAAAAAAGCAAACATTTCTTTAGGGTTGCCAGCCCTTGGCCACAAACATATAAATAGGCCTCTTATCGTGCGCCTGTAGCTCAGCTGGATAGAGCAACTGCCTTCTAAGCAGTAGGTCGGGAGTTCAAGTCTCTCCAGGCGCGTTATTTTATTATAGCTGGGGGCCCGTCTCGGCTTTAGGGACGCTACCCGCCTCGATTATAGATTTAACGCCTCGCCGATGCCCCCAGACCCCGCGCTCACGATCGAGTAAATCAATCGTTCGCTTTGGATATTGCGATGCGTTAAGAGGCGAGTTTGCGCAGACAGACAAAGGTCTGCAACAGGGTCATACCCACCAGAACCAGTGCCGGCAGCAGCCACCAGACTAAGTTCGTCGTTGTACTGCCAACTCCATAAAACACCAAAATCGCCCCAACCCCATTTTGTATTATGCCTCCAAGCGACAGAACTGTTGACCTCTCCTTTGTATTAGCGGCAATGAATTCATTCTGTATGGTATCAGTCATGGACAGCAGACCCCCCTTAAAAAACTGAAATGCCGCTATAGCCACTAAAAAAACATAGAGCTGGGCGAAAGGAGTATCTTGCAGGCTCATCACCACAGCAATAAACACAATCGGTATCATGGCAATGAGATTGACGATCATGGTCAGCCAAACAACGTGTGCCCCTCCAACTCCTCGCTTGCTGTTTAGCCAATTAGAAAGCAGATAGTTCCCTATAAGGGTGCAGCAGGAAAAAGCCAAGACCAATATAACCCACTCTTTGGAGAACTGTTGTAGCTGACCTGGAAATCTGCTCTTGCCGATCACCGGCCATAGCCATGTGACCACGTTAAGTACCGCACGCAGCGCCGCTGCAGTAATAAAAACAAACCACAACTCTGGAGTTTTTATCAGTATCTTGATGCCTTTCTTCCAAACTTCGGCAACCTCAGTAAAAACTTTACGGTATTTGGTCGAAAAAACCTGCGAAGCACTAGCAAATTGGTACTGCACGTTCTCCTGCATCGTAAACCACAAAAAGACTGCCAGTCCTGACTCGAGGAAAAAGCCAACAATGTAGCTATATTGTATAAAATCGGCCAACTTGCTACCTATGCCAAGCAGAGAGCCGAGAATAAGAAGAGCCCAATAGTAGACCCAAGATCTCGCTATAATAAAAGCCCGTAGAGGTCCCTTGCCTTCCGCTTCCAGAGAGTCGACAACCCAGGCAAGAAAAGAACCACTAAAAAAGGCAGAGGCAAACCCCGCTGCGAGCTCAAACCCAAGTGCGTACAAGATAATGAGATGGGCCTGCGGATTAGCAGAGGCGGCCTCTCTACAGATAAGCCATAAAAAGACAAAAACCACGCTGCGACAGCCCACACTCATGACAACCGCGAACTTTCTTCCTAAACTGTCAGCAAGAATACCTGTGGGTACCTCTAGCAAGGCTATCAGTAAAATACCCCCGGCAATACAGAAGCCGACCCATTGCAACGGATAGAGACGAAGGCCAAAAACGGCAACAGCAGCGCCTGCATTAATTTGCGTCAAACTTTCGAGAATCAAAAGCGCATAGGTAGTAACGTACACTCCAATTGAAAAGCCAGTAATTCCTCTCACTGAATAAACCGGCAGGCGGATGTTGAGTGAGGGCAGTGACTGAGATTTACCTGTCATAAAATCCCGCCAATGTGCGCCAAGATTTCAGAGTTACTCAAACTAGCCCACCCTAAGTTTGCGCAAACAGACAAAGGTCTGTAGCAGGGTCATGCCTGCCAGAACTAGCGCTGGGAGGAGCCACCAGAGCATGCTACTCGCTTTGTCACCGGTGCCAAAAAATACAAAGACCGCTGCTATCGAACTAATCAACATGGACCCTAGGGAGAGAACTGTGGAGCGCTCTTTGGTGTTTGCTGGGATGAATTCATTATGCAAACTGTCGCTCACAGCTCTCACGCCTTCTTTCAACAAATGAAACAGAGCCAATAGCACTAGAAACAGAGTTAGATTGGCAGAGACGCTAATGTCTAGGGAGAGGACAATGGCAAGCAAAACTATGGCTGTTGCTGAGGCAAGATAGATCAGCAAGGTAAGCCAGACCAATCGCTTCCCTTGAGCTGCGCCACCCTGTCTGCCTTGTTGTTTGAACATCCACCTGGAAAGCACAAAAGCACCAAGAAAATTACTAACCCCAAAGGCCATCACCAGAACGATCCACTCTGTAGAGAAGCGCTCTAACTGATTGGGAAAGCGTGCCTTACAAAAAACTGGCCACAACCAGGCTACAAGGTTTCTTAGTCCCCAATGCGCACTTGTTGTTAGAAAAATGACCCACAAAACTGGACGACTTAATAACACCTTTATGGCTGCTGCCCACACCACTGCTGCATCGCCAAAGACCTGCTTGGCTCTGCCTTTGAACACATCGAGCGCTCCGCTAAATTGATACTGTTTGTTCTCCTGCATGCCAAAGTAGAGAAAAACTGCCAGGAAGATTTCTAGGAAACCCCCTGTAAGGTAGGCATACAGCTCATACCCATTTAGTACAGCAAACAACCCAACAAGCGCCCCCGGCAAAGTAATGGCAGCATGATACGCCAAGGAGCGGGTCATCATGAAGGTTCGCCAGCTACTCTTGTTTTCATTCTCTAAGCTATCCACCAACCACGCCAAAAAAGAACCACTTGAAAAGGCAAAAGCGGTAGCAGAGAGGAACTCAAACACCAATGCACAGGAGATGATCAAAGACCCCAGTGGGCTCTCACTTTCGCACAGGCGCCAGATTATAATGAGACAACAAAACATTAACATACGCATCATTCCAGCGGTGATGACAGCAAACTTACGACCTATGCTGTCTGCTAAGATGCCCGTGGGAATCTCTAAAAAAGCAATCAGGAAAATTCCAAAGGCAATACAAAAACCTACCCACTCAAGTGGATAGAGTACGAGTCCATAGGCGGCAACCGGCTCGCCACCATTGGCTCTCTCTAAAGCCTCTAGAAGCAGCAGAGCGTAACTGTAAACAATCAGGCCAAGGTTAAAACCAATAACGGATCGGATGAGATAGACCGGTAGGCGAATCGACCATGAGGGCAGATTTTCAGAGGTCGCTTTCACCTCGGCGCAGCAGTTTTATTCATAGGGCTCAAAGTCCGCCTTGGCGGCACCACAAACCGGACAGACCCAGTCGTCGGGAATATCCTCAAAACGGGTACCCGGTGGTAGGCCGCCATCAGGATCCCCCTCAGCCTCATCATAGATAAAGCCGCAAGCGGAACAGAGGTACTTTTTGTAGTCACTCATTCTTACAACTCCTTGCTACAACCACTCTTTTCTTGACCCAGTGAGTCGGCATTATATGCTAGCCAAAGTCAAGCGCAAAGGAGTTTGTCGTGCAGTACCTGCATACGATGATCCGAGTCGGTAATTTGGACCGCTCTATTCAGTTTTACACCGAGGTACTCGGTCTAAAGCTACAACGCCAAAAGGACTTCCCTGGTGGCAAGTTTACCCTCGCCTTCCTTGGCGTGGATGCAGACAGCGAGCCTTTTTTAGAGCTGACCCACAATTGGGATACGCAGAGCTATAATCTTGGCAATGGCTACGGTCATATGGCCTTTGCAGTTAAGGATATCTACAAAACCTGTGAAGCCATGGAGACGCGTGGAGGCAAGGTCACCCGGCCTCCTGGAGCGATGAAACACGGAACTACTGTGATCGCCTTTGTCGAAGATCCCGATGGTTATAAGATCGAGTTGATTCAGCGTTAGAGCTGTCTCGGCTGGCTCTAAACCACCCTTTTAAGCCAACCTCCCAGAACCAGGAAAATTCATTCCCTTTTTGCTGCCTTTCAGATAATTAGGCAAATTCGATATTTGCAGACGTGCCCAGGTAGCTCAGTCGGTAGAGCAGGGGACTGAAAATCCCCGTGTCGGTGGTTCGATTCCGCCCCTGGGCATGTTTGTTATCTTTGTTAGGAATCGAGCCTGGGTGAATGCTGCGGCCTCGCCGAAGCAGAGGGGTTGCACAGGCAACCCCTTAAAGATACCCGATTCCGCCCCTGGGCATGTTTGTAACTCTTCGTGTTTGTACAACAAAAAGGTTTTATAAATTCAACACGTTTGCTAATATTAAAATGGTGAGTTTCGAAGAACTAGCAACTAATCGTCTTGAGATTATGAAACTAGCTCAACTGCATGGTGCCAGCAACATACGGGTATTTGGTTCGGTGGCGCGAGGTGAGGCGTCTAAGTCTAGTGACGTGGATCTACTGGTAAAAATGGAGCCCGGTCGCTCCTTACTCGACCTTATTGGATTTGAACAAGAGCTCTCCGACTTGCTTGGTGTTAAGGTACAAGCAATCTCCGAGGGTGGCATCAGTCGTCATCTAAAAGATCGTATCTTTGAGGAAGCAAAGCCTCTATGACTGGCCGAGATCGTGCCTATTGGCTTCACATTCAAGACGCCATAGAATCTATTCTAAAATATACGGCCAAAGGAAAAGCCGCATTTGAGCAGGACAAAATGGTTCAGGACGCTACCGTTCGTCAATTACAGGTGATCGGCGAGGCGGTCAAAAAACTTGGGGACACGGAGAAAAGTCAATTTTCAAATATCCCCTGGCGAAATATCGCCGGCATGCGAGACAAAATTATCCATGACTATTTTGAGATTGACCTGAATCTGGTCTGGGATGTCGTCAGCAAAAACCTCCCCGAGTTACAGAACGCAGTCAAAAAGGCGCTGAAGAGGGTATAAGATCTGAAAATCCCCGTGTCGCAACCCCTTAAAGTTACCCGATTCCGCCCCTGGGCACGTTTGTACAATCGAGACAGAGCTGTGATATAATAGAAAAATAATAGTGGAAACAGATAGATCGCAAACGAATAACAAGGATTGATCGTCATTCAGACAACAAAACTCACCCAGCAGATAACCAAACTCCTCAAAGACAAAAAAGCCTCTGACATTCTTACCCTAGATGTCTCAAAGCAGTGTTCCTTTGCCGATGTTTTTGTCATCGCCAGTGGCGACTCACAACGCCAAGTACGGGCGATCAGTGATGGTCTCATCGAACAGGTTGGCAAACCTCACGCCGTAGAAGGCGAAAGCGTGGGTGAGTGGATTGTCCTCGACTATGGCGATGTTGTTGTCCATCTCTTTCATACACCGGTTCGCTCGCGTTACTGTCTGGAAGAGCTGTGGAGCGGTGACAGCGCTACACAAGCCGCAGAAGACCATATTACGGCTGAAGAGGAACAACAACAGCTTTAACCGCCTCACCATGGCGTTGCAGCACAAAGGAGGCCTCCACCCGCTTGCCAACGGGAAAGTCATCTGCCTCATGGCGTGAAACCTCTTCATACTTGCCCGTCAAAATGATTTCCCCCTTTTCAGCAATGCAAAGCTGAATCTTTTTACTCTCCTCAGGGTTAGGATTTTCTTGCCAAGTTTCGCAGCGTGAGGCCAGACCTTGAATGGTTGTCTGTTTTGCTGTAGAAGCTGCCTCCGTGCTTAGCAGCATGGAGCGATATCTCGCCACCAACAGATAGAAGTCGAGCATGGTAGTATCAAGCCAACGATTGAGCTCGAGGGGATCTGCGGCAAACTCAAAGTCCTCATTGTTCTTACGAAGATAGAGCTTACGACTGCCTTTGCCTAGCGAGTAGATCTCCCAACGACTCTGCTGCAAAGGATCCTCCCTAACAAGATGCCATTTGCCCTCTCGATCGTACTCAATGTGATTCTTGCGTACCAACTTCTTGGTAATAGGGCCACGTTCCATAACGACATGAACTTCCATATCAACTACAAAGGCGCCTAAAACCTCACGGTAACGTGCAACAATATCAGCCAATGACGGGTCCGCAGTGATAGCCTCTAAAGACTCGGTTTGGCTATCAAAAAACTCAACAACAGTTTGTTCATCTTCCCTTTCATCAATGGATTTGCTAATGACAAGAGCCAAGCCAGCAATCAGCAACAGCAAAAGAATGACGATTCGCACTTTACCCCGTCTATCCATCGACAACACCTTTACCGTTTGCCCTAATGCACGGATTTTATCAGCTCTTGGGTCATCAGCTGAACCGCCGCTTTGCTTCCCTCCCCAGTCTTGGCAGAAATGGCAAGCGCGGACAAGCCCAGTTCTGCTCTCACCTTCTGCTGCAAGGAAGCCACAATAGATCGATCCTCAAGGCAATCGACTTTATTGAACAGTACAAGTTGAGCTCGCTGTAAAAGCTTGGCATCATGAGCCTGGAGCTCACCTCTCACCGTGTCAAGTGCATCTTCTGCAGCAGATTCCCCTGCAGCAATGTCGATAATAAACACGAGGCATCCAACACGCGAAATATGACGCAAAAATCGATTACCAAGCCCAATCCCACGATGGGCTCCTGCAATTAGACCAGGTATGTCAGCAACGGTAAAGGGCTCGCCCTCGTCTGGCTCGACCCTTCCCAACGTCGGATGCAACGTGGTAAAAGCGTAGTCTCCTACTTTAGGCTTGGCAGCCGAGATACAACGGACGAAACTAGACTTACCAGCATTAGGCAGACCGATCAGGCCGACGTCTGCCACCAGACTAAGTTCAAGATCAAACCACTCGCCTTCGACTCTTTCACCGGTGCTATCAACCACCGCAGAGGGTTGATGCTGCCCATGGTTGCCCTGCCCGCCTTGACCACCGCGCTTAAGCAGGTGCGGTTGGTTCGGTTGGAGGACCTCGACCACGAAATCGCTAGACGAGCGCAACTGCGTACCTAACGGCACGACGATGGTTTTATCCTTACCTGACCTGCCACTGCGGTTGTTATTACCACCAAGCCCACCATCTTCAGCATGGAAGTGTTGTTGGTATTTGAAGTCGAGCAAGGTACTGAGGTTTGCATCACCTACAACGTAAACGCTGCCACCATCACCGCCATTACCACCACTGGCACGACGCTTCTTCGGCGTACCCGCGACTGGTTCAAAGGCAACGCAGCCACGACCACCATCACCGGCTTTGATAAAAACCCTCGCCTCATCTACAAATTGAACTGCCATGAGTTAAGAACAGTGGGTTTTGCTGGTTTCTGTTTAAGGCGTTGCTTTTGGAACAATGGAGACCCGGCGTCTCGCTTTACCAAGACGTTGATAAACCACTTTACCAGCTACCTTGGCAAACAGCGTGTGATCGCGACCTACACCCACGAAACTGCCAGCATGAACTCTGCTACCACGCTGCCGCACGAGTATCGCACCGCCTGTAACTTCCTCACCTGCAAATGCTTTGACACCTAAACGCCTACCAGCACTGTCGCGACCATTACGTGAGGAACCACCGCCTTTTTTATGCGCCATAACTTAGTCCTTGATTGCATCAATTTGTACAAGCGTATACAGCTGCCGATGACCAATCTTTTTGCGTGAGTGCTTACGACGACGTTTATAAAACACGCTCAACTTCGGACCCTTGATCGAATCAACCACCGAAGCTTCAACACTGGCACCCTGAACATGAGGCTGGCCAACCTTGAACGTCTTACCGGACTTAACACAGAGGACCTGATCCAGCTGCAACTTCTTACCAGCTTCAGCGGTTAGCTTTTCAACCCGCACGATGTCTCCAACCCTTACCAACTGTTGTTTGGAGCCCAGTGCCAACACAGCATAACTTTCAGTTTTTTCAGCAGTTTTACGCGCCATGAGGCGGCAAAATAGTCCAATGGCCCACAGATGTCAAGGCTCACGGGCTCGCAGCGATACCTGCCTGTGCTGCCGCCAGTCGGGCAACAGGGACACGGAACGTCGAACAGCTGACGTAATCTAGGCCAACCTCGTGAAAGAAACGGACTGAGCTTGGATCTCCTCCGTGCTCGCCACAGATGCCGAGTTTTAGATCGCCTCGAGCTGCCCTACCCTCTTCACAAGCCAACCGGACTAAACGGCCAATACCCGGCTGATCCAAAACACTAAAGGGATCTCGCTTATAGATGCCTATCTCAATGTACCTATCGAGAAACTTACCGGCGTCGTCACGGCTCATACCAAGAGCCGTCTGCGTCAGATCATTGGTACCAAAACTGAAAAACTGTGCATGCTCTGCGATTTCTCCCGCTGTCAATGCCGCACGCGGAATCTCGATCATCGTCCCAATCAAACAGCTTACTTGTACACGGCTCTTTGCTAATACCTCTTTACAGATTTTCTCTGCACGCGCTTGCAGCCAATGAAATTCCTCGGCCGCACCTACAAGAGGAATCATAATCTCAGGCAAGACACTGCCCTTAGCCTTGGCCTCAACCTCACAAGCGGCCTCAACGATGGCCTGCACCTGCATATCGTAGATCTGTGGAAAGGTGATTCCCAAGCGACAGCCACGATGACCTAACATCGGGTTAAACTCGGTGAGTTTGTTAATACGACTGCGTAGCCACTCTGAATCAAAGTCCAACTTTTTACTTAAAAAGCTGACTCCCTCGGCATCGTGGGGCAAAAACTCATGCAACGGCGGATCTAACAAACGTATAGTCACTGGAAGACCCGACATGGCCTTGAAGATTTCGACAAAATCTTGCCGTTGTTCGCCAAGAAGCTTCTGTAATATCTCCTCACGATCGGCATCCTTCTCCACGAGAATCATCTTGCGTACTAAAGCAATACGATTCTCATCAAAAAACATGTGTTCGGTGCGACACAGACCAATGCCTTCGGCACCAAGTTCACGAGCACGCTGCGCATCCTGCGGCGTATCTGCATTAGCCCGCACCCGTAGCCGCCGATGCTGATCGGACCACTGCAAAAACTGCAGCAAATTTTCATCCAGCTGCGCCTCAATCAACGGTGCCTCACCAAGCATAACCTCACCGCTGCTGCCATCGATGGTTATGAGATCACCATCTTTCACGGTCGTCGAAGCCGTAGCAAACTCTTGCTTTTTACTATCTACATGAATGGCGTTGCAGCCAACGATACAGGGCTTTCCCATGCCACGTGCAACCACGGCGGCATGGGAGGTCAGGCCGCCGGTTGAGGTAAGAATACCAACTGCCGCATACATACCGTGAATGTCCTCAGGGGAAGTCTCTTCCCGAACCAAGATAACTTTCTCGCCGTTACTACTGCGTTTCTCTGCCTCATCGGCATCAAAGGTCACTCTACCTGACCCAGCGCCTGGGCTTGCAGCCAGGCCCTTTACCAGCACAGTGCGTTTAAAATTTGGATCGATAGTTGGATGCAACAGTTGCTCCAGCTGATCGGGCTGCACCCGCATGAGTGCGGTCTTTTTATCGATTATATTCTCTTTAACCAAATCACTGGCGATCTTCAGTGCGGCTTCGGCCGTACGTTTACCATTACGGGTCTGCAACAACCACAATTTCCCAGCTTCAATCGTAAACTCCACATCCTGCATATCCACATAGTGCCTCTCAAGTTTGGCACAGACAGTGGTCAGCTCTTTGAAAAGCGCTGGCATACTCTCTTCCATAGATACTACGCCGCTCCCGGCAGCATCAGCTTGGCGAATGGGCTGTGGAGTGCGAATACCAGCAACAACGTCCTCACCTTGGGCATTTATGAGGTACTCTCCATAGATGTGTCGCGCACCTGTGGAAGGGTTACGAGTGAACGCCACGCCGGTGGCACTGTCGTTGCCCAAATTCCCGAAAACCATACACTGAATGTTGCAGGCGGTACCAAGAGAGTCAGGAATATTATGCAACCGGCGATAAACCTTCGCCCTCCGACCACTCCACGATTGGAACACGGCTTTGATGGCACCTAAGAGCTGTTCCCAGGGATCCTCGGGAAAAGGCTCACCTAGAACATCGGCATAGATCTGTAGAAACTCGCCTGCCAAATCCCGCATCTGTGTAGCGCTGAGGTCTGCATCCGTCTTTACTCCACTCTTCTTTTTAACCGCTGTCAGAAGCTCTTCCATGGGCCGAGTGTCAACGCCTCGAACCACATTGGCATACATCTGAATAAAGCGGCGATAGCTATCGTAGGCAAAACGCTCATTATTGCTCGCGGCTGCTAAACTCTTAACGGTTTGTGAGTTCAAACCAAGGTTGAGGACGGTATCCATCATGCCTGGCATGCTGAACTTAGCGCCCGAGCGCACGGAAACGAGCAAGGGAGACGTTGTATCACCAAAACTGCGTTGCATCGCCCCCTCCAGTACTGCTACGGCCTGCTGCAGTTCTTGCGTAAATCCTTGTGGTAAGGCATCGGTAATTGCATAGGCATTACAGACTGCCGTTGTGATTGTAAAACCAGGTGGCACGGGAATGCCGAGACTACTCATTTCAGCAAGGTTGGCGCCTTTCCCGCCTAACAGATCCCGCATATCCTTAGAACCATCTGCCTTGCCTGCACCAAAGTGAAAGATAGAGTCTGCCACAGCCCGCTCTCCTCTAAGATTAGTGGTCTACGATAATGCGGAAGCAAGCAACTGTAAAGAAACTAGAATGAAGAACAGATGCTAATGGTAGGAAAGGTCGCTCAGTGTCGCGGCTACGGTTGGGGTGCCGTCTAGAACCGTAGAAAGTCGTTGCATGGAAACAATCAACAGGGTTGTCTCACCTTCGGCAATGTATTCAGCAACGTTAACCACAAACGGCTGCGTCGGCAGCGTTGGGGTTAACTGACCCTTGTCTAGTATGGGGAATGCATCGCCAACCTGAATCTGCAGAGTGTAGTTGAGGCTGGCAGAAATTCCCGCAGGCATGGCCAAAACTCCAGAGAGCTCGGACTCGCCGTGCGAGGTTAGCGGCAGTACACCGTAAACCACCTTACCGGCGGCAATCGGCAAGGCAATGACATTCTCCTGCGTCGATACAGCAATCTCTTCAACATCGCCTTGCTCAACGCCCTCGACAAGACTAACCTGGTACCAGACACCCTGTTGCTGCAACAGGTTATTGGTAATCTCACTGCTCTCCTCGGCACCACCACAGCCAACAGCGATAACCAACGGTAGCCACAGGAAAAAATGCCTTTTGCCGCGTACCCACAGCATAACTCTTGTATGATAGCAAAAAAGTCGCTGTCCTTCAAAGCTGGCCGGATCGCATCTGTGGCCTTAGTCCTTGAAAAGATTATTCAAAATAAACAGGACGTTCTCTTTACGTTCTCGTAGCCGGCGGTAAAAATAGGGTAGCCAATCATGGCCATAGGGGACATAGGCACGAACCTTGAACCCCTCAGCAGCCAACTGTGCTGCCAAACGGCGTCGTAGTCCATAGAGCATCTGAAACTCAAACGTATCGCGTGGGATCTGCATCTCCCCTACCAGCTTGCGTGCCGTAGCGATCAAAAGATCATCATGGGTTGCTATGGCTGGATAAACCGGTTTGCCGGCAGCCACTGCTTCAAAGAGCAGCTTCATGAGCTCAACAAAATGGTTGCGTATGTCACGCATGTTCTGCCAGGCAATGGTAGCTGGTTCTTTATAAGCCCCCTTACAGAGGCG
>JANQFH010000088.1 GCA_028277945.1 Oligoflexia bacterium
TCGCTCTTTGACACAAGCCATATTTACATTGCCTTTCATCGGGAAGAACTTCTTTCGCGGCATGGTCATCAACCCCGATGTGCCTTTTGGCAAAGATGCAGCCTATCAGCTACTAAAGGGAACGACCTACAATTGGCGCAAAGTATTGCTTCGCCTTGGTGGTTTACTCTATAGCTTTTTTGACCGCTTAACCGGTGACGATCGGGAGGCTGTTTTGATCATCGACGATAGCACCTATGATCGTTCGCGATCTAAAGTGGTAGAGTTGCTCAGTCGCGTACGCGACCATACGACAGGACGGTTTTTAAAAGGCTTTCGCATGCTCACCATCTGCTGGTCTGATGGTGCCAGTTGTTTGCCGTTGGACTTTTTGCTGCTGTCATCTGCTGATGAAAAAAAGAGACTTTGCAGCAATCAAAAGATCCTGGACAAACGCTGTTGTGCTTATCGGCGTCGCAAAGAGGCCACAGCCAAAACCACTGTACATCTGGAAGCAATGGTCAAGCGGACCCTGTCTGCCGGTATCCGGGCCAAGTACCTGCTTATGGACAGCTGGTTTACCTTGCCCAGCACGGTTACTTGTCTGGCACAGCATATCGACATTATCGGCATGGTGAGAAAATCGCCGATGATCCATTATCTCTGGCAGGGTCGATCAATGGACCTTATGGCCATTTACCACAGACTAAAAAAACGAAGAGGCCGCGCCAAGATATTGGCCAGTACGGTTGTGTGTCTTAAAGATGGTCGTCGCGTTAAACTGGTGTTCGTACGAGACAAACACAAAAAGGACTGGCTGGCGCTGTTAACCACCGATGACCAGCTGGCTGATGAAGATGTCATTCGCATTTACGGCAAGCGTTGGGACATCGAGGTATTCTTCAAAATGTCCAAACAGCACTTGAAATTGGCCAAGGAAATCCAATGCCGAGATTTTGATGCCTTGATAGCGCATACCACTATCGTGTTCATGCGGTATATGTTCATTGTCTATCAATGCCGACTCGAATCGGATCACCGGACCTTCGGTGAACTATTTTACCGCTGCTGCAACGAAGTTGACGACATCTCGTTTATCGAGGCCCTCTATCGCGTTTTGTCGCTGGCCGTCGATAAACTCAGCAACATCGGCAGTTACTGCGAGAAGACGGCATCAGCTTTTTTTGATACGATCATCAACACCGCATTGCAATGTGTTGGCTTGTCAAAGAACGATTTGATTATGAAACCCGAAAGTTGAGTGCATAAGTTGTAATTTCAGCTAATTTTGTATCTTCTTCGAAATCATCCATATTTGGCATGATTATATCTGACATCCCTCCAGTCATGTACACAACTAAATCGAAAAGAGGACTTTCTTCATTTTCTACTACCGGGAAACGATATGTATCAATGTGTGGAATCTCGTCATCAGTCTGGTGCAGTACTA
>JANQFH010000004.1 GCA_028277945.1 Oligoflexia bacterium
CCATCAACTCAGATACAACCTCGATGGGGAAGATGTCGTAGCATTCACGCAAGACCCTTGGCAAAATGGCGCCCTACCCTTACTGCAAGCGCAGCACCAAGCAACCCTAGGTATGTGGTGTGAAGGGCGTGAGCACAACAACCCGGAGATGATGGGTATGGCGAGTAGCAATATCGCTATGAACCTCGTGTTCATGAAGGGGGGTTATGATCTTAGCAAACAGATGTTGATGAAAAGATTCTCTGGTACAGGTGCTTCCAGAGTGTCGGGTGGTTTGCTAGCACGCTTGCTTCAGCCTGGCTTGCAAGGTAGTCGCTCTGGACTGCAAGCTGTGCTCATCGATGTCATCCCCATACAAACCATCGCGCCCATTGCCATTGAAGGCGCCTCACTAGGTGCCGCTGCTACCCTGCCGGGGATGGGGATTGTCGTGTATGGCGTTGGCGATACTGGAGCGGGTGGTGGCGAGGAACCAGCTGGCGGAGGTGAAGGACCGAGCCAAGAAGAGCTCAGCCGTCTTGAATATGGGGATGAGGTTGAGTTTACGATTGAAGGAGTCGAAAGGCCATTGAAAGGAAAACTAAGGGAAAAAGGATTCTTATCTGATAATGAGCCTGGAACACCGACATTTAACGCTCTAACTGATGATGTAAGTGAATGGCCAAGTTGCCATCCAGAAATAGTTAAAGCAGTGGGTAAGCAAACCGCCGCCGTCAAGTTTTCTGTCCCGAAATGGGACGAAGACGTAGTTGTTCCTGTATCGCAGATAATAAGGATCTTGCCAAGAAATTGATTAATTGGAAATTCCGCATGAAACGACACACAATCTCTTAGCTCTCTCATTCTTTTGCCACACCCAAATAAAGATCAAGGCACTGCAGAGCCCCCAAAGTACGAGCTAGGCGCGCCTCATAAACACCAATGTCATACTCCAAACTGTTAAGAAACTCCTCTGTGACAAAAAGCCGCAGACCATCGTTGTCTCTTATCTTGGTAAGAAGGGTGTCCACACCATAGGTGACGCCAAGCGCCCGCGCTGAATTGGTATGATACCCAGAGAGTACTTGCCGCCAGAACCAGCGCCGCCTGACTGTCCGACTCCCTACGCGTGCAGTTTGTGTGCTTTCAGGAAGCGATCTGAGAAAGGGTAACCGGTTACGTAAAAAGACTTCGACAGGAATCGCCACGACGTTAGCAAAAAAGAACTTCCACGATACATCTTTCCAACTGAGGCTAAGCTCGTAAGCTTGCTTTTCAGCGTCATAACGTTGCCTGGCAATGCTGACCGCTGTGCGCAATTCAAGTAACTCTGCCTGCAGCGCCTCTACTTGCTGTTGGTAATCTTCTCTGAGTTGTTGCAACAGAGTCTGGTCGGCAGCTGCCTGTTGCGGGTAGATCTGTCGGCGCAGTTCAATGATCTGCAGCTGCCGCTCATCTAAAACCTGCAAGCTGGAAATAAGCAAATCCGCAAACTCAGTGCGCAGCCGCTTGGCCTCCTCAATTGCTGTAAGCATTTGCCCTGCGGCCTGCGGGTCCTGCAAGATGGGGTGGTCACTATGCAACTCTGCTTCTTGTTCCCGAACCCGCTGCATAATGCTTGTCACATCGGTGGGTGCCAATGAGTCGAGCGTCTCATCCACGAGTGCTGCCAACCTAGCGCGTTTCTCCGCCATCAGGGTTGCCAGCTGTTGTCGCTTTTCTCTCAGAGCTAGAACAATCTCACTCATGCGTGCCAAGCTTTCCGAGTTGATCTCTCCCTCATTGGGCTCCGTAGCAGCGACGAGCAGACTGAGGGCAAATGTTAGCTGGTCGCCGATCACTGCGTCGGCACTGGTATCACCTAGCTCAGCAGAGATAATGTTCATGCTAGTTAGGACGATCTCGATGTTGGTTGCAAAAGCAGCGAGATTTTGCCAATGGGTGGCATCTCCACCAAAATTAGTGATCGCCATGGCAAATTCCTGTGCCATGGCGCCAAGCTCGGCAACCAGCTGACGCATCTCTTCGAGACAGACGGCAATTGAGTCGTCAGTAATTTCAAGTGTTGGCTCATCTAAGATGAGTTGGTGCTCCAATTGCATAAGCTCCAACATACGGCTGGTATAATATCTTAACAGCAATGCCCTTACTGCGTCTGCTTGACTATTCCTCTCTACAGACTCCGCAACATCGAATCCCATATGGAACTCGGTAATCTCCTCAAGACGCTCTGCTAATTCCCCCCGATGTTCGTTAAGCAACATGCCATAACCTTCGTGCGACCCGATTAGGAACCCGGCGCCCCCCATATAAGCGACTAAACTGATGCGTCTGAGCTTGCTTGACCAAAGCCGCTGTATAAAGCTGGGTGTGGGTAAGGCCAACATCGCCCAACCAACCGCACCATACCGTGCCCACAACGGCTGCTCCTGCTCCCAAGAGAGCACTTGCTGCATCTCTGCAGCATACCACTCGCTCAAGAGACCTTCTGGATACTCCGGTCCACTCACTCCAGGCACTCCGAGATACTTGAGGGTATCCAGAATAAGAGGTCGCAACCTCTGGATGCGATACTCTAGAGAGAGAAAGCCCGCAAGATAACCACCGGAAGCCTTCCAGACGTTGGCCAGACGGGTTTCCTGTTCATCTTCCACGTCACGCAATTTCAGCTGTCTCTTGGTCGCTTTGCCATGGTAGTTGCGCCACTGACCCGTCTGACGACCACGCACGGGCCAACCCACACCTTGCGGCTGTTCGTCTAAAAAGAGCGCCCGATCGTCCATAGCAGCTGCGGATAACTCTTGAAACAGCTGCGGCTGCATCTGGCGGCTAACATCGTAAACATAGGTCTTACCTTGAACATCGGTCATAACCGCTCGGACAACCGGATCTTCTTGGCGCAAAAGCGATAGGCCAATAAGCCGCTTATCGCTCAACTGTGGATCGGTCATCAGCGGCGTACGGATGGTGGTGATATGGTCTGGCCGGCGTGGGTCGCGCAGTGAAAAGACTTTAATCGTGCCTTTCCTGGTTCCCACCCAGAGCCAGTTGACTTGACTATGATAAGGCGAAGGGGTGATGTCGATGCCATAACAACCTTCGCTGCAGAGACTCAACAATTCGAGCGCCTCTATGTCGAAGGCAGTCGAATCAGCCGTTAGATCTTTACGAAAGGCAGCAATGATGGTCTCATGCAAGGCTTGCCTCTCAGTTACGACATTGCTGTCTTTTTCAAAAGGTATGACCAGCAGTCGATCACCTAGGCTAAGGTAGAGATGGCGAGCATCATAGGTGAAGTCTTCTGGCAGGTTGTTGGCACCGGGCACAGGTGTTAAACGCCTATCCCAATAGACGGCGTCGTATTGCTGAGAACGCTCAACCGCAATGCCATAGATCCTTGCTCCGGCGTCTACCTCATCCGACTGTAGGTGGATTTGCAGACCTCGACTTGTTAGGCCCTGCAAAAGGTCTTGGGAGCGTACATAGGTAAAACTGCCACCTGCTTGTGCATCATGTTCTGCAATAAAAGCGAAGTCTCCCTGCTTACGAAATAGATCTCTCTCCGCTGTAACTCCTTTAGGTAATCCCACGGCAAACCATTCGTGCGCCAAGTAGAAAGCCACGGCATCGAGCGGTTGACCATCAGCACCAACCACGACTTGAGCTGTTTCAAAGGCACTACCAGAAAAAGCCGTCTTGACTCGATTGGCGGGATCATTGTTGCCAAAGAATTCAGGCTCCCCTGCATCTGCATTGCTGTTACGGATCTCGTAGGCGGCACTGTCGATGTCCATGAGGTTACCGACATGCGACTGTTGGATGACCAGACCAACCTCCGGAAAGGCCGCCATCTGCAGCATACGAAAGTCTCCCTTGTACTCCTTGCCTGCTGAAACTAAGTCCTCGCGGATGTACTCGACATCGGTGGGGGCACCGGCTGAGAGAATCGGCAGCAGCGGCGGTGGTTTTTCAACTTCGGGTGCCTGCTTCTGCGCATGGGTCATGCTTGGCAACAACACAGCCGTCGTGGCAACAAGAAGTAGAGTTCTATTTAGAAAGCAGGTAACCAATGAGAACACCTTGTTATCCATGGTTGAGTTGACTCAAATTCAAGAAAACCAGCACAGCCAGCTAAAATAGCAACCTTTGTACCAAAATAGCTCGAATACTAGCTTTTCTTGTTTAAAAAAATACATAATTTCAGTAAGTTAAAACTTATTGAGAATACTCTCCAGCCATAGCAAGGTGGCAGCCGCACAATTGCACCTATGATGTCGCATCAAGTACCGAGCAAGTGGGCAGCAGGGTGAGCCTTTACCAACCTGATGCCAATCTCGCACGCTTCTTGCGTCTAGGCTCTACGAACATGGGTGCGGCTAGTACCGTTACGGCCGCATCGATGAGAAAGCTATGTTTTTTAGGAGCTTACATACAGTAGGCGGCTTAGGGGTCGTCTGCCTCTGCCTCCTATGGGCGCTCCTCTGCCCCACGCGTGGGGCATGGGCACAAGTGCTAGAACCCTCCCCACAAGCCAACCAATCGCCGACTCTTGCCACCAGTGAAGATCTACAGCTGCAAGAGCTACAGCAGCTTATCCTCGCGCTGCGCCGGCTAAGGCGTTTAGACAGACTCATTGCTACTGAAACGGCGATGGCTACCGAGCTCGATCGTCTTATTCGAGAAAAGCAGCAGGCGCAAGCAGAGGTACGATTTTATAAACTCTTCACACGCAGTGAACTGCGAAAAGCACTTGAAGAACTGCAGAGTGCTCGCCGTCAGCGACAGAAGAATTTGCAGCTATACCAACAGGCGCGTAATGAGCTGATGCTTTGGTTGTCTGCAGCTCAAACTACGAAAGATGGCGCAGAGAGTGTGGCGGCAATCCTTTGGCGTGAGAGAGACAGAGAGGTGGATCTCTCTTCTCTCTATGATGATCCCTATTCCGCATATGACAAACGGTACGACTATGGCGCGGCTGTTTTTAAGGCCGCCCTTTTTGATACCTACTTTGAAATCGTCAATCATCCATTCCAAGCATCCGCAGAGTATCGCAATGGCTTGCTACGCACGCTATATGGACAGGTTCGAACCATCGTCGGGGCAGGTGTAGAGATTATTCTCTGGGTGCCTGACAGTGGCATGGCGGTATTGGATAGAGGTTCAAATGGCGTGGAAAACTTAACTGGTTTGGATGTCGGCTTCGATTGGCCAAGCCATTACTATCTCAGCAATATGGGAGAGTCTGTCAGTACACATGGCTGGAACGCGACTCTCGCTACAATTCCGCCTGGCATGTATGATAACATGATCATCAATTTTCAGAGAGCCGCAGAAACTGGGGATCCCATCTACGCCGGTGATGCCCTGGGTAGCTGGGAGCTACTCTTATTGCCAGTCAAAGCCATTCCCAAAATACCGAAACCCATAGCTCCAGCTCCGCTGGCAGCTGAGGCTGTGGCCACTCCTGGTGCTATGGGTTTGGCATTAGAGGGTGGCAGCGTAGCTTCGGTTGCACCCCTAGCGCAGAGTGGCGCTTTGATGGTGGCTCGCACTGGTGAAGTTGCAGCACAGGGTGCCGCTACCTTAACACCGGTCATTGCTGCAACAGTACCCGACGAGACATTGCCTGTGGGAGAGGCCGAGTTGTTAGAATCAGGATTGCAGTCCGGTGCCACCGCTGGCGCCTTAGGCGTTGTTGGCACGAGCGACGATAGCATCGGAGCTCCTACGACCTCTGCAACTACCATACGGCGTTCTGCTGCTGCCGGCGCGCCTTCTCCCGAGCCACCACCAGATAGAGAGGGTTTTTTCCGCGCTGCAAGACATTTTATAAGATCTCTACCACGCTACTTTGATGAGTTGGTGGAGGTGGCTAGTGGCGGAAGGATTCGTAGCTTTCGCAACCAAGTACGGGCGGAACAAAATCGTTGGCTGCACGTCTCCACTGCCACGTGGCAGATAAGTATTGTTTCACGCCTTAATCGAGGAACTCCTATATCCACAGCGGAGATGGTTGCCTTTCAAAGTCGCTTTTTGACCAATGGCCTCGAAGCGTTTGGCAGTGCCTTAGATCTCTTTGGCGTGCGACTGCGTTGGCTAAATCGACATAGTAGTCGCTCAGGCAGGTCCACACCAACACAGGTCGTGGCACGTTTAGAGGATCTCCTAGAGGGGCCCTATCGCAGTGGCGTTTATGATTTGGGACGTGCCCTGAACCGCAGCTTTGTGCGCGCCCGCGCCCAAGCTTGGGTGGCCCGCCACCAGTGGCTACGGGCCCTGCAAGAGGGAAGTGGTTTAAACCTGCTGCAAAGGCTTCGCAAAGCCGTAGAAGCAGACATGCAGAGTGCCGCGCGTGCTGGCAGTGCCAATCCAGCCCGTCTGTTGCGTAACCGGCGTCTACTACGCATCTTAGATGAGGCCAATGTAGTGATGCGTGCTCTCGATGATCTCGGCCCAGGTGCTTCTCCAGCACAAAAGATCAACACGGTCTCGGAGGTATTGCAACAGCTGCATCCATCTTATGTCGTGCTCGATCCAGCCGTGCAACTCACCAGTGCCGGTTTAACTGCTTTCTTTATTGTTGATGGCACCTTGCGGGCCATCAACAATGCTGCAGAAGGGGCGGCTCAAAATGTAGCAGACGAGCGCAACGGTTATCAAAAATATCATGTCGATCCAGAGCAGCGGCAACGCATTTTGACGGACGAATCCCTTACTGAAGATGAGCGCTTGATTCTTGAAAACCAACTTAAGCAGCAGGGCATTGGAGAATTCATGGAAGCGCTTGATCTGTTCACCGATCCAACCTTTGTCATCGCGCTTTATGAAGAAGGCAGTGCAGCGTTATACTTACGGCACACAGAACTCTTGAGCGCAATGGAAAATGCCGAAAGCGCTGTGGAGAGAGAAAAATTGGAGCTCTCGCTGCAAGCCAATACATTGCAGCTGCAAGTGCTAGAGCGAGAACTAGAGATCCTTGAATATCCCAACGACGATCCTACAGAGATCGCTGAACTAGAAGCAGAACGCAATACCCTGCAAGCCGAACTCAACCAGCTCATGCCAGAGCTTGGCGAGCAAGAGCCTGTACTTATGACCACGCCTCTCATGAAGGAACCAGGAACCTATGACTTTGAAGTAGCCCCCCTCTCTGCGGAATCGGAATGATATGCCACTAGCATAGCCGTCCCAGGTAGCCATTTTTTTCTATATAACTAGCTAAAATAACAGAGCTGATTGAGCAAACTCGAGGTGCCAACGCTTGACAACGTCGTCCCAGCCTGATAAATGCGCTGCGTTATTTAACCTTAATAGGCACAACATCAAGGAGTATCTCATGCGAGTTTGGGTTTATGGACTGCTATTAAGCTTCATCAACGTTTCAGCTCTATATGCCTATGAGTCTCTGGATGCTCTTCCCACTGAGGCAGAGGTTGAAGCCGAGCTTTTTGGTCAGGAGCAGCCAACCTTCTCAGGCCTACTCACTAAAGATAGCCTATGTCATCCTGATCTGTTCGATCTCCTAGATCCAGAGCTAGCTGAACAAGACAAACCCAGCTCGCTTATCGTGCAACTCAAAGAGTTTGGGGAGCAGCCCAACACCGCCTTGCGTTTAGGACTTGGAGATTGGGCTGAAGGCTTTGGCCAAGGTGTCACCGCTTCAATAGAGTTATTTCCTAAGTTTCTCTTCTTGCTCATCCATCAACTCAGATACAACCTCGATGGGGAAGATGTCATCGCATTCACGCAAGACCCTTGGCAAAATGGCGCCCTACCCTTACTGCAAGCGCAGCACCAGGCAACCCTAGGTATGTGGTGTGAAGGGCGTGAGCACAAC
>JANQFH010000005.1 GCA_028277945.1 Oligoflexia bacterium
AAAACCTCTTCTTCTCTCTCAAGTTGCTCCTCCATCTGTCGTGGCAGATGAATCAGATCGTCTAAGTGGCGCTGCAGCTCTTTGCTATTCAGGGAGCGCCGTACTTGCGCAAACTGCAGTGACAAGAGGTAGAGGACTACCAACTGCGTTGTAAACGCCTTGGTCGAGGCGACGCCAATCTCTGGGCCGGCATGCGTATAAAAAACATAGTTCGAAGAACGGGGTATGGAAGAGTCCACTACATTACAGATAGAAAGAATCGGCGACTTATTTGCCTTTGCTTCATCAAGAGCTGCAAGGGTGTCAGCAGTCTCTCCAGATTGAGAAATCGCCATGAGTAGCGTGTTGTTATCTAAAATAGGTTGTCGATAGCGAAACTCACTGGCGAGATCGACCTCCACCGGAATACGGGCGAGGGATTCCAACATGTACTTTCCAGCAAGAGCTGCGTGCCATGACGTACCACAAGCTACGATCACAACGCGCTGCAAACGACGGAGAAGCTGCTCATCAAGATCCACCTCCTCCAGAGTCAAGGCTGGCTCGCTCTGGTCAACCCGCCCCTGCAGCGTCTGCATAACCGCTTCCGGTTGCTCGTGGATCTCCTTGAGCATAAAGTGGCGGTAACCGCCCTTTTCTGCCATTGCCGCGGTCCAGGTAATCTGTTTGCAGTCCCGCTTTCTCGCGTTACCGTCGACATCGGTGATTTTTACCTGGTCTTTGCTGACAATGGCACAGTCACCATCTTCAAGTATGATGACCCTGCGGGTATAGTTCAAGATCGCCGGAATATCAGACGCAAGAAAGTTTTCACCATCACCCAATCCTAAAATTAACGGGCAGCGGTTTTTTGCCGCAAAGATTTTATCACCATCGTGTGTAGAAAACATGCCAATGGCAAAAGAACCTTTGAGCCGTTTGGCAGCCTGACAAAATGCCGCTTCCATATCACCCAACTCTTTGAAGTAGTATTCGACAAGATGCGGTATCACCTCGGTATCGGTCGCAGAAGTAAACTCATGACCAGCTTCGACCAGTTGTTGCCGCAACTCCAGGTAGTTTTCTATGATGCCATTGTGAACGACAACCACATTCTCAGACCAGTGCGGATGGGCATTCTCATCGGTTGGACTGCCGTGCGTGGCCCAACGGGTATGTCCCAAACCGAGCTTACCAGGCAGCGGTGCGTTCTTAACCTTCTCTTCGAGATTCACCAGCTTGCCCTTACAGCGCCGGATCTCAAATTGGGCTCCGCCATTGTCACGAGAGAACAGGGCTACTCCAGCCGAGTCGTAGCCACGGTACTCCAGCCGTTTGAGCCCCTCGAGCAACAGCGGGCTCGCCTGGCGCTCACCGAGATATCCTACTATTCCACACACTTATACCTCTCCCACAGCCTTGTAGTAAAAAAATGATCGCCCCTTAGGAAATACCAAGCAAGAGAATATTATACCAACATTTATATGGTATATTTTAGTATAGACCTAAATTAGACCCCACTGCCTGATCATCCGGTATGAGCGAGACCCTCAGCACAGACCGTAAATGCCCCTACTGCGCCGAGAGCGTCAAGGCCGCTGCCATTACCTGCCGCTTCTGCCAACGGGACATCTCTGTAGACCTCTTGGTAGAGGGCGAAGCCACACCCAAGCAGCTGCACAAAGCCGCTCTCAACTTGCTAGGATGCAAGCCTGGCACCTTCTCCTATCAGCAACTCAAGAGCCAGCTTGCCGACAACCAGGCGCCACTCTGTTCAGGCATCGCCTACAGCGATGCCCAACAGCTTATCCAAGCAGCCGATATCAGCCCACTTAGTTTAGTGCTACGTGAAAGGCACGGCCCTGTAGAGGCCACAACCCGGCCACATAATCTGCCTGAAGCCCCGCAAGCGCCCTCACAATCTAGGTGGCTGAGTACAACCCTCTCCCTCACAGTTGTCGTTGCTCTGATCGCCGCCACCTACTACTACCTAGAACGTCAAGGCAGGCAGAGCGCGGCGAGTCTGGACCAAGAGGCCGCCCTGCCCACGCCACGGCAACGACAAAGAGTGCAAACCACCAACTCAGAACCGCCTGCGGTGGAGAAGGTGCAAGAGGCGCTTATTCGGGCCACGGTCACTATCAGCGACGGTAGTAGTATTGGCTCAGGTTTCTTTATCGATGCAGATGGCTACATCCTCACCAATGCCCACGTTGTCGAACCCATGAACTCGCCCATCGTCTATCTGGAAAACGGCTCACGCTACCGCGCCGAGGTAGAACGGATAGACCGCCGTTTGGACGTGGCGCTGCTAAAGGTAGATGGCAGTCGTTTCTCTACGCTCAAACTTGGCGACGCAACCACACTCACTCGAGGTGACACCGTCTGGACTATCGGTGCGCCGCATGGCCTGAACTTCACTCTAACAAAAGGAATCATCAGCTATGTTGGTCGCAACATGAACGGCATTGCCTATTTGCAGACGGATGCGTCGATCAATTCGGGTAACAGTGGTGGGCCGATGATCACCGAGGCTGGCGAGGTGGTTGGCATCAACACCTTTATTATTCGGGATGCTGAAGGCCTTGGCTTTGCACTGCCCTCCAACTATCTATTCATGTCGAGCAATCCAATTCTCGAAGGCATTGTCACCACCGAGGAGCCACATGACCAGATGGAAAAGTGGCTAGCCTATGCCGACGGCGCTAACGCGTATGGTGTCGCCGATAACCGCCGGAGAGTACGGCCACCAACAAGATCTACCAGCAGTATGCTCGATGTGCTATTACGCCAGTCCAAGGAGCTCGATGCAACTTTTCAGAGTCGATTAAATCGTGCCAATACAGATATCACTAGGCTCACCAACGATAAAAAAGCGCTTGAAGCACAGTACTTTGGCGAAAACGCCTCCAGCTTGAGTGTCAGTGAAGAGACCATACTTGGTAAAAAACTCAAACGTCTCAGTAGCGATATCATCAACCGACAAATCGCCCTGTTGAAAACCTCAAAGACATACTACAGAGCTAAAGAGAAGAACATTCGTCAAAGCCTTGGCTATACCAACAACAACCTGTTAAAGTCGCAACTT
Organism: Oligoflexia bacterium; assembly: GCA_028277945.1. Lineage (GTDB taxonomy): Bacteria > Bdellovibrionota_G > JANQFH01 > JANQFH01 > JANQFH01 > JANQFH01. The sequence goes on from JANQFH010000005.1 coordinate 3,068, forward strand.
GAGTCGGCAAAGCAAAGGGTGCAGGGCCTCTTGCAGCAGACCGAGAGCGATCTCCAGAGCAAGTACGCCGAACTCAAAACCGTGCAGGCAAGAAAGTATTAGGCATGGAAGCAACAGAAAAAATCCTCATTGTCGATGATGAGCAGGCGATTCTCGATCTGTTGCACGAATTTCTTGGCAAAGAGGGTTTCCAGGTTAGTACAGCAAACAATGGTGAAACAGCCATGGCGGCGCTGGCAAACGAAACTTACAGTCTTGTCATCTCTGATCTAAAAATGCCAGAGATGAACGGCTTAGAACTCCTGCACAAGATACGCAAGCTCGATCCTGCGGTAGTCACGGTTATCATGACTGGTTTTGGCACACTAGAGACAGCAATCACGGCGATGAAAGAAGGCGCCCACGACTACATCCTCAAGCCATTCAAAATTGACCAAGTCGTCTCGGTCATCCAACGTGGTTTGGAGAGCCGGCGTCTGCGCGAAGAAAATCTAAGGCTGCGTGAGACGCTCTCGCTCTACAATATGAGCGAAGCCATCAATCAGACCCTACAGATGGACGTGATTATTGATCTGACTTTAGAAACCACTTATACCGCCATCGAAGCGGATTTTGTAAACTACCTGCGCAAGGAAGCAAAAGAAACGCAACTGCATGAGGTGGGCAGGCGCAGTGCCGTGCAGAATGCTCCGGATTTCCTTGCCTCAGACGCTCATACCAACCGACTGCTGGCTCGTCATGCGGAGAAGATCCCAGTGGTTTTTGATCGCGAACAGTGTGCTGAGTTCTTCGGTCGAGAAATCTGTAGCAAACTAAAAATGTCTTCATTTCTATCTGTACCGATTTATCTGCAGGGCAGGATTGAGGGCATTATCAACGCTGTCAACTTTACCGGAAAAGGACGTTTTACCGAAGGGCAGCGCAAAGCCGTCGCTCTTATTGCCAACCGCACGGCAAGTTCCATAGAAAATGCGCGGTTATTTGCCAATTTAGAAGATACACTACACCAAACCATTGCCGGACTTGCCAAGGCTATCGAAGCCAAAGACAACTACACCCATGGACACTCGGAACGGGTGCGCCAGTATGCCATGCTGATTGCCACTACTATGGGACTCTCTGAAGAGGACATTGAGGTCATCGGCAAAGCAGCGCTGTTACACGACATCGGTAAAATCGGCGTTGATCTAACCTATATCAACAAACCCGGAGCCCTGACATCAGAACAGGTTTACAAGTTCCGCACCCATCCAGAAATTGGTAAAGAGATCCTCACGCCCATACGTTCGCTAGCCGCCATCATTCCAGCTGTCTACCACCACCATGAAAAGTACAATGGCAAGGGCTATCCGCACCAGCTCAAGGGCGAAGAGATCCCCCTGGGGGCACGCATTCTCGCCATTGCCGATAGTTACGATGCCATGACCAGCCACCGTGCCTACCGCCAAGCCATGAAGTATGAGGCTGCCATTGCCGAGCTGCGCCAGGGAGCGGGCAAACAGTTCGATCCTAAAATCGTCGAGCTTTTCATTGGCGAGTTAGATAAGCGCATCCAGCAGGGCAAGCCACCCTTCTTAACCGCAGCTGACAAGGTAAACACACCAGCAGAGCGCAAACGAAGCGCCTGATCTAGCAAGCATCTCCGACGCACTAATCAATATCGATCTTAGGAATACTCTTACAGCTCAAGCAGGTGATCGCCTTTTCTTTACCTTCTGACTCACCGCTAAACTGTAGCGCAAGGAGAAATTTCTATTTTGTAGCTCTCCTCGTCACAGCACAACTATTTGATTTATCTGATTTTAATTTTTCCTCATTGCCCTTGACACTCCTAACGCGCCGCATATAACGCTAGATTATCAGGATATAGTAAGGATGAAGGTAATTACGAACAAAGACAGTTATTACGACGTTGATTTTAAATGGCCTTCAAGGCTGCTGCGAGTCGAGCATGATCGTCACCGGACCGCTGTTGCACAGACTCACTTCCATGGCTGCAGCAAATTCGCCGGTGGCGACGGCAATGCCGTGGCTGCGTAGTTGTTCTACAAAGAACTCGTACAACCGCTGCGCTTGGTCAGGTGGCGCGGCTTGTATGAACGAAGGACGGCGTCCCTTACAGCAGTCAGCAGCAAGGGTAAACTGTGACACCACTAGAGCGCTACCATCCACATCCAGCAGAGAGCGTTGCATTTTACCATGGGTATCGTTGAAGATACGCAGCGAGACGATCTTGGCAGCAAGCCGGCAAGCATCTTCCTCTTGGTCGCCTTGGAGCACCCCAAGGAAGATCAACAGCCCTACTTTGATCTCCGCTCGGCGATCACCATCAATATCCACGGCAGCAGTTGAGACTCTTTGTAGTAGCGCTTTCACTGTTTAAAGACCTGCAGCCTTACAGCACATAGTGTTGCTCTCTTGGGCAAAGCGTTGGCACTGGAGACACTCTTATCACGACTCACCACCGAGGCAAGGCCTTAAGGCAAATCATTTTCCAACCTTAACTGCTTGGCAATGCTTTTGCAAAAAAGGTGTTAAGCCATGCAAAATAATTGCAACAGAAACTCACTTTGGCAAGCCCTTGGGACGCTTGTCAGCCTTTTGCTGTTTACCCCCTTTGTCGCTGCCAGCGAAAAGAGCGTTGACCAGACCATGCAACGTAGCACGCAACTCTACGAACATGGTCAGTACACAGAATCCATAAAGCTGCTGGAGCAGCTGCTTGAATCCTACCGCTTACGCAAGATGGAGGACATTGTCCAAGCGCACACTACCTTAGGTGCCTCCTATTTTAACCTTGGCGATGAAAAGCGAGCCAAACTGCACTTCCAGAGCTTGCTCAACTTTAGTCCAGGCATACAGCTGGACCCACTATACTACTCCCCGCGAATGCGACAGTTCTTACAAAACCTTAAACAGCAACCCTCTCCTACTCAAGAAAAGCCGGTAGAGGTGGTGGCCAACGGTTCGGCGCAAAACGCCATAGCACCCGCGTTTGCGCAAAACAGCTTGTCCACGCCTCTGCCCACCCTCCCCAAAAGTCTCATCGAAGAGAGTGAGCCTGCCCATGACCCCCGCGCCCTGCGTTTCATTCCCTTTGGCTATGGCCAGTTCCGTAATGATGACCGGGCTAAGGGCTTTCTCTTCTTAATCACCGAAGGCCTTGCCTTAGGCACAGCACTAACCTCCTTAACTCTCTACCACGCCAGCAATGATAGTTTTCATGAGATCGATAGCGCCAAAGGCCATCGCAATACCTTCCTCATCTCTTTCTTCTCTTTTACAGCTATTGCCATCGTCGGCGTTGTCGATGCTCTGCTCGGGTACCCACACAGAGAGAGGAAAACAATAGATCCCCTTGCAACAGGAGAGCACCTATGACGGTTTGGCGCGCAAAAATCCTCCTTCTTCTTGCGACCAGTCCATTGAACCTTCCAGGTTGTGGTGTCTTTTCTGCATCAACAGGTTTTGAAGGCCTTCATTTAAAAATTGAGTCTGGAGAGAATCAGAATGCTCCGGTACTGAGCACACTGGAGCCTGTGGTGTTGCGCCTACAAAACGAAGCAGGTGATCCCATAGAAGGGGTAGAGCTCTCCTTTGCGCTACTGCAGGGTGAAGGCAGTGTAGAACCTACAACTGCCCTTACCGACGCCGCCGGCCTCGCCCATGCAATCATCACCTTAGGTAGTCAGGTGGGTGCGGGAGAGTTGCTGATCAACGCTGCCGAGATAGAGCCACAGAGTGTTGCCTTTGCTACGCTCCCAGGTGAGGTAGCCTCTATAGCTGCTGTAGCAACCAACGAGACCACCCTGCCTCTTGATACTCCAATCGAGGCAGACCTCTCAGTAAGGTTGCAAGACGCCTACGGCAATCCCGTTGCCAATGCCCTAGTTAGTTACCATCCCTCTGACAGTGGGATAGTTTTAGATGGGTCGCAACTACACACCAATCAACAGGGAATCGCTAACAATCATATAGGCACGCTGCTAACCGCTCTGGGCAGCTACAGTGTTGAAGCGCGCTATAGTCAGCTCAATACTATCCTCTCAACCACCTTTCAGCTCACCATAACCTCTGGCAGCCCAACAAGCCTGGCATTTGTGTCTGATCAAGGACTTGTCGACTACCTTTGTAATGGTGGCGGTATGATGTTCGCTGGTGAAATGACCACCATGCCCATCTCAATCGTTGTCCATGACTTCCAGGACAATCCCGTGGTCGCCGCTAAGATCCACTTCACCTCGGCCACCGGCAAAACACTTTTTGATCCCGCTGTTACGCTAACCGATCTACTCGGTAGGGCCGGCACCTTCTTGACGGCCGCTGAAGTATCAGTCCCAACCTCTGAAACCATTACCGCTGCAGTAGTGGGCACTGAGCTTACACTCAGCTGTAACTTTACCATCATGCCTAAGTCGTAGCAGCGCTTGCTTGGATTAAAGAGATCAACTACAGTGGCTATCTCGCTATGCCAGGTCCCTCTGCAGCCAATAAGCTCCTACGTTGGTATGACAAGCATCAGCGCCAGCTGCCATGGCGCAGTAATGCAAGTGGCTATGAAACGCTGGTGGCAGAGACCATGCTCCAGCAGACACAGGTAAAGACCGTTATCCCCTACTACCGTCGATTTCTAAAGGCCTTTCCCAACTTTGTCGCGCTTGCTCAGGCTGATGAAAGCGCTTTGCTCACCTGCTGGTCTGGTCTAGGTTACTACCGTCGAGCACGTTACCTACAGCAGAGTGCGCAGGAGGTGATCACCCACTATCACGGTCGTCTACCTACGGAGGCCGATGAGTTACGCAAACTGCCTGGAATTGGCAGCTACACCGCCAATGCTATTGCCAGCATTGCCTTTGCCAAACCCGTAGCCGTTGTCGATGGTAATGTTAAGCGGGTCATCTCGCGTTTGCATGGTATTCGTGACGACGTCAGCAGAAGCAAGACGCTGCAAAAAATCGAGGCAGTCGCCAACGAGATGCTCTGTAGAAAACGACCTGGTGATTTCAACCAAGCGCTTATGGAGTTGGGAGCAACGCTTTGCAGCCGTAGCAAACCGCAATGTCATTGCTGCCCGCTGCAGCATGACTGTGTAGCCTACAAGAAAAATTTGCAGGAACAAATCCCCAAACCTCAAGCGACACGCCAAACCGTTGCACTAATCGGCAGCGGTGCGTTGGTTACATCCAAACAAGGCAAGGTGTTGCTCATTGCCGATGCACCAAAACCCCTTAAACGCCAAGGGCTCTTGGAAATACCAGTGATTTGGCACAAGAGAGAACGGGCGCTGATGTCACACCTGAAAAAGCAGTATGGAGTTACTAGCAAGTTTATACAGCCGCTTGGCAAGGTTCGCCATGGTGTCATGCACTATCGCATGCAGATCGATCTCTTCAGGCTGCAGGCAGAACGCCTACCTAGGAGTCAAAGTCACCACCGTCATCTCTGGCTGAAGCCAACAGAAGCAGACCAACAACCACTCTCTGGCTTGTGCCACAAAGTGCTGAAATACCTTTAAGCCGAGTTACTCCGCTTTGCCCTCTTAATGGCTTCTGAGAGGAAGAGTTTGATTAAAGCCTGATAAGGTATGTCTCGTTGCGATCCAAATGCCTTGAGCTCATTCAAAAGTTGCGATGGCAGGCGAATCGATACCACTTGTGTCGGTGGAGTTCTCGGTATTCTGAGCCCTAGATCCTCAAAACTTAAAGGATGTGCTTGATCTATAATCTCCGACGTATCAAATTCATCGTAGTCTTTGATCTCTTTAAGCTTTTTCCTTTTTCGCTTCATATATGTCGCGCTCCTTTCTTGATGCAGGCCTCGCTGTAATGACACGTACTCTTGAAGATCGTAGAGTAAATCCAACCATCAAGATTCGATTTTCTAGACTTTTGCCAAAGAGTACAAATCGTTTTTCTCTTGCTGTCGAATGCTTCTTATCTCTAAAGAGAGAATAAGCGTCATCAAAGAAAACGCTTTCTGCTTCCATACGAGAAACACCGTGTTTGACCTCATTCTTCTGCTCATTCCATTGATCCCAGTCAAAGACAATCTCCCGCAGCATTCTCAGTCTATTTTAGACGATCTAATTTGTAGTGTCAAGCACTACAAAATGGAAGCGGCAAGGCAAGTTCGAACAGCTCTACAAAACGACACAACTATTTGATATAATGTATTTTATTGAAATTGTCCGATTTGCAGCATGGTTGCCGTGGACTCCACGATCTCTCAACCTAAAGATGGTGGATGCGGCGTAGTTCGCTGGTGAGGTAGTCAAACGCCTCTTGTGGTGTATCGCAGTAGCGAAATAGTTTGAGGTCCTTGGCACTGATCGTGCCCCACTCGACCAGACTCTCAAAGTGGATGACCTCATCCCAGTACTTGCGTCCGTAAACCACTACCGGTAGAGGCTTCTTAATCTTTTTGGTTTGCATCAGCGTGAGAATCTCCATGAGTTCATCTAGCGTGCCAAACCCACCCGGAAAGATCACCAACGCTTTAGCAAGGTAGGCAAACCAGTACTTGCGCATAAAAAAGTAGTGAAAATCAAAAGCGAGATCCGGTGAGATGTAGGGGTTGGGTTGCTCGAGAGCTGCTGGCATACTAATGGTAAAACCAACGGTAAGACCCTTGCCCTCTTTTGAAGCGCCACGGTTCGCTGCCTCCATCATGCCTGGCCCACCACCACTGCAGACAATAAACCTTTTAGAGCGATTTTTTAGCCCTTTAGACCAGTGAGTCATCATTGTCGCGAGTTGCACGGCATCATCATAGTAGTGACCGAGCTCGACGAATTTTTCAGCCCTGATTAGCTCTTGCTCCATTTTTTTTGTCGGGTGTCCGCTTGCAGCAATCCGCTGTTTGATCTTAGCTAAATTCTCTTTTGCCGAACTCGAGGAGATAGGTCGCGCAGAGCCAAAAAATACTATGGTATCTTGAATGTTGTGTTTGCGCAGACGGCGCCTTGGTTCCAAAAACTCACCCAGTACACGCAAGATGCGGCCATCAGAACTACTCAAAAACTCTTGATTTTCATAGGCTTTCATTGCTTTTACTCTGCCTTTCTGGGGCCGCAGGCATTCTGACACAAGCAGACTGAAAACAGCAACAAAAAAGCCGTGCTAGCGCTGCTAGCACGGCTTTTTTAACGCGGTCTTAAATTGAACTTACAGGGAGTTCTTCAGTGTTGGCGAAGGACGAAATCCCACGGTCTTGCTCGCCGGAATTCTGATTTCAAGTCCGGTCTGTGGATTTCTCCCCTTGCGTGCCTTGCGGAAACGCACACTCCAGGTACCAAAACCTGGCCAGGTGAAACGCTTGTCTTTCTTGATACTCTTGCCAAGTACCTCAAAACAGGCGTCCAATACCTCATTGACCGCGGCTTTGGAGAGATTGCGATGCTTGTTGTAGTGTGTGACCTTTTCTACCAGTTCTGCTTTCGTCATGCTGTCCTCCCTTTCAAGGAAATTACAAAATGGGTTGCTTTCGCGTAGACCTAGGCTTAATGGCTGCCAGATGCTTTGTCAAGCGAAAAGATTTCGTGTAGCTTGCGGAAATTGGCTTCCAGCTTGATTGCGCAATGTTTGAGCCGTTTTCGCAGTTGGGATAACTGGCCCAAACCCCCTTGCCTGGCGATTTTCGTGGCGTTTCGCAATTGCTGCCATGGTGTTTGACCGCCACTGACCAGCGACTGCAACGCTTGCGGCAACTCATCGCTTGCCTCATCTAAAACGCAACGTAGTGCAACCCAAGGCACACGCTTCTCTTGCAAAAGTGAAGCAAGGTGATATGTTTCCAAGTCCACCGCCGCCACCGCGGTCTGCTGAAACAGCCGCTGCTTTTCCTCAACACGGCAGACAAGTCGATCAACAGTAAGCATAGAAGCGGAAGGAATTTCTAGTTGTGCGCAAACCAAGGCCAAATTCTTTTGGTCCATGTCAATAGGTGTGCCAACAAACTGCTGCGCGGTTAAATCGTACTGAAAAAGTCGGTGACAGATAAAACAGTCAGCGGTGCTGATTTCACTCGAAAGCGCACCGGCCACACCAACAATATAGGCAAAGTTAACTCGGTAATGCGACAAAACCCACTCACAACCATAACGGGCGTTTTCTCTACCCATACCGGTAATCGCTAACAGCAACGCTGTTTGCATCTGATCGCCCCCGTAGTCACCTGCATAATTACCATCAAACAGTCGCATTGCGCCCTGTCGCTGGTGGCGCTGCACTTTAAACTCTCTCTTTAAGGGGCTGATTTCATGAGCATTGGCAACAAAGAGCACCCCAACCTCGCCGCTAGGGGGCGCTACAGCATTCATGGTAGACCAATATCCTGGCGAAACTGCGCTCCTGGAAAAGAGAGGGCAGGTAGCTGCTTATAGGCAAGATCACGCGCCTGTTTGATATCGTGGGCGTGTACCGTTAAGCCAAGCACACGCCCTCCAGAGGTGACCAGCCGATCTCCTTGCATGGTTGTTCCCGCATGAAATAGCTTGATATCCTTGCCGCACGACTCTGCTGCCGCTTGCGGTAATGGCAGGCCCTTTTCATAGGCTCCTGGATAGCCATCACTAGCCAAAACCACACAGAGAGAGCAACCTGATCGCCAACGGAAAGGTTCACTAGACAACTCACCTCGAGCAACCGCTAAAAGATGCGGCAGCAGATCGCCATCGAAATGAAACAACAGCGGCTGCGCCTCAGGATCACCAAAACGAACATTGAACTCCAATACCTGAGGTTCGCCCTCCTGTACCATCAACCCAGCATAGAGAACACCGTGGAAAGGCATTCCTTCTGCTTTAAGCTGATGTAGCACTGGGTAGAAGACCCGTTGCGCCACCCGATCCAAAAAGGCACTATCCAGCTCAGCAACCGGGGTGAAGGCCCCCATACCACCGGTGTTTGGCCCCTCACCCGCCTCCCGCAACGACTTGTGGTCGCGCGCAGGGAGCATCAGCCTAAACTCATCACCGCAGCAGAGACCGATAACCGACACCTCTCTGCCAGTAAGCATCGCCTCAACCAAAAGCCGCTCCCCTGACCTACCAAAGAGACGCTGCTCGATAAGCTTATTTACAAACGCCTCAGCTGCGGGATGCTCGTGACAGACGGCCACTCCCTTTCCCGCCGCCAGCCCGTCTGCTTTGATCACCAGCGGATAGCTAGCTTGCCGCAGGTGAGCTTGCACACTCGCCAGATCCCTAAAGGTGACAAATTCAGCAGTGGGCACACCAGAGCGGTTCATAAGCTCCTTGGCAAAGATCTTGCTGCCCTCCAGCTGAGCTGCAGCAGCTGAGGGAGCCAAGATCAGTCGCCCTTGCTGGCGAAAACGATCACCAATACCTTCAACTAGAGGCTGCTCCGGACCAACAATAGTGAGCTCAATATTGCGCTCACGAGCAAATTGCAGCAATCCGTCGTAGTCATCCACCGCTATGGCGACATTCTCAACTTTGGCCTCCATCGCCGTACCGGCGTTACCTGGAACGCAGTAGAGACGCTCTACCAACGGGCTCTGGGAAATCTTCCAGCACAGCGCATGCTCTCTGCCACCGCCGCCTATCACCAATACATTCATAACCAACCTACCCTGACTGACTAAACTTACCGGAAAACACCTCGGTTAACGCTGGATAGTAGTGAAGCGGCGCAGCAGCGCAACGAAAAAGTGCATCTCGCTGCTTAAGCGGTTGGTTTCTGCGCAGATCCACTCGCATCTGGATTAAGCTGCGACGGCAGCCGGCCTTGCCTGCTAGTTCAGGCAGGGTATGCAACAGCTGTTCGGTTCTCTCTATTTGGTTGGCAAGACTCAGAGCTTCGAGAAAGACCAGTTTGCCAAATAGAGAGAGTGAGGCAAAAGAGCTATTCGCTGCAAGCAGCGCAGCCGCTTGCTCGGCTTGGTTACGCCGATTGAGGATCTCGGCAAGGAAGAGGTAGGCGGGAACAAAACCCTGCTGCTTCGTTGCCTGCTGCAGCAGCCGCTCTGCCTCACTGAGCTTGCCCCGCACAAGATAGATGGCTGCTGCGGCCACACTAAATGGTGCTGCCAACGGCTTACTCTCTGCCCAAAGCTTGGCGACCTCGGTTGCAGGATAGGCAGCAAAATCGATTCGGTTCCAACGGTCTCTATATTGACTTTCTGGATAGTCCAGCCAGACATTTGCCAGCCCTTGGCGCAATACGCTCTCAGCAGCCTCCTGCTGCGCCTGTTTGGTATAGAGAGAGGCGAGCTCCAGGAGCAGCGCTAGAGATTCTGGAAACCGCTCTACCTGCTCACTCATGAGACGAATGGCGGCAACGTTATCACCCAGCTGCTGATGGGTGCGCGACAGCGTAACCAAGACGGGCAGTGAATCTGGCTGCAACAGCTGTGCTCGCTGTAGGAGTTCAAGAGCCTGACTATGTTGTTTCTTGATGTTAAGAAGCTGAACGCGTTTAAGCAGCAGGGGCACAAAGTAAGGCGAGATCTTAAGAGCGGCGTTGCAATTTGTGGTTGCCGCAACAAGGTCTTTCTGTTGCAGGTGGATGCTACAGAGATGATAGAAGGCGTATCTCTTTTCAGCTTCTGTTGCTATCGAACTGTAACGCTCGATGATTTCGCGCAGATTGCGCGCAGCGCTGTCAGGTTCGTCAAGCTCTTGATAGTAGAGAAAACTGAGGCGCAACCTAGCTTCGATATAGGCGGGATGGTGGCGTAAAGCCTGTTGATACAGTTGCGCTGCGCGCTTCACCTTACCTGTCAACTCCTGCAGAAACCCCATCTGTGTTAGGGTTCTCGGGTGATCGGCATCAAGGGCTTGCCGACGCTTTAGCGCCTGCAGTGCCGCATAGAGATCGCCCTGTTGCAGATAGGCCTGTGCCAGCCAGTTCAATGCCTCTCGCAGCTGTGGCTGCGTTGTTGCTGGCAGCGCACGCAGCTCGCCAATGGTTTTTATAAGTTCACTGTTGAGACCTATGCGGGCAATACTACGGTACATCTGCATACGAGCATCGTTGCCAATCTGCTGATGTTTTGCCATCGCCTCCCGACTAACTCTAAGTGCGGCCTGGTAATTGGCCGCACCAATCAACGTCGCCACTTGGGCGCGATATCCATAAGGAGCAGCCGGAAGACGCTGTTTCGCAGCTGCTGCCAACACCAACGCCTGTTGCTTGAGCTCTAGATCTCGCTTTTGCGCAGAGATGTAGGCTTCTGCCTCACCTAACAACCCGGCGACCACCATGCTGTCTTTGTCGATTACGAGAGCCTGTTTGAGTTCTCTTTCAGCCTCCAGGTAGGACTCAAAGCGATCTGCTGCCATGGCCTGCTGGACACGCTTGATGCTCTTTTGCACCGCTGCCACCATAGTCTTTTGGTCTGCTGGCAACAGATCGGAGCGAGACTCTTGCTGGATTTGCTGCCAAACTCGACCGTAAGCTGCCATTTCATGCGACGTTGGCTTTTGCCTCTCTTTGGCAAATTTAAGCGGGTTGATGTAGACAAGCAGATAGGCAAAGATTATCACAATTGAGAATATCAAAAGTCGACGCGTCAGCTTTGCATACCAGAAACGTTTCAGCTGTCCGCGCCTTCTTGGACTCTTGCTAACCTGTTTAGGCTGAGTAGCTGCAAAAAATTCGGCAAAGTCTTCACACTGCGCTATGGAGACCCGTGATTGCCCTGGACCGCTGACGTGGTCATCACGGGAAAAAAAGCCTTTGTCGGCAAGTTCTTGCAGCTCACTAAGCGAAGTCGGGCCAAAAACTCGGCCATCCCGACGAAAGACTGTCCACTGGTTACCAGTGGTATCTAGCTCAATCTCACTACTACGACAGTCGTCACAGACCGGAACAGCTGCCGCACCACTGTCACGAAATGAACGGCCACACTTCACACAGCGGCGCTCTGCACCTTTGTCATCTTCTGCAAAGAGAAGTTTGACAATGTTGCCTTGCTTGTTGACGATAATAGCAAACTCTTTGCCACAGATCGGACAATTGCCTTTGGCCGAGTCCGGAATGGTATCGACAACGATATCACCCTGACACTGTTTACACCGCGCCAACATACATCAAAAAATCTAGCTTAACGTCATCTCTATAGGCGTGTCCAACCAGCCTTCGGCGAATGGCTCGTCGGCCTCCGGCCTCCTGCGCTTGATTTCGCCTCAGGCTGGTTGGACACGCCTGCAGAGGTGAGGTTAAACGAGATGACTTTTGAACTCTGCTGGACACGCTCTCTGCTAGCGATGGTACGACAACCTGAGAGAAAATAAAGCGCAGCCGAGCGGAGCGAGGCGAGCCATTTCTCGAAGGTTGTCGTACCATCGGTAAGGCAGGCGTGTGTAGCAAAGACAAAACCATTGCTTTTAACGTTGCCAAAGTAGTTGTGAGACATCGCACTAATGCCTGAAATGGCGAGCACCCGTGAAGATCATCGTCATGTCGTGCTCATTGGCCGCCTCAATGACCTCATCGTCGCGAATGCTCCCACCCGGTTGCACCACCGCACGGATGCCGGCACTGTGGGCAAGATCTATGCTATCCCGGAAGGGAAAGAAGGCATCAGAAGCGAGCACGGCCGCTGCAAGACCGTGCGCATGATTACTCGAGGCCTTGTCCACGGCAATCTTTACGGCATCAACACGGCTCATCTGACCTGCACCAATACCAAGCGTCTGCTTGTCACTGGCAATAACAATGGCGTTGGACTTGACCCATTTGCATGCCTTCCAGGAAAATTGTAATGCTCTGAGCTCCGCTGCATTTGGCTGACGAGCTGTCACTACCTTAGCGCTCTGTAGATCTTCACACATAGCATCTCGTTGTTGCACGAGATAGCCTAGCAGTGTGCTATGCACAACCATGCTAGACGCCAGCTGTGACGGCAAAGGCAGTGCGACCTGGAGCAGACGCACCTTCTTTTTTCGTTTCAGCTGCTGTAAAGCAGCCGCATCAAACCCTGGCGCGGCAATGACCTCAAAAAAACAGCTATGCAGCTTCTCTGCCGTGGTCAGATCAACAGGCTGGGTAAAGCCAACCACACCACCAAAAGCAGAGATCGAGTCTGATGCCATGGCTAAATCAAAAGCCGCGTCAAGAGAACCTTGCGGCGCAATGGCAATCCCACATGGATTGGAGTGTTTGACAATCACACAGGCGGTTTCATCGCGGTATTCACTAAGCACACCGAGGCAGCCATCGAGATCGAGAAGATTATTGTAAGAGAGTGGTTTGCCACCCAACTGTTCTGGTTCCAGCAGGGTTGCCTCGTCTCGGTAGAGCGCTGCGCGTTGATGTGGGTTCTCACCATAGGCAAGATCCAACTCCTTGACCAAGTCAAGACGGTAAGTAGTGTCTAAAGGCTGTTGGTCCACGTATCTCTTAATGAGGTAGCTGCCAATTTGCGCATCATAGGTGGCAGTCAGGTTAACCGCTGCAGCAGCAAACTTGCCGCTAAGCTCCGATGGAATGGCGCCATGGTTTGCCTGCAGAGCACTCAAGAAAGGTGGATACTGGGTGGGATCAGAAAGCACCACACAACAGCTGTGGTTTTTTGCTGCTGCTCGCAACATGGCCACACCGCCGATATCGACAAATTCCATCATATGCTGCAAGTCCCTGCCGTGATCGGCAAGTTCCCGATGAAACGGATAGAGGTTGTTGACAACAAGCTGGATCGGCGTGATACCGTGTTGTTCCAGGCTTGTCTTATCGCTCTGCTGCTGTCGTGCTAGCAACGCCGCAAAAATCTTCGGATGTAATGTCTTGACCCTGCCCTCAAGAATCTCTGGAAAACCCGTCACCGTCTTGACGGTCTCACAGGGTATGCCGAGCTGCTGAATAAAGCGGGCGGTTCCGCCGGTGGATACGATCTCACATGAGACTGCGTGCAGTGCGCGAACTAATTCTTCGAGACCACTCTTATCATAGACGCTGACAACGGCACGTTGGATTTTAATCATGTCACACTCTCAAAAGCTTGAAAACGAGATCGCTCCTAACAGAGTCTTAATGTCATCATCACGAAATGCAATACCCAAGCCAATAAATGGGTCAGTATCGCCATCGTTGGTCAAAATGTCATCGACCCCTGCAGTAAACAGCAAGTGTTTCCACAGATTCAAGGTCGCATAGCCGCGTACGTGTGCCCTATTATCAAACCTGGAAAAATCAAAAGCCTCTACCGATAACTCGAGAATGTCATCAAACAGATGGTAATCAAAGCCAAAGCCACCCTCATTACGGATGATGCCAAAACGGATGGTAGCGTCATAGAAACGCTTTGCCATCTCAAATGAAAACAGCACGTCGTCTTTGGTCTCAATAGTACGTGTGGACGATAATACCGTGCCGCTGGGATCGGTGACCACGGTTTCCGTCACCGTCTGCCCCTCTGCCACAGGCGCATCAACCAGTTCAAAACGAAAGTACTTGTCTGGCCGTGGCCGAATCGTCAAGGCGACAAGGTTTTGAAAGTCCTCGGTCTCGAAAAGGTATTCACCCCGGTAACGTACGTCTGTCTTAATACGGCTGACTCCTTTGGTAAACTGTGAGATACCATCAAGAGCCTCGTCGATCTTCTTTGCCGTAGTATCGTCTTTAAGCAACTTGCCAACTGTACCCTCGCCGCGCTCGACACCGTCTGTAATACGTTGCAAGGATGCCATGGTCTTCTCTAGATCTTCTACCGATTTCGACACCTTGCTGTGCGTATCCTCACCCACAATCTTCTTCACGGACTCCGTGATCTCTTCCATATTGGTTAATATTCGCTCCAGGTTGTCGGTATGGCCGGCGACAAACTCATTAAGGTTCTTACTCATCTGTGCCATGTTTTCGACAATGGCATCAAAATTGCCCTTGTCACTCTGCTTCTGCACGAACTCGTTGAGGGTGCCAGAGAGCTCACGTATGTTCTCAGCCGCCTGCTGCATGGTTTCCAAAAGCAGTCCCATCTCACCATCGCTGCCAGTCCCTAGGATGGTCTCACCCTCACTCAGGCGCCGTTTGCCAACGGTGCCGGGCTTGATCGCGACGAATTTGTCGCCAAGGATGCCGCGAGAGCGAATCAGCACCACCGCGTCTTCATAGATAGGCACCTCTGGATCCACTCTTAACATCAACCGCGCACGGCTTTTATCAAGATCAATGGACTCCACATAGCCGACCTGAATGCCGGCTATCTCAATAGGGGTTTTGGGTATCAGCCCGGAAACCGAGTCAAAGTAAACCGTGTAGTTTACCCCTTTGGCACGTACAAACGGAGCATCGCTCACCTGTCGCGACATGTAGACAATAATCAAAAACGCTGCAATACCGAAGAGGCCGACGATAATCTCTGGTCGGCTGGCCTTACGATGCATGATTCCTCTCTGATTCTCCAAGCGGTCCCTGGGCCTCGCCTTTGAGAAACTGCAGCACTGCGGGCTCGTTTGAGTTAAAAAAACTGTCCACGTCGCCAGCTTCGACAATCTCACCGGCATGCAGCATCACAACCTGATCGGCAACCTGTCGGGTTGAAGTCATGTCGTGGCTAATTACAAGCGCTGTCATCTGCAAGCGTCTTTGCGTATCAATGATAAGTTGGTTGATCTGCGCACTGGTAATGGGATCAAGGCCGGTCGTCGGCTCGTCGTAGAGCATGATCTCTGGCTCCAAAACCAGGGCGCGTGCAAGCCCAACCCTTTTCTTCATACCGCCACTCAGCTCTGCCGGCCATTTGCTCTCTACGTTATAGAGATCAACCAATGCCAGTGTGCGCGCCACCCTTGCGGCAATCTCCTCTTCATCGAGAGCTGTATGCTCTACAAGAGGAAAGCTAACATTATCAAACACATCCATAGAGTCAAAGAGTGCCGCATCCTGAAAAAGCATGCCGCACCGGCGACGTACGCGGTTGAGCTCATTCGCAGACATTCGCGTGATCAGTTTGTCATCCACGTAGATCTCGCCGCTATCGGGTTTAAGCAGACCAATAATGTGTTTGAGCAATACACTCTTACCCTGGCCACTGCGTCCTACGATTACGGTAATCTTACCTTTGGGAACCTCGAGATTGATACCCTTCAGAACCTGCAACTGACCAAAACTCTTGTAAAGATTTTCAATGCGAATCATGCGCTTGAACCCCTCAGAACAACAACGCCGTCAAAAAGTAGTCACCGACAAGAATTGCCACAGAGGCAATGACTACGGCACTTGTCGTGGCAATGCCCACACCTTTGGCACCACCAGTGGCATGCAGTCCTTTGTAACATCCGACCACGGCCAGTACAAAACCAAAGCAGATCGCCTTTGAAAAACCCTGAACAAGATCTTCGATATCAACGTACCAACGGATATTGTAGAGAAAAATTCCCTCATCAATTCGTAGTAGCATCACACCGACAACATAGGTGCCGAGAGCCCCAACAAAGTTAAAAATTGCCGCTAACAACGGTAACATCAGTACTGTAGCAAAGACCCTTGGTGCCACAAGGTAGTTCACCGGATGCACTGCCATGGCTTCAAGGGCATCCACCTGCTGCGTCACACGCATGGTCCCCAACTCGGCCGCCATGGCAGAACCAGCACGCGCTGTCACCATCAGTGCGGTGAGTACAGGTGCGAGCTCGCGTGCCAGAGAGAGGCCAGCCACGGCACCGGTCAACGATTCGGCGTTAAACAGCCGAAAGGCGCGGCCGCTCTGTAGGGCAAAGACCATGCCGGTAAAAATGCCGGTTAAAACGACTATAAATAGAGACTGCACGCCGATGAGACGCATCTGCAAAAAGATCTGCGCAAATCGATAGGGTGGTCGCAAGCCGTAATAGAAAACCTGACCCGCCAACAGCAGCATGCTCCCCACCTCTCTGACACAGACGTTGATGCCGACGATCAGTCGATTTAACAACTCTTGGTAACGAGCGCCGAGCGTACGCACACCCGTTCCATCGGCTTGGGTCATTGCTTCTCCGCTGGTTGGTGGTAGAGTCTTGGCAGTCGCGGCGAAATCGACGTCAACACCTCATAGTGGGTTGTACCGGCAGCCCGCGCTAGATCGAAGACAGAGACCGTCTGCTTTCCAGATCGGCCTAGTAGAACCACCTCATCACCCACAGCCGCTTCAGAGACATCGGTGATATCAAGCGTCAGCAAATCCATACAGACACGTCCAATAACCGGCACCTTGTTTCCTCGGACAATCACGCACTGACCCGCGTAGGCTCGGCTAAAACCATCGGCATAGCCAATGGGAACAATCGCTAGGGTGGTGGGTCGCTCAGCAATAAAGTGGCGGTCATAACCAACACTCTCCCCCTTTGCCACTCTTTTGATCTGGACGATATTACTCTTGAGCTGCATGATCGGATGAAGTTGATCGCCAGCTCGCTTGGCGTATCCGTAGAGAGCGATGCCTGGTCGCACCATGTCCATATGCAGCTGGGGTGAGCGAAACAGGCCGTCGCTGTTGGCTAAGTGTTTGATCAACCGCTTGTTGAGATGGCTCTCCACTGCCTGACAGACTTCGGTAAAATGTTGCTGTTGGGTCATGGCAAAAGGATCGCGCAGGTTGTCAGCATTGGCAAGCTGACTAAAGAGACCTTGAATGTCGACATGCTTTAGCCGCTCGATACGATGTAGCTGTTTGAAAAGCTCCAGTGCTGGCACGCCGAGTCTATGCATACCGGTGTCGACTTTAAGGTGCACACCAACCCGACGCGACCTTGCTGCGGCCACTCTTTCAAGAACGGCAAGCTCACCCAGGTCAATCACACCGACCAAGAGATCGTGGACAACTGCCGCCTCATAGCCTTGATCGGCGACCCCACGCATAAGCAGAATCGGCTTGGTAATACCGCTCTGCCGTAGTGCTAGCGCCGCTTCAAGACGTATGACGCCGAAACCATCAACGCCCTCTTGTACCAGCGCCTCGGCGACCGGAACCAGCCCGTGCCCATAAGCATCCGCTTTAACGACGGCAAGCAGTTTGGTTGATGAGCTGATCTGCGCCTTCAGTACGGCAAGGTTTTGACGCAAAGCCGCCAACGACACCGCCACTGAACTCGGATGACCAAACTGTCGTGTATAGCCCTCTGTCACCGCCATGACCGCCCCATACCAACCATATCTTACTGAAAAAAGCCACCTTGCTGGCCTAGTATTCATGACGGCAAAGAGCAAATCTTAAGCGGCTTCAAACTCTGGATCTTTGGCAAGCCACTGCCGTACCTCTTCAACCGATTGCGGCCTCTGCGCTGGATCCTTCTTCAGGCACTTGAGAATGAGCTGACAGAGACTGTCTGGCAGAGCTGGATTTCTGCTCTTGGGATCGGGAGGCTCGGTGTGCACGTGATGGTAGCCAAGATTTCCCTTACGAAAAGGCAGCACCCCCGTACACATCTCAAAGAGACAGATACCAAGAGAGTAAATGTCGGTACGGTGATCAATGGGGTTGCCGAGGGTCTGCTCCGGAGACATATAGGAAGGCGTACCGCCAATGATACTCTGTTCACTCTGCAGCTCGCGGACAACTTTGGCTAAGCCAAAGTCCATAATTTTGAGCTGTTTATTACGGTTCCACATGAGGTTGTTGGTGGTCAAATCCCGATGCACAACCTTACGTTCGTGAGCGTATTCAAGTCCGGCCAAGAGCTGTTTGGTGACGGCATAGACGCTGCGTAGGGAGAGGCGCTTATTCTTCTTAATGATGTCTTTAATGGTCATGCCGTCTATCAACTCCATGGCAATGTAGTAGTCGCCATCCTGAATGCCTGCATCATGAACAATCACAATGTTGGCGTGGTTGAGCGAGGCGGCACTCTTGCCCTCACGGGTAAAGGTGGCAACGGCCTGTTTGCTCTGCTTAAGATTTGCCGGCAGGACTTTCAGCGCAATCACGCGATCCAAAACAGAATCGCGCGCCTTGTAGACAATGCCCATACCACCCTTACCAATCTCCTTAATCGGCAGATAGCGCTGTTCACCCTTGGCTGTCTCTGCGGAGGTACTCTCCTTAGTCACTTTAAGCTCGCCTGACTCGGCAAACTCAGGATACTGCATTACCGATGAGGACCTGCCTACTTTAGTCAGCATCGTCCCTATCTTTTTTTTCATATCCTCAAGCGGATCCTCGCTACCTTGCAACAGGTCTTCGGCCAACATCTTTTCAATCGTGTAGAGCGCCCTACTATCTTCACCGAGTTTTTCACTGACCCTGGCAAGATCGTAGATGGCACCAATGTTATCGCTGCTAATCTCTTTAACCGAACTAACGGCCTCCTCGAGCTTTTGCTTGGCCGCAGAGAGATTGCCTTCTTCCAGCAACATCTTACCAGCAAGTGCGGTGGCCTTTTTGAAGTCTTCATGATCTGCCGGCACCTTCTCTATCATCGATCTCGCCTCATCAAAGAGACCACGCTGGTAGTAATTGTGCGCTGCCAGATAGAACTTCTCTTGTTTTTCCATTAAAGCAACTTGTCGGGCGTAGTTCTCTGCCCGGCCATAGTAATCAATGGCTTCGTCATACTTCTTGGCTTTTTCAAAACAGAGTCCAGCGCGTTCATATTCATCCACCTTGCTAAACATGTTGCCTGCTAACGCATACTCTTTGGCCTTTTCATACATCTCACCGGCCTTTTGATGTTCTACCATGTTACGATAGACATCTCCGGCAGCTGCGTAGTCACCCGCCTTGATGTAGCACTGGGCCGCCTGGGCCTCGTTACCCTCACGAATAAACCCCTCTGCCTCTACAGATGCGGCTTGTTGGTGCTGACCAAGTTGATAGTAGATCTCTGCAGCAGCAAAAAAGTGGTCGCCTTTGTTGAAGTACTCAATCGCTTTCTCAAACTGCTTGGCTTTGGCATACGCCTCTCCTGCCTCCTTAAACAACTCCTCGGCAATGAAGAGAGCGGCAGCTTCATCGTAGAGCTCCGCTTCAATGTAGAGTTCGCCACAACGCTTGACTAACTCTTGGCGGCTCTTGAAACCAGTAGCCTCATCAAAGGAGGTGTTCGCATCGTTGTACAGCTTACGAAGAATGTCGGCTGCTGTTTTAAAGTCTTTTAGCTCGACGTAGATGCGCAGTGCATCTTGAATGCGACCTAGCTTAAGGTAGGAACCAGCAGCAAGGCTCTTAGAACCCTGTTGCTCATAGAGTGCAGCGAGCTGTTCCTCTTTACCAATTTTGCTCAGATTTTCTTCAGCCTTTTCAAAATCTCTCTTCTCCAGATAGAGCGACGCGGCCTTTTCAAACTGACCGGCCTTTTCATAGAGGGCAGCGGCACGCTGTTTCTGGTTCTTCGCCAAATAGACATCAGCAGCGCGACCGTAGAGCTGCCCATCAGTAAAGGTCTGCACTGCCTCTTTAAACATCCCAGCTGTAAGGTAGAGCTCACCTGCCTGAGCATACTCCCCTTTACTGATGAGCCGTTTTGCTTGGCGATGCATGCCGAGATTCCGCAAAAAGGGTAGCTTTTCGCGCAGGCCGCCGCCATGTCGGCTGAAGATAAACAGGTAGAGCGCCGCCACAACGATGCCAAATAGCACTAGGTTGCGTAGGCTGAGCAAGATTGGATGGAGCTCAATGAACTCCGTTATAGACTGGTAGAGCGCTTGCAAACCTCACCTTCTTTTAACTTATCGATAATACTAATGAATCATAAAGCAAAGGGTGATGCTAGACAAGCCCTTTGATGCTGCCAGCAGAGCTACACAACCAGCTGCCCTAGGGAAACGATCTCTCCCTTCAGGGAGATGCTTCTAATGCTTTCAACCTACGCCTTATTTCTGCAGCCTCTTGTGTATTGCCTGCCTTGTCTAAGCAGAGGACCAAACCCGAGAGCGCTTTTAAATGGCTCGGGTCTCTATTTAAAGCGGCACGAAAGTTAAGCTCTGCCAACGTTGATTGGTCCTTTGTGAGAGCAATCCATCCCTCTAGCGCCAAAAATCCTGCTGGATCACCGTCGACAAAGGACAAATGAAAGACCTCCTCCGCACGCATCACCTCATTCCTCTGCAAATAAACGTAAGCAAGTTCTATGGCTGCATCTGATGTGGAGTAACTATAGGGAAAGTCTCTAAGCAGATTTTGCAAAAGCGGCACGGCCTTTTTGTACTGTTTTTGACGTGCATAGATTCTGCCTTTTAGGGCTAAAAAGCGATCGTCTGTCGGGGTTATACGGGACGAGCCTCTAACAATTTCTAACGCCTTCGCATAGTTGTGTTGTTCTAAGTAAGCTTCGGCCAGAAGCACTTCTGGATCTTGAGACGGATGGTCTAGTCTCCAGCTCTTTCTTAGCCTCACGGCAAGCCCGGCTTGGTGAATAAGCGCATCAAAACGTCGTAAGCAGTAAAGAATCTGACACTTAAGAAGATAGAAGCTGTAGTTCAATGGGTCCAGGCCGATGGCTTGATCGATGGACTTAAGCGCCTCTTCATATGCATGATGTTTGTGTTGCAGCAAAGCCAGCCTAACAAACGCCCGAGCCAGATGGTTAAAATGCTGCATAACATGTGATTTCCAAAACTCGATCTTGTCTTCTAGAGAATGTCTCTCATCCATTTGATTTCTGTATTGCATATGAATGTCCACATAGTATCTCTCTTCACTATTTAGCCAATCGTTGAGCGCCAACTCGGATTGAATGCTCTTTCTGACCAAAGAGCCTGTGAAGTATGGAAAGACTGTAAACTGCGCTTGATTAACGTGATGAACATAGCTGGGACCCTTGCCAGTTGAGAGTACACCGATGACATTGCCGTTGTTGCCGACTATGGGTGAGCCGCTCAGACCAGTAAAGCTCGGCATCAAACTCTCGAAGAGGCTTACCTTGGAGTCATAAAAACGTCGAATGACTCTACCCTTGGTCATGCCAATGGGAATGAACTCTTCGACATGGAAGAGGTCGGGAAGCCACAGGTTATAGATGTCTTCTCCACGCTTTGGAGAGTGCAGGGCAAACCTAAAAGGAACAAAATTGTGACTGGCCTTTTCAACCTTTAATAAGATAAAATCCGCAGCTCGTGGTTCCCACAAGATGCCTAGAGTCTTAAGAGGTCGACCACCCTCGGGTATTGCGTATACATTATTGATCTTGTCATTTAATTTCGCTCCTGACACACAGTGTCTTGCGGTAACTACTTGGTCGCTTGCAATCAAAAAACCATGGCAGTGAGCATAGTTGGTGTTTGCATAAAAACTGATTTTCACCAGTGCTTGTTTCATTCTTTTGTAGAGGGCCTTCTCTTGCCGTTTAAGGCTTTGTCGTGAAATTTTGTATAGCCCCAAATTGAGATCAAGCTCATCAAATGATTTGGTTTCATTTGAATCGATCAGCTCAGCTCGCCGTGCTTGTTCAAACGCCTCTCTAAACCGTCCCATGTGACGGAGTAGATAGGATTTATAAAAGTAAGACTTCCCATCGCCTGGCCTTGTCTCGATAGCCTTGTCTATAACAGCGAGTATTTCTCTGTAACGTCCGCTAAGCGCACCAATAGAAACATGGCGAAAGTCTAAGAGCCAATACTTGGATGCATCAAACAGTTGTCGCTCCATTAAAGCTTGCCAAGCATCCTCATATCTCTTTGCATCAACATAGGTAGCCAACAGCTGATCTTCAGCAGTTTGCCTGTCCCACCAGTCGTTACAGATCTTCTCCGCCTGAAGAAAGTCACTAAGCGCCTGGTCATATTCGGCAGCCAAGAGATGCGCATCGCCCTGAACCAGTAGATCTTTGCACGAGCTTGCTGGTTGTTTGTCTGTGGCCTGAACTCTGGAAGCCAGAGTCGTCATCATCAGACAACAGGCTAGAAAAAGTATTCTATAGTGGGAACAGTCGCAGCTAGACATTTTCTAAAAATAGTTCAATAATATCAATATGTTGTTATAACCATGTGGTAGTTTCGGACTCTTGGTCATCTGTTATACTGCTAAACAAGGATTCTTCGCAATGGATAGAAAGCAAGCGCTTGAGCTAATTTCAAAGCATTTTTCTGAGATTCAGAAGTTCAAGGTTAAATCGATCGGAATCTTTGGCTCTGTTGCCCGTAACGAGGCCACTGCGGATAGTGACGTTGATGTGCTCGTTGAATTTTCTGAACCTATTGGTCTGTTTGAATTTGCACGACTACAGCACTATCTCGAAAAACTGTTGGGTCGTAGAGTCGATCTGGTTGCTAAGAATGCAATCAAATTGCAGCTTCGAGGCCGGATCCTAAAGGAGATGGTTCATGCCGCCTAAAAGAGATCCCAAAATTTATATTCATGACATAGTAACAGCAATTGAAAAAATCCAACGTTACACCAGTAAAATGACTTTTGAAGCATTTGAGGAGGATGAAAAAACTATTGACGCTGTGTTAAGAAACTTTGAAGTCATTGGCGAAGCTTGTCGTCATGTTCCCGATGAGCTTAAGAGTAAATTTTCGGAGATCCCCTGGAACGAGATGAAAAGTATGCGCAACTTTCTGATCCATGAGTATTTTGGCATAGGTCTAGACATCATATGGAAAACAATCGAAGAAGACCTTCCAAGACTGCAATCTCAAATTCAAAGCATACTTGAAAGTGTCTAACTTACAGCTACAACGGAGCATAAGGTAGGGATATGCTACTCAAATCGGCCGAAAAACGGTCTCAACAACAATGCAGCTGTTAGACTTCTTTTAAAAACAACCCTGCCCCTGGTTTTTTCATGGCAGGAATTTTGCATTCCTTTTATGTTAATGCTCTTTCCTCGCGCGCATCTGCATATACGCCATCGCAGTGGTAGCAAGATCAGCCTACCGCTTATTCGGCAGGTGTCCATTGGTGCGAACAGTAACAACGACGTTATCCTCACTGGCAACCAATTACCGTGTCGACTCTGCTGTGTGGTTTTCAAAAAAAATTATTACCACTTGGTTGCGGACAACGGTAGCCGTTGCCACCTACCTTTCAAAACCACCTATCTCATCAGTGGGTTCCAACTTTACATCACCCCGGTTTCCGCAAGAGCGCGTCTGTTGTTGGGCATGCTCTGCCTCGCTGCGATCATGGCAATTGGCTATCATAGAGATCTCTTTCTGCTGCCAGCAGACTCCTTAACCCTATCCCGGCTAGACTCGGAGGCCTCATTTACCCGCAACATCGAGAGTCTACGCTATCGCATAAAGATGCTACGAGGCCTTGGCAGAGATGATCTTGCCTTGGATCTCTTAAATGAACAGATGGAACAACTACACAGACAAAACCACAGCAAACATCCGCTAACCAACCAACGATTGGCAACCCTCTATAAGGAACTAGCGATCATTGCAAGAGAATTACAACCATAAGTCTGATGAGCTCACCCCTGTAGATGTTGGCAGACGCCTGCATGCCATTACCAGAAAGCGGGTTTTCTCCATTGAGCTGAGAGAGGGGAACAAGTCTGCCTTTAAAATAGAGGAGTACCCACAGTATAGTTTTTGCGCAGAGGAGGAGACGATTACGGTCAAAAGACGTCGGTTTGGCCGCGACAGGTGCTTGCGAGCACGATACGCCCAGCCCTCCGGCCCCTTCATCTTTCTTCGTCATGGTGAACTGGCGTGGAAAGTCAGCAAAGTAAAGGCGCTGCTATGGCGCGGCTCCCTCTATTACCCTGAAATCTGCCTGTTGCTGCTTATCCTGCCTCTCACCCTACTCTCCGCATCGGGTAGCGAAGCAAACACCAACTACCACAGCTCACCGCCGCCAGTACTCGAACCGCAAAAGCTAAGCTCTGCGCCAACCAACTCGCCAGCAGACAAACCACCTCAGAGCTCATCACAGAGTTTAGTAAAGGCGTTAGCCTATTTCACCCACGGCAAGCTCAAAGCAGCCAAGAGGGTGTTGCAACAACATAAACGGCCATCTGCAGATCCACAGGTTGCTCAGCTGCTCGCAGAAATTGACTACAGCCACTGCCGACAGGCCTTTGACAATAACCGTTTTCGTGCAGCGCTATTTTCCTGTACAAGCGCCATCCGATTAGCCCCTTCTCACGATAGGGCTCTACGTCTCAAGCAAGACCTCCTAAAACAAGCGCATGAGCTCTTCATGGAGGCCTACATGCTAGAGTTCACCGCCCCCAAAGAAGCAAAGGCAAAGTATCTCCAGGTCATCTCTCATCTAGAAGCAGTTGCCGAAGAGAGCAGTTCTAACCGCTATCTGTTACGCGCCCAAAAACGACTTAAAGACCTGTAATCTCAGCAACCACACGTTGGCGCCATATCTTCGCGGCTGGCTCTTCTCCTGCCGCAGCAAAATAGATAGCAGCCCGTTCCACATCTCCTTGACGGTAGAAGTACTCTCCTAAAAGTCGCTGCCGTTTTGCATGGAGTGCCTTAGGAAGGCGCGCAAAACGTTGATCGTTGTCAAGTTGGGCAACCACGGTTGCCAACTTATCCGCTTCTCCTTTATCGACCTTGAGCTGGGTGACACTTTGCCACCAGAGCATCTCCACAAAACCATGCCCGTCCTCAAGCCACTCGGTAACCAGCTTAAGCCGTTCACTCGTGGAACGCTTCTGTAGGAATGTCCTGGCTTGCGTTGGCATACCGAGCTCTAACATTCTTATCACCAGTCGCTGGTCCCTGGAGAGTTTAGCCATGGGAACACGTTGGTAAGAGGCCAACGCCAACAGGCTCTGGTCGTGGTGCAAAAATAAATCCCCGAGCAGACGCCAGGCAACGTTGTTATGAGTCTTTCGCTTCACCAGTGTCCGTGCCAAAAGGTATGACTCTAAACTCCCTTGCCAACTGGGGTTCTCTTGGTAAACATAGGTGAGTCCATAGAGATCCGCTGCTGCACCACCGGAAAGAGCGTAGCTTTTCACAAAACATCCACGTGCGCGCTCAAAGTCCCCCGATACTGTCGCTCTATAACCTACTGCTCGCAAGCTTGCTGTTTCATGTGGACAACGACGCTGAAAGATCGCCTTTCTTGCTAACACTGGCTGCATCTCTTCTCTATCCCCGGCAGAAAGCACAACATCATCCAGCCAGCTCCGCCACTGCGAGATGAGTTCGTGGATTTCTAGTTGATAGACTCGCTGAAACCTACCGGTTCGATACACCTCTTTGAACCGATCTAACCCATAACGCTGCAGCAAAAACTCGACAAAAGAGCCGGCAACGCTATAGCTCTGTTTCATGGGAAATTGATAAAACTTAAGACCTTGCATCACCTCTTTGACATCGGGTGGCCGCTCCCTCTCCATAACTGCCTTGGCCCACTGGTGGGTGCTGAACTTACCCTGCCAACCCTCCAACGCAACCGCCAGGCCTTCCATCAGTCCAGGCGTTCTTGCCAAGCCGAGTCGAGCTATGCCAAAGGCGCCTGCTAACACGTGGGTCAACTCATGCTTTAGAATGGTATTGGGAAATGCGGCTGGCAGCATGTGCACCTCGCGGTTGATGGGGTCACCAATAAGCGTCTTTCCTGCACCTGTAAGGCGTTTCTTGCTTGCTACATCGCCGTAGACATAAATGGTGATGGGTTGTTTGTTGTCTTCGAGCTGCAACTCCCGCCTAATGGTGTCAAACCAATACTGGCAGTCACTCTTGAACTCATCTGGGTTAAAATCTTGGCTGGAGAGCCGACGATCATAAAACAGCTGAAAGCCCTCGCCAGCTAGCTTGCTTCCCAGGGATCGGCGCAGGTAGTCTCTGGAGGTGTAAAAACCAAGATGGCTCTCAGACAAAAAGAGCCCAGCCAGCAGCAAAGTCAAAAACCAAAATCCAGCAGCTCGTCGTGTGCGCCAGGTAAAGATGCTCTGCCAGTCCAACAGCAACCACCACAGAGCTAGTCCCAAAACAAAGAGCCGGTAGAGCACTAGCCGCGCATCAATGGCAAGTGCCGGATCGTAGATAGGGCCAGGAAAGTAGCCAAAAAATGCGTTAAACGCATAAAGGGGTACACCATAGACCGTTCGCAGCAGCGTGAAGGTTACTGAGAGCAGCAGCAACAAGAAGAACAGCACCACTGCCAGCCAGCGTCTCCTGGTATGGTTATGCAAAAAGATCGCTACAGCCGTAGCAAAGACAACCGAGACACCCGGCAGTAGCAGGTAAAATCCTAAACCAGAAAGCAGGCCACAACCACCAACACGCAGCGCATTCAAGCTGCTGATGAGCAGCGGCAGCGCTAGTAACCCTAAATTCATCAGCAGAGTGTGGCTCAGGTTCGTGATGGACTGTTGGCGTGGCCTACAGACTATGGTGTGGACAGCAACGACCGGTACCACAGCAACAGCCATAGAGATGGCAAATTCATAACCTGGCACCGCTGCAAGGGGAAAAGATAGCGTCGCCACAGCGACGCCAGCGAGTAGAAGGATACAACCGAAATAAAACATCTAGTGGATTTTTTCAAATAAGCTCAACTCAGCTCCTGGCTTAACGTGCAAGGGTAGCTCGCGTCTTTGACCATCTGCCGTAACCATGTGCAGCAGGTAGTCACCTTGGGGAACTTCAACATCAAACAGAGGTGTCACACCAAGAAAGTTACCATTCAGATAGACGGAAGACCATGGATGGCTATTAACATTTATAAGACCGCGCATCTCTTCCACCACCGCTGTAGGTCCTAACGGTTTTGCTGGCTGAGGCTCTCGCGCCATGGAGCTCGGGTAGAGAACAGAGAGCAACATCACGCCAATCGCAGCAGCAAAGAGCTGCAGCGAACTACGGTTGGTAAAAGCAGAGCGCCGCTGTTCAAGTATTGCCGTCTCTACCAGGGATTGGTGTTGGCGCGAGGCGGTATCCACATAGATCGTCGCCATCAGCTGCTGCAAACAGCGCTGCGGCCCGCTATCACTTCTGCAGTGAGCAGAGAGACAGTCTAGCAGCTCTTGTTTCATGGCAGCGACATCTGGATGCCGCTTCTGTGGATTGGCCTGCGTCGCACGTTGTAAGATATTACGCAACTCAACCGGCACATCTTGCTGCGCAAGGCGCGCTGCCGTTTCAACCTCAACCCCCAACAGGTTGAGTAGCAGTACCCCGGTAGAGTAGAGCTCCGAGTGCACGGTGTACTCACGCTTGTGCAGATACTCGGGTGGCATAAAGCGACGCTTGCCACGAAAACCTGAGGTAGACTCGCTCTCGGTGGCGTACCTGGCAATGCCAAAGTCAATGAGTTTCACAACCCCGTCATAGGTAATGAGCAGGTTGTGCAAACTGATATCTCGGTGCAGTACGGATGGTTTGCGTGTATGCAGGTAGTGTAAAGCATCTAACACGCCACAACCAATATGGACGACGTTCTCCCAGCCAATCAGCTTATTGCCCCGTAACACGACGTCGTGTAGATCTCGACCTGACAGGTACTCGGCAACAATGCAGAGATAACCATCAATCTCAACGTAGTCGTACATGTGGGCGATGTTGGGGTGTGACAACGTCGTCGTAATAGACGCCTCCTTGAAGAGCATTTGGCGAAATTCTCGACGATCTGCGTAAGCTGGCAAAATCCGCTTAACCACAACCGGCTTTTGCCAGCCATCAGCGCCATTTTTGGTTGCAAGAAAGACCTCTGCCATACCACCATCGGCAATCTTTTTCTCCAGCAGGTATGGTCCAAACGTTCTAGACAACTGCGCTCACCTCGATCGCTTCTGCAGCGACTCTTGAAGGAACTGAGCCAACTGTGAATCTGCGATGCGTTGCTGTTGCATGGAATCGCGCTCACGCACAGTCACGGTGTGATCTTCCAAGGTTTGCGTGTCCACGGTAATCGCGTATGGTGTGCCGATTTCGTCCTGCCTGCGGTAACGTCGACCCACCGAGCCGCTCTCATCGTAAAACATAGAAAAGCTATCTTTTAGATCGGTAAAGATCTTCTCTGCCACCTCTGGCATGCCATCCCGCTTGACCAGCGGAAACACCGCCGCCTTAATCGGTGCCACCAAAGGAGAGAGCGCCAGGACAACGCGTTCCTTCTCTTCACGGTAGGCATCTGCCAACAGGCACATGATGCTGCGGTCGCAGCCTGCTGAGGTCTCAATGATATGCGGCAAAAACCTCTCCCCAGTGGATTCATCGAAATAACTCAGCTGTTTACCAGAGGCTTCACTGTGGCGTTGTAAATCGAAATCCGTACGATCATGCACTCCTTCCAACTCCTGCCAGCCAAAAGGAAACTCATACTGAATATCGTATGCCTTGGCGGCGTAATGGGCCAACTCCTTGTCACTGTGCTCATGGAAGCGCAGTTTCTCTTGGCGTATACCAAGATCAAGATAAGACTGTAGACGCTCCTCTTTCCAATACTCAATCCACTTCTCACCCTCTCCAGGTCTAATAAAGTACTGCATCTCCATCTGCTCAAATTCTCGAGTGCGAAAAATGAAGTTTCCAGGAGTAATCTCATTCCGAAACGCTTTGCCAATCTGAGCAATACCAAAGGGGAGCTTACGGCGGGTTGTCGCCTGAACATTGAGAAAGTTGACGTAGATACCCTGTGCTGTTTCTGGACGCAAGAAGACGACGTTTGCCTTGTCCTCGACCGGTCCCATAAAAGTTTTAAACATCAGATTGAACTGACGTGGCTGGGTGAGCTCACCGCCACACTTTGGACACTTAGACGCATCGCCACCATCAAGCTCATCTTCACGAAAACGACCTTTACACTTTTTACAATCCACCAGCGGATCGGTAAAACCAGCAACATGGCCTGAGGCCTCCCAGACTTTGGGGGCCATGAGAATACTGGAATCCAATCCAACGACATCGGAACGCTTTTGCACCAGTCGTTGCCACCATAATTCCTTGACGTTGCGTTTGAGCTCTACACCGAGAGGGCCATAGTCATAACAGCTGTTGATGCCACCATAGATCTCACTCGACTGGAAAATGAATCCACGCCGTTTACAGAGCGAGACCAATTTCTCCATCACGGATTCCATCCTCTCCTCCTCACAACATCATTCAATGTAGTAGATGCACCTGATAGCCAGCTGTGGTGGCGTTGGACAATATAGTCAGGACGGTCTCAGGGTCATACTTCAATTTTGTTGCCTCTTTTAAAGAAAAATTCAGTGTGATGTCTTTTTTCTCGAAGCTTTGGCTAAAAGTGGTCTGGCCGGCAAGCATGCGTTTGACGACATTCCAGGCGATACGACCCAACGATAACGGTTCAACGACAACCGTCAGAAAGCTTCCCCTACCGGTAAAAGCGTCCGTTGAAGAGACCAACGGTAGGCGATCCTTCTGCAGGAATGGTACGATCGCCTCGATGCCAGCCTTGATTACGGTAGCATCTTTGACCAGTAGAAAGATGTCAATCTTGTCATGAAACGTAGGCATCAGACTACCGATGTCACTAGGTTGATCTACCTTGAGCAGTGCCAACTGAGTCTGTTGTTCTGTCTGTGCCCGAACGTAGCGATCGATTTTTTTCTGGGTAAGCTTGGGATTGTAGGCAATACCAATGCGACGTTGCTTGGGAAAGATGTCTCTTAGTACCGCGAGCATCTGGGGCGCAGCGATCTCTGTTGATATCTGCACGACTTCATCCTGTTGCTCCTCAGGCGGGATGTCTCCATGTAACAGCACCAAAACGGATAGCTTTTTATCCAAAGCTGCCAACATCTCTCCAGAGGACTTACCCACTATGAGTACTACCCGTCCACCCTCAGCTTTGATGGACCGAGCTATGGCTGCTTCTCTGCCAGGTTTATAGTCAAAGTTGATAAAGGGTTTGTCTGAACTCGCGGCAAAGGCGTAGTAAACTTGATCGAGGTAAGGAGAACGGTGTCCACGGATAACCGTGATGTCTCGATGTCTGGCATCTGCTGGACTCTGCCAAAACGACAGCAGCGCTAGCAGAAAGACGACTATTGCTCTCATACGCTACCTAACATCTTTACAACAACGAAAGCCGACCGATGGCAACTTGAAGCTAGGTGGACTCACTAGTCTTGCCGCACAACGGCTCCAGTAACCCGCACGGTCAAAGGCACCGCCTTTAACAACCGGGTTCGTCGAGGCAGCTGAGCCAGATTTGTCAGTCCATTCAGCAACATTGCCGCTCATATCAAAGATTCCGAGATCGGTCTTGCACTCCTTATAGTTGCCAACTTCAGCAACGGCACTGTCTTTGCCACGCTGATCTTCGGTGTTACAGATACCTTCCTGCCAACTCTTACCATAACTATAGCGACTGTTCTTGTTACCCTTACAGGCACGCTCCCACTCCTTTTCGGAACAGAGTCGTTTACCAGACTCCTCACACGCTGATAACGCCTCCTCCCACGTGACTGATACGCGTGGCAGCTGGCCACGGGCATTAGGAAATTCATACTGATCGACACAGAAGCCCTTAATCTGCTCGAGGGTCTCGTTGACTTCACCCAAGTTGCGCTCTGGATCGTCTGTCGGAGAGCCGAAAAAGAACTTGCTCGCCGGCACAAAGATCATGCCCTGAGGGCACTTGCGTGTCGCCTCGGCAAGCTGTGCCTTAAAGCTGCCAACCTGCGCCAGCAGGCTGCCGCGCTCCTTCTCCCAACGGTTCTGTTCCTCGCTGAGCAGCCCCTCAAGACGGCGTATCTCTGTTTCCAGTACCTTTAGGTTAGACTCCAGTTGGGACTTTTCTTCCTGGAGATTGAGATACTGTTGCGTAATGTTCTCAAGCTCAAATAGCTTGTCAGCAAACTGTTGGTCTAGGGTCGTCTTCTCATTTTGCAAGGCGCTTATTTCCTGCTCAAGCTTGTCTACAGATCCTTTATGAAACAGGCTACCTAAAAAGGACTGCCCCTTAGCACCAGCCATTTTCACGCCAAAGTATCCCACAAGCAGCAGTGGCACCAATACGAGAACCAACGTCAGCGCCCGACCAAAATAAACGTTCTGCCTGCCTATGAAGCTCTTACTCTGACTGTCTTTTTCTTTACGGCGAGAGCGCAATTCAATGACATTACGACCCTTCTGTCGCAGGGTGATCTCATCCACATCTTTCTGACTAGACTTTTGTTGCTTACTGTCCTGTTGTTGCCTTAAGAGAGCTTCTTGTCCCGAGGTTATGGTGTCGCTCTTTTTAGCGAGCTGCTTTTCTTCTTTGGCGGCTTTGGTGCTGCGTTTTCTCCACCAACGTTTTTTCTCTGCTGGGGGTTTTTGCTCTGGCTGCTTATCATCAGAGACCTGTTTGGGAAAATACTTGTTGATCGCCTTAGCCAGACTGGCAATAACGGTCTCGACGTTGGCTGGGTAAAGAAAGTCAGAGAGGTCTTTCTGCAGATCAGCACTCGACTGATAGCGCTCATCGGGATTCTTGTGCAGCATCTTCTTGACAATACGATCGAGGGCTTCAGGAACATCGCGAAACTTGGATACCGCTTGTATCTTTGCCTCCTTGACATTCTCGTAACGAATGAAGGTGTTCTCACCACCGTAGAGCCGTTTACCGGTGAGCATTTCAAAGAAGATAATTCCCAGAGAAAAGAGATCCGAGCGATGATCCAACTCTTTACCAACCGCCTGCTCCGGAGACATGTAGCCGAACTTACCCTGAATCTTACCGGGCACGGTCTGCGATAATTTGCTCGCGGCTTTGGCAATACCAAAGTCGGTGATCTTTACCTCAGCCTCTCTTGAGAGCAGGATGTTCTGTGGGCTGATGTCACGGTGGATCACACGTAGTGGC
Organism: Oligoflexia bacterium; assembly: GCA_028277945.1. Classification (GTDB taxonomy): domain Bacteria; phylum Bdellovibrionota_G; class JANQFH01; order JANQFH01; family JANQFH01; genus JANQFH01. The sequence continues at coordinate 35,675 of JANQFH010000005.1, forward strand.
CGATTGGAAGAATCCGTAGCACGATAGAGATAATCCAGTGCCTTGAGAATCTGGATGATGATGTAGATGGCGTACTCAATAGGAAATTCCTGTTCATACTGACAGAGGCGACGTACAAAGCTCTTGAGGTTAGGGCCATCGACGTACTCCATGGCCAGGTAGTAGCTGCGATCGATCTTGCCAAAATCAAACACCTGGACAATGCTTGGATGTTGCAATGTGGCAGAGATGCGCGCCTCATCGACAAAGAGCGAGATAAACTCCTCATCCACCGAGTACTCGGGGAGAATGCGTTTGATGGCAACGAGCTTCTCCACACCCTCAATGGTGCTAAAAATGGCACGAAAGATCTCCGCCATGCCGCCCACGGCAATCCGCTCGAGCAGCAGATATTTACCGAATTTTATTGGGTATTCTTGTACCATCTTATCTCATCATAGGGAATTTACTGAACATTTACAATATACAATAAGCAAACTTCGTGCCTAAGCGCTTGCGAAAGCCATCCGAGCTCGTATGATGAGAGACCATGAACCAGCTCCACACACTTATTTTGGCAGCAGGCCAAGGCACGCGTATGCGCTCTGAGGTTGCCAAGGTGCTGCACCCTATTCTAGATAAGCCTATGATTTTCCACGTGGTTTCTTCTGTGCTGCAACTGCAGCCCGCTGCCATCACGCTTGTCATCGGCCATCAGGCTGATCGGGTTGAGGCGGCAGTGGCTAGCCTCTTTCCTGAAGCCATCCACAGCAACCAGCTTGGCTTTGTGTGCCAATCCGAACAGAGGGGCACAGCCCACGCAGTATGGTGTGCCCGGCAACAGCTAGCCGCCTCTGGTCAGATAACGCTGATTCTCAACGGCGATGGCCCGCTGATCACTTCAGAGAGCCTAGCAGCGCTGATCCAAACAGTTGCGAGCCAGCAAGCAGCACTCGGTTTGCTCACCTTCAAACCAGAAAGCCCCCACGGTTATGGGAGAATTCTGCGCAACAGTGCCGGAGAGCTCATCGGTATTGTTGAGCAGCGTGATGCCTCGCCGCAACAGCAGCAGATACAAGAGTGCTGCGCTGGCATCTATGCCTTTCGCACGGCTGTGTTGCTCCGTCTGCTAGACACCCTCATGCAAGAGAAACCTCAGCATGAGTACTACCTCACCGATCTCGTGGCACTGGCACAAACTCAGGGAGCAAAGCTCACTTCCCTGTTGTCCAACGACCCACATGAGTGTCTAGGGGTCAATGATCTAGAACAGCTCAGCTTTGCGGAGAAGTTGCTCCAACAACGACTGCAACACGCCTAAGGGGTTACTCGCCACTGGCAGCGTAATAGGGATTGCTACCGCTGGCATGGTCGGTAACATCGATGACGTCGGTGATCTCTGGAATATTCTCTTTAATCAGCGTTTCAATACCCTGCCGCAAGGTCACGGTTGCCATGCCACAACCCTGGCAACCACCACCCAACCAGAGGTAGACACGATTTTCCTTAACATCGACCAACTCTACGGTGCCGCCGTGTGATGCTACCGCTGGATTGATCTCATCTTCTAGAAGCTGTTGCATCCGCTGCACCAAGGGATTGCTCGTATCCAGCTTGGGGTTGTTGGGGTTATCGATGTGGAAATCCGCAGAGCCATCGTCGTTTTCAACCCAGTCAATGGTTGCGCCTTGCAGTTTTTCGGCACTGTTAGCATCCACCACTGCTTTAAAGCCATCTGCTTCAACAACCACGTCGCTCTCTTTGACATACTCTGGCTTATCCAAAGAGAAGTCATAGCGAAAACCCTTAGCCGTCACACCGACAACGGCAATGCGTAACAAAAGCGCCTTATCCGCGTTGGCCTCCAACGCCTTTAAAATGCGTTTGCTCGCTGCTTCACTAAATTGGATCATTTCTCTACTCTCCCAAAAAGTGTGGGCTCAACCCAGGCTCTTGCCACCAATGCCAAAGTTCTCGCGCGGCACTTCGTCTATCTTCACATAGACATACTGCGCAGGTTTGTCGGTAATCTCAACAACGGCATGGGTCAACTGGGCAATGAGTTTTTCTTTCTGCTCTTTGCTAAGGTTGCCGGCATTCTCTACAGTCACGATCGGCATAATGAACCCCTAACTAATAAATGGTTTCACGCCGTCTATATCTGAAAAATTGTAACGACACAAGTCTGGCTCTAAAGACAAATCAGTGCTGCCCCAATAAAGGCGAGGATAATGGCCACGGTTTTGCTACGGTTCAGCCGCTCTTTGAGAAAGATGAGCGCTAGAAGCACAATAAACACCGTGCTCAATTGGTTGAGAATTGCCGCTTTGCCAACAAGGGTATACTTCATACCAGCGAGCCAAAAGATGAGCGCGAGATAGGAACCAAAGAAGGCACCGGCGGTTGTCAACCAAAAGTGCTTGCTAGGTTTGAAACAGCTCCAAACCCGCTGACCCGGAAGAACCAAATGGCCCAGAGGAATGAGCACGCCAACACCACCAACAAGGCGTATGACATTAGCCCATAGCACCGAGGCGTCTTGATAGACCGGTTTGGCAACCACCACGCCAATTGCAGTAAACAGCATAGACAATACACCCAAGCCGATTGCGCGCCAATGCGGAATGACACTCCCGCCATTGGCACCACGCTCGAGCGAGATGAGGGTAATGGCCATGAGTATAAAAAAACCACCCACGTAATCCAACCACGCTAGCCTCTCAGCCAATAAAAGATAGCCACAGAGAATGACCAGTGGGCTATAGGAACACTCAACAATCGCCCAAGAGCTTGCCCCAAGAGTTCTTAAGCTCATCAAGAACAAAAGATCAGCAAGCCCCAAACCCAGCACGCCGCTGAAGATCAAAATCCAGTAATCCATGGCTGGTCTGTTAGGAAACAACTCGTCAGCAAGAAAAAACATGGTTAGCAACAGACCTAGAAGCGCGAAACTGTTTTTGTAGAGGTTTATGGCCAGCGGTGAGAAGTGCCGGCTGACACGGGTAAAGAAAACCACCCCCATGGCCCAAGAGAGACCACAGGCTGTGGCAAAAATCTCACCCTGACTCAAATCAGAAAACCTCGAGGTAGATGATTATTCGTGAGACGCGCAAAGTCACCTAGAAGGTTTGCATTGGGTGCCGACCAACGCAGAGATGCGCCAAATGCAAAGCTTCCGCCATAAATAGTCTAAACCAAGCTAAGCGTTGAGTTGAGTGGCCTGCAGTGGTCGTCGGCCACTAAATCCTTCTGTGTAGCCATGAAAGTAGTAGATGTCATCTTCACCATACTGCCAGCAGTAACAACCTGAACCTGAGTCAAAATCGACCAGCCACAAACCCTTGGCGTCGCAACCAAGACGCTCGATCTTATACACCCACTCTTCAATCATGCGGTTGAGCTTGGCCTCAAGCAGCTTGCGTGGCTCTGTGCCACGCTCAAAGGTTTCCATCTTCAGCAATACCCGCTCGGTCTTCTGAATGGCCTCGCTAGTAAGCCGGATGATCACCGGCAGCAGACGCCGGGCCTCCTGCAGCGTAAAGCTCCGCTTACCCTTAAGATGAATCAGCTCGCCCATGCCCCTCAACATAGCAGAAGCCGCCGACCGGATAAACTGTTTTGTCTGCCAACCACCTTGTGTCAGATCTTGATATCGGGGTTGCTTTCTTCTATACAGGGCGTGACCCTAGAGGAATCCTGCAGACAGATGGCAATATGACAATAGCGACCCGAAAACGGCTAGCAATCGTTACCGGCGGTACTCGTGGCATTGGCAGGGCCATTGCCATGCGGCTGGCAGGATCGGGCCACGTGGTCATCGTTACTGGGCGTAGTGACGGTACAGCGGTGGTGGATGCGATCCACAAACAGGGTGGTGAGGCTGAGTTCATGCGGTTGGATATTACCCAAGAGACTGAGGTCCATAGCTGTTTCCAGGAGGTCGCTAAGAAGTACGATGGTGGTTGTGACATCCTTGTGAACAACGCCGGCATTGCCAAAGACTTTTTGTTTATGCGCTCGAAGCGCGAAGATTGGCAACCGCTCATAGAGACCAACCTCATGGGCACCCTGCTCTGCTCGCGCGCTGCCATCGTGCAGATGGTTAAGAAACGTTGGGGTCGTATCGTCAACCTCTCGTCAGTGATAGGAATCTATGGAAATAGCGGTCAGACCCTTTATGCCATGACTAAGGCAGGAGTTATCGGGTTCACCAAGTCGTTGGCTAAAGAGGTTGGTAGCCGCAACATCACGGTCAATGCTGTTGCGCCTGGCTTTATTGAAACAGATATGACCGCCCAACTTGCTCCAGAGATAAAAGAGAGCTATGCAAAGGCTACGCCGCTCGGTCGCTCTGGCACTCCTGAGGATATTAGTGGTATGGTCGACTTCCTCGTCTCTGATGCGGCAGCCTACATCACTGGCCAAGTTATCAGCATAGACGGCGGTAGGTTTTGAGGAACACTTGCATTTCCAGGGGGTTGTGTTAAGTAGAGCAGCCGGCAAGGCATGAGGGAAGTAGACAGATGGCCGTACCAAAACAGAGAACCTCGACAACCAGGCGAAATAAAAGGCGTAGTCACGACGCCCTCAGGCAGACAGCGCTGCTTACCTGCCCCCAGTGTGGCGAACCCAAGCTGTCGCATCGAGTATGCAAACACTGCGGCAATTACCGAGGTAAAGAGCGACTACAAATCTCTACTTGAAGGAGGAATGGGTACTATGGATGTAGAGAGCAAGGTTAAAGAGATCATTACCGAACAGCTGGATGTCAACGCCAACGACTTGAAGAAAGAATCCAGTTTTATTGATGATCTTGGCGCAGACTCGCTTGATATTGTCGAGCTAGTCATGGCCATGGAAGAAGAATTTGATATTGAGATCAGTGATGAAAATGCAGAGAAGATTCGTACCGTAGGCGACGCTATCAACTACATCAACGAGAACACTTAGTCTCTGCGAGGTCCGCCCTTATGCCAGATGCGAGCAGACGTGTTGTTGTCACCGGAGTAGGACTGGTGACTCCGTTAGGCATGGGTCTGCGAGCCAACTGGAATGCGCTCATGGAGGGCAAAAGCGGTATTGCCGAGATCTCTCACTTTGACGCTACTGACTTTCCCGTAAGGATCGACGCGGAAGTCAAAGAGTTCGACGCGGAAACCTTCATCGAAAAAAAGCTCCTCAAACAGATGGATCGCTTCATTCAGTTTGCCGTGGCTGCCAGTCTGATGGCCCTAGAGGAGGCAGGCTTGGGAAGACCGAGCGAGCTTGGTGAGAGGGCCGGCGTTCTTATCGGTAGTGGCATCGGCGGCCTGCCAGAGATCGAACGCACCCATAAGGCGTTGCTGGCAGGCGGGCCGCGTAAGGTGTCGCCCTTCTTTATTCCCCGACAGATCGTCAACCTCGCTGCCGGCCAGGTTGCCATGGCCTTTGGCGCTAAAGGTCCCATCAACTGTACGGTAACCGCATGTTCTTCTAGTAGTCACGCTATTGGTGATGCCTGTCGCCTCATCCAACGCGGCGATGCCGATATGATGATTGCCGGTGGTAGTGAGGCGGCTATCACGCCGCTCTCGGTTGCCGGTTTCGCCGCAATGAAAGCACTCTCACGCCGCAATCATGAACCAGAAAAAGCGAGCCGACCCTTTGACAAGGAACGCGACGGTTTTGTCATTGGTGAGGGAGCGGGTATTCTCATCTTAGAGAGCCTGGCTTTAGCGCAAAAACAGGGCCACACACCGCTTGCAGAGATCACCGGTTACGCTTCTACCTCCGACGCCTACCATATCACCAGCCCACCACCACGTGGAGAAGGCGCTAGACGCTGCATGCAGCTCGCCATCGCCGATAGTGGTTTGGATACGACAAGCATCGACTACATCAACGCCCATGGCACCTCTACACCACTCAACGATCGCTATGAGACCGAGGCCATCAAAGATCTCTTTGGCGAAGAGCAGGCACGACAACTTAAGATCAGCTCAACTAAATCCACCACCGGCCATCTGCTTGGTGCTGCGGGTGGTATTGAGGCAGGATTTACTGTACTCGCGATAAAGGAAGGTAAAATTCCGCCAACCATGAACTACGAACATCCCGATCCAGAGTGCGACCTTGATTACACGCCAAACAAACCGGCAACGCAAAAAATCCGTACGGCACTGTCAAATTCGTTTGGCTTTGGTGGCGCCAATGCCACGCTTGTTTTTCAGAGTTTTACAGATTGAGCCATGGCACAGACCATTTACATTGCCGGCGATCACGCAGCTTTTGCGCTCAAGCAAAAGATTATAGCAGCATTGACAGAAAGAGGGTTTAAACTCGAAGACCTGGGTACAGACTCTGAGGAGTCTGTCGATTACCCTGACTTCGCCCACCGCCTGGCAAAAAAGGTGCAACAAGATGACCATGCTCTTGGTATTCTCATGTGTGGCACCGGCATTGGTGCATCCATCACTGCCAATCGCCACGCTGGCATCCGTGCTGCTCTGGTAACCAACGCCGTGATGGCGCAGATGGCAAAAAAACACAACAACGCCAACGTCTTGGTGCTTGGTGGGCGGCTGCTATCCGCGGACGAGGCACTACCCTTAATCGACATCTGGATGCAGGAGACCTACGAGGGCGGTAGGCACGAACGTCGTCTAAAGAAGATTGAGTTGCAGGATTAAACGAGATGGCTTTGAAAGATTTCAACCAGCCGCTACAAGAGAAAGACCCCGAAGTCTTCACAGCCATTCAACAGGAAATCCGTCGTCAATCCAACGGCCTAGAGTTGATTGCCTCAGAAAACTTTGTCAGCCAGGCGGTTTTAGACGCGCTTGGGACGGTCCTGACCAACAAGTATGCTGAGGGATATCCTAAAAAACGCTATTATGGTGGCTGCGAGTTTGTCGATGTTGCCGAGAGCCTTGCCATAAAACGGGCAAAAAAACTCTTTGGTGCCGACTACGTCAACGTCCAACCGCATTCTGGGTCGCAAGCAAACATGGCGGTGTACTTTGCCATGTTGAAGCCAGGCGATACCATCTTGGCGATGAACCTATCCCATGGCGGCCATCTTACCCACGGCCATCCAGTAAACTTCTCTGGCAAATTCTACAATATTGTACCTTATGGGGTTTCCAAGGATGACTTTTGTATTGATCTCAACCAAGTCGAAACCCTAGCCAAGGCACATCGACCAAAACTGATACTGGTCGGCACCAGTGCCTACAGCAGAAAGATCGACTACGCGCCATTCCGCGAAATCGCCGATGCCACCGGCGCTCTACTCATGGCAGATATTGCCCATCCAGCTGGCTTGGTTGCTACCAAGCTACACCCCGATCCTGTGCCCTACTGTGACTTTGTCACCACCACGACACACAAAACTCTGCGCGGACCGCGGGGCGGTATGGTGATGTGTCGTGATGAGCACAAGAAGGCCGTGCGCAGTATGTTGTTCCCAGGCATTCAAGGTGGACCGTTGATGCATGTCATAGCAGCTAAGGCAGTGGCATTTGCGGAAGCCTTGAGCGATGACTTTGTTGCCTACTCGAAACAGGTCATTGCCAATGCCCAGACATTGGCCGCAACGCTCCTCGAGGAGGGGTTCGACATTCTTAGCGGCGGCACCGACACGCATGTGGTGATTATGGACTTACGCCATCGACAGATCACCGGCCAGGATGCTGAAAGTGTCCTTGAGACAGTTGCGATTACCGTAAATAAAAATATGGTCCCCTTTGACGAGAGACCGCCTATGGTTACCAGTGGCATTCGTATTGGCACGCCAGCACTGACCACCCGGGGCATGCAAGAGGCAGAGATGCGCCAAATTGGCAAGATGATCTCTCGGGTTTTACAAAACCCCAACTCAGATCAAGTAAAGCAAGAGGTTAGCAGCGAAGTTGCCGAGCTCTGTCGACGTTTTCCTATCTACGCCGATCTTTTAGTCTGAGCCAGATAGGCATCACGACACTTTTGACTACAGAAGTAGAGAGGACGACCATCGTTATCCCGCACCACAATGGCTTCCTGCTTCGGTAGGTGGACCTTGCAATAGGGATCCTCAACCAGCAGGTCGTCTCCCACGCCACTATCACCGTCGACGCGGCCCGAACGTTGCTGCCGTGGGAAAAAGTAGGCCGAAAGAATCCTAAACAAAGCCTTCAGTGCTAGATAGACTAGCAACACTATAATCAGCGTTCTTAACATGCAAACTTCTTAAGTCGCCGACCAGCCTCTTCTAGTTTTTCAACAGGCGTGGTAATGGTAAGACGAAAAAAGCGATCTCCTGCATCACCCATGCCAACACCGGGAGTCACCACAACCCCAGCCTCCTGTAACACCCGTCGCGAAAAGCTCACAGAGCCTTCTGCACTAGGCACCTCTACCCAAAAGTAAAAGGTCGCCGCAGGCACTACAAAACGGAACCCAGCCTCTTTGAGTAGGGTCGCCAAACAGTCACGCCGCTGCTGCATGGTTTGCCGCTGCTCTCTAAGAAAGTCATCACCCTCTTGCAGCGCTGCCATACCGGCCACTTGCACTGCCTGAAACACACCGCTGTCGACATTGGTCTTGACCTTGCCAAGCGCCGCGATGATGTCACGGTTACCCACAGCAAAGCCAATACGCCAGCCCGTCATGTTAAAAGACTTGGATAGCGAGTGCATCTCAATACCAACCTCTTTAGCGCCTTTTGCCTGCAGAAAACTCGGTGGTATTTTACCATCATAATAGAGCTCGGAGTAAGCGTTGTCGTGACAGACAACAAAACCGTGCTCTTTTGCCGCTTTCACGACGCGCGTAAAAAAAGCGACATCACAGGTCGCCGCTGTTGGGTTGTTCGGATAGTTTAGAAACAACAGCTTACTACCATGCAAGATATCAGCAGCAGACTCAAGGTCCGGCAAAAACCCATGTGATGCGATTAATGGCAGATGCGCAACCTCACCGCCGACAAAACCGCTGGCAATGGCATAAACCGGATAACCAATATCTGGAACAACCACACGATCGCCTGAGTTCACCATAGCTAAAGGCAGATGGGCAATGCCCTCCTTACTGCCGATGAGGGTAAGCACCTCATGGTTTGCATCCAGCTCCACACTGAAACGACGCTTGTACCAATCAACAACTGCCTGACGAAAGCTTGGCATACCCACATAAGAGGGATAGTGGTGGTTGTCGATTTCCTGAGATGCCCGGTTCAAGGCGTTGATGACAAAGTCGGGAGTAGGTAGATCGGGATCGCCAACGCCAAGGTCGATCACATCCACCCCGTTTGCCATGGCCTCGTTCTTGAGTCGATCCAACTCAGCAAAGAGGTAGGGAGGAAGAGAGAGGATGCGTTCTGCTGGACGAATGGGGCTAGTCTGCGGATTCATGACCCAACTCCTAGTAGATCCAACATGGTGTAAAAACCGGCATCCTGACCTGCTAGCCATTTGGCGGCGCGAATGGCGCCTTGGGCAAAGACATCGCGGCTTAGAGCAGAGTGGGCAAACTCCACCCTCTCATACTCGGAACCAAAGATCACTCTGTGCTCTCCGACCACGCCACCGCTGCGCACACTCTGAAAACGCAGAGAGCCGTCACGTGGTCGTACCCCTTCAGCCTGCATAGAAAACTCTCGCAGCGGTTGCTCCTTTGCCGCCATAATACGACGGCCAATCTCCTTGGCACTGCCACTAGGAGCATCTTCTTTGTGACGATGGTGCACTTCTAAGATATCAATGTCAAAGTCCTCTCCAAGCGCCGTCGCCAACTTGCCACTAAAAGCAAATAGCAAATTCATACCAAGACTCATATTTGGGGCCAACAACAGCGGTATTTTCTCTGCCGTCTCTCTGATTTTGGCAATTTCGGCCTCGTTGAATCCGGTAGTACCAATCACCATGGCTACACCTAACTGCATCGCTTGTTCTAAGTAGCCCAGAGTTGCTGCTGGACGAGTAAAGTCGATAAAGAGATCGATTTTGTCTTTTAGCAGGCTCAGATCATCGGCCAGTATACAGGTGGACGCCAGGTTCGGCGATAACTCTTGCGGTGCCTTGTTAAGGTAGCCGCTCTCTTCGCGATCTGTTACAGCAGCAACCGTAACCGCCGCATCCGTAGCAGCGACACGCATAACCGCCTGCCCCATTTTCCCGGTTGCCCCGCTCACCAACAGCCGCACCATCTCAAGACCTCCTAGCGCTACGGGTGAGGTCGAGCTCGATAAGAGCTCGCTGCAGTCGTTCCAGCCCCGCAGAGCTCATGCTGCACAGAGGTGGCCGTGTCTCGGCGCTGCGAAAGATACCCATCTCATACAACGCCGCCTTCACCGGAATCGGGTTGGTCTCACAGAAGAGCGCTTCACAGAGCGCTTTGGTTTTGTAGGCTATTTCCTTTGCTGTATTAACATCGCCCTGCTGAAAGGCGTTATACATCGCCACCATCTCTTTGGGTACAACATTGCCGAGTACGGTGATGACCCCCTGACAACCCACCGACATCAGAGGTAAGAAGATGAGATCCTCGCCTGAGAGCAAGGTGATCTCATCACCACACTGTTCAACAACCTCCATAGCTTGTGCCAAAGAACCACTCGCCTCTTTGATAGCAACTATGTTGCTCAGCTTAGCTAGACGGGCAACGGTAGCTGGTAAAATGTTACAGCTGGTTCGGCCTGGGACATTATAAAGAACGATAGGCAGCTGGGTGGACTCTGCCACCAACTTAAAGTGTTGGTAGAGCCCCTCCTGCGGTGGCTTGTTGTAATAGGGCACGACCACAAGCAGACCGTCAGCACCGAGCTCTGCTGCCATCTGCGTCCTCTCTATGGTGGTGGCGGTGGAATTCGTACCCACACCACAGATGATCGGTATCTCACTACCAAGCACATCTCTTGCACATTTGAACAGCGCTGTGAGTTCTGTCTGTGTCACCGTCGGCCCTTCTCCGGTGGTGCCG
>JANQFH010000040.1 GCA_028277945.1 Oligoflexia bacterium
GTCGAATGCAACCTGCACCCGACCCCGGGTGAGCTGTTATAGGTTCGGTTTGCTCCCCCCGTTTAGGATGGAGGAGATACCAGTAAACTACACGACAAATATTGCGTTGTTTTGTCGTGTTAGCTAAGGATCGCTATTACCTTATGTAACGCTGCCGCCGGTCGGGCCGTAGGTTACACTGCCACCGGTGGGGCCGTAAGTGACGCTACCGCCAGTGGGACCATAAGTTACGCTGCCACCGGTGGGGCCATAAGTGACGCTACCGCCAGTGGGACCGTAGGTTACACTGCCGCCGGTCGGGCCATAGGTGACGCTGCCACCTGTAGGACCATAAGTTACGCTGCCGCCAGTGGGGCCGTAGGATGCCTTTCCAGACATGTTTTCCTCCATCACAATGTTTTTGGACTTTTATAATAGGTTGAGGCCTATGAACAAACCTCTGAGCGAATATTATGCAATTCTTACGAAACTGTAAGGTTTGCTAGTCTGATTCTAACAAAACTGTAAGGTTTCTGTAAAGTGACTTAAGTCCTGAATTTTCGAGGGACAAATTGGAATATTCCTCTCCGAATAGGAAAAATAAAACGGGGCTGCAGCAGTGCAGCCCCGTTCTTTTTCTGAGCCCTCTTTCGCTCTTAGTCCAGCGTCTCGTAGTACTCTTCCAATTTTTCTAGGGGTTTCGTCCCCAGCTCATCCCACAAAAAGTCGCGGTAAGATTGATAATGCGCCCTCGCCGCCGAGGGAGAACCGCCCTGCGCCAAACACCTCATCAAATCCAGGTGCACCTGATCACGATAGGGATCGACAGAGAGCACCCTCTCAAAGAGTGATTTGGCCTCGCTGTAATGAGTATTTTCGACTTCCCATTCGGCTAAATTTGTAAGCGTGATCAGATAGGATTCCTGGAACTCCGCTCTGCGCCGCTCGGCCCAATCCATATAGACGTCTTCAAGATAGCTGCCGTCGTAAAGTTCGACCGCCTGGCGCCAAAGCTCGACGCGTTCATTGATGGAGAGGCTTTCTTCTGCAGCGCGCTGCAAATAGCCATTGAATTCATCAACGTCGTACCAAGT
>JANQFH010000021.1 GCA_028277945.1 Oligoflexia bacterium
AGGAGATTTTTTTCAGGAGGTTCCCACAGGAGGCGATGCTTATTTGATGAAGTACATCCTACACGATTGGGATGATGCACGTGCCCTTGCCATCCTAAAGAATTGCCGCAAGGCTATGTCGGCTGACGCCAAACTCTTGGTCGTTGATCAGATTATTCCTGAAGGCAATGAGCCGTTCTTTGCCAAGTTAGCAGATATTTTCTTATTTACCCTTCAAGGTGGCAAAGAGCGCAGCAAAGCAGAGTTTTGTGCGCTGTTTAAACAAGCAGACTTCGAGCTCACAGACGTACTGCAAACATCTTATTTGCTAAGTGTCATTGAAGGAAAACCTTGTTAGTAGCAGAGGAGAATCAAAATGATGCGAGGAAAGTGTTTAATAATCTGTCTGGCCTTCTTCGTCAGTAATGCCGCTTTCCTACAGGATGCCTTTGCCGGCGGCTCCATTACACCGCTCGATAAGGCTCCATGGAAGCAGCACCCCGATTCCAAGGCAGTGGTGCGGTTTCTAGCCACGCCAAAGTTAAACAGCACAAAATCGGCATTTGTCTCTCACCTTACTATGCAACCAGGTAGCAGTGTGCCTGAGCATCGCGACTTTACCGAAGAGTATATCTTTATGCTGGAGGGAAGCGGCACCATCTGGATGGACGATGTAAAACATGAGGTCAAAAAAGGCGATCTCATATACATGCCGGCAAATGCCAAGGTGAGGTTTCAAGCCTCTAAAAGTGAAAAGGTAAAAGTCCTGCAGATTTTTGCCCCTCCAGGCCCGGAGAAAAAATATGATACTTGGATCGAGCTTAAGAAATAAAAAAATCTAGAGTTCTGTTGCAGTCATCTTATTTGTTGAGCGTTATTGTGGGTCGGCCTCGCTCACCTGATTGAGCCAGCCAAAGCGAGAAGGATCTCGCGTGACCAAGTTGATCTTCTGCTTGCAGGAGTGGGGACAGTCGACGATGTTGACCACTTTGACATGCAATTTGCTGGCAAAGTAATCAGGCAGGTAGGCTAGGGCTTGGCCCGATTTGACCAGCTTCTCTAGTGTATTCAAACTCTTGGAGACAAAACGGATTTCGCGCGGGTTCTTATCATCGCGCCAGCCATCAGCCGAGTGTTTGCTCTCTTTCTGATTCGACACCTGCGGCATTGGCGAGGCAAAAGGGTACTGCACAACCTCTTTGATGCTAACCGGTGCGTTGTTCAGGGCCCTTTCGTAGAGCGCATGTCCGGGACCGACACAGGTAACAAAGCGAACTTCGCCAATATGTACGGAAAACAGCCCTGTGGGTGGTCTCTGCATGACAATGGCCATATGGGCGTGGCCAAACTCCACAGCCTGACAGGCATGCTGGTCGGTATCCGTGGGGATGAACTCCAAGCTTGCGCGGGGAAAGGTTTTGCGGATATGCAGCCCAACATCCACACCCTTTTGGGAGAGAAGGATCTCCTGACCGCACAGGGTAATGTGAATGGTACTCTCTACGCCCAGTAGTTTTGACTTGGTAGCCTCCTCCAGGTCGATGATCTCGGTAGCCCGGGTCTGTAGAAAGCGTCCCTGGTCGGTGAGCTTGATATTTCTGCCATGACGTTTAAAAAGCTTGACTTGCAGCTCCTCCTCGAGCTTAGCTAGCGCCTTGCTTAGGGTGCTGGGTGAGACATGCGCTTTTTTAGAGGCCTTGTGGATGTTTTCCAATTTGGCAACATGAAGAAAGTATCTCAATGTTGTTGTTTCCATATTGGAAACTATTATTCAAAAAGATTCACTTTTGCAATAGCTCCTTTTACTCTATAAGACCGTGGTCCAAACGCGTCAGCCAGGTTTTATAACAACTATTTGATTTTATTGAAAATATATTGATACAGCGGATATGTTGGCTAAAATTGCTCAGGTTTTGACGAGCTGGAGTACCCGTTGGGTGCCGGATGCCTTTGTCATTGCCATCATCCTAACCTTTTTTACCGCTGGCCTGGTCTGGGTAGTCACTCCAGCTGGACCATTCGAGATCATAAAATACTGGGGGGATGGTTTTTGGACCCTGCTTACCTTTTCCATGCAGATGTGTCTGATCATCATGACCGGTTACATCGTTGGCGTGGCGCCACCGGTGAAGAAGCTGCTTAACCGAATAGCGAACCTAGCCAAATCGCCGCAATCAGCGGTGACGTTAACAGCGCTCGTAGCCATGGTTTTGTGTGCCATCAACTGGGGTATGGGGCTGATCACCAGCGCTATTCTGGTGCGCTTTGTTGCCACCTCCACGGCCCAGCGAGGCATTCGCGTAGATTATCGGCTGCTTGTTGCCTGTGCCTATCTTGGTATGGCAGCCACCTGGCATGCGGGTCTGTCTGGTTCTGTAACTCTATTGGTGGCCACACCAGAGCACTTTATGCAGGGTGATTTGGGCATTATTCCAACGACCGCAACCACCTTTCATCCTTTTAACATCACGCTCGTGCTTATTGTTATTGCCCTGCTCTCGGCCATGGCGTGGAAACTACACCCAAGTGATGATCAGGTCGTCACGGTGGCGCCAAACTTGGTAGAGATGAGCCATCGTCACAAATCCCTGGAAAAAGCGGAGGACTCCCCAGCCGCCTATATCGAAAGTTCTCGCTGGCTCTCTTTAGTATTAGGATTTTTCGGCGTCATCTGGCTTGGCATCTATTTTTATCAGAACGGTTTCAAGCCAACGCTTAACGTAATCAATCTTATCTTTCTTACCGCGGGTATTTTGCTACATCGCACTCCTAAGTTATTTATCAAGGCTGCAGAGGAGGGCAGCAAATTCTTGTGGTATGTGATTATTCAATTTCCGCTCTACGCGGGTATTTTTGGTATGGTGAAGTATTCCGGCTTTCAGGATGTTGCTGGTCAGTTCATTGCCTCGATTGCCTCGGCAAGCACCTTTCCACTGCTCACCTGTTGGTACTCCGGGCTGTTGAACTACATTGTTCCCAGCGGTGGCGGTCAGTGGGCAGTTCAGGCCCCTTACACCATGGCCGCGGCTGCAGAGTTAGGAGTCTCGCCGAGTTTAACCGTATTAGCCTTTGCCTGGGGCGAGATGATTACCGATGGCATACAACCCTTTTTCTGCATCCCGCTTCTTGGTATAACCGGTGTCGGCTTTCGCGATATCATGGGATTTTTGCTGATTTTCTTCATTGTTTATGCATCTGTGGTTTCAGCCGCTTTTCTCTTGGTTCCCTATTTGAATCTATTCTGAGGAGTTGAAAATGACAGCAAAGATCAACGTAGCAGAACTTACAGAGCGAGGTTGTGCAGCTGCCAAAGCAGAGAAGCTCACCTCACAGGTGAACGGATTGCTAAGAGAGTTACCAGCGGCACAATGTTGGCAGAAGATTTCCAAAGAGTTGCTAACTCCAGCCGATTCCTTTGAACTGCACCGATTTTTCTTTGAGACAGTGTATGCAGAGTGGCAGGCGGAAAAATCAGGGCCGCCACCGGCATGGTTGCCATCCGAGAGAGAGCTGCAACAGAGCAACATTGGCAGGATGATGCAGGAGAAGGGCATGGCATCCTATACAGATTTTCATAAGTGGTCGGTAGAAAACCGTGAGACCTTTTGGCAGGAGCTTATCGACAAACTCGGGATTGATTTCGATGCTTCTTACAATAGCATTGTCGATCTTTCGGGTGGGGTAGACGCTCCCCAGTGGTTGCCTGGTGCCAAGTTCAACATTGCCCGCAGCTGCTTTCCAGAGGCGCAAAAAAACGAAGTTGCCATCGTCTATAAAGCAGAAGGTGGCGCCATACAAAAGATGAGCTACGATGCATTAGACCGCCTCTCCAACCGTGTGGCCAACAGTTTGGTGCAAGCAGGGTTCAAGGCTGGTGATGCCATTGCCATTGATATGTTGATGACGGTTGAGGCTGTGGCGATCTATCTTGGTATTGTCAAGGCAGGTTGTGCGGTTATTGGTATAGCGGATAGTTTTGCGCCCGATGAAATTGCCACGCGTCTACGTATTGGTAAGGCCAAAGGTATTTTTACCCAGGACTTCATTCTGCGTGGGAGCAAGTCTTTGCCCATGTACGAAAAGGTGACAAAAGCAGAGGCGCCGCGAGCCATTGTCTTGCCAGCAAAAGATAAAGTGACGCTCGAGTTACGTAGCGGTGATATCAGCTGGAAAGATTTCTTGGTAAACAACGAAGTGTTTGATCTGGTGCCGGCTGATCCACACAATGCCACCAACATCCTCTTCTCCTCAGGTACCACGGGGGATCCTAAAGCGATTCCCTGGACGCAGACCACACCTCTTAAGTGCGGGGTTGATGCTTACCTGCATCACGACATCCAACCTGGAGATGTGTTGGCTTGGCCTACCAGCCTTGGCTGGATGATGGGACCGTGGTTGATCTATGCGGCGCTACTCAATAAGGCGAGCATGGCGCTCTACTACGGTGTGCCTACAGGCAAAGAGTTTGCCCAGTTTGTCCAAGATGCCAAAATCACCATGCTTGGCGTGGTGCCCAGTTTGGTAAAAGCGTGGAAAAACAGCGGCTGCCTCAAGGGCTTGGATTGGAGCGGCATCAAGATCTTTAGCTCTACAGGTGAGTGCTCCAATGCAGAGGATATGCTCTTTTTAATGGCCTCTGCCGGTTACAAACCGGTGATTGAGTACTGCGGTGGTACAGAGATTGGTGGCGGCTATATTACCGGTACCGTGGTGCAACCTGCTTCGCCCGCTACCTTTTCAACCGCATCCCTAGGTTTGGATCTGCAGATCTTGGATGAGGCTGGCAAGCCGGCGGATAACGGCGAGGTCTTTGTAGTGCCGCCCTCCATCGGCTTATCGACGGAGTTGCTCAACCGCGATCACCACGAGGTCTATTATAATGGTACGCCCACAGGTCCTCATGGGGAGGTGCTACGGCGTCATGGCGATCAGATGGAACGTCTTGCCGGTGGCTTTTTCCGTGCGCATGGCCGAGCCGATGACACCATGAACCTTGGTGGCATTAAGATAAGCTCCGCAGAGATCGAGAGGGTATTGAACAGCTTACCTGAGGTACACGAGACCGCAGCTATTGCTGTACCCCCTAAAGGGGGTGGCCCGAGTCTGTTGGTTATCTACACGGTAACCAAGCCAGATAGTGACGTGAACAAAGAAGAGCTCAAGGGGAAGATGCAGCAGGTGATCAAGAGCCATTTAAACCCGCTGTTTAAGATTCACGAGGCTGTGTTGATTGAGGCGCTGCCAAGAACCGCGTCCAACAAAGTCATGCGCCGCGTCCTCAGAGCGGAGTTTGTGAAGACAATCAAGTAGTTAAAGACTCATGAGTTTGCGGCGTACAAAATAGATATTGATTTTACGTTTTTTACGTATATACTTACGTTAAATGCGTAAAAAAAGAAATATCGATGCCCTTTTTCCTCATATCCGTCAGTCAATCCTGAGCACGCTGCTTCTCTCTCCGGATAAGTGGTGGTATTTGAGTGGGCTTGCCAAGCAGCTTGGGGTGACACCTTCCACTCTGCAAAAGGAACTTGTATCCCTTACCGAGGCAGGCATTTTGAGGAGTCGTCAGGACGGCAACCGCGTCTACTATCAAGCTGACGAAACTTGTCCTTTTCTAAGCGAACTTCAGGGCTTGATGCTGAAAACCACTGGCTTGGTTGACGAACTTAAACACACACTCAAGCGCTTTAAAAAGAATATTGCTGTTGCGTTTGTCTATGGATCTGTTGCTCGTGGTGAGGAGCTTTCAACGAGCGATGTGGATTTGATGATCATTGGCAACATTGGGCTTGCCGAGCTTGCTCCAGCTCTGAATAGGGCCGAAAGTAAGATCCGCAGAGAGGTCAACGCTTCTACTTACAGCCCTGAGGAATTTGCGAAAAAAGCGGCGGAAAAGCAACATTTTATTCAAACGCTACTCGACGAAGAAAAACTATTCGTGGTAGGTAACAGTGATGACTTGGAGGCAGTTATTAAGAGAAAAGCGGGTTGAAAAGCGTCCGGCGGATAAAGTTGAAATAGATCAGCTGCGGACTATGGTTGAGCGGCAGTTAAAGGATGCTGCTATCTCGGCGCTTTCTGAGGAACAGCGTTTTATCATTGCCTATGATGCCGCCCGTCTGATCGCTACCATGGCGATCCGCTCCGCAGGATACAGGGTTAAGGAGCATCACGGATTTCACTACAACACCTTCCAAGCGTTTCGAATTGCGTTAGGCTCAAGTATTGCGGATATCACTGCCTACCTGGATCAGTGTCGTAAGAAACGTAACCTTTTAACTTACGATGCACCGTACAGCGTGGCGACGACAGAAGTCGATGAACTCTTACAAAAAGTAAAGGCACTTAAACAGACCGTTGAAATTTGGATTGCTGATCACTGACGAATTTTGTTAAAAGGTGATTATGGAGGTAGGCAAGCTCAAGATCGATATGCCGCTCTACTTTGCGCCGCTTGCGGGCATTAGTACGATCGGTCTGCGCACGCTTATGCGTGAGCTCGGCTGTGGGGTGACCACTACCGAGCTTGTCTCTTGCGAAGCGATGATCCGTACCAACCCGCGCACAAAGAGGATGATCCGTCTCAGTGACGTAGAACGCCCTGCAGGCGTACAGATCTTTGGCCACGACCCCGTAGCCATGGCTGAAACCGCGAGAATGATCGAGGCAAATGGCGCTGATTTTGTTGATATCAACTTAGGCTGTCCTGTGCGTAAAATCGTTAAGCAAGGGGCGGGTGCAGCGCTGCTGCAAGATGAAGACGCCTTGGGCGCCATCCTTGAGGCGGTTCGCAAAGCCATTACCATTCCACTAACGATAAAAATCCGTACAGGATTCTACTCCGACAAGTTGACCTATGAGAAGGTTATTGCTTTGGCTTACAACTGTGGTGTGCAAGCCGTGGCCATCCATGGTCGCAGTCGTGAACAGGGTTTTGAGGGGGAGGCCGATTGGGATGTCATTCGTGATGCCAAGGCAAAATCACCGCTGCCGATCATTGGCAACGGCGACCTGACCCACTACCAAAAGGCGATCGATTGCTGGCAACAGAGCGGTTGCGACGGCATTATGATTGGTCGTGGGGCACTACGCAATCCATGGATCTTTTTGGAGATCCGTGCAGCCTTGGCAGGCGGCAATCCAGAGCTTATAGAGCGCGATAGTGTGGCTGTGGTTCAACGCTTAGCAGAGTTGTTGCAACTCTATGAAGAACCACGCTTTCAGCTGTTACAACTTAAGAAGGCGATCGCGTGGTTTTGTACGGGCATGAGAGATAGCAGCCGTTTCCGTGCAGAGCTGTTTAAGCTTGGTGACTTTGCAGCTGTGATCGATCTTGGCGTAGCCTTTTTTGCCAAACAACGGTGGCAGGGAGGCATACAAGAGCGAGAACGCTTTCTCATGGCCGGCCACGGCTGAGCCTACCGTTAAGGCACTTACACCCCTTTGTAAAAGACAGCATTGTACAAGGACGTGCTTAAGCCAAAAACGGCGGTTTTTCCCGGGGTAGGACCACGGGTTGGACGAACTCACGCACCAACGCTTTGGTTTCAGCAAGTGCAAAGGTATGGAGTAGGGCGGTGATTTTCTCCTGCAGCTTCTCTATTAAGGCAGCTTTAACATCGCTATCAAGATCCCAGAATTTCTTTTTGAAGGGACCAAAGCAAGCTTTGCGAGTGGCGTAAAGAAACTGCTCCTCAGTAATGCCTTCACGCCATAGGGCTCGATGGCTGTCTTTGAGGTAGCCGTGTATCTCTTGGCGCAATTCCTCTGGCAGATGTGGTGAATCGAGAATGCAGTCCTGGAGATTTGAGGTGGCATGCGCTTCGAGTACCTGCATGGTTGGTAGTTGTTTCAGTGACTGCTCCGTCAAGGTGGATATCTCATGGAGCACTACACCGCCAAGCCTGTACTGCCGTATGGCAAGATCGTTGAGGGTTTCAATTGTTTTTGCATCTGCTTGCACATGGACGACACGGCCATCGGGAAGTGGTCTGCTCCCTTCGGTAATGCCGGCATGAATGCCAACTTTGACAATGCCGTCTAAATGAACGCCTTGCCGTTTCAGACTGGTAAAGTAACCGTCTAACAGCACCTCCAACTCTTCCTCAATGGTCTGTGTGCCTTCAAGAACCGTTGTCCTGCCGCCCATGGCAACGACGATCTCCTTGGGTTGCAGTTCACGAATATAGGCAGTCATGTTGGCGAGCTCCTCAAAGCAATCTCTGAGTTTCTCCGCCAGGGTCTGGCGCGAGCTCTGAACAAGTCGTGATGTATCGACATCAATATTGTAAAAGCCGCTGTCGATTAACTCTTTGATGTGGTTACGGACCGTGGTTCTCTCTTCGGTGGCATTCTTCAGGTAGTTTTTGCCATTGAAACGAAAGCGACCGGCCTGCAGAAAAACTGGCCCACTATAACTCTCTTTGATGGCAGCGGCGAGCACGCAGCAGACAAACTCACTCGGGCTTTGATCCGTAATGGCAGCCTCATCCACACCGTATTCAAACAGCGTTGCAGTACAATCCAATGTCTTTAAGGTGCGGAAAACAGCTCTCGCAGTATCGTAGGTGAGGCCACGGATGTTGAGGGCCAAAAGCGTTTTTGACGTATAGTCTTCTTGGCTACGAGCTTGGTAGAGGTTTTGTATGGAGCTCGGTACCGCACCAAGGTAGAGAGCGGCGGCATGGACAACCCACTTGGAAACTTCACGGATGCGCAAATCGGTGTTGAACAGCGCATTGTAAACCAAGGTATCGATGAGTTGCCGACGCAGCTGTTCACCGTGTAGCACGGTGACTTCTTCGCTGCCGAGGCGAATTATCCCTTCTAAACTAGCGAGTAGGTCTTCACGACTCTGATAGAGCATCCTCTGCCTCCAAATCAATAAGGCAGGCTAGCATGAGAGTGTTTTGCTGACAACTACCGGTAGAACACCAAGCCTAGGGATTTTCGCCTTGATTTTCATGGGTTACTATCTGCGACCGACGTTCGACAGGGGTCTTGATTTTGGTTATGCGATGTGTCAATATGCGCCGCATGCAGCGCAGAATGATCATTCGCTTGCTTGTCATTGCCAGCCTTCTACTGGTTGGCTGCAGCGCTAAAAAGGAGGACGCTACAGATACCGGGCAGGGTGGTGCTACCACTCCAGCAACTGCCGATTTGGTACCACCCCAATCGGCGAGAATAGACCTAGCGAAGTTGCTCCGGGGTCTTAAGGGCGAGTGGGTTATACTCTTACGTCAAAGCTGTGATAGCTTTTGTAGCTGTTTTCTTGGTGTCCTCAATACTGTTGAGCAAAATCACATTCTTCAGACTCGGACTCAGGCGGAGCTCTATGAGCTTGCTCTGAAGAAGCTTATAGAGCGGTATCGGTTTGATGGAAATCCACAGGAGCCAGCAAAACTCGCCGATGACTTTACACTGCAGCAAACAGCATTTGATGCTCAATGCGCTGGGTTCGAACAGGTGGTCAGAGCCACGACCTCAGCGGTAACCCCTAGCAACGATCATCATCGTCTCGTTTACCAACAGGCACTCGAGGTGTTGATGCCTCAGCTGGACGTCGGCTCATCTTATAGTTTTGAAAAGGCAACAGCCAAGGAGTATGGTTTTGGTTTGGAGTTTGCGTACCGCACCAGTTACGCTTTTGGCGCACACCTACCATATCTGGAGGTCATTTGGGTTGCTGACTGTTCGCCCTTTCGCAACCAAGCCGGTGAGCTAGATACGGTGGTTCCTGGAACTCGCATTACTAAGATTAACGATAGACTCGTAAGCGACTTCACTCTTGATGACGACGCAACACCTAACCCAGGAGAGGAAGATCTGCGTCTTGATAACCAGCTTTACTTTTCTGCAGCGAAGAAGGTGAAGTTCACAGTTGTTGGAGGGAACGAGGAGGCTGGCTCCGGGAAGGATCTTACCCATGAGGCGGTCAAATGTCCCAAAAGAACTCTTGTGCCCGTAAATTTGGACGACGAACTTGGCATCATTTACATAAAGATCCGTGACTTTTTACAAGGTGATTTGGATCAGCGGTTCTTTGACACGTTGACGACATTGGGTACAAGTGGCAAGAGCGTTGGCGCCTATATACTTGATCTGCGTGGTAATCCAGGTGGGCGTTTGGATGTTGCTCGAAATATGCTCTCGGCCTTTATTGATGAGGGTGAGTTGTTTTACCGTTTTCCTGGAGCAGAGATCTCTGCGGAAGATTTACAAGCACTTGCCGAGGTGAGGAAGCTTTCAAAGGAGGAGCTCGAGCAACGTTCAGCAGAAGAGAGACGCATGCAGCCAGAGATCTATAGAGCCGAGCAGGTCGGCTTTATTAGTCGCAGACCGGTCTTTACGATGATTGATGACCATACCGCCAGCATTGCTGAGACCTTTGCCGCCGCCTTAACCGGACGTGGTGCAACCATCGGTAATACAAGTACAGGAAAGGGCATAGGGCAACGGCTCTTCCAGATTGTTGCAGGTAATAATGTGTATGCGCTGGAAGGTCATCTGGTTGTTTCCGCATTTCGTGTCTTACCAGCATTGGGCCGAGGTATACATGTTGCTGGTCTCGGTAGCGAGGAAGGTGAAGAGGACGGTTATATTGATATCTATGTTGAAGAGCCTAAATTGGACGATCGGCGTCAAGATTGGCAAGAGAAAGAGCTTGAAAAGAAGGCAGAGACGGCACCACCATTTCACCGCAGGTTAGGCAAGTTTTCCTACAGAGAGTATGAAGACGAAGACTACACCTTGCCAGGCCCATTAATGAACCTTGACTTTGGCTTTACGCCAACCAAAAAGAGCTATTATCTAAACAGCGCGGCACTGCAGCAGACAAAAGAATCCATCGAAACCGCGCCTGCAGACACCTGTGCCGATGCCGTTGACTATACCCTGTGTATGACGCAGAGAGCGGTGACAGTTTACTTGCGTTCGCTTGAGAGTAGCTGATAGGCTAACGCCGCGGTTATTGACCTAGTAGCTAAGTACCTGTATTATCTAAGTATATTATGCCTAAAGAGAGCTCCAAAGCGAAGGCAACGCAGATTCTCACGCGTGACGATGGCGCCAAGGTGTTGTCGCTCGAGGATCTGCGGCTGGTGGTCAGCGACGGCCCCGCCAAGGATCAGGAGCTTGCCCTCAATCGCGATAAGGTCTGCATTGGCAGTGACAAGCGTAACGATTTGGTGATCCCCGATGATACGGTCTCACGCCACCACTGTGAGTTGCAGAAGTTCGGCGATAGCTTTCTTCTCAAAGATTTGGATAGTACTAATGGCACTCGCTTAGATGGCACGAGTGTACGTGAAGCCTTTGTCACGCCGGGTGCGGTTATCGAGATTGGCGGCACCTCCATTAAGGTGATGAGCCGTAGCCAGCAGTTTGCGGTTGAGCCATCGGAGAAAACCGAGTTTGGCCAGCTCAAGGGCAAGAGCGTGAAGATTCGTGAGGTCTTCTCGATTCTCGATCGCGTTGCACCCACTGACGCCACGGTTTTGATTCAAGGGGAGACCGGAACAGGTAAAGAGTTGGTGGCTCGAGCGATCCATCAGTTCAGCCACCGTGCGCAAGAAGCCTTTGTCGTCTTTGATTGCAGCGCTGTATCGCCCAACCTGATTGAGAGCGAACTCTTTGGCCATGTCAAAGGCTCTTTTACCGGCGCGATTGCCGATCGCCGCGGCGCCTTTGAGGCTGCTCACCGCGGTACGCTCTTTCTCGATGAAATCGGTGAGCTCACCGAGGAGTTACAGCCAAAGCTACTGCGAGCCATCGAACACAAAGAGATCCGTCGTGTAGGAAGCGAACAGGCTCTGCGCGTTGACGTGCGCTTGCTTGCGGCAACCAATCGCAATCTTGCCGAAGAGGTCAAGGCGGGAAACTTTCGCGAAGATCTCTTCTTCCGACTCTCCGTGATTCCTGTGCAGATGCCAGCCCTGCGTCAACGCAAAGAAGACGTTGCCATGCTCATGGAACACTTTCTCAATGAGGTCGTCAGTAAGAGCAAGATGGAACATAAAGTGAAGGGTGTGAATAAGAAGGCCATGGAGCTGCTCATGGAACACTCATGGCCGGGCAATGTGCGCGAGCTGCGTAATGTTATCGAGGGCGCTGTGGCCATGTCATCGGGTGGCAAGCTTGAGCCAAAAGACTTCATATTTTTTGCTCGTGGTGATGGTGCCGGGCAAGCTCAGGCACAGCAGGGTGAAGGTCTCATCGGCCAGTCGCTAGAAGAGATCGAGAAAACCGTTATTGAAGGCACCCTACGCTCGCACCGTGGTAACAAGATGGCAACTGCAAAGACTCTGGGTATTGCCTATTCAACGTTATATGAGAAGCTCAAGAAGTACGGAATAGAGAGCTAGCCCTGTTTTTTGGCACCTTTGCTAATTTTCTCAAACAGTGATCGATGGTCTCTCTATCTCTCTCAGTTAGACTCTGGCCACCATAACGACATTTGTAATAAGAACGGATCAATGCCGTGCCATCATCTCTGAGATCAGGATAGCGGTCTTCGACCTTGCGGTTAAATTCAAGCGGTGTTTGCTGTGGTTTTTTTACTACGCCTTTTGATTTGAGCAGATCGAGATAGTGCTGATAGAAGATAAAGTGCCTATCTTTCTGGTAGCGAGTGTTCTTTCCTCGCACTCGTTGGATCAGCTGCCAGACAACGTAGCCTGCCACGCCAATGCCGCCTATTCCCAAAAGGAAAATCAAAACTAGACTTTTCAAGGAAGTTTCTCGGTTAGCAGCAGCACTGCTGCGTAGCTTAGCGAGGAGGGACCCCAAAAAGCCCTGTTTTGATCCAAGACGCTTGAGCCAACCAAATGAGGAGATCGATCGTTCCCACAAACCCGTGGCAATGCGATATTGCATTTTCAGACTGTAACCAACAATGTATTTGAACCAACGCATCTCAATATACTCATAGTACTTGCGCAGGCCCGCAAATGAGAGTTCCTTAAAATCACGGGCCGTGTTGTCTGGAGGAGTTGGGTCAAAACGTTGCCAACCATAGGTGGGAAAAAAGACTTCAATCCAAGTGTGGGCGTGACGTTGGCGTACGGCAATATACTGCCCATACTCGTTCCAGTCGCCACCACGAAATCCGGCAACCAGGCGTGCAGGCACATTCACTGCACGCAGCAACAGCACCGCTGCTGTGGCAAAGTACTCACAGTGGCCTCTACGGTTGATGAACAAAAACTCCTCTATTGGGTTGTCTTTATAGGCTGGTACTTCAAGGGTGTAGCGGTAGTTTTCTATTAAATGGTTGGTGATCGCAGCGGCGCGGTCATAGTTGTTGTCGACCCCAGCAACAATTTGTTCTGCGAGTGTGAAAAATCGTGGCGAGAGATTCTCTGGCAACTGCAAGTACGTTTGCGGACTGTCATGGTCCACAAAGGTCGTCTGTCGATCACCACGCAATGCTTTGGCTGCGACCTGAGTTAAGTCAGACTGACCGGAGTATATGCGATCCTTCACTAGGTTTGTTTTGAAGTAGAGGGCATCAAACGGATCAGTAAAAATCGCCAGGTTTGAACGCAGTGTCTTTTCCATCCTAAGCTTATCCCAGGCCAACTCGATCACTTTATCAGCCGCAAAGATCACCTTGGTTGGTAGTGCCTCGAGCAGAACCCTGTACCTGAATATATCGTCTTGATCTCTCTCGCGGATACGTACCCGGTTACTGGCACCCTTCATGGGCAACGTCTCTCTTGCGTTGGAGCTGCGTTGCCACTCCTTGTCACGATACTCGTCGTAGGCAAAGCCCCGCCAATAGAGGCGATCAAGAGAAAAGGATGGGTTTGTACGCGTTTCCACACGCATCACGATAGCACTGTTGGTTTTGATTTGACCAAAGGTGCTCAAATCTACCTTGTCTGAAAATCCCGAGACCATGTCGCGACTTTTTATCTGTTTAAACAGAAATCCAAAACTAACGCGCGGGAACGCAAAGAAAACGCTCATCGTGCAGATGAGCAAGAGGATACTCACTGTTGAGGTGGCGAAAAAAAACCTTGAGGTGGCAATGTCTCTTGAGTGCATGATGGAGTCCACTCGCCTCTGCCCTCGTTTAGCCTCCTTGCTACTGCTTTGCCGTCCACTAGCTTCATCATCACCCAGATAGGCTTGTTCCAACTGTGCTTTAAGGTTGTAGAGGGTAAATCCCCATGGGAAGAGAATGATGAACAGCAGAAACGGGATAATAAAGAGCAGGCTTGCCGTGAGGAGCGTAGAAAGCGTCAAGTGGGTAAAAGTCAGAATGTACATCTGGAAGTAGTCGCGATTTCTCTTTTTGTAGAGCAGCTTCAGAATCTGCAGGTATATCGTAAAGTAGATGACCGCAGCCACGAGGTCTTCGCCAAAGATGAAGGTGTAGAGAAAGAAGTAGAAAAACAGTAAGAGGGTTATGGCATTGATGAGTGGCAATGGAACACGTTCAAATAGTTTTCGAGTCTTGTCATACTCGGCCAGTAGAATCGCCAGTAGCGGTAAAAGGATGATAGGTAGGCTCAGAAATCCAGCTACATAGAGAGAGAAGAAGCCAAGAAAGACGAGAATGTAGTTGTTAAGACGAAATGTCTGTAGAAAATTCAAGCTGCTGCCTCAATCGTATCCATTGGCACAAGCATGTCGTAGCGGGCACCAATAGAACTTGGATTGCTGAGCTCACTGACCCCGACTATCGTGCCACTCTCCTGTGTCTGGGTTTTGCCAATTGCCAACTGTGACAGGCCTTGCTTGGAGTCAAACAGAGCCAGGGCACTGAGAAAAAAGTCAATGTAACCCATGCCAAGTGGCTCCAGATGACGGCCGTTGATCCAGAGACCGACCTGTCGGTTCTGTTCAATGAAGTACATCAGCAGCGATGCAACCAAGGAAACCACGGCCTCGCGCTTTTCTTTTGCTGCGGCTTCCGCAGGTGGGTTTTCCGCAACGATGAGATGCAAGGTGATTTTGGATTTCTTCTCCTGTTCAAACTCCTTGGTAACCCACTTGCCAAGTTTGGCAAAAGAGCGCCAATGCATACGACGTATATCATCACCGTATTGGAATTCACGCACACCGTAGGGGTTTACACCAATGCCTCTCTTGCCTGAGAGGTACTCTCCGTGCAGGTAGGTTGTGGCCAACTGCTCAACAGCCGTTCGCTTGAGCTGCGGATAGATGAGCCTATTTCCAGCTGGCGGTATGGGAATAAATTTTTGAATCAGCCCGAAGGGATAGGCCGTGTGTACGATAAAGCGAGGTGGTGGCTGCATGCCCCTTGCGAGAAAACGATGATAGTGAACAAAGTGTTGTTTGCTACCAGCAGGAATTTTAAAGAGAAAGTGGCTCGTTGTTGGTGCATTCTTCTTTTCTGCAGCAGTACTGAGGACAATGGCATAGCTTGGCAGACGTCGCTTGTGGTTTTGCACTTCCACTTTGATGGGGTTGTCGGTAACGGCATAAAGTCGCGGTGAGAAGATGAGGTTCACAGAGAGGCCGTGCAGCGAGCTCGTGGAGAGAATTCCGTTGATGAGCAACATACTCAGAAGGGTGCCAAAGATAAGATAGAGCAGGTTGTTGCCGGTGTTAAGACCCGCAAAACCGAGGCCGATGGTCAGTAGAATAAAGGCCCACCCTGACTTTGTGATACGAATGTTGCGAATTCTTTTGCGGTTGGTCAGAAACGGCTCTGCCGGCTTCACCGCGGAACCTCAATTTCAGAGAGGATCCTATCGAGGAGCAGCTCAGCCGTCCGCCGGTGTTCACTGTGAGGGAGGCTGTTACGGAACGAGGCGCGGACAATAATTCGATGAGCTAGGACGCTAGTGACTAGCTGTTTGATATCGTCAGGAATACAGTAGTCTCTACCGTGTAAGAGAGCCCAGGCCTGTGCTGCTCGGTGTAGCATGAGAGAGCCACGTGTGCTGACGCCCAGTTCGATCTCCTCTGCCTTTCTGGTTGCTGTGGAAATTTCTAAAATGTATTTCCTAAGACTCTCGTCAACCTGTACCAAGTCTACAGCACTTTGGATTTCAAGAATTCGCTCGGGACTGCATACGGGATCTAGGGAGAGCTCAAGCCGTCCAACAGCAGGGTTCTGCAAAACTGCCATCTCATACTCATGATCTGGATAACCAACCTCAATACGCATCATAAAACGGTCCAACTGTGACTCAGGCAGAGGGTAGGTGCCATGGTGTTCGATAGGGTTTTGCGTAGCAATAACCATAAAAGGCTTAGGTAATACGTGGACCTGTCGGTCGACAGAGATCTTGCCATCCTGCATGGCTTCGAGCATACAAGACTGAGTTTTTGGCGTGGTGCGGTTGATTTCGTCGGCAAGCACGACATTGGCAAAAATCGGTCCCTGTTTGAATTCGAAGCGCTGTAACTGTTGGTCAAAAATTGGCACACCAATGACATCCGAAGGTAAGAGATCGCTGGTGAACTGGATTCGCTGGTGCTGCCCACCAATGGATTTAGCCAGGGCAACGGCCATGGTTGTTTTACCAACCCCTGGAACATCTTCGATCAACATATGACCAGCGCCGATCAGTGTGGTAACAAGAAAATGGATGCACTCTTGTTTGCCGTAAACAGCTTTGCCGATGTTGTCTGCAAGTTTGTTGAGATCAGCTTGAATGGACTCGACATCAATTTTCTGCGGTGACGTTGTGGCTGAGGCGGATGGCAGCGGCATCGGTACTCCCTAGGTTAAATTCTTATTTTTCCTTCTTTGCTGTTTGAATGCAAGCGCAGTGGTGGTCGTGGCGTGACTGCCGCACTGAGGCAGGTGTGGGGCAATCAGCCGTGTCGAAGTCAGGAAATTAGTTTAATAATTTTAGATAGTTATACAAAAAAGATAGGAATAGATCTTGCAACTGCAATGACCAAGAGCCATGAAGATCGTCTGTCAAAAATGCAGCCACGCCTTTTTTTGGAAAGACCCAGCGCCCCGATCCATCCGCTATCGGCAGTGCCGACAGGTTTTTTCGCTTGAGTTGGAGCAGACCGTCTGCTGTCCGCAATGTCGTGAAAACATCTTAGCCAACACCGATGGAAAAACTGCAACAACCGTTAGGCGTCCGTTGCAGCGTCGGAAACGTGAGCTTAAATGGCTGGATCACAACAGCAGTGCAACCCCGCCAAGTCCAATGATGCCAGAGCAGCAACCTAGTAAAAAGATCACTGCAGAGTTTGCCGAAGAACATCCAGAGATTGCCTTGCCTGACAGTCAGGTTACAGAATCCTTTACAGGTCGAGGCTTTCTTGGCGTCTTTCTGCTCAGCTTTATTGTTGCGGCCGGGCTCTATCGAGTGCTGGCCCCCCAGGAAACTGAGGTGCATCAGACTAAGACGGAGTACGTGCACGACGCCTCTTTTTATCCCTCTGAGCGCAGCGTCTTAAGTCCTACATTGCAAGAGCTTGAAAGCCTTGAAAAGAGTTCTTGGTTTGACTTTGTTGCCGAGCACCTTGAGGCAGGTAGTCAGTCCAGTAATTTCCTACCGACCAACGCCTATTTGAGCAGCGGTTTTGGTTACCGTATTGACCCTTTCTCAAACGACTGGCGTTTTCATCACGGCCTCGACATTGCCATGCGCCATGGCTCTGAGATCAAGGCCCTCTTGCCGGGCCGCATACGTTTTGCTGGACACAAGGGACACTATGGTCGGGTTGTTTTTATAGAGCACCCCCACGGTCTGCAGACCGTCTATGGACATCTTTCCAGAGTGCTCGTGGATGAAGGCGACCTCATCGAGCAACATCAGGTCATTGGACTGGCGGGCATGACCGGCCGCGCCACCGGGCCGCACCTGCACTTTGAGTTGCGTCTGCATGACAAAAAGATCGACCCAACGATGTTGTCACAGTTTGAGTTTTTGACGAAAAAGAGATCCAAACGCCGTCGCAGATAGTAATACACTTCGGACAAAATCAGCTAAACCAGTATTTTGTACCAGGGTTACGACTACTACAGAGCGCAACGGTACTATTGCAGCGTAGTCTGTGAGGGTTACGGTTACACGTTAGAATTGTTACGAGTGTAGATTACTACATACTTTTTTCTCCCGCCGCAGTTGTGGTAGCATTAGTAACAGAAAGCAATCTGTCTCCACTGCTTTCTTTCCACATCTTAAATTCAGAAAAGTTTAGAGGAGGGCCGTCAGATGCCAAGCTATTGGAAGCTATTTTTAACGTTCGCTGTTGTTGTTGCAGTTTCATTAAGTCTACATAGTTGTTCGAGCTCAGACTCGTCTAGCGATAGTAGTGACTCTAGCACCAACGGGTTGGCCGACGCCTTCCCCAGTAACTTTGCCATTGCCTCGCCTTTTTCTTCATCGGACAGCAGTGGCAGCAGCAAGCTGGCAACCAAGAGCAGCTTGATCTCGCTTGCAGTGGAGGAAGCCGAGGAGCTCGAGACCTTTAACGAGAAAGTAGAGCGTATCGATAACCTCATCACTGCCGATAGCATTGATACCTGTACCTTTCCCATCAACTTCTTTGGTGGCGTGGGCAATCCGCAGTGCTATGGACCGACACTGGCTTACACCGACCACCCCGACGCCACAGGCGGGCCTGATGATGGCCAGCTTCCGTCAGGAGACTTGGGAATCTGGACAGAAAACGACTCTCAACCTGGTTCCGATGGCAATGTCGACGTTCCCTGCCTTGGTGCCAAGATTAACGAACTCATCAGTAAGGTAGAAGGCAAAATCGACTTTTCAGTCAACCTCTTTGCTTGGCTGCTCTGTGTTGCCAATGTCGAGGGCGAGGACACTCTGCCTGCGGCAGGTGAAACCAAAGATATGACGACGCTGCTCAATGAGGCGGCCACTTCCACGAGTCTTGACTTTGAGTTTACCTCCGCATCGCTGCAACGCTTAGACGATACCGATGACGGTAGTGCCCAGTATCAAACAAGTGTTGCCGGTCAAATCGAGGTACAAGACAATGGTGCAAACAAAACCATTACCATAGACATGAACATGCGGCATGTTCCAGAGGCCGAGAATCAGTACATGGGTAGGATCTGGAACAAGATTTCCGGGCCGTTTGACATAGGCGGTAACTGTAATGGTGAACAAGGTCCTTCAGGAGATGCGTTGATTGCCACCTCCATAGGTTACCAGCGTCTCTCTGCCACTGAACTGCGTGCCGAGGTAGACGCTGCCAGCTACTGTGAGCCGTCGATAGATCCCTTTACCGCTAACAAACGTCTCGACCCAACAGACACCTATGACCAAAACACCAATCCAGATGGTTGGTCAGATAACTACAACAAGCTCTTTCTCTCTGAAAGCGAGGACAATGGCACTAGCTTTGACTACCGTTGGCAAGCTGGCCGCAATGACTCGCACGCGCGCATTCTCTTCGGTACGATCGCTCCCAACAGCGATGGACTAACCGAGGGCTGTGGTTACTTTGGCTTTGATTCGCTCACCCGATCCTCATCTGAGCTTACAGACAACGTCGGTTTGATCTGTAACTGGGCAGGACCGGGCGGGGTGCACAATCCTATTGCCAAGGTGCAACGCCAGTGCGTGTTGGAGAGCTCGTCCACCGGGCTTTTAGAGTCAGATTCTTCGCGGCTGAAGATCACCTATGCGCCTGTAAACAGCTGCAGTTATGATGGCTCTGGCACAGCCACCTTTGGTGGTTCTGCCGCCGCCATTGCTGCCGATCTGTTGGATCGCAGCGATATTAGCGGTTATGTGGTGCCGACGGCTCCCGAGGACATCCTGTAAGCGCAGTCATAGGCGCGTGTTAAATTCTGCTGCCTAGACGTACGATTACCTCAGAGCCATCCGCTAGGAATGCGGAACGCGGTTTGCCGCTCAGAAAGGGGACGAAGGCCTTGGCATAGACGTCCTGTAAGTCTCCGAGCAACATGGCCTCTTGAGCTTGCCAGATCTGCCATTTAGGGTGGTCCACGTGATACTCCAGAGAGCTACCATCTCGCATTGCTGAATATCCCCAATAGTGCTCCGTGATAAACTCTTCTTCCGATCCTGGTAGCACAGCATGCGCTTGTCCCTTTGTCTTTAAGATCAATGAGCACTTGCCTGCCTCTGTTATCCACTCATAAGTTACCAAATTGGTTTTGCTCAATGTATCTGCATCCATATCTATTCGATGTTGCATAGGAAGGGCGATGTAGTTCTCGTTGTAGAACCTTCGTGCTACAAAAGCGATAAGCCGCTTCGGCACAATTTCTCTTATAAACACAACTCCTCTGCGCCATTCTCCCGTTTCTAATCTTCGCTTTACATAAAAACGGAGGTTGACCTCCTCAAAATTCCTATAGCCCGGAATGATGCAGCCGAAAACTCTGGTGTTGAGGAACAGAAAACCAACGATGCTAACCATGGTTTGACCGTTCCAGCGGTCTATTTCCGTGCCTGCGGGAACGTAGGGCGACAAGACCCTGGGATCCATCTCGTAGTTGAGCATAGCGAGATAACGCCAATGTGCAGTTAAAAATCTTGCCTTCATCATCGCCATGAAACCCCCTTTAACATCTAACTAATTGATGTCAAACAAATATCCGAGATTGGCCGTGAACTTTCGCGCCATCCAATCAGCGTCTCCTTGACAAACTCTTCTGCGAGAGGCTATATTGTCCCCATATGTCGTTTTGTCAGCCCGCCTATCGATAGTTTCATGGTTCGATCGTTAATCGTGCTCCAAAACAAATAAGAATAAGAAACCAGGAACCAGTCTAGAGGAATGTATTGATGAGTAAAAAACTGTTTATTGGAAACTGCAACTTTAATCTCGATGAGACAGCTTTGCAAAAGTTTATCGAGGAGAATGGTGTCCAAGTTTCGTCGGTGCAGATTATCCGCGATCGTGAAACAGGTCGTTCCCGTGGGTTTGGCTTTGCCGAATTAGGCGAGGATGAAAACCTTGAGAATGCCATCCAGGTGTTGAACGGCAAAGAGCTCGAGGGTAGACCCCTCACCGTAAACCAGGCACGAGAGCAGAAGCCAAATTTTCGTGGCGGTGGCCATGGGAGGTCTTCTGGCTCGCGCGGTTTCCGTGGCGATAAAGACAGGTCGCGCTGGTAGTTGGTGATACCAGCGATTACTTCTTGAAGGCTGCGCCCAGTAAAGGCGCAGCCTTTCTTATTTCCCTAATGGCAGCTGCAAAAAACTAGGGTGCCGAACATCGTGGTAAACGGATATGTTTGCCCGGCGTGCATCCTTACGAGATTCAGCGGCAACATCGCCCCCACTGTTATAATTCTTTTGCCAACGAACCGAGTTGGGGCATCGAATGACCAAGCGTAGCCTACTTCCCTTCCCAAGCTGCCTGGAAAAAAACGGAAATGCACGAAACTCGTAACGTTCGATACTGCCAGATATCACTGCTTTTTCGTGGACTAAAGACTGTCTATAGCGTGCGCGTATAAAGTCCTCCGTTAAGAAAATGCTCTTTCCATCTGGCATGATCTCATACACAGACACCTGGAAATCCGTGTCCGGCACGTCCATAGAGATCCACACTACAAATCTTAAAAAACCGGTAACCTCTGTTTTTTGTTCAAAAGGCTTGCTGTGATAGACGAGACCGTTACCAAAGAGATTTAATGCATAACGTTGATCTGTAATGTAATTGGTAATGCTTTTGCGTTCAAGCTCTTCTAAGTGGAGGTCACGTGGGTCGTAAACATATCGGTCTGGAGGTTCCTCATGTGCTCTCTCCTTAGTCATTTGGCCAGAATGAAAAACATCGTTGGCTTTACCTGTAGAATGCAAATATAGCTTTAGCTTCGATCGATTGATACTCTTAAGACTACTGGCGTACTTCCATTGCTCTGCTCCGGCCACGTAATAAGCAACACGATCTTTCAAAAATCCTGGCTTCTTTTTTCCTTTAAGTGTCCAGTCATACCACTCGAGATGCAGTTTATTGAGGTCGAGCAAGCTGGCTTTACCGAATTCAATACCAGCGACCTGTTGCCGAGGTGTTCTTGTGCCAGCATGATCCCAGGGACCAACGACAAGATAGTGCAGGCGTCGTCCCTTCTGCGAACCATACTTCACATGTCTTTGGTAATATTCTAATGCACCTGGTTGATTGCCATCGTAATGACCTGTAATCGTAAGCACTGGCAAGTTGATGTTCTTGTAATGAGCGGGTGTTGGCGTCATCTCTGTCCAGTAACTGTCGGGCGTTGGATGACGAAGCCACTCTTGAAACTGTTCTGACTCATTACCAACAATCTTGTCGAGTTCATTAAAAGGCAAGCCCTTGTTATAGAGTTCAGCAAACTTATCGATCCAAAAAGAGGACTCCAGAAACAGCTTCAGATTAAGGGTAACGCCGCTTGTGAAGGTCAGCCACTGCATGATGTAGGAGGGAAAGATGTTTTTGAAAAAGGGGAAATCAACGCCCATGTGCGCTGCTGCAGCAGGAACGATCGCTGTTAAATGTGGGGGAGACTCCATGAGGGTTAGCCATTGGTTGGTACCTGCATACGATCCTCCCCACATGGATACTTTGCCGCTCGACCATTCTTGGTTCGCAAGCCATTCGGCGACATCGTGGCCATCGCGTCCCTCATTACGGAACGGTTCAAACTCTCCTTCTGAATTACCACGTCCCCGACTGTCTACTAGAGCAAAGACATAACCATTTCTCGAAAAATACAAAGCCCTATCGTGATAGGTGTCTGAGGTGTAAGGTGTTAATGTAAAGATTGCCGGGGTAGGTTTTTTGTTTGTTTTGGTTTGTAGATGGTAGCGTTTAGATGTATGCCATCGCGCATTGGAATTTTCACACCCCAAACAAAGTCGATGCCTCTATTGGCAGGTGGTTTTTCACTTGCTGCTTTTGCTGCTAGCGAGTGGGAAGGACCGAGAACCTGCAATAAAAGAATAACGACTGTTGCTAACTTAAACTGCGACATCCTAAGAACCTCTTTTCATCATAACTAGTTAAAATGTGAAGATAAGCTGACACAGCTGGAGGATGCAAGCTTTTCCTTAGAGAAAATGGCTGCGCGCCTTCCAATCAGCTGTCGGACAGTTTGCTCTCTTTTCCCAGTTGCCTCTATACACCCAAGGTAGTATGCGAGTTGAAGAAAGCCCTCCATCAAACAAAGGAGATCGCGATGCTATTAAAAGGCTCTTGTTATTGCCAGGCAGTGCGTTTTGAAATTGAAACGCCATGGTACTATCCGTTGATGTATTGCTACTGCCAGTTTTGTCTAAAATGTAACGGTGGTCCCGTGAGTTGCAATGTAAAAGGTAAAAAGGCAGACCTTAAGATTACCGAGGGGGAAGACCAGCTCACCATCTATCGTATTCGTCAATGTGAGAGGGCATTCTGTCGTCTGTGTGGCTCCTCACTCTATCTTACCGACGACCGGTGGCCGCAAGACTGTTGGCCTAATGCCGCGGCTATCGACACCGAGCTGCCTGTTCTAGAACAACAGGCTCACATCTACGCGAAATTCAAGCCGTCGTGGTATACCATCCACACTCCTGGCCCCCAGTTTGATGAGTATTCTGAGTGGTGGATCGAGGACTTTCATCGTGAGTGGGGTTTGGCAGAGAGTGATGGCAAACAGAGATGACCAAGCGTCAATTCCTGGCGCTCATTGACTTTCCCTAGACCATCTGCTATCACCGCGAGCAATTCTACAACCAGTTGCGGCGTTAGGGCGCAAGGACCTAAAATTATGGAGCTTACTCCCAAGGAAGCGCTGACATTTGATGATGTTTTACTTGCTCCGGGGTATAGCGACGTCCTGCCAGCCGAGATCGACCTCACGACATCCTTTATAGGTAAAACAACGCTTCATACGCCTCTCTTAAGTGCGGCCATGGACACGGTGACCGAGGCGGCAACGGCGATTGCCATGGCCCAAGCTGGGGGTCTTGGCGTCATCCACCGTAACATGCCGCTGACCGAGCAGGCTGCCGAGGTGGAAAAGGTAAAGAAGTATGAAACGGGCATGATTGCCGATCCCATCACGACCTCACCGCAGCAGAGCATCCGCCAACTCTTAGAACTCATGGATCAACATAAGATTTCCGGGGTGCCGGTTCTGCAGGAGCGACGTCTCGTTGGCATCGTTACCAGTAGGGATCTGCGCTATGCGAGCGATCTTGATCAAAAGGTCGAAGCGGTGATGACCAAGGAGGTGGTGACTGCACCTCTCGACATCACCATGGAGGCAGCCAAAAAGATCTTGCATGAGCGCCGAATTGAAAAGCTGCCGGTAGTGGATAGCGATGGCAAGCTGCAGGGTCTGATTACCTCAAAAGATATTGGTAAAGCCAAGAGACACCCTTTTGCCTCCAAGGACAGCCAAGGTCGTCTGTTGGTTGCGGCAGCTGTGGGGGTACATCCGGATGAGCAGCAGCGGGTAGCCGCACTGGTAGAAAAACAGGTTGATATTCTCGCCATTGATTTGGCTCATGGCCATTCTAAACGTCTGCTGGAATGTCTTCAGGCTATCAAAAAACAGTATCCCGACATTCCAGTGCTTGCTGGCAATATAGCCACCGCCGAAGGCGTACGTGATCTTGCAGGCGCCGGCGCGGATGCGGTTAAAGTTGGCATTGGCGCAGGTTCCATCTGCACGACACGAGTGATTGCCGGCACCGGTGTACCACAACTTACAGCGGTGTGGGAGTGTGCCAAGGAGGCACGCAAACAGGGCATTCCGATTGTTGCCGATGGCGGCATCAAGTTCAGCGGTGATATTGTCAAAGCTTTTGCTGCGGGTGCCAGTGCGGTGATGGTGGGTTCGCTGTTTGCCGGGACCGATGAGAGTCCAGGCGATACCGTGCTCTACCAGGGCCGTACTTACAAAACCTATCGCGGTATGGGCTCCATGGGGGCGATCCAGCGCGGTGGTATGGGGCGTTACTTTCCGCCAGCAGGTGTGGTTGGCGTGGCCGAACCGGTGCCAGAAGGCATCGAAGGCCGTGTGCCCTACCGTGGCTCTCTTGCTGCCAACCTCTATCAGCTTGCAGGGGGTTTGCGTGCCGGCATGGCTTATGTGGGCGCACGTAACCTTGAAGAGCTGCGTAACAAAGCGAAGTTTGTCCGTCTCACCTCTGCTAGCCTGCGTGAAAGTCACGTTCACGATGTCATCATCACCAAAGAGGCACCCAACTACCGTCCCTCGTCTAGTTGAATGGCGCAACCATGATTATCGTCCTTGATTACGGCAGCCAGTACACCCAGCTCATTGCCAGACGCATTCGTGAACTCCAGGTCTACAGTGTCATCCTGCCCTATAACGCACCGATCAAACCGCAGGACTATCCGCAACTGCGCGGCATTATTCTTTCTGGAGGTCCTGCCAGCGTTTATGGTGATCAAGGCTTAGCCATGAATGCCGACTGTCTGGAATTGGAGGTGCCGATTCTCGGCATCTGTTATGGTGCGCAGCTGTTGGCTTCGACGTTTGCAGGACAAGTTGAACAGGCCCATGAGCGCGAGTTTGGTCGCGCTGTTTGCACAATTGTCGACGATACAGATCTTTTCCAAGACATTACACAAAAGCAGTTAACCGTGTGGATGAGCCATGGCGATAAGATTACCAAGCTACCTGAAGGCTTTACAGCGATTGGCACGAGTGAAAACTCGCCCTATGCAGCGATCCGGCACGCAGAGCGTCGCCTCTTTGGTGTGCAGTTTCATCCGGAAGTGCATCACACCACTGCGGGTACCAAGATACTGACGAACTTTGTGCATCGTATCTGTGGTTGCGCACCAAACTGGACATCTGCCTCCTTTATTGAAAACACGATTACCGATATACAGCGCCAAGTAGGTAGCGAGAAGGTGCTCTGTGCGGTCAGCGGCGGTGTAGATTCTACGGTCATGGCGGTGTTGCTAAACCGAGCTGTTGGTAAGCAGGCCACGGCTATCTTTGTCGACAATGGTCTGTTACGTCAGGGTGAAGCCGAAGAAGTACGCCACTGGCTTGGTGAAGAGCTCGGTGTCAACCTTGAGTTTGTCGATGCGCGTGAGCGTTTTTGGCAGGCTCTGGCAGGTGTCGTCAATCCAGAGGAGAAACGCAAGATCATTGGTCATACCTTTATCGATGTTTTTGCAGCCTCGGCAGAGAGACTCGGTGGGGCCACCTTTCTCGCCCAGGGTACGCTCTATCCCGATTTGATCGAATCGGTCAGCCACGTTGGACCGAGTGCGACGATCAAGAGCCATCACAATGTCGGCGGTCTTCCTGAACAATTGCCCTTTAAGCTGATAGAGCCACTTAAAGAGTTGTTCAAAGACGAAGTGCGTGCGGTTGGCAAAGGCTTGGGTATCTCCTCGCGATGGTTGCAGCGTCATCCCTTTCCAGGACCTGGATTGGCCGTAAGGGTACTAGGAGAGGTTACGCCTCAACGTCTCGAACTATTACAACAGGCGGATGCTATCTTCATTGATGAGCTGCATAAGGCTGATCTCTACCACAAGGTGTGGCAGGCTCTTGCGGTGCTGCTGCCGGTCAAGTCTGTGGGAGTCATGGGCGATAGCCGCACCTATGAGAACGTCGTTGCCCTACGAGCGGTGACGAGTACGGATGGCATGACTGCAGACTGGGCTGAGTTGCCAGGAGAGTTCTTGGCGTCGGTGTCAACGCGTATTATAAATGAAGTTGCCGGCGTCAACCGTGTGGTTTACGATATCTCCTCCAAACCACCCAGTACCATTGAATGGGAGTAGTGGGCACGTGAGCTTTGTGCATCTACATCTCCACTCTCAGTATAGCCTACTTGATGGTTTCGTAACGTTTGCGCCCCTGCTTCAACGCGCGCGTGAGTTTGACATGCCTGCTGTTGCGCTTACCGATCATGGCAACATGTTTGGGGCTTTGGAGTTTTATCAGCAGGCAAAGAAGATGGAGATCAAGCCAATTCTTGGCTGTGAAGTCTACGTGGCTCCCAATAGTCGCTTTGAGAAAAAACGTGAAGCAGGTAGGGCTAACCACCTCATTCTTCTCGCAAAAGATCACCAAGGTTATGCCAACCTATGTCGGCTTGTCAGTGCTGGTTATTTTGAGGGTTTTTACTACAGACCGCGAGTGGATCGAGAACTCCTCAAACAGCATGCCAACGGCTTGATCTGCCTTAGTGCCTGTTTGGCAGGGGAAATCCCTTCTCTGCTGTTAGCCGGGCTAGACGAGGAAGCCAAAAAACGTGCCCGCACCTATCAGGAGATTTTCGGGGAGGAAAACTTTTACATCGAGCTGCAAGATCACGGTCTTGAGCAGCAGGCACGCATCAACCCCAAGCTTGTCGATTTGGCCCGTGAGCTCTCGGCGCCCATGGTGGCAACGAACGATTGCCATTATTTGCAACGTCGTGATGCACGTAACCATGATGTGCTTTTGTGTATCCAAGGGGGCAAGACGGTAGACGACCCAAACCGTCTGCGTTTTCATAATGATGAGTTTTATTTCAAGTCAGCAGAAGAGATGGCAGAGAGGTTTTCCACCCACGCCGAAGCCATTAGCAATACGCTCGAGATTAGCAACCGCATCAACCTAGAGTTTTCTTTTGGTAAGCTGCTCTTTCCCAGCTTCAAACTGCCTGGGGCAGTCACGCCCGATGAGCGTCTCGAGACGCTGGCGAAGGAGGGTCTGGAAAAACGTCTGCAACAGATTGTGGCAAAGCAGCAAAATGACCCTAGTACAAACAAAATAGAGATGGCTCAGTACCACGAGCGGCTGGAGTATGAGCTTGAGACGATAAAAAAGATGGAATTTAGCGGTTACTTTTTGATTGTGGCTGACTTTATTGCCTTTGCCAAACGTGAGGGCATTCCGGTCGGTCCTGGTCGTGGTTCTGCTGCTGGCAGTCTGGTGGCCTATGCGCTTGAGGTTACCGACATTGACCCGCTCGCTTACAATTTACTCTTTGAACGGTTTCTTAATCCTGAGCGCATCAGTATGCCGGATATTGACATTGACTTCTGCGTTCGTGGCCGTGATCGGGTTATCCAGTATGTAGCGCAGAAGTATGGTGAGGGTAGCGATGAGGTGGCCCAGGCTAAGGTGGCGCAAATCATCACCTTTGGCAAAATGAAGGCGCGCGCGGTTATCCGCGATGTGGGCCGGGTGTTGAACATGCCTTATGGTGAGGTTGATCGAATTGCTAAGATGGTGCCCTTTGCCATCAATATTACTCTTGCGGAAGCGTTCGCGCAGGAACCAAGGTTTCAGCAGTTGCGCCAGCAAAACCGGCAGATAGACGAACTCTTAGACATTGCTGAGGCTTTAGAGGGTTTAGTACGTCATGCCTCAACCCATGCCGCCGGTGTCGTGGTGTCAGACGATCGACCGTTGGTTGACCATATGCCACTCTTTCGCGGTAGTGAGGGTGAGGTTTCAACCCAGTATGACATGAAGATGGTCGAGGCATTAGGTTTGATCAAGTTTGACTTCCTTGGTCTTAAGACGCTTACCGTAATCCATGAGACCGTCGAGCTGATAAAAAAGAACTACGACAAAGAGATAATCGTCGAGAATCTACCGCTCGGCGATGCCAAGGTCTATGAGCTTCTCAGCCGTGGTGACACCACGGGTATTTTTCAGCTTGAGAGTTCGGGTATGCGTGACCTGATAACCCGTCTAAAGCCAGGGGGCTTTGGCGACATTATCGCCCTAGTGGCCCTCTACCGTCCAGGCCCCTTAGGAAGCGGTATGGTCGACGACTTTATCAAGCGAAAGCATGGTGTCATTCCCATTGTCTATGAACTACCTGAGTTAAAGGAGATCTTGCGAGAGACCTATGGCGTTATTCTCTACCAGGAGCAGGTCATGCAGATTGCCGTCAAACTCGCCAACTACACCATGGCCGATGCCGACATCCTCCGTAAGGCCATGGGCAAGAAGATCCCTGCGGTTATGTTGCAGCAAAAAGAGAAGTTCATGCGTGGTGCTTTGCATAACAACGTGCCACCAGCAAAAGCAGAACGGCTATTTGATCTGATGGTGAAGTTTGGCGGTTATGGTTTTAATAAATCTCACAGTACTGCCTATGCGCTTATTGCTTATCAGACAGCTTACCTAAAAGCTCACTACCCTGTGGAGTTTATGTCGGTGTTGCTCTCGGAGGATATCAACAATACTGACAAAATTATCAGTTACATTACGAACTGCCATGACGAGGGGATAGAAGTTTTACCGCCGAATGTCAACCAGAGCCAGCGCAACTTTGAACCCGTGGCCGATAAAATTCGTTTTGGACTTGCGGCAGTTAAGGGTATTGGCGATGCCGCAATCGAGGCGATTGTTGAAGCGCGAAATGAGCAGGGTCCATTTAAAGATGTGGTCGACTTTGCTGAAAGAGTAGACTTAAATCGAGTCAACCGTAGAGTCTTTGAAGCGCTGATAAAGTGTGGCGGCTTTGATGACTTTGGCATGGAGCGCTCGCGTATGTTTGCCAGCCTTGATCAGATTGTGGAATTGGGCCAAGCGTTTCAACGACGTCAGTCTACCGGCCAGGTAGGTCTGTTTGACTCGCAGGCCGAAGGTGCTGCGCCGACGTTTTTTCCCAAAGTGGAGGAGTGGGAGGAGAAGGTAAAGCTGAACTTTGAAAAGGAGTCTGTGGGTTTTTATCTGACCGGACATCCTCTAACCAAATACCGACCGCTTATGACTCGGCTTGGCTGTTTGGACATTAGTGAAGTTCACAGTAGAGAGGAGAGACAGCAGATACGTGTTGGTGCGGTTGTTACTACCAGTAAGGAGATCACAACGCGTAAGGGGGACCGCATGGCTTTTGTAACATTAGAGGATCTCAAAGGCACGGTGGAAGGTGTGGTCTTTGCGGATGTTTATCGCGATAGTGTCGATCTCATCAAAGGCGATGAACCGCTTTGTGTGCATGGAACTGTCGACTGTGGTGAAGAAAAGAACAAGTTGATTGTGCAACGTATTGTGCCTTTGGCAGAGGCAGAAGAGTCCTATGCAGAAAGAGTGGACGTAAAGTGTGAGAGCGCACGTCTGCCACAAGAGCGGCTTGCAGCAGTGAAGAAGGCAATGCAAAAATTTCCGGGCGCGTGTGCGACGTTTCTACATCTCCATTTGGAAGACGACCGGGTTGTCACCTTAGCGCTACCGCGGGAGAACTGGGTCAAGCCTGGCGAGGAATTTGTTCAAGCACTCACCGAAGCCGCCGGCGACCCCCAAGCCATCCGCATCGAAGTCAGCTAACATCATACCCCACTACTTTTTGTAAACTCTTCCAAAGTGTTGTGGTGCTGTATCAGGTTCTCTTCCGAGGACGCAGTCCCTCGGCGTTTCGCCGCCTCGGGCTGCTTGGCTCTCGGTGTCGGCGTCTATTACAAGCATGGATGCCGACACCTCCGAGACACCTCGTCAGAGAACCTGATACAGCACCTCTACAGCGTTGCTAGACTTAGCAAATATTGGAATTAGAGAGGCAGCTGGGTTGTTTTGCAAGCGACTGTGGAGCCAGCCGATTTGTTCGGGAGCGCAGGCGAGGGGAAACCGATACGCGCTGCGCCTACGCTAGTAGCGCAGCGCGGGAACGGAGGGGCCCCTGCCGGAGCGACCGTTAACAAATCGAGCTGGTGGAGCGCCGGAGCGTAGCAAAACAACCCAATTGCCTCTCTAAATCTAATGACTGCCAAAGTGTTTGTGGGACAGGAAGCTAGTAGAGTTATTGCATTAGGCTGCGGTGGTGATGCGTTTGAGCAGGGGCAGGTTTTCCAAAAGCTTGCCTGCACCCATGACAACGCAGTTGAGTGGTTCTTCAGCGACAAACACCGGTAGTCCCGCCTCTTCAGTGAGTAGCTTATCAAGACCTTTGAGGAGGGCGCCGCCGCCTGTGAGGACAATACCGCGCTCTGAGATATCTGAGGCGAGTTCCGGTGGAGTCTTCTCCAGTGTGTTCTTAACGGCATCGACAATGGCACGGGTGGTTTCCTTGAGCGCTTCCCGCACCTCTTTGCCGGTCATCTCCACGGTCATGGGTATGCCGCGCACCAGATCTCTGCCGCGCACTTCCACGCTCTTTTCATGGCTGCCAGCTTTGACATTGCCCGCGTCAATCTTGATCTGTTCGGCCGTGGTTTCGCCAATGAGCAGGTTGTGTTTCTTTTTAACGTAGTTGATGATCGCCTCATCCATGTGGTCGCCAGCAACACGGGCTGAGATCGAACAGACAATGCCCATCAGCGAAATTACCGCAACCTCGGTTGTTCCTCCGCCAATGTCTACCACCATGTTGCCAGAGGGCTCGGTGATCGGCATCTGTGCACCAATGGCTGCTGCAATGGGCTCTTCTATGAGGGCGACATTGCGCGCACCTGCAGAGAGCGCTGACTCAATGACCGCACGTTTTTCTACCGCGGTAATGCCTGAAGGGACGGAGATGACTATGCGGGGACGCACCCCCCAACGGCGGTTGTGCGCCTTGGCAATAAAGTACTTCAACATCTCTTCGGTAATATCGAAGTCGGCAATGACCCCCTCTTTCATGGGTCGGATGGCAATAATATTAGCCGGTGTTCTACCGAGCATCTCCTTGGCGGCCTTACCAACCGCACGC
Source organism: Oligoflexia bacterium (assembly GCA_028277945.1). Lineage (GTDB taxonomy): Bacteria > Bdellovibrionota_G > JANQFH01 > JANQFH01 > JANQFH01 > JANQFH01. Next base: position 31,524 of record JANQFH010000021.1, read on the forward strand.
ACCAATTTGTTGCCAGAGGTGGTCTTTTCAATGGCTACCACGGCAGGCTCGCTGATGATGATACCTTGACCTCTTTGGTAGACGAGGGTGTTGGCAGTGCCCAGGTCAATGGCAAGATCGGTTGAGAAGAGTCCAGCAATAGATTTCAGCATCCTCCTTTAATAAACAAAAAGCCCGAGGCTAACAATAGAATACTGGAGAATACTGGCGAACTAATGCGAGCTAGCGGGCTTTCGTGCTATGATGACACCAGGAGGGAGAAAAGCTTGCCTCGAGTCATATTGCCAACAAGCTGGAATCGTAGAGCAAATATCTGGGCAGTGGTTTTGCTTCTGGGTGGTTGCTTTCCAGGTTTGGCGTCCACGCAGCAGCGACTTACTCAGTTGGATCGCAGCCTCATCCATTCGCCGGCACCAGCGGTGACGCCTATAGGCGAGAACATGTTGATGTTAGAAGATTTTTCTGCGTACGTCGTGGGCAAGTTTCCCGATTATTGGCGAACCAAAGAGAAGCAGGGTATTGACTATTATAGAGTCGTTGCTGATGCCGCGGGGAGTCACTACCTCCGTGCGGATGTGGTCAAGGCTGGCAGCTCGATGTTTCGCCGCGTACAGTGGGACATCAAGAAGTATCCCGTCTTGGAGTGGCGTTGGCGTGGTCGGCTGCTACCAGAGAGGGGTAATGGCAAGCGACGTAGCACCAACGACAATGTTGTGGCGATCTACGTGGTTTTCCCCTTCCGTTGGGTTATTCCCGGCTGGTCTCTGCCCGATACGCTGAAGTATGCCTGGTCGACGACCCTACCGGTAGGTACGGAGTTTAGCAACGGCGCAAATCGCAATAAGGTATTCGTCCTGCGTCAGGGCAGTGAGCAGCTTGGCGAGTGGGTGGTGGAGCAGCGCAACATCTACAGGGATTACAAGAGACGTTACCGCAAGCGGAAGGTGCCAGATCCTATCGCCATTGGTGTGATTACCGATGCAGATAATACTAAGAGTCAGGCAGCGGGTGACTACGATTATTTTAAGATTATCGCGGCTGCCGAGATTGGTGAGGAGATGGTTGACAAAGACGCGGATGTGGACAAGAGTCTCGAGGGCGAAAGCTGGTAAGAAATCATAACGTTGTTCCGCAGCAGACCGGGTGGTTGCTAGTGCTTTTATCGAGTACTAGAGGAAAGTCCGGGCACTACAGGGTAGGATACTGGGTAACGCCCAGGGAGAGCGATCTCCGGCAAGTGCCACAGAGAGGAGACCGCCAGCCCCAGGCTGGTAAGGGTGAAAGGGTGAGGTAAGAGCTCACCGGGACTCTGGTGACAGGGTTCGCATGGTAAACCCTATCTAGTGCAAGACCAAAAGGGAAGTCGTTTGAGAGTTACCCGCTCGAGCTTTTGGGTTGGTCGCTTGAGATGGTCGGTAACGATCATCCTAGACAAATAGCCACCCTCCTTAAATGGAGACAGAACCCGGCTTATAGGTCTGCTGCTCATCTCTTTTGCGCGTGAGGTTTCTGTTTAAAGTTTCGAGGTGCGAGGAGAACACAGAGAGTATAGGGAGACCCCTCTTCATTTGGCGCTGGAACTTCGATATTTAAGAAATCTCCAACAACAAATTTAATGCTGCGCATGACCCGTTGCAGGTCTTCTTCAGAGAGTCTCTTGTTTGCTGTGGTACGGAAAGCACGGTCGCTTTCGATGTCTTCACCCTTAAGCGTATTCAAAATCCGAGTTGCCGCATGTTTAAAGTTCGAGTTTCGTAGTTTAAGAAAGTGTCGATCGTTTGGAATGTGCATGTAGACTTTTGGGTGGGAATACTTCTTACGTTCGTACTTGATAAGACCGGCAGCAACCAATTTGTCGAGGATAGCTTTTAACTTGCCCTTGGCCAGCCTGGTATGGTTCCAGATCTCTTGAAAGCTGAAATCAGAGTATTCATAGATAGCGAAGAAAGAGAGAATTTCCCAGTAAAGTGGGTCGCTCTCAAGCAGCGCTTTATGTCTCTCAGTAACGAGAAAGGTGTCTTCAAGGCTAATCTGAGATCCTAAGGGTACGGCCTTTTCAATACTAGCGTCGTCCCAACGGAAAAAGCTACGACTTTCGTCGTCTGGCATCAATTCTTGGGCCCAAAGAAAGCAGGCCTTCTTTTTATTCATACCCAGCTTGTCGGAGATGAAAAGCACGCTCTGTACATTTGGGAACTTGGTGCCACGTTCAATATTGGAGTAATACTCATAAGAAAAAGGTGCTTTTGCCGCCTGCCAGAACGCCTTAGCACTACGATACTTGGTTGTACGGCTGACACGAATATAGTTGTAGATGGTCACGGCTCTGCTCGGTTTCGTGTTTCCAAAGCTCTGCTACACGTCTACGGTGTCCCTGTCAAGTTTTCATGTACAGATTGTACATTTTTTACAATATGACCATTTTCTTATTGACAGCCTGAGATAGGATCGAGTAAAAATACACTCGGTTGATACAGTTGTAAACGGTGTCAGTCAAACTGGCGAATATCAATGAGTTGGGGGGAGTTCTAGCAGACACCATGGTAGCCAACTCCTTAAGCAAGCTTAAACGGGTTCAACCTTCGCACCAGGCGAAACAGATCTCGCAGGTTGCTGAAATCCGAGCCATCCACGATCCCATTCTAGGTGTTACTCCAGAGATTCTTGCAGCAAAGTCGCGAGTTAGAAAGTTAGCTGGGTATCCTTGTAATGCCCTATTGGTTGGAGAGAGTGGCACCGGCAAAGAGCTATTTGCGCACCTGATTCATGACCAAGAGCAAGATGCTCATAGACCTTTCATTACCGTTAACTGTGCCGCCATTCCCGATGAGCTGATCGAATCAGTTCTCTTTGGCCATGAAAAAGGCAGTTTTACCGGCGCCATAGATAAGCGCATCGGTAAGTTTGAACTTGCTAATGGCGGTGACATCTTTCTCGACGAAATTAGTTCGCTGAGTTTGAATTTGCAGACGAAGCTACTACGAGTTCTTGAGAACAAAGAGATAGAGCGCGTTGGCGGTAATGCGACCATCCAGTTGAGTTTCCGGGTTATTTCCGCCACCAACCATAATCTTGAGCAATTGATTTCAGCGGGTCAATTTCGTGAGGACCTCTATTTCCGCTTAAAAGGTGTTGAGGTTCATCTGCCACCTTTAAGAGAGCGCCGAGAGGATATCAAACTGCTTGTGGATCATTACTTACGAAAATTTGCCAACGGCCACCGTAAATCGATCAGCGAGGCAGCACTTAAGGTGCTCTTTAACCATGAGTGGCGGGGTAATGTGCGGGAACTGAGAAACTGCATTCAGAGTCTCGTAGTCCTTACAGAGGGGCTCTGTATCAATGTGCATGACGTTCATGCGGAACTTACCAGTGGTGGCTCTGGCTCTTTGGACAGCCTATCTCATAACGCGGCCAACGACATTTCTAAGATTGGCGAAATAGAAGATCAAGCCACCTCCAAGCAGGCCTCATTGAAGACCGTGGTAGAGGACTATGAGCGGCAGGTCATCCTCAACGCGCTCAAGCGTAATCATTGGAGTAAGACAAGAACCTGCGATTTTCTGGGCATTACCCGTAATATGCTCTACCGCAAGATTGAGAGCCTAGGAATTCTCGTTTAATCCTGCTGGTTTTTTCGTTACACTAGCGAAGTGAATAGCCCAGGCTTGGATGATGGCAGACGACGAACGCCGAAAGTCTGAACGGGTTGCGGCGACAGTCAAAATCGCCCTAGATTCCCATGACCTCCATGAGTTTCATGAACTCTATACGGCCAACTTGGGGCGTGGCGGCGTTTTTGTGCAGTCTAAGACCTTCCTTGAGGTTGGCAGCCCGGTGCATTTTGAGGTTCTCTGTCGCGGCCAAGAACAGCCTTTGACAGGCGAAGCAGTAGTGGTTTGGACGCGTGCGGCGGATCCACAACGACCTGAACTCAAACCGGGCGTCGGACTTCGTTTTGTCAGTTTGAGTGCTGAGAGCCAGGCGCTGATAGAGCAGATTGTCAAATCGCAGGCCTCTAATGTCGAGGAGCTTCTGCATGTCGACAGCAGTGGTGAGGAGATCAGCCTCGAACCAGCAGCTAAGGAGAAGGCCAAAGAGGATAGCTTGGTTACCCTGCCAACCTCCTATTCTGTCAACGATACGATCATTGGTATCGATCTAGGAACCTCCAACAGCTGCGTGGCAGTGGTTCATCGCGGCAAGCCGGTCATTATTCCCAATGAAAACGGTAATCGTACCATCCCCTCCGTGGTCGCCTTTACCAAGAAGGGAGAGGTGTTAGTTGGCAAAGCCGCGAAAGATCAGCTCTGTATTGATCCTCGTAATACTGTCTACGGAGCTAAACGGTTTATTGGTCGTCCGTTCAATTCACCCATGGTCAATACGCTAAGGGATTACTTTCCTTATGAACTGATTCCAGGAGAAAAGGGTCAGGTAGCTATTGCCATTAGAGAGGAGAATATTACCCTCGAGCGCATTAGCGCCCAGATTCTTAACTACTTGCAGCTTATTGCGCAGGAGTTTATCGAGCTGGAAGTCAACAAAGCGATTATCTCCGTTCCTGCCTATTATAATGATAATCAGCGCCAAGCCGTTAAAGATGCGGGCAGAATGGCAGGGCTGGATGTGCAGCGTATTGTCAATGAGCCGACGTCAGCGGCGCTGGCTTATGGTTTTAATCGTGGTTTTCATACGCGCATCCTCGTCTATGACCTTGGTGGTGGTACATTTGACGTTTCCGTTCTTGAGCTCAACGGCAATTCTTTCGAGGTGGTTGCTTGTGGTGGAAACAACTTTCTTGGTGGCGAGGACTTTGACAATGCAATTACCAAGTATCTAGTAACCACTTATGAAAAACAGCATGGTGTCAAGATAGCCGAGGATCTGGTTACCAGGCAACGATTGAAACAGGGGGCAGAACATGCCAAGCAGATACTCTCGGAAAATTCACGAACCACGGTCAATATTCCTTATCTTAAAACGGCAGATGGTAAAGGTGTCAACCTACAGATGCCCCTAACAAGAGACATCGTCAATCAGATTACCAAGGAGCTTGTTGATCGCACCTTAAAGATCTGTGATGACGTATTGGCAGGTATTGGCATGAAAAAGCAAGACCTCGACGAGGTTATTCTTGTAGGTGGCCAAACTCGCATGCCCTTTATTCGTGGTAGTATTCGCCATCACTTTGGTAAGGAGCCACGGACTGACTTGAATCCCGAAGAGGTAGTGGCACAAGGGGCGGCTCTGCTCGGCGGCAGCATGAATCAACTTGAAAACTTAAAACTTCGCGACGCTATTTCTATCACTATCGGCATTGGCCTTCCTGGAGGGCGTTTCAAGCCGATTATCAAGGCCAACACGAGCGTGCCAACGGTCAAGCAGTATCGCATCAGTGCCTCAACCAAGCAGAAAGACTTTTCCATAGATGTCTTTCAAGGTGAGGCTGCCGAGGTGAGAAAGAATGAGTATCTTGGTACGTTGCTGTTTTCTGACCTTGCGGTGGGTAAAGACGACAAGGTACCGCTAAAGATCGAATTCCGGGTTACCGAAGAGTGTATCTTGCGGGTGGTGGCCACGGACGAGAGCAGCGGACAGTCTGAAGAAGCGCTCTTGGTTACCTACGACACGCCACCGACGGTTCGAGACCAGCTTGAAGAGGGATCCGAGGAAAGTAGTCCAGATTAAGCAGAGGGCTGCGCCGTAGCAGTGGTGGCCGCGCCAATCTTGCTCTGCAAAACTGGGTCATCGAGCTCGGCAAAGGTCAGCAGCGTCTGTTCAGCAGAGCTTCCCGGCTCAACTTTGAGTTGCAAAAAGTCACAGAAATGCTGTGCTAAGGAAGCCTCTTGCTGCTGGCGTCGTTCAAACAGCTGGCGCTTGGTGGCAGCAGTATCAGTAGAAAGCTGTAGGAGCCGACTCTGCATCACGGTCAACTGAAAGAGGGTTTGGTCGTCTAGCGGCTGTGGCTTGCCAATCACTTCAAAGTTGATCTTGTGGCACTTGAATCGCAAGATGATTGCCGGTTGTTCATCCATGGTCTTCTCAACAAGTTGGAAGCGGGGATAGCGGGAAAACTGATTTTCACAAGTGGAGCGAAAGGCGTCGGTGGCGTAGACCTCACAGAGAAAGGTTGCCGTTTCGTTCGGCAGATCGAGACCGACAGCGTGGGGCGTGACTAAGATCGGCATATAGATCCGGAGCTTTTCGTCCAGTTCGCACGCTTGAATCGCGCTAAACAGCTCTGCTGCCACATCAGCGCCACGTGCCGCATGGGATGGATCATTGAGATAATCTAGGCTGCGCCATTTCGTCACTGCTCCCATATTAGGACTCCTTGAGTTTGATTTACTCCTTGTTACCGAAGAAATTTTCTGGCATCAAGGGTGTCGTGAAAAAGGCCATAAAACAGAGAGCTTGCCCGCCTCTCGGGGCGCATGTCTCAACGAGTCAGGGAATCTACCACGCCTGGGAGCATGCTGCCGAAATAGCTGCGACCTGCATGCAGGTCTTTACCGCCAATCAGCGGCAGTGGTCGCCCAAGTCTTCAAGTGACGAGGACGTCAAACGATTTCGCGACATGCGACGGCAGAGTGCGGTCAAGACTGTCATGAGTCACGATAGCTACCTGATCAACCTCTGCTCACCGGATGCCGCGGTGCAGACGAAGTCTGTCAAAGCCTTTGCCGAGGAGATCGATCGCTGCCTCGGCTTAGGGGTGGAGCTGTTAAACTTTCACCCTGGCAGCCATAAAGAGAAGAGTGCTGAGTGGGGACTTAAAACCATTGCCAAGCAGTTGGATAAGATGCGTCCCCGTTATCAGGGTAAGGGGCTGACTCTGTTATTGGAGACCACGGCAGGTCAGGGGACAAATCTCGGTTGGCGGTTTGAACAGTTGGCTGAAATTCTCAAGCTCATGAAGGATAGCGACGATGTCGGCGTCTGCGTCGACACTTGCCACATCTTTGCGGCCGGCTATGACATCCGTAGTCAAAAGGCGTGGGAGAAAACCTGGCAGGAGTTTGACCAAACCATCGGCCTCAAGCGTCTCAAGGCCTTTCATCTCAACGACTCCAAGTTTGGACTCAGCTCCCGTAGGGACCGACACGAAGAGATTGGCAAAGGCCATATTGGTCTAGAGGCCTTTCGTCTGCTGGTCAACGACGCACGCTTCTCTCAGCTGCCGATGATTCTTGAGACCCCCTGTGACTTAGATGGGTATGGTCGCGAGATAAAACTGCTACGCAGTCTTGTGGGCAAGGCGTATATCAGATAGTGGATCGTTGACAGGCATATAATTTGCTTCAAACCTGAGTGGATGTCTATGAATACACAACCAGATAAAACCAATCGGCCTGTAAAGCCTTTTGTTTTCAAAGAGTTAGGGGCAATGGTTGGCCTCTGCCCGTTCATCTTGGCGGGGATCTGCCTTCTCAACCTGTGGGTCTTTCTGCCACAGGAGATCTATGCAGAGACTAAACCAACCAAGATCCTCTATGTTTCTAAGTTAGGCAGTGACGACTGGTCTGGAACGCTAGATGTACCTAGTCCGGCTGGCAACGATGGCCCATTGAGAACATTGGAAGGTGCCAAGCAAGCGATACGCGTCCTAAAGAAAAGAGATGGTCTACAGCAGGCTATTGAAGTCGTGGTGTTAGCTGGAGCCTATGGGGAAAGGGAAACCTATTATCTCGAGAAGCCTCTGTTGTTAGAGCCAGAGGATTCAGGGAGCGAGACCTTCCCGATTATCTACCGAGCTGAAGAAAAGGGCAGGGTTATCCTCAGTGGCGGCAAGCCGATCCAAGGATGGCAGAGGCTGGAGGAATGGGGCGATCTCAAAGAGTTAGCCGGTGTAGAAAGTCTGCAAGCACTGGAAGGGGATGTTTGGGTTGCTGATCTATCCACTGTGGCCGACGAGATAGAACGCTACCAGCTGCTACGCGTTGGCAACCAGTGGGGGGTTCGTGCCCGTCATCCAAACTATAACCCGGAAAATCCGCACACCCAGGGTATGCTGATTGCCGAAGACGGTGGCCATCTTAAAGAGAGTCAAAACGGCCCTGCTTCCTTTATCTGTTTTGAACAAGGTACCATTCCACCTATTACCGATCTTAGCGATACTGAAGTTAATGTTCGCCCTGGAGAGGGCTGGTTCAATTTTATAGCCCCTGTGCGTGAAATTGACTTTGGCAAGGGTCGTCTCATCCATGCAAAGGGCAGTTATATGAAGACGGAAGCGGGCAACCCTTTTTTTATTACTGGGAGCTTGGAGCTTATGGATGAGACAGGAGAGTGGTGTTTTGACTCCAGGCGTGCCAAGCTCTTCTATCTTGCAGGAGATGCGGAGTTCCCTACGGACACCTCACCTGTGGTTGCTGCGAACCTGGATCGGCTTATCGAGCTGAGAGGTGACCTTGAAAACGGGCGCTATGTTGAGCACGTTCATATCAACGACTTCATCTTTACCGATACCGACTATCAGCCAAGAGGTAACGCCTTTGAGAAGAGCGATGCCGCAATCTGGCTGTCAGCCGCACGTTTCTGTGAGGTCCGTGGCAATGAATTCCGCTGGTTGGGTGGTCACGCGTTGCGATTAGAGAACGATGCCAGCGACAACAAGTTTAACAATAATGACCTTCATGACTTAGGCCAAGGCGGCGTTACCATGATTGGTACGGAGGAGACCCAACCTTATAACAATGAGATTGCCGGCAATGTCATGGAACGACTCGGTCTGATTTTTATACATGTGGGTGGAGTCTACATAAGATCAGGTAGTAACAATAGGATTATCAACAATACCATTACCGATATACCACGTTACGGTATCGGTATTATGAGTTTTAAGCACGGTGAAGATGAAATTGGCTGGTCACGGAGCAACATTGTCGAACGAAATGATATTCGTCGCTCCAATCAGGGCACTCCAGATAGCGGTGCCATTATGGTATACAGTGGCCATAAAGATGTCGCACAGCAAGACACTGTGATTCGTCAGAACTTGGTGAGGGATTTTGTAGGTATACGTAGAGACCGTCAAGGCAATGTTCTCACTGAAGGCACCAAGACCTTCAGCATTTTTCTCAGTGGCTTCAGCAGTCACATGACGGTTGAAGATAATATTGTTGTTGTTGGAGAAGGTCCAGATCGCATAGGCTACAGTGATGGTGTGCGGGATAATGTGATCACAAAAAATATCTTTGTCTTCGGTGAAGAGCCTCCACAAAATCTAACTAAAGAGATGGGCGCGGGTTATTGGCGGGAAAACCGGTAATCCCTTGTTTAGATAGTATCCAAACCGGACTCTTACTACTTTTCCAACCAAAATCCAAAAAGAGATCGGAACGCCTTTTTTGTCGTTTTCAAATCATTGACCGATAGCTTACCAAGTTGTCTTTCTATGAGTTCGGCATCGACTGTCGCTATTTTGGCGAGTCGGACCAAGCTGGGGTGGAGGAGGTTAGCCTTTTGCCAATCTTTGAGTTGCACATCACCAGGGCAGTGTAGGGTATCCACCTTGCTCGTAATCATAGCCAGAGTGACGATCTTGGTACGCGGTGTAATGGTATGTATGGCAAGCAGAAGTGCAGGACGTTTCTTTGCTGATTCTAGGTTAGCAAAAGGAAATCGGATAAGGAGAACCGTGCCAGGTTTCATAGTTTGTCGTAGTCGGAGTCTAACGGGGTATCCCACTCAACAAAGACGGCTTCGGCAGCCTTTTGCAGCGCCTTCATTTCGAGTCGGTGTGCAAAGTAGCTCTCTAAAGCCCGCACTAATACCTCTTTCATGGAAGAGTCGGTTTCCTGAGCTTCGTTCTTAAGCAGCTTGATCCAGATGGGGTCGCCAAGGTCAGTGGAGATACGAGTTTTCATGTTTAACAGAATAACAGTTTTATGTTTTTCTGTCAAGTAGAACGATAACGCGGGGTTCGTGCCAGAGTAAAGGCGTGCACTCGATCAATGGCCTGCAGCTGCTTGAGCACGCTGGCGGCGGCTGTGAGCGTGCCGCCGGTGGTGATGACATCGTCGACGAGGAGCACCGTGCCGTGTAGATCTGCCGCTGCTCTGGTCGTGGCAAAAGCATCCCTCAGGCCGTTGAGCCGAGCTCGGCGTGACAAGCTGGTCTGGGTTGGCGTCTGACGGGTTTTTACCAGGGCTTGTGCCAAGCAGGGTCGGCCTAGCTCTTTGGCTATGACCGTGGCTAGCAGATGTGCCTGATTGTAACCGCGCTGGCGTAGCCGCATGGGATGCAGGGGTAGCGGGATCACAGCCTCAGCCGTGGCAAGCCACTCGACTAGCAGAGGCTTTTGGCGCAGCCATCGCCGCCAACTGTCCAGTAACGCTCTTTTGCCCTGGTACTTGAAGGCGTGCACGAGTCTCTCTACGTTAGCGTTTAGTTGCAGCAAGGAGCGATGTTGATCAAAGCCATGCGGATGTCGCAGACACTCTGGGCATTGGCTCGATGCCAGACCAGGAGAGCCACAACGCTGACAGAAGGGCGCTTCGATGTAGGGCAAACGGTTTTCGCAGTCGGGACAGAGCCAAGCATCCTCTCCCTCGTAGCCAAAGCGGTCGCAGAGTAGGCAGCAGTTTGGTGCAACCAAGCGTGTGAGCTGATGGCTCAGCTGTTTTAACAGCCTGTAGCCGCTTTGTCTGAGGGTATGAAAAAGATCCATTGACAAACTAAGGTAATCGCGCCATTTCGATTAAGAGGGGCGCTGTGCTTGCGGCCCTTTTTTCGTCTTTAACAGGCTTTTACCGGCGATGGACTATAAAGCAACCCTACACCTACCAAAAACAGCCTTTCCCATGAAGGCCAACCTGCCAAAACGTGAGGTGGAGATTCTTAAAGTGTGGCAGGAGTCTGATCTCTACCACGCTATCATCAAGAGGAACCAGCAGCAGCCACGCTTTACCCTGCATGATGGCCCTCCCTATGCCAACGCCAGTATTCACCTGGGTACCGCGATGAACAAGGTGCTCAAAGACATTGTCGTGAAGTACCGCAATATGAAGGGCGAGTTAAGTGAATACCTTCCTGGTTGGGACTGCCACGGGCTGCCGATCGAACTACAGACGGTCAAAGAGCTTGGCAAGAAACGGGCGGCTATGTCGGTGGGGCAGTTTCGTCAGGCGTGTCGACGCTATGCTGAGCGTTTTATGGAAATACAGCGACAGGAGTTTCAGCGCCTGGGTGTGCTCGGGGAGTGGCAGGTTCCTTACTTAACCATGAGTCCAAGCTACCAAGCGCAGATTGTCCGGGAGTTTGCCAAGGTCGTTGCCAGCGGTATGGTGTTTCGCCAGAAAAAGTCGGTTCTTTGGTGTATGCACTGTGCAACCGCGTTGGCTGAATTGGAGGTTGAATACCACGATCATACTTCGCCCTCGATCTACGTTGCCTTTCCCTTCTGTCGTGCTAAGGCAGACTCACCACTAGCCGCTTATAAAAATCTCTTTGCGCTGATTTGGACGACAACACCCTGGACGCTGATCTCCAATCTAGCGATCTGCTTGAATGAGAATTTTGACTACGCTGTAGTCCGTTGTGGCAAAAACCACTACCTGGTTGCGGAAAAGCTTGTCGAGTCTACAATGGCGACGATTGCGGCGAAGTCACACAAAGTTGTGGCGGTGCTGCCAGCGAAAGAGCTGGAAGGCGCGGTGTTTCAGCATCCCTTTATTGAGCGGGAGTCACCCATAATCTTTGGCGATCACGTCACCCTTGAGGCCGGCACGGGCTGTGTGCATACAGCGCCTGGGCATGGACAGGAAGACTACGACGTAGGCAGGCGTTACGGTTTGGAAGCCTATGCCCCTGTGGACGATCGCGGCTGCTTCACCAAAGAGGCCGGAGAGTTTGCTGGCCAAAACGTGTTTGCTGCCAATAGCGTAGTGATCAACCGCCTCAAAGAGGTCGCTGCACTGCTGGGTCATCAGTCCATTAGCCACAGCTACCCCCACTGCTGGCGCTGCAACCATCCGGTGATCTTTCGTGCCACCGCCCAGTGGTTTATTGGCATGGATAAAAAGGACTTACGTAGTAAGAGTCTCAAGGCCATCGAAAAGGTCGAGTGGATTCCAAAGTGGGGCAAGGAGCGTATGCAGGGCATGCTGCAAGCGAGACCCGATTGGTGTATTTCGCGGCAGCGCAGTTGGGGAGTGCCCATCGTGACCTTTGCTTGCCAAGGGTGTGGCGAGTTTCTCTTGGATGAAGCACTCATTCTCAAGGTTGCTGATCTAATTGAGCAAGATGCCGATGGTGCTGACTTTTGGTTTGCGCCACCAAAAGCAGGAGAAACAGATCCACTGCTACCACCAGCGACCGTCTGCAAAAACTGCAAGAGTAGCTCCTTTCAACGCGGACAAGACATTCTCGATGTTTGGTTTGATTCCGGTATCAGTTATGCAGCGGTGATAGAGAAACGCATGCAACTAGCTGAACCTTGCGAACTCTATTTAGAGGGCTCCGATCAACACCGTGGTTGGTTTCATTCAGCATTGCTTGAGTCTATGGCAACTCGTGGTCGGCCACCCTACCAGACGGTGTTAACCCATGGCTTTGTCGTTGACGGTGAGGGCCGTAAGATGTCCAAGTCGCTAGGCAATTACATCGGTGCGCTGGATCTCATCAACCAGCGTGGTGCCGATCTCTTGCGGCTGTGGACGGCTACAGAAGACTACCAGAACGATGTGCGTATTTCTGAGGAGATCTTACAGCGGGTTACCGAAGCCTACCGTCGGATCCGTAATACTTGCCGTTTCCTTCTCGGTAATCTGCATGACTTTGATCCAAACACACATCGGTTGGATTACCCGGAGCTAGGCGAAATGGACCGTTTTATGCTACATCGACTTATGCAGCTGACAGGACACTGCTTGCAAGCCTACGAGGGATACGCCTTCCATCAAATCTGTCATCGTGTACACAACTTCTGTGTTAATGATCTCAGCAGCTTTTACCTCGATGTTTCAAAAGACTGTCTCTATACCAATGCCGCTAACAGCAAATTGCGACGTGCGATCCAGACTGTGCTCTATGAAACTATTGGCCACCTAAGCCGGCTATTAGCGCCACTGATTTCGTTTACTGCGGAAGAGATTTGGCAGCACATTCCAGGTAAGCCAGAGGAGGCCAAGAGCGTTTTTCTTGCCTCCATGCCACAGGTTGATAAATCTATGCTCGACGACTCTTTGGCTGCGACGTGGGAGAGGCTGCTGGTAGTACGTGATGACGTTCTTAAGGTATTAGAAGTCGAACGTGCTAACAAGTCGATTGGTAGTTCACTTGAGGGTTGTGTGCTTTTGCAGGCAGAGTCGAGTGTGGCTGAACTACTGGGGCAGTACTCGGGTCAGCTTGCGGATCTATTCATTGTTTCTAAAGTAGAGTTAAAAGACAAGGGAGAGGGTAACTGGGTCGCAGCAGCGAACACCCAAGGGCTAAAGATTGCCGTAGTTCAGGCCAAAGGAAAAAAATGTGAACGGTGCTGGATTATTAAAAGTGATATTGGTAAACATCCAGACCATCCAACAATTTGTGGACGATGCAGCGAATCACTGAGTGGATAAGAGGTTACTGGTGGATTCCGTTGCTACTGGCACTGATCATTTTTCTCGATCAGTGGACCAAGCATCTGGCTAACCATTTTCTCACGGGCAACCGCGTTTTTACCATCATTCCCAACTTTTTTGATTTTTCTCTTGCCTACAACACCGGTGCCGCCTTTGGGTTTGGTCGCAACTGGGCACCGCTTTACCGCAATATCGTTTTTCTTGGCGTCTCCTGTTTTGCTGTTGGGGTGATGGTGGTTTTGTTGTTTCAGGTACGAAATCGCGGTTGGCTGCCGAATCTGGCGATCACCCTCATCCTCTCTGGTGCCATAGGTAATCTTATAGACCGTTTTCGCTTGGGGTATGTGGTCGATTTTATCCATGTCTTTTATCGGCAGTATCACTGGCCCAATTTTAACATCGCAGATTCAAGTATCTGCGTAGGCATCTCACTATTTGCAATCTATCTGCTGTGGGGGGATAATAAGGAGTCTTAGCTGTATTAAACTCTCTGTGCAGAAGACCCTTTGCAGCCGATTCTATTTAAAATAGGCACGCTTAGTTTCCCGGCTTATTTTTTGCTGGCGGCACTAGCCTATATGGTGGCGACGCTAGTTGCTACCCAGAGTGCTGAGCGGTTTGGCGAAAACCCTGTCCATTTTATCGATGCGGCACTGTTGATCGCTGTTAGCGCTTTTGTAGGCGCCAAACTGTTCCATATACTCTTTGCCATGCCCGGTTACTACTGGCAGCACCCATGGGAGGTGTTGCAGTTTTGGCACGGAGGCTTTGTCTTTTATGGGGGTTTTATCTTTGGAGCGGCCGCGGGTGTGCTTTTTGCTCGCAGAAAAGGTATCCGCCTTGGACTTGGCTTTGATCTGGCAACTCCTGCCATTGCCATCGGTATGGCCATGGGCCGCATGGCTTGTTTTCTTGCCGGCTGTTGTTACGGCAGGCCAACGGCATGGTCGTGGCCCTTTGCCGTTGTGTTTCACGAGGTCGATGGGGTGGTGCCACAGGCACGACCTTTAGATACACCGCTGATTCCAACGCAGATAATGAGCTCGCTGCTGCATTTAGGACTGTTTGTCGGTCTAGTCTTATATCGTCCGCGCAAGCGCTTTCATGGTGAGCTCTTTCTCTTATACCTTCTCTTCTACAGCGTTGGTCGTTTCGTGATTGAGTTTTTTAGAAATGATATACAACGTGGCTTATATTTTTCTGCTATGGTGTCCACATCACAAATCATTAGCGTATGCTGTTTTGTCTTTGCCTTGTTAATGATCGTAAACTTGAGACGCAGGCTGTATGCATCCTATTCTGTTTGAAATTGGTTCGATACAGATCCCTTCCCAACCAGCGCTGTTTTTCTGCGGCCTGTTGCTAGGCCTTGTCGTCCTACTTCATCATGGGTATCGGCTTGGTACCCATTGGAAGATTCTTGTCGATAGCTTTATGGCGGTAGCCATTGGTGGGGTGCTCTTCGCGCGTCTCTATGTACTTTTGTTGGATCCGAGCTGGTTTCAGGAGCATCCACAACAGATCTTTCGCTTTTCTGTGTATGGTCTGCATCTCTACGGAAGCGTCGTCGGCGCATTACTGGCAGCTGTTGTCGTGTCCGTTTGGCATGGCTACGAGTACTTGCGTCTTACCGATCTTATTGCCCTGGTAGCACCGTTGGCTCTGGCTTTGGCAGGTTTAGGGAGCTTCTTGCAAGGTTCGGCCTTTGGCGAGCTGACGACCATGAACCTCGGTGTTGTCACCACTCACAGCGCTGCCCTTAGCCCGCTCAACTTTCCGCGCCATCCAACAGCGCTTTATCTGGCCCTGCTCATGCTGCTGCTCTATGGTGGATTTCTTTTAGCGCTGCCACGCAAGATGTTTCACGGTTATTTTACCGCGCTGTTTTTAATCAGCATGCCCCTATTAAGAGAAATCATTTCGCCTCTGACAATAGATCGGTATGCGCCAGCGCTATGGGGCTTGCATTTAGGTCCTGTTATCATGACACTTGAGCGTCTCACGTCGCTGCTTCTTATGGCCGCAGGTATCGTGCTCTTTTGGCAACAGAAGTCGCAGCGCTTGATCTGAAGCACACTCTCTAAATGTCGTAGTAGAGCAGGTATTCGTACGGCACAGGACGGACGTTTATCTCTTTGAGCTCGCGCTCTCTCTTGTACTCCAGCCAAGTATGGATAACATCCTCGGTGAAGACATCGCCTTTAAGCAGAAAGCTGTGGTCGGCTTCGAGTGCATCCAGGGATTCGCTGAGTGACGCAGGCGCTGAAGGAACCTCGGCCAGTTCCTGAGGCGATAGGCTGTAAATATCACGGTCCAGAGGTTCGCCGGGATCGATACGATTCTCAATGCCATCAATGCCGGCCATCAACATGGTAGAAAAGGCAAGGTAGCCATTACAGCTTGGGTCTGGAGTGCGGAATTCAACTCGTTTGGTTTTTGGATTGCTCGAGTACATGGGAATACGCACGGCAGCACTCCGGTTACGACTAGAGTAAGCAAGCTTTACCGGCGCTTCAAAGCCGGGCACCAATCGCTTGTAGCTGTTTGTGGTTGGGTTGGAAAGAGCACAGATGGCACGGGCGTGTCTGAGAATTCCACCAACAAAATAGAGAGCGGTTTCGCTGAGTCCGGCATAACGGTCGCCAGAGAAGAGCGGTTTATCACCCTTCCATAGACTCATGTGGCAGTGCATACCCGAGCCATTATCACCAAAGACCGGCTTTGGCATAAAGGTTACGGTTTTGCCGTGGCGATGAGCAACATTTTTAATGATGTATTTGAACCAGGTAAGATGGTCGCCCATCTTAACAAGGTGGGCGTACTTCATGTCGATTTCTGCCTGGCCTGCAGTAGCCACTTCATGATGCTGAGCTTCAACGCCAATACCAATATTTTGCAGCTCCAATACCATCTCGGTGCGCAGGTTGTGCAGGCTGTCCGTCGGTGCGACGGGAAAATAACCCTCTTTATGGCGAGGTTTATAACCGAGGTTAGGATTTTCCTCGCGGCCGCTGTTCCATTGGCCTTCTACACTGTCGACGATGAAAAACCCTGTATGCGCCTCTTGGTAAAAGCGCACATCGTCGAAGATAAAGAACTCGGCCTCAGGGCCAAAGTAGGCGGTATCGGCAATGCCGGTGTTTTTTAGGTAGGTGGCCGCCTTTATAGCAATATTGCGTGGATCGCGAGTGTAGGGCTCTTTGGTAATGGGATCGTGGATATTGCAGATCAGGCTTAAAGTCGGCACCTCGGTGAAGGGATCCATAACCGCTGTGGTTGGATCCGGAACAACCAACATATCGCTGGCCTGAATGGGTTGCCAGCCACGAATGGACGATCCGTCGAAGCCGACTCCTGTCTCAAAGGTGTCTATGCTTAACTGTTCAATGGGGACGCTAAAGTGCTGCCAAGTCCCTGGAAAGTCCATGAACTTGAAATCGACCATCCTGGCGTTGTTTTGCTTGGCATATTCAATGACTTCTTTTGCCACCACGTTCCTTGCTCCTTGTCCCTTGAAAGAGGTCTGCTGTTGCTCTGCTATCTATATAGCCTTTTCACTCCTTTCGCCAGTACGAATTCGGACGATCTCCTCGACGGGGTAGACAAAGATTTTCCCATCACCAATACGACCGGTTTTGGCAGCGCCTTCGATCGCGTCTATGGCTGCGTGGACGTCGCTGTTGCGAACGATGATCTCCAGCTTCAATTTTGGAAGAAAATCAATAAGATACTCAGCCCCCTGATAGAGCTCATCATGGCCCTTTTGGCGGCCGAAGCCTTTGACTTCGGTGACAGTCAGTCCTTGGATGCCGACTTCGTCGAGCGCTTCACGGACCTCGTCTAGTTTGAAAGGTTTGATGATCGCAACTACGAGTTTCATGCCGGCGGCACTCTCAGTTGGTTCGGCACCGCAGCTGAGCTAACATAGTGCTTTACCTTTGTCTATAATATTGTAGAGTCTTAGCCCCAATTCAGGTAGAGTGTGAACCCGATGTTTGATAACGCAGTGACATTATGGACCTAGAGAATTTTAAGACAGCCTTTCCTGACTGGTTGGCGCGTAGTCAGGATCATCTGCTTAAAGGGCAGTGGAGCCTGGTATCGAAAGACTATCCCTTCCTAACACTAGACGACAGTGCGACCCAATATAAAGTATTCAACAAGAGACTAAAATACTGTCGAATTGCCTTGGTAACTGGGGGTGCACTCTATCTGCGAGAAAAGCAAGAGCCGTTTAACGTCACTACCTTTGAAGGTGATTTTTCATTTCGCGCGATTCCAAAGCACATTTTTCCCGATGACATTGAAATTTCTCACGAATACAGTAGCACGCGCTATGCACGACAGGATATCAACGTGCTCTTTCCCATCGAGCGTTTGCGGGAGATGGAGAAGGAGGAGCTTATCGGCGAGCTTAGTGAGAAAAACTATAGTATCTACGATTTTATTACGCAGGCCGACCGCATTGCAGATGAGCTTGGCGAGCCACTTGCGAGCGAGTTAGTGGCTGACGAAATCGATGTGGCGCTGTTTTTCCCGGTTTGCGAGTTAGGGCATCAAACCATGGCGCTATTGCAACAAGGAGTCGAGAAGCATGGTATTGCCACGCTTGCTGTGGCTACCGATAGTAAGGCCTTTGCTCGAGTAGCACCACCGCGGGCCTTGGTGGTCGACTGCCCTGAGGGGGCTCCGTTGGGTCAGCCGGGTAACGCCAAAATGCAGCTGGACCTGCTCTCCGAGGCTCTCCAACACCTGCAACAGAGCCAACAGGCGAATGGTGTCAAACAGAGCAACCTCTCTTGGCATGATCCCTTTGTTTGATCGTAACGCTGTCTCACTTTGATGAAATCGCTTGCTGTCATTGGTTGTGGCCACTGGGGTCGGAACATTGTTTCGGCGTTTTACCGGCTTCTAGGTAACAGGCTGAAGATCGTGTGCGATGTGAAGCCAGAGGCGCTGACGTGGGTTAAGGAACACTTTCCCAGCGTGCAGACGACAACCGATGTCGCTACGGTTATAGACGATGGTAAAATCGATGCCATTGCCATTGCTACGAGCGCAGTGACTCACTTTGATTTGAGCAAGCGTGCTCTCGTTGCTGGCAAGCATGTCTTTGTTGAGAAACCCCTTGCCCTCAAGAGCAACGAAGCCGAAGAGTTAGTACGGCTAAGCGATGAGAGAAAACGTACGCTTATGGTCAATCACCTACTTGTCTACCATCCGGCCGTGCGCAAACTCAAAAGCCTTATCGATGCAGGTGAACTTGGTAAGATCTACTACCTCTATGCCCAACGTTTAAACCTCGGCAAAATACGTCGGGATGAGAACGTACTCTGGTCGCTAGCACCGCACGATCTTGCCATTATCTTCTATCTGTTTGGTGATGCGGTGGTGGAGTGGGTCTCTGCCCATGGCCAGGCCTTTTTAAATAAAGGTGTGGAAGATACGGTGTTTCTGCATATCAGTTTTCGTCACGGTGAGATGGCACATGTGCATTTGAGCTGGCTTGATCCCCATAAAGAACGCAAGCTGACGATTGTCGGTGACAAAAAGATGGCCGTCTTTAACGACATGGAGCCAGTCGAGAAGATCAAAATCTATGATAAGGGTGTGGACCCACCAAAGTCAGTTGTTGGTTTCAAAGAGTTCTACACATTGCGCTTTGGCGATGTGGTTATTCCGAAAATCGCCATGCAAGAGCCGCTGCTGCTCGCCTGCCAGTGTTTTATGGATGCGGTGGCAAATGGCAAACCGACGCTGAGTTCTGCACGTGAAGGTATGCGTGTGGTTCGGACGCTGGCAGCCGCACAGCGCTCACTTACTGCTGGTGGTAAGCCGCAAACCATGAATGGATAGCCCTTTCGCTCGTCTTCGCGGCCTTTGCAAAAAGTTCAGTCGCGGCGTTGTTCGGGTCTGCATCGTTTGCAACTCAGTGGTCACCAATTTCATATAACCTACTGATTTAATTAGATTATATTTTGGGCATAGTTCTTGCCATTATTTTATGCGTTAGCCCGTTTGGCGACACAAAAGGAGAGCCAGGATGTCCAAATCATGCAAAAAAAAGCAACCTCGAGCCAACCGCTCGCTGTTGGTCATTGGTTTTGTCGCTGGTATTGCCCTGGTCATCAGCTGTGGCGAGATGGGAACCAGCGTACTACCAGCTAATCTTCCCGGCGCGATTGCCGCGGCTGTGGCGGATGCAGTTGAGATTGTCTTCAATCCTGAGGACACCCTTTTTAGCAGTGCCAACTTGCAAGCACTGGGCAAAGAGATCAGCGATTTCATCGAAGATCTGCAGAACGATATTGCCGCCAACAAGAACTCCATCAACGCTCTCAACAATCCGCCTGATCCTACTTGTCCCAGCAGCATGGCACAGGTCGATGATGCTTTTTGCGTCGATCAAGAGCAGTTTCCAGCAAGCGCCTATGCCGATGCCATTCAGGGTTGTGTAGATGCGGATAAACGGCTCTGCGAAGCCTATGAACTTTATCGCGCCTGCTATCTCGGCGAGATCAGCGGTTTTGATAACAACACCTGGGAATGGACGAAAGATGTGCTGCATAATTCAAGCGCGAATGTGGCGCTGTTTGATTCAAGGTGTGACTTCACGAGTTATTCAGCTATTGCGGCTGAGACAACAAAGAGAGAGTTTCGCTGCTGTAGCGACCTTGGGTAGCTCATGGATCGCCTGCTTGTGAAAGCGCTTCGGCAACACCGCTAAATCATACCTTAAAGCGTGTTTTTCAACAGCCTGTCTGCATTTCCTTGACAGCGATTAACGCGTTGCATATAAAACGGAAAACAAAGTTGTGAACGTATGCTCCGAGCTTTTCTAAGACCATCGCCTCTAGACCTTTTCTCATACTGGCAGATTACCCTTACGATACTGCTTTGGATTTCATTTTGTCCCTTAGTAACCGCCCAGAGCTATCAGTGGACCCATGCGGAGAGTGGCGAGACCTTTCTGCAGCGGCATCCCAAGGTTGATGCGACCGGTTTTACAAATTTTGTAGGTTCTCTGCAGAATTACTCTGTTAGTTTTCAAAGGCAGTTCTTGGATGCCCTAGACCGGGAAGATGATGACGATTTGAACGACATATTTTCAGCAGTTCAGAAATACTCTTATGAAGATAAGCGGGAAGTCTTTGGTTTGATGAAGCGCTATCCAGATCAGGAGGCGATGTTTCGGTCAGATGATCTGCCATTATTCCTAAAACACTATCCACACCTAAAAGCGGTTTTTGCGAATTTTCCAGCAGCCCATCCCAAAAACTATCCACCGGTCGTGGACCCAAGGTTAACCGAAGAGGCGATAGCCGCCATTGATGAGTTTGTTGCCGAGCACGATGATCCAATCCGCTTAGAGCGACGACGCACTCTTTACTATTGGGCAACGCCGGAACGGGCGTTGAATGCCGAGTTTGTAGCCTATGCTCTTGTCAATCATGAGCTGTCCACGCGCCCGGAAATTCTGAGGGGGTCTGACTCTAAACTTCACGCTGTTTTGCCAGGAGAAAGAGGTGTTTCTGGTGAAGTGGATTTAATTATTCGTCGCATGATAACATATTACCGTTTCCACTATACTGAACACTTTCGCTTTAAGGGAGATATTTTCAATGAAGAAAAGAGTTTTCGTCGGCTGTCTCCTCTAGATTTGCGTCTCGCCTGCATTCAGTTCTCTCGAAATAAGGTTGATGAAGCATGGCAGTGGTTGCGTGAATCTTCCGGAATTCTTTCACAGCTACCGATTTTAGAAGCCGATTTACATCGGCGAGTTGAAGAGCGTATCGGGTTCGGAGATTCACCTATCTTTTTTGAAGAACTGTCCTTAGAGACAGTGCTTCCAGGCCTTATGGAAATGGCTGCTCTGTTGATTGGCAGTCGTTTGGTGGCTGCGGTGAAGGCTGCAGGTAATTATGATGATGAGGAGGCCCTCTCAAGGCAGGTGGAAGAAGTTCGGCGAAGAATCAATACTGTTTTTCAGGAGCATGCAAGAAACCGCAATTCCACCCTTGCTCTGAGTCTAACGGGTGAGTTAGAGGAGCTTTACTTTGCGACGCTTGAATTCTTCATGACAACAAAGAGGCTAGGTAAGGTGCCAAATGCAAGGCAGCTGCCATCACTCAGCGAAACAGCGGGTAACATGTTTGTCTTCCAGACACTTAGCGATTTTGCACAACAGATGGTCGATCCGGAGATAGGCGAAGCTGAGTCCACGGACACCACTTGGTGGGAGTCACTACAGCGATCTCATCCTGACCTTTACGGATTAGCAGAGGTTGTGATGTTAGAGGACCGTTGGCGTCGTCTGGCTATCAATCTTGTTGACGCTGCCAATGCAGAAGCCCAGCGGTTTGAGAGGCTCGATGCCATTCTTGCTGGGGAGGTGGCTGAGGAGGACCTCGAAGAGGCCATTTCTGTAGCGCTTGGTGAAAGGGGAGTGAGACAACTCGTTGGTTCACAGCACGCTGCTTTTCGTCGATTTGTGGATCAAGACCAGGGCCGTGAAAAAGACTTGGCTGAGTGGGTTAATGTAGGGAGTTCGTGGTACCGTACCCCTGCAAGTCTTAATTTTAATCGCTACAACTTGAGATGGCCAGACGATGGAGATATGTCACGGCTTTATGATGAGGAAACGACGTTGGAAAATCCAGATCCTGTCGCGGCCACGGAGTACTTTGCAAGGTTTGTCAATTTACTAGATGATCTTGCCAGCAGTCCTCTCCGTTATAGGGGTGAGCCGACTTTTGAATGGAATAATTACCGACAAAACGACGCTTATCAGCCGTTGGTTGATTTTCCAAGTAGGTCTCTGCCTATGTTCGAACCTGTGACCATACCCCTGTTGCCAACCGTGGCTTATGAAAATATCTACTATATCATTGAGACCGACGACGGGTATAGTGTAAATTTCGGAACACCTGCAATCTTACGCGATTTTGCCAAAGACTATGAGCCCGTAGTGGATGCCCATAACGAGAGTATTGTCTCTGGGCCGCTTGGACAGAATTATAGAAAGGTGGACTTACTGTACGAGGATGCATGGACAAGACTGCGGCAGATGGAGGAGGATGATCCTGAGAGTCCTGAACTTGAAAACAGGCGTCAGCAAGTCAACGAACTATTCGAACAGTGGCGAGAGATAAGTGAGCGAGATATCGATCCTCACCAATTTGAAGATGAACCGGCGCTATTTTGGTATGCACTGATCCACCATACCGATATAGAGGGTCTGCCGGACTGGAATGAGAAAAAAGAGCAGCTGATTTTAGAGCAGATGTTTCAAAGCCCAGAGGTGAATATTCTCTTGGACTTTGTAGATCGAATGAATCGATTGATCCCCCTCTACTATCTCGATCTAAATGTCGATGGTTGGCCCGATTTACAGGGAGATATTAGGCGGCTGGGAGTCATCATTAAGGCCGTCGCCCTAGACCGCTAGCATGGTTAACTTCAACCCTTACCGATGAAATGACAAAAAGTTATATATTTTTAAGTAGTTAGAATTTTCGTCGAAGCGCCGTAGCCTTTACATGCCCTAGCTTCTATATTATGGATGTTGCCGGCAACCGTTCCAATTGGCGCCGTACCCAAGTGGTAAGGGAGAGGTCTGCAAAACCTTCATTCGCCGGTTCGAATCCGGCCGGCGCCTTTAGTTATGAGGTAGAGAAGATGAGGGTTGGCAAAGAGGAAGTGCTGAGAATAGCTGCCTTGGCTCACATTAAAATTGAGCCAGGAGAGATTGATCACTACACCAAGAACTTCAACGAGATTTTGGATTTCATTGCCCAGATGAACGAGGTCGATACAAAACAGGTAAGTTCCGCTTTTCATCCTGCCTCGGAACCGTCCACCCCCATGCGTGCCGACACTCCCCAACCTTCGTTGACCACTGAAGAGGTATTGAGGAATGCGCCAGAGAGATTTGCCGACTATTTTTTGGTGCCCAAGGTCGTTGAGTAGCCTGTTTCATGGATAAAGCGCGTCCCTCGATTAAAGATTTGCACGCTCGCCTCAGTCAAGGCGAAACCAAAAGCGTCGACCTTACCCAGCAGAGTCTCGATCACGCCAAAAACAGCGACTCCCTTGGTACGCTCTTTCTCTCGTTGCGAGAAGGCCGAGCCATGGCTGCAGCCGAAGCTGCAGATCAGCGGGCTAAGCAAGGTAAACGCCTGGGACCGCTTGATGGCATACCTATTGCCATCAAAGACAATATAGTCATGAAAGATGAGGTGGCCACCTGTGGCTCACAGTTTTTGCGTGACTATGTCTCGCCCTATGACAGCCACGTGGTTGGCAAGCTCAAGGAGGCTGGCGCAGTTATTATCGGTAAAACCAACCTTGATGAGTTTGCCATGGGTTCATCCAACGAACACTCTGCTTATGGCGTGGTCCGTAATCCTTGGGATAGAGACCGGGTACCGGGCGGGTCCAGTGGCGCTTCTGCGGTCTGTGTTGCTGCGGGCATTGCCCCGCTTAGCCTTGGTTCAGAAACCGGCGGCAGCGTTAGGCAACCAGCGAGCTTTTGCGGTGTGGTTGGGGTTAAACCGACTTACGGGCGTGTGAGCCGCTACGGTCTGGTCGCCTTTGCCTCGTCCCTTGATCAGATTGGTCCTTTCAGTTGGTGGGTGGAGGATGCGGCGCTTCTACTGCAGGTGATTGCCGGTAGAGATGAGCGAGATTCCACCTCGGCAGCGCAAGCGGTCGATGACTACCCACAGACCATCCAAAAGCCGATAGATGGTCTGCGTGTTGGCCTCGTGCGAGATTTTACCGCAACTGACTTGGATGCTGCTGCCGAGAAAAATTTTAGCACAGCTGTGGAGGCGATACGTGGTCTCGGAGCAAAAACCGTCGAGGTTTCTCTACCGCATCTAAAGTATGCGGTTGGCTGCTACTACGTTATCAACAGCGCTGAAGCGAGCGCCAACCTGGCCCGTTTCGATGGCGTACGTTACACCAGCCGTAGCAAAGACCATGGCAACCTAAAAGACCTGTTCGTAAATTCACGCACGCAAGGATTTGGTGTTGAGGTCAAACGGCGTATCATGCTTGGTACCTATGTTCTCAGTGCCGGATACTACGACGCTTACTATGGCAAGGCGTGTAAGATACGGCATCTGATTCGTGAGGATTTCATTAAAGCTTTTGCCAAGTGTGATGTCATATTGACACCGACTTCGCCCTGTGAGGCCTTTCCACTAGGTGCTAAGCTCGAGAACCCATTGCAGATGTACCTTTCCGATGTCTTTACCGCCTCTATCAATCTTGCCGGTCTGCCCGCGGTTTCCGTGCCGAGCGGTTTTTCTGAACAAGGACTGCCCTTTGGTCTGCAGATCATCGCACCAGACTTTGCAGAGGGTAGGGCTTTGGGCGTTGCCCACCACTACCAACAAAGCACCGACTGGAAGGATATGCGACCATGAAACCAGTAGAAAGATACGAGGCGGTGATTGGGTTAGAGGTGCATGCACAGCTGTCAACCCAAACCAAACTCTTTTGTGGATGTGCGACGCAGTTCGGTGCTAAGCCTAATAGCAACACCTGTCCGGTCTGTCTCGGCCTGCCTGGCGCGCTGCCCGTGCTGAATCGCCAGGCGGTTGAGTTTGCTATGCGAGCCGCCATGGCTACCCACTGCTCTTTTGTGACGCCAAAGGCCGCGCCTCACAAGAGCCTCTTTGCCCGCAAAAACTACTTCTATCCAGATCTTCCCAAGGGTTATCAAATCTCCCAATTTGATCAGCCGCTGGCAGTAAACGGTAGCATTGCTGTGCAGTTTGACGAGGCAACCCGCAAGATTGGCATCACCCGTATTCATATGGAAGAAGATGCCGGTAAGCTGTTGCATGATAGTCTTGGCCAGGATGCTGATAAGAGCCTCATTGACTTTAACCGTTCGGGTGTGCCGTTGATTGAGATCGTCAGTGAACCAGAGCTACGCACTCCTGAAGAGGCTGCTGCCTACTGCCGGAAATGGCGACAGCTGGTGCGCTATCTGCAGATCTGTGATGGCAATCTCGAGCAGGGTAGTATGCGCTGCGATGCCAATGTGAGTGTGCGGCCGCGGGGTGAGAAGAAGCTCTACACGAAAACAGAGATAAAGAACCTCAACTCCTTCCGGCACATCCAAAAGGCGCTTGCCTATGAGATCGATCGTCAGATTACCTGCTATGAGCAGGGAGAGGCAGTAGTCCAGGAGACCCGTCTATGGGATGCGGATCAAGAGGTGACACGTCCTATGCGCTCTAAAGAAGAGGCACACGATTACCGCTACTTTGCCGAACCAGACCTGCTGGATTTACAGCTGACGTCTGAGTGGATCGCTGCCGTTAAGCAGGTCATTCCAGAATTGCCAGATGACAAACTCGAGCGATTTCGCCAGGAGTACGCGCTTTCAACCTATGATGCACTCTTTCTCACCCAGGATCAGCAGTGTGCCGACTATTTCGAGGCGGCTGCAGCTGCACTGAGTGCTGACAAAGGCGAAAAGGAGCGATTTAAAGAGATTGCTAACTGGATGATGGGCGATTTTACCAAAGCACTTAAGGATTACGCAGGTAGTTTTGCAACCACCAAAGTTACCCCAAAACATCTAGCTTCTCTCGTCGAGTTGATTGCGACCGAGGCCATTAGCGGCAAGATCGCCAAGAGTGTGTTTGCCGAGATGTTTCAGAGTGGTCAGACGCCAGAGAAGATTGTCACAGCAAAGGGGCTGCAGCAGCTTTCAGACGAGAAGCAGTTACGTCAGATAGTGGAGAAGGTCATAGACGCCCACCCCAAGGAGGTGCAGCAGTTTCAGGAGGGTCGTGACAAACTCTTTGGTTTCTTTGTCGGCCAAGTGATGCGAGCGAGCCAAGGACAGGCAAACCCGAGATTGGTGAATGAGCTTTTGCGAGCAGTGCTATCCAAATGAGTGCGACCAAGAGAATCAGAGCCATAGACTATCCACGTTCAGGTGTGGTTGAGGTGCTTGATCAACGGCTGCTGCCACTACGGGAGCGCACCATAACTTGCCGCTGTGGTGAGGAGGTTGCCATCGCCATTGAAGAGATGGCGTTACGCGGAGCGCCGCTGATCGGGGTAGCCGCTGCCATGGGCATAGCTGTGGAGATGGATCAGGCGAAGTGGGACTCGGCGCAGCAACGCCACGCTTGTTTTACAACTATTTGTAGTCGTATGTTGCAAACCCGACCAACAGCGGTAAACCTCGCATGGGCAGTTGAACGCATGCGTCAAGCCTATGGCAAGTTGCAAGAGAAGTCCGATGTCGAAATGCTTGCGGGCCTGCAAACCGAAGCCCGCCAGATCATGGAGGAAGATTGGCAGATGAACCTTGCGATGGGAGAGCATGGTGCCTCTCTGATTAAAGACGGTGATGTTGTCCTCACCCATTGCAATACCGGTTCCTTGGCAACCGGTGGCCATGGTACGGCACTGGGTGTGATTCGCAGTGCGGTCCAAGGTGGCAAAAAGATTCGCGTTCTGGTTGATGAAACCCGTCCTTACTTGCAAGGAGCAAGGCTTACCTCCTGGGAGTTGCAGCAGGAGGGGATCGAGGCGACACTCATTGCCGACAGCATGGCAGCACACTGCATGCAAAAGGGCATGGTGAATATGGTGATTGTGGGTGCCGATCGTATAGCCATGAACGGTGATGTGGCCAACAAGATTGGTACCTACAACCTCTCTATCTTAGCGAAGGAACACCAGATTCCCTTCTATGTTGCGGCACCCTCATCGACGATTGATCCGAACTGTATTGCTGGCTCTGACATTCCCATCGAAGAGAGGGCAGAGGAAGAGATAACCCATTACCATGGCCATCGCGTGGCCCCAAAAGGGATCCCTGTGTATAACCCGGCGTTTGATGTGACACCAGCTGCAAACATTGCTGCGATTATCACCGAGCGCCAGATTTTACTGCCACCACTAGGATCTGCCCTTGCCAAACTGATGCAGGAAATCCGTGAGTGCCACTCTATTTAGAGAAATTGCTCAGCAGCTTGTCCAGAATATGCAGGAGGAGCAAGCCAGTCCAGCCCTGCATAACCTCTTGGCAAGACTCAAGATTGACCATTCTCAGGGTATCGAACAGTCGCTACGTCGTTTGGCCAAACAGCGATCGATCCGCCAGCGCTTTGCTGATTACCTGAGCTGGATTGTAGCGACTGCCTTTCCAGTACAAGCCAGCCTCTTTCTTGAACGCGCCTTAGAGTGTCGGCTCGGTAATCTTAGCTGGTTAGACAATCAGCAGGCTGCCGCCCGGCTCGTACGTCTGGTAGGCAATGCGCCGTTTGTCGGCAAGATGATTCTCGGCAATGAGAACATCACACGTTCTGTACTGACATCGGGTGACATGAAACAGAGTTTTAGCCTAGAGAATTTGCGTCGCCGATTGTCGGAACGTTTTGACCTAGTTGAAAACCATAGCGATAAAGACCTATCGAAGCGAATCTTACGCGAGTGCAAATACGAAGTACTTATTGGCATTACAGATTACATTTTGCAGTATCCAGAGCGCTGTAGTTATGCATTACGAGCACTGAGCAACCTGGCTACGGTAATTACCGATGCCGCGTTGATGAGCTCGACCGCCATCATGAGTGCAAATGGACTTCCCAAACCGTTGTTTACGAGCTACGCCGGCAAAAAACGCTCGGTCCCGTTGACGGTTATTGGCGTCGGTAAACTCGGTGGTCAGGAGTTGAACTATAGCTCGGACGTGGACCTCATCTTTCTATTTTTGACCGATCGAGGCTTTTCCTCCCATCTAACCACCCGTGAATACTACGATAAATTGATTGCTCAGATGATTGATCTGCTTGGTGAGCGAACCGCAGACGGTTTTTGCTATCGGGTTGATTTGCGGCTGCGGCCTCGCGGTCGCGAAAACAGGTTGGCGCTCTCTTTGGCGTCTATGGAAAACTACTATCAGATGTCTGGCATGACCTGGGAACGGTTGATGCTGATAAAGGCGTCTGTCGTTTGCGGTGGTGCCAAGCTTGGTCAATCCTTTCTCCAGCTGATGCTGCCATTCGTTTACCGTCGACACATAGACTACTCTATGACAACGGAAATTAAAGAGATCAAATCAGAGATTGACTTGCAAGGACAGTCGAAACAACGCAACATCAAAGAGGGTTTTGGCGGCATTCGGGAAATTGAATTTATTGTTCAGTCACTACAAATCACCTATGGTGGTCGCGATTCCGAGATCCGTAATCGTAACACCATAAGAGCATTAAAGTCTTTGCAAAAGAAAGGATATCTCAAGGCTGCAGACTCTGAAGACTTAAGCAAGGCCTATTTGCTATTTCGTAGAATTGAAAACGCTTTACAGATGCAAGACGAAAGACAGACCTATGAGTTGCCCGCCACCACCGATGACCGAGGCTGGCGCGCACTCAGTGCGGCTATAGGTTTTGAGGGTTTTCACAGCGATGAGTTCTACTTTGCGAAGTTCCGTAAGGAAGTTACTGATGTACGCGATCGTGTGCATAGTCTCTTTATCGACCTCTTCCATCGTGGTCAACGTATCTACAAGCCTGGCACAAAGATGCCAGACGAGGTCATTGCAAACGTCTCAGGCCCGTTGCAGCAGACTGTAGATGAGATGATGCAAAATCTGGCGACAGCCCAGTCGGTGTCTATGCGTTCGCGGTTTCGCCAACTTCTCGTAGAGGTGGTGGAGCTGGCTGAGAAGACCCCAGACCCTGTTAATGCGCTGAGATTTCTATCGGATTTTCTCAGACAGGTAGGGCATGATGCGTCCCTTCTAGAACAACTGGCAAGCAACAAGGCGACCTTAAAATACCTGCTTGGCCTGTTTGGTTGCAGTCAAGATTTGAGTCGATTTTTCTTAAGACATCCCGAGCTGATGGACCGACTTCTAGTTTACGGCAATTTTAAACTGCGTGATTTGCGTGATCGCAAAGTCGATGCAGCACTCACCTATCTTGCTGGAAAGCAAGATTTCGAAGCCCAGCTTGATGGCTTGCGAATCTACAAAAACAGTGAAGTCGTCCGTGTTGCTCTAAACGATCTCTATGGACAATTTGCATTGGACCGGGTGCTGGAAGAGCTGTCGACACTAGCAGATGCATGTATCCATACCGCTGTGTCTATGGCATTTCAGGAGCTTGGTATTGAGGAAGTGCCACTGTACCTCATCATTGGCTTGGGTAAGCTTGGCGGCTACGAAATTGGCTATGGCTCAGACTTAGATCTGCTGTTTATTGTCCAGGATGACAAGGGTTTGTATAGACTCGAGGGTGGGCGAAAACTCAACGGTTTTCAGTTACTGGTTAAGATTGCCCAGAAACTCATTTCAATTCTGCAGCTCAACACAGCCACCGGCCAACTCTATAAACTGGATATGCGTCTACGCCCCTCTGGTAACCAGGGCCCCTTAGTTACCTCCCTGCAAGCGTTTCGGCGCTACCATGAACAGCAGGCGTTGATCTGGGAGAGACAGACGTTGCTAAAGGCACGACGCATTGCAGGTGATCCGCAGCTTTGGCGGGAGACCAGGGACTTTGTACAGGGAGTCTGTTTTCAACGACCTCAAAACCAAACCCTAGCCAGACAGATTGTAGATATGCGTTTTCGTTTGGAAAAAGAGCTTGCTCGAGAAACCTCAGGAAAATATAATATAAAAACAGGTTGGGGGGGTCTGCTGGATATAGAGTTTGGCACCCAACTACTCCAGCTTGTTCATGGTGTCGATCATCCTTCGCTCTACCAAGCCAATACCCTGTTAGCGCTTAAGGAGTTGTTGAAATTAGGTAAGGTCAGTCATGAGCTCTTTATGAATTTTAGCGAAGCTTACAATTTCTATCGACTCCTGGAGAACCGTATCTATCTGCTAACAGGCCGTTCGGAAGCTCTTCTTGCTGAGAATAGGCAGGAGCTCGATCAGCTTGCGAAGAGTATCGGTATGTCCGACGACTCCATGGAATCAGACGGGGTGGCCCTATTCAGAGACTATCAACAGCTTAGATCACAAGTGAGAACACATTTCAAAAAAGCAATACAGGACTTTGTATGACTCAAGTTGATATAGGAAAGTCAAAACGGATTTTTCTCTGTCTTGTGCTGGCTCTTATTTGTGCATGTGGTAAATCTGTGCAGCAGGAGAGCGTAAGGCCGGCGTCTGCTTCGTTTACACCGAACATGTCAATTTACTATGCGCCGATTGATACGGTTTGGGATGCCGTTATCAAGACCGTGCGTTACGACTTTCTCTACACCTTGGATGTTGTCAATCCTGCTGGTTGGTTTTTCGCCACTGAGGTAGTGCGTGATTATCAGAGTGATCCAAAGACAAAATATCGTATCAGCGGCACCTTAAAGTATTCAGGAGAGGGCGTTACAGTAGTGCTCTATAAACAGCAGCAGGTTTTTGAAAATGGTGATTGGGTAGAGCAGCCGTCCGACTATTCTCTTGAACGTCAAATTCTCACTCGTCTTCGCAGTCGTCTGGAAAACTAGAGCCGCTTCTAAAAACGATCCTGTTTGCTCGACAGTTCTTTTTTAGAAGATTCAACCAGACCTTCCAGAGTAAAATAGAGTTGTTGGTTGTCCTGGTTGCAGGTGATTGGGCTCGAGAACAGATGGCGAATGTGGGCTTTATCTAGGCGATTGTTGATAACGGCGTTATAGGCATGTTCTCCGAGAATTTGTCCAATGGCTTGGGTTACACTGAAGAGTATTCTGGCTGGCTGCTTATAGAGCAGAAGCCATTTTTTTGTCGCAGTAGACTTGTTAAGATATAGATCCGTGCACTCGAAGTGTCTTAGAACCAAACGGGCGATATGACGCTGTTCCTGCATTCTTCCACTAAGCCGCTTACCATGATAGCTTGCTAATGTCTGCACAAAATCTGCAGGCAGTTCACACTTTCTCTTAAAGTTAATGATCTTCGAACTTATATAGCCGATAGCTTCGAAAAGAATCCTGCCAAAGTAGTACTCCTTTGCAGTCTTTTTACTCATGTAGTTCAGTCTTGCACCGGTGGTTTTCGCATGAATGAATTGACCAATTTTTTCAGCAAATTTATTGATATTTAGGGTGGATACATAGATCATGCCTTCCTCAGCAAGCAGGCAAGTACCATTATAGATAATCTCTACACGAATCATCTCTGTTGCAAAACTACTCTGTTGCGACACAGTTTTTAAGTAACTGTTTAAGAAATCAAAAAACTCGATATCTCCGCTGGTAAAAATGTTGAAACTGTCGAGAGCTTGATTACGGATCTTTAAAAAGCTCGCAATGGTATCCACCATATCCCAAAGTCTGTGGTAGTACTGATAGGTATCCTCCTGTTCTCCAAGGTCTTCTTCGCCTTCGCTAAAATCATGGCTGCGGTGTTCAAGCCAATTGAGATAGGTCTGTAGCTTAACCCAGGGCGGCGTGTTCATGACGCAGTAACGGTTGGCGTCAACCTTTAAGACATCGACTTTCTGTTCAAGCCCTCGGGAGACCAGCAGTTGATACAGTTCCTCACTGTTTTGGTAGATAATCAGGTCTCTAGCGCGGTTTTTGTGTTTTTTTTGGAGTTGATGACGGACCATACGGGGTATGTGTTGTCTACAGATGTGAAGGTCACCATAAAAGACAAAGATCAAAGCATCTGGATTGTCAAGATGAAGAGAGGCAATGATTTTCGCAGCAACCAGATCACGTTTTCTCAGAACCTGGTCACCTTTGCAGACGGCACAGTTAAGACCGATAATGGGTATTCCGAACTTATGGCAAAAGTCAAATATCTGTTTGTAGTTAGGCCATTCAAAGTTCCATGTTTTACGATATTGGATATTTTCCAGAAAATCCTTTTCACTGAGCCGTCCAGCCAAGTAGGCATCGATATGTTCTTGGTCTTCGTTGTGGGCCATCTCGACGCCTAAAATAACTCGGCGTTCCTCACGAACAACATCTCTTAGGATTTTAATCACAGTCCGTTGTGCTTGGCGTAGGGTATGATAGTCACCGAGATAGACAATCTGGCTTTTTAATACTTCACGAATGAGCTCAGCCTTGTTAGAAACCCTTTGGTAGCCTGTTAGGTCTCTTTCATAGTCCTTTTTGTAATGTAGGAGTGTAGGAGAGTGTCTGCCAAGATAGTCGTGGATATCATGGGAGATCTTTTCAAACAACGAACGTTGTAACTGAAGCAGTTCCTGGCGCGGTGATATATCCTGGTGCGCTGTTCTGTTGGACTTCACGATTCTCCGGGCTTCTTTCTTAGACCAGCAAAAAGCCCTTTTTTCTTGTGGCTTCGCATGTCGATGAGACGCAGTTCGGTTTCTGCGGCACGGCAGTTGGGGTTAGTATCAACTGCCTTCTGAAAAAAGGCCGCCGCCTTTTCTTGGTTTTTACGATGTTTGAAATAATAACCGAGTTCTAAGTAGGCAAAATGGTATTGCGGGCTGATTTCTACCGCTTTGCGCAAATACTCCTCAACCTGGTGGGATGGCTCACCGGATTGCTTTAAATCCATTTTCATCTGCGCTTGAGCCAGAGTAACGTAGAAGGCGGCTTCCTTAGGGAACAGGCCGACTGCTTCGTTGGCGGCTGCGATGGCCGCTGTATAGTTACCAAGGCGCATGTACATTTCAGCTTTAAGGGTTTGCGCCTCTGCCAGTAGTTTTGGATCGACTTCGGTTTTGTCTCCAGTTTTTTGCTCGCGAATTTCATTGGTGTACTTTTCCCGCTTCTTCTGATCGCCAAGGATCGAATAGGCCAGGGTGATGGTATCGAGCAGCTGTTTGGCGCTGTCGCGGTCTTTTTCCTCATAGTGGCTGTCGATATTGCCCAAGTGGTAGCTTCTTATCAGGGAGTAGTAGGCACGTTCGGCCTCTGCCGAGGAGCACTCCTGAGGCAATTGTAATACCTCAAAATAATTCATTTTTTGTAGTCGAAGCAGTAGCGTGTACATGCGATTTTGCGGATCGGCGGGATCTGTAGTCGGGGCTGGCTCCGGTTCACTGGCAACAGCCTCGGCGGCTGTGGATTTTGCGTCATAGTCAATGGCATGGACAGCATCATCAAACAACTGGTCCAAGGTAACGCGTTTTTTTGCCTCTTCAACTTCTAGATAACCCATCTTATCGAACAGAAATAAAAAGGCCGCTGCGAAGCGCTTATTTGAACTCTTGCTGATAAAATTGGCTATTGTTGGTGTTGCTTTTAGGAGACGTAGGGTCTTTGTTTCATCTGCATTAGCGTTTAGCTTTCCCACGTTCATTTTGCCTGATTCTGTTAGTTTGAGTATGGCGTCTCGGTTAAAGCCACCCTCTTCTTTATAATATTGCGGGTTATAGTGTTCCATGAGTCCGTCTATTAATGTACGCATCAATGGAATCGAGAAATCGGGCAGAGCCATAGGCATCTTTTCAGAGAAGATCACTGTGCAATTACGTAGCTGTAGACTTCTTTTTAGCTTTAGCACCATCTGTCGATTTAGATACTCAAAGACTTCGGCAGGAGAGAGAATTCCCATTTCAATAAGAATATCCCCTTGCATTTTTCCGGTTTCTACCATCTTGTTGATAATCTCAAGTTGCTGATCTTGGGTAATTCTGCCTTCTGCAACAAGAAGAGCGCCGAGAGTTTCGTCGCGGCTGTTCGATTCAATAAAAGTGATCTCTCCCTTTTTAAAAATAAAGCTCTTCTGCAGTTCCCCATCTTTGAGAACGAGGTAGCCAGTGGAGCGTTTTTTATGGTGTTCTATGAGTGCAGAAAAACTGGTCATAGCGCTATCAACATACTAAAATTATAGACGATCTTATGCCAATCAGGAAAGCAGCAATCGAGATTTAACAGTTGACCACCTCCTAGGTTTGCAATAGGTTAATTTTGTTATGGATTTTATTTTAGACCGTGTTGTTTGCCGTCATGGTCAACTGCCTTGCCGTTTGGTGGCAAATGAGGGGATCATCGTCTCTACCGAGCGTGGCCAGGCTACCGTGGTCAACGAAGTCGGATATGCCCTGTGGTCGTGGATTGACGGTAAGCGAACGGGAAGAGACCTGCTGCGTATGTTGTGCGAGCAGTTTGCGGTTAATGATGCCATAGCTCAAGATGACCTAGAGAATTTTCTTGAACAACTGCATAAGCTAAAACTGATAAAACTCTTCTAAACGTCTTGTCATGTCTGGTTCCTCGCTGCAACGTTATCTAAGCTCCAAAAAAGAGCCGTTGTTGGTTTTTCTTGAGCTCACGCATCGCTGCTCTTTTCTCTGTGTTCACTGTTATATTCCGGAAGAGCTTAGGCGTCCTTCAACAAGTGTAGATCGCTTTCCAAAGGGACTTTCAACAGCAGAAATCACCGCACTGTTAGAAGAACTTGCAGCTGCCGGCACACTGTTTTTGGTGTTTACCGGTGGAGAGATTTTTTTACGACCTGATCTTGAGGAGATTACCGCAAGAGCGGTTGAATTGGGATTTGCTGTCAAGTACTACACCAATGGGTTTCATATAACACCGCGATGGGCAGATAGAATCAAAGCCCTTGGCTTGTATGCCGTCGATATCAGCCTCTATGGCGCCAGCGAAGAGACCTACAGGGCGGTGACCCAAATACGTGGTGGGTTCAAAAGGGTCTTGAACGCCATTGAGTATCTGCGTCAGAGAGATGTGCGCGTGATCATAAAGACTCCTGTGCTCAGAGAAAATGTCCAGGACATTCCTAAGATAAAAGAGATCGCCCAATCCCATGGTGCCATGTTTCGCTACGACCTGGTTATCATCCCACGTTTCAACGGGGATCTAGGCCCGTTGGTCCACAGATGTGAAGATGATCAGATCAAAGAGTTGCTGGAAGCGATGGGCGCGCGTTTCGAGCCTAAAGAAGAGGTATCGACTCCTACTTGTGCAGTTGGCCGTTGGTCCGCGGTGGTATCCCCAGAAGGAGAGGTCTTTCCTTGTATAGAGATGCGACAGAGTATCGGCAATGTCCGTAAACAGTCATTTAGCGTCATCTGGAAGGATAATCCGCATATGCGGAGAATTCGACAAATTCTTGACAGTATGGACACAAAGCAATCGGTATTCAGCGACGGCATGTGTGGTCATTGCCCAGCAAATTCACTGCACAGCGTTGGCGACATGACCAAGCCTAGTCCCGAGCATATGCGAGTAGCTAATATTAAGAGAGAGTTTTTAGCAGTTGCGAGGTGAATATGGTTAAGAAACAGACCGTGTCAAAAGTGTCGAGAAAGAGACGACAGGCTTACTACAAGCCCAAAGTACTGCACGTGTTTGAACTGGAAGCTTTGGCTGTTGCCTGTACCGATACCAACGCTAAAGTGGAACCGGCACTGGGGTGCAATCCCGGCGCTCTCTTTAGCTAAGCCTTACTCTGCCTGTCGACAAACGCTTGGATAAGGGCTCGGTCATCGGCGGCTGTGTCGATAAACTCGACACCCATTCCCGGAGGGATGATCGCAGCGAGGTTTTTAGGAATGTCATCATGCCGCCATCGTACAATGGCGCGGGTTTTTGTTAGTATCTGGCTACCCGGCAGTTCAAAGTGCAGATGAATCATGTCCCCAAGTTGCAGGACATCGTTGCAGACTAAGAACATGCCATTCATGCTAATGTCTTTGGCAATAGCTCTAAATTTTTGACCGGCAAATTGGTAGTCAACGACGATGCGAGCAGGCAGACGCTTATGTTGACGTTGCTGTTCTGTATTCTTCTTAAGCCAGGATTCCAATATGGTTGCCGTGATTTGATCTACATCGTCAAACTCAACGCCCACGCCGAATAGCGATTCTACGGCGCCTTCTCGTGCATGGGTTGAAGTCCAACGGACAATACCTTGAGTCTGGATAGTCTCACCAGTGTCGGGTAGGTTCACGGCAATTTCTATACGATCGCCTACTGTAGGTGGATGGCTGCTTTGAAAGTAGAGCCCGCCCATACTGATATTGTAAGCAGTGCTAGTAAATGTGCCACGCCATGTTAACGGCAGCTCTGTTTCAATACGTCTCGATCGTCTCTTGTTACTCTCTGGCATCTGGTTCCTTTTAACACAACTCAATCAAGGTGTCGGGTTTTAATTGATGAGATCTCTCCTGTTGAGGAAGCCGCCATCTGCCATAGACGAAGCCTACCGCTAATACTCTGGCTGAAAAACTTAATTGTGTATCCTGCGGCCTTCTTACGGACTTGCCATCCAGACTCAAGAAGTTTTCGGGAGGTTTCGCTAACTGTCTCATAGTCTTTGTTCACGAAGCGCCATTTGACCTGTTCTGCTGGGGCCATGATCTTAAGATAGGTTATCGGGAAGCGGCTCAAATCCTCTTTACTGTTTAGGGGGATCGCGGTTGTTTTTGACACTATGTTCCATGAGCTGGGCTGATCGGGGAGCAGTTGCAAGATTTCATCTGCCTTACTATGGATAGCAACCACCCAGTGCGGTGCAGGTAGGAACTGGGTTGAAGATACAATGATCAAGCGGTAATCGCCAAATTTTGCCACGGGGTGAGAGGCAGTGAAAAAGAGCGTATGATCCAGATTAGGATAGGCCGTCCGTATATGCTTCAACGCCATTTGACTGTCGTCTGCTACGCCAGGTAGAGCATAGCCTCCAGAAAACAGAGTCCATAAGATCACTAGCAGTAGTTTACGGAACAACAGGGTTTCCCTCCAACAGTTGTTTCACCTGATTAGTCTTTTCAGTAATCATCATGAACAAATCCATCTGTTGCTTACGTGCTTCTTCGAGTTCCTGCTGGTCTTGCGCAAAGCTCTCATTGCTGAGCTGATCGAACTTTAGGTTGTTGTCGCGTAATTGTTTATGGATAGAGCTGATGTCAAGGCTTTTACCCTTCAAGTAGATCATCGCCGCGTTAAAGAAGGCGATGCTAGCCGCTTCTGGATTGGGTGCATTTGGGTTTAGGAAGATCCATCTTTTAACCGCATCAACAACAAATTCTTGACGCTGCTCGATCGGATAAGAGTTGATTGCCTTGCTAAATGTCTTCTGATCCATGCTCAGGTTTGCAATCAGAAAACGCAATTCTCTCTGCAGTCGTCTCTTGCGCATGCCCTCTCCACTTGCCCATTTTTTGAATCGCGATGCGAGTGCGCGAATGGATCGGTATTGTCGTGTTACCGCAGAATCTTTGTCATCGATGACAGCAGAGAGGATTTCTTTGAGGAGAGCCGTCTTTTCTGTGTCGCTACCCCCTGCAAAAGTGTCTTTGATGGCGAGCAACTTGGCAAGCTCATCTGACTCTGCCCGAGTTTCCAAGAAGCGTGAGCCATCCACAAGGATCTCACCATCGCTCTGTGTGTTCAAAGCAAAGGCGGTAGCAAGTGCCGTAGCAATCGCGGCGTCGCTAATTTGTTTTGCCGCTGCGACCAAACCGCCTGCAGGATCAGCTGCTGCAGTGCCTGCCACACCAGCTCCAGCAGGAAAACAGCTATTGCCGCCACCACCGAACTGCTTGGCTAGTTGGCGCGAGCTCAAATCCAGTTTGGCATTGTCTTGGCCTATGGATCCAGCATCACTGGTGGACTGGCCACTGGCAACGTCCTTAACCACTGCGTTAAGCTGGTCGGCGGCGGATCTGCTGCTCTGTTTAGCCTGCTGGAGTTGTTTTTGTTTTGCTGCGGCCTCTTCCAGGCCAGCTGCCTGGTCTTCGGCAGCCTGGCTGCGCGCCGAGCTCTTGTCGCCGGTGCCGTCGTAGACACCTCCAGCTCCAAGTTGGCTCCTCTCGCGCGTTTCAATCTTTTGTACGGTCCTGAGTAGACTATCAAGGCGATCGAAACGCGACGCCTTGCTGAAGTTGCGGCCATCATCGTAGCTTACCGAGAGGTAAGCCTGTTTTCTTGAGAAGATGCTCATGTCGTAGATGCGCTGCTGCGAGCGCAGCCTTAGGAGTACAAACTCTAAACCTCCCTGTGTAGCCGGCTTCTCTAGGATGTTCTGTCGCTGAAACCCGAAGTCTTCGAGAGTTTCAATTGTCTCGGCAACAATGGCCGTCAGCGATTCGGTGGCAACAGTAGAGGTGGGAACGAGCAGGGTCCAAGCCGCTGCGAGAAACCCATAGTGTGGTTGACTGCGCAGATGTTGACGCAAAAATGAGGCAACAGAGAATATCACAAGCTTCAGCCTATCTATATAGAAATTATAGAAGATTGTCCGGTTTGACTCTAGAACTCATTTCATAACCTCAAACAGGGTAGTGGGTCCTGCCGCGCCGTTTGCTCCCATCCTCCCGTCCTCGCCATGGGCAACGGACGGGAGACGGGCCCCTCCGGCGCGTCACCCACTACCCTGTTTGAGCCGCTGAACTCGTTATGAGTTTCATTGAGGTTATGAAATGAGTTCTAGTCAAACTTTTTTGGCTGATTTTTCATTTTTTTAGTAATATTTTCATGTTATGACCACTACAGCAAAATGACGATGCGAGAAGAGCGGCGACAGTATCCAAGACTCGATGCCAAGGTAGAGGTCTCCTTTTCCACGCCAGATGAGTATATTGTGGAATACAGTAAGAACATCAGCAAGGGCGGTGTCTTTGTAAGGACGAACTGTCTTCCTGACCCCAATGCCGTGGTTGAGCTCAAAATGCGATTTCCCGGAATCGATGAGGTGATTTCGATTCTCGCTCGTGTAGCACGCACGGTTACGGTTTCTGATCCAGATGATGGTGGCACGCAGCTCTACGGCGTTGGTTTCACCTTTCTGGAGTGGAGTGTGAGAGCCAAGCAGGTCTTTGATAAGTTCTATCGACAGTTGCAACAAAAACAAGAGACAGATGCAATAACAATCGAGGAATAATGCGCCGTGATCAACTAGGCACGAGACTTTTTCTGTCATGGCTGCTGCTTCTGAATGGTTGTACTGCAGTGACCTCGTCGAAACAGTCCACTTCTACCTTTGTTGCCAAAAGCGAGACTCCACCAGCCATTCGCTACTGCTTTGACTCTGTAGGACACATTGCTGGTTCCAAGCCATTCATACTTGGTGGCACCTGTGTCTGTACACCAACCCCTGAGTTACTAAAAACGTATCAGCGCGATGGCTATCTGCCTGGCTACAGCTACGAGGGTTTGCTCAACCTCTATAAGAAGCGACAGATTAAAACGGCACACGATCATCAAGGTTGCAATAACTTCTGTCAGTGGGGACCACACCTTGTTAAGGGCGGTAGTTGTATGGTGCCACCGACACCAGGGACACAAAACTACGAAGAGATACTGAGCGGCAGGTTTTTGCTTTCGCCAAGAGTTCAAAAATAGTTGTTCATATTAGATAGATAGCTTCCTAGCAGACGGTTTTTTTATTGACATCCAGGCTTGGGCTCATAAGCTTAAACAGGTGCAGACCAAACCATCTGGCAAGTACTAAGGAGATAGCTATGCAACCGTTCAAAACACTCTTCTTGATCCTGTGTTCCGTAGCGCTTAGTGCGTGTCTTGCGAGCACGCAGCGAGTGGGCGTGGATACCGACGATCCTTTTGATTCCACGGAGACGAGCAGCAAAGACTTAGAGGCTGTATCGCAGCAGATGTCCCGCTCGCTCATCCAGCTACCGCAGATCAGTAACGCTACCTCGCCACCACGTATCGCCTTTTTGGAAGTGGCAAACAACACCAATGAAATTATCAATAAAGACCTCTTTCTGCGCAAGATGCGTACGCTACTTATCAAGCACGCCGCGGGTAAAATGATTTTTCTTGATCGAGCTAAAATTGAAGCGATCAAGAGGGAACGCGAAGCTAAGCGTCGTGGTGAATTCACCGCCTCGAAAAAAGGCTACCTCTCTGGCGCCGACTTTTTTCTAACCGGAACCTTGGACTCTCTCGACAAAGCCTCTGGTGGTAAACGCAGTACCTACACTCGCTATTCATTTCGTCTTACCGATGCAGAAACCGGAGATATCCATTGGGAGGATGAGTACGAAGTAAAGAAGGTCGGTAAGGCAGGCCTCTACGACCGCTAGGGTTGTGCTTCTCATGACGACAACCGGCAGATTTTCGCATCTCTGCGTTGGGTCCGCTCATAGTGCATGCTAGGCCTATGCAGCTCAGGGTTTATGCCCTTATGGCGCTATTGTTTCCCCTGTGTTATCTCAACCAGGCATGCGCGCCAGCACGTAGTTCTGCAGTCGGTCGCGAGGCATTTTTTGCCTATGACTACGGCCGTGCGCTTGCTGCTTTTCGCAAAGATCTCAACAAGCGTGACAAGAACTTCGTGCTCTACAATTTAGCCTTTGCCAGCGCGGCTTTGACTGGCGGAGGTTATTACGACAGCGAACGCGCCTTGCTGGATTCAACAGAGGTTATGACCGGCGACGCGGGTAAGTCGAGAGGTTTACTAAGTCTCATCAGTGCTGAGAGCATCAAAGTCTTCAAAGGCGAGCCGTTTGAAAAGGTCATGGCTTACCTCTACCTAGGAATCATCTATTACAATCAAGCAGATTTTGAAAATGCCCGTGCTGCCTTCAACAAAGCGTTGCTCATGGATAAGCAGAGTAAGGAAGGTTTTCGTGAGGATTTACGGCTTGTCTACTTTATGCTCGGCAAGTGCTATCTAAAGTTGGGAGACCAAGACAACGCCAAGATCGCCTTTCGCAAGGCAAATGAGCGCAATCCTAAGGAACCCTACCGCTCAAACCCCTATTATGATTTGCAGCTGGCGAAACAGGCAAACCTAACGGTCGTTTTAGAGCTTGGCCGGGTTCCAACCAAGTATCGGCACGGCCCTGGGGCCAGCTTAGATGCCTTTGACCGCCATGACTATCCTGAACGTGGAGCCTCCATATACCTCAACGGCCAACGGTTGGGAGATGCTGCCCTAGGATTGGATCTCTTTTATGAGGCCAAACACCGTGGCAGTAGTGGTAAGGACGCGGTGCAGGCGAGCAAGGGCGTCACCCGCGATGCCGCGATCATCACCGCGGCAACGAGCAAAAACCAAAACGTGCAGGCCGGAGCGTTGCTGTTTGCGCTTGCGAACCAGTCGCAGGCGGACATACGTCAGTGGGAGTTGCTGCCTGGAGAGCTACACCTCTATTCTGGTAGGGTTGCGGCGGGGCTGCATACTCTGCGACTGGATTTTGTCAACGCGGGTGGTGCCCAGCTGCGTAACTACCGCCAGGTCTGGTACTACATTCCCGTCGACAACAGCCGCGAAAGGGTTTATCTGTTTAGAAGCGGTGCCTATAAAGGCAACGGCAGCTATCTACGACAACCAATCCAGGGAGGATAGTCCATGAGAACAACAACAGGATGTAAGGTCTTTCTTTGCTTGCTGGCGATACTTCCAGCATGTGGGCCCTATAAAGCAGAGGTCAACAGAGACCCGCTGCAAGAGACCGAAAAGGTGCTGCTTCTTGACGTGGCACTGACGCGCCACTTAAACGTCGTTAAGCATAAATCCGACCGTCTGCCAGCCGGTCAATTGGAAGTGAAACTGGCGATTGAAAACGAAGAAAAAAAAGACGTTTGGGCTGATGTGCAGGTCATATTTCAAGACGAAGACGGTTTTGAACTTGAAAAGAGTAGCTGGGAACCTGTGCAATTCCATGGCCGCAAGGTCACGACTTACAAGCGCAACAGCCTGAGTGCCAAGGCAGCAGACTATCGGGTGCTGATTCGCAACATCAAATAATGCTGTTACCTCTCTGTCGTGGCCTTCTTATCAGCTTAATGTTGTTCTGCGCTTCTAAGCTGATGGCGCAGAGTGAGGGTTTCCATTACATTCCTGCCTCTCCAGGATTCGGTGCGCTCTTTCACGAGCAGGGAAGTCGACTTACAGAGATCGGTACGGTGTTGCTCTTTCTTGATGAGGGCGTCTATCGTGGTAGTGGCGATGACAGCCTTATGGTTGGCGTTGGTGGCGTATACCGGCCGCGCTGGCAGCAGTCGGCCTTTACCATCCTTAGCCCGCAGTACGGCATCTATTTTTTCTTTGGTGACCCAAACGATCGCTCCGGAGGACGCAGACAGCGTTTCTCTCTGCAGGCTCCTTTGGCACTGCACTACTCACTGCAGCTAATGCGTGATGACAGTGACCGTGCGCAAAAACGTAGTCTCTCTCTCTTTGGCGGTCTGTTGTCACCACTGACCTTTGATTGGACCGATGATGGTGTAACCACCAGTGGTGATTTAGGCATCCAGGTGGGTCTTGCTTACGCTATGCCGCTACGACAGCTGGCATTTGAAGTACACGCAGCTTTTGCGCAGTTTCTCATTGGCTACTTTTACATCGACGATCTGCAGCAGCAGGACTTTGATACCATTGAACAGCAGGTTTCGGATCTCTCGGCAGGCTTGCAGTGGTTCTACCAACCCTGGCAGCTGTCGCTAGTAACAGACTTCCACTGGACTTCGGGCCTGGCTGATGTCGACAACAACCGCATCTATGGCGTCACCCTCCACCTAGTCCTGCACCGGTAAGTGGTATCCACCTTAAATAGGGGTTATATAACCCTTATAGAGGGTTGATTTGTTGGTTCGTGTCAGCTATGTCGTCACTGTTGGAAAAAACGCCATTAAGATGCTCTCCCCAACTGATTGCATCAAAGACAGACTAGCCACAGCTCAGGTATAGTGACAGAAATCAAGCGAGAGGGAGTTCAAGAGGATGTCTGCTGAAACAGCGAGCCGTGAAGTTCTGTGGAATATCTCGCACTATTACCTGATGTATCCGGCGCTCTTGGTAGCGCTGGTTTTCTTTGGCATTGGCCTGTGGCGACGGCTGAACTATTGGCGGCAAGGGAAATCTGATCCAACGATCAAACCGCCGTGGCCACCGCGGTTGCTGCGTAGTTTTTTAGACACCATCCTGCAGCGGCGGGTGCTTGAGTCCATTGTTCCTGGGCTGTTTCACATCTCTATCTTTTGGTCTTTTATCATTTTGCTGGTGGCAACGACCGTGGTTGGCATTGATATGTATCTGCCATGGAAGATCTTTCAAGGCCGCTTTTATCTGTGGATTTCCCTGCTTGCTGATCTTGCCGGGCTCTTCTTCACGCTTGGTCTTGGTGTAGCATTTGTGCGTCGCTACCTGCTGCGGCCGGCTAAGCTTAAATCCTCCTGGCAGGATGCGCTCATCCATGGTGCCTTTTTCTACTTGATGCTCTCTGGGTTTCTTCTTGAAGCCATTCGTATCCGTTATGCCGGCGATCCTTGGGCAGCGTGGACGCCCTTTGGTTACGCCATGTCGTTTTTATTTGTTGCTGTGCCCGAGAATCTCGGCCGTTTTATCCACGTGAGTAACTGGTGGTTACACGCCTTGGTTACCTTTGGCTTGATTGCGCTGATTCCCTACACCAAGCTGTTGCACCTGATTACCATTCCCGTAAACAGTGCGCTCAACTCAAACCGTCGTCGCGGTGAACTAGCGCGCCCAGATCTGGCCAAGCTAATGGAGTCTGATGTCGACTTTCATATTGGTATGAGCACACTTCAAGAGAGTAGTTGGAAGATGCGCCTTGATCATGATGCCTGTATTGAGTGTGGCCGCTGTGATGATCACTGCCCGGCGCAGGTGACCGGACATAACTTATCGCCCATGAACATCATCTTAGGTCTGCGCGATCTTGGCCGCGAAGCCACAACAAACAAAGGTGATCTAGAAGCACTAGAAAAAGAGATTGTCGGCGATCGCATAGAGGCGATCTCGCTGTGGGAGTGTCGCACTTGTTACGCCTGTGTTGAGGTCTGTCCTGCGGGCATTGATCAGCTCAGCCAGATAGTGGAGATGCGTCGCTCGGAAGTGCTGATGAAGGGGGAGTTGCCGGCAGAGGCGCAGCAGATGCTGCGGGATCTCGAGACCCGTGGTAACCCCTTTGGCAGTCAGGAGGATCGTTTGGCGTGGATTCGACGCCAGGGTTTTCGTCTCCTAGAGCCTGGCGAGAAGGTTGAGGTGCTCTATTGGATTGGCTGCGCCACCAGCTTTGATCCACGCAAACAAAAGGTCGCCCACGACTTAGTTCGTATCATGGAAGCGGCAGGAGTGAGCTATGCGGTGTTAGGAGACAAAGAGGGCTGCACTGGCGATCCAGCGCGCGTGTTGGGTGATGAGAACATCTTTCAGAGCATGGCCAAAAGCCAGCTAGAGCAGATCAACCCCGAGCAGTTTGACACCATGGTGGTCAATTGCCCACACTGTTACAACGCCTTTGACAACGAGTACCGCCAATTTGGTGCCAACTTCAAAGTCATCCACCATAGTGAGTTCATCCGCAACCTGGTGCGCGACGGTCGGCTAAAGTTGAGCGCCACGCACAAGCGTAAGCTTGCCTTTCACGATCCTTGCTATCTTGGTAGGGTGCAGGGAGTCTACGATCCACCCAGAGAGCTGCTTACCATGGTTGCTGGCAAGAAGCCGCTCGAGCTCTCTCGCAACCGGAAAA
Organism: Oligoflexia bacterium; assembly: GCA_028277945.1. Lineage (GTDB taxonomy): Bacteria > Bdellovibrionota_G > JANQFH01 > JANQFH01 > JANQFH01 > JANQFH01. The sequence continues at coordinate 76,480 of JANQFH010000021.1, forward strand.
AGAGCGGCTGTTGTGGCGCTGGTGGTGGTCACTTTTGGATGGATCTCAAAGCAGCCGGTGAGCGTTTAGACAACCGCCGTATTGATGAGGTTGCCGCTGTGGGTGCCGAGACCCTTGGCGTAGGCTGTGTCTTCTGTATGCAGATGTTGGAGAATGGCCTCAAAGCGCGTGATTTGGAGAGCAAGGTGCAGGTGCGCGACCTCGCTGAGTTGGTAGCGGAGAGTTTGGAACAGGCGGGGTGAGGACTGTCCCAGGCTGGTGTCTGGCTGTCCCACTTGCACCTCATCCTGGCCTATTTAGAAGCCGGCATTTCTTAAGAAACAGCAGTTGTTGCAAGCAGTTATATTTTACTAGTAGCTTCCATTTTTTTGGCATAGAGAGTGCAATCATTCGGGATGCCAGAGAGCGTCTGTTTAAAAACTACGGCCTTCTCTCGGCTTGAACTGCCTGGTTTAGGAGATGAGTGTGATGCGTGTGACAATGCATAAACTGTTTAACCTGTTTGTCCTTTGCTTCGTGATCGGGATGGTGAGTCCCTTTTCGGCAGATGCACAAGGCGAAAAAGAGAGAGAAGCACTTCAAGAGCTTCACCAGGACTTCCTAGATCTTGCCAAACCAGAGACCGAAGTTAACAAAATGAAAAAAACGATAATTTTGTGGAAAATCGCCAAGCCAGAGACTCAGGCCCTGTTAAAATGCAATCCAAAAAAGGTCAAGGGCGAAGACAGTGAAGCTTGTAATATTGTTAGGAACTTGATGCAAGCGGTGGATGACGAGGATTACGAGGATGGCATACGTCTTCGACTGGCAGCGATCCAGGCCTACTTTGTCAGCATTCGGCCTCTGCTGAAAAATTTAAAAGCCGAAGATGAAATCGATATGTGGGCGATGGCCACCGATCCACACGATGATCCTGAGATACGCAGAGAGATTTTTTTTCGTATGGGGGAGGTGCTTCGTAGAGGCTCCGATACTGCCTATGATTCTACAATAGATCATCTGAGACGTGTTCGCAAACAGCATCCACGGCAAATACTGCCAGCATTTCGAAAAGACTTTCCAAACCTTGGGGATAGAGTCGTCGATACCGTAGAGAGCTCGGAAACACCTCCTACAGTGCGACGTGCAGCACTCAAGTATTTTGCTTTTGGTGGAATGGACAGTCTGGATGTCGAGAACCACCGTCGGGCCTTGGATGCAGCAGAAGCGATCATTATCGACGAAGATGCAGATGCTGAGGTGGTCAATTCCGCAATTGCGCTTACTCTTGCTTATGCCTATCGCGATCGAGATGTGTATCGGGAGGGTACGAATCATGAAAAAGAACTCAAGCATTTAACAGGATTGATGCAAGTTTTGGTCGTGGTCGACGCTATGCTTGCGGAGCTAGAGCGAGATGCGCCTGGTCCTGTTATTCCAGAGCGAGCAAGATTTGCCACCGTTGGTTTCCACGGCAATTATTACGAGCCGGAACTCGAAGATCGATTTGTCCTGAAGCGTCTCCATGACGCTTCCAGAAAAAAGGGAAGTGAGACTCACGAGGAAGCTACGCTTGCTCGCGATGCCATGGAGTATTTATTCATTAGTGAAAAGTTGGTGATTTTCATTAAGGCATTAGGCTTGCTCCCCACTCTTGGAAGCGACCAAGGAAGCGTAGACACTGCCAATCCTGTAAGAACGGACTTGGTGAAGGCTATGATCGATTGCTTTGATAACCGGGGCCTAGAGGCGGCTAATGATGATCTTCACGAGGAAGAAGCCCGCCTTATTGGTCCCAATTGGGCGGCACGGGTTGACAATGGCGGTACCGACTATGTGGCTGCCTTTAGGCGAGCACTAGAAAATAACGTCGAGAAATTTACATTCAAAGAACGTGAGAGCTTAGCGGAGTCTATCCGTGGCGCCACATTAGACGAGGATTTTCTGAGAGTCGCTGATGTCTTGGTCAAGCATCTTGAGACACAAAGTAGAGACTCTGAGTGGGTAACAGATCGTCTCACGGAGACTCTGAATGATCTGGAATCGCATATTGATCACCTGCCCAGACCAGGTACGAGTGACGAGGAATGGGCCGCCTACGCCGATGAATTAGCCATGCTGATTGCCGAAGCTTCAGAATTACGGGCTATGCCAGGATTCAAGGAAATAGTCATGGCCCTTAAAGGCAGATATGCAACGTTGATCCCAGAGGCTAGGAAACATTACCTTACAATATTGAGAAGACTGCCTAGGAAATAGAATCACTGTGACGAACGAAGCATAGAGCATGAATCTTCGCAAGAAAACAAAAGGTCATCAACTTAAAGCGACAAAGATTTTTCTGATGTTGCTGGTTGCGGTTAGCCTTGTTGCCTGTGATGCGCGCAAAGAGAAGCCAGAGAGTGAGTCTAACAACAACTCCCAGACCTCTGCTAGCGACAGTGCGAGTTTGCAAACGAACTCGGACCAGGGCGTCGTCATCAATTGGTATAAACAGCAGCTCAAACGCCTCAGAGCTGATGTTGCAGCGCTATCTGTTGATGACGGTACTCAAGATCCAGGAACGCCAAAACCAGAGGAAGAACCCACAGAGACAGAGGGGCCGCAAGCGAAACCCGGAGACAAACCTGAAACCCCACCTGCCCAAGCTGGTGGAGAAAAGAAGAAAGAGCCCAAAAAAGCAGAGAAGATACGGGCGCTGTTTCTTTTTCAAAAAAGAGGCGAGGAGCCGGAAGATGCACCTATTGAAGTTCCCGCAGGAGGTGACAAGGCTGATCTTCCCTACAAGACCCCAGAGCAGATCTCTTGTGCCGCTATAGAGAGTAGCGAGGATATCAAAACCGTGGGCCCTGACCCTGAGGTTAACTATCTACTATCGGTTAGCTTCAATACGGATGAGCATGGCCGACAGACTGAAGCAATCCCCTTTTCCCACAACTGTAACCCGCGCAATCCTAGTCACACAGGACAAACCCGATCAAATCACGAACGCGTTGGTGATTTTAGCGTTATGCTGAAAGCGTGTGTGGGTGATGCCAGCAAGGCGCTCTACCTGGGATCCGATAAGTGTGACGTAAAGCTTATCCCGGCCGGCTGAAAGCCATATTCATGCAAACTCAAACTTGGGATCGCGGGCGAGCAGCTCTTTAACCGCTTGCAGAGGTGGTTTGTCTTCGTGGAGCACCTGGTAGACCTGTTCGACAATGGGCATCTCAACCGCGTGCTTTTTTGCCAGCAGGTGAGCGGAGCGTGCGGTCTCTACTCCTTCAACAATCATGTGAGACTCTTTCAGGAGCGTTGCCAAACTCTTGCCACGGCCAATGGCTAAACCCAAACGACGATTGCGGCTTAGGTCCCCCGTGCAGGTCAGAAGGAGATCTCCCATGCCAGCCAGACCACTTAGAGTTTTAGCCTCGGCACCCATCTTGGTGGCGAGGCGAGTGATCTCTGCGAGCGAGCGGGTAATCAAACCAGCACGGGCGTTGAAGCCAAAGTTAAGTCCGTCGGCAATGCCGACACCAATGGCAATGACGTTCTTGATGGCACCGCCGATTTCTACACCGATGACATCGTGGCTTAGATAGGTGCGGAAGTTATTGCAGTGAAAGATCCGTTGCAGTGCCTTGCCGCGTTTGCCGTCAGCACAGGCGAGCGAGACCGCTGTGGGCAGACCGTCAAGGACCTCACGGGAGAAGCTTGGTCCGGAGAGTACGCCAATCTGTTCTGGCCGCAGCTTGGGTTGGATGTCGCACAAAAGCTGCGACACCGTCATGAGCGAGTCGTTCTCAATGCCTTTGGAGACACTGACGATGGTTTTGTTCGGGTCCAGCAACGCAGCAACCGCAGTAAGGGTGCTGCGGATAAACTGCGTCGGGATGGCAATGACCAGTAGCGCTGAAGCTTGTAGGACCTCAGGCAGCGATGCGCTACAGCGGATGGCCTTGGCAAGGCGAATGCCGGGATGAAACAGACTGTTTTCGTGCTTGTGGTTGATGGACGCAACAACCTCGGGCTCGAATGCCCAGAGCATCACCGGGTAGCCTTGGGTTGCGAGTAGGTGGGCCACCGCACTACCCCAAGAGCCGGCACCGATCACACTGATACTGTCGATCTTTTCTAAACTCATCTGACGAGCAGTATGTATCACGGCATGCGCAGGCGCGACGACTAAATATTAACCTTAGGCAATATGCGTGACTCTGGTTACGCTATTTATTTTAATTCTCACAAAAATTAAATATATTAATTAGTTAATTTGTAAAGGCTTGGCTACTCAGCAAGGCTTTCCGATTTCTTGCTTGTTTGCGTCAGAGAGATCGACTAGTAATAGGGCATGCCCCAGGCCAATGTCATCTGTGTCGGCAACATCACCATCCACCTCGTCAGCCGCCTTAACCAGGCACTATCTACGTCCGAGAAGGTCTCCGCGACCTACGAGATAGACGCGCATGCTGGTATTCTTGGTGCCGCCATGACCGCCGCTTCTGATGGAGCGCATGTGCATTTGATCGGCCGGGTTGGTCGTGACGCCTTTGCCGACCTCATCCTAGGCAACCTACATCGCCGTGGTGTCAACACGACCTTTGTGCGTTCGGTAATCAACAGCAAAACGCCGCTCTGTTTGCGTCTGGCCTTTGCCGACGGTGGCAGTAATGAAGTCCGCCATGTGGATGCTGCCTGTTCGGTGAGTGCAGAAGACATTCTTGCGGCGCGCGGTGCCTTTCTTGAGGCCGACACCCTGCTTTTGGATGACAATCTCGATGAGATGGCACGGGAGACCGCAAAACATCTGGCTGCCAAGTATGGTCTGACGATCTGCTCACTTGGCTCACCCCTACCACCGCTACCCGTAGTAACAGGTACGGGTGCAAACCAGCTGCAAGAGACCTTGTAATGATGCCACATGGACCTTCTATGTGAAGGTTTCAGGATCCAACGGCGCATCAAAGTCAGTTGCAATCCAAACCTTGCCATGGTTGCGCGTCTGTTTTAGGAAGTGGTTGAGGTCTGGGTGCATGGCAAAGCGCTCACCGCACTCCTGTTGCAATCGCGCAAAGCTCTCTTGCAGCCGATGTTTATCCAGTGCTGCGGCGTACTGCATGAGACCACCACGAAAAGGTGGAAACCCCGCTCCCATGACCATGGCGAGATCGATCTGTGCGGGAGTTTCGACCACTCGCTCGTTGAGACAGTAGGCAGCCTCATTCAACATCGCCAAGATCAGCCGCTGCCAAATCCACTTTGCCCCTTGTAGTTTAGGTTCAGCAGCGGCTTCACGGTTCTCCAGCAATCGAGAAACCTTGGCATGCACGCCTCTCTTTTTACCGCGTTCATAGAGATAGAAGCCTTTTTTTACTTTTTTTCCGAGCAGCTTCTGTTCGACCATCTTCCTTAGCAGCTCTGTCGCTTCAAAACGGTGGCTGCCGAGGCCGTTGATGAGATTTTGTTCTGCCTTGTGACAGATGTCGATGCCAATGACATCCATCAGTTCAAAGGGACCTAAAGGCATGCCAAAGGCAACCAAGGCTGCATCAACGTCAGCGATAGAGTAACCCTCTCGCAACAGCGCTATGGCCTCAGTAACGTAGAGGGTAAGTAGTCGATTGACCAAAAACCCCGGGCGATCTTTGACGATTACTGGATGCTTCTTCAAGCGCAACGCCAGTTGATAGGCGGTCCAAACAGCGTCTGAACTTGATCGCTTGCCAGCAATGATTTCCACCAGCGGCATCTTGGTTGCAGGGTTAAAAAAGTGCATGCCAACCAGACGTTCAGGTCGTTGCAGAGCATCGGCAATGGCACCAACTGAGAGCGATGAGGTATTGGTAGCAAAGATACACTCTGGTTTGGTGAGGCTCTCAAGTTCTGCAAGCAGGCTCTGCTTGATGGCGATCTCCTCAACCACTGCCTCAAGAAGAATGTCCACATTGGCAAAGCCCCATTTGCCATGTTTGATAACGGTCGGATGGATGCGTTCCAGCTGTTGTGCGGCAACAGTTTTTTTCAGGCGCCTGGTCCTGACGGACCTTTCTAGCGAAGTAGCGATTCGGTTTAAGGCTTGGCCAATAGGTTTGGCTGAGATGTCGCCAAGACGGACCGTGATTCCTTGCCTCGCAAAGAGCATGGCGATGTCACCCCCCATGGTTCCCGCACCAAAGAGAGCGGCCTTGCGGATACTACGACTCAAATCCTGTTGACGCTTGCCTAGCTTTTTAGCCCCCTCAGTAAGCTCATAGATGTGGATGAGGTTTTTGCATACCTCGGTAATGATGAGCTTGCCACACATACGCGCTTCAAAATCGAACGCCTCCTCCAGCGGCAGGTTAAGACCGTGTAGGACGACCTTGATCGCCAAGAGTGGCGCAGGGTAGTGTTCACCTGCAGTTACCAAGAGACGTTCACGTGCCTTGTTGCCAATGATCTGGCGACCAAACTTTTGCCCCTCTAAAAATCGCAGCAAGAGTGGTTGGCGTGGTCGACGCCGCTTCGGTTTCGTTTGCAGCATAACCTTCGCTAGCTCTAAGAGAAATTCTGGATCGGCGATTTCGTCGACCAGACCTAGCCGCTTTGCTTGTATGGCGTTGAGCGTGCGGCCAGTTAAAATGAGCTCAAGGGCTTTGCTAAGGCCGATCAGGCGCGGTAGCCGTTGGGTGCCGCCAAAGCCAGGAATGATGCCAAGCCGTACCTCGGGCAGTCCTAAACTCAGCTGGTCGATGTCACTGGCAACCCGATAGCGACAAGCAAGCGCCAGTTCCAAACCGCCACCAAGACAGGTACCGTTGATCGCGGCAACGGTTGGTATGGGCAATTGACTCAGCATGTGGAAAATCCGCTGACCTTTGCGCGCCAGTTGGTAGCCTTCCTCTGGATCGGTGACCGCAGCAATCTCACCGATGTCGGCGCCGACAATGAAACTCTTTGGCTTGGCACTGCAGACAATGAGACCCTCTAGGTCGTTGCGGGTCTGTAGTTTTGTCAGCTCACCCTCCAGAGCGTTCATGAGCTCCGAGGTGAGAATGTTCACCGGCTTGTTGGCGGCATCAAAGATAAGCTGAGCCATGCCGTTGTCGACCTCGATACGAAGAGAGGGTGACTCAACAGTATGGTTTGTGTTTGCCAAGCTAACCTCGCTCCAAAATCATCGCACCGCCAAGGCCACCGCCGACACAGATGGCAGCAAGGCCGATGTTGAGGTCTTGACGGCACATCTCTTTATAGAGGTTGATGACAATACGCGCGCCTGAGGTTCCGACGGGATGGCCTAGCGCTATAGCACCGCCGTTAACATTGAGACGATCACGATCGATCTCCTGCAATGGTGAGCTCGTCTCTCCAGTAAGCTTGCAGTAGAGTTGGGTTGAGGCAAAGAGGCGTTCGTTAGCAATAATCTGCGCGGCAAAGGCTTCGTTGATTTCAATCAGTTCGATATCGTCTATGCTCACGCCGGCATGTTTCATAGCCACAGGCGTTGCCACAGCCGGCCCCAGTCCCATGACCTCTGGGGCAACACCTTGGTAACCGTAGCCGCGCACAAAGACCTGGGGGGTCAAACCAACACGGGCTGCCTCTTTTTCTTCCATGATGAGACAGGCAGCGGCACCATCGGTAATGGGGCAGCTGTTACCGACGGTCACGGTGCCATGGCGACGATCAAAGTAGGGTCTAAGCTTAGCCAACTGCTGCAAGGTGAGGTTGTCTCGCGGTCCGATGTCTTGCTCGACCTGTTGGTGAAACTTCGGCGGCACAAAAACCGGAACCAGGTGGTCGTTGTAAAAACCGCTGTGCAACGCCTTAAAGTAGTTTTGATGGCTCCTCAGCGCGTACTCGTCTTGTTCTTGCCGAGTGATATGGTAGCGCTTGGCTAACACCTCAGCTGTATCTCCCATAATCATTCCAGAGACTGGGTCTGTAAGCCCTAAGCTCAGCGTGATGACGGGTTTGAAGTAGGAGGGTCGTAGTTTGGCGAGCAGGCTGAGTTTTGCCGACACACTTTTGGCACGCATGAGTTTGGTCAAGAAGTCCGCCATCGCTTTTGGAAAGTGGAGTGGGGCGTTGCTCATGGATTCCGTGCCACCGGCAATGACCGCTTTGGCTTTGCCACTGAGAATGAGATCGCACGCTTGAGAAAGTGCCAGCATGCCGCTGGCACAGTTCATGTTTAGGGAATAGGCTGGGGTGGTCTGTGGCAGACCGCTCTTTAGTGCGATGACGCGGGCGACATTGGAGGCTTCGGGTGGACCAATAATGTTACCAAATACCACCGCGTCGATTGTGAGCTCTGGACGGTCAACACGATCCAGCAGCTCGGCGACAACCGCACGGCCCAATTCCAAGGCTGGCATGTCCTTAAGAACCGATGCCGCCTTGGCAAACGGGGTACGCACGGCCTCGACAATACAGAGCTTTTTCTCCATAGGGCCCGCCTTCAAGATGCCCGCTGTGCCAAATTCTGTAAAGGTTTTCGTTAGTTCCATCATTGTGGCTTGACAGCGCCCTACCAACCTTACTATTAAGAGAGGCCATGCCGTTCGCGCCCTTTAAAAATGCCTTGCTCTGCTACAGTGCCGCCCTGCTCGTGTCTCAGCTGTGGTTTGCTAACGTTGTCTTAGCAGCCGCGTCCTATCCCAAAACAGACAGCAAGAGTGTAGTGGCATCGCATGGTGCGCTTCTGCCAACACCCGCGTGTCAGCTACCGGTGAGCCTGACCATGGGTCAGCGCTCTCTGGTTGGATCGATCGGTAGTGAACTGGTGAGTCTCATCAAACGCGGCGCCCATGTTTTTGGCGTACACAAGAACAGGCCCATACACCTCCAGGTTGTCGGATCGCAGGATCACGGTTATTATTTAGGAGGTGCCATTGGGGCTGAGAGAGTTCTGTGGAAGATTGACGCAGGTTGGATCAGCGGCACATTGGACAGTTGTAACACAGCCATCAAGAACAGCCATTAACGCAGTTTAAGATCATTTTGCTACTCACTACTATTCTGATAACTTTAGTGGTTCTCTTGTTGCCAGGTAACGCCTTTGCCTGGGGACCTTCAGCGCATTTGCAGTACGGTCTACAGGTTTTTGAAAACCTCTCTCTTCTTCCCAATGAGTTGCAGGTGCTGTTTGGTTATTTCAAACAGCAGTATCTCTATGGTTGTATCAGCGCCGATATTATTGTTGGTAAAAAGTTTACCGCCTACCGCCATCACTGCCATAACTGGCGGGTGGGAATGCAGCTGCTTAAAGCGTGCAAGAGCGAAGCGTGCCGCGCCTTTATGCTTGGTTACCTTAGCCATCTTGCTGCCGATACCGTCGCCCACAACCTCTTTGTGCCGCTTAAAGTGGTGGAGGCGTATGAGAGTCCCGCCAAGGGGCATCTCTACTGGGAGCTTCTCTTCGATAATCAGCTTACGGATCAGCGCATTCTCGATATGTTCTATAGCTTGGCACAGAACCCCTTTGATGCCGAGGACCGCTTTTTACAAGAGTCACTGAGGCCGACGTTGTTTTCCTTTCAGACCAACAAACGAATTTTCAATGGCCTGCTAATCCTGCAACGATTAAAACAGTGGCAACAGCTTATGGAAAACGCCTCAGGCCGTAATGTTAAGGATTTACAACAGGCCGAGATCGACGCTTACAACCAACAGAGCCTCAACGCCATTCTCAGCTTTCTCATCGATCGTGATCAATCGCGCTTCTTACGTATTGACCCTACTGGCAGTGAAGCGCTGCAACAGTCCAAAAAGCTGGCGAAACAGCTCCGTCATGATAAAACGCAGAAACAGATTGACGGTACGACGGTAGATGCTTCGAAACGTTTACTGCAACAGAGGTTTGAGCAGTGCTTAGCGGGAGCGGTGTCGACGTGAATACAGCAAAACAGCGCCAGGTGTTGCACTATTTACGTCACACACTGGAGCGGCTGGCAGCGGAGGGGGTTGACTGGCTACCCTTTCGTCGCCAGGAGGTTAGCGTGGCTACGAGTAGCGTCGTCGGTGAACCTGCCGACGATGATACCATGGCACGCATTACCCAACAGCTCGATGGCTGCACCCGCTGTCGACTTAGTCAGCACCGAACTCATATCGTCTTGGGTCGGGGTAGTCATGAGGCTGCTCTGATGTTTGTTGGGGAGGCGCCAGGATACGATGAAGATCGCATTGGCCTGCCTTTTGTCGGTCGTGCGGGCCAACTTCTCGATAAGATCATTGCCGCCATGGGTTTTGATCGCGACGAGGTCTACATTGCCAATGTGATCAAGTGCCGACCACCGCAAAATCGTAATCCCCGAGATGATGAGATTGGCAGCTGCTACCCCTTTTTGAAAAGGCAGATTCATGTGGTTGCACCCAAGCTCATCTGCACCCTTGGCACCTTTGCCGCACAGACGCTGCTTGGTAGTATAGAGCCTATCTCAAGACTGCGTGGACGCTTTCACCAGTACGAAGGCATTCCGTTGTTGCCGACCTACCATCCGGCCTACCTATTACGAAATCCTGAGATGAAAAAAGTCGTCTGGCAAGACGTGCAGCAGATATCGGTCAAGCTGGGTCGAACTCCTGTAGGCAAGAAGTGATGTCGAACAAGTGGCTAGTATCAATTATTGTCATTTGTTTGGTTTATCTGCTGCTCGGCCACCTTACCAACCTACGTAGCTATCGTAGCCTGCCGCATCGTGATTTGGTGGGTCGTGAGACTACTTTGAAGATTGAAATTGCTGAAATGAAAAAAGCCGATGTTGAGAATACCAGCGACGAGAAACAGCTCTATCGTCTCTCCATAGAGCGTGCCAAACTCCTGGCTGAGATTAAGATTCGGCAGTTTTATGTCGATCAACTGATTACGATGCTATTCATTGTTGCGTTGCTGTTAGTTTTCGTGAATCGTCTGCGCAAAAAACAAAATCGACTGGCAACAACAAAAGAAGAAGTTATCCGCGACATGAGCGTTCATATTGAAAATCCCCGAGAAGAGTATATTGAAGAGTGGGAGTTGGATAGTCGTACCCGGGACGGCTATAAAACCAAAGAAGAGGCCATTCGCTGGCTTAAGAGCGATCCCATGCTCACCTGCGACTACTGCGGAGCACAGCTGCGCTCTACCTACACCGGCGAACGTGAATCCATTCAGCTGGTGACCTTCTATAAGAATGTTCCAGAAGGGGCGAAGGATCTGCGTGTTGTCTTTGGCAGCTACTGGTTTCCAAAACACGCCAACGAACTTCGGTGCAGTCAGTGTGGCAAGGTCGAGAAACGCTAAACCAAACTAACTGCCACCAGTTTGAGCTTCCAGAAGAGTTGATCGCGACTCATCCGCCACCACAGAGGGGCGAGTCGCGTCTGTTGGTGGTGGATCGCGCCTCAGGTACGATGACAGACCATCACTTTTCTGAACTACCGCGGCAACTGCGTCGCCATGATCTGCTTGTTGTCAACAACAGCAAGGTGCAAGCGTGCCGGGTAACCCTGCATGACAACCGTGGCAGAGAGGTGGAGGCATTGTTGTTACCGTCGCCCGACACCGGCGCCGCTGCCAAGGAGAGTGTCGGCAGCGACGATCATGCTAGTTCGGCATTGCCGGTATCCACGTGGGCCGTGCTAGCTAAGAGGCTGCATGCACAGCAGCGGCTCTTTCTCGGACAGATACCGGTGTTGGTGGGTGCGGCACTCGGTGATGGTTTGCGCCTGCTGCAGGTAGCTGCCAGCAAGGCGCAAGTGGAAGAGTACTTTGCTCGGCAAGGAAGCATGCCGCTACCTCCCTACATCTTAAAACGTCGCCAGCATAAAGAGTGGCAAGGAGACCGTGACCGTTACCAGACGATCTTCGCCAACCGGCTTGGATCTGTGGCAGCCCCGACAGCGGGACTGCACTTTTCAGAGGCAGTGCTCAGTGATCTTAGCGAGGTTGGTGTGAAGACCGCCGAACTCACCCTGCATATCGGTCGTGCCACCTTTGCGCCCATCCGTTGCAAGGATTACCGCCAACACCAAATGGGACAGGAGTGGTATCAGCTGCCGACCTCCCTAGTGGCCGAGTTGGCTGCCTGTCGTCACCAAGGAGGTCGCGTCGTTGCTGTGGGCACCACCGTGGTGCGGGCGCTTGAGAGTGCCAGGCGTTACCAACGTCTTGCGGGTTGGACCGATCTCTTTCTCTATCCTGGCAATCCGCCGGGCAGCGTCGACGCCCTGTTGACCAACTTCCATCTTCCTGGCAGTAGTCTGCTCTTATTGGTGATGGCCTTTGCCGGTGAGGCCTTGGTAAGAGAGGTCTACCAGCACGCCATTGCCAAACGCTACCGCTTTTACAGCTATGGCGATGCCATGCTAATTGTTTAACCTGCTACATTTGAACTCATTTCGACTTTCGTTGAGGTTGTGAAATGAATTTTACTAGGATTAGGTGAGTGGAAGCTGTGGCAGTTTCGTTTAACATCATAAAGCAGGAGAGTGGCTGTCGAGCACGTGCTGGCTTACTTCGTACCAACCATGGCGAGGTGGCAACACCGCTGTTTATGGTGGTGGGAACCTATGGTGCCGTACGCGGCCTCTCGTCAAAGGAGCTTGAGGTCATGCAGGCGCCGGTAATCCTGGCAAATGCCTACCACCTCTACGTTCGTCCAGGCCGAGACTTTCTTCGTGAGTTTGGTGGCCTACACCGGTTTATGAACTGGGATGGGGTTATCGTTACCGACAGTGGCGGCTTTCAGCTGCATAGCCTGGCCCGTCTGCTCAAGGTCGATGAAACCGGGGTACGGTTCCAATCTCATATCGACGGCTCAAACCACCAGCTGACTCCTGAGCAGGTGATAGAGATGCAGGCGGCCATCGGCAGCGACATCGCCATGCCGTTAGACTGCTTTCCGGCCGCCCCAGCCACCTATGAGGCGACCAAGCAGGCGATGGAGCGCACCCTGCGTTGGCTGCAGCGCTCTGAGGCAACCAGAGAGAGATTGGGTATAGACATGTTTGCCATCATTCAGGGCGGCACCTATGTGGATCTGCGCCAACAGGCCATAGCTGCGGCACTCAAGCAGGACTTTAGCGGCTTTGCCCTTGGCGGTCTCAGTGTTGGCGAAGACAAGCAGGCCATGTGGCAGATGGTTGAGGCTTGCGTGCCAGAGCTGCCTGGCGATTGCCCCCGTTACTTGATGGGCGTGGGTATGCCCGAGGATCTGGTCGAGGCGGTATGGCGTGGTATCGATATGTTTGACTGTGTCCTGCCGACTCGCAACGCTCGTAACGGCATGCTCTTCACCAGCCGGGGTCCGCTGGTGATCAAAAACGCTAAGCATTTCAAAGACGAGTCACCCCTCGATCCAGAATGTGCTTGTTTTGTTTGTAAAAACTACTCTAGAGCGTATATAAGATACCTCTTTAAAAACGAGGAGCTTCTTGGACTGATTCTCAACACGCATCACAACGTCTTCTACTATCTTCGCCTGATGGAGCAGATGCGACAAGCTATTGTGGCAGGTCGATTGGATACTTGGCGAGAAGAATTTTACCAAAAGAGGGAGAGTGCAGCATGAGTTTTCTCTTTGATGTCGCCTACGCTATGGCACCCGCGCAAGAGGGGGATGGCCAAGGCAGTATGTTTAGCCTGCTGTTTCCGTTTTTGTTGATGTTTGCCGTCTTCTACTTTCTGCTCATTCGTCCGCAAAAGAAGCAGGCAGAACAGCATCGTAAGTTTCTCAGCGAGCTACAGAAAGGTGATGAGGTGGTTACTAGTGGCGGTGTTGTTGGCAAGGTCGTTGGTGTAACAGACAACCTGGTAACGCTGGATGTTGGCGAGAAGATCAAGATCAAGGTGATGAAGGGCAACGTCAGTCGCGCCTACACCGTCACCAAACAGCCTGCGCCTGCAACAAAGGCAGCCAACTGAGATGAGTCGAGCTTATTGGATAAAGTTTAGCATTGTTCTGCTGCTGTTGTTCCTTGGTGTTCTCTTTGTTCTACCTACCATACTACAACTGGATCAGATGCCCGAAGGCGATCGTCCATGGTATATGAAGGTGTTGCCCGTTAAACAGTTAAAGCTAGGATTGGATCTCAAGGGCGGCATCCATATGGTGCTTGGTGTTGATGTGGACAAGGCGGTTGAAAACCGTGCAGAAATTTATGCGGCTGATCTGCGCGAGTTTCTCGAGGATGAAAACATCGATTTTGTTCAGGTAGAAAAGGATTTCTACTCAGAAGACATTGTCGTTAACCTCAAGGAGATTGAAGATAAGGAACGCCTCCTCAGGCTGGTTGAGACTCGCTTTACGGTTGTCGGCCTAGAGGATCAAGATGATCGTGACCTGCGTTATGTCTTTGTGATTGATCGGGATGAGCGACGTGCCATCGAACGTGACACCTTAAAGCAGGCTCTAGAGACCCTGCGAAACCGTGTGGATGAGTTTGGGGTTAGCGAGCCGCAGATCTCCACCCAGGGACGCAATCGCATTATTGTGCAGCTTCCAGGCCTTAAAGACCCACAACGGGCGCGACAGATACTGGGTAAGACAGCGCAGCTCTCATTCAAATTGGTGAGTGAAAAAATGCCAAGCGGCGATCTCTTCCGTCTGCTCGAGAGTGCCAAGCAAGAACTCAAGAAAAGTGGCAAGCCAGAACCCACGGCCGCCGAGATCAACTACCAACTGCGCGACCGTCTACCTGAGGGAACCGAGATCTTACTCGGTGAGGAACGCGACCCGACTACAGGTCAGAGTGTGAGCAGCCCTTATCTCATTGAAAAGAAAGTCTTGCTCACGGGCGAGAAGCTCGACGATGCGCGTGTCTCTCTTGGCGGTGAGTTCAATCAACCCGAGGTCAATTTTCGTCTCAACCCTGCCGGGGCAAAGATCTTTGAGCAAGTGACCCGTGAGAACGCCAAGCGCCGTCTGGCGATCATCCTCGATGACCGCGTCAACTCCGCCCCGGTGATTCAAGGTCCGATTCCAGGAGGACGGGCGCGGATTACCCTGGGGTCGTTGGCGGATCGACAGACTCTGCTCAATGAGGCGCGTGATTTGGCCATTGTACTGCGGGCAGGAGCGCTACCCGCACCCGTGGACATCCTTGAGAACCGTACGGTCGGTCCTTCCTTAGGCAGCGACAGCGTGCGTATGGGTAAAGAGTCGCTCATCATTGGCGCCGTCCTCGTCATCTTTTTTATGCTGCTCTACTATCGCGCAGCGGGAATCATTGCTGATGTTGTCTTGACGATGAACTTGGTATTTGTCTTGGCCATTCTTGCTGGTTTTCAGGCGGTGCTGACTTTGCCAGGCATTGCTGGTCTGGTGTTGACCATTGGTATGGCTGTGGATGCCAACATTATTATCTTTGAGCGCATCCGCGAGGAGTTGGGTCAGGAGAAGGGTCTTCTTGAAGCAGTCAGCACCGGCTTTTCACGTGCTCATCTAACCATTCTCGATGCCAATGTAACCACGTTGATTGCCGGCTTTGTCCTGTTGCAATACGGTACTGGTCCGGTCAAAGGGTTTGCGGTAACACTGATCATCGGTATTATCACCAGCTATGTGACGGCACTATGGATTGCGCGTGTCATCTTTGATCTGCTCATTAGGCGAGAGATCTTCAGCAACATACTCTTCAAACCAAAGCGGGGTTAGCATGAGTCCAATCATGAAGACATCGCATATCGACTTCATTGGCTATAAAACCCCCTTTATTGTCTTGAGCGTTCTGTTGGTGGTTGTCTCTCTCGGGCTGTTTTTTAGCAAGGGTCTTAACTATGGCATTGACTTTCTCGGTGGCACAGAGGTTCAGCTCAAGTTTGCCAAAGAGACCGCACCTGAGGCCGTGCGTGAGGCACTTGCCGCCGTCAATATGGCAGAGGCGTCGGTTCAGGTGTTTGGCGACCCCAAGGAGAACGAGTTTCTTATCAGGGTTCAGAGTGCCTCGAGTGGTCCGCAGCACCAGGATGAGCAGCTGCGAGCCGCCGTTACCCAACTCCTGTCCACAGAACAGCAGCTTCTAAAGATACGCTACGCCGGTGACAAGGCCTATCTGATATTTAATAGTCCCATAGATGCCAAGGGACTGCTTGCTGCACTCAAACAGAGGGAGTTTGCTGGCCTGGTGATTTACGATCTTACCCCCTTTGGTAAAGAGTCCGAACATGAGTACCTCATGCACTTTAGTGGGGTCAGCAAGTTAATATCCGATGGTCTGACAGAGCAGTTTGGTGCGGAGTCGTTTGAGTTACGTCGCGAAGACTCTGTTGGACCGAAGGTGGGTAGTGAACTACGTCAGAAGGGTATTGCCTCGATTCTCTTGGCCATGCTCTTTATCTTGATCTACATTTGGATGCGTTTTGACCTTACCTTTGCGCCTGGGGCGATTGTTGCGTTATTTCACGATGTGCTCATCACCATTGGTGTGTTCACGCTCTTTGAGGTCGAAGTCAACCTGCCTGTCGTGGCGGCGCTGCTAACCATTGTCGGTTACTCCTTGAATGACACCATTGTTGTCTATGACCGTATCCGTGAAAACATGAAGGGCAAAAAGAGCAAGGAGCTAAGTCAGCTGATCAACCTCAGCATCAATCAGACTATTAGTCGGACAGTGATGACCTCGGTGACGACGTTGTTGGTCACGACGGCGCTTTTAATTTTTGGCGGTGCCATCATCCATAACTTTGCCCTAGCCCTGACCCTTGGTGTGATCGTTGGTACCTACTCTTCTATTTTCATTGCTAGCCCCATGGTTATCTTTCTAACTAGATATGCTGAGTTGCGACGGGTTAAAGCTGCCTAATGCTGGCCAATAGTGCGCAACAGGTTCATCCCTCATGGAAGAGACGAACAGCAGCTAGCGATACCTATGAAAAGATTGCCGCAGAGTGTGGTCTCTTACCGCTAACTGCCAAACTCCTAGTCAATCGTGGTGTGACCGAATCGCAGCAAGTGCGGACGTTTCTAAACCCACAGCTGTCAACCCTTATCCATCCCGGAGAGATGCACGCGCTTGACCAAGCGACCGATCGTATTCTCACAGCCATCAACAGCGGCGAGACCATAATGATCCACGGTGACTATGACGCTGACGGCGTCACCTCGACTGCACTTCTTTACCGTTTTTTCAGACAGCTGGGTGTGCAGCCAGAGGTCTACATCCCCAATCGCCTTGAGGAAAACCACGGTATTAGTGCGCGCGCCATTGAGATGGCTAACAGGCATGGTGTACGGCTAGTGATTACCTGTGACTGTGGCATCTCCTCGGCTGCAGAGATTGCTCAGCTCAAGCAGCTGGGCATTGATACGGTGGTCACCGATCATCACCTGGTTCCTGACGCAGGCCCACCGCCCGATGCCATTGTGGTCAATCCAACCCAGCAGGCGTGTGACTTTGGTGACGAAAACATGTCTGGAGTCGGTATGTCCTTCTACTTGGCTATTGCCCTGCGCCGCGGACTACGCAAACGGGGGTTTTTTAAAGGGTCGACGGTCGAGCCCAATCTAAGATCCTACCTTGACCTTGTGGCGTTGGGGACCATTGCGGATGTGGCGCCGCTTCTCGGTCAAAATCGTATCTTTGTGCGGCTTGGCTTGGAGCAGTTGGAGCGCACAGATAAGTTGGGCTTGCGAGTTTTGCTAAACCTTTGCTTGCCAGCGGATCGGCGGCTTACCGCCGAAGACATTGCGTTTTACATTGCACCCAAGCTCAATGCGGCTGGACGGCTTGGCAGGGCAAAAGATGCCTTTGCCCTGCTTGTCGAGCAAGATCCTATTCAAGCGGCAGTTTTGGCACGCAAGCTCATCAACGACAACCAGGAGCGCAAGAAGATCGAGGAGCGCGTTTTGGCAGAGGCCATGGCGCAAGCAGAACGACTGCGCCGAGAAGGCCAGCTAGACGCGCTTGTCCTCTATGAGCCACACTGGCATCTTGGTGTGCTGGGTATTGTTGCCAATCGTCTTGTGGAACGTTACCAGTTGCCGGCGATCCTTCTCGCCCGACAGGGTGATCGACTCAGAGGCTCAGGCCGTAGCCTTGCCGGTATCGACCTTGTCTCTCTTCTTAAGCGTTGCCAGCAACACCTGGTAGCGTTCGGAGGTCACCGACTTGCTGCGGGGGTCACTCTGCTAGAGGAGAAGCTCGATGCCTTTCGCAAGGACTTTGTCGCAGCATTGCAGGAGGTGGAGCTCAAATTAGAGCCAGCGGTTTATATCGACGATGTGGCCGAGCTTGGAGCAATGACGCCAAGGCTAGTCGATGAGTTAGAACAGTTCAAACCCTTTGGTGAGGGTAACCCAGAACCGCTTTTTGCTTGCTGTGGTCTTAAAGCGAAAAATGTTCGTACTATGGGTGAGAAGCGTAACCATGTACGTATGGTTTTACAGGATGAACAAGGAGCAACGGTTACCGCTGTAGGTTTTCGTCTGGCTCGCCATATCAAACAGTTCAATCAGCCTTTTAGTGCCTTGCTCACTCCGGAGTACAACATCTGGCGCGGCCGCAAAACCCTACAGGCACGTATCCATGCAATTCACCCGACCGCCTAACCCATGTATGCGTTAGCCGGTGCATGCCACTGTGGCAACGTTCGTTTCCGTTTGCAGTCGACGCTTCCTGCAGCAGAGTTACAGGTGCGTCGCTGCGCTTGTACCTTTTGTAGCAAACACGCCTGCTGTTATATTTCGGATCCCCAAGGCGAGTTGGTCGTCGAGGTTCGGGATCCTGCCTTGTTGGCGAGTTATCGTTTTGGCACACGAACCGCAGACTTTTTTGTCTGCAAGGAGTGTGGGGTTATGCCTTTTGTCACCAGTGAGATTGACGGCACCACGTATGCCGTTGTTAACGCAAACACCTTAGACGCAGCCAAAGACTTTCGTGACCGTGCTCAAGCCATGGATTACAACAATGAAAACGAGCCACAGCGCTTGGAGCGGCGGCGGCAGCATTGGATTGGTCGCGTGAGGATTGCAGCGAAATAGGCATTAACAACGCAGACGTTGAGCTCGTTGATGCTGTTCAAAGCCTAGTTTGATAATGCGATCGAGCAGTTGTGAGTAGCTGACACCTTGAGCCTGCCAAGTTTTGGCAAAAAGGCTGGTGGCAGTAAAGCCCGGCATGGTGTTGGCCTCATTGATCAGGATACGGTTGGTTTCTGCCTCAAGAAAGCCGTCGATTCTGGCGAGGCCCGTAAGGTTTAGGGCTTCATAGGCTCTAGCGAAAACGTCTTGGATCTCCGTCTGTATTGCCTCTGCCAAAGCGGCAGGCACGACAAACTCAAGCGCCTTGTCTTCGATGTACTTGGCGTTGTAGTCAAAGAAGTCATGCGTGGTGATGATCTCTCCAGGTCGTGTCACTTCTGGTTTTAGGTTGCCTATGAGTCCACAGACAAACTCCCTGCCACGTACCGCCTTTTCAATAAGAATTTTGTTATCGTAGCTAAAGGCAAGATCGATGGCACTCTTGAGATCATCTTGACGCTGTACATGGCTAATACCAACCGATGAACCGAGGTTAGCTGGTTTGACGAACAGATCGCTGCCGAGCTTGGATGTGAGAAGGTCCCAATTGTATGCTTGTTGGTCATTTTTTCCAGCTACGCAATAGAGAAAGTCAGCCGTTGGCAGGTCGTTGATCGCCAGCAGCTGTTTGGTCACTACTTTGTCCATGGCCATGGCTGAGCCAGCGACTCCCGTACCGACGTAGGCCATGTTGGCCATTTCAAAGAGCCCCTGAATGGTGCCATCTTCACCAAAGGGACCATGCAGAACGGGAAAAAGGATGTCGGGACGAACAGCATTCCTCTTTTTCGCGTCGCCTTTTACAGCTACAAGAAACGAACTCTCGGGTCGTAAATCCACCGTAATGGGAATGCCTTCAGGGTTGAGACAGACCTGTTTTGGATCATCAGCATGGAGGATGGCTTGTTGTTCATAGATGTACCACTGTCCAGATCTGCTAATACCGACCGTGTGGATGTCGTAGCGTTCAGGATCGAGGTTTTGCAGCACGCTGTTTGCTGACAGGAGAGATACTTCATGCTCTGCAGACTTACCACCACAGACCACGCAAACCTTCAACTTAGACATAGTGAACCTTTATGTACGGGTAAAAATTTACCCTTCCTGGAGCAATGTCTAACACACGCACCAATCTAGCGTAGATTGTTATAAGTTACAAAGAGAATGGGCTTAGTGTAGGTACTGGCTGCCGATGAACAGCGGATGTCCCCTGGAGTTCAGCCCTCTCCACGATTCTCGCACGTGTTGCACTGGCAGCGGCTGCTCTGTGGCCAACATGTCCTCATCATCGCCAGGGGCTTCGACTTGCCAGCCGTGATGGTCAAAGATGTCGTTGATCTCTTCCTCGGTGATGTCATCGTGAAGGTTAGGGTAATCAAGCAGGCTTTGCATGGTACCACCTTCCTCAAAAAAAAATCATGGATACCAGATGCAGAAGCAACAACAGCAAGCACGAACGTCTGCTTGCACAAGAAATGAATAACTACACCGTTTTCCTACCACGGCTAACGACAGAAGTCAATTGATGACAGAAATTGCAGCGTCGATAGTTGACCAGTAATGAAATGTGCGCGCCTACCGACACAGTACTGACGCAAAATGAATCACTTATAAGCATTAGGACATGGTTGTCCCAACTGTGGCTCGTAAGGGTGAGGCCGGCAACGACTTTGTTTTATAACTATATGAAAATATTACAATTTATCCTTATAGAGCTTGGCATGCAGGTTGCAAAATAGGCAGGTCAGTAGATTATATACTATGAGGTATGCCATGAAAGAGCGTAGTAGCACCCTATTGAAACTTTTCTTATCGTTAGCCATCGGCCTCTCCCTTGTCGCATGTGATATGACCGGCAAAAAGGAAGATGAGAACGGTGGCAATGGTAGTAGCAAGACCGGAAACGGAAGTGGCAAAACCGGAAACGGTAACGGCAAGACCGGCGGTAATGGTAAAGGCAATGGCGATACAGCGGTTTTTGCCCTGCCACTTGGCGAGGGACCGCATGGTGAAGCAGCAGCGCACAAAGAGTGTACGGAAAAAATCATTCCTAAGTTGGCGCAGGAGTGGCAGCTCTTACAAATTGAGCCACAGAAAAAAGATAACAAGGATCAACGGGAAATTGAAGCGTTAGCAAAGGATGTGAAGGTAGACTTTGACAACAATGAACTAGAGATAGCGGCTGGTGATATAGATCCAGACGGCAATCTTTATGAGAGTTATAAATTTGTTGGCCACCACAAGGCAAAAGCTAACGACTCTAAACCTTCAGAGGGTTACTGTCTGTTGATGGCTGATCCTGCCGACACCAGCCAGAAGAGCGTAGACATTAAATGGGGCGTGCAGCTTCCTGCCACAGGGATTCCTGCTACAGGCAAATTTGGCGCGGGTCTCTACCAAAAGGTTAGCGATGGGAAAACAGGCGAGACCTGGAAGGTCGTTCTCGAAGGTAAAGCGACCAAGTAGTCTTCGTAGCTATTTATTTGGCCATCTCTCTTAACGCTGCAGTTCCCAATCAAGGCTCTCTCGATTCCACTGAAACAGCTGCAACGGCGAGTAGCGGTTCTCGATATCCACTTCCATGCTCTGGATCAGGCAGCCGCGCTCAAACACATCCCGGCAGTGCACGACAATGGCATCTCCGGATTTCATCGGCTTTGCGACTTTGACAAAATCTGTCAGGTTGTGGATAGGCTTGCCGTTGAGTGCGTGGATGATGATGCGGCGTTTGTAGCCCTGGTCTTCATCCGCAGGCGAGTCACCTAAATCGGCAAACGAGGTGCCTGAGGCACTCTCAGAGATAAACACGCCATCACAGGGGATGTTGAGGGTCAGCCCAAGGTCGGGGGTGACATCGTGAAAAGTAGAGCCAGCAAAGCGCGCAAAGCGACAGGGTTTCTCAGCCTCGGCATCGTCTACTGGTACAGAGACCTCGAGGGTTTTTCCTTGCCGAAATAGCTTCAAGCAGACGCTCTGACCAACCTTTTCATTAACCAGTCGATCAAAGGCATAGAGATCCTCACCGATCTCTTTGTCATCAATAGCAATGATAATATCGCCGATTCTAATGGACCTTGCCGCCTCAGACTCTTGCAGTACCTTGAATACCTGCAGGACGTTTTGTAGGCGTGGGTTTAGCTTTTTAGCCCGCTCGATAATCTGTAGCGAGTAACCATAGTACTTCAGGGCTTTGGCGATTTGCAGCGCATTGATGGAGAGGTGGATGTCCCCCCGAGGTGGTACCTTGCTTTGCTTGAGGTGCTTAAGCGCGTCGATCACGTAATCGATACGCAACTCAAAGCTAGAGGTGTCCGAGCCCGAGGTGTGCAAGCCGACCACCTTGCCCTCTTCACCCCATACCGGGCTGCCACTGCTGCCACCAGCGCTGTCGTAGTCGGTGTGGACATGGTGGCTGTGCCGGCCAATGTCGTTGGGTGCTTTGTCAACAAAGAGTTTGGTTAGGCGGCCGCGTTTGATCGAGTAAGCCTCTTGCTCGTTATTGCCAATGAGGATGAGCTGTTCGTTTTCAACCAGTTCTCGGTGCTCTCCAAGCTTGGCTTCGGTAAGACGAAAGGAGAGTTCTTTGGGGTTGACCTTAAGAAAGGCAAAGTCATGCCACGGGTCATAGTAGAGGTGCTTGGCCTCAACGCTTTCACCATTGACAAAGGTCACCTCCACCTTGGATTTGGGACTCAAACCGGTGACATGCTGGTTGGTTACGATGATGCCCTTTTTGGCGTCGACTACAAAGCCAGTGCCGACACTGTCGCCGGTAGTATCACGGCCAAGGCTTACCTCGCTGCGGAGGTTAAGGTTGACGACCGCTTTCTTATAGGTATCGATGCGCACTTCCATGGTCGCCTATGCTATCAATCGGCATGGAAAGATCAACGGCTCCGCCGCCATAGCGCCCAGAAGCGGCCCCAGCTTGGTTGCAGGCGAAAGAGCTGCCAGCGGTAGCGCCGCAGCCATTTGCGGCGTTGTGAACCCTGCAACAACTCTATGCCCTTGCTAATAAGCGCTATGGCCTCCTCTGATCTTTTGCAGCGTCGCAGCAGTTTGGCGAGGTCAAAGCGAATGCTATGTTCATAGGGATCGAGCTCCAAAATCCAGCCATGCAGATCGACAAACTGCACTCTCCACTTACGCCGCCGAAACCAGGGCAGTGCTTCTTTATACAGATGGATGGCATCGGCCTTAAGATCTTTGGCAACGAAGACCCGTGCCAGATCTTCATAACGTTGGATGCAGTGGCGATCGAGCTCAATGATCTGACGATAGAGCGAAATCGCTTTATCCCAGCGCTCCTCCTGCATAAAGGAATTTGCCACACTCTCGTAATAGGGGATGGCTTGCTCCGGCAGTTTAAGGATTTTGTAAAGCTCAGCCAGACGGTTTTGTACCTTCAGGTCATCGGGATCTGAATCGATAATCTTGATGTACTCTCGTAGGGCCCTTTTGTATTTTCTCTTGGCGCGCAGCTTCTCTGCTTTGCGATAGATTTGCTGACGATCCCAAGCTGCTGCCATCTAGATTACCCTTAAGATTTACGCGGTACTTATCATTATAGCAAAGCCAGTGGCGCTGCCCTCGAAAGGTTATCTTATGGATAATATTGAAGAATATAAAAGGCCCGGTAGAGAACCACTCTCTAGCATAGCGACCTAGACGCTGCTGTGATATAAGGCAAATGACGCGGTTCTAAAAAGCCAACTTGGGGGATGTTCGTGACCAACCGTAGGTTTGTCAAAGACTTTTTCGTTGTTTTTGCCTGCATCACCATCGCTTCCACGGGGTTCGTCTTTGCTCAGGAAGAAAATCATGTACCAACCATCATAAACAGATTCTTAGATCCCGATCGAGATGTGGAAGACCTTCTTAAAGATGCTGAAATACTCTTCGAGCTATATTCCGATAGAAAAAATAAACGCTCTAAAAGGAAGAAAATAGAGAACGATTTTCTTGAGGGGATATTACGAGACCTTCTTCAAAATAAGAAGGAGAAACCGAAGCTGCGGAGCGGTTTGATAGCTGCTCTCAAGGCACAAGACGACAAAACCGAAAAATCAGCCTTGGTGGATAGGTATGAGAAGGAATTGTTGGCAGTTTTAAGTGAGAGCAATGATAACCAAGAGGTCCGTCTCGCTGCTGCCAGAGCTCTTGCTCCACGTGCCCTTAAACCAGGAAGAGATAACAAATCAATAAATAGGGCCATCTGTGCCACTGTGGATAATGGTGACGATGGCCCAGAAGAGTCGGCCGAATTTAGGTACCTGATTTTAGAAGCGCTCTTTCCCTATCTCGAGAGGGGCGAAGGTAAGATTTCGTCTACGAGTCGACGAGATTTATTTGAGGCTGCAGCGAAATTTGTTGCTGACTCAGCAGCGGTAGTACCCGATCGTTTGGAAGTGATACGGCAGATCATCGTAGTTGATCCCGAATATGCATTTCGACTCTTACGTCAAATGCTGATTCAAGATGATATATCGGCAGATCTCGAGTTCTATAACAGTTTGGTGCCTCTTGTTCATCTTGCCTTCTTGCGAGCTGGCATTGATGCACATAAGTTGGACGAAGCACTGTGTCCACTCATCAAAGCATTGCCCTGGGAAGATGAGGAGTTATATACCGCTGTTTTAACGGCACTTGGCGCCATAGAAGGCGCAGCCGGAGAGCTTACTTGCGTTGGTGAACAACTCTTGAACCATCTCACCTTGGAAGAAGGTTTACCAGAACAACTTACTGAACCATCTCGCAAGAGACTCAAGTTTCAAATAGGTGTAGCACGTACCTACGCCAAAATCGGCAGTAGTGAAGCTGACAGAGTTTTGCAACGTCTTGACGAGATCCTCACTAAGGTTAGTTATAATCCTAACAAGCATAAGACCATCAAATTGAAAGATGCAGAGATGCGTTCCATGGCCATTGAGGCCATTGGTGAGTTTGGCGCAGATGCAATCAATTGGTTGGAATCGTTACAAGGCTATTTGTCCCGTGAACAGGAACCTTCTTTAGTGGTTGTGGCCACAGCAGCAGGGGCTATTGGCAAAATAGGCTTTGCTGTGCAGGAAGGTAGTGACTTCGGGAACTCGCAAGACACTTTTTCCAGCCTACTGCGGGCCTTTGAACTACAGGACTACTATGTCAATTGGGCAGTTGCCTACGCAATTCCAGCTTACC
The DNA here is from genome assembly GCA_028277945.1 of Oligoflexia bacterium. Lineage (GTDB taxonomy): Bacteria > Bdellovibrionota_G > JANQFH01 > JANQFH01 > JANQFH01 > JANQFH01. The sequence continues at coordinate 101,607 of JANQFH010000021.1, forward strand.
TTGAGAGACGTTCTAATTCGGACATAGAAGGCGATTTTAAAATTTTTGATTCCTACTTTCAAGAACAGGGTAGCATGAGCATTGATGGTATGGTTGGCATTCTCGGTCTTGGTACATTGCCAGCAAACGTCTTTGAGGCGGTAGCTAACGACAGTCCGGCTGCAGAAGAATCTGGCACTCATGAGAGCACTCCAAGTTCATTCGAGCAATTGCAGGCAGATCTAGTGGCGATTCATGAGCTTGTTGAGTTTCCCGGGACTAACATAAGTAACAAATACACCCATTGGCCAGCCATTTGGGCAGTAGGGGAAATTGGTGGTAGGTGGGGAGTTGTGGATCAACCAGATGAACGGGTGCAAACCGAAGTTGAGCGTTGTGCAGAGACACTATCTGCAGCGCTTCAGAAACACGTGTTGGGTAATCCACCAGAAGAACGGTCAGACAATTACATAACCCGTCGTTACATTGTTGAAGCCATAGCAGAGTTAGGTATTGCAGCCGATCCCGATGAGTTCCTCGGCGGTTTGTCCGAGCTACTAAATCCAGAAGTAGAAGAAGATCCAAGGGTGCGCAAAGCAGCAGCCGTGGCAATCCACCATTTGCTTCGCGTTCATGGATGGAGGGGCTTGAGAGAAGAGCAAACTGCATCACTGCAAGGCTCTTTATCTGCTGCCATGCAAGACAAGTCCATCGACGTTGCCATCACAGCGCAAAAAATTACCAACGGTCTTAGACCAGCAGCTCAATAAGGGATGCTGAGGCGAACCATCACATCCATAGCAAAAAGAATCACAACAGCGGCATTCCTAACCATTGTTATTCTTCTGTCGCTGCCGGTAACGGCCCAGGGTTCTAACAAAACATTAAAGTTTGCCGTGCTAGGTGATGTTCATCTTGGTTTGCGCGGCGAGGATTTTGGTCTAAAGATGACTAAATCGAGTGAAAGGCTCTTTGAACTAGCGGTGCGTGAGCTCAACCAGATTCCCGATCTCGATTTTGTTGTCTTTAACGGCGATCTAGTCGTGGATGCTGAGAGCTTCAACCTTGATCGCTTCAAAGAGATAGCTGATGAACTTAACGCCGACTACTTTGTTACTATCGGCAACCACGATCGCCCAGTCGTGCCACCCGTGGCGTCATGGGCAAAGAAGAAGCGCGCCTTCAATACCGGAGTCAGTAAGGCAACCGTTGCGGCCATTTTTTCAGGGCATGGACTTACCATCGGCGGTCCCACTTGGTGGAGCCAAGACTTTGCGGGTGTCCACATCATCGGCCTTGACTCCGCCATTATTAAAGGCTGGGGCGGCCACATCTCGCAAAAGCAGCTTGCTTGGCTTGAGCAAGACCTAGCAAAGCATCGTAAAAAACCAACACTCATCTTTCTGCATCATAACTTGGTAGAGTCTTATCCTGAGTATGCCCTGCGCGAAAACTTTTTGGTCGACAATCGCAGCGAAGTAAAACGCCTTCTTCGCAAATTCCCTGGCGTCAAGGCGGTGATCTCTTCGCACTACCATTTTTCAGATTTTCAAAAGGAAGATGGTACGCACTATTTCACCACTTCCAGTATCAATACCTATCCCTGCCGCTATCCAGTGTTCGAGCTGTCGCGCTCGGAGATTCGTATGAAGAACCAGCTTGTCGGCGCTACTGGGAGTGCCGCAGACGAAATGGCCAAACTGCGGAGTTTTGCCCGCAAACAGCTGGCCAACGCCGACTGGGTACCCATAGTGCGCAAAGCGCTCAAGCGGCTTGGCCGCCCTGATACAAGTGAAGATGCAGTCTCTGTGCTACTAAAGATCTTCGAGGCCAATTCCTCTGTTCGTCTGCAGTTGGGAGACTCTTAAGAGAATGCTCATGCCAAGGGTGTGAATCACAACAGTTGCATTCGTTGAGTCGGGCTTCAATACGCAGCGCAAGGTGTCAAAAAAACTGGTGGAACGTTAGTTGGGATTAATCCGACAAGTATGCAGCAAACGGCCTTCGGCCTGGAGCCGCAACCAGTAGCGAACTACATTGACTTATCTTACTGGAACTACTATGAAAAGTGGCACTTTGATCCATTGCCCGAGTGGCGGAATTTGGTAGACGCAAGATATGAAAAAAACCATTCAGGTTATAAACAAGCTAGAAAGCGAGGGCATTATTAAAAACTATGCTGTGGGAGGTGCCACCGCGCTGTTATTCTATACGGAGCCGACTTTGACTTTTGACCTTGACGTTTTTGTTCTTCTCCCAGGTTTTAAACAAGACCCACAGGCCCTTGTTGACCTAGGTGCTCTTTACCAGGCTCTCGCGTCGAGGGGGTATAAGCCAGAAAAAGAGCATGTTATGATTGAAGGAATTCCTGTTCAATTCATCCCTGCCTATAATGAACTGGTTACAGAAGCGGTACAACAGGCTGCTGTTAAGGAGTATGAAGAAACAAAAGTTAGAGTTTTAACGGTAGAGTACCTTCTGGCAATAATGATCGATACAAATCGTCCCAGAGACCGTGAGCGGGCTAAGCGTCTATTGGAGGAGGTGACCATCACCCAAGCGACACTGGACTCTATTTTGCAACGCTTTTCTCTGCGAGAAAATTGGGAGACTTACATTGAAGGAAAATAAGAAACATATGGAAAAGATGTTTCAGGCTAAACGTCGCAGACGCAAAGAGTTGGCCAACTTACCTATAGAACAAAAGGTAAGTATCCTCATTGAGTTGCAGAGGTTAGCTGTGCCTATCTTTAGAGCTCGTAATCTAAAGAGAAAGGTTTGGGAGATTTAGGGTTGCTGCCAACCAACAAGAGTCGATTCATTGACCTATCTGTCTAAAAATATTATTAAAAATAGTTGATGGCGGATATGCCCGAGTGGCGGAATTTGGTAGACGCAAGGGACTTAAAATCCCTCGGGACTTTGTCCTGTGCCAGTTCGAGTCTGGCCTCGGGCATTTTTGATTGAAGATCCTGCCCGCTCTAGTTTGTGAGCACGGATCCCGTGATTAACGGCGTTCGCTCATGAAGATCTGTGTCTCTCCTTGATAAACTACTTTCTGTGACCAGACGATAATGCCGTTGCCTAGGTTATCTAAGGCCACTCTAGGGGTGCTGACTTTGTTATCTTTGTAACTAATAAACTGAGTTAATTCCATGGGCTTGCTCCAGCTATCCTGATGGTAGTCAGAGAAGAGTGCTCGCCCCACATCGCCAATGCTCTCTTTCCAGACAATCGTTGTCCCTCCGTCATTGGAGATGGCAACATGAGGTGTGGTAGCGTCCTCAGCACCACTGCTGCTTATGAAGTCTTTAGCAGCCTGTGGTTCAATCCACTCACTCTCTCTGTATTCTGCTCGGTAGACACGTTGGTTGTTGCCATCGCTTTGATTCCAGACAACAACCGTATTACCGTTATCGTCCATGGCCACCTCTAGATCGAGGTCGCTTGCCGTTTCAGTGGCTATTGCGCCATTGAGCAGCCGATTTGGTTGCCACTGACTATCGCGATATTCTTTCACATAGACCTTATCTCCCTCAGAGTCAGCATGATGCCAGGCAATCATTGCATCGCCGTTACTGCCCATGGCCACCTTGGGATTGAAGGCTGATCCTTCAGGTAGGCTGAGATAGTCGTTAAGATCTGCTGGGTGGGTCCAGATGTCATTGCGATATTCGCTCTTAAAAATCTTGTCGTCCTGTTGCCAGACGATGAGCTTATTACCCAAGTTGTCCATGGCAGTCTCTGGACTAGCGGCGTCACTCCCTTCCGGGCTTATGAATTCATTATACTGTGGTATTTTGTCCCAGACTCCATCATGAAGTTCCATTTTAAAAATCTCTTCCCAATCCACGCCATTTCGCCACCAAACGATTGTGCCTTCATTCATATCGTTCATTGCGACTCTCGCACCTCCTTGAAAATCTGATTGAAGAATCCTAAATGGCTCTTGCCACTGCCCATCTTGATAAAAAAATCTCTCAATAAAATCCCCGCCGTGGGTAGAGTGGTACCAGACAACGACGGCGCTACCCGAGTTGCTCATGGCCACCCGTGGGTCAATGACATGGCCTACACCACTGGTGACATTGCTAACGTGATCTGTAATGTCTGAGGGGTGTTTCCAGGCGCCACTGCGAAATTCACTCATAAAGACTTGGGTCTTATATTCTCCGGACTGCTTCCATATGATAATTGCATTACCAACGTCATCCAGAGCAACTTGAGGACTGTTCGCAGACGTACCGTCGGGGCTTATACTTTCGATAAGCGTGCATGGCTGTGTCCAACCGCCAACCTTGCCAGTACAGACAGCTGCGTCGTTTCCAGCGCCATCCCCAGAGATTTTTTTAGAGGAGTCTTCATCTTTTTCCCCGCAAGCAGTAACACAGATAGCAAAGATGATCATATGGGTTAATAGAGTCTTTAGTATGTGACCAGAAGACATGATCTTGCCCTCCAAGCTCTGTTCTAGAAAAAACATAGCATGAGCTAGCTGGGATAGGTTTCCGTTACAGAGGTTTCTGTATTCCGTTGAATACAGAGGCTTGTCTATTTTCCTCATGATTTTAAAGTGTTATGATCTATATGCGGTGTATTCAGGTCTTGGCTATCTTCACTCTTTTACAGCCACGCTTAATTCTGTTTTAACACAGGGTGTTTTTTTGTTGGCGAAGGAGAGTGCCATGAATCGACCTAGCGCCTTTACACCGCTTGCGGTGATGATGTTCCTACAGTACGCCGTCTGGGGTATCTGGTTGCCAGTGTTAGGGCAGTATTTGGAGGCGCATCTGGGATTCAGCGGTGGTCAGATCGGTATGATTCTGGGTTTAGCGGGATCGATTGGTGCGATTACCTCTCCCTTTATTGCCGGACAGGTTGCCGACCGTTACTTTAGCACGGAGAAATTTCTTGCGCTGCTGTTGGTCGTTGGTGGTGTAATTAAATGGGTGACTGCCTACCAACAGCATTACCTGCCATGGTTGTTGCTCTCTATTGCTTACAGTGTTGTCTACATGCCGACACTGGCGCTGACCAACTCCATATCCTTTGCGCATCTCAAAGATCCAGACCGGGAATTTCCGCTCGTGCGCGTATGGGGAACGATTGGCTGGATCGTTGCTGGTTGGACCTTTTCTATTGTGTGGCTGCAGAGCGGCATTGGTCTGCAAGCCCTACCCCCGTTTATCGGTGGTGTGGATCGAGCTGATGTCACCCTACGCCTGGTCGATGCGCTGAAGTTTTCCGGCATGCTCTCCATTGCCTATGGAGTCTTCTGCTTCTTCCTACCGAGCACGCCGCCCAAGAAAGATGCAGCGGAGAAGTTGGCCTTTGCCAAAGCTTTCGCACTCCTAAAACGACGCTCTTTTGCCACCTTGGTTGTAGCAAGCCTATTGATTAGCGTTATCCATCAGATTTACTTCATGAAGACCGGGCAGTTTTTGGTGTTCATGGGTTTGAAAGAGGGGTTGATTCCCCAGGTCATGTCGATTGGGCAGTTTGCCGAGATCATCGTCATGGCTCTGTTAGGCTTGCTGCTCAAACGGTTGGGTTTCTGCAAGGTCATTGCCATTGGCGCGATTGCCTACTTCTTTCGCTACGCTCTCTTTGGCACCATTGACCTGCCGCTATGGGTGATTGTGGTTAGCCAAGCGCTGCACGGTTTTTGTTACGCCTGCTTCTTTGCAGCTGGTTATATCTATGTTGACCGTCTTGCCGACGAGGATATCCGCCACTCCGCCCAGACGGTGTACGGTATTATCATTCTTGGTGGGGGTCCTGTGCTCGGTGGTTGGCTACTCGGTGGTTTGGAGCGACTGTTTGTTGACGCGCAAGGGTTGTTGGACTACGCACGGTTTTGGTACGCCTTGGCAGCAATTGGTCTGTTGGCGACGATTTTGGTTGGTGTTGTGTTTCGGGATGAAACCAAAAAAACTTAAAGCGATAAGGGAGTAGGAACCATGGCAACAAAGAGGCTCGGTATTGGTTTTATTGGTAGTGGCTTTATAACGCGTTTTCATATCCAATCGTTTGTTGGCGTGCGTGATGCTGACGTTTTAGGGGTGTGGAGTCCAACCCAGAGCCATGCTGAGAGTGCGGCAGCGTTAGCGCGCCAGTTGGGTGTGGGTACGGCCAAGGCTTATGCTTCGATTACTGCCATGGTTGAGGATCCAACAATCGATGCGCTGTGGATCTGTGGCCCGAATTTTTGTCGCATTGAAAATCTGCAAGAGGTGACGCATGCCATGCAGAGTGGTAGAGGCGAGGTTCGAGCGCTGGCGTGTGAAAAGCCGCTGGCTCGCAACGTTGCTGAAGCCACACAGCTCGTGGAGATGGTTAAAAAGCTCGGAGTTAACCACGGCTATCTGGAAGATCAGATCTTTTCACCGTCGGTGAGTCGAGCCAAAGAGGTGTTGTGGCGACGAGGGGCAGCGCTGACCGGCCGGCCCTATCTGGCTCGTGCTGCAGAGGAACACAGTGGACCGCACATGCCGTGGTTTTGGCAGGGTGAGTTGCAGGGTGGTGGCGTGCTCAACGATATGATGTGCCACTCTGCCGAGGTTGCTCGTTTTCTGTTGACCGAACCTGGAAAACCACGCCACTCCATTCGTCCAAAGCGAGTTAGTGCCACCATTGCGTCGTTGAAGTGGAGCCGTTCCGAGTACATTGAAAAGCTTAGCAATTGGATGGGGCGTGAAGTCGATTACCGTAACAGACCAGCTGAGGACTATGCGAGTGCTACCATTGAGTTTGAAGATGAACAACATCGTCCGTTGATTGGTGAGTTGACCAACTCCTGGAGTTATGTGGGGGCGGGGCTGCGGCTATCTATGGAGCTCTTAGGACCCGAATACTCCATGTCTATGAATACTTTAGATAGTGGGCCCAAGCTCTTTTTTAGCCGTGAGGTCAAGGGAAAGGCGGGAGAGGACTTGGTAGAGAAACAGAACGCCGAGACCGGCATGATGCCGTTGGTCTCCAATGAGTCCTCGGAGTATGGCTACGAGGGTGAAAACCGCCACATGGTGCAATGTTTTCTAAACGGCAAAACACCACAGCTCACCTTTGCGCATGGGCTTGAGGTGGTGGAGCTACTGATGATGGCTTACATGAGTGCAGAGCAGGGACGTACGATTGAGTTCAAACCAGACAATTTGGCCGGTTTTGTTCCAGCTGTTGCCAAAGGAACGTGGACAGCACAAACTTAGGCCTAGCCTTCCTGTAATTAGATGGTCATGTCATCTCTGTTGAGAGTTCGTGTTTGTGCTTATGCGGCTAGGTCGGTCTCGGGTTTTACCGATGGCATCTTTTTCGCCTGTTACTTCATCCTGCTGCATCAAGGGCTAGAGAATTTTCAGATCAATGGTGTGGTTGATGCCTTTGGTCTGTCGCTGAAACCCATGCAGTGGCTGGGCGCAATCATTGCCACATTTCATATTTTTACACTAATCCTAGAAATTCCAACGGGTGTCTTTGCAGACAGTCTTGGACGTAAGTTTGCCGTTGTTATCTGCAGATTTTGGCGAGTACTATTCTTGTTGTCGCTGCTTGTGCTTGCCTATATCAGTGACCGGGGCATCCTAGGCCCGGCAGTCTTTATTGCTGTTGGTTTTTTTCGTGAGTTCTGCCACGCCACTGCCAATGCCTTTAGGAGTGGCTCTTTCGTCGCCTGGTTGGTTGACAGCCTAGAGGCAGAGGGTGAAGGAGCTCAGCGTAATGTTATCCTGACTACAGCAAACAACTTTGTCAGATTCTTTTTTGTCGTAGGGTCGGTACTTGGAATTTATGCCGTCCTGGAAGGGTGGGTTCATAAGGTTCTTGGTCTGGCCATATTGGCTGAAGTAGTGGTTGCGTTGTTGCTGTTTGTATGGATGCAGGAAAATAGACAGTACTCTTTTTTAAGAGTCCGAGATTTTTTTTCAAGGAGGTTCCTTGAACCTATTCGCAAGAGCCATGCTGTTTGGAGGGACGGCTGGAAGGCATTCTCAGTCAGTCCCGTTCTTTGGATTATCTTTGCTACCACAGCGACCTTTTTTGCTCTCTCAGATGTAATCGCCTACGGTTGGCCGTTGTTTGTGAAGTCTCACTTTCCGCACAACTTGGAGAGATTTTCAGCGGAGTGGGTCGGCTTATTTATCAGTTTCAATCTGGCGGCTTTTATAGGCGGCTATTTCTTGGTTAAGTGGCTGAAATATATCGATAAAAGAGGCGGTTCCACACGGGGTGGGACTATCGTCTGGATGGCTCTGTTTGCTAACACCCTGGTAGCTCTACCCATCATTCTCTTTGGTTGGCTCACAATGATGAAGTCGGAATATGGCAGCAGCCTTAGTATGTTTGTGCTCTGCCTGGTTGTCTTTCACCTTTGTAAAGGCAGTCTCTTCTCTTTAGCGGACTGTATACGCAATGAGTTTGTCTCTCCAGATACCCAGGAGAGATCGACGATCTTATCGATTGGCTCGATGTTGGAGTCGTTGCTTGGAGCCTTTTTATATTTCTTTGGCGTCGGTAAAGTAGCAGGCTCTATGGTGTGGTGGATGTTGCCGGCGGCAATACTAGTTTTCCTGTCGATCTTGCAAACACCTATCGCCCTACGCAAGCTGCGAACAAGATAGGATTTTCAGGTTCGTTATCGCTATGGTCTGAGGACGACTCTTCTCTGCAACAGAAAGAGAGCTAGTACAATCAGCAGCGTAATGAGCGTTGAGAGTGGCTGGCCTTGGGCGGCAGAGTCGATGGAGCCACAGCCACCAGTGCTGCTGGTGCGGTTATTGTCTTGGGTGGTGGTGTCGCTGCTGTCCAGATCTGCATCCGTGTCCAAATTGGCGCTGGTGTCAGCGGTTGTGACGGTTGCGGCAGAAGATTGAGAATCTGGCAAGAGTTTGTGCGCAGGATCGCCAAAGAGGTTGTAGCTTTTAACAACATCGTCGTTAAGGGCCTGGGTTTCTAGCAGCACCCGTGTCTGCTTGATGAGCGTACCTATAGGAAGGTCGGAGTTGTTATAGAAGGCTTCAAACAGCTCTTCAGCAAAGGTCGCCTGTGGTGTGGGATAGGTCATGCCAGCAGAGGCGAGCATGCCCACAGCCCCCTTGCTATCTGCATTGATCATCGCCTCGGCAAGGCTAGTTTCATAGATTGAAATAAACGAGCCGGTCAAACAGGTCATCGAGCTAACAAAGGGAAAGCCTGGGCTGTTTGGCTGCAGTTCATTCGTGACTGTTGCGGCAGTGAGTATCTGCTCGGCGGCCCAGCCGCGAACGGCACCATGGCCGGTGTAGTAAAGCCAAAAGAGGCCGTCGTTGAGTTGGTCCTGGAGACTGTTCTTGGCCGTCGTACTGTCGGTTTCAATGAGGTTGATGTGGTTGACAGAATAGGCACCTGCTGCTGTCATGGTTGCGGTCATGTTGATGATATTTTGTGGCGATTGCACAAAAGAGTCTTCCCAGTTGTCTGTGGGGTCATTGTAGTCGTCGTTGAGGATCTGAATCTTCTTTAGCCATGACTCGCTTGGGGCCGCAGATTCCGTCGTGATGAGTTTTTGTAGATAAGCGGCTATCTCGGCATTGCTGGTCACAGGCAGCCTACCCACAGCCAGATCTGGCACAGGACCCTGAGTGGTGAGATAGGCAAAGCGGGAGTCATTGGCTATGGCAAGATAGAGCGTACGATCGAAGAAGAAGGGCAGCGGTGGGTTGGCATTGTTTGCGTTGAGCTGGCCAAAGGGATCCAAGTTGGAATCGCCAACGAGCAAGAGAAATTGTGGTCTGGTCTGCCAGTTGTTGTAGGCCTCTTTGAGAAAGTCACGGATGGCTTTGGCTGAAGCCTCGCCGTAGTTGTACTCATCAAAGATGTCCTGTACATCGATGACCAAGGTTGTGTAGCCATCGTGGTACTCTCGGTAGTTGGCAATGGTCTGCGCGCCACTGATGAGATCGCTACCAGCAATGATGAGGTAGTCATAACCTCGGCTGATGTCCTGGAGGGTAGAGGGAGAGTCTAGCACGACGCGTACCGGGGTTTTGTAGGCGTCGGTTGCTACGGCAATGTAGCGGGCATTAGCGTGGTTAGCAGCAAAGTCGAGGGTGTAGGTGCTGTCTCCCTGCAGGGTGATGTCGACATTGTTGAGCTCTTTGATGGTCGTGTCATTTTCGAGATAGAAAATTCTTAGGTTGGCAGAGCTGAACCCACTCACCTGGTAGGAACCTGCATTTGTCAGCGAGAAATCGAGATAGTCACTGCTGGCGACAAGATTTCGATCGTAGGTGATGCTGAATCCGTAGAAGGCAAAGCTCTCATAGCCCGAGACCGTAGCAGCGGGAATGTTTAGAGTCACGGTATTGCTGCCGCTGTTGAGGTTGCTAGCTGTAGTGACAAAAGACTGGTTGACGTAAGCTTGGCCATCAAAGCTGAGAGATCCGATCTCGGTGCCGTTTAGCGAGACGGTGACGTAGTGATCCGGGCTGACGTTATCGTAGTAGCTCATGCCGCGCAGCCATACCTTGACGGTGGCTGAGCCCGTAAGCGTTGCGTTGGCATCGAGGTTGAAGGTGTAGTCGGCAGAGCGTGGAGATCCGGCTGCCGCGTATTGCAGTGCCCAGTAGTTGTAGCCATGGTCCCAGGGTGGCGCTATGGGATCGCCCTCAGCATTGGTGCCATCATCAAAGGGCAGACTGTGCCAAGAGAGGTTGTACTCCTGCTTGACATCGGTGTGCGCATGCACAGAGCTCCCAGCAGTCTGTAGGGTTGGATCGCCATCTTCACTGGCAAAGTTAACACCGCTACCACTTGTCCAGCGGATCCAGAGGATGGCTTCGTCGTTGTAGAAACTCTTCGTCACCTCAGGAACGATGACGTGGATAGCGTTGACAAGACCACCACTCATGACAACTTCACGCGGTAGCTGCTGATTACGCAGCCACACCTCAATGTCATCGGCATTGGTTCCCTGAGGAATGGCATCGAGGACCGCCCCGGTAATGGCGTAGATACCGGCGTCACGCACGTGCACACGAATACTCTGAGCTGTGGGCGGGGAGAATTTGGCTGCAACCCGCCCACTCTTCAGACTAGGAAACAGGAGTGCGTCTTCATAGCTAATCTCAAGGGTTAGCTGTTCTGTGATGTGGAGTTGATCATCGGCAACAAGGACCACTGGGTGGATGGTCAACTGAAGTTCGGCCTGTTTGTTATCAACCTTTGGCAGGGTACGCTTCTCAACTTGATTGCTGGGGAAAGGCAGCGTCACCTCCTGTGGCGATGAGGTAATCTGCGAAAGCTTACGGATGCGATCGGTCGGGTCGATAAAAGAGTGCTCTGCCCTGTAGCTCGGGGTTCGGCAGAGAGGATAGTCGAGTTTGTATCGTGTGCTCTGCTGATTGCTGATGCGGTGGCTGCTATAGCTCTGACCAGCTGGGACTTTGGTGGAAAAGAGAGCGACCGGTAGGGTCGGCAGACCCGGCTGATAAGTCTGCGAGAGGTCAGGGATGTGAATGGCTGTGCAGCGGCCCTGGGCTGAGTTACGCTCTTCAATCTGTGGCGGGTCGAAGCGAAGATCGTAGTAGTGTCGGTTGACTTCAGGCGATGCGAGTAGTTTATGGGCTTGGGCATTGCCACGGTTGGAGTTGGTGACAAAGAAGAGCGCAGACACCAGGGTTAGGACCACGGCGGCACTTAAGCTCATCTGGGCACAGACCTGTTTGAGTTCCTTCACCATAAACTCGAGCGGGTTTTGTTTTATCTGGGCTTGAAATAGGCGGGAGTGTAATAAGCCTGATTTTCTTACTACATACTGTTTTAATAATAACATGTCGGCTCCTAGCTCGGTGAAAAAAGACAGGTTTTTTGTTTTTTTTGACTGGGTCGCCGTTTCCCTGTCTCTTTTGTGTTGGGTCGTAGCCCACACTAAGGCAACTACTGTGCCTACTAAGATTTTCATTTTTAAATCAGCTAGTTAGACGGTATGTTCAGGTCAAAAGCAGAGAAAAAAAGGGACGGAAGTCTATTATAATAGGCGAGTTTTGGAAAATTTCTTTGATATCAATCGGTTGCGCATTTAATCCAAAGTTCAATTTGGAACAGTTGTTCCATTTTGGTGTACCAATATGGTGAGACCACAGAATGGGTTCGTCTATGTATTATTGAATTATCTCAACTAGTTATGTTATCGATCTCTGAGGAAATGGTTTTGAGTAGCTTTGTCTCTACCTGCTTCAGCGTTGCATTGCTAAAGGTGCAGCCTGAGGCGCGATCGTGGCCGCCACCACCAAATTTACGGGCCAGATTGCCAACGTCAACTGTGCCACGTGAGCGCAGTGAAACCTTGGTAGTCTCCTCTGGCAGCTCCAGTAGCAACAAGGCGACTTCAACGCCCTTGATGTAGCAGAGGTGTTCGATAATACGTTCATGCTCATCTTCGGTGGCCCCAAGCTCTTGGCGTAGTTTGAGCGGCAGTCCGATCCAGGCGATCTTTCCATGGGCACTCTGTTGAAACTCGCTCAGCGCTCTTCCCAACAGCCGCTTGCTCACTGCTGAGGTCTCCACCATGCCGAGCTCAGCTATCTTCGCAAAGTCAATGCCGGTTTCCATGAGCTTGGCAGCGATACGCATGGTCTTTGGGGTGGTGAGGGAGAAACGGAAGAAGCCTGTATCAAAGATGATGGCAAGATAGAGTTGCATGGCCATCTCTTGCTCCAGGCTTGCGCGGCTGCCACAGGCCGCAAACAGATCAAAGACCACTTCAGCGGTAGAGCTCGCATCTGGATTGTTAAGCTCGAGATCGTAGCTCGCCTCACTGCCGTAACGGTGGTGATCCACCAACACTTTGTATCCGCACTGTTCAAAGAGCGTTTGTACGGTGCCACTACGTTCACTGCCGCCATCGAGGACAAAACCAAGGTCAAAGCGACGCTGCTGCTGTTTTTTTGCAGCAAAAGCAACGATCTTCTCGGCATCGGCAAGAAAGCGATAGCGTTGTGGGCAAGGCTCTTCGTTATAAATAACGATTTCTACCTTCTTGCCAGCTGTAAGCTGTAACAGTAGACGACGCAGCGCCAGCTGTGCGCCAATGGAATCACCATCAGCGCTGGCTGTACCTGTGATGAGGATGGTCTTTGCTACATCAATTTGCTTGATAGCCTCTATGTACTTCTCTTGCGGTACGATCATCGTCTATCTCGTGGTTATGCCCTTGGTCTGTTCAATCAACCTGTCGGCAGCACAGTAGCCACTTTGGGTAGCACCTTCAAGCGTGCAAGGCAAGCCGGTATGGGTCCAGTCACCGGCTAGGAGCAGATTGCTAAACGGTGTGTCGACACCAGGGCGGTATTGTTCATTTTCCGGTGTATGCTCCATGGTGGCTCGTCGCTCCTTTGTCACCCAAGCTTTGTCATATTTCTCCGGGCAGCTGGTTGGAAAGAGGGATCTTAAGGCTACATGGGCAAGGTTTGCAAGCTCTTCGGTGGTTTTTTCTAGATATCTGTTGGCATCACTGATGGTGAAGGAGAGCAGGTATTTGCTGTCGCTTAGGCTGCTGACGTCAAAGACCCACTCGACCTGAGAACCAAGCAGACAGACAAAGGGATCAGCCAATGGTTTGTCGGTATACCTAAGATAGATGTTGATGATTGCTGAAGTGCCGAGCGCTGCAAAACTTTTACTCTCTGGCCAGCAGCGCTGCATCTCCTCATCAACCCAATCCATAAAACGGTAGTGGGGTACAGCGCTGATATAGTAATCGGCACGCAGTTGTTGGCCATCATCGGTGATCAATCCTTCAATACCACGACTACCCATCAGCAGTTTACGTATGCCCTGTTTTAATATGAGGCTACCGCCATTATGCCGAATAAAACGCTCTGCTGGCCTACCATGGACATTGCTGAGATTTTTTTTAAAGATACCAATGGCGGACAAGCGACGCTGCTTGAGAAAGGTGCGGAAGAGAACCTCCGCTAAGAGTTTTGCCGAGGCAAAGTCCACATGTCGGTTGAGAGCGGCATGGGTAATCGGCTGCCAGAAAAGCTCTCGTAGTATGGTCGGTTGTTTAAGCTGATCCAACCACTGGGTTACGGTGACGTTGGCGGCGACTCGGTGGCGTTGCCACAGCGCCCCGCCCATACGGCAGGCATAAGCCACGTCCTTGAGAGAAAACTCCGGTGTGCGCAGCAACGCAAAAAACAGGTGCCAAGGTGCCGGCAGCGGCAGAGCCTTTACCGTTGTATTCACGGATTTGCCGTTAAGACAACCTCGATAGACAATGGCGAACTCCTTTTGAAATTCAATCGGGTCCTCTGCATCTAGGGTCTTTAAGAGATCCAAATAGTAGTTGTAACAGCCCAGTGTGACATGCAGGCCGTTGTCTAGTGGCGGTGCATCGGTCTTGTTATAGGAGTAAGCGCGTCCACCAAGAAAACCACGGCGTTCTACCAGCGTGACTTTATAACCCTGGCGTAGTAGACGGACAGCGGCGCCAATGCCAGCTACGCCACCGCCAATGACTATGACCGACTCTTTTGCCATTTTGCGATCAGTGCCGGTGGAAAGTAGAGTGCTAGCATGAACAGCTTATAGCTGCGTGGCAGAGTAATGCGGCGCCTGAAAACCTGAAAACGTTGGCGCTGGATACGGTTGAGAATGGATCGATAATAGCGTGTCATCAGCCGTGCCGGTAGCAGCGCCTGAAGATCAGCGGCCGGCAAGGCGTCTGTGGCTCGGTCGTAGTATGCCAGGGCGCGCTCGTACTGTTGCTGCATAAGCGTTACAAAGGCGTCGTTATAAGTGTGTTTTTTCAACTCGGCCTCACTGTAGTTGCACTGCTGCATCTCCTTACCCGGGATGTATATGCGATTGAGGGAAAGATCTGCAGGTATGTCTCGCAAGATGTTGGTGAGTTGAAAAGCAACACCGAGTAGCTCGGCGTATTTTAATGACTGCGGATCGCGACAACCAAATATTTGCGTGCATACCATGCCAACAGCACTAGCAACTCCATAACAATAGGGATAGAGCTCGCTAAAGCTTTCATAGCGCTGTTTATTGACATCCATCTCAACTCCGTTGATTATCTCTAGCAGGTACTCTTTGGAGATGCTAAAGGGCTGAAGATACTTTGCCAGTACTTTGGTTGCTGCGCGGAAAGGCTTGCCATGGTAACAGGCATCGATCTCCTGGCGCCAGCGTTTGAGGGCGACGAGTTTTTCTGGTGTTGAGAGCTTTTGGCTATCAACCGTGTCGTCGATTTCACGACAGAAGGTGTAGAAGGCGTAGAGTGCCTCTCTTCTAGGTTTTGGCAACAGACGAAAAGCAAAGAGAAAGTTCGAACGGCTCTTCTTACTACTTTCGACACAGAGCTCTATGGGCTGCTGCTTTATTTTTGTTTCCATGGCTTCTTCTTAAGCAGAGCTTGTAAGAGCAGGCTGGCCTTGTCTCTGCCGGTGATGATCGGTCTAGCAGCTAACACGTTGTATTCTAGAGCAATGATCTTATCAAGAATCATCATGCCACCGAGCAACGTTAGTTTTAACTCTAAGGCGAGTCGTCCTTGAACTCTGTTGATGAGAGCAGCGCCCTCCAGGAAGAGTCGGCGCGTGCGTTCGACCTCAAATTGCATCAATCTTTGAAAGCCTGCATTAAAGATTTCTCGCTGTAGCTCCTGCATACTGTAGCCATGTTGCTGCATGTCCGCCTTGGGTAGATAGACTCGCGGTTTCTTTAAATCCACGGCGACATCCTGCCAGAAGTTAGCCAACTGTAGGGCAGTACATATCTTATCAGCTAGCTGCATACGTGTTTCATCGCAGTAACCAAACAGGTGTAGGACGATCCTACCAACAGGATTCGCACTGTGTTGACAGTAAAATAAAACCTCATCAAAGTCTTCGTACTCCTGCTTGGTGACATCCATTTTGAAAGCGGTGATCAGATCTTCAAAAAGCTGCAGGGGAATGGCAAATTTAGATATGGTTTCGCTCAGGGCAATAAAGACCGGATGGTTGATTCGTTCTCTAGCAGAGCGTTGCAGAGCCTGTTGCCAGTGATTCAGATTCTCCATGCGTTTTCCGGCAAATTGGTACTCATCTGCAAAGTCATCCGCAGCTCGAGCAAATGCGTAAACCGCACAGACGTGAGGGCGTAGGGGTTTTGGGATAGCTATGGAGGCGACTGGGAAGTTCTCATAGTGATTTCTCGTGATCCAGGTGCAGTAGGCAAAGGCGCTCTGCTTGTCCCATTTGCTGACGCTCTGCAAAGCTGGCACCGGCGTTTGGTACAGCTGTAGGCTACTGTTTTTGCAGGCAGTATCCGTAGCAGGTTCCTGCGTCATGGTTGTGTATGCGGCTGCTTAGAGAGTAGTCTGTCCAGGTCTCGCCTTAGCTGTTGCACCTGGTGCCACAACTTGCCAACGTGGCCAACTAGTAACAGCCAAAACACCAAATAGGCGAGCGCTAAGTAATTCGCTGAATCCATGATCACTCCTCTTGCATGAGCATAAACTGTTGCAGACGCTGACGCAGCATCTCCACAGCATAACGCAGATAAACTAGGCAGGCAGCAAGTGCTAGCAAGGCGACGATAGTCACGAGTAGAGTCCACAGCATGGGTGTGGCAATACCGCCCGCAGTGATCACACGTGGATGAATACCGCGGAATAGTCTAACCGAGTAGTGGATGAGTGGCACATCCAAAAAACCCAGGATGGCGAGGATGGCACACCAAACCTTGCCGCTATGCAGGTGGCCGAAATGGTAACGCAACAACATGTAAGCACTAAAGATCAACCAGATGAGCAGCGTGGTGGTCAGCCGCGCATCCCACGTCCACCATGTCCCCCAAACGGGTTTCGCCCAGATGCTGCCCGTGAGTAATACCGCTGTGGTAAAGAGATAACCGACCTCAACGCTGGCCACCGACAGCGCGTCACTCCACGCTTGTTTGGAGGCGAGAAAGATGGCAGCAAAGAGCAGGCCAAGAAATAGACAGATATACATGGCGGCGACAGCAGCAAGATGAAGGTAGAGAATCTTTTGTACGACTCCTTGAGTTTTTTCTTCTGGGGCAAAAAAGAAGACGAGTGCCATAGCCGTGACCAACAGTAGTGCCAATAGCCCAAGCAGAAGGTTGCTGCCTTTTATCGATGGTATCATTAACTTTCCTATCCCTCCACGAGATGGGCAAACAGCATGTAGGCCAATGCGCCAAAGAGTAGGTCGAAGCTGAGGATGACTTCCAGACCTCGCACTGGCTGGTCTGCCAGCACGCTCTGCGTAGCATATATGGCAGGAATCACAAGGGGTAGAATCAAAGGGAAAAAGACCAACGGCATAAAGATCTGTCGCAGCGGGCTAGCGCGTAGCATAGCGGCACAAAAGGTGCCAAGCAGAGCGAAACCAATGCCGGTAAGCAGCAGTATAAGGATGAGGCGCGGTAGCTTTGCCGCTATCGGCACCTGGTAAAAAACGGCAAACAATGGCCATAAGATCAAGCCGATCATGCTAATCAGTAGCCACTGGTAGAGCGCCTTTGACAGCAGTAGGGTTTCGGCAGAGACGCCAGCTAGTAAGAACGCCTGTAGAGATCCCTCACTCTGTTCTTGGCGAAAGGCATTGGTTAAGATGATGGTTGATGCAAAGATGTAAATCAGCCAGTAGAGTCCAGGAATCCAGAGTTGGGCAAGATTGTTGGTGGTTGGAAAGCAAAAGCTGCCGATTACCGTTAGCAACAAGGCAAACAAAAGTGATATCCATAAACTCTCTTGAGTTCGCAGCTCAACGAGTAGATCCTTTTTAAAGAGAGCCCAACCGCACACTTTCAATCAACCAGCCTTCCCGCCTCTAGCGTCATGGTTCTCTGTGCCAACTCGTTGATACGATGCGGTTGATGCGAGGTAAACAGCAGAGTAGATCCTTCCTGATGTGCCTGTCTGAGAAGTTGCATGGTTGCATCTGCAGCTAGTTCATCGAGTTCTGCAAACGGTTCGTCAAGTAGCAGCAGTTTAGGTCGGTGTACTAGAGTAAGGGCAATGGCAAGACGTTTGCGATATCCTTGTGACAGGTGTTTTACCGGCTCACGGGCAATGCGCTTTAAATCGAGCGTTTCCATAAGGTGCGGCAAAAGGTTTTCGGCTTTGAGGCGACGTAACTTGATAAAGAGCTGTAGGTTTTCGCTGACCGTTAGCGCTTCAATGATTCCTCCTGCAGGCATTAGCGCGCCGATCAACGGGCGTAGTTCATTGGCATTGTCCGCTACCGAACGGTTGAATAGGCTGATTTGCCCGCTACTCGGAGATAACAGGGTAGATGCGATCATTAGCAGTGTGGTTTTGCCCGCGCCATTTTTGCCGAGGAGAGCAACCGCCTCACCTTGGCTGATAGTCATGGTTACTTCCTTAAGCGCGCGTACCCTACTGTAGTCTTTGCTGACTCTATGAATCTCAAGTGCTGTCGTCATCTAGGCCCTGACGTTTACTGGCAATGAGTTTTTCCATGAGCTGTTGTTTTGCAACGGTATACTGTTTCTCATCAACACTACCCGATTGGTAGGCTTGCTCTAGTATTTTGAGTCGACGCAGTAGCAGAGGGTAGTCTCTACTGGGCTCTCTTTTTACCAAAAGCAGGCCAGCCGTCAGCACAACGACAAAGGCAGCAAGCATCAACCACTCTACGTGGCCAAAACCTCCAGGAATGCCTTTTAAAGTAAATTCGATCTGCTTATTTGGTGCTGTCGTCCGGTCATCGACATAGACGTTGTAGCGAATGTTATTAAGTTGGCGTTTTCCCATCGAACGGAAACCCTGATTTATACTCATACTCTGCGGAAAGAGAAAGACACCTAAGCGTCCAACGTTGAGAGGCAACTCTTGTTGGAACTCCAGGCTAGAGAAGGCGCGAGAGAGAAAGAACTTTACCCGAACCTCTATGATTTCGCCGGGCCTAATAGGTTTGGCTATATGAATGTGATTTTCTTCGAGAGTGTAGTTAACTCCCGGGGGGATCTCGGGTGAGAAATAACGCTTCGGCAGTTCTAAGTGTAGGCCCTCTGCAGCGGAGAAGGCAACATGGGTCTTGTTGCTGATAAACATGGTTTCTTCACACTCTAGCAGGTATTGTGCCTCCTCGGCGTAGAGGGCAATCTGCATGACTTCGATAGTGAGGGTGCTGAGGTCATCAGCATGCTCAAAGACATTGAGATCCAGTCTAATCTCTGTTGCTCCCGGCTGAAAGGAGGTTGCCGGAGATAGATAAGGTACCTCGTCAAACTCACTGTGCAATTGATACTGCAGCTGTTCAGAGGGATTGAGGTTAGTAAAGCGATAGTTGCCTTGATCATCTGTGGTCTGTGCGGTTGCAGCAATTACTCGGTTCTGACGACGGATGTTGAGCCTTACTGTTTTGGCTGACAGTGGTTTTTCAGTGCCATCGGGCTTTTTTAGCCGTAGCTGGCCGACGATGGTTGCCTTGCCCTCGAGTTTGGTGGGCGATTCCGAAATACCTGGTGCTTGGATAACCTGTGCTGGTAGTCTTTGCGTTAGTAACATGATGGTAAACAACAACAGGCTTAGGAGTCTTTTCATCAACGCGCCTCTCTTAGCTGCTCAAGCCGATGGCCACAGTTGGGGCAATAGCGCAACCCTTGTTCATAAGGCATACTGCACTTTACACAGAACAAGGCATGATCAGGTTCTGTTAGTTGCAGCTTTTCTAGGTCCATCTCGACTTGTTTTCTCAAATGTTCGTCTCCACTGTCGACAGCTAAACCATCTAGTTTACGGTTCAAAAAGACGATCTTATCGACGAGTCGACCTTTGAGTGCCTCATAGTCCTGGGTGGACATTTTGCCGGCGTTGTAGTCAAATTCAAATTCTTTAATAGAGCGCAGCAGGGATTCCTTTTCCAGCGCCAGAGATGAGGCTGCTACGCGTGTTCGACGGGGTGCGATCAATATGACAGTACCTAGGATGAGCACAAATCCGCCAATCCACAACCACATAACCAGAGGATTCAATGTCAATAGAAAGGTTGCGCTGCGCGTTTCCAAGTTAAACGAGTGCAATACCGTGTAGAGGTCGGCAAAGAGTGTTGAGTGCAGCGCCACCTCGGTACTTGTCTGAGGCTCGCCGCGTTCAGCCAAATTACGATTTTTGTAGAAGAACCGAGCTGGTTCAAGTTCTAGAATCTGTTGATTCTTTCTCACTGTGAGCTGGGCGTAGACTGCCTCTTTGTGCGGATCATTGGCAAGGCGTAAATCACGAAAACGGATTTCATAACCGCCGACCGTTGTTTTTTCTCCCCGCTGTAGCAACACCTCTTTTTCAACCTTGAAGGCAACACCAGCAACGCCGAGAAAAATTAGCAGGATGCCAAAGTGGACAATAAAACCGCCATAGCGTCGACGCGCAGCAAGAACAAGGCGCGTCAGCGCCACGGGGTAACGCTCTCCTAGGTTTTTGTGACGTAGACGGGTGCCGCGCACAAACTCCTGTATCAGACTGATCAAAACAAAAACCGAGAGAGAAAAGGAGAGCAGCACGTAGATACCGCTCTTGCTAAAATCCTTATGAATCAAAATGGTCAGCAATAGAGTGGCGATAAAACCGGCAACTGGGTAGAGGAACAGCTTTTTCGCCCGGGAAAAACCTGTCCTGCTCCACGGGATCGCTTGGCCAAAGCCCATGAGCAACAGTAGGCCAAGACCCATGGGTACCATGAAGCTATTGAAGAAAGGAGGTCCGACGGTGATCTTCTTGCCAGTGAACAGCTCAGAAAATATAGGGAAGAGCGTCCCCCAAAGGATAGCAAACGTGACAATCGTCAGCAGAATATTATTCAGAATAAAAAGCGATTCACGACAGAAGAACGCATCGATCTCACCCTCCCCGCGCAACTGATTTCGACGCGCGAAGATGAGAAGAAAACAGAAGAGGATACAAAGAATTAAAAAGACAAGAAAGAAATAGCCAAGGTTTGACTGTGCAAAGGTGTGTACCGAGGTAATGAGCCCGGAGCGGGTGATAAAAGTTCCGAGGATCGTCAAACAAAAGGTGATGGCGAGCAGCGAGAAGTTCCACATCTTCAACATACCGCGTTTTTCCTGCACCATAGCGGAGTGGATGTAGGCGGTGGTCGTAAACCACGGCATGATGGCGGCGTTTTCCACGGGGTCCCAAGCCCAAAAGCCGCCCCAGCCCAACTCCATGTAGGCCCACTGTGCGCCGAGGAGGTTGCCGGCAGAGAGAAAGAACCAGGCGAGGATGGTCCAGGTGCGTGTCTGTCGTAACCAGCGGTTGTCTAGATTGCCGGAGAGCAAGGTAGCGATTGAGATGGCAAAGGGTACGGAGCAGAGAATGAAGCCGGCGTAGAGAGAAGGAGGATGGATAATCATCGACCAGGTCTGGAGTAGTGGATTGAGACCGCGTCCATCCACAGGGAGGTTCGAGAGGCGAGAAAAGGGATTTTCAGCATAGAACATAACCGTATGAAAGAAGAATAGAATTGCGGAAAATGTGACGATCATGTATGGCAGCAGGTCTTTACGCTGGCGTAGGTGCCAGACTGCAGCCGTCGCTACAACTGCTTGGATCAAACACCAAAAGAGCATAGAACCCTCTTGTCCGCCCCAGAAGGCAGTAAACTTGTATAGCAGTGGCAAGGTCTCGTTGGTATACATCCAGACGTAGCGCAGTGAAAAGTCACTGGTGATCAAAGCGACAATAAGAATTAGCGATGATACGGCTACCAGTAGGTTTAAGCTGAAAAAGAATTTGCTGAGCAACGGTAGCAGTGACTGGTTTTTGCGTTTACCAATGAGGGCTCCAAGCACCACGCAAGTAAACGCTAGCAGTAATGACAGACTCAGAGATAGCTGCCCTAATGCTGCTAGCATGTTGTCACCTTTACTTACTGTTTTTGCCGCTTTGGTTTAGATGATTCAATTTTAAGCCGCCAGCCGCTACCTTTTTGATATTGCCAGTGTTGCACTTCTTGTGCGCTCAACAGATCCTGTTTGTTGAGCTGGTAGTAGCTATAGTTGATGACGGCCATGGCGTTACGTTTGTCTTGATCTAAGGTAGAGTTGAGCAGCGAGTAGTCGACGATGCGTATACTATCTAGCCTCTTGGTTATGTCGCTGAGAAATTTCGCCGGATCATCGGCGTCTACCATATTGACCAGGGATCCGGGAGAACGCCAGCGCAAGCCCTTCCAATAACTCTCGATTCGGTTGTTGAGTTGCTCAAGACGACGCCCAGCGCAGCTCATGAGCATGGCCGCGGTAAGGGCAAAAACTGTAACTTTTTCAAGGGTTTTAACACATCGACGCATGCGGCCCAATGTATCAGGATTGCTTTGGAATGCAAGCTTGGCTGCGGTCCGCTTAGGGGCAGCTGGTGGGTGGTGCTGGATTCGGCATGACTTCCATGGAGGCGACGATACGGTCACTGTCCGTTGCAATGGCTCCCACTGTGGTGCCATCCAACCCGCCATCCACACCACCAAAGATGAAGACAGTGCCGTTATCAAGTTGGGTTGCCGTATGTGCGAAACGTCGTTGCATCAGACGCATACTCTTCTTTGGACCTGTAGGATCGGCTGGGTTTGTTGCTGTTGCCGGAAGAAAGCAAAGGTCTGCGCCGCCATTCTCACTGAGCAGGTACTCTAAGGCATCACTCGACTGGCTGCTCTCCGTACTACCGATGCTCTCGGCTTCGCCCCCGCCGACTAACAGATGGGTGGCAAGGTTATCCAAATTGTCTTCGTCGCTTAACATCACCTCTTCCATACCAAAGCGTGGCTGCATCATGGTCGCAGCCTCCTGTTTGGTGAAGGGTATCTGTAGGCCAACAGTAACTAGATCGTTACGTATCTCTAGTAGCGAACCACCACTGTCGTAGTAACGGCCTCCGACAAGAGCCCAGAGGTTATCTGCGAGTCGCAGAGCCGTTGCCAGGTGACGTGGTGAGTTGGCGAGATCTCCGATTTCTGGGATCACATCTAAGAGGTCGTTGCCGTAGAAGTAGATTTTGGTTTCGTAGCTTGTGTCAAGCCACTGATTGTCATTGATTCCCGATAATGCTACACCGAAATCAATTCCTGCTTCTTCAAAAGTGAAAAGGGCATGATCGGCAAGCGGTTGTGCCGTTGTACAATCAACGTCTATATTATTTAATTGTAGTGTTTCGAGATCTAAACTGAAAAAAGCACAGGAAATCGGTTCGTGCGTTGTCGGGTCCTCACCCCCAACAATGAGCAGCTCATTAGATCCAGCAAGTAGTGTCAGCCGGTGGTTGATCATAGCTTGTGGTAGCCCAACATGATTGCCGTTATCATCGTGTAGGTAAGACATGCTGGCTGTCGCGGGATCGTAGACCTCGATACGTGTCTCATTGCCCTCGCAATTACCTTGGCCGCCAACGATGAGGACTTTATCTGCGACTGCAGGAGATAACGAAGTAGGTGGCGTAGCTGATGAAATGAACGCGGCCTGATGCTGGCTGCGTGGACAGCGTAAATTTTCCGTCGTTATCAACGTGCTGGTTTGTGGCGCAAAATAGAGGTTTTTATCTGTAGGCTCTCCGGATTCATCATTGCCACCGGCAATAAAAACGCCTCCTGAAGGCAGCGGCGTTGCCGTGTGAAAATAACGTGCTTTTCCCGCAGCGATAGCCACTTCGTTAATGTGGTTGTCCACTAAAAATAATAGCGTGTGAGCGGTGGTGCCGTCGTCTAAAAGCTTACTTTCTGTTAAAGTGCTGCTGCCAATCCGGGCACCATTAAAGTCGATAGGAGTTGTGTTAATACAGGAGCTGGTGTCATTGAGCAGTTCAAAACTTGCATTACTGATGTTTGCTGTCGGTAAGGCATCTACTTCAGCAGTGAGTTCTGCCTGGCCGCAGAATCCACTAGCTGTAGTTTGTACACTGCCCTCAAGTAGCAGAGTGTTGCCATCACTGAACTGCAAGTTTAGGCACGCCCACTTAGCACCGTTTAACGCTGCGCAGGGATCGGTTGCATCTATGTTGGCGAGCTTTACCTTGAAGCTTGCTGCGAGCGCATCGATTTTGAAATGAATTTCTGGAATCTTGTTGCTGGCCGTGTCATCTAATGGCTGGGAGTCACTACATCCTGTAAGTAGCAGTACTGCGATTAGGGCGGATCGCAGCCAAAGTCGTGGCTGGTCTGTTCCTTTTGTTTTCATTCGAGCGTCACCGTCGTTGTGATGGTGATAGGCCCGTCACTGCCGCCACCCCCTGATCCCGTACCACCGCTACTCGAACCACTGCCTGAGCCACTACTGCCACCTCCAACGATTGCATTGGTGGAGTCTTCACCGCCGCCGGCGAGACTAATGGCAGCTACTGTAGCAGCCGAAGCGGCAACCCCGCCAATCAGGGTCCATAACCACCACTTTTTGGCGCGACGTTTTGGTCTCTCTGGTGCCGGCGGAATTTTGGTTTGCAGTGCAACGAATTCGTCTGTGTTGATGGTTGTTTGCAACGGTTTTGCTTTGAGTTGAAAACGCAGCGTTTGTTCAGATTTGGGTGTTAGCAAGATAGTTTGCTCAGCGCTGACATAACCAATTTTCTCAACACGAACCGTGTGGTGTCCTGGAGGCATCTGTAGTCGACGCGAAGTCTTATCGGGTTTTCCAGGAATTGCGTTGGCATCTACATAGATCGTGGCACCCGCTGGTATTCCCTCCAGCCGTAAGATTCCCTTGGCAGTGAGGCCCGCCTGATCGAGCAATTTTGCGATTGCCTGTTTTGTCGCTTCGGCAAAAGTTACCGTGGCGCGTTTGCCGCGTTCCTTGATCATCCATGGGGAGCTCTGCTGTTTTTCCAATGAATAGAGTTTGAGAGTCACTGTAAACATGGAACCAAGTCCGTGCAGGGCGCCTTCAAGATAGTGGGTCGCGCCACGTTTCTCCATGAGCTGCTGGCGACAGTCCTGGCTGCTTAAACAGTTCTTGTTGGCTTTATCAGGCAGGTAGTTACTTGCCTGGAGCCAGGCGTAG
Source organism: Oligoflexia bacterium (assembly GCA_028277945.1). Lineage (GTDB taxonomy): Bacteria > Bdellovibrionota_G > JANQFH01 > JANQFH01 > JANQFH01 > JANQFH01. The sequence continues at coordinate 126,585 of JANQFH010000021.1, forward strand.
TCGTTGATTTCCTGGCGCAGCAGACGGGTAAGCTCAATGCGATTTTCTGCGGCAATGCCTAATCCAGATACCTCGCCAACAAGAATGTGCTCGGCCGCCTCTGTTGGCAGGGTGGTGGTGATGAGACCAAGCAGCATCAGTAGCCAGGTAACGCGAAGACGGGGTTTTCTACTTATGCGTTGTTGGTAGCTCATGGGTTGCCTGCACGGCTGTAGAAAGCAACAGCCGTGCCAGCTGCCTTGTAGTTAACTTTATGAAATAATTATATAAATTTACTCTAACATGGCCGCAGTGCGTAAATTGTAACATTTGTTCGTCTGATGGCTCTTTGTCTGCGCAAAAAGTTGCTAAAACGTATTTTGTAACCTCAAACAGAGCATCGGGTCCTGCCGCACCGTTTGCTCCCATCCTCCGTCTTCGCCGTAGGTCAAAGACGGGAGACGGACCCCTCCGGCGCGTCACCCGCTGCCCTGTTTGAGCTGCTAAAATTCGTTACGAGTTTTATTATGGAAGTGGTAGCTGGAAGAAGCGAACGCTGTTGGCGTAAGTCTCAGCACAGATTTTGGTGACATCCTCGCTGCGCAGTTGTGCTGCTGCCGCTGCGGTCCACACAAGGCAGGCAGGCTCATTACGAAAGCCTCGTCTCGGCTTGGGAGTGAGGAAGGGTGCGTCTGTCTCTAACAACAAGCGTGAAGCAGGCACCTGTTGCAGCGCCTGGTGTACGGCAGTGGCGTTGGCAAAGGTAACGATGCCAGCAAAGGAGACGTGCATGCCCAACTCTAGGTAGGCTTGCAGCTCGCCGGGCCCTTCACTAAAGCAGTGTAGTAGGGCGCCAATCTCTTGAATGTGCTTTTGATAGTGTTGCAGCACCTGCAGGGTCTCTTTGTGGGCGTTACGGGTGTGGATAATGAGCGGCAGTTTAAGCTGAGCAGCGATCTCACACTGCTCAGAAAAGGCACGCCGTTGGTTTTTCACGGCGCTGTGGTTGTAGTGAAAATCGAGGCCAACCTCGCCATAGCCAACAACGCTATTTGTCCTTGCCATCTCAAACAGCTTGGCGCGTGTCTCTTCGTTCCACTGATCGGCATCGTGTGGGTGTATTCCAATAGCGGCATGCAGTCCACGTTGTTGCTCCGCCAGTTGCAGGGCAGTGTAGTTGCCGTCAATGCCCTGGCCCGCACCAATGACAACGATCTGCTCAATCCCACTTTGGTGGGCCCGAGCAATGACCTCTTGGCGGTCGTTGTCGAAAACAGCTGCACCTAGATGACAGTGGCTGTCAATGAGCCGAAGTTTTTCAACGCCAACTTCCGGAAGCTTGTCGGCAGGCAACGGCTGCATCAGGCCAAGTTTTCGTCGATGCGTTTAAAGAGCGGCTCACCCTTGTGCACTTTGCTCTGTGGTTGCACGCTGTTCGTATCAGCCCACTGCTCTGCCTCTTCCAGGTAGCCGTGTGAACTGCGATCATCAATGCTCGGCAGTGAGATCTTCTGGCGCAGCTGGTTAGCCATTACTGGCATAAAGGGGAAGATGAGAATAGAGACGATCCGTAGCGACTCGATAAGATTGTAAAGTACTTGGTCTAAACGGTCTTTATCGTCGGCTGTCTTGGCTAACTGCCATGGTTTGGTTTTATCAATGTAGCGATTGACCCTACCGATAAAGTCCCAGGTCTTTTTGAGCGCCTCTTCAAAGCCAAGTGCTTGCATGGCTTGGGTGTAGTCCTGCGCACACTCTTTGGCTCGCTGTGCTAGCTCGTTGTCTCTCTCTTGACCACCGGATGGTTCAGGTACTAAACCGTCGCGGTACTTCTCTACCATGGAGATAGCTCTACTCGTTAGGTTGCCAAGGTCGTTGGCGAGGTCGCTGTTGATGCGCCTGACAAATGCGTTCTTGGAAAAGTCGCCATCAAGACCAAAGGGGAACTCGCGCAAAAGAAAATAGCGAAAGGCATCGGCCCCATACTTCTTCACCATATCAAAGGGATCGACAAAGTTGTCCTTGGACTTAGACATCTTTTCACCCTCAACCGTCCACCACCCATGGGCGTAAATGGTCTTTGGCAGTGGCAGGCCAGCGGACATCAAAAAGGTAGGCCAGTAGATGGCGTGGAAACGCAAAATATCCTTACCGACAACATGGTAGTTTGCTGGCCACCAGTGGTTAAATTGCTTCTCATCACTGCCGTAACCAATAGCGGTCAGATAGTTGGTGAGAGCGTCAAACCAGACATAGATTATGTGCTTGCTATCCTGGGGTACGGGGATACCCCAGCTAAAGGAGGTGCGGCTGATGGAGAGATCCCGCAGACCCTGACGCACAAAGCTTACGACCTCATTGCGTTTAGAGGTCGGTTGAATAAACTCTGGGTTGTTCTTAATGTGATCCAGTAGTGCCTCTGTATACTTAGACATTTTGAAGAAGTAGCTCGCCTCTTTGAGGCGTTCGGTAGGGCGCTGGCAGGTTGGGCAATGGCTCGCTTCAAGCAGTTGCGTCTCCGTCCAATAGGCCTCACAAGGCACACAGTACCAGCCCTCGTACTCACCGAGATAGATGTCGCCAGCAGCAAAGACCTTGTGAAAAAACTGTGTGGCGCCCTTAACGTGTCGCTCTTCGGTGGTGCGGATAAAGTCGTTGTGCGACATATTCAGCTCCACCCAGAGTTTTTTCAGCCGTTCAACAACACGATCGGCGAGTTGAATCGGCGTTTCGCCCTCCTGTTTAGCGCTCTTTTCGATCTTTTCGCCATGTTCGTCTGAGCCAGTGAGAAAGAAGACCTCGTTGCCCAAAAGCCGTTGAAACCGCGCAGCCGCATCGCAGGCCACAGTGGTGTAAGCGTGGCCAATGTGCGGATAGTCGTTGACGTAGTAGATAGGGGTGGTGATGTAAAATCGATCACCCTTGTTTTTGCTCATAGTTCTGGTAAGTTACTGGAGTTGCCGGGTAAAGTAAAGCTCAGCGTAGGCCGTTGACAAGCCAGCAGAACTTTGGAATGAGTAGCCGGCACGCGCCCCTAGCTCAGCTGGATAGAGCGCATGGCTACGGACCATGAGGTCGGGTGTTCGAATCATCCGGGGCGCGTTTTAAAAAACTAGGCCTGTCGTTTATCGATAGACACACACAATAAGAACCCGACCTCTACAATCGACGGGTGTTCGAAGCCCAACTCTCTTTCTCCAAGCGAGAGAAGAGCCTCTACTCACGTAACATTTGGAAAAATTCCTGATATGGCACAACCTTATATCCATTCACGACACGGGAGCTCTTTCCTGCACAAACACATAGGCACTTAGCTTTGGGGATAATTTTTTTAATTGCCTGAAATCCTGACATAAAATCTAGGGGAACAGGTGTTGTTTTGCTTTTGATTTCAATGGCTAGGATTTCGCCATTCGGTTTTTCAATTATCAGATCGACCTCCACGTCGTTTGCTGTGCGCAGAAACGAAAAAGAGAAGTCTTTTCGGAGGTATGAAGAAATTCGGTTTGCTTCATTAATTACCCAGGTTTCGAAATAGTTGCCGAACTCAAATGATTTGGCTTGAACTGGTAACGATAAACGCTTTTGTGCCGCGCGTAGAACGCCGGTATCGAAAAAGTAGAACTTAGGACTAAGTTTGTGCCGTTTTCGCTGTGAAAAAGAAAATGGCATGAGGAATGAACCAATCAATGTATCCTCCAGAATTTTATAATATTCTTTCACAGTCACTGAGCTTACTCCAACATCGCGTGCGATGTTGGAGTAGTTGATTTGTTCTCCATTGGTTTGAGCTGCGGTAGCAAGAAAACGAATAAAGCCGCCAATATTCCTAGAAAGCGCTTCTGCCTCTATTTCCTCCTTCAGATAAACTTCCACATACGAGCGTAAATTTTCTTCTTTATGATGAGCGCTATGGCTAGCTATATTTTGAGGGAGCGTACCAAAGGTTAAAAGTTCGCTGAGTTTTGTTGTTCCAACCTCGTGCAAGGTTAAGGGGAAAAGGTTGTAGGTCCACGCTCGTCCAGCTAAAAGATTTCCTCGACCCCGCCGCAGTTTTCTGGCACTTGAACCGCTGAGAATGAATTGACGTCGTTCTTTTTGGTCGATTAGAAACTGCACTTCATTCAGGAGGGCTGGTATCCTCTGAACTTCATCAATGAATATCGTGTTGACTGAGGGGGGAAGTGCGGCAATTTCTTCACGCAGAATGTGGGGCTCAGCTGCCAATTTCGTGAAGGTTTCACCAAGTAGCAGGTTGTACTCCTGTAAATTTTTTCCACCAAATAGTTTCCGAATCAAAGTGGTTTTGCCAGTTTGACGAGCGCCAAACAGAAAAAAATGCTGTTTTTTCGGTAGGTTAAGTTCTCTTAAAAGCATAGTTTAAATATCCATGGGATATTCTTATCATAGTTATATTTATTTGCAAGCAATGAGGCTGTTTTCTCGACCTCAGGGTCCGTAGGTGCTGAGGTCGGGAGTTCGCAACCCAGCTTCGCCGACCGCAGGGAGGCCATCATCCGGGGCGCGTACTAAAAAAATTAAGTCTTTCGTTTACTAAGCGTCTTAGCAGCGACGATAAACTCTTCAATGGTAGCCAGATAGTCTTTATCGGTAACATCAACATAATCATGAACAGCTAAGTTGCGGTCTTCAACAAAGGCAAGCCACTTTTCAACATCATCAATCAAACCAAGTCTACCTGCGTGCTTAATAATTTCCTTTGGTCCATACGCTTCAATGCCAGCCTCTTTAACCAGAGCAAGGAGGAATTTCCAGGCGTATTCTAAGCAGACTTCAAAAGATTTTGAGATACCGTAGAAGTAAAAAGCATCTTTTTAATCTTGTGCCTGAAAGTCCACGCATGCTCAAGGGAGACGATGCTTTCCAGAAATCTACTACGCTGCCTCATTTTTTATATTTGCTAACCTTCTCCTGCAGCATTAGCCAATCTTGACGTTTACCCGTCAGAAATGCCCAATTGTGTGCAATAGACTGCAGAAAATCATCATCAGCTCGATTCAAATTCGCTACATCAACAAAAATAGGTTGTGACTCTTCAATCTCGCTCTTTTTTCTAAGCAAGCGCCTAAACTCCTTGTGCTCAATACCTTTGGCAGAGAAGACGCCGATGTCTAGGTCAGCATACTTTGAATGCTTTTGGCTTGCACGCGAACCACACATGACAAACGTCCAGTTAGGAAAACCTGTTGCCAGACTATCAACAATATTTGCCACCAAAGCGTCCTGCTGAGACCGGCTCTTATGATGGACTAAGACCTTAGACAGCTCGAGCTGAAGAAAGTCGAGCATTTTCTCTAAGTTATTCGAAACAACTCCCCTGCCAACAAAGTAACCTTGAACGGTATTACGATGTAGGCCGACGACAGCTGCCAGCTGCTGAATGGAGCTAATGCCGCGCGCCTTCATCGCCTCCTCAATCTCTTGCCTATCCAAACAATACATATCTAGTAACTATAGCATGCATAGTTATAATAGTCAATGCCTATTTAAAATATGCAAATTAGACCTTGGCTCCAAAACAGCTGCTTGCAATTCGCTTGTTGCCTCGGTTTCCTAAATTGGGATATTAGTAGCGAATGATGCAGATAGCTTCCTTGATTCTATCGATGCTGTTGATGCTCACTCTTGGATGTCATGGTAAAAATCCACGGGTGCTTTTTGAGACCGGCCTTGGCGACATTACCGTTGAAGTCTACGAAAAACAGGCGCCAGGTACGGCTGCTAATTTCTTGCGTTATGTAGATGAGAGCCGCTTTGCCGACATGTCATTTTATCGGGTGGTGCGTGTAGACAACCAGACAAATCCAGTCGAGATTGCGGTGATCCAAGGAGGACTTGGCTTCGACGACCATCCCCAACGCCTTCCAGCCATTGCCCATGAGACCACAGAGGCAACCGGTATCCGACATGAGAATGGTACCATTTCCATGGCAAGGATGGCGCCAGGCACGGCGTCATCGGAAATCTTTATCTGTGTGGGTGAGCAACCTGAGTTAGACTTTGGCGGCAAGCGCAATCCAGATGGCCAGGGGTTTGCCGCCTTTGGCAAAGTCATTCAAGGCATGGACGTGGTCCACAAGATTCATCAGCAGTCTGCGGAAAAGCAGATGCTCAAACCAATTGTTAAGATTAATCGGGTTCTAAGGTCTGAGCGTTGAACTTTATCTATGTCAACAATTTATCTATTCCATCAATATACTTAGATATTTTTGTAAGACGAAAGGGAAAATAGGACGTAACGCTTTCGGCATCGTCATCATGGTCAGCATCATATTTCATCTCTACAATAGTCTCGCCTCGGTCTAAGGCTCGAGCTAAAAAAAGATTTTCTGTCTGATTAAGTAGGTAGTGACGTATGTCTGAATCAACTGTTATTCTAAAACGTTTGCAAGACGAGATATAATAACTTCTAAAATATCGATTTAGTATTTTGATCTCGAGTCCCTTTAACCTAAGCTGCCACTGTCTGGGAATTTCCGAGCGATGTAATGATTGGCTTAAGTCCTCCATTGAGAATCTGTCGCTGATCAAGAATGGTTCGAGTGGATACCGTTCTTTCCAACCTACCACTCCACACTTGTGCTTTATTTCCAAAGTCGGGTTGGTGATTTTGCCAAACAGATGTCCATACCAACGCACTCTAATCTTGAGGCGTCGGTCAAGACCGGCAATATTGGCCTGGTAGTTTGAGAAATCAAGCGTATCGAGATAGAGGTTATTAATATAACGAGGTTCAAAAAGTGCGCGAAAATGGGATGGATGTGTTTTCAAGAGGGCTTCCGTTTCCTCTATTGATAGTGTGTCTACAAAGGCCTTACGTTCGTATCGGCAGTCTATTTTCTTTCTTGCCATTTATTGAAAATTTTAACAGATTAAGGCGGTGATGGGTAGGTTCTTCAGGTTCGTTGCTTCTTTGCTGTTCTTGCCGTTTGCCTTAGCGATTACAACGTCAGCAGAGACAAAACTTCAGGCAAAGAGTGCCATTTTGTTTATTGCAGACGGTATGGGATTGGCGATGATAACGGCAGCAAGAATTTACGACAGAGGAGTCAGCGGACAACTGCACATAGACCTTTTTCCGAAAACGGCTATTGTTAAGACTCATTCAAGTGATAATATTGTTACAGATTCCGGTGCCGCAGCTACAGCTATAGCGACAGGAGTAAAAACTAACAACAATGTGATTGGTGAGGATAAAACCGCCATTTTTAAGCGTAGACATGGCAAGAGGCTGACTACCATAGTTGATCTTGCTGTAAAAGCGGGAAAATCAGTAGGGCTAGTAACGACCAGACGGGTTACAAACACAACGCCCGCGGCATTCTATTCGCATCATCATAACAAGTTTGCCGAGTTAGCCATCGCAGGTCAATTTGTTGATGATGAGCTGCGGCCGCATGTTCTTCTCGGAGGAGGCCGTCGTTTTTGGCTTCCATCGAAGGGCGGTCGAAATTTGCTTCAGGAGCTTAAAGTCAAAGGTTATACCTACGTAGATAGCAAAAAGGATTTAGAGAAGGTTAAGTCAAAGAACACAGAAAAGTTGATTGGTCTATTTTCTATGGATGACATGAGCTATGAACTAGATAGGAACAGTGTGGATAGTACGCAGCCAACTCTTGCCGAAATGACCAGCACTGCGATCGAAGTTCTCGGTAAGAATCCATCCGGTTATTTCTTGATGGTTGAAGGTGGGCGGATCGATCAAGCAGCACATAACAATGACGTATTGAGAACGATTACCGACATTCTAGCATTCGACGAGGCTGTCGGGGTAGCCATGAAGGCTGTAGATGTAAAACAGACGCTTTTGTTAATGACCTCTGACCATGAAACCGGGGGTTTTACTGTTAGCGGAAGTGCGCCCGTAGATACAAAAGGAAAGGCTCTACTTGGCAAGTCTCCGATGGGTAGGATAAAGGGCTATCCGATGGTGAACTGGGCTAGTGGTCCAGGTCGTCAACGTCGACCTGTCGGAAAAATCAAATCGCAGGAACATCTAAGTCATTCTCTCATTCCTTCGAGACTTTCAGAGCATACGGCTGTCGACGTCATACTTGCTGGTATGGGGCCGGGATCTCAAAAGGTACACGGGTTTCTCGACAATACAGAGATTTTCACGATCATCAAAGCTGCTCTTAATATCTGATATAGTGTCTGAATTTCTATTGCGAATCATAGAGTGTTTTACTTAAATTCTTACTGTTTGACGCCATTTTCCTACCATCGATTGTCAATAATGACTCATCTTCTACAAGATAAGGGTTGCTGACGTTTTTTGTTTTTACCGACCTTACTTGTAGATAGCCTGGTCCATACTCGCTCTTTTTTTGATAGCTCGATAAGCCAATTTTACTATCCAGCAGAGATAAGCCATTAACCTGTATTTTTGATAAGTCTTTGCTTGCTATACCTATATACGCACCCCGAATTATTGCCTGGGTCACATTGGCAACGCTGGCTTCTCCAAAACTGAAAGCCTTGTCTCCAGCCGAATTGATAGCAATGCGATCAAGATTAACATAGCTACCCGAGACGTCTATGGCATCGTTGCCAACCTGATCAAACGTAGTGCTGGCGACTGATCCAGTTGAAAAATCAACGTCTATGGCGTCTAAGTAGACCGATTTAAAAGTACAATTTCTCACCGTAAACTTAGAACGGACAATATTGAGAAAGTCGTCACCATCTCGATTTGATTCGAATAGCGTTCCCGATATCTCAACATCGGATTCATAGAACGTTATTGCACCAGTAAGCGACCATCCGGGGTATACAGGTGCCGACAAGCCAGAGAATCGAACTTGTTTTATGAAAGACTTACCGTCGGCCTGTACAACAACCACGCCATGACCGCCATGGGTTGAGTCGATGGTAATCGGTCGATCCTTGGATCCCAGAAGATAAAGTGGTGAATAGGTGATTATAGTCGCACTATCACGTAAGTTAAGACGTAGCCCGGCGTGACCGTAGACTACAAAACCTGGAGGAATGACAAGATTTTTTTTAATAGACCAATCACCGTGCACAAAATGGATTTCCTTCATCGAGTCACTGATGTCTAGAAACGGTCGGTCTCGAAAACTAGACCTTTTCAGTTTTAGGTCAGTTTCTATCATTGCTTTTGAAAAACGCTTTACAGGTATGACATCAAGTGACTGTTCATTCCCACTGCCGAGTAACTGAAAGGAAATTCTAATCGGCTTCTCTTTAGAATGAGCGTTACGGATCGTTTTTCCCCCTTCGAAGGCCAGCTCTTTATATTTTACGGGATCAGCTGCCTTCTTACCTGAGACAATCATTCTTTTCTTAGGTGTAAGCGTTAGGTCATCGCCCACAAAAACATGTAAAATCTCGACTGGAAAGTGTTGTAGGTTGCCCACCTCCAGAAGTAACTGTTTCTCATCCACGGATTCGACATAGGCATGGATGGTTTTAATCGGTTTTAATAACGCGCGAATCCTGGTCTGATTGTTATAGAAAAACCTTTTGGAGAATCGATAGTTAGGAAATTCCGTCGCTATGATATTGAGATTTTTGTTCAGTTCCGCATCACACTTGTTGATAAGAGCATCGAAGTAGTCCTTTGCGGCAACTCTTTTCAGAGCCTGGACATACGCCTCGACAAAAAGATAATCATTGAATAGCCTGTTAATGAAGGCCATCTGGTAAGGACGATAACCATCGTTCAACCACCAAGATGGAATTCTTACCGATTTTCCAGAATGGATTTCTTTGCCTATTGGTTCGAGCTTAGAAGTGAAAGGATTTAGATAGAACTTCATATCCTTCCAATCAAACTCGTCGGAAGCGAACAACACGTGAAGAGCCATACTAAAAGCCAACTTTTGTACATCAAAAACTTCTGAGGCTTTCATGGTTTTTAATCTAAAGGCTTCAAGAAGAGAGGTCGCCTTAATAAAATTCTCTTCGGCTAAAGAGTGACGTACAATGCTGCCCGTCTCTGATCCGTCAATTCTGGCGGATAGAAAAGAGCCATCGAGATTGTATACTGGTATGCCACTACGATTGCGTCGACGATACTCTTGAACCCAGATGTCCTTGCTGTAACCAACAATCGGTCCCTCTCGGTAACCGCTATGCTCTAGGGCGTGTTTTCCAAAGTGCTCTTCTAGAGCGTAAATTCCATGACTTTTACCGTTGATTATCACCTCTACAAATTTATATCTCAGCGAAATCATTCCTTCATCAGCCAGAGCCTGTAAGAATAGCCACTCATGGATAAACTGGCGTGTTTGCGGATGTTGTAAGGAGAAACGTTTCATCCCCATGATTGTGTTGTTTCCACGAGCTTTTACGAGAAACGACCATTTCTTTCTGTCTCTCCAGTGATCAGGCCAGACACCTTTTAGGCGCAACCGCACCTTAATATTTTTGCCATTGTAGCGAATCCTTGCAGGAACGTAATGCAAACTTGTTGGAAAGTGTATGCGATCTTTCAGCGCGACATGTCTATCGAAACGAATCTTTTGATAATCCTTATGTTTTATATCAATGACTATTCTCTCGATATCAGCAGTCAACTTGGCTCTCTGTTGGCGATAAAGTTTCGTGAAAAGGTTTGGCCTATTTACATTTTCGTTAAAAAAATCAGTGTGATAAAGAAGGAACAGCACGGTAACACAAATAAATACAAGTACTAAAGATATGAGTCTTACAGTTCGTGCTCTATCTTTAAGATAGGAGATGATGCGGGATAGTGACGACGAATGTGTCTTAATTTTCATCAATTTAAACTAATCTATTATCGAGAAAGGAAATCTTTAAGGTGTCGTCTTCTTCAGTTAGTTTGCGACGTGTTAGTTCCAGGCTATTGAAGTCAGCAAATTCGACGTAAAATACTGCTTCCAAAGCATCGTTGGTTTCGTCAAAACGTTTTAAGTCTACCGATAAGCAAGAATCCGATAAGATCTTAGTAATCTTTTCAAGCGAAAACTTTTTTCCAGCTTGGCTACTAATACTCAAAAACGTAAATTTATTCTGCTCCGTTCTCTGGCCATGTCTTCTCAATATGATCAGAGACATAATCGTTAAGCTCGCGACGAGGGTTATTAGCCGTTGGTCTGCGCCGAGTCCTAAGCCAATCGCAATTGTCAGGAAGAGATAAGTCAGTTCCTCCGGATCTTTGATTGCTGCACGAAACCTGACGATTGATAGAGCGCCTACTAGGCCAAGCGAAAGAGCTAGTGAAGATTTGACAACCGCAATAATAAACATAGTGGTCATTGCCATGATTACAAAGTTATTTGCAAACCGCCGACGGTTTGAGAGGGCACGGCCGTACTTTACGTAGATATACTGTAAGAGATAAGCGAGCACGAAGACTATGATTAGGTTGGTCACGAAGCCAAGCACAGGGATATTAACGCTATGAGTCGTCATAAATTCTTGGAAAGTTTGTGACTTATTCATTTCTACTCTCCTCTACCGCTATACTTTACAAGATTTTGCCATGAACTGACAGCCGCGATAAGATAAAAACAACAGGGATATTCTAACGGTGTCTGTCAATCAAAGTTTTGCGAAGTGGTTACCTAAAACAAAGATAGCTCTTCCTTACTTGTCCATCGCTTTAATTACTGTTTTAGTCAACTTTTCAGTGAGCCCCACGGTTATCGCTAATGGCACAGATCGCGAGGTGTTCAGGTATATGGGCATGTTAATCAGTCTAGGGGGCATGCCTTATTTAGATGCTTTTTATGATAAGCCGCCACTAATCTACTTGTTGGCCGCCTTGGTTCATGGGATGGGTCCCTGGGGGCTGTGGTTTTTGGAGTGTGTGTTTGTTGCGGTCGCGGCAATGGTCTTCTACAGATTCGCCAAAGTTCAAGGTTGGGTATTTCCTTGTTTGCATGCGCTACTTCTTGTTATTTGGTTACGTACGCCTGGAGAGGTCTGGAAGGATGGCGGTCGTTATGGAGACACACGGTCGTTTGTCGCGCCCTTGTTAATGATACTTTTCGTTTTGTTATGTAGCAAGATTAACAAACGTTTTCTAATCGGTGGTGTAATAGCAGGCGCCTTAGTGATGCTACAACAGGAAGCTCTTTTGCCTTTAATGGGATTTGTTCCGGTTTTATTATACAGCCATCCTCGTAAGATACAGATTGTCTCGGAGTTTATCATGGGCGTTATGCTGGCAGTGGGTTCAATCTTATTGTGGCTATATAGTGGTGACGCGTTTGGGACATTTTACACGCAAACGGTTGACTTTGCTTTCTCGTATCATGTCTCGCTTTTGGAACGCCTAGGCCTTATAGCCATGCTTCCTGGCAAACTGCTCTACTTTCAATGTTTGGTGCCACTGGTTCTTGTTGTCTTTGTCGGTTTAGTAATGATTAGAAAAAATAAGATCGGTTATCTTGAGGTTGCCATTTTTTTAGCATTGTTCATGCAGCTCATTTCTATTTCCTTAACTGGTAATTTTATGTGGGACTATTTTATTCCCATTTTCCCCTTTCTGAGTCTGGCTACAGGATTTGCGGTTACAAGACTTTGGCAATGGAAGGGTAGTGTTGTGGCCATTGTCGTTGCTTCAGCCATTTACATAACCCCATTTTTACCTGTAGCGAAAGTTCTAGGTAGGACCTATTTTGGTACTAGAGCACCTGACTACTATTCGAGATTTGCACCGGTAAAACAAGAGATCGAACATCTTCACGGCAGTCACGGTGAGTTTTTTGCAATGCGTGAAGGGCGGGCTCTGTCAATTAACACAGATCTAGAAATCATTGCACCGACAAAATGGATTCACTACTACGTTGACAAAAAAGCTGGGCACAATACAGAGGCAAAAATTAAGAAATTCAACGATGGCGTTTCAGAACTCGACAGTATTCTGACGGATTTGGAGCTCGCTGAAACCTCTTACATACTCGATAATACAGGCAATTTACCCTTAGGTCGAGATCCACAGAGTAAGTGGATGGCCTATCTGAAGCAACACTACGATCCTATCCTGCAAAATCAAAAGTACGGTGTGCTTTGGAAAAGACGAAAATAGCTGTGGATGCTTTCAGAAATTCTCTTTTCCAATACTAAAACAGTATAAATTTTTACGGTTGCTCATAGCGGTCGGCCTTGCCAATGTATCCACGCTGATCGTTGTTAATTTTTTCGAACTTAAGACTATAAGCCTGGTCTTTCTGTTGCCTATCTTTCTATCTAATAGACCGAAAGCATATTGTTATGGCTTTGGTATTTTTGACCATGCGAGGGGTGTTGCTACCCACTCTTGTGTTTTACTATCTCCTTTGTCGTCACCTCGAGCCATGGCAACAACAACTTGGAAGCAGGAGGACAGTGCATTTAGTGTTTGGGTTGATTGTTGGTATTGGTTGCATTGGTTTTGTGCGTGAGTGGGGCGGCCACATGCTGTATGCCTATCATAATCTGCAGCGGGCGGATGGTGGCTTGGCGCCCGGTTATAGAGAGATGGCAAGGAACCCGCAGACAGAGTATTTTGGTTCGGACAACAACTGTAGTGTTTACAAGTTTGGATTTGTCTATGCTGAGAAGATGATCAGGGATACTCCTTTACGGGCAATGCAGCGCGTTGATTTGGAACTCATCAAGCTGCCGAAACTGTCACAACCGCAGTGAGTTAGGCAAAGGCCCCGGTGGTGAGAGAATAGCCGAGCTCAGGTCTAACTCACTGACGTTGATTGCGAAAGCAAAGAGATTCCAGTAGCGCTAGCGCTTTCTTAAATGGCTAGAATAGAGTACTGTAAATTATTAAATGCGAACAGAGGACATGGCTGTGGCGGAGAGAGAGGCGGATTCCAAACCTAAAATCCTCTTGGTAGATGATGAGCCAGGAGTTTTACGAGCGCATCAACGTGCTTTTACCTCCATGGGTTACGAAGTATTTACGGCATCCAACGGTGATCAAGCCGTTTCGTATGTGCAGTCGCTTGAGTTCGATGTCGTTGTCAGTGACATTGCCATGCCCATGATGGATGGCGTGGCTTTGCTGCGTGCGATTCGTCAGTTCGATTTGGATGTACCGGTCATTCTTATTACTGGATATCCAACTGTGGAGACTGCAGCACTGGCAGTGCAATATGGCGCCTTTCGTTACCTCATTAAACCAGTAGAAATGGAGGAGCTACAAAAGACCGTTACCCAGGCATCGCTTATGCATCAAATGGCCCGCCTTAAACGGAATGCCTTGCAGATTCTCGGCGATGAGGCGCACTGGATTGGCGATCTTGCCGGTCTAGAGGCTAAATTTGATAATGCTGTTGCAACCCTGTGGATGGCCTACCAACCCATTGTTAGCTGTGCCGCAAAATCGGTCTTTGCTTATGAAGCGCTGGTGCGCTGTGAAGAGTCAAGCTTGAAAAACCCTGGAGCGTTGTTTAACTCTGCAGAGCGTCTTGGGCGGCTGCACGAACTAGGACGCACTATTCGTAAGCATATTGCCAATGTCGTCGGTAGAACCGCAGATGAGGTGACTTTCTTTGTAAACCTGCACCCGCAGGATTTGAATGATGCTACTCTCTTTTCCGCAGATGCGCCGCTAGCGAAGTTTTCCAAGCGTGTGGTCTTTGAAATCACGGAGCGTGCATCTCTTGATGATGTAGATGAAGTCCGCGAGAAGGTTAGCACGCTACGTCGCTTAGGTTTTCGAGTGGCGTTAGATGACTTGGGTGCTGGCTATGCAGGACTCACCAGTCTAACCAAGCTTGAACCTGAAATCGTTAAATTGGACATGTCGATCGTACGTGATGTCCATCTGGAGCCAAAAAAACAGCGCCTTATCCAGTCGTTTATAAAGCTCTGTAAAGAGATGGAGATCGAGTTTATTGCTGAAGGCATTGAGGTAGCTGAGGAGCGCGACACATTGATACACGCCGGCTGCGACTTTATGCAAGGCTTCTTTTTTGCCAAACCCACCCGCGAGCTGGTGCAACTCAAGTGGGATCCATAAGCTAGGTTAGCTATACAGGTTGGCGTGGGGGGTTTTGGCTGGGCTCATAGTTTGCGGTCGGATGGTCCGCTGCTGGAGGATGTCGAGCAGGCGTTGGGTTATGCTTTGGGCGTCGAGGCCAACTTCGGCTAACTGGTTTTGTCGACTATCTTGATAAACCCACTTCTGTGGCATGCCCATGCGATAGACAAGGTGGGTTGGCAGCTGCAGCTCGTTAAGCCCTTCAAGAACTGTGGCGCCAAAGCCACCGAGGAGCATGTGATCTTCAATGGTGACGAGTGGTACGCTGTCGGTAATCAGCTGAGAGACCAGCTGCATATCAATCGGTTTGGCAAATCGTGCATCGTAAAGAGCCATGTTAAAACCCTGCTGCTCCAGTTTGCGGACGGCTTCATAAGCGGCATAGACCTGGGTGCCATAGGCGAGGATGGCCAGTTGGGGTTTTTGTTGTGTAGTTGTGGCGTGTACTAGACATGCCTTGCCCAACTCGAAAGGCGGTACTTGGGGATGTAGAGAGGGGTTGGCGACGTTGTCACGTGGGTAGCGGATGAAGCTCGGTCCGTCATTATATTGGCGCATGAACTCAAGGCCGGCTTTGAGGTTGGGTTCGTCGCTTGCTGCCAGAAGCACGTTGCCCGGCATGGTTTTAAACATCGCGATATCCATAAAACCGTGGTGAACAGCACCATCGCCGCCGACAAATCCGGCGCGATCCATACAGACCCGAACCGGAAGTCCCTGCAGCGCCACCTCCTGAAAGACCTGATCCAGAGCGCGCTGTGAAAAGGTCGAGTAGACAGCAAAGAAGGGCTTGAGGCCAGCCTTGGCCATGCCAGCACACATGTCCATGGTGTGGCTCTCACAGATTCCGGTGTCTAAAGTACGTTCGGGAAAGCTCTGCATCACCTTTGCCAGTCCTGTGCCATCGGGCATGGCAGCTGTGATGGCAAAGACCTTGTTGTCCTTTTGCATGAGTTCGATCATGGCGTCGGCATAGGCTGTGGTGAAAGAGCGACCCCCCTCTTTGAGCTCAACACCACGACCATTACGCACAAAGGGCTTTGGTGAATGAAAAGTGGTTGGATCGCCGCTGGCAAAGTCAAAGCCCTTGCCTTTGATCGTCTTGCAGTGAATCAGCAGTGGTCGCTCAAAGTCTTTGACCTGCTCAAACATTTTGATGAGGCCACTTATGTCGTGACCATCGATCGGTCCAACGCAAACCAAGCCAAAACCGCTGAAAATATGCTCTGGATGTACCGCCGCATGCAGCGCGCCGGTTAGACGGGCGTAGAGTTTCTCCACAGTCTCGGCATGCGGCAGGTGGCTGAGCACCTGCTTAGCGCGTGCTTTGAGGTCACCAAAGGTGTGGCTTATACGGATGCGATCAAAGTACTGTGCCATGGCTCCTTGGGGTTTGGCAATAGACATACCGTTGTCGTTGAGCACAACGAGAAACTGGCGCTTTAAGGTCCCAGCGTTGTTGAGGCCCTCCAAAGCAACCCCGTTGACAATCGAGGCATCGCCAATGAGCGAGACAACGCGACGGTCTTGTGTAGCCAAAATGCTGTCGGCACGTGCCATGCCTACGGCTGTGGATATAGAGGTGCCGGCATGGCCAACGCTGAAGAGATCGTAGTTAGACTCTCGCGGTTCTGGAAAACCCGCCATGCCCTCACGGCTGCGTAATTTACGGAGCAGGTGCTGGCGCCCGGTCAACAGCTTGTGCGGATAGCATTGGTGCCCTACATCAAAAAGGAGACGGTCGTGGGCAAAGTCAAATACGTAATGCAATGCAATGGTGAGCTCCACCACTCCAAGGTTAGGGGTAAGATGGCCACCACTACGGGCGACCTGATCACAGATGGCGTGGCGGATCTCTTCTGCCAGTTGTGGCAGCTTGTCGACGTCAAGCTCTCGTAAGTCTGCTGGCGACTGGATGGTAGCTAGTAGTGCATCCGACATGGTGTGGCTCATCCGCTCATGCACAGCATTGCCGATTGGGCTTGGAAGTCAAGAAAAAACTCTAACAAAAATGGGAAGTTAAAGTTAAGTGGTATGGCGGATGATGTCGCCCTCGACCATGTAGACGACGTCTTCGGCAATGTTGGTTGAGAGGTCTGCGATCCTCTCTATCTGTCGTGCCGTAGAGAATATATCCAGTGCCTGGTCAATTTCATCCGGCTTGCTATGCATGCGTTGACGTAACTCTTTGACGATGTTGCGGTGACACTGATCAACGACATCGTCCTGCTTGCAGACTTGCTTTGCTCCGGCCACGTCTCTGTTTACAAAGGCATCTAGGCTGTTGCGCACCATGGTTAGCGTTGCCTGGGTCATCTTTGTCAACCCCTCTGGCATTTGAGTAGGTGTCTCCTTTGCCAGCGAGAGCGCACGTTTGGCAATGTTGACAGCGCAATCGGCCATTCTCTCTAGATCGTTGTTGATCTTCATGACCGAAGTGATGAAACGTAGATCTTCGGCCACCGGTTGGTGCAGTGCGAGCGATTTAAGACAGTGTTCTTCGATTTCAACTTCCGCATCGTCGACCTTACGATCGTTGCTGACTACTTCTTGTGCCAATTCAGCGCGTCGTTCTTTAAAAGCAGCGAGGGCTTTCTGTACTGCCTCTTCCACAAGTGCACCAACTTCAAGCAGAGCTCCTTTTAAGTAGTCTAAATCTTTCTGTAGATGCTTTGACATCTTTTTCTCCTCTGCTAACCAAACTTACCGGTGACGTAATCTTCAGTTTGTTTTACTTTAGGTCGAGTAAAAATGAGCTCAGTGGGTCCATATTCAATCAACTCTCCCTGGTACATAAACGCCGTGTGATCGGAGACTCTTGCCGCCTGTTGCATGTTATGAGTAACGATAACAATCGTATAGCGTTGCTTGAGTTCAAATAGCAGATCCTCAATGCGTCTGGTCGAGATAGGATCAAGTGCGGAACAGGGCTCATCCATGAGGATAACCTCAGGCTCCATGGCGATCGTCCGGGCAATACAGAGCCGCTGCTGTTGGCCACCAGAGAGCGACAGCCCATCTTGATCTAACTTGTCGCTCACTTCGTCCCAAAGAGCGGCCTTTTTTAGGGCCTCTTCAACACGTTGTTGTAGTGAGCCAGGGTAGCCGTTGATCCTGGGACCCCAAGCGACATTCTTAAAAATGGTCTTTGGGAAGGGGTTTGGCTTTTGAAACACCATGCCAATAGCGCGTCGCAGCGATACTACATCGACGCTGGTTTCATAGATGTTCTGTTCACGAAAGCGCACCATGCCCGTGGTTCTGACGCTGGCAATAAACTCATTCATACGATTAAAGGCTCGCAGCAGCGTGCTCTTGCCACAACCACTGGGGCCGATAATGGCAGTGATGCTTTTTTCCGGGATAGACAAGTTGATGTGACGAACAGCTTCCAGGGTACCGTAGGCAATGTTTAGATCTTTAGTCTCTAAGATAGGATGATTCTCTCCCGGCATGGTTCTCCTTTTAGTGCTGCTCTCTTTCAAAATGGTTTCGTGAGAGTATGGCCACTGCGTTCATCGTCAACAACAGTAGAAGCAAGACAATGATACCAGCCGCAGCGATATTGTGAAACTCATGTTGTGGTCGTGAGGCCCAGTTAAAAATTTGAATTGGCAGGGCAGTAAAGGGGTCGCTGAGTCTTTCGGGTACAAACGCCACATAGGTTAGAGCGCCAATCATAATGAGAGGCGCGGTTTCACCGATAGCCCGTGACATTGCCAGGATGACCCCGGTCATCATGCCAGGAAAGGCGCTTGGTAAGATGTGGTCCCGGACCATCTGCCAGCGACTGGAGCCCAGTGCCAAGGCGGCAAAGCGGATTGAGTCGGGGATGGCCTTTAGCGCCTCTTGTGAGGCGATGATAATCGTAGGCAGGATTAGCAGGCTCATGGTTAACGCTCCAGAGATTACGCTCCGTTCTAGATTAAGCCAGCGCACGAAAATGACCAACCCCAACATGCCATAGACAATAGAGGGAACTGCCGCCAAATTGGCGATGTTGAGTTGGATAAAACGGGTAAACCAATTCCTAGCAGCAAACTCTTCCAGGTAGATACTCGCACCCACACCAACAGGTATAGAGAAGAGTGCGGTGCAGCCTATTAACCAAGTGCTTCCCCATAGCGCTGACTTGATTCCTGCTCTAGCAGGGAAACGCGATGGAAAGCTCGTCAGAAACTGGCTATCGAGGTAGGCATAGCCATCACGGACAATATCGATCAGCAAGACACCGAGCAACACGATACCAAAGAGGGTTGAGGCTACACAGACCAGCAGAGAGACTTTGCCAACAAGCTTTCGTCGCTTCAGGTTTTTCTCAAGTTTCCTTGTGTCGAACATCAATCGTACCTCTCTCGAAACCTTGCCAGTAGCTTCTGAGCGAGGAAGTTCATCAGTAAGGTAATCACAAACAGCGTCAAGCCAACAGCGAAGATCGTCTGATACTCAATGGTCCCAGCCGGCGTGTCGCCAAGGCTCACCTGCACAATGTAGGCTGTCATGGTTTGAATACTCTCGAAGAAGTTGAGTGTTAGCTTTGGCGTAGCACCAGCAGCTAAAGTGACGGCCATGGTTTCGCCAATAGCTCGGGAGAGTGCCAACACAAACGAAGCAACAATGCCGGAGAGTGCCGACGGCAGAACAACGCGGAAAGAGACATCGTATTTGGTGCTGCCAAGAGCGTAGCCGGCGTATCGCAGACTTCCTGGCACGGCGCGCATGGCGTCGTCCGAGAGCGAAGCCACTGTAGGTAAGATCATAATGCCAACGACGATTGCTGCGCTTGCTGCGTTGAAGACCTCAATCTCTGGATAGAGCTTTTGCAGCAGAGGTGTGACAAAAGTCAGGGCAAAGTAGCCATAGACCACAGTGGGAATGCCCGCGAGGATTTCCAAAATGGGTTTGAGGATTTGTCGGGTTTTGCGGTCAGAGTATTCACTGAGAAAGACAGCGGCAAAGGTGCCAAGAGGTAGGGCAATGATCGCTGCGCCCAAAGTGATCAGAAGCGTTCCAGAGATGAGCGGTAGTACTCCAAAATGGCGTGGTTCAAAGAGCGGGGCCCATTTAAGGCCGGTAAAGAAGGCGAGGGGCGATATTTCGCGGAAAAAGATAAAGCTTTCACTTAAAAGTACCCAGATAATACCGAGCGTGGTTAGCACGGATACTATGGCACACAGAAACAGGCCGGTCTGGATAAGGATCTCACCAAAACGCCACCGTCCCTTTAAGCTCGGTTGGGTTACCGCGGTCATAGTCGCTGGCAACCTACGCTGCTTTCATTAAGATCTGTTAAAGATGGTGTTGTTTGTCGGTGTTTGATAGTAATAGTTTGAATTTATTTAATCTTTTACGCTGAGTGGTAGGGAGACAGTAAACTGACTCCCCTTGCCAACGCTACTTTCTACTTTGACCTCGCCTTTCATCCCCTGAACCAGGTGTTTGACGATTGCGAGTCCAAGGCCGGTTCCCATCTGTGACCGGTCTCGGCTTTTGTCTACCTGATAGAAACGTTCGAAAATGCGCTCAAGTTCATGTTCAGGGATGCCGATGCCCGTGTCCGCGACCTCAAGGATGGCTCGATTCGCTTGGCAATAAACCCGGACCCTGATTGTTCCACCAGCATGGGTGAATTTGATAGCATTATCAATGAGGTTATCGAGAAGCTGATGGAGTGTCTGTGAATCGGATTTGACCAGAATGGCGCGATCTTTTTCCATCTCTAATAGTAATTTCAGCTCCAGCCTCTGTTGTTTTATTCGCTGATGATGTCTTGAGACAGCTTCAGTGACAATAGGGACTATATCGAGAACAGTGTAGTGTTGTGACATTTTTCCAGATTCGATTTTTGTAAGCGACAACAGGTCGTTTGTCAGATTGATAAGACGATCGACGTTTTTATCGATCTGTGAAAGAAAATGGGCTTGGGTCGCTGAATCTGTGGTGGAAGATTCCAACAAGGTATCCACGTAGCCTTTGATTGCCGTCAATGGCGTTTTTAGCTCATGCGAGGCATTATCAACAAAGGTTTTGCGAATTTTCTCTAGTCTGCGGAGTGGTGTGATGTCATGAAACACTAGTACTACACCTTTGGCTTCCTTAAGATCGATAGGGGCGGCATGACTGCTGAGAAAAAGCTCCTCCTGATTTTGATAGGCAAAAATTTCGCGTTGCACAACTTTATCTCTGTGCCGAACTTCCTTAATCATTTCGTTTAACTCAGGTATACGAACGACCTCAACTAGATTAGCCGTCTCTTCTATGTGAGGAGGTATGTTGAGTAGCTGCTGCGCGGTTTGGTTATAGAAGAGTATACGGTTCTGATGGCCAATGGCCACTACCCCTTCAATCATACCACTGAGTATAGCCTCTAATTTTGTACGATCCTGCTCTATCAAATCAAGTTGTTTGGTCCATTGGGCGCCAAGCTGATTGAGGGTCCTGCCAAGCTGTCTCAGCTTGCCTCGCGGCAACTCGTCTACCTTTCTGTTGTAGTCGCCTTCCAGCATTGCCGTAGCAGCTTTAATGAGACGCTGCATAAATCGTTGTCTGCGATTGATAAGAAAAAAGACGACACCTAGGAGAATGACAAAACCAGAGAGAGCCAATGGTGTCGTCGTCAAGGACCAGGTCAACGTTACTTATCCTTGAATCGGTAGCCAACTCCGCGAACGGTGATAATCCAGTCGGCATGTCTTTTGAGTTTTCTGCGCAGAGAGGCAATGTGAACATCGACATTGCGATCGACAATGCTGATATCGCTGCCACGCACTTGATTGATCAACTGATCGCGAGTAAACACACGCCCGGGTCTAGACGCCAGAGTGGCCAATAGGCGAAATTCAGACAGGGTCAGAGCTAGCGGTGTGTTATCGATGGCTGCCTCATATTTACCCGTGTTAATGACCAAGGGTCCACGACAAATCAGGTTAAGATCCTGCTGCGAATCATCGAGGTCTGTTCGTCTTATGACGGCTCTGATGCGGGCGATGAGTTCTTTGGCACGAAAGGGCTTAACGACATAATCGTCGGCACCCATATTGAGACCGGCAACGACGTCACTCTCCTCCCCCTTTGCAGTCAGGATTATAATGGGAATAGATTTGGTCGCCTTGTCTTGTTTTAACAGCTCGCACAGCTCTAACCCGCTAATGTAGGGTAGCATGAGGTCCAAGAGGATGACATGGACGGACTCAGGCTTTGCAAGCTTTAATCCTTGTCTACCATCTTTGGCAGCGAACGTCTTGAAACCTTCACGATGGAGATTGAATTGGAGGACTTCGACGATATCTGGATCGTCTTCAACAATGAGAATTTTTCTATCTACCATACCATTTGCTTTTGAACTATAGGCAGGTGGATTTAGGTTTCCAATGATTTTTTAATAGATTTCAATAGACTAAGAATCCTAGAGACTTAAAAGCAATGATCGAGTAGTTTAATGATACGCAGATGATGGCGAAAAATTACTTCCTCTACATTTTTATATGCTGTTGCACTTCCCCACTTTGGGCAGGTGAGCTCAAGGGTCTCTGGGTTGAGAACCGTGGTACCTGGAAGATGGTCCGAGATACCCCTTCCAGCAAGGGCATTGTTTGTGATGCAATGCGTCCAGGAGAGCGTTTACCACTCGTAGGGGCGAGCGAGAACTTCTACAAGGTAAGGCTGAAGCGAGGGGATTGCAGCAACAACATCGGTTACTTGTCTCGTAAAAGCGGCGACATTGTCTTACTACGTCAGCGTGTAAAGGCTAAACAGAAACGAACGAAGATTAACCCAGCAAACACAATAGACAAAACAGCAGTGGGTGATGCTGAATCGAATGGTGGCTCTATGTGGCAGGATCGTTGGGGCGTGGAGCGTGGGTTTTACTTGGCTGGTAGGGCTGGGGCAGCACTCGGACTTAAGCAGCTCGAGGATGTGACCTTTGTCGGTGGCTTGGAGCTTGGGATTGTGCCGTTACGGCGACACGCCTTTACACTGGCGTTACCGATAAGCTACGCCTCTCCTGGATTGATTGATATTGGCGACGGTTTGGAACTCGATGTGCATATGGTCATGGTCAGCATCAGTCCACAGTACCGTCTTGCTTTTGGCGATTCTGCAATCTTTACCCTGTTGCGGGCAGACGTTGGTGTTGCCTTTGCCTTCGGTAGCTTTTCTCAGTCGATTGACGATGTTTTTGATTATTCCTTACTGCTGCGTCCAGGCGTGGGACTTGGCTATCAAACGGATGACGCAAACATCGTCTATCTGCTTGAGAGCGGTGCCAACCTCATGCCGGTTGGCTACGGCGTCTTTGCAGCTTCGGCGGAGGTTGTCTTCGCAGTGCAGTATTGGTTTTAGAGGTGGGTGTGAGAAAGTTGGCTACCAAGAGTCTGTTGTCGGCGCCAGTCGCGGTGATCTCTCTCAGCCTGGCCATACTGCTTGCCTGTGGTCAGAGCTTTGACGATATCCGCGAGCTGCGGACGTTGGTGGTTAGTGTGCTTGATTTAGGCGAGTTTGAGCTTGCCAGCTCAACTTTTGAACAGCCACTACGGTTGTCACCTCAGGTGGCCTTAAACTTTCCGAGTGATCTTGGCAGCGCTGGTTCCGTGACTCTACTGATGCAACCGACAGAATCCTTAACTCAAGAGCACCTCTTTACGGTCGAAGTCGAGCAGGAGAGCAACAACAGTGCCAGCGGGGCGCAAGCACTGCCTACAACGACAGTCCAAGTAGACGGTAATATTAGCGATAGTGATGCTGGTTCGACAGTGGACGGTTCAACAGCCGAAGATTTCTTTTCGCTCTCTCATGGCACCACCGAGTCCCGTGTTGCCATGCTTACATCGCAGCTGACCACAGCCGACTTTGAACTTCTGGTGTTAGATGCACCTGGTACGACTGTGCTTGCCGATAGCCGCAGCGACGAGGATGGCAGTAGCAATGAAAGCGAGCTTGTTGAGTATGCAGCGGTTGCAGGCGAAACGCGTCTATTTGCCATCGACAAGGTGAGCAGCGACAGCATAGACGTTGGCTATCACCTATCTCATTGGCAGCTTGTAATGGAGGTAGAACCCAATGACACTACGGCAACAGCTCAGAGTCTCAACGCCACTGGTGATCTTTTCCATGCGATTGATGGGGCGGCCGCAGCGGTCGATGTTGGTTCCAGCGTAAGCATCGAGGGAGACAGCAAAACAGTCGAAGACTTCTATCGTGTTACCGTACCACGCAACGCTTTGGTCGCATTTGCGCTACAGATGACAAGCAAGCCTTTGCTGGGTGATCTTGATCTTTACGTCGTTCGGAGCGATACAAACGAACTGCTTGGCTCGTCGACCATTGATCAGTCAAGCTCCAGTGCCAATGTTGAGAGCTTCACTGTATTGCTGCCAGCAGATGTCGAGGTGTTTATTTTTGTTGATGCCGTTAGCGGTCTATCCGACTATCTCCTGGGTATTCAGGTGATCTCAGAGGCATTTGTCACCAAGCCACTGCTACTACTAAGCGGATTTGAGGATCCCGATGAGGTTCCTCTCTTTGCGTTGAGTTCGGAATGCACATCAGCGAGTTTTGCCTCTGCTGATTGCAAGGTGCAGGATAATGGGCTGTTTAGTAAGCTTAATGAGTTCAGCAATGTTCTTAATCAGAGCGTGGGACTTGATGCCCTATCCTTGCTGCTGCCAAACAACGATGTCTCTTTCCCTTTAGACGATGACAAAATAGTTGTAGCAGGAGATTATGGCGCGTTGTTTTCGGGCGTCTATCTTGACAATGCCACCGTAGACAGCGAGCATACACTGACTTCCGAGGTGAAGGCGTTGGTCAAGAAGGACAACGACATCAACTTTGGACTGCTGAATATAAATCTCTATTTTGTGGGTAATACGGTTGTTGATGCCGCCACTTCGGAGAGCGGGGTGCAACGCGTAGACGAAATCCTTGCAGGTATTGATACGATCTATGCTCAAGTTGGCATTGAACTAGGGGAAGTAAAGCGTTTTAATTTAACGACAGCAGCAGCAGATAGTTTAGGCATAGATTTTGAGCTTACGGATGCAGAGAGCATTACCCTGCTTTTTGAAAATATCCAACGTGAAGAGGGTGTTATGAACATCTTTCTGGTTGAGTCCTTCTCCATTCCAGGGGTCGTGGGTCTTTCGCTTGGGATTCCAGGCCTTCCAGTTGTCGAAGGTTTTCCAACCAGTGCGGCAATCTTTGCTATGTTAACACCCATTGACCAACAGAGCGGCACGGAGCTCAACATACTTAAACGGATTATTGCCCATGAGATAGGCCATTACCTTGGTCTCTACCATCCCACGGAGTCTGACGGAGAGGAATTTGATCCGCTTACCGATACCGCTCAGTGCGGCACGGAAAACGATGCCAATGGCGATGGGTTTGTCACCCACTCAGAGTGTACGGACAAGGGTGCCGAGAATCTGATGTTCTGGGTTCTTCCAGATAATAATAATGATATTAATAATATAGATGGCATAACGCTCTCCGAGCAGCAGGGTTTTGTGATGCAGGTCAACCACTACGTGCGGTGAAGTGATGCTAAGGCGTTCGTTATTGCTGCTGTTGATAATTTGTAGCCTTCTGGCTGTGAGCCCCCCACTGCGAAGCCAGAGCGGTGATCTACGGCAACGTATCATGCTGCTGTTGACTGCCTACCACCCACAGTTCAGCGCCCAAGACTGGCAGCAGCTTGGTGAGGATGCGCCCTTAGTCATGATGGCTATGGTTGATGAACTGGTAGAGGTGCGTAGTTGGCAGCTAAGGTTGCTGGACGGGCTCAAGTACTTTGCGCAGAAAGAGGTGATCGCCTTTCTAGAGGGGATTGCCGATGGTACTGGGGATTCTCTTTTACGCCGTCAGGCGGTGAGCTCATTGGTGTTTATGCGCGGTAGTGAAGAGATTCCGCGATTGCAGCGGTTGCTGTCGCAAGCATCTAGCCAGAATGATTGGCGGCTACGAGCGCGTATTTTGCAAGAGCTCGTTGATCTTGGTGATGAGAGCGGACTAAGGTTGGTAACACAACACCTGCGTCAAGAAAGCTCCGCCATCGTCCGCAGCCGTACGCAGCGTCTATTGCAACAGCGGTTTCGTCGCTTTGGTAGCTCTCCTCGTTAGCCTCTGTTCAGAGTTGGGCGATGAAGATGTCATAAGCGAACTTGAGGATAATAAGGTTTACTACTAACAAAAAGAGCAAGCGTACGAAGCGACTACCACGAGCCATAGCCATTCTTGCGCCTAATACACTACCAGCGAGATTGCAAATAGCCATGGGAATGGCGACGCCGTAGAGAATGTGATTCGTGCTGGCAAGATAGGTTAAAGCAGTAATGTTGGAAGCAACATTGACAACTTTTGCAGTGGCTGTGGCGTTAAGAAAGTCAAAGCCTACGAAACTAACCAGAAGCAGAATCAGAATCGTGCTACTGCCAACAGGTACGAGCGCATCCTGAAAACCAAAAAAAACACCTAGGGTCAACGGGATAATAGTTAGTCGTAACGGTCCATACGGAAGTTGATGGACGGTACCAAAGTTTTTTCGCAGTAGAGTAAAGAGAGTCACGCAAACAAGAGCAATGAGAATAAGAAGACGTAGCAGACGATCTGGCAGGGCGACCATGACTACCGTGCCTAGCCAGGCAAAGAGCACTGTCGTTAGAGAGAGCAAGAGAACAATACGCCACTGCATTGGCAGCCGACGAATATACTGAATGGCCGCACCGAGCTGACCCGACACGGACGAGAATTTGTTAATACCGATAATGGTGGCAGCTGTAGTTTGCGGTAGCAGCACGAACAGCGCGGGCAGTTGCAACATGGCACCACCACCGGCGATGGCATCCATCCATCCAGCAGCAAAGGCAATGAAACAGAGTAACAGCAGCTCCATCTAGGAGATCGTAGTGGTTAGGAGGTGCAAATCTGCTGAGATAGTTTGAGTCGTTTGAGACGTTCCTCACGCCGCTTCTTTGCCGCGGCGTAGCGTTGCATCTCCCTTTCGGTTTCAGGCACAATGGGCGGCACCTTGACCGGCTTGCCCTCCTTGTCAACAGCAACGAAGGTGGTATAGGCGACCAGCGTTTGCTGTTTTTTCACCTTACTGGGGCTTTCTGCAAACACCCTGACTTCGACCTCCATACTCGTGTTTCCACAGTAAGTGACCTCAGCAACGATGTTGACAATGTTGCCAAGCCTAATGGGGTGGAGAAAGTGGAGATCGTCAATGGAGGCCGTGACTACGCCTTTATGGCAATGTCGTTTCGCTGAGATTGCTGCTGCTATGTCAATCCACTGCATCACCTTGCCACCGAATATGGTGCCATGAAGATTCGTGTCTCCTGGGAGTACCAAGTGAGTGGCGTGAACACGGGAGTTGCTGACCGTATGCTTTTTGGTCTTGGGCATGGGTTGATCTTTTTTGCTCTTCTGTTATAGATTGAGTTTATAATAAGTTCAAGAAGATATGAGTGACAAACAGCAAAAGTTGCAGATAAACATCGCCCGCACGGCTGGATTTTGCTTTGGTGTTAAGCGGGCTGTAGACATGGCCACGGATAATGCCAAAGCCGGTAAAAAGGTCTACATGCTTGGCCACATAGTTCACAATGAGCTTGTGGTTGACCGCTTGAAACGCCAAGGGATCCGTTTTGTCGATCAACTAGATGAGATTGATTCTGACGGTACACTGATGATCCGGGCTCACGGTACGGTGCCGGAGACCTACACAGATGCTGAGGCAAAAGATCTTGAGGTTGTGGATGCAACTTGTCCGATGGTATTGGAGATCCACCACTTGGTCAAGGAGCTTGCCGACGATGGCTATCGTATTATTATTATCGGAGATCACGACCATCAGGAAGTGAAAGGGATCGCCGGACAGGTAGAAGATCCTATTATTGTTGCCAATCCCGAAGAAGTTAACCAGCGTCTGCCGCACATTTTGAAGAAAGCAGGTGTGGTCGTACAGTCGACGCAAAACATTTTTAATGTGCAGGCAATTGTCCGAGAGTTGGTGCCCCGTGTACAAAATCTACATGTTGTCAACACCATCTGTGGCCCAACCAAGTCGCATCAGAAAGAGATTCACAAGATGCCGAATGACAACGACGTCATTATTATTGTGGGTTCCTTTATGAGTGCCAATACCAAGAGATTGACTTCAATTTCAAAAGAGCTCAACCCTCGTACCTATCAGGTAGAAAAAGCCGCTGACATTCAACCCGAGTGGTTTCAGGGTGCAGAGACTGTAGGTGTTTCTGCAGGCGCATCGACTCCGGACTGGCTCATTGAAGAGGTGGTTGAGCGACTACAGAGCATCGCTGCTTAAAACTCTTCTACTGCTTCCCCGCAATGTTGTGTTTAGCAAAAACTTTGAAGACGATATTAGTTACTGTCGATGTCACGATCTTCTATTTTAAGCGTGCCGACTTGCGGTTTCATTTTTTCAGCGAGCCAGTGGGCGATGGCAACGCTGCGATGCTTGCCTCCAGTACAGCCGATGGCAATGTGTAGATAGGCCTTACCCTCTTCAAGGTAGAGGGGCACGAGGTACTGGACAATGTCGAGAAGCTTGTCTCTGAAGCTGCCGGCTGTCTCTGAGGTGAAGATATACTCCTGAACCTTGTTGTCTAAACCGGTAAGGTGGCGAAACTCATTGCGAAAGAAGGGGTTGGGCAGAAAGCGCACGTCGAACACGAGGTCAGCATCTCGTGGCAGACCGTAGCGGAAGCCAAAGCTCGTAATACGCACAGCCATCTTTTTGCGACTACCAGATTTTCCCAAAAAGGTCTGTGACAGCCGATCTTTGAGTTGGTGAATATTGTAATCAGAAGTGTCAATGACGAGGTCGCTTATTTCACGTATCTCTTTGAGAATTGCCTGTTCTTTGGCAATGCCGACCGCGGGTGAGTCGTCTGGACTTAGTGGGTGTTTACGGCGGGTTTCGCTGTAACGTCGGGATAGAACCTCTTCAGCTGCTTCGAGGTATATGAGGTCGACCTGATGTTGTTGTCGACGAAGGTTTTCAACCGTTTGTGGTAATAGGTTAATGGTATTGCCAATTCGCGCATCCATAACCATGGCAATTTTTTGGATACCCTCACGGCTCTGTGATGTTAGGTGGAGAAAATCATCTACCAGAGGCACAGGCAGGTTATCGATGGTAAAATAACCCATGTCCTCGAAACACTTTGTCGCAGTGCTTTTGCCTGAACCGGAGAGCCCTGTGATGATGGCTAGGCGCAGCATAGGCAATTAGGATTGCGTCGGAATAGAATGCTGTCCGCTCTTAGCGCCTTTTACCTTGTCTTTGTGCCTTCTCGCTGCCTTGTTGAGTTTGTCTACAACACTATCAATGGAAGCGTACATGTCTTCTAGCTGTTCTTCGCAGTGTATGGAGAACTGTTTCGACTGCAGGTTGATTTCAACAGACTGCAAATAGCGTTCTACAGAGAGAACGACGTGCGCTTCAACAGGCTGGTGGAGATATTTTTCAATTTTAGCAAGCTTTTCATGAATGTAATTTTTGAGCGCTTCTGTAGGTTGTATTTGCCTAAAGGTAATCGTTATTTTCATATCACGTTTCCTTAAAATAGTTTTTTGCGTTTTGAAGAGGAAAGAACTCCCATCATTTCTCTATATTTTGCAACCGTCCGTCTAGCAATGTTAATATTAGACTGCCTGAGCATTTCGACGATTTCCTGGTCACTGAGGGGCTTTCTCGCATCTTCTTGGCTGATAAGACTGCGGATCTTTTCCTTAACGCTTTCGGAGGCGACACTCGCTGCCCCATCTGTCTTACGAATACCACTATTGAAGAAAAACTTGAGCTCGTAGATTCCCTGTGGCGTATGGATATACTTGTTTGACGTCACTCGGCTGACTGTTGACTCGTGCATGCTAATGTCATCGGCCACGTCTTTCAGCACCATAGGACGGAGGTAACCGATACCCTTAGTTAAGAATTCCTTTTGGAAGCGTATGATACTTTCAGTCACTCGATATATGGTGCGCTGACGCTGATGGATGCTGCGGATAAGCCAGAGCGCTGACCGCATCTTATCATTGACATACTCTTTTGCCATTTTTGACGTGTGGTTGCCCCTTAAGAGCTTTTGGTAGAAGCCGCTAATGCGAAGCTTCGGCATTCCGTCTTCATTTTGGGCAATGACAAATTCGTCACCTACTTTATAGACGTAGATATCAGGAGTTATGTACTGGCCACTTTCATCGTAGAACGGCCTACCTGGTTTTGGCTCTAACTCAGAGATGAGCTTGGCTGCGCTGACGACCTTTTCCACGGGTACCTTTAGGGCACGGGCGATGGCCGGATAATTGCGCTTTTCTAGTTCCTTCATGTGTTGGGAGACAATCTTTTGTGTCAGCTCCGGAGAGGTCAGCTTTCTCGTCTGAATGAGCAGGCACTCTCGTAGATCACGAGCGCCGACACCGAGGGGATCAAACTCCTGCACACGGTGAAGAATGTTCTCGGCAAATTCACGCGTGACACCCTCCTTACTGGCAATGTCTTCTAGGTTGTTGCGTAGATAGCCATTGTCGTCAATATTACCGATGATACGCATACCAACACGCTGCTCATCGGCATCAAAACGGGCAAGGTGCAGCTGCCATAAGAGGTGTTC
The DNA here is from genome assembly GCA_028277945.1 of Oligoflexia bacterium. Lineage (GTDB taxonomy): Bacteria > Bdellovibrionota_G > JANQFH01 > JANQFH01 > JANQFH01 > JANQFH01. The sequence continues at coordinate 157,200 of JANQFH010000021.1, forward strand.
GGTCAGGGTGGGGCGTTTGGTCAGAGAGGCCTCAAACGGCGGCAGGTCATCATCGACGTACTTGGGGCTACCTGAAGGTGGCACCGAATAGCTCTGCAGATAATTTTCCCAATTAAAATCATCCGTTCCTTCACCTTTACCCTCAAGCTCCTGGGGCTTGTCGCTGCTGCTGTCGTCGGCCTGCGCCGCAGGCTCCTCTGTCTCCGGAGGTTCGACATTGTCTTCAAGCACGGGATTATCGAGAAGCTCCTCACGAATGTGCTCGACAAGCTCAAGACGATTGAGCTGCAACAGCTTGATGGCCTGCTGCAGCTGCGGCGTCATAACCAGTTGTTGGCTCAATTTCAGTGTCTGTTTGATTTCAATCGCCATTGACGCGCCGCTCCTTCCGCATTCCCTTAGGCTATGGTATGGCAGGATCAGAGTGTTTTAAATAGGTTACCTGGGCACTGCAATGATTATACCATAATGAAAATCCAATACTCAATCGCTATTCCGTGGAGTCTTGGCAAAACGGCTGCCAAAGCGGCAATGCTGGCGCTTTCACTTTTTCTGCAGTTTATCCCCATCAAAACCGCCACGTCTGCCAGCAAATGGGTTGAAGACGATTTTGGTCAGCGGCTAAGGCTCGATAGACCACCCAGCCGGGTCATCTCCCTAGCTCCGAGCATTACCGAGGCTATTTTTGCATTGGGGCAGGAGGGGCGCCTGGTGGGAGTGACCAGCTTCTGCAACCATCCGCCTGCGGCACGACGGGTGGCAAAGGTCGGTGGCATTCTCGATTTTAATCTGGAGAAGATCGTTGCCTTGCAGCCGCAACTCATCCTGGCGCTTGCATCCGGGAGTACCAAGCGCCAGGTGGCGCTGCTACGCAAAGCTGTAGCCCCGGTGGTGTTGACCTATCGGGTAGAGAGCCTTGAAGATCTCTACCAGCTCTTGTTTCGATTGGGTGAAATCTTTGCGATCAAACCAAGGGCCAGGAAAGAGGTCGATACAATCCGTAAGGTAGTGACCAAGATAAAGCGACTGAGTCGCAAATCTGCAGGGGTAGCGACTCTGTTCCTGGTGGGTTGCCGTCCTAACATTGGCGTTGGCAAGCAGACTTTTATTCACGAGTGGATTGGCATTGCTGGCGGCTACAACGTCTTGGGTGCCATGCCAGGTTATCCTGTGGTCAACCCTGAATGGCTCGTCAAGTATCAGCCACGCCGTATCCTCATAAGCAATGTTAACCTAGGCTCAGCTTGTGATACGTTCCAATCCCAGGCAAAGAAGCTCATCCATGCCGATGTCCAGTTTGTCGATGCAGACCTGTTTCAACGACCTGGTCCACGTGCGGCTACGGCTATCCGACAACTCTATCAGTTATTACATTAAGTTGCTGAAATCGACAGCCGCGGCTTATAATATAAGATTAGAAAATGCCTTCCACACCAATCAAGAAATTTGACAAAGATTCTGTGGTATTCCGCGAGGGCGATTTGGGTGAAGAGATGTACATCATCCATCGTGGCAGGGTGCGTATTGTCAAACAGATGAGCTCTAAATTTGAAACCCTTGGTGTGTTGGAACGCGGTGATTTTTTTGGCGAGATGGCGATTATCGATAACCTACGACGAACCGCAACGGTCATAGCCATAGAAGATAACACAGAGCTGATTGCAATTAACAAAGCTCAATTTGAAGATATGCTAAAAAATCAGATTGAAATCGCTATACGTATGATTCGTAAATACGCCCACCGACTCAGAGAGAGCAACGAACGTGTGGAGAAGATGATTCGAGACAAGCAAGAAATAGACACTGGCATTCAAGATATTCTTAGCCATATTCGTAAGAGGTCAGACGACAGAGAAGAGGGCTCGGAGATTTTTGGCTGGCTACAGCACAACGCCTCTAGCAGTAGTTTTCCATTAAAGCGCCCCGAAGTTTTAGTAGGGCGTCAAGATTCTGTCACTAGAATCCATCCAGATATCGATCTTACAAGCATAGACGATAACAGGACAGTAAGTCGACGGCATGCGCGCATAAGCTGCATGGAGGACGGTGTATACGTCAGCGAAGAGATCGGCGCTACAAATGGCACTCTCTTAAATAGCAGGCAGATAGATAAGGGGAAGATCGTTCTTATCAAACACAACGACCAACTAAATTTCGGCGAACTTGGATTTACGGTCGTTTTAAATGCAGAAAGCTCTGAAGAAAACAAATAAGTTAACCCGTAGCCTTTTGAGATGATTCCAACCTAGTGCGAATTTCGGTAACACTCTGATAACGATCCTCAGGTTTTTTCTGAATACAACGCTCTACGATCTCGGTCAAGTATTCGGGGGTATCCTGGCGTATGTTTGCAAGAGGAGTTGCAAGAGTATGAAGGTGATGATAGCCGATGTCACCACGATCGAAAGGTGGTCGTCCCGCTACCATCTCGTATAGGGAGATTCCCAGCGCATAGATATCCGTGCGGTGATCAATGGTCTGTCCGAGAATCTGTTCCGGGGCCATGTAGATCGGCGACCCTTGCGATCGAGTACTGCCTGACATCGACTCTTCGACAATTTTGGCAAGACCAAAGTCGGTAATTTTTACGATTTTGTCATTGGTCCAAAGAATATTTGCACTCTTTATGTCTCGATGCACAATATTTTTTTGATGGGCATAAGCAAGTCCCTGACATATCTGATTACAAATCATAGCTATAACGTTAAAGGGCAGATTACAGGAAGAGTCGATAATTTCTTTGAGATTCACCCCGTCCACGAATTCCATGACGATAAAGTAATTTTGCGATTCGGGATCCACCTCAATATCATATATGGTAACAATATTCGTGTGGTTCAAACGTGCAGCTGAGCGCGCCTCTTTGAGGAACTTTTCATTGTCCTCCTGTCTTGCTGTGAGTGCGGGCGGTAAAAACTTCAAAGCAACCGTACGTTGCAACATGCTATCCGCGGCCTTATAAACCACGCCCATGCCACCTCTGCCGACTTCTCTGTCAATTTTGTAGCGTTGTTTGATAACCTTTGCGCTCTCTGCCGTTTTTTGCTCAATGCTTGGCTTTTCAAGCGCCTGTCTCTTGGCAAGCGCATCTTTGTAGTGATAGTCCACAGCCAATACTTGATCGTAGATCTTTGCTGCTTCCTCAAGCTGATTTTGCTTTTGTCGCAATTCAGCAAGATCGTAGAAAAAATCTAGCGTATTCTTTTCTACTGAAAGATCTTCAACTGCCTTTTCCAGCTTTTCGCTTGCAAGACTCTCCATATCCCGTTTAAGAAATATGCGGCCCAAAAGGTTGCAGGCATAACGGTAGTCAGGGGAATCTGGATCAATCTGCTGCAGAAAGGTTATCGCCTTATCGTCGTCCTTATCCAGCAGGTACATTCCAGCTTCGAGAAAAGAGCTACCCTTTGCCAACATGGCCAGGTACTCTGCTTCCTGGTTGAGCTCGAGATAGCATTTGGCCGCCGAGCTAAAGCGGTTTGCCTGGGCATAACACCGCGCCGCATCCTCTAACCTGTTGGCATTTTGGTAAGCGGTGCCGGCATCTGCAAGTTGGCCTATCTGTTCAAACAGAGCAGCAGCCTCTTCGTGCTTGTCTATGTCACGAAACAGATTGGCTGCTTCCTGCAACCTTCCAGCTTTGCGGAAGCTGTCCGCGGCGCGTATTTTTTCGCCCTTTTTTAGATCTATGTGAGCGCGATATTCGGCTGCTGCCTTGGTCTTGCCAGCTTTCTCCATTGCCAGGGCCACGGCCTCGTGGTCTTCGAGGCTCTTATAGGTGGCAATAGCGTCGTCAAAATCGCCTGCCTTCTCAAAACATGCAGCGGCTTTTTGCCGCTGATCACACTTGAGAAAGATTCCGGCCGCCTCAGCGTATTGACCAGCTGCTTCCAGAGCTTCAGCACCCTCTTCCCGATTGCCGCCCTGCAGGTATATCGCAGCCGCCTTTTCGTAATCGGGTACCATTGTGTAATAGTCTCCCGATTTTTTCGAGACACCTTTCAGAAAGGCATGACGTTTTCCTAGCGTCTTCTCATCGATTTTATCCTGTGACTTTTGACTCTCCTGCAGAAATTCCGTTTCAAACATCTGTGCATTGTGGAGATAGCTTTGCTCCTTATTATACATCTCCTCTGCTTTCTTGAGATATTTGATGCTTTGATAGAGAAGACCGGCCTGCATACAATCGCCAGCGTGCTCGAACTGTTCTGCGGCCTCAAGAGGACGCTTTACTTTATGGTAAAGCTCTGCCGCCTTAAGAGACTCGCCCTCCTGAGCATAGTATTTTGCGGACATATCAAAGTCTTTGCTTTTCTCAAAATTTTCCGCCGCGGCTAAGTACTGACCAAGTTTGACGCAACACTGTGCTGCTTTTTTGTAGTTCCGTGCCTTTATGAAATAGCGTTTGGCTTTTTCAAACTTTCCTTTTGCAAAGAGCCTGCCAGCGCGTTTGTTAGCGCTTTCAGTAAAGGGTGCGATGAACAACCTATGAAAGAGAAAGAAACAACCCAGTAAAAATATAATTAGAATGACGGCTATTAAAACTGAAAAAATCGTCTCTTTATAAGGTAAAGGTGGTATGGCGTCATACAGGTTGTTAATAAAGAGTTGCAGTTTTTTGAGATACGGAGAGACCTCGGGAAAGAATTCACTGATTTTTTCTATGATACTATCAGTTGGCATCATTACGAGGGAAGCGTTGGAGCTCTTCCTCGAAAGCCAGGGTAGAAAGGTCGCGTATGCGTTCGGGAAAGAGAATACCGTCTAGGTGATCTACTTCATGTTGCAGGACTCTAGCAAAAAAACCGCTAGCCTTAAAGGATACCTCTTTGCCGTTGCGGTCAAGGGCCTGTAACTCGATGGCTGTTGCACGCGGTACTATACCGCGCAGTCCTGGTATGCTCAAACAGCCCTCCCAGTCCTCCTCGGTTTCTTTTGAGAAGTCGTTTATGTGTACGTTAAACAAAACAGTTAGGGGGACGACCCCAACCTCTGGGTAGCGAGGGTTGGGCTTTACTTCTACTACAAGTAGGCGTTTCGATTCATGCACCTGTGGAGCAGCAAGCCCGACACCGTGATACTCATGCATGGTTTCGATCATATCATCAACAAGCTGCTGTGTTTTTGCAGTGAGAATTTCCTTGCGGCTCAGTTTCTGTGTTGGTTTCCTTAGAACCGGATGGCCCATGCGAGCGACTTTGAGTATGGCCACGAAACAACTCCTCAACAGAGTGGATAGCGCTATAAATCAAAGTCATACTTCATTTCAAGCTGAAATGCAATCGGTGGGCAGTTACGGAGGCTGTGCCATTGCCAGGATCGCCGTCGAGATCGATTCCGGTAATACCATCATTGCTGAAATGGTCTGATGACTCTTCTTGATCATGTTGCCATAGAGTGAGTAACAACTCCTGCCATGATAGCAGTGCGGAATGATCCAGTGGCACGAGTAATGGTTTACCATTCTTACGATAGGAAAACTCGACTTGGGTCACTCTAGATAACAGGCTTTGACTGCCATTTTTATCGATCCGTAAAAACTCACTGTTGCTGGCATAATAGTGGACATTGGGTAGCTTGAGCTCATGTCGCATAGCCACAACGTTGTTACTGGTGTCAGTTTGACGGCGATTACTGGCAAATGTCCTGAGGTCCGCTTTAAGCAGCTCTTGCAAGCCGGTGTCCTCAAGATGCTGTTGTCGATTCAACAGCTTCAGCTGGGTTATTAGCAGGACAAGGATGATAGCCAGTGCCAATAGCAGGTTGATTATAGCAAAGCCGTGAGTTGGGCTGTCGGCCTGGTGGCTGTTTTTGTATCCTCGCATATTTACGGTATACTCTAACAGGAGAACTTAGCGTGAACAAACTGCTATGGGCAAACCTATGATACCGCAGGGCATGGTAAGTTTGCGAGCCGTTATACTGTTGTTGCTGTTGGCCGGGCTTGTGTATGTAGGGTTTCAGTTTGGTGAGGCGTTGATACTGCATGCAACCCTTGAAAGGGACGTAGAAGAGATGGCAAGACGCGATATTCTAAACCGTCGTGGCGACCTTCACGGCAAACTCATCAATCGTATGAGCAAAATCCGTGGCAGTTTTGTCCCCGATCAAGACCTAGCCATCAAATACAGCCCCAGTCGTGATGCAGTACAGGTCGAGATTTATTATGCAAGAGACGTGCAGCTCAAGGTGGCAACCGTACCATTGGAAATGCATGTTGATGTGACAGTAGAGGAGAGCCAGGCAAAGAGCAAGATAGATAGCGTACGTGAAGCATTTGATACCATGGGTCAATCCACTGGCTCGCGCTACAAAAAGTCAGTCAAAGAAGCCTTCGACAAGTAGTATTTGTTTTATTAAACAAGGCGTGTCCAACCAAGCCTAATGAATTCTAGGTTTTCACTGTGAGGAAGATCGGCGCAGGGGTAAGTGATCTGTGACGATGCCGTCAACTCCCTGACGCACAAGTCTGTGGCGGCTGCTCGCATGATTGACGGTCCAGACAAATAGCATCTGCCGCATCTGGCGTGCTATCAGTATTCGTTGTTCATCATAGTGATGCTTGTGGAGGCTTATAAGGTCAAGGTCGGGTAACAGAGGTTCATTTTTGCCAATTCGACCGTAGCCTCTTCCGACAATCGCGCCAACACAGAGGTCACTGCGTTCCTGTTTGAGTTTTTGTGCCATACGGATGTTAAAAGAACAGACAGCGACACGTCCTGTTGCTCTGTGTTTATCGAGCAGCTTTACTACACGTCTCCATAGTGCTGGTGAGTTGGTTTCATCTTTTACATCTAGATAGATGAGGATCTCTTTGGAAAGCGTTGTCAGCAGTTCTTCGAGAGTCGGTACTCTGCTCTCCGCAAAGCGCTTGTTGAACCAGCTGCCGGCGTCCAAACGTTTGAGCTGCTGTAGTCGATGGCGCGTCACCTGACCCATGCCGGTCGTGGTACGTTCCAAGGTTTGGTCGTGTATGATGATGGGTACATGATCAGCACTCATGCGCAGATCACATTCGATGCCGTCTGCACCTCGTGCTACCGCGATCTCGAAGGAGGCCATGGTATTCTCCGGAGCTTGGCGGGGAGCACCTCGATGGGCGATCAAGAGTGTATGCATGGTTAGCAACTTCTGCTGCCATAGAGAATCTTGGAACCACTTCTTTTGCCGTAAAAAAATAGCAGCCCTTGTTAGCTGTTGCCATTGAGCTGAATTGAGATATTTGCTCTTGATTGCAGGGGTGCGTCGGACTTCATTGCTGTTATCTCGATTGGGTCGTTTGTTTATTAACAGGCTAGCAACACCCATGAGCGAGCTTCCCTGTTGACCAAAATTGATAAGTTTACACCCGAGAATATCTGCCTGTGTCTTCATAAAGGGCAGGTTACGGCTGAGACCGCCACTAGTAGTAATTGTTGTCGGCGACCGTATTCCGTGTAGCTTAAGCCAGTCGAGAATCTCGCGTAGACGGTAGGCCACAGCAGCATAGGCAGACTGACGCAAATCTGTTGGCAAACTCTTGCCAAAGAGTAGGGGTTGTAGATCTGTCTCCCAGTGCGGGGCGCCCAAGCCGCTTAGAGCCGGAATGATAACAGTTTGCTCTAAAGGCGTCTTAATCAACGGTAGCTGTGGTTTTTTGTCCAGCCAATGTAATAGGCTAGCAGCACTGTTAACCGTACCTTCGATAAAGTAGTGTGCTGTCCTGCCTTTGGAGTAATAGAGTGTCGTTAACAATCGCGGACAGTGAAGCTTTCTCCTACCAAGGTAGTGGGCGATGAAGGCGCCGCTACCGTACTGAATGGCAGTACGGTATGGATGGCCAAGGTGTTGGGCTATACAGGCGGCTTGCGTGTCGCCAATGGAGAGCATGATCGGGATGGAGAGCCGTTGCCAACGCAGGCTACCGTAATACGCACAGGTAGGACGCAACGGCGGTAGTATCCGTTTAGGGATATCAAAGAGCCTACAGAGGTGGGCATCCCATGCTAACGTTTGATAGTTTAAAAGCAGGCTACGTTGTGCCTGGGCGTGGTCCATGCAATAGGTCTTGCCAGCGGTTAACTGCCAGATGATATAGGCATTGAGTGATCCCCAGAGTAGACGATTTTGTCTGTAGGCCTTTTGTACTGCAGAAATGTGTTTGAGTGCCCAGCGCAGTTTGGGGGCCATGTAATGCGCGGAGAGGATGAGGCCGCTTGTCGCAGCGACCTTTGTTGCTGCCACCCTGAGTTTAGCCACCTGATCCGCTGTGCGTAGGTCCTGCCAGCTTAATGCCGGACAGAGCGGTCCCTGTTGGTCCCAGAGTACGAGGGTGGAACGCTGGCCCGTGACACCGATGGCTTTTACCTGGGCTGCCTCGCTGCCAAGGTCATTTAGCAGTCCAAGGAGCATATGATGGATCCTCTGCCAGACCCGGTGCACCTCGATCTCAACCCGGGCGCCATGTCGCTGAGTCGGTGTCCTGTGTGATCTTATTTCCAAGGTGTTGAGATCGGCATTGAATAGTCCAACTTTTAAAGTTGAAGAACCGAGGTCAATCGCAATGACAAGATTTTTTTTTGGCATGGTTATGAAAAAGTTGCTCTCAGCAACTCTTGCCCTACTTCATACCGCTGCCGGTAGTTCTGTTTTTGCACTGCCAACTCTTGCTGTGAGGTTCCTAGAACGCGTTGAAAAATTGTTGCCACCAGTTCCAAAGCGTCCATACTGCCCCCAGGCTGGTAAAAGAGCTTTGTGCGACGGACAAAAAAGTCTTCAAGTTGGCGTGCCTGTTCGTGGATAATGGCATAAACAACCTCTGCGCCTATATGTGGCGCAGCTGAGGTCAGGGCGTGAGCGAGTGTGGGCTCGCTCCGACTCACCTCAGCCACCTTATGCCAACGCGTACCATAGTTATGCACCAGATGCTCTGCTGTGGCTCGAGAGAACGGGTAGTTCTTTTGGCAGAGGGTCACCGCCTGGCGTTTAAACTGTTCCCACGGCTCTACGGGAGAGCCGACGAGTGGCGTTGTTGCGGTCCGGCAGGGACGGTGGACTTGTAGGCGTGTGCAGATCTTATCGACAATTTTCTCAGCAATTTTTCGATGGACCGTATACTTTCCACCAATGATACTCCAGAGGTTCCTTGGCTCTTCATGGATTCTATAGTGTCTTGAGATATCTCGTGTGCTTCTACCCTTTACGTAGGTCAACGGTCGAACACCCGCCATGGTGGCAATGGGTTTTAACTGTTTGAGGGCGGTACGGGTTAGGTGGTGTGCAAGGCAGCGATGAAGATAGGCAACATCGTCCTCTACCGCGCGAATCTGTTCGAGCATTCCATCGTAGGGAGTGTCGGTAGTGCCAACGAGCAGCAGGTCATTCCATGGCATGATGAAGAAGATGCGTTCTTCCCCTGGAACTTCAAGCAGTAGAGCATGACGTAAGGGAAATCCAGCCTGTAAGACGAGGTGTATGCCTTTGGCGTGTTTGACTAAGGGTGGCTGTTTTGCCGTGGCCATGTTGAGCACATCGTCGATCCAAGGTCCCGAAGCGTTGACTACGGTTTTGGCCTTTACCGAGACGTGTTTTCCTTGATGCCGTATGGTCAGACGAAAAGCCCCGGAGTCTTCTATTCGTATCTCTTCTACGGGACTGTAGTTGATACACTGTGCGCCTGCCTCTCTGGCAGCGAGGATGTTATGGATGACCAGACGGCTGTCATCCATCTGACAGTCCCAGTACGTAGCTCCACCTCGTAGGCGTTCGCTGCCAAGAAAGTCGACGCTCTGCTTTATTTGCTTAGGCTGCAGTAGTTGATAGCGAGGGAGAGGGTCTTTGCCTGCCAACATGTCGTAGAGACGGAGTCCAAGGCGGAAGCGCCAAGGTGGCCGACGTGAGGCTTGGGAGAATGGAATCATAAATTTGAGAGGACGAACCAAGTGCTTGGCACAGTTGAGCAGTATCGCACGTTCCCGCAGGGACTCATAAACCAGAGGCATCTCCAGTCGCTCGAGATAGCGAAGGCCGCCGTGGATCAGCTTGGAGCTATTGCTGCTAGTAGCCTGGGCGAAGTCATCACGCTCACACAACAGTACAGCCAGGCCACGCATGGCGGCATCACGGGCGATACCAGCCCCTTGAATACCGCCACCAATGATGACGACATCGTAAGGGCCCTTGTGTGGCTGCCATAGCTCTATACCCTGCATGTGTCAAAAGGCCGGTTCATGGCAACTTACCTTTGAGTTTTACTTGCACCTCAATTATGATACGACATTAGAATACAGCTTGCTAGCGGAACAACGATGTTTAAAAGGAAGCACCCCTACGTACGCAGATACAAGTTTATCGACAAGAAACAGCAGATTCGTTTTGCTGTCGATGTTGCACTGCACTCCTTGCTCTTTCCGATTCTTTTGTTGCTGTTGTTGATCCTACCACCCTATTCAACCATCTTACTAAGAAAGAAAGCAGTACTCGTCAAACCGATTATTCTCGATTTTTTTAGAGTCTGCTGGGAACATTGGTGGGTTGTGTTGTTAGCGCTCTTCTGCGTCGGTTACTACAGCATTCTCTTTAGCCATCAGATCATGGGACCTATGCGTCGGTTCGAGAATGCTCTGCTCAAGCGCAAAGCGGATGCGCATACGCCTGTCAAGTGCAATCTACGTAAACGCGATTACTTCCACAATTTTTCTAAACTGCTTGAAGAGGTTTTAAACGGTTCGTCTGCGGAAAAGATGGCGTCCCAGTCAGATCCGCCTGCAGGAGAAGAGGCCACTTCTAAGGAGACGACTTCCTAACCTGGGGTCCTGCGGCCATCACATCTTTGCCCATTTGCGCTGCAAAAGTCTCAAAGTGCTGCTGGAATTTGCATGCCAACTCACGGCTTTTGTTCTCGTACGCGGCCTGATCAGGCCAGTTTTGCCGTGGATTCAGTATCTCTTCTGGAACCTCTGGGCAGCTCTGTGGAATTTCGAAACCAAAGGTTGTATCAGTCGCTGTTGGCACCTTAGCGAGAGCGCCACTGTGAATGGCATCGATGATCTTTCTAGTGTAGTGGATTGGCATTCTCTTGCCAATTCCATAGCCACCACCAGACCAACCAGTATTGACCAACCAACAGTCAGCAGCGTAACGGTTTATCTTGGTACGTAAGAGTTCGGCGTACACGGATGGATGTCGTGGCATAAATGGAGCTCCAAAACAGGGGCTAAAGGTTGCCTGTGGTTCTTTGCCTAAACCTACTTCCGTGCCCCCGACCTTTGCCGTGTAGCCGCTTATAAAGTAGTACATCGTCGCTTCTGCGGACAGCTTTGCCACCGGAGGCATCACACCAAAGGAGTCGCAAGTTAACAGAATAAGGTTTTTTGGATGTGGCCCCAATCCCTCATGTAAAGCCCCATCGATATGGGTTAAGGGGTATGAGGCGCGCGTATTTTCTGTGATCGCGTCGCTGTCAAGGTCCAACTGACGCCTTTCAGGATGATAAACGACGTTTTCTAGAATGGTGCCGTAACGTCGTGTGCACTGCCAGATATCAGGCTCTGCCTCTTTCGATAAACGAATGACTTTAGCATAGCAGCCACCCTCAAAATTGAAGATGCCGCTATCGCTCCAGCCATGCTCATCGTCACCAATAAGTCGACGTTTGGGATCAGCGGAAAGGGTGGTTTTCCCTGTTCCTGATAGTCCAAAGAAGAGGTCGCTATCTTCTTGTTCACCAACATTTGCCGAACAGTGCATGGGCAATACGCCCTTTTCTGGAAGTAGATAGTTCATCACGGAAAAGACAGACTTCTTGATTTCGCCGGCATAGGCGGTGCCGCCAATGAGGATTAATCTCTCGGCCAAGTTGAGGATAATAAAGGCTTCGGATTGGGTGCCGTCGTTCTGTGGACTGGCTTGAAAACTAGGGGCGTGCAAAACGGTTAGTTCGGGCGCAAACGTTTGTACATCATAATGCTTGGGCCGTAAAAACATATTACGTGCGAAAAGACTGTGCCAGGCATTTTCACTAATCACCCGGAGTGGTAGCTGGTATTGAGGATCCGCACCACAGCAGCAGTCTTGCACAAAGATATCACGGCTCTGTAAGTGCTTCATCAAACGCTGATGGAGGCCGAAAAATTTATCGCTAGCAAAAGGTCTGTTGATTTTTCCCCACCAGATATTGCTTTCACTGCTTGGCTCTTTGACGATAAATCGGTCGGCCACCGCTCTTGCAGTGTGTCTGCCGGTATCGACGCTCAGCGCACCACCTTGAGTGAGCTTACCTTCATTGCGTTTGATAGCTTCTTCGTAGAGCAAGGCTGTTGACGAATTCAGAAAGACTTTGCAGGAAGTCTTGAATAGACTTGGGTTTTTCTGCATAGAAGTAAGCATCCTCGCGAGTCAAGGTCGTATATTGCCGCCCCTACATACGCAAAAACCCCTACTAGGGCAAACGATTCCTCACGTGGATCGCGGTACGAGGCTGGCGATCGGGAGGCTACTTGTCTATAACCTATTGAAAAATTTGAGTTCTCTGCTATAACCAAAGTGAGGTTAGGGAGGGGACGTTGTTCAGCGCGCCTACCATTGGCAAGCAGCTTGGATTAACCCTGTTTCTTCTGGCTGTCGTACTGAGCGCCGGTACCATCGGCTATAGAATCCTTGGTGGCCAGCACGCCGATTGGCTGAGCAGTCTTTATATGTCGGTAGTTACCCTGACAACGGTTGGTTACCATGAAATTGTCGACTCTACGGATAATCCTACCCTACGAATCTTCACTATGGTGCTTTTGCTTTCCGGGCTTGGAGTCATGTTTTATGGTTTGAGCACGGTCATAGGTCTTTTTGTCGAAGGGGAGTTAAAACAGATTTTTTGGAGAAAGAAGATGTTAAAGACCATTGGTAAGTTGTCCAATCATACAATCGTGTGTGGTGGTGGCGAGGGAGGCGGTCACATAGTCCGAGAGCTCTTACTCCATCAACAGGACTTTGTTGTTATTGACATTAAGCGAGAACAAGTAGAGCGACTTATTCGGACGACGGGCGATTTTCCATTTATCATTGGCGATGCTACTCAAGATGACGTTCTTGAGCAGGCGGGCATACAACAGGCTCGAGGATTGATCACAGTGCTCTCTAGTGATCAGGATAATCTATTTGTGGCGCTGTCCGCCAGGCAGATAAATCCACACATACGTATCATCGCTAGGGGCATAGATACCGCTACCCATAGCAAGTTTCTCAAAGCTGGAGCCGACCGGGTTATCAATCCCAACCGAATTGGTGCGGCCAAGATGATTTCCGGCTTAATGCGTCCAAACGTATCGAGTTTTCTTGAGTCCATGATGCAGGATCCCTCGGTGCCGGTGAGTTTTGAAGAGTATCGGGTAAAGAAGGGCTCTCACTTTGAAGACAAAAAACTTAGCGAAACAAGAATTCGCGAAAAAACTGGAATATCTATTCTTGCAGTAAAAGATGCAGAGGGTCAGTTTGTTTATAACCCTCCACCGGATACGGTGCTACGTACCAATATGACGCTGATTATGTTGGGAGACCCTAAGCAGTTTCGTCTAGTAGAGGAGACGATGTGATGGAAGATAACAAGAAAACTGGACCCGCATCACCGGCGATTGACGATAGCAATGACACAAGCGACGCATGGTACAAAAAGGGCAGGCAGTATAAAAAAGCCGGCGACTACAGCAATGCCATTGTCTGCTTTCAGAGTATGTTGCAAAAGAGCGCTAATGATACTGTAGCTCTGAACGAATTCTACAAGTGTTGTATTTTGGAAGGGCGGCTTAAAGAGGGTATTGATGCGGTGAATAAGCTGGTGCGGCTGTACGTGAATGCCAGCAAAAAGACGGAGGCCTTAACGGTTTATGGTGAGCTGATGCAGTCGCAGGCGAAGCACTGCTTTGAGCAAGATGTTCAGATTATACTGTCTGAGTGGCTAGAGGAGTTTGAAGACTTTGAGGGTGCAGTAACGGCGCTTATGAACTATGCCGATCGTTACAAACATGATAAGCGTGCGCCTGACTTACTCTTGCGTGCGGCTCTCATTTGCCAAAACCGACTAGACGATAAGGAACAGACCCAGCAGATTGCTGACCTAATAAGTGAGAGGTATCCTGACTCAAAGGCGGCTGAGGAGGCCGCCTTGCTCTTTTTTGACACGCACGTTTGAATCCTGGTTTTTTGTTGATGCAGGAAAAATTTTATACCCTCTTCTGGACTTGGGATCATCGTATGCAATGGAGCGGTGATGCGAATCTCAGTCTACCCGCTGGGGAAGCAGGGCCATATTTGAAATCATCAGAGACTTTTTTAAACGAATATAAGTGTCTTATTGACTATGCATCCCAGAGACAGATTGATGCGGTGATTGTCGCTGGTATGTTGCGGAAGAGCCATGGTGGCGTTCGTGCTGCCAAAAAGCTCATCGACTATGGTCGGAAGAGGGGAGTCTCTGTACTACCGAGCGCAGGTACAGGATCCTACGATGGTTTTGTCGTGCAAACGGATGATCATTACTGTCTCTCCTCTTGGCTCGAGCGCCATCCACAGCTAGCTGCTATAGATCCAGCCGGCAAACCCTATACTCGACAAAACGCTCCTGCCCTCTACCTTTGTTCGTCCAAAGAGGAAAACCAGCAATGGTTAAAGCAGGGCACCCAATGGCTTATAGATAAACTAGAACCCGAAGGCATTTTTCTTTCTCATGGCAGGCTAGAGGTTTGTCACTGTTCGTCTTGTAAGCGCAGTCGTGATTCGCTTGAAGGTTCTGACGAGATTTTTAAAGAGTTTGCCAACCTGACCAGCCCCATGTTGCAAGCGGTCCAAGGTTGTGGTGGCAATCTCATGGTCATTTGTGCTAGCGAGGCCGTTGTGGATAGAGCTACCTACACGAACACCATCCCGTTGCAGTATTTTGCCTCACTAGCCAGTTTCTCTTGGGAACTATCGCTGCAATCCCTTAAAGCATGGCCTGCTGGTAATACAGCTCGCCGTGGCAAGCACCTGGGCCAACTACACCACTCGATCTCCGAGCCTAACAGTAGTTTTGGTGTCGGTGACTTTCATCGACGCCAACTCTTACTCGATGAAATCCGTAGCGCTTGTCGCCACGCTCATGGCGACAGTCTCAGCGGCTTGATTCTCAACGGTGAAATGGGTATTCACAGTGTCAGCAATGAGTTGAATTATCTGGGTTTCAGTGCCTTTTGCCGTGATCCCCAGCTGACCTGGGAGGCATTTGCTGTCCAGCATCTTAGCCCAGGCTTTGGCGACCCAGAGACGAGTTATAAATTCTTGCAAATGCTGCAACAGTCTATCAGCCTACACCGGGAACTGGTTAAGATTAGCGGACCACAAGAACGTCATTACCTAAGCCGTGAAGCGTACCATCTGTTTACAGAAGTCGCCCGTGTCACCGAGGCGATTTCAGGTGAAAGCCAACGCCGATGGGCGTGGTTGCTTGGCTCCATAGCAGAGATTGTGTTATAGCGCCGGCTGGAAGCACAATACTATGTCACATACCAAAACAGATCAGGGCAAATCGAGACGGATAAGAGTGCTACGTCGATTACGCTGGTTTGGCCAGCATGAGAACATTCTTATGAGCCTGCTGGCCGTTGTTGTCGGGTTGGTTTCTGGACTTGTTGCCGTGCTATTTCGTCAGCTTATCGCCCTTATGCAAAATCTCTTTCTCTTCAGACAGCTGTCGTTGGGTGATTATCTCAGCCCGCTTGACCATGTCTGGGGCGGCTGGATCATCTTGATACCAGCTCTCGGGGGTCTTTTGGTCGGTTTGCTCACCTACTTTTTTGCGCCAGAGACCAAGGGCCACGGAGTGCCTGAGGTCCTCGAAGCAGCAGCGGTAAAGGGTGGCAGGATGCGGGGCCGAGTGGTGCCGGTCAAGGCGGTGGCGACCGCTGTCTGTCTTGGTTCAGGCGGTAGCACCGGTCGTGAGGGGCCTGTGGTACAGATATGCGCTGCCGCAGGTTCTTATATGGCGCAAATCTTCCATATGCGCAGTGAGCTGACCAAGATCCTCTTGGCGTGCGGTGCCACCGGTGGCATTGCCGCTAGCTTCAACACACCAATAGCCGGCGTGTTGTTTGCGCTTGAGCTGGTAGCACTGGAATTTAAGACGCGTTCGTTTATTCCGTTGGTCATTGCGGCGGTGTTTGCAACACTAGTTTCGCGTACTTTTCTTGGAGATATGCCTGGCTTTATTGTCCCAGAATACACCTTGATCTCCCATTACGAACTGCTCATCTATCTGCTTCTTGGAATTTTAGCAGGCTTGGTAGCAATTCTCTTTATCGATACGAGTTATCGTGTCGAGGCGTTCTTTAATGGTTTGAACATGCCGTCCTATTTGAAGCCAGTGTTGGGCGGAGTGCTTGTCGGCTTGTTGGCCCTGTTTTTACCGGAGATTCTCGGCGGTGGTTACGATACGGTTTCTGATGTCCTGTTGGGTAAACTCGGTTTTGGTCTCTGCTTGCTTCTAGTATTTGGTAAGATCCTGGCTGTGTCGCTCACCCTTGGTTCAGGGGGCTCTGGTGGCGTCTTTGCCCCCAGTCTCTTTATTGGCGCCATGTTGGGTGGGGCAATCGGTGCCCTATTTCATCACTACTTTCCAGAGAACACGGCTAGTGCAGGTGCTTACGCTTTAGTCGGTATGGCCGCAGTTTTTGCGGGCGTCAGTCGTGCTACCCTCACAGCGATCATCATCCTTTTTGAGATGACACTCAACTACAACATCATTCTACCGTTGATGTTTGCCTGCGTCATTAGTGATGGGGTTGCTTGGTCGCTTTATGGCGACTCGATTTACACCAAGAAGCTACGTCTTAAAGGAATTCGTTTCTTTCAGGATCTTGGTCCTGATGTTTTGGCTATGCATCTGGTTCAGGAGGTGATGAGTCGTAATGTTGAGACTGTCTCGGCTACCAGTTCATTACGATCTGTGTGGGAGAAGATTCTCAAAACCGGCCACCAGGGCTTTCCCCTTTTGGGTGAGGATGGGACTCTTGTAGGGATAATCACCGCCTCAGACGTGAGGCGGGCTTTGGCTGCCAACGACTTGGATCAGCAGGCTGAAGACTATGCTACCAAGAAGCTCGTCACCACCTATCCAGACGAAGACCTGCACACGCTTTCAGATAAGATTGCCAAACATAAGCTAGGCCACATTCCTGTAGTAGATCGTAACAATTCGCAAATACTGCTTGGTATCATTACCCGTAGTGATCTCATGAAAATCGGCTACGGCGCACTCTAAGCATAGATTGTTTACGACGGCAACGTGCAGATTCTCGCATCCCTGCGTTGGGTCCGCTCATCCGGGTCCTCACGTACGTTTTCAGTACGCTGCTGAAGTGATTAATTGATATTATTAAAAAATAATCATGAGTGATTTGAAATGGTATCCCTTTCACAGCCATTACTTGAGTTCTTCATCGCAGAGCTGGGTTGGCTCGGATCCTTTGATAAAAGCGACCTCGATAGGATCACTGCAGTTCGGAGTTGCTAACCTGCCTGAGGAGTGGTCGATGGTTTTGATGGTGACGTTTTCAGGAACTTGATCGGTGGTTGGTTGTGCCAGCAAAGTGCAGGCAGATTCAGCAAAGTGGACCCAGATCGGTAGTGCAGCAGTAGTGCCGGTCTCGGCTTTGCCGAGACTGCGGTTATCATCAAAGCCCACCCAGACACCTGTTGTCAGTCGAGGGCTGAAGCCGACAAAGAGTGCATCGGTATAGTTGTTGGAAGTGCCGGTCTTGCCAGCAACATTGCAAGAGAGCTGCGCCGCCTGGTTAGCAGTCCCATGGAGCACAACTCCGCGCAACAAGTCGTGCATAATATAGGCGACATCAGGCTGGAGCGCGGCTCTGGTTGCAATCGCAGGCCTCCAGAGTTGCTGCCCGGAGGCATTCGTGACCGAGAGTACGGTGTGGGGGCTGTTGTAAATGCCGTTATTTGCAAAGACCGAGTAGGCCGCTGTCAGTTCCAGTAGCGAAATTGAAGCAGAGCCTATGGCTATAGTTAGGTTGTTTGGAATCGTTGCCGTGATGCCAAGCTGTCGAGCCATCTTTTGAACTTGCGCTATACCAAGTCGAGAAGCTAGTTGTACTGCAACTGTGTTGAGTGACTTTTCCAATGCCACTCTCATGGTGACAGGGCCGAGATGGCCCCTGCCAAAGTTGGCGGGTTGGTAAGGTTTACCTTTGTGGCCTGGGTAGGAGATGGGCACATCCTGAAAAATCGTTGACTGGTTGTAACCGGCGGCAAGGGCTGCGGCATAGACGATAGGTTTGAAAGCCGACCCTGACTGCCGTTTTGCTTGCACAGCCCGATTGAACGGACTGCGACGAAAATCTTCACCACCGACAAGAGCTCTGATAGCTCCCGATTGCGAGTCTATGGCGATCAGCGCGGCTTCTGGGCTAGTGCTTACCACTGTAGATCTCGTCGGCAGCGGTTGTGGATGACGCTGGCGGTAGGCGAACAGACCAGAGGCAACGGCTCGCTCTGCTGCCTGTTGCAACTCAACGTCGATGGTCGTGGCTACGTTTAGCCGGCCTTTGAGCACCTGATTGGCGCCCAACTGAGCCAGCAGCTGTTGTAGGATCATCGAGTTGATGTGGTTACGGATCCCTGGCGAGCGACAGGGCTGAACGTCAATCGCTGCGTCGCGGGCCAGCTTGAACTGTGTTGTCGATAGCAGACGATTTCGGGCCATAGCCTCTAGTACCTGATTACGCCGTTGTCGGCTTCGTTCTGGATTTATAGATGGGGCATAGATCGATGGCCCCTTGGGAATTCCTGCCAATGTGGCTATTTCCGCAGTGGTTAACTCACCTAGAGGTTTACAGAAATAGAAGTGCGATGCCGCGGTCATCCCATAATTACCTTCGCCCATATAAATCTGGTTGAGATAGAGCTCGAGTATCTCGTCTTTGGTGTAGTGTTTTTCGATTTGGAAGGCGATGATGATCTCTTTTAACTTACGGATGTATGACTTTTCCGGTGTTAGAAAGAGAACGCGGGCCAGCTGCTGAGTCAGCGTACTACCGCCCTGGGCGCGTCTTTGCTGCATGATATTTTTGAAAAGGGCGCGGACAATACCCTTTAGGCTAATACCGTGGTGATGGAAGAAAGAGCTATCTTCAACGGCAATGACCGCTTCAACAAGCTGTGAGGGCATTTTTTTTAGTTCGACAGGCAGACGGCGTTCGTGAAAGATTTCGCCGACGAGCTGACCTTGATGATCGATCAGCCGGGTGATGCCTTTAGGTTTGAACTCTTCTAAAGATTCAATTTGTGGCAGATCTTGTAACAACAGAAAGGCTACAGCACCCAGTACACCGGTGGCTCCGGCGACCACAAAAATAGAGACAAGGATGGGCCACCTTTTCATTTGGCCGGGTAGTTAGGAGGCGTGGTTAAAAAGGCACATCCTCGTCAGCACTGTAATTTTCGGCCTGCCCTTGTGTGTTATCGGCGCTTAGGGTTCCTGGCTGCGGCAGCTCTTCGTGCTCTTGTCCTGTGCTAGTACCGCGTCCACCCAAGAATACCACGTTTGCAGCGGTAATCTCCGTTGTATAGCGCTTTTCACCCTCTTTGGTCTCCCAGCTATTGGTACGCAGCTTACCCTCAACAAAGACCTGGCGGCCTTTACCAAGGTATTCACCACAGATCTCACCAAGTTTTCCCCAAGCGACAATACGGTGCCACTCAGTACGCTCCTCTTTATTACCATCTTTACCCGTCCAGGTTTCATTGGTTGCCATACGGAAGTGTGCTACCGGTGTACCGCTACCTGTATAACGCACTTCTGGATCTGCTCCCAACCTTCCTACTAAGATCACTTTATTCACACTGTTCATTGAGTTGCCCTCAGTCTAAAAAATTCATCTTCAGCTGAAGGAGTTATCATGGCGTTTGCGTCGGTGTCAAGACAGGCAGATTGCGCAGTAGCACCGACACCTTGGTGCTCGCTTTGATGGGTTTCACAGCAGCCCGTTCTTCGAGTTCTAAGAAGATGTCTAGCCTGTGGATATCTTTTAAAGTTTTTGGATCATTATACAAACGGTCTGTCGCTATGGGCTCACCATTAGCGTCAAAGTAGGTAAACAGCAGTCGTCGTACGCCCTTGGTGAGAATCTGCCAACGGCCCTGTTGTTCAGGTGCTGCAACATACTGCTGCAGCTGGCCATTATACAGGCGAAAACTGCTTATCTCTCTGCCATCGGTACGGCCGGCAACAGGGCTCAGCTGCCTGTCCAGGGTTGATGCCGTGAGGATCAAGCCATCTGGGCTTCCCGTTGCCGAGATCAAATCAGAGCTCAGGACAATTCGGTCGGGCCAGGCAGCGACGATGCCAATCCGTCGCGTTAAGTCGTTTTCCGTATCATAGGGGATGGCCAGTGGGTTGTAGCCGCTGTTACGCAGCTCTTTTTCAACGCGGCCAAGGGTGCGTTTTACGTTTGCTAACAGCTTGGCTTCACGAGTGGTGCGGTGGAGATTTTGCCAATAGAGACGCACAGTTTGATAAATGGCCGCCATGACCACGGCTGCAAGAAGGGTGGCAATCAAGAGTTCGACTAGCGAGTAGCCCTTGGCATCTCGTTCGTTTTCTTTCTGTTTAAAAAGTGAGTCCATCAAACTCCCCTACGGTTGCCCCAGAGTTCGATATGAGTTCGCGGACAAAAATTAAAGCGATTTTGTTTACACAGCTCGACTACCCATCTTCCTCTTTTCTTGAGGTCCTCGTGTTCAATACCCTGGGGCATGAGATAAATTTTTTCATTTGGGATATCGAAACTATCTCTGAATGCAAAAATTTCTTGCAGATCCTCTGGCACGTGGATGACAAATTTGATTTGATAATCATGGTGCTTTATAAAGCTTTTGATGGCCTTAGGCGCCAGTCTTTTCGCGTTCCACTCTCTTGGGTTGCAGCTAGACGATAGTTTGGGGCTTATGGAGATAAACTGCGCTCTGGTTTTACGAAAAATGGTTCCATTCGTTTCTACGGTCACATAAGAACCGAGATCTACCAGAGAGTCTATCAGGTTGGTGACAGCTTCCTGAACAAACGGTTCACCGCCGGTAATGACAACATGCTGGCAGGAATGGTTGCTAACTTGTACAACAACATCTCTAGTTGCTCTACGGTTTTCTTCTGGTTCAAAGCTGCTGTAGGGAGTGTCACATCTTGTCGTGCTACCATCAGAATTGCGCCATTCACAGCGTAGGTTACAGCCGCTAAGTCGGACAAAGACAGCCGGCCGTCCGTTATAAGTTCCTTCGCCTTGCACGGTATAAAAGACACCCCTGTCGCCGTCTAAGGTAAGGTTAATACTAGAATTGTTTTCCACCACCATCGCTTGAGAGTATGATAATCACTTTTGGCATCGTTCGATTTCAACGCCGACACTACGCGCAAAACGTAATGCCCGCGGCTTATCTACAGAAATCCGCACCCTTGTGACTTTCTCATGGCGCAGACATACACCAGCAATCGCCTCAGCAATATGCTCTATTAAGTTGTGCGAAGATTTCTCAACCGTTGCGACAATCTCTCGTTTCAGTTCTGAATAGTCAATGGTGTCACGTATATCGTCGCTCTTTGCCGCCGCAGCTAGATCTGTAAAGAGCGTCGTATTAACGATGATATCTTGCTTTTTTAGGCGTTCATCTTTTTTGACACCAACGATGCAACGTAGATGCAAATTACGTATGTAAATTTTGTCGGACACTGCATCGTTTCTATCCATACATGGCTCCCTTCAAGTGTCGTCCCCCATCAACAAAGATCACCTCTCCGGTGATAAAGCGGCTTTCTAATAAAAAGAGCACCGCAGCCGCTACATCGTCTTCAGTGCCGTGGCGTTTTAAGGGAAGTTCAATAGCGCGACTCTCTGTATCGGCAGACTCTGTGCCACTGGCCGAGCAAATGAGTCCAGGTGCAACGGCGTTAACCCGAATCTTCGGGGCGAACTCTACAGCCATCATCCGTGTGATGGTAAAAAGCATACGTTTGCTGAGGTAGTAGGCTGCATGGTCTGTATCGTAAGTAAGCATGCGACTGTCTAAAAGATTGACGATGTTACCCTCAGAGTTTTGTTTTGCAAAAATGCGAGAGAGAAGCAATGGTGCGGCTGCATTGAGTTGAACGTTTTGCCATAGGTGTTGCATTGAAAAGTCAGTAAGGCGGCTCTCAACGAAGCTTGAGGCGTTGTTTATAAGGATATCGATGCGTTTGACAAGTTGTGTCGCTTTGGCAAAGAAAGGCTCCACTTGGTCTAGATCTTGTAGATCCGCTTGGAGCGACCAAGATGGGGTGCCTTGCTGTTGCAACTTGTTGATAAGCTTGGTTGTTCGTTCGCCCGAAGAGTGAAAGTGAGCAATGATATGAGCACCCTGTGCCGCCAAGGCAAGCGCAATGGCGTGGCCAATGTGACTGCCAGCTCCGGTAATCAAGGCCGTCTTGCCCTCTAGATCGTGTTTCATGCAGTCAGTCGGTCTGCTAATAGCGCTATGCCGTTTTTGGAAACGGTTTTCCGAAGAGGTCTGCCATGCTCCTGATCGCTAGCCTGTGGTGTCCTCTCTTTGCATCGAAAAAGGCTTGTTTTATGCGAGCCTGAGAGGTTTGAATCTTTGTCCGCGACGGCTCGTCAAAATAAACCGTCAACACTTCTCCAACGTTTGCAGGGGAGTTAATCTCTCTACCATCAAACTCAAGCAGCTTATCAAAGAACCAAGGTATTTCAAATTCAAAACCTAAATAACCAGACGGTGCAGAGTGGAAAGCAATGCTTTGCAAAGCAAATGATGAAAGCAGCTGTCCCTGATGTCGATTCCAACACTTCAGAAACTTTACCAGGGGGTTGAAGAGTCTCTCTCGACACGCCTTGTTGGCTTTGGCCAGCGCATGGACGTCGGCGAGTGGATCCATGACCTGCCAATTTGGCGTTAATAGAGAGGTCGATGGTGTGAGGAATCCGCCACCTTTACGGCGCAATGCCGGCATCACCGACATCTTCATATCTTTCCAGCGGACACTGACAATAGGGCGGTCGATGCGGATAGTCGCCTCGGGTAATTTCTGTAGACCGAGAAAGAGATCCTGCAATAACTTGGTTCCACCATCTTTGGGTTTCCAAAAACGTGTTAAGTTCCAGGATGTGTTGTCAAGAATCAGGAGCAGGTCTACATCTAACACCTTATTAACAGGATCAAGGGGCTCGATCTGAAGATCTGTCGCATAGGATCCAATCAGTGCGGATCTCTCTAGGTTCAATAACGCTCGTGGGCCCTGTGCATGATGTTCGATGGCCTCCTGACGTTTTGCAACAAGCGTCGGTTTACGGTCGCTGACTTCTAAGGCGCGCAAAAAATCTAGAATCGCCTCATTTAGAGTCTTAGGTCGTTGTGTCTCTGGCAAACCGCGGAGAACGTTCTGCACCGGAGTTGCCGTGGCTGCTTCATTCATACCACCTGTTGGATACTTCATTTACTACCCAAAAGGCAAGTGCCGCCAAAAATTTAATTATTTTAACTATTTGTGTAAAACTCAAAAACTCCGTGGAAACGAGTCTTTATTGATACAGTCATGGAAGCCATACCGTATTAGAAGGAACAACCCTATGTTAGCCAGCTTTACTTGATCACTGGCGTACGGTATTTTTAAGACTTAAGCTGAGATTTTCAAAAAATCATGCAGGACGAAAAGACGACAAGCGGGGTTGATCGAGATGGCCTGTTAAGGTTGGTTGGCGGTGACGTGACTTTGTTACGTACGATTGTAAAAACCTTTTTAAAGGAGTACAAGGTCTTTCTCGCCTCCGTAGAGAAGGCTATCTCTGATAGCGATCATCATACGCTAGAGCGCGCTGCACACACACTAGCTGGTTCGGTATCCTATTTTGGTACAGAACAAACAGCAGTGCTGTTTCAAGAACTCGAACGCATGGGCCGTGAGGGCATTATGCATCAGGCAGAAGAAAAGTACGCGTTGGCAAAGGAGGCATTGGAACGTCTGGAGCCTGAACTCGCCAAAGTCATAGAGGATATCGCTTAACCCGTCGAAGATTACCGATATGTCCATCCGCTTAAGGGACATCTGCTAAGGGTGCTAAACTCATGACAAATGTCCGATAACGTGCTACATATAAACCGCCCTGTTAGCAGTGTATAATCTTCATGAATTCAACAAGAGGAGTCTAACCCGTTGAAAAAAAGGATTCTGTTAGTTGATGATGCAAATACAGTGCTGATGCTCGAGAAGATGATGCTGTCAAGTGAGGGGTATGATTTACTCACTGCTGGCAATGGGGAGGAGGCGCTTGCGGTTCTCAAGGAAGACAAGCCCGACCTCATTCTTCTCGATATCATGATGCCCGTCCTAAACGGAATCGAGACACTTAGGAAGATTCGTGCTGATGAATCGACGAAAGAAATTCCGGTAATCATGGTAACTACCAAAGGTGAAACGGAAAAGGTAGAAACATGTTATGAGATTGGCTGCAACGATTTTATTACGAAGCCCTTTGATAAACTGGGCCTTTTAACCAAAGTAAGAGCGGTTCTTACTGCACAAGAAGAGAAATAAATAAAATGAGCGATCACAATAATTACAGCGGAAAGCTGAAAGAGAAACAAGAGTATATCATCAGAGTTTTTGATCAAACAAAACAGTTTACTGAAGGACTCATCAAGGAAAATGATAAACTTCGTGCAACTCTTTCTAAACTTAAAAAGCAGGTTAATGAGAAAGTAGACTTAGGCGGTTTGAAAGACAAACTCAGTGCTACTGAAGCCGAAAATGCAGCCCTAAAACAGCAGCTTGCTCAGTTGAAGGAAAATCTACATGAGATTGAAGAAGAGAATCGTGAGTTTGCAGAAAACTACGTCAAGATTGAACAACAGAGCAACAGCCTGGCAAGCCTCTATGTGGCCAGCTACCGTTTACACTCGACGCTGATTTTTAGCCAAGTGCTTGATATTGTAAAGGAAATAGTTATCAATCTTATCGGTTCCGAGTGTTTCGGGGTCTACTTGGCAGATAAGGAGAACCGTTTACTCCTGGTTGCTCACGAAGGCTTGGAAGACAGTGAGAAACATGGAGTCATTCAGGCCGGCGAAGGTACTGTCGGTAATGCGTTTGCAAAGGGTGAAGACTATCGCTTAGAAGATCTCTCTAAGAAGACAGATGTGGAGAACCCAATTACCTGTGTCTGTCTGAAAATCCACGATGAGTGTATTGGTGTGATTGCTATTTATAAACTGCTAGGTCACAAAGATAAACTTGAGGCTTTAGATTTTGAGCTCTGTGAACTTCTTGCAAGTCATGCGGCAACGGCTATTTACAGTTCTCAACTGTACTCACAGGTTGAACGCAAGTTAGATACTTTTAAGGGTCTTTTGGATCTGATCAAGGTTGACGAGAATGGTTGGCAATGAGCCTCTATGGGAGCTTAGAAGATGTTTCGTTACTAGACATTCTGCAGATTCTTCATATTACTCAGAAAACCGGAACGTTATTACTAGAAAAGGGAAAAAAAGTTGGCAAGATATACCTTAAAGAAGGTAATATTATCGGTACCGTCTCTCCTGACCCCGAGGATAACATTGGTTGTGCGCTTGTTAAGAGTGGGCTCTGTTCAGAAGAGGACATCACTGAGGCTGTTGCGAGTCAAAAGCAGCTAGCGGAACCCAAGCCGCTAGGCGCCATTCTTGTTGAGAACAAAAAGGTCGGCTTTGAGCAACTCAAAGACGTTGTATTAGGACAGATCGTTCGTGTCTTCCAGGATCTCGCGTCTTGGGAAGAGGGTAGTTTTTTCTTTGATATCGACAGTATAGATACGTTTGATGAAATCTCTTACATCCCGCATGAGATGGTGCCCGCTATCAATATTGATACACGGGTCCTGCTACTAGAATCCGTTAAAATCCTCGATGAAAAAAACAGGAGCCTACAAAAACAGCCTCAGGATGAGGTTCCGACACAGACAGAGAAGGGGGCTGACGAGTCAGCCACCGACACGCAAGAGGCATCGTCCGATACCGTGGCGGGTGGTGGATCATCAGCATTGCCCAGCGAATTGGCAGATATAGATGACAAAGAAATTTACATTTTAGAGGAGAGCGTACTACCACAGAAAGAGGATGTCGCTATTTTACTACTCTATGACGGTCTGTTGATTCAAAATATCAAAAACCACTGGGGTAGCAAGCCGTTTAAAGCGCATATTTTTGGTGACATCCGCAGCGTTCAGCTAAAAATAGACGAACTTCTTAAGGAGCACCGAGAACCGGTCATTGTCACCGATGTTGTCGCTTCCGGTATAAGAGGGACAAAACCAGAGGGCGGCTTAGCACTACTACGAACCATGAAAACAAAGTACCCGCGACTGGATGTCATTTTAACGGGCCCTAGTATTGACTACGGACTGCAAAAGCGCATCTACGCTGCGGGAGCCCACAGTATCCTGGTGCGTCCGGCACGGCAGGTTGTTGCGGAAACCCCTTATGTAGCTCAAGTACGTAATTTTGCTGAAATTTTGTCGCAACATCTGTGCAACTACTTTGAGGCACGTACCTCCCATCTGCAAGCAAACGTGGTTGGCGTGCTGTCGAGTACCATACAGTCTCTTAAGGAGAGTTTGCAAAATCTGCAACGGAATCAAGAGACCTCAACTGTATCCTTACTTTTGCTAGAGTATATTTCCAAAAAGGTAGATCGCGCTATTCTGTTTTTTGTACGTGAGCAGGATCTAATTGGGCTAGGTGCTTTTGGCAATACTCTAACGGACCAGCCCCTTGCGGCAAGAATTGCTAACCTACGTGTTTTATTACAAGGAAAGGCTTCGACACTAAAGAACAGCATCGTTTCTGGCCAAGCTTTTAGTGGCGTGCCAGACAAACCAACACTAAAAAGTTTAGCACCACTTCATAATATTATTGGTCGTCCAGTAACCAGTGAGCTTCTTTTAGTGCCTATTGTGATTCAAGATAAAACTTCCGCAATTGTTTATGGTGACAACGGTAAGAAACAAAAATCAATTCTAGATATTGCTATTGTCGATATACTCGTTAGCCATGCTAGCATAGTTTTAGAGAACGCCATGTTGCATAAGCGGCTCGGTCAGCTGCAATCCGGCCCTGGGGTGGGGGCGCAGCACTAGATTTTAAAGGTCTTCACCTGCTGTTTTAGTAGTTCTGACTGTTTTTCCAGGTTTTCCGCAGTTACTGAGAGTGTCTCTACGGCTTTGACGTTCTGACGGGAAACGTTTGCAATAGACTCGACCGCCTTGAGAACGATTTCTCCGCCTCTTTTTTGCTCACGGGTCGAGTTGGCGACCTGTTGCGTAAGTTGATTCATCTCATCTGCGGTCACAGTTATTTGACCGGCAGCGACAGCATTTTCCTTTGCTGAAACTAAGATTTGTCGAGCCAAAGTCTTCATTTCACCAGATCTCTCCAGCATCTGGCTAGCACCCGACGACTGCTCTTCCATCGATTCGACAATCTGGTCAAGGACCATATTCGTGGTTTCGACACCCACGCTAATCTCTCCCTGAATGGTAGTAATCAGAGAGCCTATCTCTTTCGTGGATTTCATCGAGCTTTCTGCCAAGTACCGCACCTCCTCGGCTACAACGGCAAAGCCCTTTCCGGCTTCACCTGCACGAGCCGCCTCAATAGCGGCATTGAGCGCCAGCAATTTCGTTTGGTCGGCAAGATCATCAATTACCTTGGAAACCTTGCCGATTTCTTTAGAGCGGCTGTCAATGTTAGTCATGGTCTGCTGGAGGTTCTGGCTGCCGGTTTTTGCATCATCAAGGGACACTTTAGCGATCTTTTCTAATTTTTCTGCGGTCGTGGAGCTGGATTGCACAGCTTTCATCAAAGCGTCAATGTTTGTTGCTGTCTGTTCAAGCGTGGTAGTCATCTGCTGAATTGCTGAAGAGGTATTCTCGACGCCTCTGGCCAGAGTATCGGCATCCTCGGCAACTTGTTGTAGTTGTGCAGCTATCTCTACCATAGTAGAGGAAGTCTCTTCAGTAGAGACTAGTTGCTCTGAGGAGCCTTGTGAGAACTGTTTTGCTAACTGGTTGATTCCGTCACAGGAGATGGCGAGGTCATTGGATGACTCAAGAATGCGGTATACGATTTGGCGGAGGTTTTCGACCATTTCAATGAATGAGTGACCAAAGAGATCGTCTTTCGACCGTGGTTGTACGTTAGTGATCAGCTTACCTTTAGAAATAGAGCGTGCCACGCCTGCCATCTCTTTAAAATAGTCGATCATTTTACCGACGTGGCGGGCGAGCATGCCAATTTCGTCTCTACGTCTTTTATGCGTTTCGGTAATGGTTACATCAAAATGGCCCAAAGCGACACGTCGGGCGTTTTCTCCTAAGACTGTCAGAGGATAGAGGCTTTTCTTGAGAAAGAGGAAGGCGCCGCCGCCGGTTAACAGCAAAATTAGAATAGTTGTAAAAGCCAAGGCTTGCTGGGATTGACGTAAAGATCGATGCAGTGTCTCTGTTGAGAAGCCGACGCGGACTACAGCAATCGGTAGACGGTTAACCTGTAGTTCTCCCGAGGGCTTTGGTATTCTTACTTCGGTATAAATCGTTTCAAAGACGTCTCTATAAGTCCCACGTTTAGTATCTAGATAGCCACTGATCCGTTTATCCAGAATAACCTGTTGCTGCCATTGTCTTTGTTCCACATTAAGAAGATCTTCATGGGACTCGACTAGTTGGTTGCCAGAGCTGTCATACACTATTATGTAGGAGACCTCTTTTAGCTCATTGGTGGCTATGAGAATTCTGTCAAGCATCTCTGGTTCTAGGTCTGCCGTTATGTTATAAATGTTTTCTGCTAACAGCTGTGTTAGTTGGTCTGCCTTTCTCTCAAAGTCCCCGCGAAAATTCTCCTCAAAAAAACGCGAAAATAGAAACCAGCCAATCAGCATGGCAATAGCGCTTAGAACCCAAAAGAAGAGAATAATTTTTGTCCATAACCGATTGAGCATGTTTAACTCACCGCTTGCGATGGGTGCCGTCCTGACTTTATCAGTGTAATAATGCCCATGGATAGCGTAGATAGAGCCAATAAGGCGTGTCCCAGCGCTCTTCCATAGGCAAACTCTAACGACCAGTGCATAGCCCACCAGCTGGCAAAGTCAATCAATAGGCCACCATAAGCGGTGGCTGAGAGTAGGTATTTGCACCAGCAGGGCACATCAGCTTGAAAGAAGAGGTATGAGATAACGAACAACAGTAACCCAATCGTAACAATGTGTATTTTCGTAAAGTTTAACTGCTCAGGTAGGCTCGGTGCAGGGGGATGGTTTACCATTTCCAACAGCTGTTCATAGTTTGTCAAAGGACGAAATGAGGCTTTGCCGCCATGACGATGGCAGCCCATACAGGAGTTCTTGAGAATGGGCATGATAGAGTGGTCAAATTCACTCTTTGTTGCGCCATGAACTATCCATTCGTGAATCTCATCCAGCGCCTTTACTGAAGGAAGATAAGGACGCATGGTTCCATAGATTTTGTTTTCCAACTGATTATCGTATCCGCCAGTAAAACTGATCTGCAAATCGCGTACGCTCAATGCCGGTCGGCCATCGGCAAGATGCATGGTTTTCCACAGTAAGGCTTCACCGAGGAGGAAGCCCACCATCAGGATAGTGAGGAGAAGCTTGGCGGGCAAGCTGGTTAGGTGGTTGGCCTTACCGTCTAGCATTGAGTACTACACTTAACTAGTAAAATTAACATGACTCTTTAGCAGGACAAAAGATAAAGGCATGGGTAGCGACGCAGACAACCCAGCGTCACCGTTTGCGGCCTCGCAGAAAAACACAGTATAATCAACTACTTATAGCGTCCGTAGGGCAGCCGGTCTTTGTTTAAATGACGTTTTGGTAGCTTTGGTGCTGGCAGAGTAAAGTCCAGCTTCAAGCGCTGGCCTGGTTGCAGTTCAACGCTTTTCTCAACAGCGCGGTGTCCTGGTATCCATCCAGCCACCTTATATTTGCCGGGTGGCAGTTCCGTAATTTCATAGGTTCCGTTTGAGGTTGGTTTGGCAAAAAAGTTGTTGTCAACAACGAGAATATTGGCCTGCATCCGCTCATGTACATTGCAATAGATCTCCACAGCTCCGGGTTTCTTTAGCTTGATGGAACGGGACTCACCCTTACGATATAGACCTAAATCAAATGCATTTCCAGGACTCAGAGAAAAGACGTTATGAAAAACTCGGTCAAGGTTTGGAAATGCGATGTTTGTACCATTAGTAACGACCATATGATTCGGGATAAACTTTTTATTTTTTTGTTCTATGGTCTTAGCAGGCATGGGCGCAGCCTTGGGCAGATTGCCTGTGACGTACACGACCGATGTCTGTAGATGTGCTGCTGTCTTGACATGTACGGATCCTGTTACCGTGGCATTTTGTGCCGCGGCGTCGATGGACAAAATAGCTGTAGCCCAAACTATTAGAGTAAGATGGATTAATCTTTTGTTTCGTAACATCAGCAGAAACCCTCCTTAGAACTTAAAGACAGCTGAGGTCAATATGAGGTCATTGGCCAGGTTCGGTGATGGGTCTAGCTCTAGGTTATGTAGATACTCTGCTTTAGCAATGACACGCGACGTGATGTCGAATCGGGCCCCGTAGGTCAAGCGCATAATGTCTACTTCGTAAACAAAGATGCTCGGAGACAAATGGGTCGCGTCTCGGAAGCCCCAACGGAAGTATGGAGTAAACCAATTTAGCAGCTGATAGTGGAGCTCGGCATAGGCACCTTCGAAATCGAGCGATGGTGCACCCGAGGAACCGCCTCCGGGAGCCTCACCATTGACATACTCGCCAACAAACTCCAGATCACGCCACACCACCAGTAGGTCTCCACCAACCTGCCATTGAAAGATGCTGTTATCAGGCTGCTGCGACTGTGGACCCCACTCTCCAGAGCCGCCAATATCGAAATGCACTTCGCCAATGTCGAAGCTGTATGAAATGCGGCCGCTCAGAGAGGGATAAGAGTTTGAATCGATCTCTTCAGAAAAGTTGAAGCTTTCAGTATGGCTAGAACCGGTATTCACCGCAAAGTTGATGATGAATGCCTGACTGAAAAATTTGGCGCGTGCCTTAATGCCCAAGGGATGACCGCCGACATAACGAAAGATTAGCGATGGGCTGATGCCCGTGCGGTCAGGGGACTCTTGGAAGCGATACTCGCGGCCAAAGGCCGAGTCATATTTGCCAAAATAGAAGGTGACGATTGGATCATCTGAAAAGGGGACCCACTCCATGTAGGCCAAGTCTAATTCGAGAGAGTCATCGACGATACCACTCAATCCCCTACGAGGATAGAAGTCGATACTGGCAATGACATAAAGATCTGGGTGCACCACTCCCAGCAGGTCAAGGTTCACTTCGTTGATGATCGCTGATGGCCTGCCGCCAGAGTTGATAGGGTCGCCGGGAAAGGCTAGAGAGCCCGAAGTATCTGCGGGGTCTCCACGTGAGTTTACGGGGGTTGCCCAGGGATCACCAATAAATCGGCCCGCGGTTGGAATAGAAGGAAAGTCGGCAGCAATGATGCCTCCCGTATCAATAACAAAGCCGGTTCCATCACCATCAGGCCAAAAATAACCAATGTCAGCATATCCAGAAAATTTCAAGCGTGGAAATTTGGGAGACGAAATGCCCGTATCGATTGCTTCTGACTCGACTTGAGCGTGCAGAACATGGTTGCAGCAGATGCAGGCGTAAAGCAGGCATACAACAGAAGCAAAGGTTTTGAACGTTACAGCAATTTTTTTCATCACCGATCTCCGTGGCTACAGGCCTTATGCAGCTGATCTACCATGTAGAAGATCCATACGTAAAGCGAGTACTTTTTGACTCTTCTCGCTTAGATAACTTGTATAACAGAGGGATTTGTTTTGTTCAACATCGAAAGAGCTCAACAATCTCTCCGAGTGGCAAGAGATGTGAGACGGCGCCGCTTAGGTATGCAGCCTGGGGCATGCCATAGACCACACAACTCTCTTCGTTCTCGGCGATGGTCAATCCGCCTTGCTGATGCACAGCGCTCATACCCTTAGCTCCGTCATTTCCCATGCCCGTGAGCAGTATGGCGCATGTATTGGCGCCAGCGACGCTGACAGCCGACTCCATAAGTATGTCGATGCTGGGTATGTGCTTTGCATCGGTTGGTCTCGTTGTCAGCCTTGTTGTAAAATCGGCAGTGATCCGTAGGTGTTTTTTGGCTGGGGCAATGAGCGCCAGTCCCGGCTCAATCCTAGTACCGTGTTTCGCCTCTTCAACCGTCAGCGCCGACAGGCGATTGAGGCGCTGTGCAAAAGGGGCAACGAAACCCGCTGGCATATGTTGTACGACTAAAATAGGGATGGGAAAATTTGCCGGTGTTTGCGTAAGTATTTGCTGGATTGCCGGCGGCCCGCCAGTGGATGCGCCGACAAGACACATTTTGAAGTCGTTCCAGTCTATATTTACAAGTGCTGGAGTTTTACTGGGTGCCACTGATGCAGCCTTGTTTTTCTGAGACAAAGCAGCTTTCTGTGGGGGGAATGTTTCTTTAATCTTTCCTGGAAACCACGTTCTTATCTTTTCTCGCAGTTCGTAAGAGAGTTGATTGAAATCCATAACATTTAAGGTTGATTTGTCGATAAAGTCGACCGCACCAGTCGTTAAGATATCCAAAATCGAATCAACCCCTATCTTACTTTTGTCTACCGCTGACAGTACGATTACCGGTAAATTCAAGTTTTTGTTCCTAAGTTCTTTAAGAGTCAGCAAACCTTCCATGCCGGGCGTGTCGATGCTTATGGTGACTAGGTCTGGCGACGACGCGAGAATTTTTTTCACGGTTCCCGGTTCATTGGGAACGGCTTCGATGATCTGGATCATTGGATCTGCAGAGAGGACCTTCGCAAGTGCCTTACGAAAGAATGTGGAATCATCAACGACGAAAATACGAATCATGTTTTTCGATCACTCCGTCGATAAATAATCGTTTTTTCCAAGCAGACAGGTTCAAAGTCCTTCCTCTTGTCGATAAGCGATTCTGCATGCCCTAAGAAGAGGTAGCGCCCTGGTTTTAGGCAGCGGGCAAAGAGCGAAAGCGCACGATGGAAAGCGCGTTCGCTGAAATAGATCAGTACGTTGCGACAGAAAATGACATCATAGCTTTTGAATTCGAGATTTTCTTTCTCTGCAGCCAGATTAGCTTCAAAAAACCTTACATTCCTTCGATACTTTTTCTTAAGGGCATAGTCCTTTTCGGAGATCTTATTAAAGTATCGTTGAATGGTCTGCTCATCACAGATCCGCAATGAATTCTTCCCGTAAACGGCGTTTTTTGCCTTGGCAATACAGCGTGGGTTAATGTCGCAGGCGTCTATTTCAAAGCTGTAACCCGTTTCTTCCAGCTTTGCGTTGTGCAAGGCAATAGCCAGTGAATAGGCCTCCTCGCCGCTAGAGCAGGCTGCTGATAGTATTCGTAGAGGGTGCGATGCGATCAATGGTTTGAGTTCATCTAGAATCTTAGAGGTCAAAATTTCTATCTGTTGGTTCTCACGAAAAAAGTAGGTTTCGTTGTTAGTGATCGTTTTTGACAGCTCTACATACTCTGTGGCTCGATCTGGGTGTAAAAGGAGGTAGCGGTAATATTGCGAAAAGCTATGCAGTCGTAGATGGTCGATACGAGTTTTCAGGCGATTCGTTAGGATTTCCTTCCTAGATGTTTGAAAGCGAAGCCCGAATTGTGCTTCAATAAAGTCAGAGAGTAATTTCCATTCGGCATCAGTTATTTCAAGGTTGATCATTGGGTCTTGTGAGTGCCTGGAATCTTCTTAAGAGCGGCACGCGCGGTTCGCGCGACAACACTTTCGACATCACGGGCCAACGTCAGCAGAACCTCACCAAACTCCGCCAACGCCAGTCTTCCCATGCCCCAGGCAGCTTCGTTGCGCACATACCAATCGGCATCACCTGCGAGTGAAATCAGTAAATCCCGCTCGTCCTCGCGAATCAGCCGTGCTAAACCATGAGCAGCCTCTCTCTTTATTTCGATGTTAGACGAGGCTATCTGTTGTTTAAGAAATGGAATAATCTCCGTTGAGGATGTTTGAATCAAGGTAGCAAGAATCTCAATCTGTTCATGCGCCGGCGCCTTGGTGTACAATTTGATTAGAGGCTTGATAATACAGTCGTCTTGGAAGGTTCCGAGGGCACGTATAATACGGTATCTGATAGGCAACTCTCTTTCCAGAAGCGACATAAGTTCCGGAAGTGTCTCATTGCGTCCCAGCTCTACCAACTGCTCTATGGCTTCAGTCTGCACGTCGACATCGTCGTCCTGTAGGCTGGCAGTAATGGTTTGTAATGACTTTTTTTCCGGATAGCCTGCCAACACTCTCAGGGCAGCCCTACGTATGCTTGGGTCATCACACTCCATCAGCTTCCATACGTCTTCCTTAAACAGCGTTGATTTTGTAGCTTCGAGGATGCCGAGTACGGCCTTGACTACAGTTTTATCTTTCGACAGATCTAGGAAGCTGTGTAGAGCTTGCAAGCTCTCTGGGGGCATGTTGCCAAGAGCACTCACTGCGGCATTTTTTTCGATTTCATTTTCGCTAACGAGCCGCTTAGACAGCACGTCGATGCTCGCCACGTCTTTTAGAGAGCCGAGCGCACTGCAGGCCTGGGCTCTTATCTCTGGGAGCTCATCTTCTAGGCACTGTCTTACCAAAGCCGCTGTACTCTGATCGTATGCGCCAATCATCAATGCGGCACGCCTTATCTCCGCATCTTCATGTGTTAATAGCTTGGGTGCGACACCAATAAACTGGTTTAAATAGGATTTGCAGGTTTTTTTAATCCATTCCGACATACCTCTGTTAGTGCTCAGCACCAAAACTGTCGGGTAAAGAGACTCCAGGTTTGCTGCCATGGTTAAGACGACTGCCGATCTTAGCAATTCACTTCCTGTTCGATCTGCTGAGCGGTCATCGTAATTTGGATAGACTATATCCGTAGCAGGTTCATGTTTTGACCCAGAAAGTTCCATAATGGGTTCGAGATAGTTAAGCAGGCTACCATTTTTCACAGCCTCGGTTAGTTTTTTCTGCGAGTCCTTGCCGATATCATGGCCGTTCTGAAGGATTGCTGCTACGGAACAGAGTAGGTGATCACGTAACGGCAACCTTTCTTCATTGCACAGTAGTTCGATGAGTCTATCGAGTGCCTTGGGAGATGCAATTTGTCCCAAGGCCGAAAGTGCCGATTCACTGAGTATTTGATGGCCGACCAGCCCGAGAAGGGGGTCAACAGCTCTTTCATCACCTATACCGCTGAGAGCCGTGACAGCAGCAATTTGCAGCCAGAGGTCGGCCTTTAAGAATGGTAGCAACTTGGGCACGGCCTCTCGAGACTTCAAGCCGCCGAGCGCCTCAATAGTTACCTGTTGCAGATTAGGGTCCTGATGATCAAGTAATGGTAGTAATAGCTGAACAGCAGACGGGTCGTTTGTCGATGCCAAGATTCCTACGACGAACATTATTAACTCAAGATTGTCACCCCGTAAGACTTTTTGCAGGTAGGGTAGGGCATAGGGTCCTTGACGTCTCATTGCAGTAATGGCGGCGTTGCGCATCAATGCGTCTTCATCGCTATCTATCATCTTTCCAATGACTTCAGGCTCGAGATAGCGTGCTGCCAAAGAGATAGCCCCTTCCCTGACGAGACTCGTCTCGTCACGGAAGCCTTTTACGATAAGATCGCGCAGCTCCTCTTGCTTTGTAGGGGCGGTTTTAACCAATTCTTCAACCGCTTCGCGGATCGCATCAGATCGCTCTTCGGGGTCTTCTGGTAAGGTGTCAATAGACAAGGTTAACTCCTAAACGGTCATTTTTTGTTGTCCGTATTGTATAGTAAAGCACGGTCTAAGTTAAGCAATATCACCAACCTCTTGTCTAGACGTGCTACCCCGCTGATAAATTCAGTCTGTGTGGAAACCACTTCCTCAGGTGGTTTGGTTATGATTGAAATCGGAATTTTTAGCACCTGGTTTACCATATCGACAAGAATGCCCAATGACCGGTCATGAATCTCAATAATGATAATTCGTGAATGCTCACTCAACTTACTGGCTTGGAGTCCTAACAGAGTTCGCAACTCTACAACCGGGATGACGCGCCCACGAAGGTTTGTGACTCCACGCACATGTTTGGGAGTCTGGGGTACACGTGTAATGTCGGGTACTTTAATTATCTCCCGGGCTTTGGAAATGGTAATACCGTATTCCTCCTTATCCAGTAAGAATGTGACAATTTGCAGCTCCGGTGTTCTCTCTTTATCCTTTTCTGCGACCTCTTGCTGTTTGTTAACGACATCGGCAAAATCCAAGAGGTTCTCTTCGGGAGCGGTTTCTTTGACTGTGGAATCTTTTGCCATCGCTTTCTACTTACAATAGCGCCTTTACTGTAGCGGTGTAACAGGCGGGCTCGTAAACGTCTTCTTCTCCGCTACGCTTTCGTCGATAATTCTAGCGACGTCGAGGATGAACACGACCTGACCGTTCCCCAGTATGGTTGCGCCAAAAATTGTGTACGAATCCGCAAATATACTGTCCAACCCTTTGACTACTATGTCCTGATGGCTCACCAAACGATCTGCGAGAATAGCCTTCGATCTAGATCCAGAGGAGACGATAACACAGAATGTTCTCTTTTTGCTTTTTGACTCGGTGTCCAATAAATTGCCGCCATCGACAACATGGAGCATTTTGCCGCGCCAATTTAACATGCCAAAGTCTTTTATCTCATGAATCCGCATCTCTTCTAATTTCACACTTTCTACAACATGACTTAGTGGTATGGCATATAACTCCTTATCTACTTCAATTAGAAGAGAGCGAATGACCGTCAGAGTCAGAGGCAAGTTGATCTCAAATTCGGTACCACATTTGATTTCGCTATGGACTTCAATACTACCCCCTAAACTCTGTATGGTTTCGGCAACAACGTCCATACCAACACCGCGACCTGAAAGTTCCGATACTTCAGCAGATGTTGAGAAACCAGGAAGAAAGATTAATCGTTTCACTTCCTCGGCACTTAGGTTTGTCGTCTCAAGACCCATGGACTGCGCTTTCTGACGAACCTTTTCAACGTCAATGCCTCCGCCGTCATCACCTACTGAAATCACTACTCGATCTGAAAGATTTTTTGCCTGCAGGGTAATCTTTGCCTCCGCCTTCTTGTCTCTTTTCTTGCGTTCTTCCTGGTCTTCAATGCCGTGGCTAAACGCGTTGCGTATGAGGTGTAGAAGCGGTTCGCCAAGGCGATCTATAATTCTCTTATCGATACGCGTCTCTTCACCTAGGGTTACAAGGGTTGCTGGCGTTCCTTTCTGACGCGAAAGGTCACGCACAAGTCGAGGAAAACGTCCAAACAGGGTTGATATCGGTAGTAGCCTCGTATCCATCAGTGTATCTTCAAGTCGCTTCATGATTTTGTCGAGAGAGAGGATGGCTCGGCCAAGCATATCGACCTCTGCGCTATCTCTAAAGGCTAGTGACATGCGTTGGTGCACTTCAGACAAAACCGATTGCACGATAACGCCCTCACCAACAGCTTCAAGCAGTTCATCTAAGCGTTTAAAATCAACCCGAATCGTGTCACTGACTTTTCCAATTGCTGGTTGTTGACCTTTTGCCGCCGGCTCTTGTCGACGCTCTTTTCCCTGTCTACGATCGTCACCGCTACGCCATTCTTGGTCTGAACGTCGGTCTGTGCCGCTACGTCTCTCTCTTGCTGTCTCGACATAGTCTTGTAATTTAAGAATGTACTCCTCTGCCGGGCCAGCCTGTACATTTTCGGATTCAGCCTGTTGCAACATGCGTACCAGTAGATCGCCGCCTTCCATAAGCAGTTCCGCCGCTTGCTCGTCGCGAAGTTCGGGCCGCTTTATCAATAGAGCACAGACATCTTCAAGAGCGTGCGCAGTGCGTTCAATAGGGGTAAACCCCATCATTGCCGAGTTGCCTTTGATGGTGTGAAGATCGCTCTTTA
Source organism: Oligoflexia bacterium (assembly GCA_028277945.1). Taxonomy (GTDB): domain Bacteria; phylum Bdellovibrionota_G; class JANQFH01; order JANQFH01; family JANQFH01; genus JANQFH01. The sequence goes on from JANQFH010000021.1 coordinate 195,311, forward strand.
TTGGCTGGAACAGTTCGTCAGCCGGGTCACCAAACTTCCAACGCCTTTCAAAATTGAAAAAGAGGTCTGCCAACTTTTCGGCCATAGGCATACACTCTTCGATGAATGCGTTGATTAACGAACGATAGGCGTTATCCACGCGGGTCCTCTAATCGCTCTGTTTTAGAAACTTGCTGGCAGTTTTTTCAAGATCTTCGGGTGAAAAGGGCTTACACAGGTAGTCATCAGCGCCGGCAGAGAGGCCTCGGGCCTTGTCCTGTTCAGTACTCTCTGTCGTAACCAAGACAACCGGGACATTGAGACGTACCTTTTCCGCCTGTCTTTTTTTTAGGAACTCTAGTCCGTTCATTATGGGCATGTTGATGTCAAGAAATATAAGAGAGATATCCGGTTCTGAAACGAGAATCGCATACCCTTCTCTGCCATCCATAGCGTGGATGACTCTGCTATTTGCAAACTTTCCAGATGAAAGCACAAGGTCGTAAATACGGTGATGGAGTTTTGAATCGTCTATGATCAAAAAAGTATTTCTCTTTGTTGCCAAGCTTACCTCACTAAAAAAGCTCTGTATAAATTACAACTTACTAGGTTCATTAGGAATCTTGAGTGAAAATAGCATAGAAAGAGATGGTGAGGGTAGCCTTTTGTGTTGCTGGTTGGGTCGTCAAGTCTGAGAGTTTACGTTGTTGATGCTGAGTACAAAACTACTACAACCCCTCTGGCCTAACAGGTTTATTTCTTTGATATCAAATAGTTGATTGTATTCATGGCAGCTGGGGCAACCCCCGATTCAGCGATACAGACAAACGCCAGTTGGCTAGATTTCTGAGGTCACGGTCTTATGACAGAGGTGTCAGCTTAGTAACAGGTCGTCATCAGCAAGCTCAACGCCACGTGCCTTCTCAAACAGAGCCAGCAGGTCTTGAATTTTTAATCCCTGACGTTCCTTGCCAGAGACGTCAAAGGCTATTTGTCCTTCGTGTAGCATAACGGTACGGCTGCCAACATCCAAGGCCTGTCGCATACTGTGCGTGACCATCAGGGTTGTGAGGTGGTTCTCTTTGACGATGTCGTTGGTGATATGCAAAATAAGCGTTGCAGTCTTTGGGTCTAGTGAGGCAGTATGTTCATCAAGTAGCAGAATCTTCATCGGTTGAAGCGTAACCATAAACAGACTCACGGCCTGACGCTGGCCACCGGATAGCAGGCCCATACTGTCTTGAAGACGGTTTTCTAGGCCGATGCCGAGGCGAGTAAGCGCCTCTTGAAATCTCATGCGTTGCTGCTTAGAGAGCGCTGGCCGCAGCTGCCTTCTTCTGCCGCGTGCTGAAGCAAGTGCCAGGTTTTCTTCAACCGTCAGCTTTTCACAGGTGCCGGTCATGGGATCTTGAAAAACGCGGGCAATGAGATTGGTCCGTCGTTCAGTTGGCTGGTAAGTGACGTTCATGCCATCGAACTTTACTGTGCCGCTGTCTGGTTTAATCTCTCCGGCGAGGATGTTTAACAGCGTGGTCTTTCCAGCACCGTTGCTGCCAATCAAAGAGACAAACTCGCCCTCGGAGATGTCGAGGTCAATGCCGCGCAGGGCGATGGTTTCTAGTGGCGTTCCTCTGTCATAGGTGAGGTTCAGCTCTTTGATGGCAATCATGTGTTAGTTTCTCCGTACCCGTACTTTGAAGGAAGCTCTGGTCCTAGGCAGACAGATGGCAATCGTCACCAGAACGGCTGTAATAAGATTGAGATCTTGCGCATGCAGCCCGAGAAAGTCCGCGTTCAGAGCCAGCGCAACAGCGAAGCGGTAAACGATAGAGCCAAGCAGGCAGGCTATAAAAGCAAGCGTCATGCTCCGGCCTGGCAAGATCGACTCACCACCAATGACCGAGGCAAGACCGACGATAATGGTACCGACACCCATGGTGACATCGGCACTGCCCTGACTCTGCGCAAACATGCTGCCAGCTAGAGCCACCAACGCATTGGATATCGCCATGCCAAGAACAATCATGGTTGAGGTGGAAACACCTTGGGAACGTGCCATGCGTGGGTTTGCCCCAGTTGCCCGCATTGCCAGGCCGGTCTCCGAGTTAAAAAAGGCGATGAGTAACAGCATCGTTATAGTTACAATTACCGCAAACGCAATCGGTGTCGAAACGTAATAAGGCAGGCCAAGAGTTTCTAGCGGTGTCAGCAAGGTCCTCTCACCTAGCAAGGCTACATTTGGCCGTCCCATGATGCGTAGATTGATCGAGTAGAGTGCGATCATGGTGAGGATCGACGCGAGTAGATGTAAGATTTTAAGACGTACGTTGAGCCAGGCGGTGATCACCCCGGCTAAACCACCAGAGAGCATGGCTGCTAATGTGGCAGTCAAGGGATGTACGTCGGCAACGATCAAGCTGGCAGTGACAGCCGCGCCTAGTGGAAAGCTCCCATCTACGGTTAAATCGGGAAAGTCCAAAATACGAAATGAAATGTAGACACCAAATGCGACAAGACCAAAGACCAAGCCGATTTCAAATGCACCAAGGAACGCCAGTGAGCTCATTGTTGAAGTTTAGCTATGCCGGTTACCGGATAACTTTATCAGCCTCACTAAGAATGGATTTTGACAGCGACAGTCCCATCTGTTTAGCGCTCTTGGGATTGACGTGGAGTTCCAGCTTATCAACGCTTTCCACAGAGATGTCTCCCGGCTTTTCCCCTTTGAGAACTCGCACGACAATATGGCCTGCCTGACGACCAACATCGTAGTAACTAAAACCGAGCGAGGCGACAGTGCCTCGGCTTACCGACTCGGCGTCGCCGCTAAAGATGGGAATCTTTGCCTCAATGCCTACCTTAACCACCGCCTCGATTGCCGAAACCACCGTGTTATCGGTAGGCACGTAGATAGCATCCACCTTGCCCACGAGAGATCGGGCAGCTGTCAATACCTCTGCTGACTTTGTTGCCCCAGCTTCCTTAACCTGCATGCCTTGATCAGGGGCATACTTTTTTACTAGGTTGACTAGAGTTATGGAGTTGGCTTCACCGGGGTTGTAGATCACGCCGACGCTCTTAGCCTTTGGGAGAAGGCGTTTGATCAACTCCATGTGCCGATCGATGGGGGTGAGGTCAGATACTCCAGTGATGAGGCCACCGGGTCGCTTCATACTCTTGACCAGCTTGGCACCCACGGGGTCGGTAACCGCAGTGAAGACCAAGGCGGTATTGCGTGCGGCTGCAGCAGCGGTCTGTGCTGATGGAGTTGAGATGGCGACGATCACATCAGGATTTTGCGCAACAAACTTTTTGGCAATCTGAGCTGCAGTTGTGGCGTTGCCTTGGGCATTTTCAAAGGTCCAGCTGAGGTTTTTGCCAACTTCAAATCCCTGTGCCTGAAGTTCATCACGCACACCCTTGCGGCAGTCGTCTAATGATGGGTGTTCAACAATCTGGGTGATGGCAACGCTTTTTTGTGCTGCTTCTGTGTAAGCGGTGTAAAGAAAGAGTATGGAAAAAATGCTAATCGTCGTCCATAGTTGAATTTGGAGTTTAGTCATGTTTGACCTCCTGGGCTGCCGTTGATGAGCAAATCTGCCCGCAGAGGCATCGATTACCCCGCAATGCCGTGAGAATCAAGTTTTGATAAGGCTTGCGAGTCATCGTTGCTGTGGTGACGGGCTGTTGACAACGCGATTTTCTGCTAATAGAAAATAGTCAATTAATTCATATGGTTAAAATTACAACACAGATTATAGCGGAGCACTATCGCAGTCGCCATCAGGAACTGACGCTCACCTGGAGCAAGTACTTCCACTACGGCCTCTTTCAAGGGGTTGCGGAAAAACTCCTGACGGGCCAGGAGCGCACATTGGATACCATGGCGGAACTGGCCGTTATTGGCTCACGCACCAAGTTACTAGATGTTGGTAGTGGTATAGGCAGTAGTTGTCTCTACCTTGCTAGGAAGTATGAATGTCATGCAGTTGGAGTGGATTTGGTTGGGTCTCTGACGAGGGTCGGGATAGGCCGAGTGAAACGACTGGGTTTGGAGAAGAGGGTGGCGTTTGAGATTGGCGAGGCAGGTTCTCTGCCCTTTGCAGATGAGAGCTTTGACGTGGTTATAAGTAATGAAGTCTTGTGCCATGTGGTTGATAGAGCTAAGGCGATTGCAGAGATGTGGCGGGTGCTTAAACAAAAGGGACGGCTGGTGTTCACCGATCTGCTCGACGATCAGCAGCGGATTACTGCGGAGACGCAGCAGTTCTACGACTACCTCAAACAACCAGTTGTCTGCGAGAGCCTGCAGAGTTACCAACAGCTGCTTACAGCTGTTGGCTTTCAAGTAAGACAGATAAGGGACTACAGCGCTGAAATAGTCAGCAACTATGAGGCGGCATTGAAGCATCTGCAAGAGGTGCGGTCCGATGTGCTAGACCTCTTTGGGCTCGAGGCCTACTCAACAACCAAGGCTTTTTATGAGTACTGTCTTTCCGCACCCATCCGCGAGCACATTGGTTGGGGCATGTTCTTTGTCATCAAGTAGAGACATTACGAATCTGGGTCCGCATAAATGAGCTTGAGTTCACGGCGTTCACGGTCGACCACTATCAGGTCGTCGCTGCCATCTCCATTTAGATCTTTGGCGACCGGGGGCATGTAACTTCCAAAGGTGTCTTGGAATCTAGCAATATCAGCCAGTCGCCGGGCGAGATTTTTGAAGAAACCTCGAGAGTCATCAAAGCTCACCTTGGTGACCTGCAGTTCGCTGACAAAATCAGCTAGATTCGGAAGATGAAAACTAAATCTGAGGCCGTGCTGACTGACATAAGTAGTGTTACTCAGTGTAAAGTCTTGCGGTAAGATGGTTGCATACTCGCGGATCGGCGCTAAAGGAAGAATCACCACCGCTCCTACGTCATCTTTTAACAGTGCGAGATCTAAACTGCCATCACCATTGAAATCACCAAAACCTACAGCGTGGATTAGATAGCTGCCAACGCGGGTCAGCATCAGAAGGTTCAAAAGGGCGATAAACTTTCGATCGTCGTTGTTCACTTTAATACGGTATCCGCCATCATCCCGAAAACCAGGCTGGAGATCGAAATAGACGTGGCTATCATTTTGCTCACGCATCCGGACAAGAAATCGATCTGGAGTACCATCGTTGGTAATGTCTACAAAGGTAATCGAGTTGTTTGGCTGGTCCTCTGATAGGGTGGCAATGTGATCATATCCTCCATCGTCTTTGCCGCGCAAACCAATTTGAAAGTCAGAGCCGGTGTGTAGGATATCGACAACACCATCGCCTGAAAAATCCTCTACAAAGAATTCTTCTGGTGCAGCGTCAATCCCGTAGCCCACAGACGGCCGGTTAAGATCAAGTGAGGCTATTGGCCCATGAAAGACATTGACCAGGTGTATGGCCCCCTCTCCATCGGCTTGGTGTTTAGGATCTAGAGAGCGGTAGTAACTCAATAGTAGGTCGTCATAGTCATCACTATTGACATCTGCAATACCTACTCCAATGGCACAAAAACCAGTTGATTGCGTTACTGGAGAGTCGAATTCACCGTTTGCTGTGCCAACAAAAAGCAACAGTTTGCAGCCTCTATCTTCTACACGGTTAAATGAGTCTTCATCAGATATCTGAGAGGCCACCACATCCATAATACCGTCACCATTGAGATCACCAGCTGCTGCGCGTACCGGCACTCCACTGAAACTATGCAACAGCTCCTTTTCGGAGAAGGAGAATTTTGCTTCAGTTCCTGCCGTAGCGGAGAACGCAATCAATACCAAGATCAGAAGTGTCAAAGTGTGAAATAGGGGCAGCGTGGGTTTCATGGTGAAGCTCCTTATGGCAGAGAAACCTCTAATAACAGCTAACAGTGTGAGCTACAAGCAATCCGTGCCAAGAAGAAACCACGGTGCTGCCGAAGATTTTCCAGTAATATCAAAACGTTTTCAGTGACTGCATGACTAGTGGTCCTATTGGTGCTTGCAGCGATTCCCTTGGCCAGTTTGAAAATTAGTGATATCACTCCGAATAAGGAGCCGGGGTGTATGCAGTGCTTCTCGTTTCAATATGACAAACAGCTATATCTATTTACACGGGTCTTCGCACTGATCTGTTGCATCGTTCTAGGGTGGAATACGGCGCTGGGTTCTGCAAATGATCTGGATGAGTACAAACAGATCTTGCTTGATCGTCAAAGTAATAGTCAAGGCGCACGCCAACAAGCGCTCGATGACTATCAGAAACGGGCCCCAGATTTTTGGCTGGCTACATCGGAGCAAAAGTTCAAAGCAGAAGTTAGTTTTTACTTGGATTTAATTGCCCATGAATCTGGCGAACAAGCAGTAGCGCCTTTGCAATTTGAAGAGGTTTGGACCTATGACTACTATCATGATAGTAGCGTCATAATTATTCCATCGCAGCCATTTTACATTTTTGAACTACGAGAAACATCGCAGGGTTATTTGCAGGATGTCTTTCAACGATTGGACGCTATCCGCAAGCTGCCAAGAGCGAATGCGCATCGCGCTCTAATAGAATCGTTAGCCGGTGAGGTTACATTGAGAATAGCAGAATATGCTAACGATCGTGCTGAGGAATTCATTCTAGAAATTCGTGCCAAAGAGCAACAAGACTCTGCTGTATATGCTTCCAGCACTCAAGCGTTGGCAACATTGTATCGCAAACGTTGTATGAGCGGTGACTTAGAATTGTCAGCAGCTTACCATGAGTTTGAAGCGGAATTTTGGCGTCTTTTCGAAACAGCCAATGACAACGGCCCAACGAGAGATCTTAATTTAGATACGTTGTTTACATTAGGCCCCTGTTTGCAAGAAAGATGGCCCATTTTATTCGAACAGCTCATTGTTGATCCTCGTTATCATCTTGAGTTGCGTATACAAGTTGTCCGTGCAATGCAAGAAGATGGTATGGACGATAGAGAGTTTGCATTCTTAATTGAACGGTTGTCATCTTTGCCAGAAAGAGTTCATGAAACAAACGGGTTAGAACTAGATGAAGTTATTGAAGAAGTCTCTCTTGCAGGCAAGATCATATATTTCGTGGCTGTCGATACAACATTTAAGATAGCTGATCCTGAGTATGACCACTGTCCCAGAGTAGTGCGTTTTATGCATGTACTAATGACTCTGATGTCGCAAATTCTCGCTGAGCATGCAAAGATATATTACAGTATACACAATGCCGTAAAAGAGATTTTAGCCGCCTATCTCGCCTGTCAAAATGCTACGCAAGCGCAGTGTTCTTTAGTGAATGGGTCTTGGCAATCGGTGTCTGATGGTAGTCAAGTAGTTGATTGCACCCTAAGACCTCCAGGACCCGAACCCGTCGATGAGTTTCTCAGACTCATGGAGGGGTTCGACATAAACTGAGATTTTGATACATCTTCAAGAGTAGTCAAACTAAAATCTATTTCGCATCACTTTTACCAATGCCTATTGTGAAGCTTTCTCAATAATGTGGAATTCAACTCGGCGGTTCTTTGCTCGACCCTCTTTGGTACTGTTATCTGCAAAGCGTGGGCATTATCCTAGAAGAGGGTTTTGCTCTGGGTGACCTCAGGAAGGTCGTCCAGAGTATGCGAAAAGAGACTGGGAAGGCTGCCGCGGATTTGTTAGATCCGCCAAAGCCGCCTAGGAAATACCACAGGAGCAAGAAGATTTCAGAACGCTCATCTATGATTGATCATCATCATTTGTTTCTGCCGGGATAAGTTTATAGTTGTTACAATGAAGTTTTTGTTTTCGAGCCGTTCAGAAGCTGCCTATCTTCTGGCCGCAAAGCTTGTCCTCTATAAGGAGCAACACCCGATAATTCTTGCCATCCCGCGAGGAGCAGTACCTATGGCCAGAATTATTGCTGAGGCACTTGACGCGGAGCTTGATGTGATTCTCGTCCACAAAATAGGCGCTCCCTTCCAGCCGGAATTTGCCATTGGGGCCGTTGGTGAACGGAGTGAAGTCTACTTAAACCCTGAAGTAGGCGCTATGGACATCCCTCAAGGTTATCTTGAAGAAGAAGCCAAACGTCAACGGGAACTGTTGAAGAAACGTCGACAAATGTATACACCTACCTCTGGTCCAAAAGACCTTAGAGATCGTACTGTCATTATTGTTGATGACGGCATTGCCACCGGCTCGACGATGATTGCAGCAATCCGAGAAGTTCGGACGCACGATCCCAGACAAGTAATCGTGGCTGCTGCCGTGGCACCGCCTCCCACAGCAGTACGCCTGAGCAAGGAGGCTGATAGAGTCATACTGTTAGATGAACCCGCTGGCTTTTATGCGGTTGGCCAGTTCTTTCAGAATTTTGAGCAGGTAACAGACAGAGACATCGTAGAGCTTCTAGTTAAGACTCAGCGGGATGACAAGGCTAGGCGTTAGCGTGCTCAAAATTGCGTCTATCTCCAGCAAAGTTTTACAAGATCTGCTCTGCCTTCTAATCTTCAAGCTTGGCTATGAGATTGAGCAAATCCAAGCTGGTGATCAAGCCAACCATTTTGTCGTCTTGTGTCACCAAGAGACGGTGGATGCGGCTGGCGACCATGGTCTTTGCCATGTCGACTGCTGTGGCATCTCCACCCACACTAAAAACCACCGGATTCATGATCTCTCGAACCGGTAATCCCTCAGTTTCCACATGCATTTGTGGCACCTGATCAATATAAGCTAGTTCATCCCAGGTCCGCTCGTAGAATTCCGGCACATTTTTGGCCTCGGACTTTGTGCTTATTTGCGCACCCTGTGTTCGAACAATATCAGCCAAAGAGATCACACCTACCGCCTTGCCCCTCTGGTCGACAACAGGAGCGCCAGAAATCTCATTCTCCAGGAGGAATCTGGCACATTCCTGTGTCGTCATGTCATCACGCACACTAATGACGTTCTTTCTCATAATATTTCTCGCTACCACGGTTTCCATAGCCTTTCTCCCTATTGTCTCAAGATGAAGATACTGAAACGAGCTGTGGCACAGCCATGTTTATCCATTTAGATAAACCAGAGATTTTAACCATGATGGACATCAACTTTTTTACATGGCAACGTCAAAAACGGATCGAGGTCCGTCAATTTGAACCCTAGTCTGGAGATTAGATGAATCTCAGAGGCGGCGTAAGCAACCTGCTCTGCACCTTTATGCTTCATTGCGGCACGCGGTCCGTACGGCTGTAACTCTTGATCTAGATCATTTCCTTTAGCCACCAGTAGGATATTAGTAAATCCCTTTTTCAAGGAGAAAAGCTATGGCAATCGCAAAGCGACTAAGAGAGATCCTCGACGACAAGAAGGTCCAGTACCTGGTGATCAGCCATTCACCTGCATACTCGGCCTTAGAGCTGGCGCAGGCCCTACATGTCTCAGGGAAGATGTTTGCGAAATCCGTGATTTGCAAGACTCCGGATGGTTTTCTGATGGCGGTGCTGGAAGCTCCCCATCGCGTCGATCTGCAGCAGTTAAAAGAACTTACCGGTGAGCCAAAATTGCGGCTGGCTACGGAAGATGAGTTCAAAGATGCTTTTTCAGACTGCGAGCTTGGCGCTATGCCTCCCTTTGGCAACCTCTATGGTCTTCAAGTGTATGTGGACCAAAAACTGGAAGAGGATGAGGAGATTGTCTTTAACGCTGGCACTTTCCGAGAAGCCATTCGTATGTGTTACGCTGACTTTAAAAAGCTCGTCGAACCAACTGTGGGCAGCTTTGCCGACGTTGATCGCTACTAGCTTGCTTCTATGGCACTAATCAACACAACCGTTGGGAACCTCTTACATCAACAAGCCATCGAACTTAAGGAGAAAGAGGCTGCTATTTTTGTTCACGCTTGTCGACGATTCACTTGGATAGCACTTGATCACGAAGTCAATCGTATTGCCAAGGGGCTCATTGGTCTTGGAATCAAAAAAAGAGACCATGTAGGGATGTGGGGGGTCAATCAACCCGAATGGCTCCTTACCCAGCTGGCAGTGGCTCGAATTGGCGCGGTTTTGGTTACGATCAACCCGGAGTGGCAGGCGGATGAGTTAGCTTATGCGCTGAAACAGTCGGACTGCGTACTGTTGATCATGATTGCCGGTGTCATTAAAGGGCATGGGGAAAAGCGGTTTACTTATGACTACGTCAAAACATTGGAAAAAGCTTCTCCCGATATCATAGATTATCAAGATCCAGCGTGTCGTCTCAATCATCTTCCCAGGCTCCGTCACATAGTGGTGATTGGCAACCGCACCCCTTCTTATGCCATTGCATGGTCTGATTTTGTAGAACGTGGTCAAAGTGTTTCAAATGGGTTGCTAGCCAGTCGTGCTGAAGAGGTTAAACCCACCGATACCGTGCTTCTTCAGTACACCTCAGGTACAACCGGTTATCCTAAAGGTGCCATGCTCACACACTATAACGTTCTGAATAATGCGAAATGTGCTGCTGAGAATCTTAGAATTGGGCCTGGAGATCGTCTGTGCGGGCCAGTACCTTTTTATCACTGTTTTGGGTCCATCCTGGTCAATCTTCTCGGTCTGGTCAGTGGGATGACATTGGTGATTCCAGAGCCGCTTTTTGATGCGAAAAAGACACTGGCGGCTATTGAAAAGGAGCGCTGCACAGTTTTGCATGGAGTGCCTTCCATGTTCCAATCAGAACTTACGGCTGAAATGGTTGCACGTCACGATCTTAGCTCCCTGCGAACTGGTATCATGGCAGGCTCACACTGTCCTGTGCCACTTTTGCAAGCGGTCATACAACAGATGGGAGTTAAAGAAATGAGTGTTGGCTATGGTCTCACAGAGGCGTCGCCTCTTACCCATCAAACCGTCGCCACCGATCCACTTGAGAAGCGCCTACAAACTGTAGGGCGACCCATTCAACATACACAGGCCAGGATAGTTGATCCCGAATCTCACCGAAGCTTAGTCGATGGTGCGGTCGGTGAAATTTGGGTTAAGGGTTTCCATGTGATGCAGGGATACTACAAAAATGCGGCGGATACGAAGTCGACGATAGTCGATGGCTGGCTGCGGACAGGTGATCTTGGAATTCGTGACAGGGAGGGATACTTGCGGGTTGTAGGTCGTCTTAAAGAGATGTTTATTGTTGGTGGTCACAATGTTTATCCCGCGGAGGTAGAAAAACAGCTCTACAGGCTCTTTGCGGCTGACATTGAGAGTTTGCAGGTTGTTGGCTTGCCCGATGCGGTGCTTCAGGAGGTAACAGCCTTGGTCGTTCAGCTCAAGCAAGGCGTCCACCTAACCGCTGAGGAGATTCAACAACGTTGTCGGGGCAAAATGGAATGGCCGAAGATTCCACGCTACGTGCATTTTGTGGCTGACTTTTCACAATTTTTGACCGTAACCGGAAAGGTGCAAAAGTACAGGCTTCGGGATTATTTGATTGAGAAGTACAGATTAGAACTAGGAGGAAAGAGTGAGTCAAAGGGAGCTTGAGTTTACAGATGAGCTAGGTCCAGAAAAGATAGTCTACATTTATGAGCCACGTACCACGCTACGGGCTATCTTGGTTATTGACAACGTGGCTGCTGGGCCATCCATTGGTGGGATCCGCATGGTTGAAGATGGATCGAGTGAAGAGACCTTTCGTTTAGCACGAGCGATGACACTGAAAAATGCGGCCGCGGGTCTGGCGCATGGCGGTGGTAAATCCATCATCTTGGCAGATCCCAAGATGGCTAAGGCCGACAAAGAGGTGCTGATAAGAGCTTTTGCCTGCGCTATTGCGGATATCAAAGACTATATTCCTGGGCCAGACATGGGAACGAACGAGGAGTGTATGGCGTGGATACGGGATGAGATTGATCGGGTTGTTGGCTTGCCTCGCGAAGTTGGAGGTATTCCGCTCGATGAAATTGGTGCCACCGGCTTTGGCCTGGCCGTCGCTTGTAAGGTGGTCAGCGAAGAGAGTGGCATGCCGCTCAAAGGTGCCCGTGTGGCTGTACAAGGTTTTGGCGCTGTCGGTAAACACGCGGCTCGCTTTTTAGCAGAACAAGGTAGTCTGTTGGTTGCAGCTGCAGACTCCTCAGGTACGTTGATAGATGGCCGTGGCTTTGATGTGCAAGCACTTATTGAGTACAAGAATCAAGGCAAGCCTCTTTGTGAGTACCCTCATGGTGAAAAGCACGATATCGATGCCATCATCGATGTTGAGTGTGATATTTGGATACCAGCTGCCAGACCAGATGTGGTGCGAGATGATAATGTCAATCGACTCAAGACTCGGATCATAGCGGAGGGTGCTAACATACCGATAGCGCCAAGCGCTGAGGAGGTGCTTTGGAAAAGGGGCATTCATGTGATCCCCGACTTCATTGCTAACGCCGGTGGCGTAATCTGCGCAGCTGTTGAATACCACCACGGTAACCAGTCCATGGCCATGGAAACGATTAAAGAGACGATTTCTCGAAATACCAAACAGGTCTTCAAAGCTTCACAGGAAGCTAATGTCTCACCGAGAAGTGCAGCTATTAAGCTGGCCACAGAAAGGGTAAAGCAAGTCATGACATTTCGTCGTTAACATATAGGTATTTCGGATTAACTTTTAAGCCAGATAGCTCAATCTCGGCATTGAACTGCCTGGCACTCTGGAGGGAAAAGACTTGGCAGGCTACAGAGGCGTATGGATTGATCGTAAAGAGGCGTGGATCGCTGAACCCAATAGCGACCAGATTAAAAAACTGGCTTCACAGATTACGCCGTATCACAGATCAACAGGAGGAGGTCGTCACAGAATCATCCATGGGCTTGCGGGACAGATCAACGACAAATCGCTCAAGCGCAAACACGAACAGCAAAAACAGAGGTTCTATGATCGAATACGTAATCGATTGTCAGACTCAGATGAGATCTTTATCGTTGGACCCGGCAGTGCAAAAAAAGAATTGCTGCAAGCTTTAGAGGCAGACCCTAGCTTTTCAAAAAAGAAGATTGCCTGGCAAACGAGTGAGCGGTTAACCGAAAGGCAGTTTCTAGCTCTGCTTAGCAAACATTTTGGCAAAGCGGCCTACTTTGAGACTTGAGCCCTGGAAAAAGGAGGGCCTAGTGTTTCCTTAGAGATTGTATAACTTGCGTAGAAAAAAGAAGTCTTTGCCCATGACAGGCACGGTTTGCGATCAACCAGCTGCTACCGAGAGACAGGGTGAAGTGGTGTCGGTTCGTGGCAGTGTGGTGGATGTGAGCTTCAAACACAGGCTTCCACCTATAACGCACCTGCTCAAAACCTTCCAAGGGATCATGCTTGAAGTGGTTGAGCACCTAGATCTACGCACCGTAGGGCGCGTCTTTAATCTCTTTGGCGACACTATTGATGGCCTCCGTGCACGTTTACTGTTGCTTCGCGTCCGTTTCGTCAATGCCTATTGTGAAGCTTTCTCAATAATGTGGAATTCAACTCGGCGGTTCTTTGCTCGACCTTCTTTGGTCCTGTTATCTGCAACAGGTCGGCTTGGTCCGTAGCCTACAGCTTCAAGTCGTTGGGCGGCGATGCTTTGATCGATTAGATAGCGTCTAACACTGTTAGCCCGTCTTTCAGAAAGGCTGACATTGTAGGTTTCGCTGCCAATACTATCGGTATGCCCTTCGATGCGTACACGACGAATTTCTGCATGAGCCTTCAAGACAGCGGCGACATCGTTCAGGACAGACTGTGAGGATACTTTGATGATGTCACTGTTCGTATCAAAAAATACTGGAGCTATGACGATACGGTCTTCAACAAGCTGTGCTTCAGCTGGCTCCAGCACAAAACCAACGCTTTTTTCGCTCTCAGCGCCCACGTTAATTTGCTGTTTTTGTGCCTTATAGCCATCGGCGAACACGGTGACATCGAAAATGCCGGGATCAAGTTCTTGATGTAACGAGCTGTCTTCTACAGTGCTCATCCTTTGACCATAGACACTGTGTATGGAAATGTTGGCAGTTACGGGGTTGCCCGTTGTATCAGTCACGGACACGTGCACTCTAGACTTTTCAATATCGGCAGGTAAGGTTCTCTTGTGGAAAGGGTAGCTTAGACCAGAAAAAAAGCGAATATCCGGAGCGCCGTAGCCATTTGTTAAGCCGCGGCCGACACCTATTGTCCAAACCCACCTTTGCTCCTGCCAGCTCTTGCGAACTCCGAGGAGTATTTCACCGGGCCCGGTGGTCTCATCGGTAAAAAATTCGCGAAAGGTCACAGATCCAAAAAATTCACCAAAAACCCGCCATTCGCCAGCCTCATCCACGAGGCGTTGATAGCCTAGGTTTGTAATGAGTTCATCTTCTAATACTAGGTTTAGCAATTGTTCACGTGCGCGGATATGCACACCGACGTTCCCAACAATGTAATCCCTTTCGCTTAACCAGCGATCAACAACGATGCGACCACCACCAGTTACTTTTGAATTGCCGACAAAGTTGCTGAGTGCTCCACTCGGTACTGTAAGAAAGGGAACAATAGCAACGCCAAAGCGCCGTTCACCATACAACACATTGCTACGAATTTGCCATGGGGTGCTGATTAGAATATCCCCAAGGCTCGTATCTCGGACCGCGGTGGTCTGCACAAGGGGTTCAATGTTGCTCAAAAAATGAATCGGCACATCGACATGTAAATCCAGCCAATCCGTGACGCCAACGGCGATCTGTACATCACTGGTCAGCAGCCATTTAACAATGTGATCTAAACGATCGTCATTGGGAAGCAGGCTAAACTCAAGCGGATTAATACTAAAGTTCGCGTAAAGACCGGCCTGCCAGGCCAACCTGGGCAGCGAGTCGCTCCCATAGGCGCTAAGCAAACCGGTGTAATCGGGGCTCGGACGCAAACGTTGTACGTTGAAGGCCAGGGCCAATTGGCTTGTCAGTAGGGTGCCGGTAGTCAGCAGCAGCACTAATGATAAGCGCTTAAAGCCTCGACGAATAAACAGCAAAGCGGCAACGAGCACGACAATCAAGAGGCACGTAGCAGTCATACTCTCTGACTGGTTGATGCGACCACAGCCTATACCGGGGAAGGTGCCGGAGCCTTGTATTTCGACATCGACAACAAGAGGATCGGTGCCAAACTCCACCTCCTCGCCGTCCGTCAAGCCATCACCGTCGGTATCTGGATCATTGGGGTCGGTACCGAAGGTGTTGACCTCTTCGCTATCGGTTAGACCATCATCGTCACTATCTGCGTCAGTTGGGTCGGTAGCATGGATGTTCACTTCGTCGCCATCAATAAGGCCATCATCGTCTGTATCGGCATCGTTGGGATCGGTGCCAAGGTCATCTTCATCCGTATCGGTGAGGCCGTCACCATCGGTATCGATACTGGCAGAAGCGGCCAAATCAGTGGCGAGGTCGTTTACCGGATGGGCGGCGACCACACTGATTAACGAGGCAGCGGCGGTTGCAGTATTGATTGAGTAAAACCTGCTGGCGCCGCCAGAATCAAGCGAGGTTGCATACAGGGCACCGTTCATATCAAAGGCCAGTCCAGTAAAAAATTCTGAGCCCGCAAGACTGGCACCAACCAACGTACCTGCAAGGGTTGTCAAATCGATCGTTACTACCGCAACCGAGGCCGCAGCAAACAGGATGCCAGATGGAGAAAACGCGATGTCACCACCAGATACCATGCCGATTCCAGTGACTGCTCCTACGAGTGTGTCTTCACCCGTAATGAGGTTATAGGTATAAAGGTTCGCCGTGTTGGACATGCCGTAGAGGATGCCATCTGCATTAAATGCTAATCTCGGCACAGATTCTGTCGTACCCGTTGGGTTGATGATGGTGTTGGTACCGGTAGATGGATCAAAAGTGGCAACCCGAAACGGCGAGAGATTTTCTACGTAATAGAGGAGGTTGTTTCCTGGATTGCGTGCAAGGGCAACAGAGCCAAAACTCAGATTGCCAATGGGTGTAGCGACACCCGTAGTGAGATTGATTTCAGAGACTTCAAATGGTGTCGCACCGTTGATACCATAAACAAAACCATTTGGTGCACCGTGAACCGTCGAAAAGCCCACCGGGATTGAAAAGAGAACGGCGACCAAGCCTAGCAGACTTTTTAGACGATACATTTATTTGTCCCCCTACTGGATTTCCTAAGACGTAAAACAGATTAGAATTAAAATCAGTTAAGTTATTGGAACGCAAGAGAAGAAAGTGGCCGCCAACGGATGGTATTAATTACAAATACTTATCTCTTTTTCATAAACTCATTGTTGCCGATCGTAGAGCAAAGCCAGAAACTGCTGAACAAAACAGGCGTGACGCTGAGGAAGTGCTTTATGCGCTTCAAGATGCAAGCGGAACGTATCTCACACAATCCGATGTGTGTCGCTCCAGCAGAAATCGTGACCTAATTGCACATAGCTCAAATTGTTCTTACCTGCTTAGGTCTAAGAGACTGTTTTTATTAGTCTTGCACTTGGCTCACTTTTTGCTTAATTTATGGCAGTCATGGGCTGGCAAAAAAAGTACCCGTTAATTTTACTGATTTCTCTATTTGGACCACTGCCTTTTGCGCTACAGAGCTATTCCCAAACCCATGGAGAGAAGGTCGAGATCCGTAATGTTTATGTTCGACCGACTGAGAGATATTCTGACGAAGGCTCAAAAGCTGCCACGTTCAAACATAAACAAGAGTTACCATCCTGCGCCTCTTTTAGTCCTTGTAGGGCTTTAGAAATTCAATTGCAAGGTGCTGGTGTAGAACGGCTCGCACCACTGGCGCTTTATATGTACGCACAGGCCTGGGACAACGATTTTTATGCAAGAGTACCAATTCTCGGTTACGTAGGTGGAAATCCTATCGATGACATTGTTTCTATTATTCAAGATTATGGAGTGCCGTTGTTACCTGATAAGTTTGACTTAAACAATATTACCCAAACATGCGTTCAACTCTTTGGCGATGGAAGTGAGCACGTGCAGTTTTATGCTTTTGACGACGTCGAATACTTCGATGACCCACAGCAGGCCACCCTCACCGACTATCTACCAACAGTTTCTGATTTCTTACAAAGAGATGGTCCACAGTGGACGGCAATCGTTACTATAAATGACCATTTCAGATACAGTAGGGATCGCAATTGGCTAGTTTTGCCTGGTGACAAACGAATTCGAGTCAGCGAAACATCGATCGGTGGTTACCATGCGATTTCAATCTTTGCCTACAGCAAGAAGGACGAACAGGTTACTTTCTATGTTTCTGACTCAAATTATGAGGACCCACTACTTCTAACAGCTGCCGAATACGATCAACTGGTTGATGATGTCATTCTCGTACGTGGCGCAGTTGAGCTTGTTGACCAGACATCAAGGGAACGATCATTAAAAGCTTATCAGGGAGCATATTTTTGCCATGACCCAAAAGAGTTCGAAATTTTTAGTGAAGATGCTTTAGCTGAATTCGGATTAACTAGGCCCGACACGTATATGCCATTAAGGGATCGCCTACAAGTAATGACACCCAGAAGCCTTAGAAGCATGCTACAACATTATGACGGTAGCCTAGATCGCAATGCCATTGGGACAGATACAGAAATTGAAGCAAACTTTAAAGACCTGTGTCATTTTCCAGATGTTGATTCGCGAGAATTTAGACGTTGGCGAGAGTCATTACCTGGAAAGATGTTCTTCGAGTTTTGCCTGCATCCAGAGGTGGTTACGAGCAATTTCCCGAGTATCGAAGAACAAGCTAGGTGGTATCTAGATGTTTTCAATCAATTGCCACTGGGCCTGTTAGTAGATCGATTGCGTACACATGATTTTTTTGGTGCAGTTACTGCTGTGACTAGATGTCGCAGAGAACACACGGCGTTTACAAACACTTCTGTTGTTGCTTGTCTTGACTCAGACCCTTTGCCTATAAGAGGAATCATCCAAGAAAGAGAATCTTTGTGGGACAAAGTTTCGTTTGTAGATGGTGTAATTGAATACGGGCTTCAACATCCTGACGCGATGGCTCGACTTTACGTATTGGTACCACGGCCGGAACTTGATCGCATGATTGCACAAGTTTGCAAAAAGCGATTCGACTATGGCGATGACAGTATATACCTCTTTAGTTACAATATCGCTCGGATGATGGAATACTTCGCTTCGTCCCCAGTGAAGGTGAGTGATATCTTCGATCCAGATCATTTACGACGAGCTTTAGAGATATATAAGAAACATCGATCAGAATACCCTAAACCGGAATTAGAACGCAAAGTTTATACAGCGTTTGGTAGTGATACCTGATCAAAACGAATATTTTCGTTACGCTCGTTCGGCCAAAAATTCCGTAGCAATCTGTTTTGTTGAAGGCCCATTGTTACGAAGCGTTTAAATCTTTTTATCGTTTACTTTTTGGGTGATCGAGTTTAGCGACGACGGTTATGATTATACGGCTCCTCCGTTCTAGCATCTCTTCGAGATGCTAGAACGGAGGAGGAGGGATGTCGACCACCTACGGTGTCGGATCCCTAGGGTTATTAATCGCAGCGAAGCTGCGATTGTTACGATTATAAGTCCTCCGATATGGACATTCTACGAATGTCCATATCGGAGGAGGAGGGATTCTCGGCACCCTTTCTCCAACCCCTCGAAATGCCGTGATAATTCAATAAACTCAAACCGCTAACCCATTTTACGCTTACCGAGGATTACCGCCAATTACTGATCTTTACTGACCACCTGTCCCGCAGGAATACACTACAAAATAAAAAATATGCTATTATGTAGTGTATGAAACGGTCTCGGCCATTGCTTGTTCATCTTCTTCGTGAAGAACAAAAGCGCAATGCTTCCTTGTCGAAGCGTTACGAAAAAGCCTTGGGGCAACTGCCTAAAGGCAGACTATATGTGCGTAGGGTTGAGAAGGGAAGAAAGATCAAACGCTACGTCTATCTGAGTCGGCGTCTTCCTGGTCAAAGGCATCCTGAGTCCAAATACATCGGTTCTGCTGGCTCAGACGAAGTCCATAAGGTCAAGCTACAGCTCAAAGACCGAGAACAGCTAGAAGCCCAATTAGCTCACCTGGCTATTGAGAAACAGATGATCGAAAAGGCTCTAGCCGAGTACCGCCGGTTAAGCTGCATTTAAAGGCTGTTAAATTCCTTTTCAAATTGTTCGATGGTTCTAAGTATTAAATCCCAAGCGGGAGGCTCTTCAAACATCATCGGTTGCATGAGGTCGTAATCCTTTTTTAAAGCTGCGGCAACGCGGTCCGGGGGCATCAGTCTGAGGGTTCCTTTGCGGGCCGTATCATAGTTTGCCCATCCGGAAGCAAAGTAGACTTTCTTGTGGTTTGCAACTCGGTCAAGAAGAGCCACTTCAGCAAGGGATTTCGATTTGATATTCGAGTTTAACAACTTGAAGAAATCGTACCAATGCCTGGAAAGTCGGGCTGGCAGCGCCTTCTCCTCTGGCAGGTGCGCATATTGATGAAGAATAGTTGCCTTTTCCCAAAAAGTCCGTTCTGCATTGAGAACACGAACGGTTACTTTGGGTTCTTGAATTTTGTCCTTAAGAGCTGTTTTAGCGTAACTTTCGATTAGATGATCGCTGACGGGCCAGTGCTCAGCTCGTGCTCCCATTTCAATCTTCACAATAGGGCGAATGTATTTGTCTTTTGAGGAAATGCTCGGATAGTGAAAAAGAAGCGTTTGGGAATCATCCGGATCACAAATGATTTCCCAGTTCTGATCCGTCCCAAGCTTGGCAGCGATGTGCCTTTTGAGATTATCAAGCATCTCCCCTTGGATGTATTTGGAACAGGCTTGAGAAAGTGTATCGAGAGCGGCTTTCTGTTTACTGCGAGATGGTAACTTTTCCGGTGCCTGCTTTTCATCGAATCCCAAAAAACTTCTTTCGATGGAAACATCGATATCTTCTGAAAAGCGCTCTATTAAACCAAATATTTTGGCAAGAGACGTACCTCCTTTGAAGGTTAAATGAGCTTGCAACTTGGGTAGGGTAAAAAGTCGTTCTAGCGTCCATACCACCCAATAATCCTTTTCAATAACTTCAAAGGATTTCTGGCTTTCGTAGGCAGCCACTTCAAAATGACTTTTTCTTTCATCTGACGAAACAAGGCAAAGTTCGTTCATTGCGCGCCCCCAACTACTTCTAAAATAAGGCTACGAATCCATTGCGGTGCGTATTTCAAATTTTTTTTGAGCTCCTTTTGGCTAATACCTGCCAATGCCATACGTATACGCGCCCGCATAGCGGTATCTATATTTTGTTTACCGATATTTTTAAGAGCTTGAATGACGAGACCGACCTTTCCGGTAGCGGCGTGCAATGTCTTTTCACTCGCAGTCCGAAAAATGATTTCAAACTTACCAATCTTGAGTTTTTTGCTGGGACCGTTGGTAAGAAAGATTACTTTGGCGGGAACCTGCTCAGTAAGCCCAACGAGATTGGCGGCATAGGCGCCTGAAGGTAGCACTTTGGTGCCATTTTTTTCGGCAACAGCTTTTACAACCTCATCAATTTGTGGCGGCAATATGCCAAGCTCCTTATGCTCGCGTGGGTATTCATAGATCCCCTGGGCAAGGCGCCTAATCATTTTGTCCTTTTGAAGACGAGAGAGGGCACTACGAACGCCCGTATCGCTATCAAGGTCCAAAAAGTGTTTGGGCGTAAAACACCAGCCCCGACCATGGGCGACGATTCTTTTTTTAACGGCATCTACGACACTTTTTCGCATTATCAGAAACCCTCTTGCCACAAAATATACTACGATTTTGTGGCAAAAAGCAATGACAATTTGCCACAAAAAATACAATAAATTGTGGCAGATAATCTGATAAACCGCGTATTTACAAATAGTTATAAAAATTTTACTCAATTGGATAGGATTCGGGGTTTCTTTAACATCCAAAAACACGCCCATTTACAGCCATTTCGGCAAGTTTGCTCCGGAAGTTGGTCAAGGCGCTTGCTTTAAAAGTAAAATAGCTGTATATATACAGCTATGGCTAAGTTTTATCTCAATAAGGTTCTAGAACAGAGAGGCGTCACACAATATAACCTATCGCAATTGCTTGGGGTTTCGACCGGAGTTGTCTCTAGGTGGTGTTCTGAGGGCTACAACCCAACCTTAAAAACTCTCAATAAGCTGGCGAAAGCCTTAGGAGTTCGAATAGCGGATCTGATGGAGCCGGAAGTGACGGATTCTGAAAGAGTTCATCCCCTTAAGGTTCAGCAATCTGTACTAGAAGCCCATAGGAAGAAGGGGAAGAAGTTTATACCACCACTTATTGATAAGCTGGATTTAAGCTTCATTGGGTGGGTTCACAACATACTCCCTGAGTTGGTTTGGTTAGCAATAGTGGAAAAGCAACTAGGTTTCCATCGCAGCGCTGAGATAGCAGCAGAGTTCGCCAAGATAGGTCAAAGTTTTCCGTCAGATAGACGATGGATTGCATGCCTCTCAAGTTTCGCTCATCTTCAGGAGCAATCCAAGGAGGCATTGCTTCATGGCTTAACGGATGCTGGGGTTATTAGTGATCTTAGGTATGCCCTGGGTGATTTTTATTACTATTACCCGAAGTTGCCCCTCGATTTTCTATTGGGCGATGTTCCAAAAGAACAAGAGGAAAAGAAATTTCTTGATCAATATAAGGGTTGGTTATCGGACCTCTTTGATAAAACGAGTATTACAGCAACTAGGATGTTGGCTAATGCGGTCTACATGGATTTTGTATGCGGGCGCCTAAAAGTATTTAAAGGATTGTCGCTAGCCAGATTTCCGGAAATCCAAGACTACCCTAATACCGATATCGCTAAGCAAATCGCAAGTTCTCTTAGAGCAATGATTAACACTAGTGTAAGTCACGAACTCGGTAAATTAAAGGATACAATATGGAGTAGTTATTTCTGGCGTCGAGGTTTCGAAATAGAACCGGTTGATTTTTCCCACCTGAAAGGCGTTGACCAATGACGAACAGTCAGGAACGGTTTTGGGACATTTTGGAAAATTACTCTGCTAGGGTTAAGGCAGAAGCAGCAACTCGTATTGAAAAATGGGGATTCGATATTGAAAATGAGCACCAATTTGTCGTGGTAGGGGGACTCTTGGCGAGACAGGCCACCTTAGCGTCAGAGATTTCAGCCGCACCCAGCATATGGAATGAACATATGGCGCCA
Organism: Oligoflexia bacterium; assembly: GCA_028277945.1. Taxonomy (GTDB): domain Bacteria; phylum Bdellovibrionota_G; class JANQFH01; order JANQFH01; family JANQFH01; genus JANQFH01. The sequence continues at coordinate 217,444 of JANQFH010000021.1, forward strand.
ATCTTTTTGAGAGTAATGGTGGATTTACATATTAATTTGGCCTGGATTCTCAAGGATCCGGAAACAAGAGCGAAGTCTTATATCGAGTATGGATTGGGTCAAGCCAAACTAATGGTTGAGCACAGAAAAGTCGATATGGTATCAAAAGGATTGGATCCTCAAAATGATCAAGCGATACAGGCAACCGAGGCTTGGTTAAACAGTCAGCGACTAGAATTCCTTGTAGAAGTTAATGTAGGTAACTGGGCTGACTCTACCATCCGTAATCTTGCAATCGAAGCCGACCAAAAATCGCTATACGACTTGTCTTATGTTCCCTTTAGCAATGCCGTTCACAATACCTGGTGGCATGTAGGAAGGTTTAATTCGCGGCGTAGTCCAAACCCATTGCATAGATTTCATTTTATACCCACAATGGATCATTGTGAACCCCACCCCCACTACCTTAAGGTGGCGGCTAAGTATGCCGACAAGTCCTTTCAACTGTTTGATGACAAAATTGGAATAGCTCATGAAGCGGAATCAGCGTTTCTATGGCTAGATGCTGCCATTGCAGATTTGGAAGATGCCAATAATTCTGAAAACTCAGAGGAAAAAGCCAGTGGTCAAACGTGAGAAAGCGGTATTAGTTTTCCTGTCTGTTCCTGGGATGGATTGGATTAAGTGAAGTCTGATATCGTACAAGTTTTATTTTCGTCTTTAACCCTGCTTGGTGTAGGCGGCATTATCGGCGGCTATGTTACATATTTTCTCAATAGAAAAAAGGAGCTTGAATTCAAACAGCTGGAGCAGAAAGAGAGGAGATATAGGTCTTGTTTGCTTTTTATGGATGTCTATTTTGAGCCTGAAAACATTAAATATCTTTCAAGCCGTCACCCAGATATTCACAATGCTCAAGATGTCATAGGGTATCTCAAGGCTGAATATCACGAGATGTTACTGTATGCTTCGAAAGGTGTAATTTTAAATTTAAAAAAGTTCATAGAGGCACCAACAAGAGAACATTTTCTTAATGCCATTTTGAGTATGAGACATGATTTGTGGCTTAAGAAGTATGATTTAGATTTAGAGCAAATTCGCATAGATTTCGATATTGCTCATCCAAGGTAAGGTTCATAAATCAACCATTTGATCTTAATGAGTTGAGGCCAGTTTCAAGAGATTTTCCAGCGTCGGAATTAGAAAGCATAAACAGCTCGTCAAGGCCAGACTTTGATTTTAAGCGGATTTCGCCATATCGCATGATTGGAATTTCATAATTACCCTTGAACCTTTTATCTGGGCCGCCCTTTTTATTTACGTATTTCCATGTTGTGCCTACCTGTTTAGCATCGCGAGGAATAGAATCTTCCTCTAAAAAGTTAGATTCAGATAGTTCGATTTCTAGGTCGGAGTAGGTGACTGCGCCAAATTTGCCTTTTTGAAACACCAAGATTCGATCGGGGAAAAGGTACAAGGTTTCGTCTCCGGCAGGCAGAGTGGGCACATTTAAGTTGCACTTTACTCTCGCGGGGACCGAAAGAGAAGGCTTAATTAATTTTCTGTCAAAGGAAGTAGAGGCGCCACCACTTCGTTTTAAATCCTCGGTCGTACCGTAGGCATTAATATTCCAAACTCGCTCTGAATTAGCGAAGGTTTTAAAATCGTCTATTGTGCGAGTAAAGGCTTGACCGAGAAAGTCCTCAAGTTCGTATTGAAGGTAAAACTTGTTGAGACGCATATCGCGCCTCAACAATAGAAGCCAAATTACCAATACGGATATACTTCCAACGGCTAATAAATAGTTAGGAACCCCATTGAAAACCATGACTCCTATTCCGACAATCCCCAACATCAGAAATATGGTAGCCTTGTTCTTATACTTGATCACTGAGTTGAGCTCATTGAGAAAGTCCTTAGTTGATTCGCCAGCCATCTCGCTTACATCGGCACTTTGTATTTTTTGAAGATTGTTACCAACTTGTGGCTGGTCTGGGAGTCGCGGCTGTTGTGAATCGGTGTTAGGTGCCTGTTCCGGTGACTTGCCGTGTAGTTGCTTTCGATAGTAGACGCCACCGCGTCCAGCATGCACATATGCGCCCTTAGGGCCTAAGCCTACCCTTGCGCCCTTGACTCCAAATGAAGTGCCGATACCGGATTTGGAAACGTTAAATCTGAAAGGTCCAATTTTGATTCCTTTACGAATGTACATTCCCATTTAGGTGCCTTTACTTTCTTTTGATCTCCCAGTCCCGCAAACCGTGCAAGCACAATCGCCGCATAAGACTGTTGATACTACCATCGCCCTGATCTTTTGCCATGGCCTCCAGTCGCCTTAGTAGTTGCTTATTGAACTTGATGGGGCTCGGAGCGTCAAGTATGGCTGGAGGTACAGAGTTACCAGTAACCCTGGTCCTTGAGGTCCTGGATGATGAGGCGGCGGAGGTAGGTGGAGTTGGTTTCGCCGGTCTCTGCGAGCATATCTTCCATCTTCTGGCGAATTTTGGGTGGTACTCTGGCTTCTATACGTTCGGTCACCCTACTGGGCTTTGGGCGACATTTACGTTTCTTTTTGCTCTTGGCTCTTGGCATTTTTTGGCTTCTCTTTGAGTCCGTTTTTTGTACTACCGATTACGACCTTGAGCAAGCAAGACCGCCTAATTTAATACTAAAGAGGTTGGTATGGTTCCCCCTTGGCGCGAAGCACCCCCCGACCCCTGCCCACCATCAAGACCATTCATGGTAGGGGGGTAGGGGTCGGGGGGTGAAAAGCGCCGATTTATGCTTTGTAACAGGTTTGGATGTTCCTGAAATTTAATGGCGGTCGGCCATTTAATCCCCACTTTTCAGGGTGGGGGATCATTCCCACTTTTTTCCCACGCTGTCGCGCGTTATTTTGGCTGCTTTGAAGTGGGAAAGAGTTTTGTATGTTGCCTTTAGTGTAACCTTTGTACCCGTGCTTGCTACTGCCCAGATTTAAGTGATTGACCTATATCGTTACTTGTCATACAAATAACGTCATAAGTCTTAGGATGATGGCGAAGCGAGGTGCAACATGGGAGCACAGCTCAAGATTTGCTTCGCGCAATCCACTCCCAGTGATAGAGATTTAACAGGCAGGCAAGACGGCACCAATGCGTTTTGCTTCTGCAAGGTCTTTGACAACCGAATAGAGGTTTTTAACGGTCAGGAAATTGGCGGTTTGTCCTCTGGTAAGCGTTTGTTGGTTGGCAGAAAGGCAGGCGATTTGCCATGACAACCAAACCAAAAAGATTGCGCCAGGAGGTAGCCGTCAGAGGTTACCCAGGCATCTTCAAAACCCTATACTGGAGTGAAACGAAGGGTCGCTATGTAGATCCAAGATCGATTCGGGGCTGTAGGGCCAAACCCTTTCGAGTGGTTAAGCGCGTGAAGGTGCTTGGCCGCTGGAAAAAGGTGCAGGCGATGTTTGATACCATTGATGCGGCTCGCGCGTGGCGAGACAAGACCACGAAGACGCCGCAAGCGAGAGTAACGCACACCTATACACTCGGCGATCTCATCGAAGAGTGGCAGCGCTGGTCCATTGGTCGGTATCGTGAGAGCACACGCGAGCAGTACGCCAAGGAGGTCAAACACATGGCCTTGTTGATGCGAGTTCCGGTGGAAGCGCTTACCGCTTACGATATTGACTGCTGGTTGCAGCAGTTGATCGATCCTGGTTATCCGAAGCCAAAGAGTCGGACCTCGTTTCGGCGCGAGGTGACCAGCCTTAAAACCATTCTCAACTGGTATCGTGAGCGCAAAAACTCTCGTTTTCAACCACCGATTCTCAAACGTCACAAACAAGATGCGGTGTTTACGAGAAGAGCGCAGGCGAGGAAACTCCCCTTAACTGAGGAGCAGCTTGAAGATGTACTTGATTGGTTGAAAGTTCACTCGAAAAAGCCGGTCTACTACTATCTGGCAGCGCTGCAGGCGCTCTCCGGCCCACGCATTGGTGAAGCGTGTGGTTTGATGTGGAAGGATATGGACTGGCAAAATCAGCGTTACACGATTCAGCGGATTGTCTGGTGGTCGACCAAGACCTCCAAGCCAAAACTTCGAGAGGGAACCAAGACCGATGAGATCCGTGTGGTGAAGATCTGTCCGCGGTTGCTGGAGTTACTTAACGAGTGGCAAGAGCACGGCAAGCGTTGTGAGTTTGTCTTTCACAGCGACGGTAAACTGCTCACGCGTACCGCCATTCAAAATGCCTACAACCAGGCGTTTGAACGTTTGGGTTTACCTCAGCGAGCAACGCATGTGTTTCGTCACACCTTTGCGACGATCCATGCCGATCAAACGAAAGACATACGTGCAACCCAAGGGGCCCTCGGGCACAAGGATCTTAGAACCACACAACACTACGCTAGTGTGTCGGAGCGAACGCAAGCGCAAGCGTTGGGGGATTTTCGTTTGGGCCAAAGTCGAAAGCAGCAGCCAACACCGCCAGGTGGAAATGTCATTCCACTGAAGCCAAGGGAGGCAAGAGACAAGGAGCTGTCCCGCATTGTCCCGCAGAATTTGGGGCCGAAGGAGAGCTCTTAGTGATTCAGAGTGGTTACGAAGAAAAAAACGGAGGAGGAGGGATTCGAACCCCCGGAGCGCTCATCACGCTCAACGGTTTTCAAGACCGCCGCCTTCAACCACTCGGCCACTCCTCCATGAATCAGACAGGCTATACCACAAGATCAGAGCTATTTCCCGGATTTTGCTACGTTTTTGCTCAGGGTTCGCTGCAACCGTTCATGCATGCTGAGCAGATTGATGGAGAGAGCGAGAAAGTCTGAAGAGGTGATGATGCCGGCCAGCCGCTTGCCCTGCAATACTGGTAGGCAGCCCCACTTGTTGGTTTTCATGAGGCGCGCTACCTCACGCAGATCGGCTTTGGGCGTTGTTGTTTGAATCTTTCGGTGCATCAACTGCTTGAGGGGAATCTGCCAGATGCTCTGGCGATTTTTGGTGTACTCTTTGGTGAGATAAGAGGCGCTGGCCGCAAGCAGATCGCGATGGGTGATCAAGCCAAGAAAGGTACCCTTTTTGTCAACAACTGGGATGTGACGGATACGTTTACTCTTCATCACTTTCATCGCGCTGCCAAAACTGTCGTTGGCTAGCATGGCAACTACATTTTCCGTCATCAGCGTCTCAACTTGCATTGCTTCCTCTCAGTGTTTTGTTGCAATCAAAGTCTCGGCTATCTGTACTGCATTCAGCGCCGCCCCTTTTCGTAGGTTGTCAGCGACCACCCACAAGTGCAAGCCGTGCGGGTTGTGTAGGTCTTTGCGAATCCTGCCGACAAAAACCTCATCCTTACTAATGGCATTAAAGGGCAGAGGATAGAGCTCTTCCTTGGGATCGTCTAGAACTTTGATTCCCGGAGCAGCAGCCAGCAGCTGTTTGACATCGTCAACCTCTGTCGGCGATTCCGTCTCAAGATAGATCGACTCACTGTGGGAACAGAAGGTCGGTACGCGCACGGTTGTTGCTGAGACCGGCAGCGATGGCAGGTGGAGAATCTTTCTCGTCTCATTAGCCACCTTCATCTCTTCACGAGTATAGCCACTAGGTTCAAAGCTATCTACCTGCGGAATACAGTTAAAAGCGATTTGGTGCGGAAAGACCTCTTGAGAAAATTCACGGTTGTTCAATAGCGCCACCACCTGCGACGAGAGTTCTTGCATGGCACGGCGACCTGCTCCGGAGACAGACTGATAGGTGGAGACGATGACCCTGGTCAACTCGTACTTTACGTGAATAGGCGCCAAGGCGACGACCATCTGAATGGTTGAGCAGTTGGGGTTGGCAACGATGTTTTGCTTGTCGACCATCTGCAGATCTCCAGGGTTCACCTCAGGTACTACCAGCGGCACATCCTCCTGCATGCGAAACGCGCTCGAATTATCAATGACAATGCATCCTTGCCGGCCACAGAGCGGGGCATACTCCCTACTAACAGCGCCGCCAGCCGTAAAAATAGCGAAGTCTAAATCGTTGAAGCTCTCCTCATCGAGACAGCTGGTTTTTAAGCGCTCGCCGCGAAAGGTCTGTTCACACCCTTCTGAGCGTTGGGATGAAAAGAGGTGTAGTTCACCCAGCGGAAACGGCCGCTCCTCGAGGATGGCAAGCACGGTTTCACCCACAGCGCCGGTACTACCGACGATACCAACGTTGTATCTCCTTTGCGAACTCATTGGCTCATTCGTTCCTGGTCTAGCTGCTTGAGCAGCTCCAAAGTCACTTCTCCTACTATCTGTAGGCTCTTTGGCGAAATTTTGTCAATGGTGTCTTTGCTGCTGTGGAAAAATGAGCCTGCACCCGTAGGGGTAGGGCGGCCATAACGAAAATCAATCAGGTCTATAGCTGGAATATGGAGTCTTCGAAAAGGAATGTGATCATCAAGAATGTTTACCGAGTATTGAAAGAAGTGACGGCTCCACCCCTTACGCCTGGCGATTTCGGTGACAGCAGCTATGAGCTCTGGATCAGAGTTGCTATCCCGCGCTACATCCAATTCCTTATCACCAATCATATCCAGCAGTACCATGGCCCGCACGCTTGCGTGCAGGCCACTCTGCTTGAGCTCAGCCGCAAGGTGGCGACTACCGTAGAGACCATCCGTTGCCGACCAGCTCTCAAAGGCCTCTTCACCGTCAAAGAAGACAAACCAGTAGGTGTGTTGTGAACCGCGGCCAATCAAGTGCGGAATAAGTTCGACCACTAAGGCACATGCCGCTGCCGCGTCGTTGGCGCCGACAAATTTCATGGATGCTGGCATTAGTTTTGTCTCAAGATGACAAGCGAGCATGAGAATACGGTTGTGAGGTGAGGCGTGGATGCCAATGAGATTTTGCATGGCCACTTTTCCCTTTGGAGTTGATGCTGTGAATGAATCTTCTTTGATGGTTAAACCGTAACTCTGCAAACGATTTTTCATGAACTTCCTGGTCTGTCGCAGTGCTGTAGACCCACTTGGTCTTGGACCATAGGCGAGTATTTTTTCTGTAGTGCTCAAGGCACGTTGTCCTAAATTTTCTATAGGAGGTTCTTGGGTCGCTGAACCTGATGCCGACATCAACACCAAAACTGCAACAGGCAGCAGGAGCCAGGGCATTACAAGCCTGTAGAGGGTTTAATCGCCGGTTTGCTCTCGTCGTCGTGATTGCTGTTCTTATCAAACACGGTTTGTCCCAGCCACTGTTGTAGGCGTTTACGTGTTTCAGCCGGCAAAAAGGTCTCAACAACCCCGAGCAGAGTGTAACCAGCCGAGAACAAGAGCAATGTTAAGACCGGTTTGGCAACGATGACAATGAGGGAAACCAGCAGTAAGATCATAACGCTGAACGACCGCTGTTTTTTGAAATCGATCTCTTTAAAGCTGCGAAAATGGATGTTACTAACCATGAGCAGTGCCAAAAAATAAACCAGAAAGACAAGGTAGACCCTTTCCGGCTTGATGGCAGCATCGAGATCTGGATGCAGCATGACCGTCGTAGTGATCAAGCAGGCGGCAATAGGCGTTGGCAGACCGTGGAAAAACGTTTTGTCTCTGGTTGTGGTCTGGGCATTGAAGCGCGCCAGTCGTAGTGCGCCGCAACCAAAGTAAAGGAAGGCTGCAAGCCAACCGATCCTACCAAAGGAGTTTAAACCCCAAGTGTAGACGAGCAGGGCTGGAGCCATGCAAAAGGAGGTGAGATCCGCCAAGGAGTCATACTCAATGCCAAAGATGCTGGTCTTTTTCATCAGCCGGGCAATACGGCCATCGAGGCCGTCGAAAATCGCGGCAATGAGAATGGCGGCACCGGCTTTAGAAAATTCTACCCTATCGGTGGAAACCGACTGGATGATTTTGACAATGGCAAAGTAACCGCAAAAGAGGTTTAGCGTCGTAAAGATATTCGGTAGTATGTAGATTCCTCTAGAAAAGCCTCTTGGTCTCACGATCTATCTTCCTTGAGCGCTATGATCGACTCGCCGCCCTTGAGATTTTGTCCGGGCTTAGCAAATACAGTCCATTCAGCCGGTATCCATAGATCCACACGAGAACCGAAGCGGATGAGACCCATCAGCTCACCTCGTTTCACTTCATCGCCCGTTTTAGCATAGCAGACAATCCTACGAGCCATAGGCGAGGCGATTTGGGTGACGAGAACCTTCTGGCCCTCTGGTGTAATCAGCAGTGTAGCATTTCGTTCGTTATGAAGCGAAGCCTTTTCCAAAAAGGCCCAAAAGAACCTTCCTGGGGTATACTTTACTGAGTCTACTTTGCCGTAGCAGGGGTAGCGGTTTACATGCACATTGAGGACAGAGAGGAAAATCGACACGCGCCGACTTTTCTGTTGACCTAGATCTGCATTCTCTTCAGCAGCACCGATGTTGAGCACTTTACCATCCGCAGGTGCGACAATCGTACGTGGGTCGTCAGGGATCCATCTTCTTGGGTTGCGGAAGAAAAACGCTGCACCTATGGCTAGCAGCATCAGGATGATGGACGTCGTTTGCCAACCGAGCCAATAGGTGACTATGGCAGTGACTACCGGTGTGAAAACGAAAGGCCAGCCTTCACGGGCTAGGAGAGGCTCCTTCGACAACGTAGGTTCTTTCATGTTGAACGAGGATCTCCTCCATGCGGTCTTTGTTCTTCAACTTCAGCTTCTTAAGTTTGGTTACCTCTAGTTGCTGTTCAGTCGTTAGGTAAAGCCTCTTGTCTAATTCTTTGAGTTGATGGTCGAGAGCGCGGTGCTCTTCGTAGAGCTGGCGGAAGTGTTCATCCGTCTTCAGTAGCTGGCCGACCAGGGCAGGGCGATTCTTTAGCATGGTCTTTTCTCCTTACTGAAAGGTGGCAGAGTGGGTTGATGGGATTTACGGTAGGGTTGTGGCTGATGGAACAGAGGCTAGTTGACGCGGTTTTCCAAACCATTGCTGTTAAAATATTGCAAACCCTGGTGGCTGTCAAATGGCTGTTGCCGATCTAGGCCCTTGACAAAGCCGTGGCTCACTCTATAACCATTCTAGATTATTGGTTTTTAGCCCAGTCAGCGGTTTCAAAAGAGATGTTGGATTTAGCCCAGCTGCGTCGGCTCGACTCGATTGCTTGTGAAAAGCGTAAGGTTTTCTTGCGCTTAGATCTAAACGTGCCCATGCGGCCGGACGCGACCATTGCCGACGACAGCCGTATTCGGGCGGCGCTACCAACCATCTCCTTGCTGCAACAGAGTCAGGCGCAGCTAGTGGTCGCTTCACATCTTGGTCGTCCCGCTGCTGGCGAGGTGGCAGGGTATAGTCTGCGACCGGTGGCAGATCGTTTGCGCGAGCTGCTCGGCAGCCGTGTGCATTTTGTTACCGACTGTGTAGGTCCTGTCAGGCAAAAAGCCATGGCGACCCTTGCGCCTGGTGAGGTGTTGCTTTTAGAGAATACGCGATTCTATGCTGAGGAGAGCGCCAATGAACCGCAATTTGCGGCAGCCTTGGCAGAGGGTATGGAGGTGTATATAAATGATGCCTTTGCAACCCTGCACCGCCAGCATGCTTCAACCGCTGGTATGGCCGGTTACTTTTCTCATAAGGCCATTGGCTTGCTCGTGGGCTCAGAGCTTGCTGCGCTCACCCCTTTGTTGAGTTCGCCGCATAAGCCCTTTACGCTAATTCTCGGTGGCGCAAAGGTCAGTGGTAAGATTGAATTGGTCCGCAACTTGCTGAGCAACATTGATCGACTGCTGATAGGTGGTGGCATGGCTTTTACCTTTTTGAGGGCAGAGGGAAAGGCGATTGGCAGCTCCCTGGTTGAGGCGGGTAAGGTGCGTGAGAGTGAGGAGATTCTTAAGGAGGCCGCCAGGAGTGGAGTTGAAGTCTACCTACCAGAGGATTTTTGCATCCGTAGAGAGGGTGGCGAAGTAGAAATGGTCGACACGCTCGGCGCGACCGACCAGGGGCTTGATATAGGCCCCAAGACCACAGCCGCCTTTGTCAAGGCGATTGCCGGTTCTGCCACGCTCTTTTGGAATGGCCCTCTTGGTGTTTTTGAGCAGGCGGCCTTTAGAGGCGGTACGTTGGCAGTGGCTAAGGAGGTTGTTGCATCTAAAGCCCACAGTGTTATCGGTGGTGGGGATACGCTGGCTGCCTTTAAGCAGCTCAACCTTTTGCACAAGGTGCAACACGCCTCTACCGGTGGCGGAGCCACCTTAGCGTTTTTAGCGGGTAAGAGATTGCCTGGGCTGCAAGCTCTGTTATAGCATGAATAGTTTGAGGCAAGCAGGAAGCAAATGAGAAAGCCGATCGCCATTGGTAATTGGAAAATGCACAAGACGGTTAAGGAGTCGATCCGTCTGGTGACAGAGCTCAAGAATCGGCTATCGGGAAAACAGGAGGTGGAGGTGGTGGTGGCCCCAACCTCGGTTGCTCTCGAGACCGTGCGGATTGCTCTGCAAGATGTGCAGATTGGTGTGGCCGCGCAAAATGTGCATTGGGAAGAGAGCGGCGCTTTTACCGGGGAAGTTTCTGCTGCGATGCTAGCCGATATTGGCTGTACCTATGTTATTATTGGACATTCGGAAAGGCGGCAACAGTGGCATGAGACCGATGCGCAGGTTCAGTTGAAGTTCAAGGCTGCCATAGAACAGGATCTGGTTCCTATCGTCTGTATTGGCGAAACTTGGCAGCAGCGCCAAGACAACGAGACAGAGAAAGTTATCGACAAGCAACTCAATGAGATACTTGTTGCAGGAAATATTTTTCATGGTAGCGATTTTCTCATTGCCTATGAGCCTATTTGGGCAATTGGCACTGGCAACAACGCTACACCAGAGCAGGCACAAAAGGTTCATGAGCACATTCGTGAATACCTAGCGCGAATGTTTCGTGGTGATGTTGCCGAACAGGTACGTATTGTTTACGGTGGCTCAGTCACTGCGAAGAACTCTGCCGAGCTGTGGCGTATGCCAGATGTAGATGGTCTGTTGGTTGGTACAGCCTCTTTAGAAGCCGAGAGCTTCAGTAAGATTGTGCTGAATCAAGGAGAGAGGTGAGCAAAATGATTTGGTTTGTTACAACGATTCATGTCACGCTGTGTATTATTTTGATGATCGTCATCTTGTTGCAGGCAGGCAAGGGTGCTGAGATTGGCGCGGTGTTTGGCGGTTCGAGCCAGACGATTTTTGGCAGCCGTGGTGCAGCAACGTTTCTCAGCAAGGTTACCAGCTTTTGTGCCATTGGTTTTATGATCACATCTTTGGCTTTGGTCTACCTGCACTCGCGTTCGGCGTCGCAATCGCTTATGGATACGCCTGTAACGACAACAGGCGAGAGTGAGACAACAGGCGGCAAAACCGAGAGCGATGCTACTGAAACAACCGGGGTGGTGCCGCAAGAGGAGCCAGCCACGAGCGACACCGCTGCCAATCAAGAGAGCCCGCGGCCGACATCACCTTAGTAAGGTAAAGAAGATAATTATTTCATTGCCTTAAAGCATTTTGACCCTGGCTCAGTGGGCGTGGTAATATTTTTTAGAGTCGCGGATTCTAGCAAGGGGGGCAGATTTCAGGGCGATGGCATACTCAGCAGATAGGCCAGCACGGGAGAGCTCACGGCGTGATCTGACGCTAACGTTGTTGGCATCGTTGTTACTGCACCTGTTGTTTTTGCCACTGCTACCGTGGCTGCTGCTGCACAAACAAGATAAACAGGCGGAGCAGGAAGCCGTTGTCTACATTCTGGAAGATCCGCTTGTCGATGGTCAAATCGTCGATTTGCAAGAGGCTCTCTCTACAGAGCTGCCACCTGAAGCCGCACGTTTTTTCAGTGAGCGCAATCGTCGCGTTGAGCGTGAGTCGAAAGCAAGGAATACAGGACCGCGCCTACCAACTAGGCAAGCGCAACGGCGCAAATCCCCCTCAACAGAGCAAGAGGAGCAAAGGAGCGAACTCTTCGAGTCGCTGGAAGGGCCGCGCCACTATCGTTTGAATACCGAACTACCCCCTGAGTGGTTGGCCAGCCTTGCTCCCGAGGCTCCAAGTAACTACCTGCCGAACATTGAATTTGGTGAGCAGACCTTACTCAACACCCGTGAGTATGCTTATGCGCACTTTTTTATCCGGATGAAACGGCAAATGGAACTGGTATGGAATCCTCAACGCATCCTGCAATCAACCAAGCGGGCGTTTCGGCCGGAATACCGTACCGTGTTGCGCATTGTCCTCAACCGTGATGGGTCGATACATCGAGTAGAGATGCGGCGCGGTTCATCCATCAAGAGTTTGGATCAAGAGGCTATCCGCGCGGTTCACAAAGCATCCCCCTATCTCAACCCACCAGGTGGTCTGATTGGCGGCGATGGTAAAATCAGTATCGACGAATGGCACTTTATTGTAAATCAGCAGCAAACGCTGTTTTAAGCAATGGGGTTTGACTTTACAGAGGTTCTTCGGCGCTACTCTCGGTTTCTTGCCAACGTTAGACGGCTGTCACCCTACACGGTAAGCGCGTATTTAACGGACGTACAGCAGTTTGTTGCCTATATTGCTGGAGCTGAGCCCTGCAAAATAGGCCAGCTTAAGGCAGTCGATCGTTATAAACTGCGAGGTTTTTTAGCACACTTAGTAGATGCCCAACTGCAAACGCGTAGTATTGGTAGAAAGTTGGCAGCGTTGCGCAGTTTCTTTCGCTTTCTCCAAGACGAAGGAGTTGTCGAACACGATCCAACTGCACTGTTGCATGCACCCAAGCAGGGTAGCAGCATACCTGCCGTTTTAAGCGTTGATGCCGCGTTTCAACTTTTGCAGGCAGTGCCAGGTGACACCGTCGAACAGTTGCGTGACCGCGCCATTCTCGAGCTGCTCTATTCCTCGGGCTTGCGCGTTGGCGAGCTTACCCGCCTCAATTTAGCAGACCTTGATATCGCTCGGCAGCAGTTACGGGTCTTGGGTAAAGGCAACAAGGAGCGCTTGGTGCCCTTTGGCAACCATGCGGCAACCGCTGTCCGCGCTTACATCAAACAGCGACCGCAACCGAATCCAGGGCGAAGCGGCGAGCGCGATGGCAAGGCGCTCTTTCTCAACCGTCGCGGCGGCCGGCTTACCAACCGCAGCATCCAGCGAATGATGCAACGCATTCTAAACAGCCTCGCGCAACGGCTGCACGCGACACCGCACGCCTTGCGTCATTCGTTCGCCACCCACCTTCTCGAGTCTGGTGCCGATCTTCGCTCCATTCAGGAGCTCCTCGGCCATTCCAGCCTCTCGACCACACGACGCTATCTGCATGTCGACCTTGACAGATTAACGCGAGTCTATGATGAATGTCACCCGAGATCGCGGATGACCCCGGGTTCTTCGACGGAGGCTGAATGAACAGAGTCCTACGGGCAACGACCATTGTTTGTGTGCGCCGTGAAGCTAGTGTGGCTATGGCTGGTGATGGTCAGGTGAGTATGGGTGATGTGGTGATGAAGTCCCAGGCAAAGAAGGTGCGCCGCCTCTTCCATGATCAGATTCTTGCCGGCTTTGCTGGAAGTACAGCGGACGCCATCACCCTGTTTGGAAAATTTGAAGAAAAGGTGGAGCAGTTTAAGGGTAATATCACTCGGGCTTCTGTAGAGTTGGCCAAGGAGTGGCGTACCGATCGTATACTGCGTCGCTTGGAAGCGCTGATGATAGTTGCTAACAGTGAGAAGTCACTGCTGATTTCAGGCAGTGGCGATATCATTGAACCCGATGATGGAGTTCTTGCCATAGGGAGTGGTGGTAATTATGCGTTGGCTGCGGCAAGAGCCCTGCTGCAACATACGCAGTTAAGTGCTGCTGAAACCGCGAAACTCTCACTGCACTATGCTGCGCAAATATGCGTCTATACCAACGATGCCATTCTCGTTGAGGAACTGGCATGAAGGATCTCAAACCCAAGGAAATTGTTGCGGAGCTCGACCGCTACATCATAGGACAGAAAGAGGCTAAACGCAGCGTTGCCATCGCATTGCGCAACCGTTGGCGGCGCCAACAGGTGCCTGATGAGTTGCGCGATGAAATCCTGCCAAAGAACATCATTATGATTGGCTCTACAGGAGTTGGCAAAACCGAAATTGCCCGAAGGCTGGCGCGGCTTGCCGATGCGCCTTTTCTAAAGGTCGAGGCTACCAAGTTTACTGAGGTCGGCTATGTTGGCAAGGATGTTGAGTCGATGGTACGCGACCTCATGGAACTCAGTGTTAACATGGTTCGCGAACAGGAACGCGCAAAGGTCTTGCGCAAAGCCAAAAGCAATGCAGAAGAGAGGCTGTTAGATCTGCTGCTGCCGAAACCAACCTCTCCAGTAACCTCACCGCTATTACCCAAGACACCTACTCCCTCAGAGACGGTCAATGACACCGCTCATGGACATACGCGCGAAAAGCTCCGACAGATGCTGCATGACGGTAAGCTCGATGATCGTATCGTAGAGCTTGAGACGCGGCATCGTATGCTGCCCATGGTTGAGATTTTCTCCAGTTCTGGGCTCGAGGACATGGACATCAATCTCAAAGATCTTTTTGGTAACATGTTGCCGCAGCAGTCGCGTCGACGTCGAGTCAAAGTTCCTGAGGCCAACGAAATTCTCGTCCAGGAAGAATCTCAAAAGCTTGTTGATATGGACAAGGTAACAGCGCTTGCCAAGGAGAGGGCCGAGCAGGCTGGTATAATTTTTCTCGACGAAATTGATAAGATCGTCGCTGGAGATCAAAGACATGGTCCGGATGTCTCTCGAGAGGGGGTACAACGGGATATCCTGCCGATTGTTGAAGGCAGCACAGTAACAACCAAATACGGTGTGATTTGTACGGATCACATCCTCTTCATTGCTGCCGGTGCCTTTCATGGTTGTAAACCTTCGGATCTGATTCCAGAACTTCAGGGACGTTTCCCTATCAGGGTTGAACTCAACAGTTTAGGGCAAGAGGACTTTGCCCGCATTCTGAGAGAACCACAGAACTCACTGACGCGCCAGTACAGAGAGTTACTCAAAACCGAAGGTGTTGAAGTCGAGTTTACCGACGATGCAATCGAAAAGATCTCGCAGATTGCGACGGTAGTCAATGAGCGTACCGAGGATATTGGTGCTAGGCGCCTTTATACAATAATGGAGCAGGTGTTTGATGAGATCTCTTATCACGCCTCTGAGATGCAGGGTCAGCATGTCCATGTCGATGCAAAGTATGTCGAGCAGCGTCTCGATGCTATTATTACCGACGACGATCTGAGCCGTTACATCCTTTGATGGCTAAACTGAATAAAGACTCCATTCTCGCATTGAAGAACTCACAGGAGCTCAATGGTCTTAACCTGTCTCCAGAGGCTGCCTTTATCCTGTCACGCATAGACGGTAAGACTTCCCTAGAGATCATCGGTTTTATGTCCGATATGCAAGTCGACAAAGCCATAGAAATTCTCGGGCCTCTTGTTGATGCGGGTGTCGTTACCGTTGAGCAAGGCGAAGCAGGAGCTAAGAAAGAAGTAGGGTCCATACTCGATCTTCTAGATCATGAAGACCGTGATCGTCGATATTCGCAGATTCCACGTGAGTTTCGTCGCGAGGTGTTGTTGCTGTTTAGTAGACTTGGAGAGCTAGACCATTTCGCGCTTTACAACCTCAAGAGAAACGCATCGGACGATAAGGTAAAAACCAGCTATTTTGAACTGGCAAAAAAGTTTCATCCAGATCGGTTTTTTGCCAAGGATATAGGGCATTACAAGGGTAAAATCACCCGTATTTACGAAAAGATAAATACCGCCTATCAAATTCTTAGCAACCCACGACGTCGGCAAAGCTACCTCGACAGTTTGGAAGAGATGGAGGGTAAGGGTAAAGCTGACTCAACCATACAGAGTACGATCAAAAAGGCCGTTGTTGAAAACATGAATCGGGCAAGACGATATTTTCAGTGGGGCGAAGAGGACTATATTAAAGGCAACTACGCATCTGCCGCTAGTAACTATCTTCTTGCTATAAACTTCGACAAGTCGAATGAGGAGTATAAACGAGCCTATGATAGAGTTGCTCCTTTTGTGCAACGAAAAAAGGCAAGAGAGCTTGCAGAGATGGCAGAGGAGAAATTTGTCATAGGTGAGTTCGGCCAGGCTTATGAGAACATGAAAACCGCAGTAGAGAAATATCCACGTGAGGGTAATTTTCTACTTAAATTGGCTCGATTTGCTCTGGCAGCGAATGTGGACGTTGCCAAAGCAGCCGAGTATAATAAACGAGCTTTAGGTATCTTAGGCGAAACCGCCTATGGTTTGGTCACGGAAGCCCTGCTTCAAGAGAATCGTCGTAAGCTCGAGGATGCGCTCGCTCTCTATCAGCGGGCTGCTGAGATAGACCCAGCGGATAAGGATATTAAAGCAGCGGTGAAGAGACTTAAGAAGTCGACCAAAGGACGCAAATCGCATGGCTGATATAAGGCGAGTTATTGGTATTGACCTGGGGACTACAAATAGCTGCGTTGCTGCTGTGGTTGGTGGTTATCCACAGGTGATACCCAACGCGCATGGGTATAAAACTACCCCTTCGGTCGTCGCGTTCATGGAGGATGGTAAGCTCTTGATTGGTCAGCACGCAAAACGGCAAGCGTTGATCAACCCGAGCAACACGATCTACAGCGCCAAGCGGCTCATTGGTCGCAAATGGGACTCAGCAGAGACCAAACGCGCTCGTAGTGTGTATCCCTTTACCATTGAGGCGGGCGAAGCCGGTGAGGTGCTCATTCGCCAAGGTGATCGCTTGCTGCCGGTGCAGCAGGTGAGCGCGAAAATTCTCGAGGAGCTAAGAAAGGTAGCATGTGCTTTTCTTGTAGATGATGTTTGGGATGCGGTGATTACCGTGCCCGCCTACTTTAATGATTCGCAACGGCAGGCAACCAAGGAGGCAGGAGAGCTTGCTGGTTTAAACGTCTTGCGTATCATCAATGAACCCACAGCAGCTGCATTGGCCTACGGTCATGCGCAAAAACGTAATGCCACCATTGCTGTATACGATCTGGGTGGCGGTACTTTTGATATCTCCGTACTTGAGATTAAAGATGGTGTCTTCAAGGTGCTTGCCACAGCCGGCGACACTTTTCTTGGTGGTGATGATTTTGATAACCGTATCATCGATCATCTAGCAGAGCAGTTTCTCGAGGAAAATGACATCGATCTCCGTCGTGATCGCACTTCTCTGCAACGTCTGAAAGATGCAGCAGAGCAAGCGAAGTGTGAGCTTTCACTGCTGAAGCAGGTAAGGATCACTCTGCCGTTCATTACTCAGGGCAAGAAAGGCGCTAGCCATCTGGAGATGACGCTGACACGCGATGACCTCGATCGTCTCTGCATGGATCTGATCGAACGCACTCTCAAGACCTGCAAATCGGTTCTGGACGACGCGAAGATTGATAAGGCTGATATTGATGACGTGCTACTGGTTGGTGGTCAAACGCGTATGCCGAGAATCAGCGATAGCGTTTCAAATTTCTTCGGTCGTTCTGCGAGCAAACAGATTCACCCTGAGGAAGCGGTTGCCATTGGTGCTGCCATTCATGCGGATTCGCTTGTCGAAGCGTCAAGCGAGACCTTGCTGTTGGATGTGACACCGTTGTCTTTAGGTATTAGGACTGCCGGTGGTGTCTTTACACCACTTATTGCCAAAAACAGCACGGTACCCATAAGTCAAGCACACACCTTTACAACGGTTAGCGATCAGCAGAAGTCCGCCAACATCCAGGTCTATCAGGGCGAGAGCCCATTTGCCGTAGAGAACGAACTTTTAGGAGAGTTTCTACTCTCTGGAGTGCGTCAGGCCAAAGCTGGGGAGCCAGAGATTGAAGTAGAGTTCAGTATTGATGCCAATGGCATCGTCCACGTTTCTGCGACTGACTTAGATACAGGCCTTGAACAGTCGATTACCTTGACAACAGGTGAAGATGCGGACGAGGTTGGCTATGCGCATGCCGATAACGAAGCCTTTGAAGTCAAGCTAGCGCATCAGTCCAAAACCGATGAGCTGAAACAAGAACTGCGTTTGTCCTTGCATCGTCTGCGCAAGCAGTATGAAGCCAAAGGGCAGAATTTAGCAAACGATCTGCAAAAACGCATTCTCAGCATTCTCGATCACGGACCAGGCTTCATTCAAGGTGATGATGGCAACGCCATGACCAAGCTCAAACGAGAGATCCAACGCGTCCTGCAACGCTTTGACTAGGCCTCAGTTCATCTACACCTAAAAAGAAAGTGGTGAAACAAGCCGACATTTTGGTCATTATTGACGCGGTGAGCAAGATACATTAAGGTAGGTCGCGAGGACCATCTAATGTTCAGGCAACTTGGCATCGACTCTTCGCTCCTTTTGCTCCTAATGGTTGTCTTGGGCGTTCTGCTCCAGGCAGAGCCTGCTGCTGCAGCCGGCAGATGCGAGCGAGAGCTCTTTGAGGAGGTTAACGTCGATGGCCGGCCTAAGTACTGGGCGCAGATGATGATGCGCGGTCGCAGCCCTGAAACTTACCTCACCAAGGCGGAGATGACACGACCACGCGCTTTTGCAGCTTACGACTTAAGCCAGGATGTGAACTTTGACAGGCTGGGTCTGCAATCTTGTCTTAAGCCGGAGCAAACCTTTGCTTATGACGGCGTAGATAACCATGTGAACAAAGTTGTCTCACTGGTGTGCAGTTCGTCTCTGTACTGCTCGATCACCTCCTCGGGTAACGGAAGCTTTCTCAGCGAACAGCCTAGGGTGGATAACACAGTAGAGGGCCTCTATTTAGCACTCAAACAGGTAGCTGACTATAATACAGTGGCGGATATGGATGGTAAGATTCGCGTCGTCAACATTAGTTTGCCAGGAGAATACTATGGTATTGACCCCCGTGATGTCTACAGCATTGATCGTAACCCCTTCGTCGATAAACTTGTAGGGCTACTTGATAGTTTTAATGAGATGCGCGAGCTCAATATTATTTGGGCCGCAGGTAACGACTATGGCAATGAGGATCGTGTTCTCGTTTATATGACAGGGCGTTGGCCGATGATTCTTCCAGTCTCAGCCATAAGCTTATTGAAGTACTCGCTTGCCGTCTACAGTAACTTTGGCCATTCTACCCGTTTTGCTGCGCCCGTGGGTGGAGGAATTAGCAGTGTGGATGAAGCTTCGCAGCCAGAGGGAACGAGCTTTGCGGCACCCCTTGTGGCTGGCAGCCTGCTTACTTTGCATCAGGTTGCGCCCTATCTCGATGCACTTGCAGCGCGCGCCATTTTAAGGGCAACCGCCTTTGATCTTGGTGCTAAGGGCTTTGATCCCTACTTTGGCTTTGGCATGCCCAATGTTCCCTTAGCCACAGCGGTAGCGCGTCGGCTCGGAGCTCAAGATCTTACAGATAAGAGCGAAGAAGACATTGTCTGCTTGGCTGGTGAAGAGGCTGAAAGAGTTGCAGAGAGATCCGCGACATTGCAACTCATTGCCAGCAAAGATTCTGCTATCAGAGAGAAGGCGACGAGCGATTGGGTGACCTACGATCATATTGAGGTGGCCCATGACTGTACGGATTACGGTGATCGCTTTGATCAGCTCATGTTGCAGTACTTCTATACTGGGGGTGCACCTGAGGTGGAGGCTGAGCTCTGCCGCTTTTACCGGTCGCAACAGATGTACTGGGGGGTTGCCAACTACTGTCCTCTGGCAACGTTATGGAGCTGGACTGCAGAAGAAGTTAGGGTAGCTGCCAGAGCCGGGGATGCAGCACCTTGGGTGCGATACAAAGATTACCTCACAGACTGGCGTTCAGCTCCTAAAGTGGTGGCAGATGGGCATGAGGAGTTGGCTGCGGAGGAGGTAGCATACTATCTTGAGCACCTGGACTTCTCCTATGCCACCAGCCAATGGGGTTTTGTGCAGATGCTTGCCGACAGTAGGGTGAGCTCGCATGCAAAGTTTGAGAGCTGGTTAGAGAAAGCATCCCGAGGTGAGTTCACTGTTCGCATTTATGATGTACCGTATGATGACCGTATCATCCAGTCACTCTTTCACCGGGATGCGGTGCTGCAGACGGATATTTGGCGGAAGACCATAAAAGGGGAGCTCGAATCTAGACATAAGTATAGAATAAGGCGCGCTATTATTGGTGTCTTAGATCGTGTTAATGTCTTAGCGCACGAGGCTTGGGCAGAACTGGTAGAGCTAGCCATAGAAAACCTACCTGGGGCTGTTGAAGATAGCCAGCTTCTCAGTCTGCCAGCGGCGCTGGCACACCCCGAGTGGTTTGCGCTGGCTGAAAAGCTGTTGAAAGAACTGAAAACAAACAAACGGCAACCTGTGCCGCCCTCGTTTCTAGGTAACGAGATCGCAATGCAGCACCCCAAGTTTAGTGAGCTGGTCGTTAAGGCGATAGAGTTGCAGTATGATGTGTCCGCGTTGTTAACCACGGATGCTTATAGGGATCGCCCCGAATACGCCACATGGCAAAGCAAATTTGCGCAAGGTCCTGATGGCATAACCTCTTATTGAAGAGCTCTGGACTGACTTAATGGAAAGGAATCAGGGTTGCGATTGCAGCGCCAATTACACACTAGTTTCTTAAGCTTCACAATTAAGGCACGAGAACTAGTGGCTGTCGATAATAACGTCCGATCCGCAATGGCACAAAATCATCCCGATCAGTTGTGAGAACGCGGTAAACCTCACGCCGTTCAGCAATGGCTGCAACAGTGCCATCGACCAAACCCAGTTTCAGCTCTTTGAATTTTGCATCGAGTTCTAAGGCACGAACTATGTCTTGCGGCAGCGCGGATTCGAATTCATATCGAGTTGCAGGGTCGAAAATTTCAGCCACAAGCTTACGCATGCTTTGACGTTCTACCCGGAGAAAGTAGTCTACCTCTGCCAGCACGAGTGATGGCACAATAACCGAGCTTGCAGACAATAGTGCTGCTTCATAGTCTGGCCATGTGGGTTTACCATCCACGGTAGAAGCTAGGGCTCGGAGCAATCCTCCGGTATCTGCAACCAGCTCGTTCTGTCTCAATCTTCAATGTCCTTAAAGAGCTCGGACTCGTCGCCAAGTTTGGGATTGGTGGATACAAAGAGATGGGTTGAGGGCGAACGGCGCTTTGGGTAGTACTTAGAAGCCACAATTCGCAATCCCTTGCGGATTAGTTCTGAAGTTGAAGCTCCATCCTTGCGAGCGCGTGCTAAGGCCTCGGCATCTTCCTTATCGAGTCGGACTGTCGTTGTGAACTTTGTTGACATACATATGATATACACCTATGGGTGAGGCTACGTCAAGGTATATTTTCCAGCTATTCGAAATAAGTTATTTAATTTCAATAAGCTGTCTAATTTTTACGATTCTACTTTCTTCAGTGTCGTCTGCATTAGTTCAGCGAGAGCTAGTGGGGGATTAGGCGGTTCTTTCTTTAGTTGTTCGATCACAGCGTGGCGTTCAGCCAAACTCCGATGCTGGCTCAATTTAAATTTGGCCTCTACATCCACAACCGAGAATTCAAGGCCGACAATGGCTGGCAAAAACTGTTTAATGTAGGAGAGGTTTTTGTCGAAACCCCACTTTGGGTCATGGGTTTCCACGAGCTGCTGAAGCTGGTTCAGCAGCCATTCTCTGTCATGGACACACTTCACATTTGTTTTGCACTGTATGGTCACATAATTCCATGTGGGTACCTCTTTAGGATCAGGGTACCATGTGGGAGAGATATAGGAGTCTGGTCCGTAGAACAGTAGTGTGGCCTTGCCGATTTGTTCAAGAACATGCCAATGTCTATTGGCTCGCGCCAAATGCCCTGCAAAGTTGATTCTGTCGCTGTCGTTTCGGGCCAGCAGCGGAGCCTGACTGACATTGATTTCGCCTTGTAATGAAGAAATAATGGTTGCAAAGGGATAGTTGTTGACGATAGAGAGTATTGCATCAAGATCCCGTTGGTTGAATTTGTCGGGTATGTACATTTCTATAGCAACTCAGGGCTGCGATTGGAGTGCGGAACTGCAAACCGGATTGCTGGGACAGTTCAGTTGGCCGGTATTGAGATCGCAGCAACAGGCGCCTTGGATGTAGGCGGAATAGGCACTACAGTGGTCTGGGGGTACGCCGCCCTTGAGGCTTGATGCGGGCACAGTGGCCGAGCCTTGATGACCCACGGCACAGCCAGGGTCTGCGGCGTCGTTGACCACTGCTGTGTTCAGCGTCTGCTCAAGATCAGACTGGCTATAGGCCAAGGTGATGAGCGAGAGGGAAAAGAGAAAGGTGAAGATCAGGAGCAGAGTTCGTTGCATGTTTGTTTTCCTATCTTGATGATTATACCCAATCTAAACGTCGATAGTTACCAATTTCTTGAGCCAAATGCCACCGACAAGCTGTAGGCCGAGCATCAACGTGATGAACAGGTAGCCCCATGTGTTTGAGAACAGAGGCTGGAGGTACTCGGGGTTGGTTAGGTGTATCAGTAAGGCTATGCCAAAGGGCAAGAGAAAGAGAATTACCGACTGGGTGACTCCTTGAGCCGTAATTGCCTTGATCTTACCTTCAATCTTGCGGCGCTCGCGGATGGTGTTGGAGATAACCGCAAAGGTCTCACTGAGATCGCCACCGGTTTCACGCAAGATAAGGATAGCGTTGATTGCCATGGCAAGGTCTTCCGTAGGCACCCTCTCGAGCATCTTAGCCAGAGCCTCGTCCAGGCTCACGCCAAGGTGGTGTTGGTTAAGAACGAGTTGAAATTCTTGGGAAATAGGGTCAGGCATCTCTTGGACCACGAGTTGGATGATCTGCAGCAGGTTGAGGCCGGACTTCACGCTGTTCGCCATCAACGCCAAACCATCAACCAGCTGCGTGTCAAAACTCCGCAGGCGTCTCTTCCAAAAGAAGCCAATCAGCAGACGCGGCAGCGACCAACCAATGTAAAGCGATGAAAAGGTCATGACAAAATTCAAAAAGCCACTACCAACAGTCATGATGAAACCAAGCAGGCCAACCGTAAGCGTTGAGAAGATCAACAGCAGAAAACAGGTTCTTCGCGTGACTTTGATAAACATCCGATCCAAATGAGTCATCATCCATTCGAGGTAGCCGCCTGTTTTGGTAACAATCTTGTCATCCAAGATCGGATAGACATAGAGAAAGAAGAATAACGCTGCCAGTCCAGCAATGAGCGGTACAAGCAGCGTGCCATAAGCAACAAACAGCTCACCGTATTTGTTTATTAACAGTTGCAGAGAACTACTCATTTTTTGTGCCCTCGCCAAATAGAGCCGGGGAGACCTTGATGCCTCTCTCTTTGAAACGGTCCATGAACGTGGGTAGGAGACCCGTGGCCATAAAGTGGCCAACCACTCGACCCTGTTTATCCAAGCCCTTTTGCTTAAAACGAAAGATGTCCTGCAGAGTAATCGTCTGGCCCTCTAGCCCGGTAACTTCGGTGATGTGGGTGATCTTACGCGAGCCGTCGGAAAAGCGGTTCAGGTGGACGATGAGATCAATAGCTGAGGCAATCTGTTCGCGGATGGCACGAGAGGGCAACTCCATACCACTGAACATGACCAACGTCTCCAGCCTGGAGACACAGTCACGCGGGCTGTTGGCGTGGATGGTGGTAAGGGAGCCATCATGGCCGGTGTTCATTGCCTGCAACATATCGAGGGCCTCAGCACCACGACACTCGCCGACGATAATGCGATCTGGGCGCATGCGTAGAGTATTACGTACCAACTCGCGGATTGGAATCGCACCTTCGCCTTGAAGATTGGGCGGCCTGGCTTCAAGCCGGCCCACGTGCTCTTGTGGTAGTTGCAGTTCCGCAGCATCTTCTACAGTGACGATTCTCTCACTGGCTGGAATGAATCCAGCGAGGATGTTGAGCAGAGTAGTCTTTCCGGTGCCGGTACCGCCAGCAATAATAATGTTGAGATGCGCCTGCACACAGCTGCGCAAAAAGAGCGCCACCTCTTGCGTCATGGCCCCTAGCTTGATGAGGTCTTTGTAGTTGACCACGTGCTGGCCAAACTTGCGGATGGTCAACATCGGTCCTTGGATCGCCAGCGGCGGAATAATGGCATGGACCCGCGAGCCATCCTTGAGACGAGCATCGACCATCGGTGTCTTCTCATCGATACGCCGGCCAACCGGTGCGATGATGCGCTCGATGACCGCCAGCAGATGTTTGTCGCTGGTAAAGCGGCTATCCGTAAGCATGATCTTGCCAGCCTTTTCAATGTAGATTTGGTCCTTACGGTTGACCATGATCTCACTGATATCGCCATCGGCAAGCAGGTCTTCAAGGGGACCGAGACCTAAGGCTTCATCCAAAACCTCTTTGCTGACCTTTTGCCGTTCTTCAATGGACTTAATGCCCGGTTGGTCTTGAACAATCTTGGCAACAGCATCGCGCGCCTTTTCTTTGAGTTCAGCAAGCTTTTCCGGTCGAGCTGCCAGTTCTGCGGTACGAACGCCTTTGAGATTGAGGACCTCTATGAGCTGCGCATGGACTTTCATCTTAAGATCGGCAAGCCGGTCGTATTCCATGTCGCTCAGATTTTGCCTATAGGGCGCCGCTCCGATTCTTGTCCCAGCACTCGTTGCTGGTGCTGCCTCTCCCAGGTGTAACAGGGGCAGGCCTTCGGGCTTAAGCCCCAGCCCTCTGATGGGGCGGAGCAAGCCATTAGAGAAGATAAGATGTGAGAGGTTCTCTATACTCTTGCTGTAAGCGCTACGCGGCTCGGTGAGTATCAACGGCATGTTTTGATGGATGGAATCGGTGACATATTCGCTCTCTTCGGGAAGCGTGCCAAGCACATTCTTGCGTAGTTTGCTTTGAATCACTGTCTTACTAATAGCGCTCTTTGGTCGGTAGCGGTTTACTAGCAAATGAATCATCTCTTGTGGATACTGCAGGGTTACCAGGTCACGTATGTTATTGAGTGCATGGTTGATCACTAGGATTTCTGGGGTAACCACCATGAGTAGGGAGGAAGAGACCTTTAATGTCTCAACGTTCAAACCACTGAGAGAGGAGCCTGCGTCTATGACTATAAATGGAAATGCCTTACGTAGTATGGGCAGCAACATGGCGAAGCGCTGCAGATCCATCTGGGCAAACTGTCTTTGATGGTTGATTGCTGGCAGTATCCAGATACCCGACTTATGTCGGGTAATGTAGCTCTCTACGGAGCGCTCATGGAGTTTGTGTACCACTGGAAGCAGTTCCATGACGGAGCGAATCTCTTTGGCTCCGAGCAGCAGGGGTAGGTCACCGGCGTTTATGAGGTCTAAGTCTAACAGCAGTGTCTTGCTTTTAGTGTCGCGGTAAAGCGTTGTCGCCAGATTGGTTGCAAACACCGAAGCGCCGACACCACTCTTGCCACCCATAACGGTGATGCAGTAGTTCGGCATCGTCTTTGCCTCCTACCTCTCTAGGCCGCTAACCGGAATGGCGGGTGACGGCTCGATGTTGCTCGGATAGACTTCGTAGAGATTGAAGTGATCCTTAATCTCTTGGTTGGCGTCTTTGGCGAACTTGAGAATCTTTGGCGTGATGAACACGAGAAACTGGGAACGTTGTTGGGCAAAGTCTTTGGATTTGAAGATGGTAAACAGGGAACCAAAGGGGAATGGGTCGTCTGGTGTAGCAGACTCCCCGTCAGAGGCCCCTGCTCCAGATTGGCCTGCAGAGGGTGGTCTATCTACGATGTTGCGCGTACTGTGACGGACTAAACCGCCCACCACAACACTTTCACCGGCACGCACAAACTGCTCTGTGCTGATCTTGCTCTGCTCGATCGATATAGCGCCCTGCACATCAGGGGTTCCAAGCGCACTGATTTCGATCGAGAGGGACATATCAACATCGTTACCCTGGGCATAAGGACGAATCTCCAAAGTGACGCCAACATTTTGAAATTCAATGTTAGGGACGCCATTTTCAGAAAAAACCGGAAAACCAATGCGCGTACCACTTTGAATGGTAGCTGTGCCGCCACTCTTTACAGATACTGTGGGATTTTCAAGCACGCGAACGGCACCAAGAGACTTGAAGTAGTTGAGTTTTGGTAGCAGGTCATCAAGGTTACCGGTGATGGCACCGCTGGTATTGCTGCTGGAGCTCAGTGGGTCAAAGGCCACTTGGAACGAGGCGCCAACTTTGGGAATGGGGTTCCAGCGGAAGTTGAAGTTTTTCGTAAAGTTTTTGTTTACCTCAACGAAATGCGCTATCACCTGAATCGTATTGGCTCTTCCAGGGGGACGAGGCACTTCGCGTACCTCAATGGCATTGATGACGTTTTTCGCGCTGCCGTAGAGCGAAGCGATCTTGCCAGCTTTCTCTCTTGCCTTCTCTGAATAAACAGCACCTTCAAGAATGTAGCGTCCTTTAACCGTACGGACATTGACTTCATCTAAACCGATTTCTTTTTCAATGGTCTTGGCGACAATCTGGTCTTTCTGTGGCGATACGGTCGTAAGGTCGACAATCTGTCTGCTGTTGCCAATGACACGCCGGATCCTGCGCTTGTCTGAGGAGAGTAAGACTTGGCCATCGATGATGATCTTGTTGTTCATGCGGTTGATGGTGATGCCCTCGACATCAATCAGCAGTTTGCGGATCTGGGCTAACAGATCGTTGGGATCGGTGGGATAGACAGTGATGTCAATGGCTTGCCGCTGCTTGCCACTGCGGTCGTAGACCAACAGGATGGTATCTCCCGGAGCCTTGGGTAGCAGGGTGATGGTCTTTTTCTTACGGTTGGTACGAAAATTACATACGTTAGGGTTACCTACGGTGACATTGCCAATACGAAATTTAAAGTACTTCACCTTCGGCTTGTTGACGACGAGATACTCTTCTGCGTCAGCCCTGCTGTTTGAGACGATCATCGACACACTTTGGAGGAGTAGAAGTACGCCCAGCAAACTGAGGAATCGCTTTGATTTAATCTTTGTCATCACCTTTTCCATCTTGTCTGTTGCTATTTCAGGGTACTAGGACTGCCTGTTCCCCACGTAACTCGAGCCACTTTGGAACCGGTCCGATCTTGAGCGGTGCTTCAATACCGGTGACCGAAGCCGGCGTTGAGCGTCGTTTCTTCAACGATGGAATCTCTTTGCCCGGACGATCGTAATAAGAGCGTAACATGAGTGCTAGTACGCCCAACTGCTGTGCGAGGGAGAGGTCCATCGCCTGTCTCGGCGTCACCGATAGCGTGATGTTGCTGTAGCGCACCTTTTTTCTTGAGGCAGGTATGATGTTGGCGCTTAGAGAGCGTGAGCCACTGCCAGCAGCAGCAACCGATTCGAGGGCATAGTCGCGACCCACGGAGAGCACCTCAACATTTTGGAGCAGAGCAACGCTCTCAGCCCGTGAAACGAGTCGCGTCTTTTTATCTGCGGTTTGAAAGGTGCCAATCACATCGACACGATCGCCTGGCCGTACTAGTCCAGCAACACCAGTCACCTCGTTGATTGCAATGGTGAAGGCACGTTTGTCGCGTGACACGAGAAGGCTGACCGCACGTTCACTTGGCCGGGCGAGCTTGGTATCGAGAATCTGTTCTCCGGCAAAGATGTTGGCTGTAGCAATATAGCCCTCAACCGCCTCCGGGCTTTTGACCGCCTTGGGCTGGATGAAGGGTTTGGGTATTAAGCGTGTATCCAGCATGGTTGAATCAATGGGTGTGTTCATCAAGATATCCTGCTTTGCCACGACCACCGGCTGCCGTTCAAAACCGCCAAAGAGACGTTTTTTAAGTTGGGCGATATAAAAATAGGTCGCCATTGCGGCCAAAAGACCGAACATCAGCGAAAAGATCAGTGCCTTGCTACCTTTCAAATGAGCTCTCCTAGTTTTTCATGTGCGGCGAGGATGCGTTCCCACAGCAGGGTCAAGAGCTGTTTTTTTTCTGGATCGCTGTAGATGTTCTCGGTTGATTTCTTCTGCCGCTCTAGCTCACGTTGGGCGAGCTGTATGTAGAGTGCCAACTTGCGAATCTGCCGCGCCTTTGCCTCGTCGAGGTTGGCCTCGAGGTTTTCCTCTTCAAGGGCGGCTTGCAGTTTTTCTTCGATGGTTGCTTCAACGCGCGGATCATCAACGATTTCCTGCATGCGTTGAACGGTCTCTGGATCGCTGAGGAGGCTGTGGATTTGATTGGCCGGCAGGCCGCTGCTACGTAGCTGCTGCCGATAGTTTGCCATCAAATCAAGGACTATACTTTGTTTTACCATATTTAGACCGATTTTTCCATGGCGCCTCAGCTGCTGCACCTGCTGGCTCTTTACCAGCTTGCCGCTGTTGACATCATGCGGCATCTGCCGGAGCCTCAGTGGGTTGCGTGCTACCGGGGTGTTGTTGGCACGCTTACTGGCAAAGCCTTTACTCGCTGGGCTGCTGCTGCCAATCTTCGCAGCCGTGCTGGTCTGAGAGAGGCTCTTGGTTGTTGCACTGTCCGTGGTCTTGGTTGCCAGTCCGGCACTGTTTGCACTGTTGGTACTGCTAAAGCTCTCCATGTTTTTTGTCGGGTTGTTGCTGCTCGGTGTTTTGCTGGGACCGCTGCTACTGGCCGGTGGCGCAGACGCGGCACTATTTTTTGCAGATTTAGCCTTAGGGTCTGCAAACATCGCATAACCCAACACAGCGGTGGCGATCAGCGTGTTCATATCAAAGTTCTCTATGGCCTTTTGTGTGCTCGCCACATTTGTAACCGGTAAGGTATTGGCGAGCTGCGAGGCGGTTGGTGGGCTGGTTGAGTTTGTTGTAGCATTCGTGGTTTTTCCAACACTCCCTGTCGCGGCAAACTGCGATGTAGTTGGCATGGCTGCGGCAACGTCCAATGCTGTTGCTGTCTCTTGCTTATCCGAGCACCAAAAGCAAAAGGTCTCTTTGACAAAACCACCAGTGGATGTTGCGGCGCTACTGACGCTATCACCAACCCTACTGAAACCAGCTTTCACTTTGTCGCCAACTGTATCAATGCCGCCTTTCACCTTGTCCTTGGCCGCATTGAAACGTGTAACCTCTCCTACCTCATGAAACATTTCGCGGGCGTCCTCTTTTCTGTCATCGACCCACTGCCTTGCACCCGAGTGTTCATAACCGTAGCCAATGCCAGAACTAACCATCGAACCGGCGACAGCAGCATAGAGCAGTGCGGGATTATCGGGATTTTCGGCGTAGGCGATGCCGCCAGTGAGCGAGCTGTTTAAGCCGCTACCCAGAACCGTACGAAAAAATCCCGGCTCAGAATCTGGCAGGATGGTGCCATCTGCAGCACGCTTCACACCAAAGATGCGATCCTGCACCGGTCGGCTTGCAGCTGCACCTAAAGCAGCACCACCGGCAATGGCGAAAATTGGATCTCTGTCGGTACCGGCAACTACGGTGAAACTGCCGTTCACACCACCATGCACCGCCCCAGACAGAACCTCACTGCCGATTTCTGTTGCTAACCAACTCTGAATCGGATCGATGGACCAACCCTGTGACAGGCCGCCTGCCAGTGCTGCGCGCATATCTCCTTCGCTGGTGACATAACCGAGGAGAGCGCCTTGGCTAAAGCTGCCGGCAAAGTCAGCCCAGTTATTGAGAATACGTACGGCATCGCCGTAGCTGTCGACTACCGTGCTAGCACTGTCGATGAGGTAACCAGCCTCGTTGGTGGCATAACCCCAGTGCTCCTGATACTCTTGCCAAGCCAGGCCTTCCCCGTCGAACCCTCTGAAGGCATGGTCAAAGCTGCTATCGAGAAAACGGCCGAACTGCGCGCTAGCGACAGCGCCGCGCAAGGCGCCACGCTTGGCCGCTTCAGGATCAAAACCCGAAGCGACGTAATCGATGCCGGCTTGATTGATGGCGTTACCAACAATGCCATCCTTAATCCCAAAGCCGAGCGCATCCATAAAGTCGGGAACCAGCCACTGCCACAGCAAGATGTCACCCAACCCTTGAAGCAGGTTATCGAAATCAAAGCCAGGTAGATCAGGTAGCAGGTCGCTGAGATCCAACGGGGGTAAGAAGACCCCCTCCATGTCAAAGGCGTTGAGCTGATTACCATGGTCAAAGTGCAGATAGGCTTGTACACGTGCATGCACATCACTATCTTTTTGTTTGAAGGTCTCTTTAATCCCGCCTTCCATTTTAATAATGACAAAGAGTGTGAGCACAGCAAAGGTCAACACTAGAGCAAATTCAAGTGCTGCTTGCCCTAACTGTGGTTGGCGAGTCCTATGGTTTGGTCTGCGTCGTATCATCGCCATGCCTAGTGCAAGAAGTCTCGTTCCGTAAAGGTGTGGCTTGCACCGGTCTCGGGTGAGACCATGTCAAAGCCGATGTTCCAGTCATGGACAACTTCGCCGATGCTTTTACTCGCGAGGCCAATCAACTTGGCGCCTTCATAACTGCCTCTGCTTGGGCTGCCGCCATAAGCACGGCTAGCAGACCAGGCAGTCATAAACTGCCGATTAAACAGTGAGCTGCCAAAGGGTTGCGTGCCCAGTAGTAGATCGAACAGTTGCGCCTCTTTTCCAGTGGTGTTGACAACCACCTCGCCTGCTTTGAAGGGGCCACGGCTGCTGGCTAGTCGGCGTATGGGCGCTTTAAAGAGGTTGAAGTTGAACTGTGGGCTGTAGGCAAGCGACACCATAAAGGCAGGGGTGATGCTACCTTTATCTTCGATGGTTTTGGGAACCGGAATCGGTAATATTGGCGCCCAATTACCAATGAAACAGGGAGAGGCGTCCAAGACAACGAGGGGCCCACTAGCACAGGGATTGTATATACCGATATAGCCAATCAGCACTCCCTGATCGACATCGGCTTCAAACAGGGGTTGGCTGTCATTAGCTGCGACCGTGTAGATAGCGTTGAGCGGACTCACATCGCCGGTGCCACTGTAGTCAAACTGTAGGCCGCTGCGGTCGTACTGGCGTACCATATCGGTGGCGCTGGGAAAGTTGCCACCATACCTTTTGCGGATGGCACGGCGGATGTCGACTGGCAGATTGGGTCCGGCCAGTGCAGTCCGTTTGGCAAGATCGTAGGCAATAGCGTTAGCGCCGCTAACAATGGCGCCGATCTGAGAAGCCGCATAACTGTGGTGCGCCAAATAACCTTCAATGATTAAAGCACGGGCAATATTGTCTTGCGAGCGACAGACAAGGTTACAAGCGCCTGCTGTTGAATTACAAGTTGCGCCATTGTAGGTGCAGGGTGACGATGTAAAGGGGTTGGATAGAGCAGCCTGTGTGGCAATATAGGCGGTTTCAATACTGTCGTTGATCTTACCAACCTCGTTGAGGTTGATGCGTTGGACGTTGGCGCCGACTAAAGCCGCCAGGTCTGCGGAGTTTTGCAGCTTGATGCGATCGCGCGTTAGAATACCGGTGTTGATCAGCATCATCAACAGCACAAGAAAGAAACTGAAACTCAGGGCAAAAAAGGTGACAACCTGACCATGCTGCTTTTGTTGGTGTTGCCAGCGTATCATGGCTCTCTTCCTAAGTAGTAGGCGTATTGGATGGGAATACCCCGTGCAGGTTTTTCTAGACCGATCGAGCGGATTTGCTCACAGGGATTGGGACTCTGCCAGAGGCTAAAAAATCTATCCAAACCGGTGAACAGAACCGGCATGCAGTAGGTGAGCTCTACACCAGGTACGTTGTGCAAAACAGGATCGGTGCCAAACTGCACGCGTACGGCGCCACGATTCAAGCTGGCGCCACCACCATCAATACCATCGGCGTAGAGCCGTCGCATGTACCAGTCATTCTCATCGGTCACCGTAATGCGGTGGTGTTCCCACGGTAGGGACTCAAAGAGGATTTTTTCTGCAGTTGCTTCAGCAACGCTCTGTGAACCTCGTGTAAGAAGTCCGGCACCGCCACCGCTACCAAGCTTAGCTGCCGTGTAAGGGTAGTCGATGGTTTGTAGGGTTGCGGGACCATAGACGAGATAACTACGTGCCGCCATGTAGGCGGCATACTGAGTGAGCTGATGGCTGACAACAATGAAAGCGATTTGCAGAGCAAAGAGTAGAAAGAGAAAGACAAAGGGCATGAGTAGTGCCATTTCCAGCGAAGTCACGCCACGCGTCGTTGGTTGTGCGCAACTCCACTTCTCTATGCTGTGGCGGTGGCTGCGCATTCGCATGCTTCCAAATCTAGGTCTATTGACTCTGTTGGTTACCAGCAGCCTCAAGGATGTTGGCTTTAATCGCTTTGGCTGCATCGCCACCGTCTTGGAACATCGGTAAGATCAATCCCTTGACCGCACCGATCAAGGCGATGGCAACCACTCCAGCAATCAGCGCATACTCGAGAGCGGTTTGGCCACGCCTACTTTGCTTTAGGCTTTTGATGAGTCGTTGCATGTCTTAAGCCTCCTTTATGTGGTTCGACTCTAGGGAATTGGCAGATACATCATGTCTCGTGTACCCAGGCCGTGATCCCTTATCATGATGGGACTGTTTTGATCGGGCTGATCCACGGCAGCAAAGACGCTGTAAACTAGCGGCTGGTAGACGATATAGAGTAGGGATGCTACCAAGGCCATGATTACCGTGGTGAGCATATACTCTAGAGCCACCTGGCCGAGCCTACGGTGCTTTTGCCGTTGTGTATGCTGCCGATCTCGACGTCGCATCACCCTTTAGATAACGCAACAACCGTGCCAGCGACATATCCTATAACTATCTGATTTTAAAAAGATTATCTGTCAAAAACCACGCTCAACTATGCAAAAAGGTCTGCAATACGAGCATAATTTTCTCAACCCTAAATTTTGCGGTTCTGCCGTAAATCAACGCTGAGTGGCATCAATCAAGCGCGTTAAGACGGGAGCGCGCTTTGCGGTGGTACTCTTCACGGCCTTCGGGGAGGAGTTCAAGCACCTTTTGATAACGCTCTTTGGCAGCGCCATAGTCCTGGACCAACTTTTCAAAGGTGTAGGCTTCGCGATAGAGCTGTTGAGCTTGCTCGCGTGCCTCTTGCAGGACTTCGGCTTTAAGCGTCTTGGCCTCCTGATGTTTGGGGTCGCCTGAAAGCACTTCGTTTAAAAGCTGTCTTGCCAGCACTAAGCGGCCATTGCGGTACTGGTCTTTGGCGTCGCTCATCTTTGCTTCAACTTCAACCAGCAGCCGCTCTTCAACATCGTCAAGGGCGATGCGTGCTTGCGTGTAGTGTTGGCTCTCTGGATAGGCGACCACCTGACGCAAATACTTTGCCGCTTGTAGAAAGTTGTTGGCGTTGTAGGCGATCATCCCTTGGGTAAAGGTCTCCTGTATTTTTCCTCGTGCAGCCTGCCGCTTGTGCCGCTCTTGTGCCGCTAGTTCGAGTTCGTTGCTGATCTTGACGATGTTTTCTTTAGCCACCCGGTTGTTCGGATCCAAGCCGAGTACCTGACGGTAGAGAGATTTGGCTTCACGAAATCGTTTCGCATCCCACGCCTCGCCAGCCAAACTCATCAACTCTTGTTTGCGTCGTTGCTGGGCGCGCTGTTGTTGCTGTTGCGTTCTCTCCTCCTGTTCAATCATGGCAAGCAACTGTGCGATCTCCTCTTGCATCGTGGTTGCCTCCAAGTTATGGGTATCGAGTTTGGTAAGTACTAGATCGACCTTTACTGCTGCCTCTTGGTACTTTTCCCGCTGTATGAGCCGACGTGCTTGCTGCAGCTGGTGTGCGACAATGCGGGCTCGTTCACTGCTGATTTGGTCAACAGGTTGCTGACCGCTGACGGCTGTTAGGTCAAGTGCAGCCTTTGCCGTGGAAGATTGCGCTATCTTGTCATCACTGTTACGTAATAGGGGGATAATCAGTAACATAGCCAGGATAAATAGTAAGCCGGCACAGATCTCGTTGGTGTAACGCTGCAGTAACGGCAACCAGGGTTTACGGGTAACACCATCTAATTCACCGTCTTCGGCAATTTCAATGACGTTGTTTGAACGCGCCTGCGGTAGCGCAGCACCTTCAACATACTCTAAACGGATATCGCCAAACTCAATAACGTCGTGGCAGTGTAGCACACATGAGTGTATGCGATCTCCATTTACGCGTGTGCCATTGGTGCTATTGAGATCTTCGAGGTAGTAGTGATTTGCTTCTTTACGTAAGGTGGCGTGATGTTGCGATACCGAACCATGCGGCAGTATCAGTTGGCAGTCATTGCCACGGCCTATGGTAATCTGCAGCTCATCGAGCTCAAAAAAGGGTTCGCCAAGCTGGAGGTTGAGAGGATGAAGTCTTGCAGCTGTACGAAACGGCACCAGCATGGTTGCCCTTCCCTTGGCAGAGGCGCTCTGTGGCAAACTCGGCATGCTCGGATTTGTACTGGCATTGAAAGAGGCTGCTACAGATTCGATCTCCGTAGGCTCGCCTGTGTGTGGGGCATCATACTGGCTCGTTTTTTCACCTAGCAACGAAAGAGCCGAGTGGCTTGGTAGCTGTGGATCATCCAAGAGCAGCTCTGCTAAGCTCTTGGGCTCGTTGATAAAGTTATCCTCTCTTGCTACATCGCCCGTGTTGTCGAGTGCCACCACTTCGATCGTAAAAGGGGGTAGTTGGATTTTACCGCCAGCCACGAGCCTCACCTTGGACACTAGGCTGCCGTCGACGCTCATCCCGTTGGCACTGTCTAAATCTTCAAGATAGAAATGACCATCCTGTTGGCTTATCTGTGCCTGTTGTCGCGAGATCATCGGATGGTCTAGCGAGATATCGCAGCTGGGATCGCGACCCAGCGTCAGACCTGTGGCGACATGGTGCTGACAGAGGGTTTTTTCTTCTTGTTTTATAATCAGCTGCAGTTGCATGGCCTATCTTGACTCCAGGAGTTTTGCCTGTGCTTCGGCGATCTTCTCGGTTGCCTTGCTTTGATACTCCGGCTCAAATCCATCACTGAGCGCCACTACCTTTTCCCATTCATGGATAGCACGATCGTAGTAGAGGTTGGTAAACTCACGCAGGCCGGTATTGTAGTACTGTTGGATTAGATCACTAAGGCGTTTCTTAGCCTCGGCCAATTTTGTCGTTGCACCCTCATGACCAGGCTGTAGCTGGAGTACCTCGCTAAATCCTCTGATTGCCGCTTTGTAATTGGCAGCGTTCATAGCCTGTATAGCCTGAGAGTACTTCTGTCGGCTCAAGGATTGACGTTGTGACTCTGAAGTGGTGCCTTTTTTGATCACCGGCGCAGCGCCACTTTGTTGGTTTGCTTGAATGGAGGCCTGACGTACAATGGGTGTGTTTTTCTTTGTAAGCACCTTGACTGCAGCGGCATCGTTCGTTGGCAGAGAGGATGTTGCTGCAGCATTGGGCTGTTCACCGTTTGGTAGCAGCAGCGGTAAAATCATAAGTAGGGCAATGACAATCAAAGCGGTGTAAATAGTCAGACGACGGAGATCGGGTAGGTTGCGGCCCTTCAAGCGTTGCTTGGCAAGAGCTTTTAGCGAAGGCCTGAGAAATTGTGGCAGCCGAAAACCACGCTGTGATATGAGCGGCATGTGAAAATCAGCCGAACGGGAACGGGTTGTATTGGGGTGGCCAAAACGAAAACGAAAGAGTGACTCGCCAATGCTAACCAGGTCACCATCTTTGAGCAACTTCTGTCGGATGCGTTTGCCGTTGATGTAGATGCCGTTTTTGCTCTGACGATCACGAATTTCATAGCTGCCATCACAGTTGCGCAGTATAGCGTGTTCACGGCTGACGTTGAGATCTGCAAGAATGATGTCGCACTCCTGTGCCCGACCGATGGATACACGTGGTCCCACCAAGACATACTCGCGCCCGGCATTAGGCCCCTTGAGGCTAAGGAGCATGCCACGATCGATTTGCAACCCTTGTGTGATGATGGTCTGGTCGTTTGCTTTCACGCTCTCTCGATGATGATCGCCCATTTGAGCTGCTCAGGATCTTGCCTGATGGCATGCAGAGAGACCTGGTATGAAAAATCTCCATACTGCAAGCTCTTGACGATCATGCCCTCCTTGCCCATTTTTAGTTCGGCAATGCTCTCGACAAAAAATGTTCTTAAATAATCATCAGTTACAATTTTGTCGAGATCGCTTCCCAAGACGGTCTCTGGAGCCGCTTGAAGAAACGCTTGCGCTCTTTCATTAAGCGCAAGAATCGTGCCGGAACCATCGAGCAGAAGGGCGGCATCGGGAATGGCTGCAATCAGCCGGTCGAGTTCTTCATCACTAGAGAAAGGGATATTATTATTAGTAGGTTGCACGAAAGATGGGGTGTGCAACTCGCCCTCTTTCAACCTTACAGCAGCGGCATTAACGGCGTCGATCAGAGGACGTAGGGCGCTGATCGAACTGTGGCGCTCAATTCTCTCCACCTCGCCTCTAAAAAGCAGGCCAATCTTTTCAGCCACATAGGTGATAGGGGGAAGAGTAATCTGTCTCAGGCCGATAAAAAGTAGCAAGGAGGCAATGGCGACAAAGAGGAAGGATAGAAGCCAAATTTTCCGTACAGCCTCCATGGTGGTGAGGATGTTCTTTGGTGCAAAGAGTACTAAGGCAACGCCAATGGTTTCATACTCGCCAAGTTCGTCGTTGTAGCTGCGGATCGGTGTGGCAAAGCGATAGAGGCCACCTTTAAGCCGACTACTGGAAACGATCTCATCCTTACCCAGCTGCAGTGCTGCACGGCTGGTTTCGTCAGCGAGAACTTGGTTGAGTTTGTAGCTTGGTGCCAGCACTCGTGCCTTTTTATTGGCGATGAAGGCAGCAACCACACCCTCTTCGCCAAGTACGGTTTCTGTATCCAACAGGGTTTCATTGCCGCGGGCGAGCTCGCCTTTGTTCTTTTCAGCAAGGTAACGCGTGATATCGCGGGCACGCTTGAGGGAGATTGTCGTGACGTCTGCCTTAATCTTGTTGATGAAGAGTTTGGCGACGAGCAGATGATCGACAAGGAGAACGCCAACTAACAGCAGTAGGGCTTTGACTTTCCAGTCTACTGTTGGCAACAGTCCAGGAGTGTCATGGGTCCTCTTTGCACCGACATCGATATTACCACGAGTTTCATTGTGGCTTAGCTGTTGCGAGCCTACGGGATTAGCAACAAACTCCAAGATAAAATCGCCGATGAAGATTCTATCTCCCGCTGTCAGCTCCTGCTCATCTACCTGCCGTCCGTTAACAATGGTACCGTTGGCACTACCCAGATCTTTGATGATCGCCTGATCGGGTTGTAGTCTGATCTCGGCGTGACGACGGGAGACCATGTGAGATTCAAGCTGGATTGTATTAGTGGCGTCCCGACCGATGACGAAGGTGCCCGTGCGCAGCTCAAAGAAACTGCCGCGGGCTGGGCCGCCGATAACTTTTAATCCGGTTGCCATCTTCCTTTGCAGATTTTAACACGATATGGCTTTGTCGTCCGCAACTGAGCGTATCTCCAGCTGATCTCCTGGCTGGGTTGAGGTGCGTGTGACAATGCCAGCAGGCAGCTCTAAGACCATGCAGGCTCGCCAGCAAATGCGGCTAAAGCGGTAGGGCCGCAAGTTCGACGCGGCCGCGATGACAACAAGGTCGCGGTTAAGGAACAGAACATCAATCGCAAACTTCATAAAAAAAGTGTGGATCCAGCGACATGAGGTTAGCAGCATGCCCTCACCTTGGGCCAAGTGCGCACGTCCCAACAGTCCTTGCATGCGTCCCAGATAACTTTTAGGAATCTCAGCGTTGTCAGCAAGCATCACTTGCCGACTGAGATTGTATATCTTTACCAACCTCTTAGAACTCATTTCACCTTCATTCTGCCATAGCGAGGACGGGCCCCAAAACAATAATTCGACGAGCCATCCGCCGAAGGCTTGGCTGGACACGCCCTATAGAGGAGATGTTAGATGACAAAAGAAAGTACCAAACACCTAGTGGCTGAGAATCTAGAAGGTGCCGGCGAGGCCATGCAGAAGAAATTTTACAATGAGCGGACCAATGACGATGATGAACACCGCTGGAAAGATACAAAAGATCATGGGAAAGAGGATGAGTTGTGACGCACGTGCGCCGGCAATCTCAGCCTTTTGAAAACGACTGGTGCGCAGAGAGTCTGCCTGCGCCCGTAGCACGGGTCCAATGCTGGCACCAAGCTGATCGGCTTGAATGAGAAGGGTTGTAAAGGAGTTGATCTCCTCCATCTGCAGTCTTGCTGCCAGGTGCCGTAGTGCATCGGCGCGCGAGGTGCCAAGGCTGATCTCTCCTAACATCACCTTGAGTTCTTCAATCAGTGGATTGGTCTTACTACGACTGGTCACTCGTTGGATAGCGGCAATAAAGTCTAGTCCGGCCTCTACGCTCAACGTCAGTAGGTCTATGGTGTAAGGCAGTGCCTGGAAGATGGCGCGCCGACGTTTCTTTTGCAGTTCTAATAGCCAAAACTCTGGGGCAAAGAAGCCGAGCAACGGCAAAAGTAGATAGGCGTAAGTAGGCATGGGTTTGCCGACGATGGTTGCTAGGTAGTGTGCAAGAGCGGGAAAGACAATCATCATAACAATTTTAAAGGCGATAAATTCATCAGGGGTGATCTCTCGCTGTAGGTCTGCAGTGATAAGGCGTTTTGAACGTCTTTGTTTGTAGCGATCGACCCAACTGCTCTTGATCGTTCGGATGCGTGTGGCCAACAGGGCAAGAGCGGGATGAAGTATTTTTAGCAATAGGATTTTGTTTTCACGAACGTTGTCATCAACAACACCGAGCATTTTTTTGGCTGCGGAGAGTCTTGCATCTGGCATAAGGGCGTAAGCCAGCAAAGCCACAGCGATAAATACGCCGATCAAGATGATAAGGTTCAGTGCTGGAGCGCTAAAGAGCGTGTTTATAATGGTATCCATATCCGTATTATAGCGGATATGGTGGCTGAAGTGGGCAGGAAATTTTCTCGCTTAGATTGTCTGTGAACTGCGAGAATGCCGTTGCGGATGGAGCTTTTGTATGGACCATCCGCAACGGTATGTGAGAACTTACTGTATCTTGATAGCGTGGGCTTTGTGCTCTGGTTTCTTATGCAGGGTCACTTCGAGCATGCCATCCTTGAATTTAGCATCGACGTTATCGGTGTCGATATTGCTCGGTAGTAAGAAGCTACGCGAAAAACTGCCGTAACGACTTTCAACACGGTGGTAGTCTTTTTTCTTCTCTTCGCTTTCTTGCTTACGCTCGCCACTGAGAATCAAGGTGTTCTCACGCAGTTCTAGATTGACATCGTCTTTGGTCAATCCAGGGAGCTCCGCCTTGACCACATAGGCGTCCTCAGTCTCGGCAATATCCACTGCTGGCGAGAACTCACTGTCGGCCACCCCCAGGTCGCTGTCGAAGAAATCCGTGAGCCAGTCTCGATTCGGCCCAAGGGGTCGATGCAAGAAGCGATGCATGGGAAACCAGGGATCTCTACGTCTTATAAGTTTCATCTCTCTACCTCCTCTAAGATATAGATTAAAAAGGCTTAATCTGTTTGGCCGCGATCCACTCTTCTGTTCAGGGGCAAAGATAAGCAGGGTCGGTCGGCTGTCAAGGTGGTCGCCCGCTTAATTCCAGATCAACAAAGAAATCAAATGCTTGTGATGCTTTACTTCAAGCAGCATTGCAGATAAAGAGGCGGTCGTGAGTCCTGCAAACTCCCAAGTTACGCCGATGATGCAACAGTACCTCGATATTAAGTCGGGGTATGCAGATTCCATCCTGTTTTTTCGCATGGGTGATTTTTACGAGATGTTTTTCACCGATGCCATTAAGGCGTCGAAAATTCTTGGTATTGCACTGACCTCACGAGACAAGAAGAGTGGTAACCCAGTCCCTATGTGTGGCGTGCCCTATCACAGTGCTGCTGGATATATCACCAAGCTTATTGAGCAGGGTCTACGCGTTGCTATTTGTGATCAGGTTGAAGATCCGCGCCTGGCTAAGGGTATCGTCAAACGGCAGGTGACGCGGATTGTGACTCCCGGCACCTGTATGGACAGCGACTCACTGCCTGCAGGAGAAGCTCATTATATAGGTGCCGTAACAACCGATGGCAAGGCCGTTGGCCTGGCTTACTGCGATATCGGCACAGGCGCTTTTTTTGCGACTGAACTGCAATATTTTGCGGACGTCGTGGATGCAGTTCGCTCCTTGCGATTACGTGAGCTCATAGCGCCAGAACAGGGTCTGAAAGATCTTTGGACCATGCTGCGGCAGGAAATGCCGCGGTTAACGTTGCGCCATGAAGAGAGCATGCTGTTTCATCGAGCCCAGCAACAACTCCTAGAACACTTTGGCGTCCGTTCTATTGCGGGCTTGGGTATGGGAGAGAGCCCTGCTGCAGCCGAGGCATCTGGCGCACTCATGGGTTATCTCAAACAGACACAACTCAGTTCCATGCAACACTTACAAGAGATCCGTCTTTACCGTCGTAGTGATAGCATGGTGATCGATGCGACAACCCGACGCAATCTTGAGCTGACTCAGACTCTCAGAGGAGACCAGGGAGAGGAGACGCTGTTCGCGGTACTTGACGACTGTAAAACGGCTATGGGCACAAGAATGCTTCGTGACTGGATGGAGCGGCCGTTGCTCGATGTCGATGCCATCAACCAACGTCTTGATGCCATTGCCGCGCTGTTGGCAGACCAGCAGCTTCACAGAGAATTAACAGGGCCTCTGAGCGAAGTTCAAGACATCCAACGCATTACCTCTCGTCTTGTTCTCGAACGTGGAACCCCAAGAGATCTCATTGGTCTACGCTCTTCGTTGGTTCAGGTGCGGACACTGCGTCAGCAGCTGGCACCTCTACATCACGAGTTCTATAGCAAGATCATAGATAGACTACATCCCATGACAGCCGTCGTCGATTTGATCAACAACAGTATAGTCGATAATCCGCCTGCTAGTTTGCAGGAGGATGGTGGCGTCATTCGCGATGGTTACAACGCCGAGTTGGATGAGCTGCGGCAGCTGTTGCGCCAAGGTAAAGAGTGGATTGCCGCTCTTGAGAAAGAAGAGAGAGATCGTAGTGGCATTGCCAATCTGCGCGTGCGTTATAATCGAGTCTTTGGCTACTATATAGAGGTTACCAAGAGCAATCTCAGCTTGGTTCCAAGCGACTATGAACGGAAGCAGACACTGGTCAATGCTGAGCGCTTCATTACCCCACAACTCAAAGTGCAAGAAGAGAAGATTCTTACCGCGACTGAGCGTATTAGCCAATTGGAGTTAGAGCTCTTTAAGGAGGTTACTAACCGGGTTGCTGCCCAACACAAGGAGTTGATGGAGGTGGCCACCGCAGTGGCAACCGTTGATGTCGTCTGTGCACTGGCTAAGGTGGCCTTAGAAAACAACTACTGCCGACCGGTTGTCGATAATAGCCAAAGTCTGCGCATTATTCAGGGGCGACACCCCATGGTGGAACGCTTTCAGATCGCTAACCGTTATGTGCCCAATGACGTTGTGATGGACAGTGAAGGCAGACAGATTTTGATCGTTACCGGTCCGAATATGGCGGGGAAGTCGACACTTCTACGGCAAATAGCCTTGACTCTGTTCATGGCGCAGATCGGCAGCTTTGTACCAGCAGCCGCCGCTGAGTTTGGTATCGTCGACCGTATTTTTTCACGCATTGGTGCTTCCGATGATATTGCCATGGGACGCTCGACTTTTATGGTGGAGATGGAAGAGACGGCAAATATTTTACGCAATGCTACAGAAAGGAGTCTGTTGATTCTCGACGAGATCGGTCGTGGTACTTCAACCTATGATGGCCTTAGTATTGCCTGGGCAGTTATCGAGTATATTCATAATAGGATTTCGGCACGTACTCTATTTGCGACACACTATCATGCCTTGACCAGGTTGGAGGCACAGCTGGCACGGGTGCATAATGTGCATGTGGCAGTGCGAGAGCAAGGTGATGAGGTCATCTTTCTGCATCGCCTGTTGGATGGTGGCGTCAGTCGCAGTTACGGGATTACCGTTGGCCGATTGGCGGGGTTGCCGAAAGAGGTTGTCAAGCGCGCGGCTGTTGTCTTACGGGGTTTTGAGAAAGAGCGACACAGTGATGTAGGCGTTGACACATCGACAACTACGTCCAGCTCTGGTGGATTGCAAAAGCAAATCTCTCTGTTTCAGGACGATTCTTGCGTATAGGTCGTTACCGCATATTGAATCGTGTTGCTGTCGGTGGTATGGCGGAGATCTTTCGCGCTGAGACCAGCAGTGGCAAAATCATTGCCATTAAAAAGATTCTGCCGCAGCATACTGCAAATGATAAATTTATTAAGATGTTCTTTGATGAAGCGAAGATCATGATCTCGCTGCGTCATCCTAACATTGTTCAGCTTTATGATTTCGGTAGGGTAGGAGATGACTACTTTCTGGCGTTGGAGTGGATTGAAGGCAAAGCGCTTAGCAGTATCATTTACCAGCAAAAGCGGCAGCGTATTCCTTTTCCGGTTGGCGTGGCTTGTTATACGATGCTCGAAATTCTCTGTGGTCTTGAGTATGCACACAGCAGAAAAGACTCTTACAATCGAAACCTGGATATTGTGCATCGTGATATCAGTCCTCCTAACGTACTGATCTCGGTGGATGGAGACGTCAAGATAGCTGACTTTGGCATTGCCAAAGCAGCAAGCAACGTTAGCTTTA
Source organism: Oligoflexia bacterium (assembly GCA_028277945.1). Classification (GTDB taxonomy): domain Bacteria; phylum Bdellovibrionota_G; class JANQFH01; order JANQFH01; family JANQFH01; genus JANQFH01. Next base: position 260,062 of record JANQFH010000021.1, read on the forward strand.
CTAATCCCGGAGTATTGAAAGGAAAGTACAGTTATATGTCGCCTGAGCAGGCGAGTGGCTACGAGTTAGACCAGCGCAGCGATATATACAGTTGTGGCACGCTCTTCTATGAATTGCTTGGCTCGGTCAGGCTCTTTCTAGGAGACACAGACGTGGACACGTTAAACAACGTGCGTCGTAAGCGAGTGCCGCGGTTGATTAAACAGTTTCCATATATTCCAAGGCAGCTTGAGAAGATCATCATGCGAGCCCTGCAACGAAGCCTTAGTAAACGTTATCAAGATGCTGCATCCATGGCCAATGACTTGGAAAGGGTGTACGATCTCTACTATTCGTCAGACGACCGCGAGGCTTTGAAGGGGTTTTTCCAGTTTCTCTATCCACGCGCTCAGATCTATAGAGACAAGGAGAAAAAGAAGTCAGTCATAGAGTACTGGGGAACCCAGGTATTGCACATGTCTGTTCAGCGTCAGTCTAGGAAACACATCAGCAGTCGTGAGGTAGCCATCATGTCGATAGTCTTGCTTGTGGCATGTCTAGGTCTTTATTTTTTTTATGACGATGTGGTAACGGTATTGCGGCACATTTTATCAAAGTTGCCAGCTTTTGCGGGAGGATAAAGTGCAGGGAAAGAATGTGGCAGTCTTTTTGAAGACCCCGCTGTTTAGGTTTCGTTACCTTATTGGCAAACAGGAACGGCAGTTGCTTGAGAATGTTGTTCGTGTTGAGGGAAAGGTCGTGGACGAAAAGACAGCGGGAATTATGATCAAAGTAAAGGTGTTGAGTAACCTGAAGCAGAAGGAGACTAAACTCCCGTTTGAAACGATCTTTCTGCCATTCGACAAGGTAGACTTTATAATCTTTCTCTGAGGCGAAATTTCAAATGAGATCTACAGGCTTCAGGCTGACGCTGCCTGCCTCTTCACCTAAGTCAACGGTAAAGCTTCCCCTTAGGATCTCAACGCTTTTTACTTTACCGGCACCTAGTTTGGTTTCTATCCTTTTGCCGACCCTTGGCAGGTTTTTGGCGAGTTCATGGTAGGTATCGAGTTCATAGGTTAAACAGCAACGTAGACGACCGCAACCTCCAGAAACCTTTTCTGGATTAAGGCTGAGATTTTGGGTTTTTGCCATTTTGATGGATACCGGCTTAAAGCTGGTCAGGAAACTTGCACAACAGTATTCGCGTCCACAGACACCGATACCGCCAACCATGCCGGCGGCATCACGGACACCGATCTGGTTCATTTCAACAGTCATGCCGAGTTCTTGGTTGAGCCGCTTCACCAGATGGCGAAAGTCAATACGATTTTCCGAATGAAAGTAGTAGGTTACTTTTCCGCCGCCGAGAGTAAACTGCGCCTTAACGAGCTTCATCGGCAGCTCCATCTCCCGGGCGATTTTTTGGCAGATGGAAAAGGCGTCTAATTCACGGCGCTGGTTACGTTTAATCTGCTGATGGTCATTGTTGGTAGCGATGCGGATGATTGGTGGTAGTTTTTTTGCCGTCTTGGCATCATCTAAGAAATTGTCTTTTAAGTGGAGGACTTTGCCCAAGGCATTGCCACTCTCGGTTTTGACAACCACGGTATCGCCGTTTGCAAGTTCGAGATCGCCAGCATCAAAGTAGTGTACCTTGCTGGGTTGGTTAAACTGTACGCCTACAGGTTTCATGCTCTTATCTTAACGGCCGCCTTGGGCCTTGGCAAGAGCCTGTTCCAAGCCGGTGAGGAGGTGTTCGACGGCAATTTTACGGTTGGCATAACCTCGCTGAATGGCATTGAGAGTATGATCGGTTCTTTGCAATAACGCTAGGATATTCTCCTGGTCAAAGTGGCTGGCAATGGTTTGCAGGCTGTTTTTGGCTTTGCTATGTAAAAGTGTATCTGCATGGATGCCCTCTTTAAGAAAACACAGATCGCGTAGCATTGACTGCAGTAGTGCCAACCGTCGTGGTAGGGTGGCATCGTTTTCTAGCAACATGGACGCGAGCTTCCAGAGCGCGGTCGAAGTCGTTTTCAGAGTTTCTGAATTGCCTGGCTTACCATAGATTTCTCCGAGTAGTTTCAACAATCGATCGCACTCTTGGGCAATGACGTTGCTTTTTTCACGTACGGCTTCATGGTTTTCCCAGCTCTCTTCGCCGAGGTGGGTCAGTAGCGCGGCATCCTCATCAGGTATACCGAGGATGCTGGCACGCTCTTTTCCACTCAATGGGTTGAAACGTATGCGTTTACAACGTGAAAGGATAGTTGGTAACAGCGTTGCCGGCCGGGAGCTAATAAGAATTAAAAGTGTTTTTTCTGGCGGCTCTTCGAGGACTTTCAATAAAGCATTAGCAGCAAAACGATTCATACAGTCAGCATCGTCCACTATCAAGGCACGTACAGGTGATTCCAATGGTGGATACTGTAAATGCACGATAGCCTCACGGATCCTATCAATGTTGATAACATGTTTTTCCGGAGAGATTTCCAAGAGATCAGGGTGGGAACGGCGCGAAATTTTTTTGCAGTGGGAACACTGGTTGCAGGGCTGCTGCTGTGAAGTTTGGCAGAAGAGGGTCTTCAGCATGAGCTGAGCTGCTGTGTGTTTGCCAACGGATCTTGGCCCTTCGAATAGATAGCTGCCGGTATGTTGTTTTTCAATAAACTCGTGTTGTAGGGTTTTGATGGCGCGTTTCTGGCCTATTATGGTTGCGTGTGAGTTCATTGGCGTGCCTCAGTCTTCATTTGTGAGTTTTGGCAGCAGTAGCTTCATGATAGCCGCATGGACCTCTGTAACAGGTTGACCGGCATCGACAACACAGATCCTCGTTGGTTCACTCTCTGCGAGCTGGAGATAACCTTGTCGTACACTCTCGTGAAAAGAGAGATCGTAGCTCTCAATGCGATCGGGTTCCCTTGCCGTCTTTCTCTGTAAGATGCGTTGCCGTCCAATGGCAACAGGAACGTCGAGAATGAAGGTCAAGTCAGGTACTAGCTTGTCAGTTACTGCTTGGTTTAACCTGTGGATAAAGTTAAGGTCAACGCCACGGCTAAAACCTTGATAGACGGTACTGGCGTCGTAGTAGCGGTCACAGAGAACAGTCTGGGATGCTTCTATGGCTGGATGGATCACCGCGGTAACGTGTTGGTGCCGAGCAGCGCTAAAGAGCAGAAACTCGCTTAGGGGTGTCATGGCCAGATCCTTTGCGTGCAGGAGAATGTCACGAATCGCCTCGCCTAACGGGGTACCCCCAGGTTCACGCGTTACAACACAGGGTATCTGTCTTTGCAGTAGGGCTTTCTCGGCTAGGCGGACCTGAGTACTCTTGCCACAGCCTTCGATGCCCTCGAAGGTGATTAATAGTCCTCGTTTTGCCACAGTGCTTAGGGGCATGGCCCTAGAGCTAACCGCAAAGTTGCTCTAGGGCAATGAAAATTGCTGCCGACTGGGGTGTGGCTAACTCGTTGACAAAAAAAGAGAAAGGTGCTATTTCTGATGCGTTGAGTTATAGGCTAGCTATGCGTATTATGCTGCAATTATTATATTTTTTGGCTTTGTGGCTGATCCCCTCACCTTGGACAGTAGAGACCGTGGCTGAGGAGAGTCCGATCTTCGACGACTGGCTTGATCATCCCTATACCAAATACCGTTACAGCTCCGAGAAGAAGGATACGGCTGCAGGGTCAGAGGCGGAGAGTGTGCCACCCATTGATTTTACCGGCCACTATAAGGTTGGTGATAAGCTCATTTTTTATAATCAGGGTCTCGGCACCTTTGAACAACGTGCGAACCTCTCAGGGGGTGGATCTAAAGAGTCAACGACAGTGACGCAGAGGCCGCCTAGCCGTTTGGACGTGTCCGATTCCTCGACTACTAACGGAAAAGGAGATGAACCAAGCGGTGTCGCGCCGTTGATCACTTTTGTTGCTGCTCAACAACAGAGCTGTGCAACCTGGTCTCATCCACTAAAGCAGTATCGATTTCGCAGTAGCGCTCTTTGTCAGGTAGATCTTGAGAACACCATAGAAAGGGTTTTGACAGGTCTGGATTGGGAGGGTGAACAGCTTGATCGTCTATTTGTTACCCACACGAGTGCCGACAGACATTTTCTCACCTCGTCAACAAAGCTACGTCGGCCGCGGCTGCGGCAAGCTCTTGAATCGATGTCCCAACGTGGCTGCAACTGTGTTATACCTTAGCTCTGGATGCGTATGCTAGCAATGTGCAGATTATTCGTGCCTTTTTTAGGGTAGAATTACGGTTGTGAAGCGTTGGGCTGCTCGTCGTCGTGGTCTAATCTGGGCTGTACTCGCTCTCATAGCGATTTTCATTGTCCTCGTGCTGCTCTACTTTTTTCGCCAGCAGTGGCGTGGTTTACCGCAGGGTAAAGGCGTTGCTGAGCTGACATTTAAACACCGGCGCGTCGAGGCTCGTCGTGCTGGAAAGATCAACTGGCAAAATGCTGTCATCAAACAGAATTTTTTTGATGGTGATGCGGTTAAGACTGCCACCGCGGCAGCTGCGGTGATTCGTTTTATCAATGCAGAGAGTATCCGTGTCGATGAAAACTCCCTTGTCATTATTCGTGCCCCAGAAGCCGGAACCGGTAGACTTGCTGACTATACTCTAGAGATCCTCAGCGGTGCTGTCCAGGTGACTCCCAAAAAATCAGGCCTGCGCATTCAGAGCCCAGTTGGTACGGCGACTGTCAGGCCAGCACCAACCTCACAAAAACGTAGTGATGTGATTATTAGAGTAGAGGAAGACCAATCTCTCTCCGTGGCTGCTTTGGAGGGTAAGACCATTACGGCGATTGCCAACAAAACTCTTGAAATCAAAAAAGGCGAGGCTGTGTTGTTACAGCAAACTACCGAGGTAACCCCTGAGGCAGTAATAGAATTGCCGTCAATCCCAACGCTTATGCAACCACTCGATCAAGCTGAGTTTGTTTTGTTACCAGGGCAACAGGCAGAGAAAATTGAATTGACCGTACCGGTTTTAGCTGAACAAAGCCATATTCAGGTGTCACGTGATGTTGAGTTTAATGATTTGGTGTTGAACCGTTATGGTTCGGATTCAACATGGACGCTCGAGGGCCTTACGGCGGGAACCTATTATTGGCGAGCTGCCGCAGTGGATGCGCAGAATCTCCACGGCCCGTTTACCGCACCCCGTAGTTTTACGGTTTCGCCAGCTCCACCACAGCCCCCTGTAGATACGGTGCTTAACGTAATCCAACTTCTACCCTCCGCCCAGTTGTTTCAAGGAGAGTCAACAACCGGCTCAGCAATAAAGACTGGCACACAGATCAATGGTGGCCAGCGTCTATCTCTCTCTCCAAATGGTGTAGTGCAGTTAGCGTTTGTAGCAGACGAAAGCACAGATCTGCAACTTCGTAGTTTTAGCCAGGTGAGGTTCCATGCGATTCAAAGAGAGAGTGACGGTCGCCTGCGTACAGATCTCGAGCTCCAGAGAGGGGCGATGATCATTGCAATCGAACCCAAAAGAGAAAAAGTGATACAACATAAAGTTCGCATTGGTGAGGCTGTATTTCGTTTTTCTCAGCAGAATGTCATTGGCAACAAGCGCGTCGAGATTTTTGCGGAGAAGCTCTCATCCGGCCAATATCGTTTGGTAGTGCTCCGTGGTGGCTACAGTTTTGACATAGGAGGTAAAAGGGCTCTGTTGGCAGGAGAGCAGATTGATAACGTTAGCGGAGAGGGCGGCTCTGCAGACATCGCCAGCATGGCTATGCCCGTGACCGCAGACAGTGATACGACGGTGTTTTATCGCGGGGAAATGCCGCTGCTGAGCTTTAGCGCTCCTGCAGGTCGACAGCCCGCACGGTTTGAAATCAGTCGAAATGCTCAATTCACCCAGGTTGTTCTTAGTGAGCCAGTCGTAGACGACAACCTTACGACCATACTGCACGACAGAGGACGGTACTACTGGCGTTATTATGGCAAGGATGACAAACCATATTCCACCCGTCTTCTCAAAATACAAAGAGAGGAAAATCCACCAGGTCTTGGTCAGCCCCTTCGAGTAACTGACAATGCCCTGGAAACTATTGCCTATTACTTTGGTATTGCCCCGCAAATCCAATGGCGCTGGCAGAGACATCCCAGAGCAGTTGGTTATCAGTTAGAGTTGTTTGCTGATCCTGATCTAGCCAAGAGAATATTTACTAGTGAAAGAATACGGCAGCCGCAACTCGATGTTGTCATCGACGCGATTCGGTTTGGTGAGTACTTTTGGCGGGTAAAGTACCTAGACTACCGAGGGCGTCATTTAGAAACTTCGTCAGTGTATAAAATCCATTTTCGTTTTCCCGAAGATATTCCGGCAATGGTTCTGCTGCATCCACAGACCAACCTGCAGAGTTCAAAGACAAAAATTCGACTGCGTGGCTTGGTGCATATGGAAGGAGGTCGTCTCGACATTGCCGGTAAACCGACGCCTACCACGGAGACGGGCGAGTTTTACCACACCACAGCGCTTAAACCAGGCGAGAACCTCGTGCAGTTCCGTCTGCGCCATGAGGACGGATCGGTCACGATCAGCCAGAAAAAAGTGTTTGTATTTTAAATTTAATAATTACAGGTAGTTAGCAGCGAAGAGGCATGCTCTGGCGTAGCAGTGTGGCCATCGCTCAGAGGCCATAGGCGGGCGAGTTATAATAAGGTAAAATAATAAGACATCCGCCTCCAGCGAATTTTTTTGCCTATCCAAGGGGGAGGAATGCCTACCATGCGTGGTTTTTTCTTTGTGATAGCGACAAGTTGTCTTTTTGCGCTTAACAACATCGGGTTTGCCGAGCCAGCGACCCAGAAGCCGGTTGCCTATCTCAATACGGTTCAGGGTACTGTACAGGTTATCTCTCAAGGTGCACCGATAAGACAACCGAGTCCAGGAGTTCCGTTATTTTTCGGAGATCAGGTAAGTACCTCTCTAGGAAGCCGAGTGGAACTCTACATTCCTGGCAGTGGCATTGTCAGTGTCGGTACCGATTCGCAACTCGACTTTGTGCTGCAAGCCAATCAGAGTGGCCAGAATCCGATGTTACTGCTCAAACTGACAAAGGGTACCCTACGTGCTGTATTTGATACCCAGCAATCAACCATAAGGATCGAAACCCCCTATTTGGCTGCCGATGTTCACGGGACACGAGTCATATTTTCTGAAGAGGCAGTAAGCCTGCTTGAAGGTCGCCTGCAGGTTTACCCAAAAGACCGAAAAGGGCCGATTGAACTCTTCAGTGGGGATGCATATGTGCAAGGAGCGGTTAAACCCATCCCCTTTGACAAACTGAGAGTGTTAGAACACTCCTACGATGGCATTGTTGAGCAAACTCCTTATGTGGTAACGCATGAGCAGTTGGCAGCCATGGTTGTCAAAGAGCTCGGGCACCATTTGCCTGAAGGGTGGAACGCTTATTCTGAAGAGCTCTATTTCAGCCTGCTATCTGGAAGCCCTGTTGTTGTCGATGCTACCGGATTCCAAGCTCTGGACAGAGAGGCCATCCAATACCGTACGGTCAAGGGAGAACAGGTTATCTATGCAGTCAAGGCTGCCACCTTGTCTACTTATTTGGCGGTACCAACAAGTGAGTTCTTTCTTAAGGCAACTCGCAGTGGTGGTCCGCAGTACTACACACTGTCACGCCACCCTACGGTCTTGTCCAAATCAACTTGGTCTCTGCGGGCTGTTAGGGTTGGTCCCTTTGACCTTAACCCAGGTATCTATCGCTTACGTGTATCGCTGCCAGAAGGAGGCATGCTTGCTAGTGTAGCCTCTGCAGTGGTACAGCCCAAAAGTGTGGAACCGGAAGGTGGTTGGCGTAAAGACACGATAGTGCGACATGAGCAGCTCTCGCAGATTTTGAATCAGATCTTAGAGAGCCGGCCAAAATTATCCCCAGAACGACTAGCCTCTATACGGAAACAGTTCAGTTTTGGTCAGCCTCAAGATGTTGTCTACGGCAAGGATGCACTCTTGAACCTGGCTGTTCTAAGAGAGACGGAACCGCTGATGGTACTTCCACTGGGAGTTCCGAAAGCCAAACCACCAGCAGGCCTGGTAGGTGCGGATAGTTCTAGTTCTGCGGTGAGCCCGATATTGCCCACAGATCTTGAATGAGGAGTTGTTAGCGATGTGTAGGTTGTGGCGACAAGCAGTGTTGCTAGCGTTGGTTTTGTCGACTGCTGTTGCATGTGGTAAGCAGAGCGAAAGAGTCTTTCGTATACCGGAAGCTGTGGATGGCATCAAGGTCATTGCCATACTGCCATTTGAAAATTTGAGCAATGATAAGAGGGCTTCCGACTTGATTACAAACCTCTTCCGTTCCCGGTTAACCAAACAGTCCGAGTTTTCCATTATGGATGCAGGTGAAATGCAAAGGCGTTTGCACAAAATGCAGCTCAAGCTGCCTAAAACGTTAGATCTGTTAACAGCTGCCAAAATTGGCAGAGCACTTGAAGTAGATGGAGTTTTTTACGGTTCCGTTCTTGAATTTACCTACCTCGCCGAAATTCAGGATGGTGCCGTTGTAGCAAGAGAGCCGGTAGTTGGTCTGCAAGGCCGTCTTCTAGATGTGAGAAGGGGCGTAATCGTTTGGGCTAACACGCATAGTCGTTCGAGTTACGCGTTTCTTCGCAGCAATCGCGAGAGCATCATGCAGGTGGCACAAATAGCAGTGGATAAGATTATCGCGACTCTAAGGGGCACTGGACGAAGTAAGTAGTCGTTCGGACCGGAGAATCTAACATGGTTATATTTAGTTTTAAAAGGTTGATGGCGATCTGTGTCTGTCTTAGTGCGCTGATATTGTCCTTAGGAGGTTGCGGTATCCAAAGGCTGACGACACTAGTGCCTTACAAGCATGAAAACTCGCCAGTGTTGTGTGTAGCGGTTCCTGTCTTTAACGATTATTCGCACCGGAACACCTACTCCGGAGAAATAGCTGCTGATCTGTTTGCTGCTGAACTACGAAAAAGTGGCATTGTGACACTCATGGAACGATCCGACATCACGGCCGCTTTGGCCAAACAGAATATTCGACTAAAACCTGAGCTGTTTATGCCAGATGCGATCTGGCTCGGGCAAATGCTCGAGGTAGATGCGGTATTTGTGGGTTCTGTCGAAGAATTTGCCTATCAGGAAGAACAAGGGGTGCTTGTCGGTAATCCTGGTGTGTCGATGCAGGTGCAGCTTGTCGAGGTTGCCAGCAAGGAGGTTGTCTGGTCTGCAAGCGTGTTCCGCTCTGATCATGATTTTTTTAACGGTAAACGGGATCCGCTAATTCGTGTGGCCATGCTTGCGGTTGAAGAACTCTTAACGGATTTACCGCGTCCTAAAAAGCGTCTGAGTACGGAGGAGTTGCTGAGCGGCTGTGGTCGGAAAAATATCCCTACTGATCTGGACAATGACAAAATCCTCAACTTGGCCGATCTCTGCCCAAATCGAGCAGAGACTGTTAACGGTGTCGAGGACTTGGATGGCTGCCCAGAGCTTGTCGAGAAGGGTGAAAAATACGTCGAGCATCTGGATGTTGATGGCGACCGGATTGTTTTGCGCTCGGCCGTAAAATTCGAACAGGGAAAAATCGCTATCAAAAAAGACTCGCATGAGGTGCTCAATCACCTAGGAGATTTTCTTAAGAAGAACACGCAAGTTCGTAAGGTGATGATCGAAGGCTTTCCTGGCAAAGATTTTCAAGGCGACTTTCGCGAGCGGTTTGCCTTTCGTCGTGCCGCATTCGTAAAGAATTTTTTGGTTGGTTTGGGGGTCAGTGAAGATCGGTTGGTGGCAGTCGGTTATGGACTGTTGGAGCGGTCTAGCAACACAGCTATTGAATTCACGATCGTTGAATAAGGGTGGTAGTAGGTAGTGAGAGGTTTAGACGCATTTTTGCTGATGTGGTTTTTGTGCGCTGTGGTTTATTTGCCACTTCAGCATGTGTATGCTGAGCAACGGGTTAATCTGCAGACATCGATCCGTGTCGATGGTCTGTATGATAGCAATATATTTCTATCTGAAAATGAGCCGCAAGCGGAATTTCTCACCGTATTGACTCCTGAAATAGCTACGACATTGCTGTTGCGGATCGGTCAGCTTGATGTTGGATACGGCTTGAGCGCTTTTCTGCCAACAAAAAACTTTAACGCCGACGATCTGCATAAGGTGTTTCACGACGCCTATGTTGTCTTGCTGTCTCAGTTGACCGAGCGGTTTGAGATTGAAGTCAGTGATACCCTAACCACCGTTGGCGGTGACATATCAAGGCCAGATTTCCAGATAAGCAACGTCTTTGATGTGCATACTGCCAGTGTTGAGTTGCGTTATCGGATGCCGTTATCACAGCGCACTGAGACCAACTTCGAAATAGGTGGTTTGCGCACTGACGTCTTTGGTTTTTTTAGCGACTACTTTGCCGGCTCGGTGGAGGTAGACCTACGCCGACAGATGACGCCACGCTTTCAGGGCGGCCTTAGAAGTCGAGCGGTGTCACTTCTTTTTGACTCTTCGAACCTTCAAGATGTTATAATCTATGGAGTAGATCTGTGGGGGGAGTATGCGCTCTCCCGCCGCCTCCTACTGCGGATTCCTTTGGGATTTCAGTATCTTTCGCAGCCTCAGCGTGACGATGACATTACCTTCAGCCTCGATGCCAAGCTCGTGGCTGAACTCACGCCGCGCTCAAAGCTAACGTTCGGGGCCACTCGTGGCTTCACGGTGGACGTTACAGGCAACTCGTTTGATCGCTGGGAATTCCTGTTGGAGTATGTTGCTGAACTTAATAGTAAAATTGAGCTATCCGGACGTGCTAAGTATTTCCAGTATAATCAGGACGTTGTCAGCCTACTAGACGATGCCACCACCGAGGCGGGTATGGAGATAGCCTATAGGCTGCGTCCCAATTTACGGGCGGTGTTTGGAGGAAGGCTCTTTTTCAACCATGGCGATCTAACGATCAACGACTTTGATGTATTTCAGGGTTTTTTGGGGATTAAGTATGATTTTACCAAAGGGAATTAGCTCCTGGTTTTTGCTCACGCTGTTGGTTGGGCTCTGCTCCGGGGCTTTGGTTGCTGAGAGAGTTTCAGCGACAGAGAGCAGTTACAAAATCGGTGTTGGCGACACGCTCACCATTGAAGTCTGGGGTGAGAGCGAGCTCAGTGGCAGCTACCAAGTGGCAGCTAGCGGCAGCATACGGCGAGGTTGGTTGCCAGCTGTGAAGGTTCAAGGTCTTACCACAGGCCAGGCAAAGGAGGCTCTTACTGCAGTACTAAAGAAGTTCATCCGTGAACCCGCAGTCAAACTTGAGGTTACCGAGTACCGCAGTCAACGTGTGGATCTTATCGGTGCTGTGGTCAAACCGGGCTCTTACGCACTCAAGGACAAACCAGATCTGCTCACCTTGCTGCTGGCAGCAGGCGGTCTCTCTCCTAGCTCCAAAGGTGAAGCGACCATCTTGCGACTGACAAGGGAATCGACACCATTTAAGAGCATTAGCGTTGATGTCAGTAGCTTACTCAATGTGGCCGACATGAGTCAGAACAAAACTCTACAAGCAGGAGATGTCGTCTATTTTCCTAGTGCCTACAGTGAGCAGTCTAAGGAAATGGCAATGTCGCAGGCGGTTGTTGTGACCGGAGCCGTCAAGCAGATGGGCGCCTTTCCCTACCGCAAGGGCTACACGGCATTGAACGCCATTATCGATGCTGGCGGCTTTACTAAATTTGCCTCTCCCAACCGTTCAAAGATTGTTCGTGGTAAAGGTGAGAATGAAAAGGTCATCAAGGTCGAACTCGGTGATGTGGTCAATCATGGTAAGAAAGAAAAAGACATTGTTCTTAAACCAGGTGACATTGTTGTTGTGCCGGAGAGTATCATCTGATGTGGATAAAAGATCTACATATAGACCGACTGCTCAACGCTGTTAAGCGACGTTGGCTTGCTGGGACGATCATCTTTTTGGTCGTCGGTGTTTTTGTGACAGCGACAGCGTGGCGTCAGCCGGATGTTTACCAAGCTGTTTGCAAGATTGAATTTTCAGCTCAGGCTCCGGAGCTTTCGTTTGATAGTCGCACCTTTTGGCGCTACAGTTCTTACATCTTGCAAAATCTACATCTTACAAGCCAAAGAATCATCATGATGAGCGACCCAGTATTGGATAGGGTCGTCTCGCGACTGAGACTAGCTGATGCAGAATCAGAAGAACGGTTTGCCAATGCACGTCGAGCGGTTGCCGCAGCAATACAGATAGAGCGCGTGCCAGATTCATCTATTTTTCTCATTCGTACGCGCCACCAAAATCCACAGATGGCAAAGGATCTTGCGAACACCACTGCCGAGGCCTATATTCGCTATAGGTTTGAGAAAGAGAATGAAAGCTACCGTCTGTCGATCCAGTGGCTTGAAGAAGAGATCATTGATTTAAAGAAAAAACTTGAGATGTCGCAACGAACTCTGATCGATTTTATTGAAAGAGAAAAGATTACCAGCTTTGGAAATGAGCAGGGGGCTGTAGCCTCTTTGTCTCCAACCCAGAATTTTGCCGAAATCGAAAGGCTGCTAGAAAAACTTCATGCTCGTAAGGTAGAAGAGGAGATGAAACTGGTAAGGGTTCAAGACAAGTACCTGCCAGCACATCCCGAGTATAAACGGCTGAGCTCTGAGATCAGTCTGATAAAAAAGAAGATTCAGGAAGAGGAAAATAGACTCGCAGGGCTGCGGCAGGGCAGAGAACGTGAAATCATACGGGCAAAGAAGAACGAAATTGAGTACTCGATCCTTGAGCGTGAGGTTGAGGTTAATAAAGAAATATACGACACATTGGTAAAAAAGTATAAAGAAACCGATATAGGTAGTGCCATTGCCCATGCGGATGCCAACATCGTCGAATACGCCAAGCTGCCGACGGGACCTAGTTACCCAAATCGTCAATTACAGGCGGTGTTGATCTGGCTGTTTAGCCTGATTTTTGGCCTTGGTTACTGTATAGCCGTAGAATATCTCGATACCACGCTGCGGACCACACAAGACATCGAAACCTACTTTGAAGCACCGTTGCTGTCGGTGATCGGTAAGGAAAAGGATTCGACCAAGCTAGGTCGGGCCATGCTTGAGGGAAGTCGATTGGCTGGCGAGGCTTTCCGCTTTCTGCGCACCAACCTCAACTTTAGTTTTCCTCGTGGTGATCAGGGGCGACTTATCTTGGTTGGAAGTGCGGACAAGGGAGAGGGCAAGACGACAATTACTGCCAATCTAGCTATTGTCACAGCCGAACTGGGACGTAAGACATTGCTAATAGATGGTGACCTTCGTGCTAGAGGTCTGTCGAAGCTCTTTCACCTCGATGATGCTGTTGGACTAACCACCTATCTCGTTGGCGAGTGTAGTTTGGAGCAAACTATCAAATCTACTGATATCGACAACCTTTGGATTATACCTGCGGGTAGCATGCCGCCACAACCGGCAACGCTTTTGGATTCTGATCTGATGCAACAGACGCTGCAGTCGTTACGGGTTCAGTTTGATGAAATCTTTATCGACGCACCACCGTTTGGGGTAGTCATCGACAGCTCCATCATCACGTCCATGGTAGATGGCGTCATTATGGTCATAGAGGCGGGTAATGTCAGTCGTTACCTCATCCAACGTGCTGTAGATGAGATTGAAAGATTGAAAGCACACCTATGTGGATTTGTGCTTAACAAAACTTCATTCCATCGCGGTAGATATTATCCCTACAGCACGAACTACTATGGTGACACCAACGCTGCAAAGGCTGACGGCCAGGTCGTTGATTTTAAGAACGCCCAGTCTGGAAAGAAGCTCAGGCGTTAGGTTTTAGAAATTCACGGAGTCTTGGCTGTACAAAAACCGCTTCCAGGTTTTCCTGCCGCAGTGCTCGACGTAGAATCTGAATGCGTTCTTCCATGGTGCTGCTTTCCTCGACAAGGATTAGCTTTTGTTGCTTGATTCTACAGCTACCACTGAAGACAACACACTCCTCAGCACTCTGTAAACGTTCGTAGCGCACTTCCATACCGAGTTGATGGGCCAACTCTTCCAGAGCGTGTAGTAGCTCTTGTGATACCACCGCGGGCTCCTCTGCCTAGTTGATACGATTGTCGCAGCTGACAGCTTCGTAGTCCAGAATCCGCACTCATGGCGATTGCGAATAAAAATTATCTAAATTTTCAATAAGTTAAGTTCGGCACGGTCAGTGCAAGTTGAGGTAGTCATGGCCGTAACCAAGGTGGCTACGACGGCCCTTGTGGGGGTTGAGGCGTTGAAGGTTGAGGTGGAGGTCCACGTTAGCCGTGGTCTGCCCTCTTTTGATATTGTTGGATTGCCCGAGGGTACGGTGAAGGAGGGTAGAAAGCGTATTCGTGCAGCCATTCTCTGCTCCAACTTCGACTTTCCGTTGAAAAAAATTACCGTCAACTTGGCGCCAGCCGATCTAAAGAAAGGGGGCGCACGCTTTGATTTGCCCATTGCTCTGGGAATTCTTGGTGCCAGCGGTCAGATTCCCGCTGCGGCGTTGCAGCGCCGTCTCTTTCTTGGCGAATTGGCACTTGACGGTACACTACGTCCTTGTCCAGGTGACCTTGCCACTGCTCTGCTCTGTGAAAAGATGCGCATACCTTCGTTGTATTTACCACGCGGGAGTCTCGGCCACTTTTCACTGATTCGCGGCTGTGATGCTGTTTTCAGCGACAATCTATTACAAGTTACTGCAGAGATTACAGGCGATGCAACAGACACTGCTTGTAAGGAAGATAGACAAGCCGTAGCTGAGATCAGTCGTCGTCTCTTGGTTGATCTAAAGGAGATTCACGGCCAACAATCTGCAAAGCGAGGATTGATGATTGCCGCAGCGGGTTTCCACTCGGTTGTCATGATTGGTCCACCAGGTGCTGGCAAGAGCATGCTAGCACGCGGCCTGAGTGGCATTCTGCCACTGATGCAGCGGCAGGAGGCAATCGAAGCCGCCGTAGTGAAATCAGTGGCTTTATCACCGTGTGATACCGCCGGAGTCTTTTGTCGTCCCTTCCGTGCCCCGCACCACAGCGTAACGCTAGCTGGATTTTTAGGCGGTAAGCAGGGAATGGTGCCTGGAGAGCTAGCACTGTCGCATCGTGGGGTGTTGTTTATGGATGAGTTTCCAGAGTTTCGACGTGATGTCATTGAATCGCTACGTGAGCCCATGGATGCTGGCAACTACCACTTAAGTCGTGCCTGGGGACAGGTGGTCTATCCATCACGCTTCTTACTCGTTGGAGCTATGAACCCTTGTCCATGCGGATTCTATGGTGAACGTGACTCCGAATGCCGCTGTAGTCTGAGTCAGATCGAGCGCTATCGCAACAAGCTTTCAGCGCCGATACTGGATCGCATCGACATCCAGCTACAGGTTTCAAGAGTGGGTTACCGTGAGTTGCAACAGCAAAAATCCTCGCAGTCCTCAGCCGAAATCGCCGACATGGTAGAAGCCGCGGCGGCGATTCAACGGCAACGATTTAGCCAAGAGCTGTATCCGTTCAATAGCGACATCCCAGCTAAGGATTTGCCGCGATTCTGTTCGTTACAGCCAACACAGCACAAGCTCCTATTAGAGGCGATTGAGAAATTTCAGCTGAGTCTTCGTAGCTATCATCGTATTCTTCGAGTGGCGCGTACGATTGCCGATCTCGAGGGCGAAAAGATCATTGCCACGGCGCATCTGTTAGAGGCTTTGCACTATCGCTTGGGTTTGCGGAGATTTGCAGCACGCTAGTATGACATGGCCAACGAGACACGAGAATCATGGGATAGTTGGCCTATTCGTGCTATAAATGTTGTCGGTATGTCTTTTTATAAAGAGCGCCGGTTTGGCATCTTGCTGGTGATCGGCATGATCTGTTATCTAAGTCTGCTTATTGTCGGTATGCTACAGAGAGACCATGGCATTTTTGTCTCCTTACAGCTCAAACGAGAGTGTGATCGACTGCGACAGCAAATTAGCAACTACGGTGAAGAAAATAGAGCGCTAAAACAGGAGTGGGACCGTCTCACCAATGATCTGCGTTATGTTGAAAGGATTGCTAGAGAAGATCTCTATATGATCGGCGAGCATGAGTTGCTGTTTCTATTTCGTGATCTTGAAAACAACAGAGCAGCACACCATTAGATCCGTACCTCAACAAAGGCGGCAAAAGTATCCGCACTCGGATCAAAATGGCGCGCATAGGTTAAGCCAAGCCAAGCCCGTTGAGCGGTTATCAGAAAGCCGGCACCAAAGAAGGAATTGTCGCGAATACGATCCCAACCAAAACCACTACGTATCGTAAAGTCCGGCGTAATACTGTAGAGGCCGCCAAAGTGTAGGTTGGTGGTTTCCGTCGCAGTGGTTGAAAAATCTTGCACGACGTCCATCACTAGAGCACTGCGTTCATCGGGACGTACGGCAATACCACCGCTGACGAGTAGAGGTATATTAGGATCTCCATCGCCTTCAAATATGTTGTGTATGGTAGCCGCAGCAGAGATTTTCGGTGTGATGAAGTACAGTAGGCCGGCGTCCATGGTAAAACCGTCTGGTCCAGTGAGAACAGGACTTTCAATCGAGCTCTGGTAGTACTTGCCGGAAATACCCGCGGAGAGCCCGGGAGTCAGATTACCGGCAACTGCCAAGGTAAACTGGGTGTATTTGACCCCGTTACCAAAGATATCTTGGTTGACGTGGTCAAAGCTAAAGCCGGTAGCGAAGCGCTCGGTATCGGTTGCATCGATGATGGAACCACTATAGGTGTCTATGTCAAAGCGACTCGAGGTCAGCCAGTCTGCAGCAATAGTTAGGGAACGATTCTGGCCAATGCCCGCAGGGTTCAATAGAATCGCACTGTTATCATTGGCAAGAGCACGGTAGGCACCGCCCAGTGACAGGGGCGAGCCCTTGAGCAGTCCGAGGGTAAAGTCTGTATCCAGAACTCCTTGCGCCAAGGCAGAACCAGTTAGATAACTTATTGAGATGAGTAAGCCAATAACACTGTTGTGTATGCACTGCATTATACGCTGGAATTTAGGATTTTTTTTCACGACGCCGCTCAAATAACATAAATAGCTGATTTTGAAAATATTTGTAAGAGTCTGAGGCATGCGGTACAATTAAAAGATGGGCTCACCCAAGAAGAAAGCGTCAAAAAAAGAGGATGCACTGGTCCTGCCGCTGTTGCCGGTAAAGGATACGGTTATCTTTCCCCATATCTACAGCCCGCTGTTTGTGGGTCGCGAACCCTCGCTGCTGGCGATTGAACAGGCGCTTAAGGGCAACAAACTTCTCTTCCTTACCGCGCAGAAGAGCGAGCATGAAGAGCTGCCCAAACCTGGCGGCCTTTATAATAGTGGCTGTATTACCTCTATTGTCAGGGTTCACAAGCTACCCACCGGCACGATGAAGATCCTGGTACAAGGGGTTAGTCGCGCTAACGTGCTGCGTTTCTTGGAGACCTCCCCCTATATGCGCGTGGAGGTGGCGCCCGTGAACGAGCCTAGCGTCGGTGGCGAAGATGAAGAGACAGCACGTAATCTGCTCTACAACGTTAAGGACAATCTTGAGAAGATGATCTCCATGGGCAAGATGCTGTCACCTGATCTGCTCATTTCAATTGATGACATTACTGAGCCAGCCAAGTTTGCCGATCTGGTAGCGGCAAAATTTGGCTTTGATGTCGAAGAGCTGCAAGACATTCTTGAGACCTTGGACCCACTGATGCGGCTGCATAAGGTCCATGATCTCGTTCTAGCAGAGCTTGACGTCCTGAGCGCAAAGCGGGAGGTGGAATTTCCCAAGATGGAAATGCCGCATGGTCGGCGTGAACAGTATCTGCGAGATCAATTGAAAGCTATACGTAATGAGCTTGGTGAGAGTGACCCGCGTTCTGAAGAGATCCAAGAGTATCGACGCCGGCTAAACAACGTCAAGATGCCAGCAGAGGTTTTAGAAGAGGCGGAGAGACAGATGCGGCGTCTTGAGGGGATGCACCCAGAAGCCGCTGAGGCCAGCATTGTCAGGACTTATTTAGATTACCTTATTGAAATCCCTTGGCTAAAGAACAGCAAGGATAACATTGACTTAAAAGCAGCCAAGAAGATTCTCGATCGAGATCACTACGGCCTTGATATTGTCAAAGACCGTATTCTCGAGTTTCTTGGTGTCTGCAAACTGAAGCAGAACATGAAGGGGCCCATTCTCTGTCTTGTAGGGCCGCCGGGTGTTGGTAAGACCTCGCTTGGACGCTCGATTGCTCAAGCCATGGGGCGAGAGTTTGTCCGTTGTTCCTTGGGAGGCGTGAAGGATGAGGCTGAGATACGTGGCCACCGTCGTACCTATGTGGGTGCCATGCCCGGTAAAATTATACAGGGGCTTAAGCAGGCGGGAACCAACAATCCCGTCTTTATTCTAGATGAGGTTGACAAGGTAGGCGCAGACTTTCGTGGGGATCCGGCTGCAGCACTACTTGAGGTACTGGATCCAGAGCAGAATGACACTTTCCGTGATCATTATCTTAATCTTCCCTTTGATCTGTCTAATGTGATGTTCATTGCCACCGCCAATCTGACCGATCCCATTCCAGTGGCGCTAAAGGATAGAATGGAGGTCATCCAGATTGCGGGGTATACGCCGGAAGAGAAGTTAGAGATTGCTAAACAGTACTTGGTACCCAAGCAACTCAAAGAAAATGGTATTAGTAATCGTTATTTAAAGATCGGCAAGCGTGCCTGTCTGAAGATTATTGAAGGTTATACACGCGAAGCGGGAGTACGTGAGCTGGAACGTAAACTCGGTGCGGTTAGTCGTAAGGTGGCAAGAAAAGTGGCAGAAGGCGAGACCAAGACCGTCACTATTAACGACAAAAATTTACAGAAGTATCTTGGTGCGACAAAATATCGTTCTGAACTTGAACGCCACGATGTCGGCGTGGGCTGTGCTATTGGCCTCGCCTGGACTGCTTTTGGTGGTGATACGCTGCTCATCGAGGTCAGTCTGATGCGCGGTAAAGGCAAGCTGACCATCACCGGATCTCTTGGTGATGTCATGAAAGAGTCGGTTAAGGCGGCAGTGAGTTTTGTGCGTGCAAATGCTCCGCGTTGGAAGTTACCAGAGAGCCTTTTTTCTAGCTATGACACGCATGTCCATATACCCGAAGGAGCGACTCCGAAAGATGGGCCTTCAGCAGGGGTTACGATTGCTACGGCAGTTGTTTCTGCCTTCGCCAAGGTGAAGGTACGCAATGACATTGCCATGACCGGGGAGGTCACCCTGCGTGGCCGCATTCTTCCCGTGGGCGGTATCAAAGAGAAGATCCTTGCTGCAGGTAGACATAAGATTTCGCATGTGATCATCCCAGAAAAGAACAAGCCAGATCTTAAGGAGATTCCGGCGCAATTGTTGACAGGAGTTACAGTGACTACCGTCAGTACGATGGAAGATGTTCTTGACATCGCTCTGGTTGGCGGTATTTCTTCACTCATCAAGAAGAGCGCGGCTATTGACGAAAGTGGCTTCGAGCCAGGTGTAGCCGTTTAAAGCCAGGTGATGAACTTACATATCGACCTGCTTGTCATAGTCCTTCTCCTGTGTTGTTCAGCCTTTTTTTCCAGTTCTGAGACGGCACTATTTTCACTGAATCGTTTACGTTTGAAACGTAAGGCCGAGAAACACCCACTCTCCTCTTGGTTTGTGAGTCGGCTGCTTGAACATCCAAGGAGTCTGCTACAGATCATTCTGATCGGTAACGAAGTCACGAACACGGCGACTTCAGTGGTGGTTGCTGCCTTCTGTTATAATCTCTTTCATGACAAGGTTCCTCCGGTAATTGCCACACTTATACCCGTAGTTGTCGCCACCCCTCTGTTGATGATCTTTGGTGAGATTGGCCCAAAGGCTGTCGCCATCCAAAGACCTGAACAGATATCTCGTCTCAATGCGCCGCTGTTAACGGTTTTTTCATTTGTCGTTCGCCCGTTACAGCTGGTGATCGATAGGTTTGTACGCTGGTTTGTAGAAGGAGTGTTGCGCGTTCCATTGCGCAGCCGTGTCGATCTGGCAGCGAATCTCGATGAAGATACCTTTCGCTCCATGCTTGATATCACCCATAGCGAAGGCGAAGTCGAAGGTAGTGAACGCGAGTTTATACACCGGGTTCTCGAATTAGATGATATCCAGGTCAGAGAACTTATGACCAGGCGAGAGAAGGTTTTTGCTCTAGAGCTGTCAACACCTTTGGAGAAGAGCATCGATGAAATAAAACGACAGCGATTCTCTAGAATTCCAATCTATCAAAACAGTAGCAGCAAGATCGTTGGCATACTCTATACAAAAGATTTGCTGCGTCAGCACAACGGCAGTCGCGGATATCTTAAGTCTTTGATGCGCTCCGCTTACATTATTCCGCAAACGAGAAACGTCTCAAAGCTGCTACGCGATTTTCAAGAACACCGTATTCATATAGCGATTGTCGTTAATGAGTATGGCGACTTTGTTGGTGTGATTACGATGCAAGACATCCTTGAGCGCCTGTTTGGTAGTGGCTTTCCAGAGCAAGTCGAAGAGATGCAGAGGCCAGACGTATGACGTTGGTGTGGGTTTTTCTGGCTATTTTGGCCTGTCTAGTAGCAGAGGGTTTTTTTAGTGGCTCTGAGATTGCCATTGTCTCTATCAATCGCGTGCGCCTGAGAAGCTTGGTGGCCAAGGGTAACGAAAAGGCGAAGATGGTGGCGCAACTGCTACGCAACCCTGAGTGGTTACTTGGTACCACTTTACTGGGGACCAATGTTTCAACGGTGACGGCAGGAACCTTGGCAACTTACGTTGTCATCACACTCTTGGGAGAGCAGTACAGCTATGTCGCTATTATCATCATGGCACCGATAATTTTGATCTTTTCGGAGATCGTACCGAAGACCATTGCCCATGTGCGGACCGAGACATTTGCTTTAAGTGTGGTGGGCCCACTTCATGTTGCGCGGACGCTTTTGAAACCCTTAGTGTGGTTGCTTGCTAGAGTTTCCAAGTTGTTTACGGCTACAACTTCTAAGAGTGGCATGACCCGAAGTCCGTTGATGACACGCGAAGATCTGGAATTCGCCATTCGTTCAGCTGGTCAGCGTGGTGGGTTGAAGGCGATTGAGCGGCAAATGATACATCGCATTTTTGAGTTTCAAGACACCACGGTCGACGAGGTGATGATCCCACTCATTGAGGTGGTTGCTTTAGCGGCTGATGCCAAGGTTGAGGACGCTGTTAACATCACGGTGAAGCAGGGGATTTCGCGTATTCCTATCTACCAGGATCGTGTCGATAACATTGTTGGTGTACTGGTGACTTCCGATCTGCTCTTCCAAGATCGCAAAGATGCGAAAGACCTCTCTGAGCTGATGCGCCCACCGGTTTTTGTGCCTGAGTCCAAGCCTATCAAGGATATGCTACAGGAGTTTCGCAGATCTTCGGTCAATCTTGCTGTGGTTGTTGATGAGTATGGCGGGGCTGTTGGAATTGTTACGGTCGAAGATATACTTGAGGAGGTCGTTGGTGAGATTGAGGATGAGTATGACCGGCGTAAGCAGCTGTATAAAAAAATTCGTAAAAATCTGTTTGTTGTAGATCCGCGTATTGAAATCGATCGGCTGCGCGAACTGCTAGGTATTGAGATTCCGGCTGGCGATTATGAGACGCTTGCGGGTTTTCTGCTGACTGAGATGAAACGCATTCCCAAGGTGGGTGAGCGGGTACGTTATGGGACCTACACCTTCCGGGTTACCGATGCTACTGACCGCGCCATCGAACAGGTGCAGATTTCCATCGACTCGCGTTAAAACTAGGGGAAACTAGGGGGACGGAGGTTGGATCTCGATGCATCCGTATTCAAGAAATAATTCTATAAAAACAATTAGTTAGATTTCAACAGGGTGCTGGCGGCGATCGCTTGCGCGATTCTACCATTGCCGGTATATACCGCAGTGAAAAACCACTCGGAGGATGCAATGATGAAAAAGGATTTTCTCTATGAAGGCAAGGCCAAGATCCTCTACCAGACGGAACAACCGGACCGTGTGGTTGCCTACTTCAAAGACGACGCGACAGGTTTTGATGGCACTAAAAGGGGCAAGATTGTCGATAAGGGGGTGGTCAATGCCTCAGTGAGTGCGGCGCTCTTCAAGACTCTCGAGGGTCACGGCATAGCGACTCACTTTATTGAGAGGATTTCTGATCGCGAGCTACTGTTTGAAAAGCTGGATATTATCTTAGTCGAAGTGATTGTTCGCAATGTTGCTGCTGGTAGCATTTGTAAGCGACTTGGGCTTGAGAGAGGTCAAAAGTTTGAGCCGCCGTTAGTAGAGTTTTTCTATAAAAATGATGAGCTTCACGATCCGCTCATTCGTGATGACCATGTGCTGTTACTTGGCTTGGCAACAAAAAACGAAATCGAACATTTAAAAAAGCAGGCGCTCAAGGTCAATCATGTGTTGTGCGAGGTTTTTGATAAGGTGGGCATTACGCTAGTAGATTTCAAATTGGAGTTTGGTCGCACCAAAGATGGCACCGTGTTGTTGGGCGATGAAATCTGTCCTGATACCTGCAGGCTGTGGGATAAAGAGAGCGGTAAAGTGCTTGATAAAGATCGGTTTCGTTTTGACATGGGCGAGGTAGAATCTGCCTACCAGGAAGTATTGCAGCGCATTGGAGTCTTAGGTTGAAGCGGGTCAATGTATACATTACGCCGAAACAAGAGGTGCTCGACCCACAGGGTAAGGCAATCCAGGCCAGTTTAGACCTTATCGGCTTTGCCGGTATTGTAGAGATACGTCTCGGTAAGTTTATCCAGATGAGAATGGAAAATCCCAATAGTGAAACGCTCGATTCTATTTGTAATAAGCTTCTTGCCAATACCGTCATCGAAGATTATCGTTATGAAATCCTTGATGAATGAACAGGTACTGCAGTGATGCAGGATTTCCTGTTTGCCGACCACTCCTCTTACATCAATACTGCTAAAGAGATGGGACTTACCTCTGAGGAGGCGCAGTTGGCCATGAACAAGCTTGGCCGACGACCCAACTACGTTGAGCTGGGAATGATCGCGGCGATGTGGAGCGAGCACTGTAGCTACAAAAGCAGTCGGCTTTTACTCAAAAACCTACCTACAGAGGGCAAGCATGTCTTGCAGGGTCCGGGCGAAAACGCCGGTATCGTTGACTTTGGTGATGGTTTGGCGCTCTGTTTCAAGATTGAGAGCCACAACCATCCGTCGTTTATCGAGCCTTACCAGGGTGCGGCCACAGGTGTTGGTGGTATTCTGCGTGATATCTTTACCATGGGAGCTCGCCCTGTAGCCTTTATGAACAGTTTACGCTTTGGCCAACCTGAAGATGCTCGTAGTCGTTATCTGGTCAAGGGCGTGGTTCAGGGGATTGGTGGTTATGGTAACTGCGTGGGCATACCCACGGTTGGTGGTGAAGCCTACTTTGACACCGCCTATCAGGGTAACATTTTGGTGAATGCCTTTTGTGTTGGTGTCGTCGACAGAGAAAAGATATTCCTAGCGCGTGCACAGGGTGAGGGCAACCTCGTTGTCTACCTTGGTTCTAAGACGGGCCGCGATGGTATCCACGGCGCCACTATGGCAAGCGATAGCCTTAGCTCAGAGGCGGAGCAGCGTCGACCGACGGTTCAGGTTGGCGACCCATTTACCGGTAAACTCCTCATGGAAGCGACGTTGGCTATGATGGCGGAGGGTCTCATTGTTGGCATACAGGATATGGGGGCTGCAGGCCTGACCTGTTCGATTGCCGAGATGAGTTCCAAGGGCAAGTGTGGCATGGAGGTAGACCTGGCTCTTGTGCCTTGTCGTGAGAAACAGATGGGGCCACATGAGATTTTGCTGAGCGAGAGCCAAGAACGTATGCTGTTGGTGTGCCGGCCAGATGATCGACAGGCAGTTTTTGACATCGCTAAGAAGTGGGGTGTGGATGCCGCGGTGATTGGTCAGGTGACCGCGACTCCACGTCTGCGTCTAAAATTTCATGGCGAAGCTGTGGTTGATCTGCCGCCAGAAATCCTTAATGAGGCGGCGCCAGTCTACAGACGACCCACACAACAGCCAGGGCAGAGAGCAGAGTACGCCGAGAAGACAGCAGAACACAGTGTTGGTAAAGATGCTGGCGAGTTGCTGGTGGCGCTGCTGCGGTCACCCAATCTTGGCTGTCGACGTTGGATTTACCAACAGTACGATCACAGTATTGGCACGGATGTTGTCTTTGGCCCTGGGGGTGATGCGGCACTACTGCGACTTAAAGGTTCCTCTTTGGGTCTGGCGATGAGCTGTAATGGCAATGGCTCCTACTGTGCTGCGGATCCTTATAAGGGCGCGATGATTGCAGTATGTGAGTCAGCACGCAATCTCGCCTGTGTTGGTGCCACACCACTGGGTTTAAGCAATTGTCTCAACTTTGGTAACCCAGAGCATCCAGAGATCATGTGGCAATTTGAACGCACGATTGCCGGCATGCGGACCGCATGCGAGCGCCTAGATATACCGGTGATCAGCGGCAACGTCAGCTTTTATAATGAGAACAATACGACGGACATCCCTCCCACACCTGTGATTGCCATGTGCGGCCGAGTCGAAAGGGTTTGTCGTGATGTTACGGCCAACTTTTGCCAGTCCGGTGACGACATCTATCTCCTTGGCGCTACTCTGCCTTCGGGTTGTCTGCAGGGTGAGATCGCCCGTTTGCTCTTTCCTGAGCGTGGCTGGCCACCATGTCCTGACATTGATGTTGGCTTAGAGCTGAGCGTGCATCAGGTTGTGCGGGAGTTGGTTGCATCTGGCTATATTCATACAGCTCACGACTGTGCGGAGGGTGGTCTTGCCGTGGCTCTTGCTGAGTGCTGTTGCAGTACCACGGGGATTGGCGCCAAAGTCAAGCTGTCATCGGATTTCACCGCCTTGGACCTCTTTACCGAAGAACAGTCACGTGTCATCATTGCCGCAGCAAAGCAGCATGCTGTGAAAATCCAAGCAGTTGCTGAGAAACACGGCTGTCCGTTGCAGCAAATCGGCACAACCGGAGGTGAGAGGCTTGAGATTGCGGGTCTGTTATCACTGCCTGTTGTCGAGGTACAGAACGCCCGGAATGACTTTTTTTCTACCTGTTTTAGGAACTGACAATGTGTGGCATCTTTTCAGCTTGGGGAATAGAAGACGCTAGCAACCACGTCTACCTTGGACTCTACGCCTTGCAACACCGTGGGCAAGAGAGTTTTGGTATTGTTTCTACAGATGGCGAGCAGTTTTATATGAAGAAGAAGATGTGCCTGGTGGCTGATGCTTTCCATCCAACCACGTTGAAGATGTTGCGTGGTCGAGGTGCGATTGGTCATGTGCGCTACTCGACCAGTGGCCCTAGCGTGATGCGCAACATGCAACCCATCCACGCACAGCTCCACGATGGTGAAGTAGCACTTGCCCATAATGGGAACCTTGTGAACGCACCGACTTTAAGAAGGCAGCTGCATCAGGAAGGCATGATCTTTCAATCCAGTTTGGACACCGAGCTTATATTTCATCTGATGGCGCGCTCGCAGGCGACCAGTCTGAAGGAACGTTTTTTTGAGTCCCTAACACAGGTACGGGGTGCCTACTCGTTGGTAATGATGACTCATAATCAGCTGCTGCTGGCACGCGACCCCTATGGCTATCGTCCGTTGATTCTTGGGGAGTACCGTGATGGATTAGTGGCCGGCAGCGAGACATGTGCCTTTGACCTTATTGGTGCCAAGTTTGTCAGAGAGTTGGAGCCAGGAGAGGTGGTCTGTGTGGACCAACAAGGCAAGACGACGTCTGATTTTCTGCCGAGAGTGGCGCGACAGGCGTATTGTGTGTTTGAGCACGTTTATTTAGCTCGACCGGACAGTCACGTCTTTGGCGAAAATGTCTACTCAGCTCGTAAAGCCATGGGCCGCCGACTGGCGCAAGAACACCCGGTTACAGCGGATGTTGTCGTTCCAGTACCAGATTCAGGGGTTCCGGCCGCACTTGGCTACAGTGAGGAGTGTAAGATACCATTTGATTTTGGTCTAATCCGAAACCACTACGTTCACCGGACATTTATAGAGCCAGACCAGAGAATTCGTAATTTTGGCGTGCGTGTAAAGCTCAATCTACAGCGCACCATTCTCAAAAACAAAAGTGTTGTGGTAGTGGATGATTCTATCGTACGTGGCACTACCAGCCGTAAGATTATCGGCATGCTCCGAGAAGCAGGTGCGAGAAGTGTGCACATGCGAGTCAGCTCACCGGCGATCACGCATCCGTGCCATTTTGGTATAGACACACCGACGCGACAGGAGCTGATTGGTGCCAACAAGAGTGTCGAGGAGATTCGTGGCTATCTTAACGTTGACTCCCTTGGCTACCTTAGTCAGGAGGGCATGTTGAGCGTTTTAGCGCAGACAAAGGATTCCTACTGTGTCGGTTGTTTTAGCGGCCGCTATCCAGAAGCTGTTGATGTTGAATTAACCAACCCGTCCTAGCCATGAGACGTGGCGAGTCAGTGTTATCGAGAGAGAAGATTGTCTTTATGGGAACAGCGGCTTTTGCTGTGCCTAGTCTGCGTTTTCTCGTCACATCGCGGGATTCGCCGCTGTTAGTGGTAACCCAACCTGACAAGCCAAGTGGCCGTGGTAGAAGATTGCAGCAGTCTCCGATTAAAGATGTTGCCCAGGAGTTCAATCTGCCGCTTGTACAGCCTGCTAAACTGAAGAACAATGCAGAATTTCGCAAGTGTCTGGAAGCCTTAGAGCCATCGTTGGTTGTTGTAGTTGCCTATGGCAAGATCTTGCCCGCATGGCTGTTGCAGTTACCACAGAGAGGTTGTATTAACCTACACGCTTCGGTCTTGCCCGCTTACCGTGGAGCAGCGCCCATTCAGTGGAGCCTTATTAATGGTGAGAGTGAGACAGGAGTGACCTTAATGGAGATGGTAGAGGAGCTTGATGCAGGCAACATCATCTATTGCGAAAAGACTAATATCGATCCTGAAGAGAATTATGGCGACCTGCAGGAGCGACTGCAACAGTTTGGTCCGCGTCTGCTGGAGCGCTATTTGATGGCGATTGCCAAAGGTGATGCAGTTCCTTCCTGTCCGCAGAATAAAAAGGCGGTTTCATATGCGCCCATGATTACAAAGGAGTTGAGCCAGGTTGATTGGACTAAAGACAGTGTCCAGATTCACAATCTGGTCCGAGCTTTGGCACCTAAACCATTGGCCTATACTAGCTTTCGTGGTCGCCGACTCAAAATTGTTAAGACTTCGCTCAGCACCGGAGAGAGCGCAGGCTTTACTGCCGGAAAGATTGTTGGAACTAACGAACGGGGTATGCTGGTAGCATGTGGCAACGGTACGTTACTTGTACAAGAGGTCATTCCACAGGATCGCGCGAGAATGCCAGCTGCCTCCTTTGCTGCGGGCTCGGCAATGCGAACAGGAGAAAGGGTGGGCTAACTATCTGTTCGAGGATGATGGTTTCATGCCGTTACTAAGAGGGAGTTTTTGGCGCTGGGTTTTTGTTGCCGTAGTAGTTGTGGTTATTGGCGCAGCAACCTTTTATGGGACCGTGGTGTATTTGCTGGGTCGGGTTGATACGGTCGTCATTCCAGATCTACAAGGTAAAGAGATCATGGTGGCTTTGGAAGAGTTGAGCCAGCGTAATATCGATGTACGTATTGACAGTGTTGAGTTTAGTAACACCTTTGACAAGGGTCGGGTGATCGTACAGCGACCAGCTGCCAACCGCCCTATAAAGCGAGGTCGGGCCGTACATCTCGTGGTTTCACGCGGCTTGAATCGCATCCAACTGCCCGATCTTACTGGTTTTAACATAGAAGTAGCACAGCAGCTGTTGCGCAATAACGCGATGTCTGTCGATAGGATCCTACAAGCCTGTTCGAGCTTGAAGCGCGATGTTGTCATTGCCCAGTATCCTGCTCCTCATTTCGAGCTACCACGAAGTGAGTCGGTGACTTTGGTTATGAGCACCGGTCCATGTTACCAGTACTATATTTTACCAAACTATCGCGGTGTACGTTTTGCCAAGGCCGTAGCGGATCTTAGTAGGTGGCAGATTACTTACATTCATATGGATTTGCCCAAGAGTGATCAGCATAGGGATACTGCCGCTGACATTGTTGTGGATCAGGAGCCACCACCAGGAGGAATCATTCGACGCGGTGATTTGGTCCGGTTCTATGTGCCTGGCTCTAGACAGGATTCCTTAGCTGCCGATGCACAGCTGAAATACGTCTCGTTTCAGGTGCCCTATGGGTTACAAGATAGAGAAGTGAGGGTTCGCTACTATCAGACAGACCTTGCTGCGGCTGAGATTGACAGGAGCTACACTCCGGGTAGAAAGGTTGAGTGGATTGTTTTCGGTGCTGAGGGGACGCCTGTGGAATTCTATGTTGATGGAACGAGGTTTAGAAGATTTGAGCTTCTGAGGGAAGGTGAATGAGCAAGATTGCTGCATCGATTTTGAGCTGTGATTTTTCTGATATTGGTACTGAGATTGCCAAGGTAGAAAAAGCAGGTGCAGATATGATTCACATTGACGTTATGGATGGACACTTTGTGCCCAATATCACTATTGGTCCACCTGTGATTGAAAAGCTTCGCAAAGTGACCCAGTTGCCTTTTGATGTTCATCTCATGATCGAAAACCCACACGCCTATGTTGATATCTTTGCGGATGCCGGCGCAGATGGTATTACCTTTCACGTTGAAGCTGTAAAGCACCACGATCGTCTTTTGCACAAGATCAAAAAGCTTGGTAAAAAGGCCGGAGTGGCTCTTAATCCTTCAACGCCGCTCTTTTTTCTGGATCACATCTATGAGTACCTTGACCTGATATTGGTGATGACGGTCAATCCGGGCTTTGGTGGGCAGGAATTCATTGAAGGTAGTTATCATAAGGTTCGCGTGCTCAAGAAGAAGATGGAACGACATGGCTTTGACATCCCCATCCAGGTTGATGGCGGTGTAACACTTGAAAACATCGCCAAGATTGCTGATGCCGGAGCTAGCATCTTTGTTGCTGGATCGGCCATATTCAACACCTCGGACTATGAACAGACAGTTAAGGAAATGAAGTCAAGGATTACGAAGACGGACGACTGAGCATCTCATCGAGAAGTTTCTGGCTTCCCTCTTCAATTTCGGTGAACTGAATACCCATACCTTTAGGTTTGTCGTTGACACGGTTGACAACCCCACGCACCTTAAAAAAGCACTGCTTTTCTTCTTGAAGATAGAACTCAATGTTGACAACGTCTCCTTCCTCATAGGGCGTGGGGGTCAATACAAATAGACCGCCAGCGCTGATATCGGTAACATACCGCTGGATGAAGTCGTCATAGCTATTGAGTTTGATTTGAATCGGTAGGCTGATTTGGCGCCGGGGAAAATGGCGTCGTTCAGCTTTCTTCCGTACCATAGGCCTTATTATCACACATTTAGCTGTGGCTTGCCAGTGTGTTACGATGTTTGCGGTCTTGTCATTTTTAGGAGAGCATTGGGACCATGGCAAAATGTATCGTTCATGCGCCGCGAGGCAGTGAAATGAGTTGTAGGGGCTGGCATCAGGAAGCCGCGCTGTGCATGCTTATGAACAATGTCGATCCGCAAGTGGCTGAAAAGCCAGAGGAGTTGATTGTTTATGGAGGTAGTGGCAAGGCCACGAGAAATTGGTAGTGTTTTGATGCTCTGATTGCAGCGTTTGGATGACTATTTAGCCGTTGGCGTGACTACGGTAGCCGCCATTGATCGCAAGTGTGAGATTGGCTCACTCTCTGTGGGTAGTTGGCCGATGTTGTCCTCTTCAATATCAAAGAGGTGGAGACTCTCTTTTATCACTATGGCAGTAACCACGTCGGCGCTGTCATAAATGGAAAGGGTCTTCTAGTTGAAAAGGAGCCCAACTGTCTTAGGTAGCGGGCTTCTCTTCTTTCTTTGGCCTCGTGAGTTTTACGGCCTGGACATCGCGTACTTCAGTCATGACTCCACAAGGGCCCTGCTTATAGAGATAGCGACGTATGAAGGAAATCATCCCCTCTTTTGAAGTGTCTTTCTGTGCGTCTTGTTTGACTAGGGCTACAGGATCATCCTTGCCGGTGAGCGGTACTCTCTCAAAGTCCTTGGCTGTGACCGCCACCTCGGAGGTATTGGCAGGAGCTTCTAAGTGCCAGGTGCCATCCACTTTTCCCTCTGCATTGTGGGTGTTGATCAACACAATGTTGGTTTGGCTGTCAGGTTTAGCACGAAGATCTGGTTGGTCGGCTAGCCAGGAGAGTTTGGTCTCTTTGTCGCTAATGGTCAGCGCTAGCTTGCCAGCGCTCTTACTCGGTTTGAGATCGCCACGCATGTCATAGGGCATGGAGATTTCCATTTCCTCTGTTTGGTAGGCTGCCAGCTCTTCAGCACCGCCCTCAGCAATAATGCTTACATCTCCCAAGTTAGCAATGCCATCATCTGGCCAATCGAACTCTTCAGCCTCAACCAGCTTCAGCACTTTTTTCCCCTCAACTTCATCAACCTTCTGTACCATTTTGCCACTTACATTCTTCCAAGCAGTATCAGGTATCTCACTACCGTCGCCTCCGCCAGTGACATAGCGGTTGCCGCGGCCCAGTGAGAGCGAAAAGAAGGTTCCGCCAAGGAAACTCTTTTTACCCGAGCGCAGCTGTTGCATGGGCGACAACTGTCTGCCGTTACTATCGGTAGCGAGCTTCTTCTCTTCTTTACCGTCTGTTTCGCCACCCTCCTCAGCGGTTGCCGCTGCTGTGCTCTGTTGCTCGCGAATGCCATCTAAAAGCATTTCGAATTCATTATCACTTTCAGATTTTGGACTAATGCCGCTGACATTTTTAGCCACACCAATGTAGAAGTTGTTGACATCAATAGGTTTGAACTTTGATGCGTCGTGCTTTCGCGTAAGGATAAAATGGGAGTCCTGGGGCTCGGCATTAAAGGCAGCCTTGGCAAACCAGCGAGCTTGGCCTTTGCTATGATCTTTGACCAATGCCACGGCAATGTTGCACTGCACGTCTTTACCGGTGAGATCCAATCCAGCTCCAGGGAGGATCTTTTGGATTTTTACGATGCTGCTTTCTGGAAGTTTGGGTTCGTACAGGATGTCGCCACAACCACCTAGAATCATTGCAATAACTATAGTTGTGGTGGCTTTGAAGACCGGTTTTTGTCCTACTCTGTTTTTGCTGCGCTGTTTCATCTGTCTAACTCCTACCGCACCTTGCCATTTCAATCAACCCCTAGAATGATACAGCTGCTGCCAGGGTGAAGGTGTGCTGATCCCCGTTGTTGGGGCTCTCCTTGTTGGCGTCAATGTACTGCAGCATGTAGCTTGCAGATAGCGATAGATTGCTAGTGAGTCCCTGATTAAAGCCAAAATTGACCCGATGACGTATTTCACGCTTACCAGTTACGTTGTCATCTGCTGTGGCAAAGACGAAGTCACGGATGCGTAGGCGGTATCTTAGGCTTGTACTCGCCTTCTTCCACGCCTTTTGCGACAGGCTGGCTTCTACCCAGTTTTCATAGTTCTCAAAGTCATCGTTGTTGGAGAACCAGCGACTGAAACGGTACTTGAGGCTGCCACTAGTTCTGTCAGAAAAGGTTTGGCTGACGCCTGCTGAGATACCGTTGGCATACCAGAAGAATTTGTCCTCAAAGTCGCTGGCGACAACTCCAGAGATACTGTCTGCGATAGTGTCACTAGGAAAGACAGCTTCAGCAAAAGAGTCGCCGGGATCACTTGGGGGCCCTCCGTCTAGTTTGCCAAAGCCAAGAATGCTACCGGAAAAGAGGTAGTAGATGAATCTGTAGGCGAGAAAGAGCCTGGTCGTTGGTTGCACCTTAAAACCGACCTGTGGATCGATGACCAAGGCGAAGATTTCATTTCCTTTACTCCTGCGTACATAGATGTAGTCGAGCAGCAGGGTTGATTTGAGATCGAGGTAATCGTTGATATCGAGTCCCCCTGAAAAAACCAGCACGTTGTCAAAGTCTATCTGTTTGGGCGTGTTGGGCTCGGACTCTAGGAAGGATCGAAACCCTAACGAGTAACTCACACTGGCATTTAGGATACGGTCCCCAGCTACATCAAATTTTGTGCTGGAACTTAAACTTGGTGAGAGACCTAGGTAGAAACCAGGTTCACCATAAAGATCACTAAATCCCACTGGCTGCACTTCAAGCCCCCCACTCAACGAAAAGGGGGACGGAGGTTTCTTTACAACCGCGATCTCTTCCACCTGGGGTTGCTGATTTGCGCCCTCAGAGCTCTCTTCCTCATTTGAGTCCTGAGCAAAAAGCGGTGGTGCCACTATCAACATTAGGGCTAGGATCAGATGGCTGAGGCTTTTCATCGGACTACTCCTCAAA
The DNA here is from genome assembly GCA_028277945.1 of Oligoflexia bacterium. GTDB lineage: Bacteria > Bdellovibrionota_G > JANQFH01 > JANQFH01 > JANQFH01 > JANQFH01. Next base: position 292,558 of record JANQFH010000021.1, read on the forward strand.
AAGTTACTTACAATTCAGTGCAGTCGCTGTTTTTGCTGGGCAGCTAAACTGCACTTTCTGGCATGAGCAAGATGCGTACCAGGATATTTTTTTCTAGTGCGACCCTAACCCGTTGTTTTAATTGATATAAAATGACACGGCGATTTCCTTATTTCAGTTACCTTGGTTGTGGCTGCGGCTTGATTGGGTCATCTGCCCCATCGATTCCCTAAGACCGGAATCGGACGGAATCGGGACGGAGGTTCTATTTACGGATCATTGGAGTTGCTAAAATGAACTGATTGAAGTTTGATTTTGATAGGTTCTGAAAATTGTTAAATGAAATCTAGGGAATGTAGGTCTGGCATTATTTTTGATGTGTGTTCTGGGTATGCCCAGAATTCCGCGGCATCTACTGGTTATTCCAGGTTTTTCAGCACATAAGATTTGGCGAGGACATAATCGGGAGCCAAACATAAAGACAAGAGAGGAAAAGAAGATGTACTTAACATTTCTTTTCTCACATTATTCCTTGTCTAGCCCGAACCAGCTATATGCAGTCACCTTGATGTCAAACCACACTCACGAGGTTTATAAGATTGAGGATGTTGAAAATTTTTCGAATCAGATGCGTCAACATCATTCGAAATACGGCTTATTTTTTAATAAAAAACACAAACGATGTGGAAAGGTAGCCCAAGATCGACCCAAGACCTGTCTGATTGGGGATGAGGACCATGAGATGCGAGTCATCTTTTATATCCATGCAAACCCAGTTCGTGCCAAAATGGTTCGAGACGCTAAGGACTATTATTGGTCGACTCATCAGCTTTATGCTTATGGGAGAAAGCAGCCCTGGATGAGACATATTGTTTTTCCCGGATGGTATCTAAAGCTAGGTACAACTATGCGAGAGCGTCAGGAACAGTACATAAAGCTCTTCAATCGCTATCTAAAGCAACAAGGTCTGGTTTATATACCGATTTTCCGAAAACACTTCTATGGTCCTATAATGTGGGTGTTAACGATGCAAAAGCCCATCCGTGCCTGGTATCAAAACCATGGTCCTCCAAAGTCGTCCTAGTATTCTACAGGTTTTAATTTGTCGATTAGAATGGTCATTAGGCCCACGATATGCCCGGATGTCGAAGCAATGTCTCTTTTTCTATCGAGCCGATGTAAGACGACCTGCCTTTTTCTCTAAGTAGGGGTTTCCCTATTATCGGAAGACACTATTGGTACTTCCTGTGAGTTGCTAGTGATCCCTATGAATGCGGTTCAAGCTTTTTTTCAGAGAAAAGACAAATTTCTTAGCAGCTTAACCTCCGTCCCTCTTTTTTAGGCGGTCGTAAGTATCGAGAAGGTGTTCGTTGAGGACCTTTACATCGTTGAGGATGGGCATAAAGTTAGTATCGCCAACCCAGCGCGGTACGACATGGTAGTGCAAGTGCCCAGGAATGCCAGCGCCAGCAGCAGCATCAAGGTTAATGCCAACATTAAACCCATCTGGTTTGAAAGCCTGTTTTAATAGACGAATAGATCGCTGCAGCATAGTCGACAAGTCCACAACACTCTCTTTCGACAGCGATTCTAAAGCCTTTTCATGTTTGAATGGCACAACCATAAGGTGGCCATTGTTGTAAGGATACCGGTTTAAAATAATGTAAGAGAGATCACTACGACATAGGATAAGATTTTCACGGTCGTTACCCTCAGATGGCAAAGCACAAAAGGGGCACCCCGATGATTTTTTGTCTGCGAGAAGAAACTCCATACGCCAAGGCGCCCAGATCTGCTTCACAATCAAACTACCTCACAGTCATCGGCAGCGTCACACCGTCAGTATAGAGAAGTTGCCGGATCTCTCGTACCACCTGGGTTCTCTCCACACTCGCCACAAGACGTTTTGCTAGAAAGTCAAGTAGGCCTTCACGCTCAGTTTCAATAAGAAATTCTGGCTCTTTTACTTTGCCAAGTTTGCCCGCAACTTCCAGGGCCCTATGGAGGTTGCCAAGCTCGTCGATCAGCTTGTGCTTCAACGCCTGTTCCCCTGAAAAGATTACCCCAGTCGCCAAGGACTCGACAGCGCTAACCGAGAGGTTCCGTCCTGTCGCGACGTCTCGAATAAACTGTCGATGCATCTCATCCGCCAGATTCTGTAGTACCTTGCGCTCATCAGGTCTTAAAGATCTCAGCGGTGACGCAATGTCTTTAATTTTCCCAGCCTTGATAATCTCCCATCGCAGCAGCAATTTCCTAGCGATGTTCTCAAATATAAAATGCTGCATAATGACTCCGATACTTCCGGTGACGGTTCCTGGGTTGGCGACAATCTTATTAGCAGCGCTAGCAATATAGTATCCGCCACTAGTCGCAAGTGAACCCATAGAGACAACCACAGGTTTCTCTTTTTTGGTTTTCCCTATCTCTGCATAGATTTCCTGGGCCGGAGCGATGGCGCCACCAGGAGAATCCACTCGTACAACAATCGCTTTAACCTGCTCCCGTTTGCGTAGTTTGACTAAACGATGAACGATATCATTGGAAGAGCTAATGATGCCTTCCACTTTGATGAGTCCGACATTGCCCTTGCCACTGCCAGCCGAACTGCCTCTCAACATGAATAAGCCAAGGATAGTGGTTGTAACTGCCATTAAACCAATACCGGCAAAGATCACCAGGACGATGGTTCCTGGTCCTATGCGACGGTGCCGTTTGCCCTGTAAATGATCCATAGTGCAAAGAGGTAGAGAAGAATGATACAAAAGGCAATTAATTTGTACGTTTTGGTGAGACGATTGGTGTAGTAGACAAGAAGCGCCAGCAAGGTGAGCATGATAGAAGCGTTGATCTGAAAGAGGTGAATCTTTCCGGTGTGTTGGAAAATGTTACCGCCTCGGTAGACAAAGTCGGCCAGGGCAAGGATAAACAGGTTAAAACAGCTACTACCGAATATGTTGCCAGCCGCCATAGCGGCAAAACCGGCCCTGATAGCGGTAGCAGTGACTACCAGTTCAGGTAAAGATGTTGCTACTGCAAGAAACAGAGTACCAGCAAAGGTTTTATTTAAGTTTAGATTGTCAGCGATATGATCGCACATGATGCTAAGTAAGATGCCAGCGGCTATTATAAACGCTGCATAAAAAACAATCTGCAAAATGACCTTACCGAGCTGTCCAGAGGCTCTCTCTACAGGAGCTTCGCTCGCTTTGCTCTGATCCTTGTTGTCCAGCCGCGCAAAAAAAACGAGAAAGAGGGCCATGATAAAGAGCGACAGAGGATGTATTTTAATAATGGTAATTTCCCAAACCGGCGTCATCACGGCGAATGAAAAGATAAGGCTGAGTATGACCGCGGTCATACCAGTATGTATTCCAGCTCTTGTATGCTCCTGAGGAAACTGCACAAGTAGCCAGAGCAGGGCAATGATGGCGATATTGATCAGGTTGCTACCAAAAATGTTCCCAATAGCCAGTTCAGGAGACTTGGCTAAACCACCGGCTGCCAAGGTACTACTCAATTCCGGCAGGCTTGTCACAGTCGACAAGAGGATGGCTCCCAGCCAGAGGTGGCCGATGTTGGTTATCTGTGACAGGCTATAGCAACTGTGAGTGAGTTTTCGTCCAGCAAAGAGTACGACAGTCGCTGCGAGTGCAAAGAGAAACCACTCCATCAAGGCAGCTTTACTGATTATCCTCGAATTTGTCCGGGTCGCCGTTGCTAGATCGCTTCAGTTCAGCCGGCATCACATCTGCAAAGGTAGTACTCGTGTCCGTATTCTCAGCAGATTTTTGCGCGTCCTGGCTTTCACTACCATCGGCGTCTTTCATACTTAGGCTAATCCGTTTCTCTTCAGGATCAACGTTCAGCACCATAGCCTTGATTTTGTCGCCAACAGCAGCATGTTTTCTGGGATCCTCAACATGCTCCTCTGCAATTTCCGAGACGTGGATGAGCCCTTCAAGCTCGCTTTCGAGTCTTACAAAAATACCAAAATCGGTAATCTTAACGACCTCGCCTTCGACAATGCTGCCAGCAGCGTGTTTGGACGCCATCTCTTGCCATGGGTCGGGTGTCAATTGCTTGATGCCAAGAGAAAAGCGCTCATTTTCAGGATCAATATTTAGAACCACGGCTTCGACTTCATCACCCTTTTTAAACATTTCATCCGGGTCCTTTGCCTTTTGCGACCAGCTTATATCGGACACGTGGATGAGGCCATCAATGCCATCTTCAATGCCAATGAAGACGCCGAAATCAGTAATGTTCTTCACAACACCCTGCACCTTTGTTCCCGCAGGGTAGCGTTCGCTCAACACAGCCCAAGGATTTGGCTCTACCTGCTTTAAACCCAGAGCAATTTTGCGATTCTCACGGTCGATATCAAGGATCACTGCCTCGATTTCATCACCAATTTTTAGGATCTGCGAAGGATGCTTGACTCGTTTTGTCCAGCTCATTTCTGAAACATGGATAAGGCCTTCCACACCTTCTTCGATCTCAACAAACGCACCATAGTCCGCCAAGTTTACCACTTTACCTCGCACCCGAGAGTCAACAGGGTAGCGCTCTTCGACACCAATCCACGGGTCTTCGCTGATCTGTTTGAGGCCGAGAGAGACCCTTTCCCGTTCGCGGTCATATTTCAGAATTTTGACATCGATCTTGTCACCAATTGAAACCAGTTCGCTTGGGTGGTTTATCCGTTTCCAGCTCATGTCGGTTATGTGCAGTAGTCCGTCGATACCGCCAAGGTCGACAAAGGCTCCATAGTCAGTAATGTTCTTAATCACACCCTGCATGACCTTGTCTTCCTCAAGGACTTCAAGCGTCTTTCCACGCAGATCTTCGCGCTCTTTCTCTAATAACACCCGTCTAGAGAGAACAATGTTGCCACGTTTCTTGTTAAACTTGATGATCTTAAACTGGAATGTCTTGCCCATGAGGTTGTCCATATGACGTACGGGAGCTAAATCAATCTGAGAACCTGGGAGAAAAGCTTTTATACCAATGTCTACCGCAAGACCGCCTTTGACTTTGCCAATAATCTTTCCTTCAACTAACTCTTCCTTTTCGCAGGCCATAGCGACCTCGTCCCAGAGTTTGGCTTTATCCGCCTTTTCTTTGCTAAGCAGAATCCGACCGTCATCGCTTTCATAAGATTCGACAAAGACATCTACCGTATCGCCCACTTCAACATTGAGCTTGCCTTCGGCATTACGAAACTCATGCAGGGTAATGGATCCTTCTGATTTAAAGCCTACGTCTACTAGAACCTGATCCTTATCGACTCTTATGACGGTTCCCGAGACAACATCGCCTTCGTGGATCTCCTTGGCGTTCTTGACGCTTTCTTGGAACAGGGCTGAAAAGCTCTGGTCATCTGAGGGTGTATTCAATGATTCCATCTCCTTCACTACAGGGAGCTTGCGGCAAGTAATCAAAATTTCATGAAAAGTCAAACAATTAAAGGGTTATAAATTTCTTAAAGAGCCGGTACCTCTCCATAATGCGGCGTACATAGGTCAGGGTTTCGCTGCCGCGGCAGAAGCCGTGGCGTACTTTTGCGTAGTATTTTTCATCCATTAGCAGCTGTAATGCCTGCTTGATACCGCCATGCCAGCGGTCTTTGTTCCATCCAAATTCTGCGGCAAGCCGACGCGCATCTTGGAGGTGTCCCATACCGGCATTGTAGCTGGCAAGCACCAGGCGGATTTGCTCTTCCTCGGCAAGATCGCTGTGGCGATAGAGGCGGAAGAGCCACTTTATATAAGCCGCGCCAGCCCGGATGTTTTCTTCCGTGTCGAAGATGCCGCCACGACCAAAACTGGCAAAGGTAGTGGGGATAAGCTGCATGAGCCCTTTGGCGCCAGCAGGACTGATCGCTTGTGGATTGAAGCGGGACTCTTCGTAGATTACTGCCAGCAGTAGGCGCCAATCCAGCCCATACTCTGTGGCCGATTTTTTTACCAGGTGGTCGTAGGCTGACACCAGCCGGTTTCCCTTAGGTGAAGCGCCAGCATGATTGGTCCAGAGAGGGTGGTGCTTATGGTTGAAATAGTGGCGATAGAGGATGTTGTAGTGGGCCGAGCGTCGCGGCCGTTGCTCCAACCTTGAAAAGTAGTGTCTCTTGAGGAAACGGTTAAGCTGTTTGCGTAGTTTTGGTGCGCCCTGTGGGAGAATCCAGGCAACCTTGCGCGGGCTCTTGAGTCGGAAAGCGATCTTTAAGTTGTGATAGTGTGACCGCAGTGCCTGGCGTGCAAAGGCTTCGTCTACGGCAACAGCCGACAACAGGCCAGAAGCGAGAGACTCAAGCAGGTCGTGATCGGAGTGATCATCAGCAAGCGTGTGAATCCGTACAGTTACCCCTTGCTGTTGCAGCTGGAGTAAAGAGTCGTACTGCAGGCTTTTGCGCACGACAGACACGCTTTTACCCTTGAGCTTGTTTGACTTATCGATCGAACTCCAGGTAGCGTCTTGCCGACGTACCACAACGGCATCTGCTAGAGTACGATAGGGTCTTGAGTGCACGAGGCCGGGCAGTAGAGGTTGATTTAACGGTTGAGCGCTGATGATTAAATCGCCACCACCGTCCCGTAACCACTCTTGCATCGCCGATCTCGATGGTGGCAGAACAGCTTCGACTTCAACCCCTAGCTCGTTGGCAAAGGTGCGGGCAAGATCGTATTCAAAACCCTGCTCATAGCCGTGGGCAAGAAAGTATTCCATGGATTGGAAGTGAGTAATGATCCGTAGGCGTCCACGTTGGCGAATGGCTTTAAGGTTGTTGGGTTTGGCATGAAACTCTTGAAAAACCGGTCTGGTCTTTACGGCTACGGATATAGGGCGCGAATCACAGGCAACCGTCTGCAGGATTAATCCCAGCAGAAAACACAGCAACCCTACATTACGATATACTACATGTTGACGCATGGAGGGGTGACCAATACCAAAAATCACCCCTCCTCGTCAATCCACTTCAGCAACTAGTTCCACGGATTGTGGTATTTAAGCCCCATTAGGTAGAGTAGCAAGTCATCACGAAGCCTTTTTGCCGCAGGGCTCAAGTGGTCAAAACTAACTCCCATGCCGCAATGGTGCGAGTTCCGCATGGGTCGATCGATACGTACTATCCGCCCCTCCACCGGTGCGTCAAAGCTACCATTGGAGATTTGCATCATAACATGGCTGCCAATGCCAAAGGTCCGTTTTGAATTAAGGTAGGCGCCCGAACGGCTTAGATTGGTAATGAAGCAGAAATTAAGACCTGTCTGATCGTTGAATACCGCCCCGATCTGAGCATGAAAGCGCTTGCCATTGCGCCGTTCAACCAGCATTTCCCCTCCTAAATATTCAACTTTTACTGGAGGTTTGTCTCACGCCTGAGTCTAGATGTCAATAAAAAATCCCGCCTAATGGAATTCAGTTATACTCATTTGAAACAAATTATATTTAGTTAAACAAAATTTGCGAGAGAGGAACTACTAATTCTTCAATATTTTCATTATGTTGCTTCAAAAACTGCTGCAGGGCCGCAGCTGTTTCTGCATAGGGATGGCCGATGCCTACGGCCTTTCCTTTTTTACGGGCTACTGCAAGGAGTTTTTCTAGCTGTTGCGTAATTGCCTCTGGCTTCCTGACGTTATCGAGGAAGACATCACGGCTTAGACTAGGAATCGCCTGTGTCGCCGCCATGAGACCAAACTGCGAACTCGGATTCGTTCTACTGTCGAGCACAAATAGCTCCTGCTCTCTTAGCAGAGGCAGAAATCGAGCAAGAGCGGCGTTAGATACCGTAAAACGGCTGCCCATGTGGTTGTTGAGACCCGTGGCATAGGGCGTGGCCACTAAAGCTGCAGAGAGCTGTTGCTGCATTTCCGCGGCAGTCATGTCATCGGTTAAGAGGTCGAGTGAGCCGTTTTGGTGCTGCAAAGGTTCCATAGGCATGTGGATAATGACCTGGTGTCCATGTTGGTGTGCCATTCTGGCTAACTTCGTTGCAAAAGGAGCTGTTGGTATAACGGCAAAGGTAATACCCGCAGGCATGCGGATGAATGGCTGTGCAGAAGCTTCGCTATAACCAATGTCGTCTATGACAATGGCAATGCGTCTACCTCGATGTGGCGAGTTTTTTGCGTCTGGCGGTTGCTTTTGGATGTCAGAGTGTTGCTGTCTTTGCCCTGCCGGGGTTGGTAGAAAGAAGAAAACAATTAATAACAGGGATAACGCGAGAAAACAGACTAGCCACAGTCGGTCTAAAGCTGTCGAGAATGCGAGGAGTTCTCTGCCGCGGGTTTTGAGTTGGCGAAAGTAATCCATGCGTGTAGGTGGTCCACAGCTCGCTTTAACTGTAGATCGCTTTGCAATAAGTCGTTTTTAGCCGATTGTATGGTCGCACGCTCATTTTCGTTTGGCAAATGATTTTGCAGATCTTCTTCCCGTAGCGATTCCGAAACAACATGGAAAACATCTGGTATTTCCGGCTCGACAATGATGTCTGGCTTTATACCTTGTGCTTGGATGGCAAAACCCTTTGGCGTGAAATAGGTAGCCACAGTAATTTTGAGAGCTGACCCGTCTTCAAGGTCGATTACGGTCTGGACACTTCCCTTACCAAAGCTGCGTGTTCCCATAATGACTGCTTTCCGGTGATCCTTCAGTGCTCCAGCGACAATTTCCGGTGCGCTAGCTGTACCACCATTAATCAAAGCAACTGTTGGTAGCAGAGGCAGTGTATTCTTACGTGATGCAATCCTCTTTTCAATATACTCCTGTCTCCTGCCGCGAGTAGAGACAATAAGGCCTTTATCGAGAAAGAGATCGACTAGATTAACCGCCTCGTCCAGCAGCCCACCAGGATTGTTGCGCATATCAAGGATAATGCCCTCTATAGGTTGCTTCTTCTTGTAGAGCGGCTCGAGTTTCCTTCTTACAGCGTCCGCTGTCTTATTTTGAAAACTTGCAATCTTAACATAGGCTATACGACCGATCTGTTCTATGGATACGCTTGGCATCTCTACGACAGCCCGGATCAAATCTACCGTGCGTGTAATACCACTATCCTTTTCTTGAATCAGTAAGCTGACTTTGGTATCGACTTGCCCTTGAAGTTTCTTTTCTACCTGTTCTTCTGACATTCCCTTTGTCGATACTCCATCAATATCAAGAATGACATCTCCTGGCTTGATACCTGCCGCAAACGCAGGGGAACCCTCAATCGGCGTTACTATGACAACGCCTCTCTCTTCGACAATAATTTCCAAACCGATACCGTGGTACTTCCCAGAGGCACGCATTTTCATTTTGCTATAACGCTGGGGTGGTAGATAGAGAGTATGTGGATCTAGTACGCGCAACATACCATGCAAGGCGCCATCAAGCAGTTGGCCAATATCTACGTCCTGTACGTAGTTGGCTTCAATATAGTTTAGTGATTTTGCAAAGATCTCAAGTTTCTTAAGGGTACTTTCTTTAGCAGTTGGATTTGCTGCCACCGGTGAAGTAGCCGTAATGAACACAAAAATCGCTACATACAAGAGAGTGCGTTGAAAACCCATTTTGCCTCCCATGGCGAAAAATTATTGCGCTAATTTTAGCTTGAGTGGACTAAACCATGGTAGCGGGTCGATAGCTCGGCCACGGTAGCGTAATTCAAAGTAGAGCAGAGGCCCCTTTAGGGAGCCAGTATCACCAGTTAAACCAATAATTTCACCACCTTTCACCGTTTCCCCAGTTTGTCGGTGGACCTGGCTGAGATGAGCGTGCATGGAGTAGTAGCCATCTCCATGGTCTATAATAATTATTTTACCATAACCGCGGAACCAATCGGCATAAATCACACGTCCCGTATGTATGACACGAACTTCGGAGTTCCTTTCTGTCGCAAACTCAATACCATTGCGATTCATGAACGTCTTGAATTTCGGATCTTGAAACCGACCAAAACGTCCAACAACAGGACTATCAACGGGTGGTCGCAGGGTACCCTTCATGACCGCAAAATTGGACCGGAAGTCTTTTGTCGCCAGCTTGTCAATCAGTCGTTGTAGATTCTTTGCAGCTTCTTCGAGTTCACGAACACTCTTGGCAAAAAAGTCTTTTTGACCACGAGTTAAACTGAGAAGGCTCTTTTGTCGTTTCTTTTGCTGTCTGATATCGCTCTTTTCAACACCAAGACGACGCAAAACTTCAGCAAGATGCTTTTGTTGTTTATAGAGAGCTTCGTTTTCTTTTGACAACAGTGTTCTTTCCGACTCAAAGGCATCCACTAGCTCGAGATCAGTACGAACAATTCGTTTTACAACACGCGTAGCTTCGCCAAAGTCCTGCAGCTCCTTGATAGTGAATAAAAGACGTAAATAGCCTATTTCTCCGAGCTTATTCAGGTTACGTAGCCTGCTAGCGATTTCTTCCCTGTGTCTATGGGTGCTATGTTCAAGTGTAGCAATGCGTAATCTTTTTTCTCGAATTGCTTTTTGCGTCTCTTCCTTTTGTTTTGTCAGTGTACGGCTTCGCTTTCTCGAACTATCAATCTTTCGATCAAGCGTATCTAGCATCCTAACAATGGAATTCTCTTTCTCCAGTAACTTAGAGACAGTCTCTTTTTTATCTTCGAGCTCCTTCTTAATATCTTGCAGCTGGTCCTGATGTTTTTCGATCATGCCGTTATCGACATTGGCTAGTAGCAGTATACCGAAAAGAAAGAGTTTTGCCGCTGCCATCTTTAAATACGAAGAAATCGATGTAGAGAGAGTATGCTACCTACCGTGCCAGAAACGACACCAACAGCCAGGAGTAATAGGATGCCGGTGTTGTTTAAAAAATAAAACGTAAGGGAACTCATCATGTGGATAGACTCTCGGTTCATACCAAGGAGGGTTAGTTTAAAAAACACAAACAGCATTGCAATCGCCAGGGCCGCCCCACAGAGTCCAAGCGCTGCGCCTTCAATGACAAAGGGTGTAGCTATGAAGATCTTGGTACCGCCAACGAGTTTATAGATTTCGATTTCGGCACGACGCGTAAAGATGTTTAACCGGATGGTGTTAGAAACAAGAAAGATGCAAGCAATAATAATCAGGCTAGCTAGTAAATAGCTGCCCATTTTTACCGTGCCTCTAAAGGCCAAATAGCGTTCTAGCCAGCGCTCACCGTAGTCGACGCTTTCCACACCGGCTATTTTCTCAACTTTAGTGGCAATCTGTTTGACACTGTCTGCTGAATCATTTTCAACTCGGATGAGAATCGAGGCCTGAAATGGGTTTTCGTTCAACCCCTCTATGATGTCGAGAAAATCTGGATGTCGATCGATAAAGATATCCTTGGCCTGATTTTTATCCAGGACTTTGGCATCTCGCACGTTAGAATATGAACGAATCTTTCCAGCGATTTCTCCAAGTTTTTTCTCGACTACATCATCATGCACAAATGCCTTGATTGTAAACCGTTGCTGCGACACATTGATCCAGTGATTGAGGTTGTTGAGCAGGAGTAAATAACCTGCAAGTAAGAGAAGGGCAATGGTAATGGTAGCGACAGTGATGAGGTTGATAAACATGGCCTTCTTAAGGCTGGCAACTGCGCGGATGAAATGGTGCACAAGTCGGCGTAACATGATTGCTAGTTTTCCAGATGGCCGTTTTTCAGGCGAATGACAAGTTTGCCGGAAGTCTCTACTAGTTTTTTGTTGTGAGAAGCTACCAATATCGTGGTGCCTTTTGCATTAATGAAGTTCAGCAGATCCATAATTTCGATGGTAAGCTCTGGATCCAAGTTGCCAGTGGGTTCGTCGGCAAGTAAAATCTTGGGATCATTTACTAAGGCTCTTGCGATAGCAACTCGTTGTTGCTCTCCTGCCGAGAGTTGCAGTGGCAGCGCGTGCATTTTGTGGCCAAGTCCAACCGCGTTGACGATCGCAGCGATTCTTCTTTTAGCCTTACGACCGTAAACGCCTACAACCTCCATAGCCAGGGCGACGTTTTCACTGACGGTCATGGTTGGTATCAATTTGAAGTCCTGAAAAACCACGCCAATCTGTCGCCGCAGATAAGGGATCCTAGAAGCGCGGATTCTAGCAATATTCCTGCCATCTACAAGCAACTGTCCTGAAGTGACGCTTTCTTCACAGAAGATTAGCTTGAGTAGCGTAGTCTTGCCCGCCCCGCTTGGCCCGGTGACAAAGACGAAATCTCCTTTCGCGATTTTCAGATTGATGTCCTGTAGCGCATAGGCTTCTCGACTATAGGCCTTGCTGACATGAAACATTTGGATCATGGGTTTTATTGCGACTCTTTGGACAGGTAGTCTAGGATGATCTCGTCCAAGCTCTTTTCGCTGTCAACCGCCTTGTCAGCATCGAAATCAGGCGGTTTTGGTGGGTGTGATGTTTTCTTGTCAACTACTTTGACAGCTGGTGCTGGCGCAGGAGGTGCCGGGTGTGGTAGTTGGTGGTCATAGAGGCCGTTGACCAGCTCTTTAACCATGGTCTTGTGCAGTTCTTTCATCATTTCGCGGATTATTTGCGGAGCGTTTTCGTTGGTAGCGATGTCGCGATAACTCACCTTTTTTGTCGCCAGTACGTTGCCACCAAGGAAGATATGCGAAACAATACTGGAACTATTGAGGCCGTTGTCTTCAGTCTGAACGTGGTAGATACGATCTTGGTATTTGATGTTGTGGTTGTATCCTGGAATCATCGCTGCAGACCTCGGTTTCTCACTATAGTAAATACCATGACTATTAGGTAGTTACAACTGATCGCAGGTACCGCAGCATCTCCAAAGTCGTACCGCAACAGCCACCGACGACTTTAGCCCCGCAACGCATAGCTTGGCTGTAACTCTGCTGCAGATCCGTGTAGGGGTGTGGATTTGGAAAGCCAGGCAAAAAGACAAGCGGTCGCGGCTTGGCAGCAATGCCTTGCAACTGCTGGAGAACTTTAAGGTTATGGACTGGGCCAAAACCGCAGCTAGAGCCAACAGCATACACCGAGTGGGCATCTGCCAGATCGAGTAACTCCTCGGGTGTGGAATTGTCAAAGCTGGTAGTGTCCTCGCGGTACATCATGGTTAGGATGACCGGCGCATTGCCTTGCGCACAGGCTACTTGCACGGCGACCCTGGCTTGGGTGAGCGAGGTCATGCCGTCAATGAGATAGAAATCCGGTTTTAAAACAGACAGGGACTCGATCTGTCTTTGGTAGTTATGCAAAAGTCTCTCCTGCGACAGCGTCAGGTTTGCTGTTGGCGGTGCTGCCGGTCCAATGGATGCCGCAATCAAGGTCTGTTCTTGTGCGGCTGTCGCGGCGATTTCCATGGCTTTGGTGTTGATGGCATTGACATCGGCGTGTAACTGAAATGGCTCTAAACGGATCGGGTTAGCGTTGAAGGTATTGGTAATGATTATGTCGGCGCCGGCATCGATCTGTTCAGTATAGAGTTGCCGTAATGGCTGCTGGTCTCCCTGCAGAAAAATCGCTTCGGGTAGAGGTGACGAGGAAGCTGCAGCTCTAGACGTCATCCGTTGCAGGAGAGCCATGCCTATGCCTCCAGCCATCAGCAGTATGTCGCTATCTTTTGCTGTCACTTTGGGATAGGCCGTAATGTGTAGAGGTGGCCTCCTAAAGAGAACAGGTCCTGGCCATCGACCAAAAACTTCACTGCAGAGACTTTTTCAGTGTTTGTTACTATGGTGTTGACAATCGCTTCGATCATCAGCTGTTCCCAAGCAGCGCCAATCTCTATAGTCTTGACGACGTTTACAGGCAGGTCAATATAAACTATTCCATTAGCGCCAATCAGGACCGCTGTTGGCGTTAGATAGTTTGGTATGAGTGGTACATGTTGTGGATTAGGAGTGTGTTTGAGCTCGTCCCACAAAACCGTTATACGTTCTGTTGCCTGTTGGGAATCAAAACGTATATTTCTTTTCTCTTCGACTAACTCATCCAGAGACGAGGTAGCAAAGAAAAGTAGTTGTGAAGCCTCATAGCGGTTAATTTTGGTTAAAGGATTTTCGCGCTCTATAGTGTTGGCATTGCTATGGGTTGGGCGGGCTGCATCGGTTACGACCGTTTGTTGTCGTCGGACCACCATGATCGTCAGAGCTAGGATAAGAAGGATGCCGATTGCCGGCCAGGCCAATTTGATACGGAAGTTAGAGTTTTTCATACCTCGCCTCAGTTGACAAGCAAAAGGGCTTAGATTACCTTAAAAAACAAATGGATACTGACATCTCGCTTCCCACTGCAGATCTTAGGATTACAGAACTCATCTGGCAAGCAGGAACTGTAGTTCAATTAGTTATCTTTGTCCTCATTGCAATGTCCGTGGTTTCCCTTGCCATCGTGCTCTTCAAGTATTTACAGGTAAAGCGTATCAACAAGACAAACCGGCGCTTCCTCGACTTTTTCTGGGAGTCAGAATCTCTTGAGTCTTTGTTCCAGGCACGTGACCGGTTTCGTAACACCGCTTTAGCGCGAATTTTTAACCGCGCCTACCGCGCCTTTAAGGCTCTCCCTAGCCAGCATGGCCGATCTGCGGCAACATCAGAATCTCTTCTTCATGGCGGCATGGCAGATATCGAGCGTCTGATAGAGAATGCTGTACAACGAGAGGTTGCCGAGTTGGAGAGACTGCTGCCGTTTTTGGCAACCACCGCGAGTTCCGCGCCCTTTATTGGGCTTTTTGGTACTGTCTGGGGAATCATGGGGTCATTTCTCAACATAGGTGCTAAGGGTAGTACATCACTGGCCGTCGTAGCGCCGGGTATAGCCGAAGCACTGATCGCCACGGCCATGGGGCTCTTCGCGGCCATACCTGCAGTCATATTCTATAACCTGCTCCGTAACCGGATCCGTCTGTTGCATCGCGATTTTAGTGGGTTTGGTGTGGAGGTGATTCACCTCATGGTGCGTGACACCATGGCATCTCGCCAAGACGGTTGACAGGAGTTTGTAAGCCATGAAGTTGGCATCAGAAGAAGACGGTATGCTGGCAGAGATCAACGTGACGCCGTTGGTCGACGTTATGTTGGTGTTATTGATTATCTTTATGGTGACGGCGCCGTTGATTCAACAGGGTCTTGCTGTAAGCCTGCCAAAGAGCGAAGCTGCCAAGGCATTGCCTCGTGAAGAAAAGGATATTGTTCTGACTATATACGAGAACCAGAAGTTGCTGCTGGATGTGTATAAAGTTGATGTCAAGACTTTGAAGCCGAAACTGACAGAACTCTTTCGTAATCGGCGTGAACGCAAGGTGTTTATCAGGGCAGATGCGAAGGTGCCCTACGGTTTTGTTATCGACATTATGGGTAAAGTGAGAGCTGCTGGTATAGAACGCATTGGTATGATCACGGAGCCCTCTGTACAGGTGCGTTAGCTTGCCTACACCGGAACCTCTGCTTAACAATCGCAGTTTTCGTCGTTGTCTCACGGCTTCGGTCGTTTTCCATATGGGTTGTTTTTTGCTGGTTGTTTTTGTCGGCGGCGGATTTCTCCATAGCCAACCTCAGATTCTTGACGAGGAGGTCATTTGGATCTCCGAATTGCGCTTAGCAAAACCACAGCAGGGCACTCAGTCAAAAAAAGTAGCCGTGGCCAAAAAGGTGCCGGAAAAGAAACCTCCGACCGTAAGGCTTGCACCCGAACGCGAGCAAAAAAAGCCGCGAGAGGTGGTCAAGCTACCGAGCAAACAGAAGCAGCCACCCGCAAAAAAGCCGAAAGAGCAAAAAGATTCAGCTGCTAAGGCACGTAAGCAGAGAATGCGTGAGGCATTGGCAGATCTCGGCCGTGATATACGCCAACCGCAGCAGCAGGTCAACGACGACTCCGTGGCTGCTTCGGCTCTCTCGCGCGGTGTGCAAGAGCTTGTCTTTCGTAAACAGATACAGCGACGTATTGAAAGCAATCTCTATGTGACAAGCTATGATTGGTATGGAAAGTATAAGAATAGAATGGTCGAATATCAGTTTTATTTGAACAGCGCTGGGGAAATCGTACGTCTGAAGCAAAGACGTAGCTCCGGTGTTCCTAGTATCGATCAGAACGTTCTTGAGGCCATTCGTCGTTCACAGCCCTTTCTCGCGCCAAATGCGGAAATTATGCGACGTTATGCCCGTGAGCCCGTTGTGATACAGTTCAGTCCTGGAAAACTTAGGCTGCAGTAATATGCGTCGATCTATTGTTCCCATGGCAATGTTTTTGGTTTTGCTCGCTGTTAATCAAAAGGCGATTGCAGAGATCACCATCCGTCTTGATAGTGTTTCAAGCGAGCCGCTGCCACTGGTTTTGCTGCCAATTGAGGTTAAGCGGGGGGAAGCTGCTGCAGCTTTGAAGTTAAGAATCTATATTAACGACTATCTACAGCTTGCCGACCACTTTCGTGTGATCGAGTCCGACGCCCTGCTTAAGGACGTGAGCCAGGAAGGCTTTGGCGTTGCTGAAATTGACTTCAATCACTATCGTCTGCTGGCTGCGTCGCTTTTGGTCAAGGGTTTCTGCAGAATCAGAAGTGGTAGGCTACGTGGTAGGCTCTATGCCTACGACGTTGCGGCCCGCAAGCGGGTACTGGAATACAAGTTGGATGTCAAAGCGCCACAACTGCAACAGGCAGCGAAGGACTTTGTAGATCAATTACTGCTCTTATTGACTGGGGAGCGCGGGATCTTTGACACACGTATCGCCTTCATCTCCAACAGAACCGGTAAGAAAGAGCTCTATGTCATAAACTTTGACGGCACCCATGTGAGTCAGCTGACAGACTTTAAAAACATTGTCCTCTCACCAAACTGGTCTCCCAATGGCGAAAATCTTGTTTTTGTCGCCTATCCAAAGTATGGCAGAAGAGGTAAGCCGCAGCTTTACATCAGCAACCCCGATAGTAAACAGATTAAGGCGCTGCCGCGGGTTAACAGCAATGTCATCGCTCCTGTTTGGCATCCATCCAGCAATCATCTGCTACTAACCTTGAGCCCACGCGGGGATCCTGAGATCTATCTCTTTCCTCTAAAGAGGGGTAAAAAGTTAAGACGGTTGACTCACAGTTACGGTATTGATGTCTCTCCAGCCGTCGGGCCGGGCGGTGCAGAGATGGTGTTTGCCTCTGATCGCAGTGGCAGTGGCAGACCACAGTTGTATATTCAATCTCTGGTACGCCGGAGTCGTGCTCGGCGCATCACCTTTGAGGGCAAACACAACACCTCGCCAGACTGGAGCCAGCGCGGCAACCGTATTGTTTACAGCGGTATGACTGCAGATGGTAGGATCAACCTGTTTGTGACCAAGCCTGACGGCAAGGAGTCGATGCAACTCACCTTTGGTGCAGGGAACAATGAACACCCGAGCTGGTCCCCCGATGGCCGCCGTCTGGTGTTTGCTTCTAATCGTGATGGCCGTTATCACCTCTATAGCATGAGAGCGGATGGTAGCCAGCTCAAGCAGCTTACCTGGGGAAATTACGACGATACTATGCCGGTGTGGAGTGCCCGCCGACACGGCATTGAGGTGGTCAGTCGCCGTGACTGAACAGGGCAGTGCTAAAGCGAAGTCTCTTGCGGTCATCGACCTTGGCAGTAACACGGCAATCTTGACCATTTTTGCGTCAACTCCACCACTGCAGATAATCCACGAAGAGTTTCGTATACCGCGCCTTGCCCAAGGCTTACAAACTGGCGGCTCTTTTGCATCAGCAGCATGGGAACGTAGCTGCGATGTCCTAAACGAATACCAGGAGATTGCGCGTAACTTTCATGCTGAGATTGTTTTGTGTGGTGGTACGGCGCCCTTTAGAAAAGTGGCTGATGCCGATAGGGCAATCCAGGAACTACAACAGGAAACCGGCATTAGGGTACGTCCGTTGACCGTCACTGAAGAGGCCCAACTCTCTTACCTAGCCGTTGTGTTGATTGAGTGCGAAGGTAAGTCTCTACAGGCTACACAGCTGCTCGTGGTTGACGTTGGTGGCGGGAGTACAGAGCTCACTTATGGCCATGCGGACCTTGACGACGATCGCCACCAAGTCAACAAGAGCATCAGTATTGCCATGGGTTGTGTGGATTTGACCGAGAGTTGCCTGCCTGAACAACTCAGTGAAGAACATGGCAGCGCCGCTGCAACACTCAAACGCCTCTCGACTACTTTTGCTAGATCGCTCAATCAGCATAGACTGCCAACAGTGGATCAGATGGTGGGTGTGGCTGGCACGCCAGTTTCTTTAGCGTTGTTGCAGCAAGGCATACACCGTTATGACCCAGCTCGTGCCGATGGAGTGGTTGTCTCCAGGCAAGAGCTGAGCCGCTGGTGTAAGCGGTTGGCGACCACGCCGTTACATGAAAAAGTCAGCAAGTATGGCATTCCCTCAGGTCGCGCTGAGGTCATTGTTGCTGGTCTGCTTATCCTTACGGAGGTTATGCAGCACCACAATCTTAAACAGATGATCGTACGCAATGTTGGCGTACGTCATGGTTTGGCCCTACAAGTCTTGGGTCTGCTGCCCGAGGCCTACGCCCTTAGCTAACGCTGCTGCCTTTTGAACAAGATAATCCACAGCAGCAGCGGCAAGGTAATGATAAAGAGTCCAGCGAAGAAGAGGTGTAGATCACCAATATATAGTGTAACGGCAAGGTTGAAGAGAACGACAGCAGCGTAGAGCCAAAGCCCCCAACAATCCCCCCCAGGCAGTGCAAACTCGCGTTGCTCGGGCTTGCGTGCAGGCAGCAGCCGCTCCAACATGAGGTAGAGGCCAATGGATACAAAGCCAACCAGATACCAACCCCCAAAGTTGCTCAGCGGCACATCAAAGTAAGCGCCCGGATCAGGATAGTAATAAATTTTGCCGAGAAACCACTTCTCTCCCTGATGGGCCACAGGATCAATGACGATATCCAGATAGGTTACCAACAGTGCCGACAGGGCTGCTAACCTCCACGGCTTGGCAATTCGCTCGGGTAGCATGAGATGGTTTTTGCGATGCGGATAAATGGTAAACAGTGCGGTTGAGAAAGCGGCAAACTGCAAAAAGGTGTAGGAGAGCGAGTCCATAAAGGGCACGTTGCTGATCCAGAGCTCTTGATCACGGGTTGTTTCAATATAGTGATAGAGACCGTAAGGAAATCCCGTACGCGTTGATGAGAACTCCGAAGCAAAGGCGATGATCCAGCAGATGCCTGTAAACAGTAGGGTGCGTTGCCAGCCAAAAAGACGATAGAGCGCGACTAGGTAGAAAAGCAGAAAGAGAAAAACGTAGGGCCTTAACTTGAGCGTGCCTAACAGCAGGCCAAAAAACTCCATAGCTCGGCAGACCTAGCGGCTTTTTACGATTAGGTCAAATAGACGCCATGGCTGTGAAAAAAGGTGTGCCTTACAACTCTGCCCATGTGAACTAGTTGCATGGCCTACTATCAGTATCGCCATATAATACCCTGAAATTAAGAGGTTTTTCTTGATGAGGCACCTGGCACAAGACTTGTAAACTACTGGGGGTAAGAACGCTAGGAGAGAGCCGTGCGACGACATCTACTCATTGCCATCTTACTTATGACCGGAACCACCCTGTTGATGGTGAGTCTGTTTGGCTGTGGTGTAAATAGTGACCCCAGCCTGGATTTAAGCCTGCTCGATAAAGTAGATAGCGATGGCGATGGCTTGAGTGACGCTGAAGAGCTCTTTCTTGGTACCGATCCCAACAAGCTTGATAGCGATGGTGATGGTTTTAACGACGATAAGGACAGCGACACCTACTTCAATGATGATGGTAGTGCCAAGTCTAATGATCTCTTAGGCTTTGGGGTGCTCGCAGCTTTGATGGGAATGCTAGGCAATGGTGCCTCTACAGCGGTTTATGGAACGACGTCGAGTAGTGATGGAACTTCTTCAAGTAGTGGTGGGGCCAACAGTTTGGAGCATGCTTTTTTTAGCTTTAATCGTACACCGCCAGACGCAAAAGCCTCAGCATCAAATGGAGATTTACATATACTTGTCAGCTGGACAGATAAGAATGGCGAGCAGCAAAGTTATGAACGAATTTCGACGGGTACAGATCTTGATGGTGATCCCAAGGATGCGTCACCAACAGGTCTATTTGAGTGGGGCAAGACCACGGTATTGATCGCTTCCAATAGCAGTGTCGATCCCCTGCTCTATGATGCGTTTCTTACCAGCGCAGAGGGCGGCTCATTACCGGAGATCAGCTCCGTAAGCTATACACTTAAAGACTCCGTGGCTGATACAGACCCAAAGAGCGCTGCGCAACTTGAAGATGAAACCGACTGTAAACCAGATGAAATTTTCTCGGCAGTTGAGCTCGTTATCAACGGCGTTGCAGCGGATGCCAAGACCACTTGGTCGCGGGAGATTGATCTCGATCTCTGCGCTACAGCGCCTGATCAAGTTTCCCATAATCTTGCTGGATTGTGGTGCCGCGTGCCTTCAGGCAACCCACTAGACTGCCCTAAAATCTAAAACCGATCAGAACGCTTGCTATTGGCCGCTATCTTGATAACTTCAAGAAAGCCATGAAGCTTGTAGGCCCTAATCCAGCAACCGTAAAAGTGCTAACGATTATTCTCGCGCTGCTCTTTGTGATTTTTGCGTTGCTCTTCTTTGGCCATGCCCTGCAGAAGCTACGTAAAGAACCGGTGCAGGCGATGCAAGACGCTTTTCTTGGCCTTCTCAATCTATTGGCGGGGCTCTTTAGTACCTACATCCTGTTTACCTGATCCAGGCTAGAGACGGCGACTTGACCGCGGAGGTGCGTTGACGTAGGTTGTCAGGCGCTCATATGGCTTTTGTGTATAAACATGGCGAATTCTGTTGTGGTGATCTGCCGCTTACGACCATTGCTGAGGCGTGTGGTACGCCAACCTTTGTTTATGATTTTGATGCCATTCGTAGGCAGGTGCAGGCTCTGCAACAGTCGCTGAGCGAGCTATCACCGCTGATCGCTTTTGCAGTAAAGTCCAATGCCAACCTAACGCTCTTACGCTTCTTAGCAAATTTAGGCTGTGGTTTTGATATTGTCTCGGGCGGTGAGTTCTATCGCGTGTTGCAGGCGGGTGGTGAAGCTAACAGAGTAGTCTTCCCAGGTGTTGGCAAACGCCGTGATGAGATTCGTGATGCCGTTGACCAAGGCGTGTTGATGCTAGCAGTGGAGTCTGGTGAAGAACTCGCAGCTGTTGCCGAGGTGGCGAAGCAGCTTAAGAAAAAGGCGGCAATCTCTCTGCGTATCAATCCCGAGATTGATGCCAAGACCCACCCCTACCTAGCGACGAGTTTGCGCGAATCAAAGTTTGGCGTTGCTCATACCGAGGGGTTGCAGCTATTCAAACAGGCTGCTGACTCACCCCATTTAGAGGTCGTGGGCATGTCTGTACATATTGGTACACAGGTTTTTACCGAGCAACCCTTTGTCGAGCTCTGCAACTTTTGTAAAGACTACCATGAGCGTCTAAAAGCAAATGGCGTGGTCCTTCGCTATCTAGACATCGGTGGTGGTCTAGGCATTGCTCACAAAGCGGAAGACGAAACCGTAACGCCACAACGCTACGGTGAGATCATCAGCCAATACCTTGGAGAGCTGGATCTGCAGTTAATCATTGAGCCAGGACGGTCAGTAGTAGGCAATGCCGGTGTACTCTTAAGCAGTGTGCTCTACCGTAAACAGAACTTTGACAAGCGGTTTGTGGTGCTTGATGCTAGCATGGGCGAGCTCATCCGTCCGAGCCTTTATGGCGCCTATCATGAGATTTTGCCGCTAAAAGAGAAGCGTGCTGCTTTGAGCCCAGCAGACTGGGTGGGACCGATCTGTGAGTCTGCGGACTTTCTTGCCAAGGCCAGGCCGTCGCCAGAAGTAGCGCAAGGAGAGCAGGTAGCGCTTCTGTCTGCTGGTGCTTACGGTTTTGTCATGGCCTCTAATTACTGTGGTCGTCCACGCCCAGCTGAGGTTGCTGTTATGGATGGCAAATGGTATCTAATTCGCAAACGGGAGAGCTACGAAGACCTCATCCGAGGCGAAGAAATCGTCGATCTGCCGATAAACTGACGTTTTACATTGGGCACTCTGTCATGTTCACCATACCTTTTATAAAGATGCATGGCGCCGGTAATGACTTTATCATCCTCAAACAGGAAGATCTGCCGCCAACGGTGCCGTTAGCCGATCTGGTGCGGAATATGTGCGCGCGACAGCTTGGTATTGGTGCTGATCAACTGTTGTTGATCGGGCAAAGTCAACCGGGTGATCATGGATCGCTCTATCAGATGGACACCTACAACATGGATGGCTCCGTAGGAGGTGTTTGTGGTAATGGTCTGCGTTGTGTGGCGAGCTACCTGAGGAGCTCGGGTTTAGTGAGGGGGGGTGATTTTGCCATTGCCACGCCACAGAGGCAGCATTATGCCAGGTTCGGGGAGAATGGTTCGGTAGCGATCAACATGGGGCCGCCCTCTTTTGAGCCAGAAGAGTTGCCAGCCAACTTGGCTGCAGGAGATTCACCGAAGAAACCGGGCGACACAGTCGCCATTGCCGTAGAGGGTGAGGAGTTTACCGCAGTTTTGGTCTCTATGGGTAACCCCCACTGTGTCATTTTTGGGGACCACAAGCTACAAAAGCGTATAGCAGAGCTTGGCCCCAAGCTTGAAAACCATCCGCTCTTTCCACAACGGAGCAACGTCATGTTCGCATTGGTGCAAGATCCACATCATATAAATGTCGCCCACTGGGAGCGCGGTAGTGGTGCTACTTTAGCCTGTGGTAGTGGTGCTTGCGCTACTGCGGCTGCTGCCATCGTTACCGGAGTTGCTGAAACACCGGTAACAGTAAAGATGAGAGGTGGCGACATTCACATTGAGTGGGACGGTGTTGGTCAGGATATCTGGATGTCAGGTCCAGTGGCGCATATTTTTTCTGGCGACTATTACCTTAAAGATAGGTAAGAGGAAGTAAGGAGAGCAGCCCATGACACAGACAAAGACATTTCAAGGCATTATTCCTGCGGTACCAACCCCCTTCTACGAGAACAAACTCGATCTCAACTCTATGAAGGAGTTTTTGCAATACCTTAAGAGTGCTGGCGTGCATGGGATTGTTCTTTCCGGCACCACCGGAGAAGGGCCGACGGTGACACAGACAGAACTCACAGCGCTGTTCAAATGTGCAAGAGATGTGCTTGGTAGTGAGATACCGATCATCTG
>JANQFH010000025.1 GCA_028277945.1 Oligoflexia bacterium
CGGTCCGCGCCCTTGACGTGACAGGCCGTGCCATTGCAGATGATGCAGTTGTGCTCGCCTTGGGGATCAAAGGAGAACATGTGATAGAAGGTAGCCACACCGTAGACCTGACTCATGGGGACGTTCAGTTGGTTGGAGATATAGAGCAGCAGGTCTTGGGATAAATAGCCGAAGACTTCCTGAGCGACGTTGAGCACCTCAAGGAGCAAATCCTTTTCGTATTTGTAGCGCTTCATCACGCTGTCTATGGAGGCATAACGCTCATCGCCGCTGGGATGTGCGGACTCAGCCTTTGAAGTTGGTTTTCGATTTGTCATCTTTGCGCGGGTCTCCTAAGTCAATCTGTCGTTCATGGAGATACGATGTCTGTGCAACGCGCTAAAAAGGACCAAATTGCCTAAACGCTGGCCAGCACAATCTTGCGAACCGGCAAAGTGAGGTGCGCCTGAGCGGGCTGCAACAAGACCCAATCGGGGGCCAGCGCCTGCACAAGGCTGCTGCAAAGGGCGGCAAAGGACTGAAGGGCCAGCTCGGCGTTGTGGCCGAGCGCGGAAGTCTTGGCGCACTCGCTGAAGGGGCAGCAATCCAGGGAGAATTCCAGACGGTCCTCTGTGCTTGCTGCAGTGAGGGCCGCGCCCATGGAGTTCAAGACGAAACGGAAGGCGCGCGACAAGCTTTCCCTGGCAGGCAGTTCAGCCATGGCCTGAGCGGTATTTGAGACCAGGATTTCAGCGAGGCGCTCCCCGAAGCGGACGACCTCCTGCGCGGCGAGGCCTTGTTCCCGACAGCCCTCGCAACTCATCGCATATTCAAGAAGAATCTGGCTCAGGTCAACGAAGCATCCCGCGCCGCAGCCAGGAATCTCGCCTCGAAATACGAGGCCTAACTCAGGATCGTTTCGAAGGTAGACCTCACGGTGCTCAACTTCGATGTAGCGCATGTCGGCGCTCGCTAATGCGTAGGTGTAGACCGGAGCGTCCTGTATCTCTAAGGTTTCGGCCATCGGATCATCCTTCTGGGTCCTCTTACTTCGAAAAATATTCTGCCCGCAAAATGATAAGGGCCTGCTAGCATATTCTCTACGAGAACCAGTTAAAGGATATTGCTCCGAAGCCGGGAGCATAATGGTAATTTGTCATCTATTTTGGGGGATAGGTGTACTTATTTGGCCTCCTTTCGAGCGCTAAAACCAAGATGCGCAGCGATTTTTTCGAGAAAAATGGTAAATTTTAGCCCAATTGAGCGATTCCCACTTTTTGAAGCTCAATTAAAAGCGCAAACCGCTCCACATCTTACGTAGAGCGGTTTGCGGCAAGGTCTCATTGGGGACGATCAGAACCTAAGCCCCAGCATATTTTTCGCGCTCTTGCATAAACAACTAGAAAATCAGCAAGAGCAAAAGCGCCAGCGGCGCCAAGATCAGGCCGACCACTAAGGCCGCAACCAATCCGACCACCAGG
>JANQFH010000064.1 GCA_028277945.1 Oligoflexia bacterium
ATCCCTCGGCAGCGAGTTCCAAGGCTGCAGTGAAAGTCACTCTCGAGCCCGGCATAGGCACGACACTATCTGCTGAGCTGCTTAGTACAGAGGAGGGCATCCTCGAGAAGTACATTGTCAGCAACAGCGACCTTCCGGAGCACGAGATCCAGTTCGTTTCCGATACGGAAGTGATTTCACTATGTGCGGCAGCCGGATATGCGGGATTCCTTGCAACGATCGGGGAGGAGCGTATCTTCCTCGCTGAAAGTGACCTTTAGCTATAGGTCACTTGTCAGTCACGGGGTAGCTGCTTGCGCAGGCGTAGATTGAGTAACTCCTATAGTTTCTGTGTCCTTCTTTCAGATTCACCTTGCTCTAACTGTCTCTGTGCGAGCGGAATCTGCGACAGTCTGACCCTACGCCGTTAACCCTACTGCGGGTTCGTTCTTCTTGACTCTTTTGGCTCTTGCTACTTGAGTCTTTGTTGCCTTTTTGATCTTCGGTTTGCCTGCTGGTTTCTTTTGCGTCTTGCGAGGATAGTCTTCGTTCGTCTTGGGTTTCGTTCGTTCGTAGTTATCTTTCAATGCGATGCGCAACAACGAATACAAGTCTTCGCCAGCTTCAGGTCGACTCTTGTACTCCCTCATGGCGCGACGGTAAGCGCGGAGCATGCCGGCGCAACTCAAGCGGTTTGGATCTAGTCGCTGAGTGGTTTGATAGTGTTGCGCATGCAACGCCATCGCCCAAAACGCCAACAGAGACCACTGAGCTTCGGTGTAGGCATTATCCGAATTACGGCTCCGCAACTTGCGGCGATCGAACGTCTGCTTCAAACTTCTATAGAATACTTCGATTCCCCAACGCTGCTGGTAGATCTGCGCTACATCCTTATTTGACAATCGTTTGTCGTCCAACACGCTGGTTACCAGGTACACCGGATTTCGTTTGTCTTGCAATACAACTAATCGCAATACTAACGGCGGTTGACTTCGTCTTGCTTCGCGTAGCGGCCAGAAGTACACGATGTCACCTCGGGTCTCGGTGTAGCCCAACTTTTTCAGCAAATGAACATTGCTACCAACACGCACCACAAACTCACAACCAGACGCTAGAATCTCACGCCACAGTTCGTATCCGTAGAAGCCAGCATCGATGACCATCAGCGACTTGCGTGGTAGTTCACCAACCATCTGCCTGAGGTGCTCACGTTCACTGCTATCACTGGGTCCTAGTTTCCAACTCCAGGGAAGTTGTGTTCCCAAATGCCAGAGGGTCGTGATCCAAAGTTGGCTCGTATTGACTTCCCTCTTGGTTTGCTTCTTTTTTCTACGTTTCTTCTTTCCTCGTTGTGGCCGGGAACATGCCGCGGCATAAGCTTTTTCATTGGAGTTTGTCCGTGGCAAGTCGATACGACTGCCGTCCGCTGCGAACACCAAGAAGCCTGCAACGCGTAAACGCCGGGGAAAACACTTGATCATTTGTCGACGAAACCCCTGTGCCAGCAATTCGACGAAGTGAGGCGTCCATTTGTTGAGCAGTTTGAGAAACGCTTGGTAGGAAGTGGCCGGAGGTTTGCGCATCCTCAGCACTTTGCAGGTGATCTGGCGAGCCTTTCGGAACCGATCACCGAGCGAGAGTTCGTCAGACCAAGACCACAACAATGCTGCGGTCGCTAAAGCTCGAGCCGACCACGTGCAATCATCACGCAGTCGCAGTTCACCAAACTCGATATCTTGCCAGAGCCAGCTGATAGCTTGCTGCAAGGCTTGAAAGTGAAACCACGT
>JANQFH010000075.1 GCA_028277945.1 Oligoflexia bacterium
ATCCCCACCTATGCCAGCTCGGCCGAGGCCTTTGCCTCAGCGGGGGGCAAGGAACATCCCCAGGGGTTATTGGCGATCGTCCAGCAACAGAAAACAACACTGCAGGATCTCACTCCAGAGCGCTTTGCCTGGGGAGTAGCAGTCGTCGCTCCGCAGGACCCAGGCAACATCGGTACCATTCTGCGCAGCATAGACGCGGTGGGAGCGGGCGGCCTGGTTATCTTAGACGGCGGCGCGGACCCCTATCACCACACTTCAGTGCGCGCTGGCATGGGCGCACACTTCTGGCATCCACTGGTACAAACGAGTTTTGAAGATTTCGCTAAATGGGCGCAGAGGCATGGCTATCAGATCTACGGGAGTTCAAAGGGAGGCGAGGACAATTTCCTTGATGTCGAGTACGAGCAGCCGTCCATTCTGCTGCTGGGGAACGAGCGGACGGGATTGGCTGAGAAGCATAAGGCCATTTGTAAAGAGGTCGTCAGCATACCGATGCAAGGGCAAGTAACTTCGCTCAACCTGGCCGTGGCTGCTAGCGTGTTGCTTTACGCTATGCAGTCACAGTTCTCCAAAGTTTAGTGGGTGATAGCGAGGCCATCCATTCTACTGAGTCCAGCATGCTGTCCCCCCCTTTGATTTCAAACAACCACGAGCAAAGCATCAATTAAACTCTAAACACTTAGCATAAAAAGAAAATAGCTCCTCTCCTGCATGATCATCTAGGTCATAAATCCATCCTATTACACTTTCCCAACTTAGTGATCTGATCTCTATCCGTGAAAGAGTCGGAAAAAACCACTCACTCAGCCATTTGTCCTTTTCACCCTTATACTCAGAAACCCGTCTCGTAACTTTTTGTTTTATTGAACGAGATTCCATTTCTTTAGTAAAAACGCCGTCTTCGATTTGCTTTTGGGGCGCCAACATGAAAAATCCTATTTGGTCCATTTCGTTCGGATGTCTGTTTGCCTGATGCAGTCCCTCGGCAATGCAAGCAACAGTACGAGCTGCTTGATCATAGTACTTAGCATTTTTGACACCAGAACTCAAGGCGCTCTTTATTTTTGCCTCTAAAACCACGAATTGTTTGGCGTAGTTTCGCAAAAACATACCCACCTTGCTGCCAGGCTCAATTGCAA
>JANQFH010000012.1 GCA_028277945.1 Oligoflexia bacterium
AAAGAGCAGCTTCATGAGCTCAACAAAATGGTTGCGTATGTCACGCATGTTCTGCCAGGCAATGGTAGCTGGTTCTTTATAAGCCCCCTTACAGAGGCGTACGGATCCTCCACATCGAATCAACTTCTGTAGATCGTCCCTGCTCCGAAAAAGATAGGCTTGCAGCACAGCGCCAACGTTATCGAACTCACGCCGCAGCTCCCAGAATATATCTAGCGTCTTTTGTGTCAGCTTTGAGCCTTCCATATCAATACGGACGAAATTCTGCATCTGTTTTGCAGTTATAACTACTTCGCGTAGATTCGTCAGCGCAAGGCGAGGATCGATCTCCAAGCCCATTTGTGAGAGTTTGAGGCTAACATTACAGTCAATCTTGTGTTGATGGATCTTCACCAATAAGTCTTTGTAAGCCGTGGCGGCAGCTATGGCCATGTCTCGGTCTCGCACACTCTCACCGAGAATATCTAAGGTGGCCATAATCTGTGATTGGTTTAGATGTTGTACGGCCTGGATGGCGTCCGCCGCCTCTGTTCCTGCTACAAAGCGGCGTGCAAAAGGAAGCAAAAGGTTCATAGAACTATAAACTGCTTATGTAGCGAAGAAAGGTGCGCACCCCAAAACCGGTTGCGCCTTTTGTACTAACTAGCTGATCTTTGGAAGAAAAGGCCGGGCCGGCAATGTCTAAGTGAACCCAGGAAACGCCCTTGACAAACTCCTGTAAGAAGAGACCGCCAATAATCGTAGAGGCAGTAGAAGCCTCGCCGATATTTTTGATATCCGCAATATCCGATTTCATGTGGTCGCGATAGTCATCAACAAGCGGCAGTTGCCAGTAGCGTTCTCCAGCAGCCTCTCCGCATTGCCTCAGCCGTTGCAACATAGCCTCATTATTGGTCATAGCCGCACCAAGCATATCACCTACAGCAACTACACAGCTGCCTGTAAGTGTGGCAATGTTGATAACTTCGCTCATACGAGGCAGTGAGCAGGCATAACTAAGTGCGTCCGCTAGAGTCAAGCGACCTTCAGCATCGGTATTGAGCACCTCAATACTCTTGCCATTCATCGCATAGACAACGTCACCAGGCAGCGTCGAGCCACCACCTGGAATATTTTCGGTTGCCGCAACAATGCCATCGACTTCAACATCTACTTTAAGTCGTTCGAGTCCCTGCATCGCGCCAATCACGGCAGCAGCACCTGCCATATCATACTTCATGTCCATCATATGGCGTGCTGGCTTTAGGCTCAGCCCACCGGTATCGAAGGTGACCCCTTTGCCAACCAGGGCAATACGTTTGCGTGCTGGTTTCGCCGGCTTGTACTTAATGTGAATAAACCGGGGGCCACGTGGGCTACCGGCTGCTACCGAAAGGTAGGCAAACATCTTGCGTCGTTTGATTTCTTTTTCATCCCAAATCGTCAATGTGTACGGCTTGCCCTTAAAGAGTCGACGACAGGCAGCCGCCAACAGCTCGGGATAGAGATCACTCCCAGGTCGGTTAACCAAGTCACGCGCCAGGTTGGTAGAATCTGCGGCAACCTGAGCCAGCTTTAACTGCTTTTGAATGGCCGCCGTCTGCTGAGGACCGTGACAGACATACAGCGTTTGAATACCCGACTGCTGCTTATCTGTTTTATATACATCAAAGCGGTAGAGGCTTAGCAGTATCCCTTCTATGGCTGTTTGGAAAAAATTCTCTACTTTTTTGTTTTCGGAGTAAAGCAAGGCAAGGTTTGCAACGTTTTCACTTCGAGCCTTACGAGCTGCAGCTGCATAAGCCTTGCTTACTGCGAAGCTATCTAGTTTTGTCTCCTCACCCATGCCAACCACGTAGACGTTCTTCGCAGCAATCTTACCCAGTGTGTTAAGGCTCACTACCTGAGCCACTTCAGCCTTAAAGTCTACATCTCGCAGTCGTTTTGCTAGAGCACCGCCAAGCGCTTTGTCGATCTCATTGAAATAACGTGGATACTTCTTTCCTGCCTGCAGCAAATGTAGAATGATGCCATCAACCTTGGCATTTACAATAGATCCGCTGGTCAACTGAAACCGCATATCCGCTACTCTCCTTGACCGATTATCATACCACGTTCAATAATTCCGTAAACTCTTTACAATAACTTGGTTGACCCTTGCCAAACGCTCCCATATAAGGGATGGCGTCGATGTCCGCCACAGCCAAGAGAGAGCAACGGCTTTTCATTATAGACGGCACAGCCTTGGCCTACCGCGCTTATTTTGCCCTCATTCAGCGACCTCTAATCAATTCGCGTGGTCTTAATACCAGTGCCATCTTTGGATTTACGCAGTCGCTGTTAAAGATTATCGACACTGAAAAACCCGACTACCTTGCTGTTGCCTTTGACTCTAGTGAACCCACGTTTAGACACCAACTCTACGAACCATACAAAGCAACTCGTGAAAAGATGCCAGAAGATATGATCGACCAATTACCCTACATTGAAAAAATCGTCCATGCCATGAATATTCCGTTTCTGCGTCAGGCGACCTTTGAAGCAGACGATATTGTCGGCACCGTGGTAAAAATGGCTGAAACTGAAGGCGTCTCTTCATACATTGTCTCTGGTGACAAAGACTTTATGCAGCTGGTCTCAAAACAGGTGTTTATCTACAACAACGCCAAAGGCAAAGAAACCCCAAGCATTGTCGATACCAAAGGCGTTCAAGCAAAACTCGGTGTCACCCCTACAAAGGTTACCGACTACCTCGGTCTGGTCGGCGATAGCTCGGACAACATACCAGGAGTCCAAGGCGTTGGGCCAAAAACTGCCACCACCCTGATCAACGAGTATGGCAGCATAGAAGAGATCCTCGCCAATGCCGAAGCTGGCAATTTCACCAACAAGAAGTTGGCTGAAAAACTCATCACTAACAAAGCCATGGCCCAACTCTCTAAAGGATTGGTGACCATAAAAACAGACCTACCGCACTCATGGTCTCTGCAAGCGATGCGATACACCTCTTGGAATCGTCACGCCTTGGCGAAAATCTTTCGTGAGCTCGAATTTCGTAGCCTTGAGGCCAAGGTGCTACAGACCAAGGAGCGTGTCGACACCGTAGCAACAAAACCAAGCCGTAGCAGCAATTACCAACTTATCCAGGACATGCAACAGCTCAACAATCTCTGCAATGAGCTGGTAAAGGCGAAAGTCGTTGCTTTTGATACAGAGACCACTTCACTCAAATTTTTTGCTGCCAAGCTGGTCGGTATCGCCTTTGCTGTAACACCAGGCCAAGCGGCTTACGTACCCCTTTTGCAAAACCCAGAGTGGTTGGAGAAAAAAATCCGGCCACTGCTTGAAGATCCTAAGATCAAAAAAGGCGGTCATAATATCAAATACGATCTCTTGGTTCTTCGACACCATGGCGTCAATGTCCAAGGAG
The DNA here is from genome assembly GCA_028277945.1 of Oligoflexia bacterium. Classification (GTDB taxonomy): domain Bacteria; phylum Bdellovibrionota_G; class JANQFH01; order JANQFH01; family JANQFH01; genus JANQFH01. The sequence goes on from JANQFH010000012.1 coordinate 3,410, forward strand.
TGGTATTTGATACGATGATCGAAAGTTACCTGTTAGACGCAACTTTAAGGCGCCACAATCTCGACCTCCTGGCACTGCGCTACCTCGACCGACCCATGACCCCTATCAGCCAATTGCTTGGTAAAGGTAAAAACCAACGTAGCATGGATGAAGTGCCACTCCATGAGGTGTGCGACTACGCTTGCGAGGACGCCGATATGACCCTGCGGTTACACCAGATGTTCTCCAAGAAATTATCTAAAGAAAAACTTGAAAAAATATACCGCGAGCTTGAGCTTCCTCTCCTTAACATCCTTTTAGACATGGAGTTTGAAGGAATCTCTATAGATATAGCGGCACTAAAAAAACTTTCAGCATTGTTTGAAAAAAAGCTCAAAGACTTGACGGATACCATTTACTCCGAGGCGGGAGAGCCGTTCAACATCCAATCCCCTAAGCAGTTAGCTGAGGTTCTCTTTGACAAGCTTGCCATCCACAAGCAGATGGGGGTGCGGCTACGCAAAACCAAGACCGGCTATTCCACGGATATCAACCTGCTTGAAAACCTCCGTCCCCACCCGCTGGCCGAAGCGATCATCGAGTTTCGTAATTTGGCCAAGCTCAAGACAACTTACACCGACACACTGCCACACCTTGTCAACCGCAAAACTGCTAAGATCCATACCAGCTTCAATCAGACCGTCGCTGCTACCGGCCGTCTTTCGTCAAGTGAACCAAACCTACAGAACATTCCAATCCGTAGCGACATCGGCAGAAAAATCCGCCAAGCCTTTGTCGCAGGCGACAAAAATAGCCTACTGCTCTGCGCAGATTACTCGCAGGTGGAACTGCGTCTACTAGCACATATGAGTGAGGATGAGCAGCTGATCCAGTTTTTTCTCAAAGAGCGGGACATCCATAGTGAAACCGCACAACGCATCTTTAAAGTCAGTACCGCTGACCTGACCAGTACTCTGAGAAATCGTGCTAAAGCGATTAATTTTGGCATTCTCTATGGTATGGGGCCAACACGTTTAGCCAAAGAGACAGGAGTTTCCATCGACGAAGCCAAGGCATTTATCGACGCCTACTTTGAGGCCTTTCCAAAGGTAAAGGAGTTTATTGAAACCATGGTAGAGTTTGCTCGCAGCACCGGCTATAGCCAAACCCTGCTCGGCAGAAAGCGGCTTATTCCAGAAATTGATAGCAGTAACCCACGGCTGCGTGCCGAAGCCGAACGCATCGCCGTCAACACGCCGATTCAGGGCAGTGCCGCAGATCTTATCAAGATCGCCATGATCCATCTAAACAGCAACCTGAAAACCGCAGCCGTCCGCGCCAAGCTCATCCTGCAGGTTCACGATGAGTTACTCCTCACCCTGCCAAAAGAGGAACGCGATCGTGTCGAACCCATCGTGCGCAATAGCATGGAGAAGGCGCTAACACTCAAGGTACCTCTAAAGGCAGAAATTGCTGTCGGCAGAGATTGGCTCGCCGCCCATCCTTAGGCAACGCGTCAACGGTAGAGGGGTAAGAAAAGTTACCTCAATCGTGAAAAACCATCTGTAGGTTAGTGGCTTTATGGTATAATGATTTTAGCTTAGTAGAGCGAAAAACCTTCCCTTTCAAAAAAAGACCTGCTAGAGGGTCATCTCCGTCGTGTTGGAGGAGGAAAAACACGTTCGTAGTCTCTAGTTTTAGCCTGTTGTCGTTTTCCATGACAGATGTCTTGATGCAATTCAATAAGGGAACAGAGTCGTGAGCAAAAGGTCTTTTACCGTTATGATCATCCCACCGCGTTCTCGTAGCGTTAAAAAGTGGGTTCTTTCACCAAATCAGGTTCGTACATTTCTAGGCTGTGGCATAGGCGTGCTAACGCTGTTTACCTTGGCGTTAGGACTATCTTACGGCTACTTCAAACAGCGACACGATATGAAGACGGCAAACACTCGGGTTGGGTTTCTAGAAAATAACTTGAAAGAGATGGAAAATCGTCTTTCGGCTGCAGATGCCACACTCTCACGTATCCAAAATTTTGAACAGAAATTACGAGTTCTTACCCAATTGGAAGACTCCAATAGACACATTGGCATTGGACCGCTATCAAAATCCGATGACCCGCACGATCTTGAAAACAGGATCACACCTACACGTATCTTTGGCGAAGACCTCGAGGTGCCAGATGAGTACCGTTTTGAGATAAAAGAGGCCAGCATTCAGTTGGATGAACTGACCGAACGGGCCTCCCTGGAAGAACAGACGTTGCATGAACTCTACACCCTCCTACAGGATCAAAGCGTTCTCCTCAGCCATACACCCTCCATATGGCCGGTGAAAGGATGGGTGACATCAAACTTCGGCTATCGCGCCAGCCCGTTTACCGGTAAGATCCAACTGCACGAAGGTATGGATATAGCAACCCGTACGGGCACGCCGATTTCGGCACCGGCGAACGGTACGGTGGTTCGAGTGCATACGCTTGAAGGCTATGGCAAAACGTTGGTCATCGACCATGGCTACGGCATCGTGACGCGTTACGGCCACAACTCTGAAATCCTGGTCAAGTCCGGCGAAAACGTCAAACGCGGCCAGGTGATTGCCACCGTCGGTAGTACTGGTATCAGCACCGCACCTCACCTCCACTATGAAGTCAGCGTCAACGGTGTACCCGTAGACCCACGCAAGTATATCCTTGACTGAGTGCGCTGAAACTACGTAGATTTACTCCGTGTACAAGAAAAACTCCTATCCATCAGCACCTCTCCTGCTGTCTAAATAGATGCTAGCTGCACTCGCGAGAAAGGTATTTGGCACAAAAAACGAACGCGAGTTGAGCAGGATCAGCCCCTTGCTGCAACAGATCAACTTGCTAGAACCCGAGATGCGTGCGCTCAGCGACACCCAACTGCGCCAAAAGACGACAGAGTTCAAAAATCGCCTGGCAGAAGGTACTCCTCTGGATGAACTGCTTGTTGAGGCATTTGCGGTGGTACGCGAGGCAGGCCTACGAGCAGTGGGTATGCGCACCTTTGACGTGCAGCTGCTTGGCGGTGTTGTTCTGCATGAGGGTAAGATTGCCGAGATGAAGACCGGCGAAGGCAAGACCCTAGTGGCCACCATGCCGGTCTATCTCAATGCCCTCACTGGCAAAGGCGTACACGTAGTTACCGTTAATGACTACCTTGCCAAGCGCGATGCCGAATGGATGGGGAAAATCTACCGTTTTCTTGGCCTCAGCACCGGTGTCATCGTCCACGGTTTAAGTGACTCGCAACGTCAAGCGTCTTACGCCTGTGACGTGACCTACGGCACGAATAACGAATTCGGTTTTGATTACCTGCGTGACAACATGAAGTTTCGTCTCGAGGACTACGTTCAACGCCCGCTGCACTATGCGATAGTTGATGAAGTCGATTCTATTCTTATTGACGAAGCTCGTACACCGTTAATTATCTCTGGTCCAACTGAAGACTCCACGGATAAGTACTACACTATCGATCATGTCATTCCACCGCTGAAAAGCGAGCAGGACTACACATTGGACGAAAAGGCGCGTAGTTCCATGCTCACTGAAGAGGGTATTGCCAAAGTTGAAAAACTGCTGGGCATAGAAAACCTCTACGACCCACGCCACATGGAAACCCTTCATCATGTCAACCAGGCACTAAAAGCTCACACTCTATTTAAGCGAGATCGCGATTACGTCATCAAGGAGGGCGAGGTTATCATCGTCGACGAGTTTACGGGCCGTTTGATGCCAGGTCGGCGCTACAGTGATGGCTTACACCAGGCGCTCGAAGCCAAAGAAAAAGTTAATATTGAAAACGAAAACCAAACTCTGGCTACAATTACTTTTCAAAACTACTTCCGCATGTATGAGAAACTCGCTGGCATGACTGGTACTGCAGACACTGAAGCTGAAGAATTTAGTAAGATCTACAACCTTGAAGTTCTTGTCATCCCCACTGACAAACCAATGATTCGCGGTGATTACGAAGATGCCATTTACAAAAACGAGACCGCAAAGTTTAATGCGGTCATTGATGAAATTGACGAAATGCGCCAGAGTGGCCGCCCTTCCCTTGTAGGAACGGTCTCTATTGAAAAATCCGAGAAGCTAAGCGCCCTACTTAAACGTAGAGGCATTGGCCATCATGTACTCAATGCCAAACAGCATGAAAAAGAGGCGGAGATCATCAAAAATGCTGGCCAGGCTGGCATGGTCACCATCGCCACCAACATGGCTGGCCGCGGTACAGATATTGTTCTTGGCCCTGGCGTCGCCGAAGCAGGTGGACTTCACATCATCGGCACGGAGAGGCATGAGAGTCGTCGCATTGATAACCAGCTGCGAGGTCGTAGCGGTCGACAAGGCGACAAGGGTTCGTCGCGCTTCTTTCTCTCCCTAGAGGACGATTTAATGCGAATCTTTGCTTCCGACCGTATCTCGGGTTACATGGATCGTATCGGCATGGAGGAAGATGTACCCATTGAACATAAGTTGGTTACCCGAGCCATAGAGAGTGCACAAAAACGAGTAGAAGGACGTAACTTTGATATACGCAAACACCTACTGAAATACGACGATGTCATGACCCATCAACGCCGCATTGTCTATGCGCTTAGACGGGAGATCCTCGAACACGACGACATTCATGAGCTCATTCTCGATGACATTCACGAGCTTATTAGTGAGGCAGTACATAGTAGTGAGAATTCTGAGAACCCTCGCAATCCATGGGATATCGAGAAGCTAGCAGAGATGTTGCATCTCTACTTTGACTGGAGAACCAAGCTCGACGGGCCAGAGTTTGCAGCAAACCTCACTGATTCAGAAACACTGATTGAGTTTCTATTCAAGAGAGTCTGTGAACGCTATGAGCAGAAGTGTGAACAGATTGGTAGTGAGCTTTCCGGACGTCTCGAGCTGGAGATCAAACTACGTACCGTAGATGTCCTTTGGAAAGACCATCTGCTTAGTATGGACCAACTGAAGGAGAGTGTCGGCTTCCAGGGCTATGCCCAACAGGATCCCGTGCGTGTTTACCAAAAAGAGGCTTTTGCACTCTTCTCGGACCTCATCTTTCGCATGAAAGAGGGCACGATTGAAAGGCTCTTTCGTATTCAGATTGCTCCTGCTGCGGAAGCGCAGCGGGAACAAATCCTCGAGGAGAGACGCAAACAGCAGATGATCCTTGGACGAGGACAGCAAGCTGATAGTGAGAAAAAGACCATAAAGCGAGACGGCAAGAAGGTTGGTCGCAATGAGCCCTGTCCCTGCGGTAGCGGAAAAAAGTACAAAAAGTGTCATGGAGCGTAAGAAGCATGAAAAAGCACTATGTCTTTGATACCAACGTCTTATTACACGATCCCCAGGCAATATTCAAATTTGCCGATAACAACGTGGTTATCTCCATTGCCGTGATCGAAGAGATAGACCGTTTCAAAAAAGAGATGACTGAAACAGGCCGTAATGCCCGGCTGGCATCACGTTACATCGATGAGTTACGCAAGCAAGGGCCACTCTCTCAAGGCGTGCAAATGAAAAACGGTGGTATGTTGATTGTCGATATCGGCAGTGAAGATCACACGCAAGCCAAAATCTTTCCCATACCCAAACACACCGGCGCCGATGAGGAGATCCTCGCTACGGCTATACGTTTGAAGAAACGTCATAAGGATCTACCTGTTGTCTTTGTCACCAAAGACACTAACTTACGTATCCTTGCTGACGCCATGGGCATTCCCGCTGTCGACTACGACCCCGATCAAGTCGAGCTCGATGAACTCTACACTGGCTGGGGCGAGCTTGAACTCAAAAGCGAATCCATGCAGAAGTTGCGAGATACTGGTGAATTGAATGTAGAAGATAACAATGGATTTTATCCCAACCAGTTCTTTATTGTCCGTGATCCCGAGCACCCTTCCATGTCACTACTAACACGCTACTACCAGGAAGGTAGCAAGCTCAGTGTGCTCAAAACTCACAAGGAAATATGGGGTGTAAAACCAAAAAATCTTGAGCAAACCTTCTCTCTAGAGCTGTTACTAGATGATTCGATTCAACTTGTCACTCTGGTCGGTAAAGCTGGAACTGGTAAAACCCTGCTTGCCCTTGCTGCTGGCCTTCATGCCACTATAGAGGAAGGCGCCTACAGCCGCCTACTTGTCTCCCGGCCAGTCTACCCGCTTGGTAAAGACATTGGTTTTCTTCCCGGTGACCTTGAGGAAAAGCTTCTACCCTGGATGCAACCGATCTTTGATAATATCGAGTTTCTTGTCGGCACGCCTGAACGTAGCAAGCTCGGCACTGGACGCCGTCGCGAAAAGGCATATCGCAGCCACTACCATCTGATGAATATGGGTGTACTGCAGATTGAACCACTCACCTACATCCGTGGCCGCTCTATTCCAAACCAGTACTTGCTGGTAGACGAAGCACAAAACCTCACGCCTCATGAAATCAAAACCATCGTCACGCGAGTGGGTTATGGCACTAAGATCATCATCACCGGAGACCCCTACCAAATAGACAACCCTTACGTAGATGTCTCCAATAATGGCCTCACCTATGTGGTTGAGCGCTTTAAATCTCAGCCCATGGCAGGCCAGGTCTTTTTGACAAAAGGTGAGCGTTCAGATTTGGCCGAGCTCGCAGCCAACCTACTGTAAAAATTTTGCTGATGCAGCGGCCTCTCGATATTTACCAGATTCTCGGCATTCTCTCGTTAACCATTCTATCTGGCATTATCGTTCTAGCTCTGGTTCTCTTCTTCACAAAGCCATCGAAACGCTTTGTCTTTGTTGCCGGGTATACGACCCTGGGAGTGCTGATTTTGCTATCGTTTTGTGTATATATCATCTACCAGCACTACCACGGCTAGAGTAGCGCCCCTTTAACCTCACCTGAAGCGGATTAAAGCGTAGAAATGATTTTAGGCAGGTAGGCTTGCTACTGCGCTAAGGAAATCTTTTTAAACTGGGCTTCTTCTGGCCGGTAGAGGATGATCAGGCGCTGCTGATCGATGAGGTCCTGACCATCACGAGCGATAATGTAAATACTATTGGTACCCTTTTTTAGCGGTAAGATCGCCTCAAAGGCCCCTTCCTTGGCAAGCTTATTTGCATCAAAAGCCTGATAGAAGGCCTTTTCATCGTTCACCGTAATGTAGAGATCTTTGACATCTTGATCGTCTTGCACTTTACCCTTAAGCGTAAACAGACGAGACTGTGCCACAGACTTAGGTTTAAATTCTTGTGAAAGCAGCAAGCTTGGCGGTTCGTTCCAAGCACAGGAGTAGTTTTTGGCAGTTGCAGTGACTGATTTTGGCTTTTCTGGCGCAACCAGCGTTTGTTTTTGAACCCAACCTTGTCGACAGAATTCCGTCGATTCATCGATATTCACAAGGTAGAAGTCTCCCCACTCTTTGGCAACTCTAACTGCGCTATTGGCAGCTATCCGACCAACCCTAGGTGAATCTAGTGAAAGACCGGAATAGACATCGACCGACTTGTCCGGTTGTGTACGCAACCACTGTGGATTGGCAACAGCTGCCTCCTGTAAGGCTGGAGGGTGTACAGGAATCTGCAACTTTTTGTTAACAAACTGAGCAAATTGACTGTCAAAGACTGTTAGCTCAACTTCTATCTCATCTCTTTTGTAATAATCGCGTACATCAAAATCAAAGATGACTTCCTTAGTCTGTCCTGGCCCTAGCTCTCCAAGCGGCTCTCTCCCCTTATTGAGAGAAATACCTGAACCAGAGAGGTTTTTCAACGTGACAATATTCTCTTTGCTTGTACCAGCACCACTGTTCTTTACAAAGACACGAAATTGAATATTTTCACCTCGCTGCACCAAGCCATCACTGCGATGGGATTCGGCTATATCATTGTCGTTGATACGGTAGAGATAACTGAACTTTGGCTGGTCGATACCACTGATAGCAAAGTTGTGATGCTTTTCAAGCGGATATTCCTTTTCATCTTCAAAAAATCTGAAGGCAACTCGACTTAACCGATCGGGGGTGTATTCTGGAAGTCGAAATTCAACACTAAACGACTTCTTATCCTTGGGAGCAATTTTGCCAAAGAGAAACTCACGACGATTGAGAAAAAAGTCATCCGATTGTGACAACGCCCAAAAGTTGGTCAGGGCACAATCTCCTCGGTTGTCTACGTGCAACGTCAGCTGTGCCTTTTTACCCGCACGGACCGTTTTATCTGCTGCAGAAACCTCGGCACGAACAAAAGGTGGGGCACAGCCCCTCTGCGGCTCCTTAGGCAGTGTATGCGCCCACTGAATACCCCGCTGGCCTAGAGCCACAGCAATACGCTTTGCTTGCAACGTGGTTTCTTGTTTCACGATAGCCCTCAGCTCCTTGAGCATTTTTTTCCTACTGTTGTACCGTGTTCTCTTTAACATTTTCCAGGCAAAGGCTATTTCAGGATCTTTCAGCGGCTCTTTCTTTTTATCAAAAAATGAGGCCTGGCCATTATCCTTGCCAGCAAGGTAACGCACCGAATACGTCGATGGCATCTCCTGAGCAAAACGGTCACCATCAAACTCGAAATGACCATCGAGATCCTTTTCCCCGCGATGCAGGCTGCTGGTAAACAGAGATACCCGCTCGTCATCAACACGAGCTGGGTTCAAACGGATATCCGGAGCTATACCAATGGATTGGATGGAACTGTCGTTGGAGGTCAGATACTTCTCAACCGTTAATTTGAGTGCGGTCTCACCAGGGAGTTCATAGAGGATATTTACGGACCCCTTACCAAAGGTACGACTGCCAACAACAACCCCGCGATCGAGGTATTTGATCGCACCAGCAACAATCTCCGAGGCGCTAGCACTGCCACTGTTGACTAAAATAACCAGTGGAATATCGACAAAGGTCTCCTTGACATTTGCCCTTTCGCGACGCTTCTCTTTGTTACCCCTGGCCACAGTTGAAACAATCGAGCCTTTACTGACAAAAAGATCTGCCAAGCCAATGGCTTCCTTATACAATCCACCGGGGTTGTTACGCAGGTCTATAATCACCCCCTTGCTTGGTAGACCCGACTTGGCAGTTTCTTCGAGAAAACGGCGTACATCTGCTGTGGTGTTAGACTGGAAGTTTCTAAGTCTAATATATTGAATGTTATCCTTTAGCCGGTGAAACTCCGCACTGGTTGTCTTGATAATCGCCCGTACCACCTTAACGGTCCGCGGCTCAACAAATCCTTGACGCATAAAGGTTAAAACCACTTCATCTCCGGGCTTCCCACGCATGAGGTTTGCCGCTTCAAAGGTGTTCATGTTGATGGTTGAAACATCATCTATCTTCTGAATCACATCATTCGCTTGCAAGCCGGCCGCAGCACCCGGCGAACCCTCCATCGCCGTGATAATCGTTAGCTTGCCGTCACGAATGCCAATAACAACACCCACACCACCAAAACTACCCTTGGTGTCGATCTGTGCCTCCTGCCAGAGTTCCCTATTGAGAAAGATCGAATGCGGGTCGAGAGTTTCCAGTACGCCCTGAATGCAGAGGTACTGCAGATCTTCGTCGGAAATCGGGGTAATCATGTGTTGTTTCACAAACAGAAGCGACTTCGACAGCGCTGGTGTAAGGGAATAGAGGCTAATGATATCTTTAGACAGACGCAGACGTTGCCGGTTTACCATGAGGATAACTGATGAACTGTCTGGAGAGAGCACCCGCACTTCGGGAATCTGTGCTTGCAGCCGCTTGAGCGCCGAGACAAACATCACACCGGCATCTATCCGTTTCGGATCGACATAGTTCTCTTGCACGAGGTAGAGTACGCGCTTGAGTAACGGCAACCGCTTAAGGTTGCTACTGGCTTCGCCAAAGAGGCTAACAGCACGGACTGGCGATGGACTCGACAGGGACAACAACAGACCGACCACCAGAGTCATGAAAAAAAGCCAAAGGCTACGATGTCGTTGGATTTTCAAAGCAAATTAGTCAGTAATATCAGGTAATACGGTTGACAATACTTAAGGTTAACATTATTGAATACAATTAACAAATTAGGCCCATAAGAAGCTGGGATTATTGAAGAGAGAGGCGGGCGTAGTTCAGTGGTAGAATGCTACCTTGCCAAGGTAGAAGTCGCGAGTTCGAATCTCGTCGCCCGCTCCACCGTTTTCCCTTGACATTTCAGGCACCTTTTCCTAAATGGGTGAGGTTTTGATATTTGTTCACAGGAGAGCCACAGGATGTCTTGGCAGGCCTCTTACACAGCTAAGCCTTTAGAAATAAAAAGGAAATGGCACAGCATCAGCGCCGCCAACCAACCACTCGGACGTTTGGCCAGCCGCGTGGCAACGCTGCTCCGTGGCAAGCATAAGGCGATCTACACCCCCCACGTAGATACCGGAGATTTTGTCATCGTCACCGACGCAGCCCAGATCCGACTGAGTGGCAAGAAGGCTAAGGACAAGATCTACTATCGTTACAGCGGCTATCTTGGTGGCATGAAACGGGTTTCGGCAGAGACGCTGCTAGCCAAGGACCCAACCGCCTTGGTAAAGCTAGCGGTCCAAGGTATGCTGCCGAAGGGATCGCTGGGACGACAGATGTTCAAAAAGCTCAAAGTCTATGCCGATGGCAACCACCCACACACCTCGCAACAGCCCGAGAGGCTGGAGCTCTGCTAGGAGGGAATTTGGCTAAGGTCGAACACTATCTAGGTACTGGAAAGCGCAAGACCTCAACAGCGCGAGTGTACCTTAAGAACGGCAAAGGAGTCACCACGGTCAACAATCGTAGCTTTGCAGAGTACTTCCCAGCAGCACACTTAAAGAATATTGCCATGCAACCGCTGCTAAAGGCTGGCCTGGATGGACAAATGGACATCAAAATCAACGTCCACGGCGGTGGCTTTAAAGGACAGCTTGCTGCCATCCGTCACGCCATAGCTAGAGCTCTGGTAAGATACAACCCAGAGCTTCGCAGCCCCTTGAAAAAAGAGGGCTTCTTACGCAGAGACGCGCGTAAAAAAGAGCGCAAAAAATATGGTCAGAAAGGAGCTCGTGCACGTTTTCAATTTTCCAAGCGTTAACAAAGTTGGTTCTGCTGTTGACGATAATATGATAAAAACCCCGCTTGAGTGCGGGGTTTTTTCGTTTCATGAGGTAGTGCAATGAAACCAAAGTACATCTTTATCACCGGTGGGGTTATCTCTTCGCTGGGGAAAGGACTGGCAGCTGCCTCGATTGGTGCCTTGCTGGAAAGCCGTGGATTATCTATCAGTCTGCAAAAACTCGACCCTTACATTAATGTCGATCCAGGAACTATGAACCCGTTTCAGCACGGCGAGGTATTTGTAACAGACGACGGTGCAGAAACAGATCTTGATCTTGGACACTACGAACGTTTCACAAGTTCCCCTATTGGGCGAATTAATAATATCACTGCTGGGCAAATTTACTATTCGGTAATCAACAAAGAGCGAGAAGGCAAATATCTTGGCGGTACCGTACAAATTATCCCACATGTAACCGAAGAGATTAAAGAAAAGATTCGTTTAGCCGGTAAGGGTCGCGATGTCGCTATAGTTGAAATTGGCGGAACGGTAGGTGATATCGAGAGCCTACCCTTTCTAGAGGCTATTCGGCAGTTTCGTGCCGATGTTGGCTGGGAGAACACCCTCTATCTGCACCTGACGCTCGTACCCTTTATTGGTACAGCAGGCGAACTGAAAACAAAACCGACCCAACACAGTGTAAAAGTCTTACGAGAAATCGGCATCCAACCTGATATTATATTGTGTCGTACGGACCGTCTGTTGCCAAAGAGTATCAAAGAAAAGATTGCCCTCTTCTGTAACGTTGCTCCTGACTGTGTTATTACTGCCAAGGACGTCGATACGATCTATGAAGTTCCTTTCAGTTTTCATACTGAAGGACTAGACGATAAAATTGTCGAAAGACTGAGGATGTGGACCAAAGCACCTGACTTAGCACCTTGGAAAACTTTGACCCAACAATTAAAGAGCCCGCAAAAGGAAGTAGTTATTGCTGTTGTCGGCAAATATGTGAAACTCACGGATTCGTATAAGAGTCTAAACGAAGCTCTTACTCATGGCGGCATCGCCAATAACGCTAAAGTGGAATTACGTTTTGTGGACGCAGAAGAAATAGAAAACAAGAATCTTGACGACTTTTTCGCCGATGTGCATGGCATCTTGGTTCCTGGAGGTTTCGGCTCCCGCGGTATTGAAGGCATGATACAGACAATTCAATACGCCCGAGAAAAGCAGATACCTTTCTTTGGCATCTGCCTGGGTATGCATACGGCAGTTATCGAAATTGCGCGTAACCTCATTGGCCTCAAAGAGGCTAACAGCACTGAGTTTGCAGCCGACACACCAAAGCCAGTCATTGCATTGATGGAAGAACAGAAAGATATTGTTGCCAAGGGAGCAACGATGCGTCTCGGACAGTATCCTTGCACCCTGACTGAGAACACTCTCGCCGCTAAGTCCTATGTGGCTAAGGAAATATCGGAGCGGCATCGGCATCGATATGAGTTCAATAATGATTTTATTGAACAGTTTAAGGAGCATGGCATCGAATTCAGTGGCTGGTACAAGAAAGACAATCTTGCTGAGATCATTGAAATACCTAGTCATCCCTGGTTCTTTGGCTGCCAATTTCACCCAGAGTTCAAGTCAACGCCAATGAAACCACATCCGCTGTTTCGCGATTTTGTAGCGGCTAGTTTCACTTATAAGGAAACACACGTTTGTTAGACGATGTTCGTGGCATAGCCCATCAAGCTGGAGAGGTTTTGGTAAAACACTTCAACAACCTTGCTGAGGCGGATGTCTCATGTAAGGACGACGGTGGTATTGTCACTATAGCGGATACGGAAACAGAAAGACTATTAATCAAAAACCTTAAAAAACTACGGCCAAATAGCGGCGTTCTTGCTGAAGAAAGCGGCGAACAACGAGAGGGAGACAGCCGCTGGATTATCGATCCCTTGGATGGAACCTCGAATTTTGCCAGTGGAATACCTTGGTTCGCAATTTCTATAGCGCTTGAGACAAACCCGGGATCGGGGAACATCGAACTAGGGGTCGTTTACAATCCGATATCGCGCGAGATGTTCTACGGCAGTAAAGAAGAGGGAGTTTTTCTCAATGGCAAACCACTACACCTTTCAACAAGAACCTCTCTTGAACAGGCTATGATGGCAACAGGATTTTACTATCACAAAGGCAAAAAGCTGCAAGACGCCATGAGAATCTTTCAGCACGTGCAAGAGAGAGTGCTTGGTGTACGTCGGTTTGGCGCAGCAACCTTGGATCTGAGTTTTGTCGCCTGTGGCCGTTATGACGGATTTTGGGAGGCCGGGCTTGCGCCCTGGGATCTAGCCGCAGGCATCTTTTTTATCCAAATGGCCGGAGGAAAGCTCACTGATTACCAAGGAAAACCGCACTCTATATACGAGAAAGAGACCATCGCCGCCAATGACGCCATCCACAGTCAGTTAATACAACTCATTCAACATCGATAACTTCACCCTCAGCGAGCATACCTTGAATGGTTTCACGCAGCTTCTTTTTAACGTTTTCCTCGATCTGACGGACACGCTCACGTGATATAGAGAGTTCATTACCAACCTCTTGCAGAGTACTGGGGTCATTAGCAAGCAGACGGTTATCCAGCACGCGGGTTTCTTTCTCATTGAGGTGGCGCCGTAATTTTCTCACAGCCTTTTTGACTAGTTCCAAGTTTGACTTACGAATCAACTGCGCATCAATATCCTCTTGCCCACTTACCACCAGATCAAGCCGTGACGTACCACTCTCACCATCAACCGGCGTATCGAGCGACACATCGCGAGACTGTAGACGAGCCTTCATATCCCTGACTTCCTGTTCTTTGACTTCGAGAGTCTCTGCCAACTGTTTGTCAGAAGGCTCTTCACCCTGCATCGCTAAGAGCTTGCGCTGAATCCGCTTCATACTGTTGAACAGTTTACGTTGGGCCTGAGTCGTACCCATTCGCACCAAACTCCAGCTATCTAAAATATACTTCTGCATGTAAGCGCGAATCCACCACACGGCATATGAAATAAGACGGTGCCCGCGATTCGGGTCAAATCGCTTAACTGCCATCATCAGGCCAAGGTTACCCTCTTGAATCAAATCTTTTAGTTTAATGCCGTATTTGGTGTACTGCATGGCTATTTTGACGACAAAGCGCAGGTTCGAAGTGACCAGTTTGTGAGCAATACGAGCGTCGCCTGTTTTCCAGTACTGCAGCGCCAACCGATGTTCTTCATCTCGCGACAACAGCGGAAAACGGTTGATCTCAGCGAAATAAATGTCCAGAGACGTGCTCAGCGCCTTAGACGACCCTGCCTTTGCAAGAGTATGGTTACTTTTGTCCTTCTTTTTCTTTTGGGAAGCCATAGCTCCAGGATGCTTGTTTAACTTAGAATTAGTGGCTTGCAAAGCAGACACGGTTGCGTCCTTCTCGCTTTGCGCGATAGAGTGCGGCATCAGCAGACTTTATTAACTGTTTGTAATTATCGAGCTTTAAACTCATGGAAGCAACTCCAATGCTCACCGAAACAGTCAGCGCATGTTCTTCATAGGTGAATCTCTCCTTCTCAACCAACTGCCGAAATTTCTCAGCAATCTTTGTAGCACTCTTCTCCGCAGTTTCAGGAAAGATGATCATAAACTCTTCTCCGCCATAGCGCCCGAAAATATCTTCTTTCCGCAAATTTTTCATAATCAAGGAGGCTGTTCGTTTCAAAATAAAATCACCCGCTTGATGCCCATGTTGATCATTTATTTGCTTAAAGTGGTCAAAATCAAACATAATAATCGACAGATCACGTTTATAGCGACGCGAACGGCTGAATTCTTCTCTCAGTTTTTCAATAAGGTGTGCCTTGTTGGATACTTGAGTCAAACCATCGAGGGTTGCCAACTTATAAATCTCTTGATGGTAAAGTGCCTCGACGTTGGAGCCGGTAATAAACTTGAGTATTGTATTACCTATGAGCACGAGGTCACCGTCTCTAAGCTCTTTCGATGGCACCTTTTTGGTGTTAACAAAAGTCCCATTTGTACTCTCCAGATCTTCGATGATGACTTTTTTATCACGAATAACTACTTTAGCGTGTCTTCTGGAAACATTTTCATCATTAATAAAAACATCGGCTGTTTCGCTACGGCCAAGAATATGCTCTTCTTTTATGAGGTCATATTTTTTACCAAAGTTGCTGCCATGAATGACCAAGAGACAGGGGGTTTCCTCCTCTTGCAACAGTGGCAGCCCTCCCTCATGCGCGGTGATGACGGTCTGTTCACTGGAGAGCTCTTGTTCTTGCTGTAAACCGCTGATCTCGCCATCACGTTTCTGTTGGTAGTGTTCCAGACATTTGGCACAGACATCTACTACTCCTGTAAATTTTGGATTCACCTTACGGATGTAGGCGAACAGTGTCTTGTCACCACGGTAGTGCTCAAGAAGCGGCCCTGGCTCAATGGGTAAACTGCACAGGGTACAGCGGGATGGTTTGTCGGCAGTCGACGGCATCGTCCTCCTCGGTTAACATTCCTATGTTGTTGTAATTATAAGATAATTTAGCGCGGGTGTCAATGGCAGCAATCTTGCCGCTGACAGCCTATCTGCTACGATTACCACATGCACCTGCGTAGGTCGATAGTGCTGCTCGCAGCATTGCTTTTGCTGTGGCCACAGCCGACTCCCAGCCTACAGAGCCAAAGTCTGCCTGCCCATGTCGCTGCGAAGGAACAGCTGATCAAATTTTGGCAGGCTAAGCTCACAGACCCACTACCCCTATTACGCAAATCAGCAGCAAGAAACCTTGGAGCCCTGAAAGCCTACAGCTCACTGCCTTTGATGTTAGAGGCTCTGAGTGACTCTAACCCTGAGGTACGTGATGCCGTAGTGCGTTCCCTGGCTATTATCGGCAATGAGCAAACCATCTCTTATCTGCAAGATCAAATCGATCGCGATCCCGATCGTCTGGTTAAGAAACACGCTAGAGATGCGATCCAGCAAATCCTCGACCGCCTCGCCAGCAAAGAAGAGGAAGCAGCCAAAGCCTCACCTTAATATCGGACCCACAAACACTTTGGAAGAGTCTTTAGGTTTGGAGAGGCAACTGGGTTGTTTTGCAAGCGAGATGCGGAGCCAGCCGATTTGTTCGGGAGCGGAGGCGAGGGAGGCCGCGATACCGACCGTAGGGAGGTTAAGCGGAGGGCCCCCGCCGGAGCGACCGCTAACAAATCGAGCTGGTGGAGCGCACGAGCGTAGCAAAACAACCCAGTTGCCTCTCCAAGCCAAAAACTTCTCAAAGTTATTCATCCGGACAGTACGCTGCATCCATGCAGTCCTGTAACCGACAACTCTGCAGGCGTGTCCAACAGGCCTGAGGCGAAATAAAGCGCAGGAGGCCCTTAGTAAAGCGACCGAGCGATTTATTCGCGAGGGAGCGCAGAGCTCGAGAGCATCGCAAAGGCATAAAGAACTATAATCGATGCGAGCAGCTACCTCAAAGCCTTTGCGGGCTCTCGAAGATAATCGTCCGACGAGCCATTCGCCGAAGGCTTGGTTGGACACGCCATATAGAGACGACGTTAACGTGGAAGGAATTTACAGAATACGGGTTGGGAACTGAGCTAGTAGCGCACGACTTCAACGCCAGGAGGTGGCTGGAAGCTGAACACCTTGGCATCGATGGGTTTGTTGACAACGATATTAGAAAAATTGACCTCATTACGGTTACCGAGCAGGTCATATACGACAACGGCAACAATGATCTGTTTTTTTCTATCGTAGGTGATACGAAGCTTCTCTACTCCGGGCATGGCTTTCCGTGGTACCAGTGTTGCTAGCAATCGTTTTTTTGAGGGCTTTACATTTTCGGCTATAAAAAGTTTATCGAGTTCACCATCTCCCCAAAGAAAGCTCATGGCCAGCGTTTCTCTCTTTTGTGATAACACTAGCAACTGCTTGTCTGCTGGATCATAAATCCAACTCTTTTTACCATCGCTGACTATTGCTTTGGCATTTGGCTTGCTATACTTCCAGTACATCTTCCCAGGAAACTGAAACTTAACTGTGCCCTGACTACGCTTTTCTCCCAGTCGCGGACTAGCGTAGAGTTGCTCAAAGTTTGCGGTGATACTCTTTATCTCTCTATAACGTCCCTGAATCTCTTGCAGCCAATGGCTATTGACTTTCTGTGTGGCAAACAGAGGCAGCGCCCAGACAAGCGCTGCAGCTACCATAGCAAGAGTCTGTTTCATAAAAGAGCGTGGCAAGGGCTATTCCAATTGCTGCGCTAGCACCGTACGTGGTCTGCCTGCATCTGCCCTAGAAACAATACCCTCAGCCTCCATACGTTCAATCATACGGGCCGCACGGTTATAGCCAATGCGCAGACGCCTCTGAATCATAGATATTGAAGCCTTCTTGGTTTGCGTGACTATATTGAGGGCTTCCTCATACATGTCATCGTGAAGATCACTATCTACATGGGTCACCTTCTCCTCTTCAGTCATTTCATAGTTGTAATCCGGCTTGCCCTGTTTGCGTAGAAAAGCTGTGACCTGCTTGATTTCAGCCTCTGAAATAAAACCGCCATGGATACGCTGGATATTGGCCGATCCCGGCGGCATGAACAACATATCTCCCTCGCCAAGAAGTTTTTCAGCCCCATTGGTATCTAAAATCGTACGCGAATCAGTCTTTGAAGAGACACGAAATGAGATGCGGCTGGAAAAGTTCGCTTTGATAATGCCTGTAAGCACGTCCACCGAAGGCCTCTGGGTTGCTACGATCAGATGAATACCACTAGCTCGAGCCATCTGTGCCAGACGGGTAAGGCTCTCCTCGACTTCACGGCCTGAGACCAAAATAAGATCAGCAAGCTCGTCGATAACTACTACAATGTAAGGCAACTTCTCATCCATGTCGCTGTGCAAAGTTGATTCAACCTTCTTGTTGTACCCATCAATATGGCGCACCCCTAGATCAGCCATCATGGCATAACGCCGCTCCATCTCTAGCACCATCCACTTGAGTGCTGTAGAGGCCTGTCTTGGGTTAACAATCACTGGGTGCAGCAGATGTGGGATGTCATCGTAAAAGGAGAGCTCCAACATCTTAGGATCAATCATCATAAACCGTACCTGATCAGGCAGCGCGCGGTAGAGTATGCTGAGAATCATGGTGTTGATACCAACGGATTTACCTGAACCCGTTGCTCCGGCAATCAGCAGATGGGGCATCTTCTGCAGATCGGTTACTACAGGTTTACCGGCAATGCTCTTGCCAAGTGCCAGTGTTAATGGCGACGATGAATCCTTGTAGTCACTACAAGCACAGATTTCAGAGAAGTAGACTACTTCCCGCTTTGGATTGGAAATCTCAATACCAACCACAGCCTTACCCGGTATGGGCGCGACAATACGCACACTCAAAGCACTCAACGCCAGTGCTAGATCGTCTGCCAACTGGGCAACTCGATTCACCTTAATACCTGAGGCTGGTTCAAACTCATAGAGGGTGATCACGGGTCCCGGTTGGATCTCTGTCACCTTGCCTTCAACACCAAAGTCAGCCAATTTCTTCTCTAGAACTTTGGCATTCTCTATGAGCTGGGCCTTGCTCACTTCTGGATTGCCCATCTCAATGGGTTGAAGTAGATCTAAAGATGGCCTTTGAAAGACTACTTTTTCAAACTCTTGATGGGAGTCGTTGGTCTGTTCTGTGGTCGCCGTTGATATCGGTGCCAGTGGCTTGTCCGCATCATCAGGGTAAAGGTGGTTGCGCACCATCTCTTCCTGTTCCATGGGCATGGCTCGCGATAACTTGTCATCAGAAACATGGACGCTGATCTGTCTCGACAAGCGCGGAAGCGGTATCTTGTTCATTGCACTTCTAAAGCCCCGCCAAGCAAAATTGCCACCTTTACGTCCGAAGGTTAACAGGTACAGGAACAGTCTCGCATAGTCTTTCATGGAGAGATCTGCTACCAGAGCCAAGGCACCGAGAATAGCCGAGACAATGATGAGCCAAACCCCCAGCTCACCCACAAGAGAGCTAAGCAACCCTTGCAACTGCAGACCTATCCACCCTCCTGGAGCAAAGACAGCCACTTCCCGAGCAACTGGTTGGATCAGGGAAAAGAGCATCGCTGTAGCTAACAGCAGCAATAGGCCGCCACCGACAAAAAAGGCCCAGAGCTTTTCGCGATTTTTGTAGATGAGACGAATAGCAAAGTAGATAAACAGCAGCGGCAGCAGAAACGCAGCTCGACCCACAAGTTGCAAGGAGATATCAGCCAGGTAAGCACCAACTACGCCACCGTAGTTATGCAGCCCTTCTGTGGCAACCGCGCCAACACGACTCCAACTGGGATCCGCAGGGCTGTACGAGATCAGGCTAAGAAAGTAGAAGAGCCCAACAGCAAAGGCAGCAACCAGCGCCACCTCTTTCCACAGCTTGAAGGTGAAAGCTGGCTGCGGTTTCTCCAACTGCAGACGACGATTACCCCTCCTATTGCCTGCCATAGTTTAGAGACATACCGTACTAATCCAAAAATGTCAAGTATTTTTGATAGGTTAACTCAAACGCGTAGCAACAGAAAAATCCGCTGCCTCTTCCTATGCACACCTTTGATATTTACGAGACGATTCAGGCAAGATAAAAGCAAACCCTAATGCACCACCCCAAGAGTTTGCTACTTGAAGATTTGACCTCCCCAGAGATTGGTACGCTCATTCAGTCAGGCTGGCGTCGTGTCATTTTGACTTCAGGCTCAGTGGAACAGCAAGGTCCACACATGCCCATAGACGTGGACAGTGCTGTTGCTAGAGAAGTTGCCCTGCGTGCGGCAAAGAAACTCAACAAAACATTAGTCGCTCCCGTCGTTCCTATTGGCTGGTCGCAGCACCACATGTCATTTCCTGGTACCCTAAGCGTGCCCAAGCAGCTCTTCACCGACTATTTGGTACACATCGGCAATTCCCTGCTGCACCATGGTTTTCAGCAACTTTTGATTACTTCGTTTCATGGCGGCAATTTTCAGCTATCGTTAGATGCCGCCAAACATATTAAGGAAAAACACCCTGCCGCTGATGTACGCACTGCCGTGGATCTAGATTTGTTCTTTAAGGCATTGAAGCCCGTCTTAAAGGAGTTTTTCCCAGATCGTACTGCTTTTGACTGCCATGCGGCTTGTTGTATTACCTCGATGCAGTGCTGTATTGATGAGAGTCGGGTTCGCACGGACAAGGTGGAGGATGGCGCTATCCTGGAGGCACTTCCTGAATTCAGCAATTTAAGTCAGATCACTAAAAATGGCATTCTTGGAATAACGGCTGGTTATTCTAAGGAACTTGGCGAAAGACTTTATGACGCTGTAATAGATTTTTTACTTCGTTCGTGGGAACTTGAACCAGATAAAGATGATTAACTTCAGAGAAGCAAAAATTTTTCCGCAAAGGGTTGATCAAACCCTATCACTAAGGCTCTTTGATGACAAAGATGCAGAAGAATTCTTAGCCATCGTCAAGCGAGACCGAGAGTATCTCCGTGCATGGGTACCCTGGGTAGACAAGCGACAATCACTTGAAGAGGTCACCAGTTATTTTGAATGAGTTCGCCATATGTTTAATGAAAACATCGGATTCTGCCCTAAATAGTTGCCTGCACCAAAGACTCAGTTGAGATCTGTTGCCAGACATGCCTGCAGGTCGCTGAAAAGCTGCAATAGATAGGCGCAAGGGGTCTTTGTTCAAACCAAACTGTCTGCAAAAGAGCTTGAACATCGCACCGATCTGCTCGGCTTGAATTCCACCACCACGCATGCGCTCTTTGAAGGTTGAATCATTAAGCTTGCCACCATGCATGCTACGAATCTGACTTAGCACTTTAGTCTTTTTGTAGGGATAATGCTCCTCTAACCACTCTGCAAAGAGCTGTTTTAGACCATATGAGAGGCGTACGATCGTAAAACCAGCGTATTTAGCACCAACCTCAGCTGATACTTTAAGAATAGCTGGCATTTCATGTTCGGTTAGCCCAGGTATGATTGGACTGACGTTTACACCTACGGGAATGCCGGCTGCAGCCAGCGCCTTAACTGTCGCTAGCCGCTGTTTAGGTTGCGCGGCACGTGGCTCCATCTTGCGACTGAGCTCAGGATCCAAGGTTGTGATCGATACAAACACCACAGCAGCATTTACCTTGGCAAGCCTCTCGAGAATATCGATGTCTCGTTTGATTAGTTGGCTCTTGGTGATGATAGAGACAGGATTGAAAAACTCGGCAAAGAGCTCAAGACAACGACGAGTCAACTCTAGCTTTCTCTCAATGGGCTGATAGGCATCGGTAACACCACTGATGCCAACCACTTGCGGCTGCCATTTGGCTGCGGCCAACTCTTTTTGCAACAGCTCTGGGGCATCCTCTTTAACAAAGATCTTGCTCTCAAAATCAAGACCCGCAGAGAGACCCAGATACTCGTGATAGGGACGCGCATAACAGTAGATACAACCGTGCTCACAGCCACGGTAAGGGTTGATGCTAGCATTAAAGCCGACATCAGGGCTATCGTTGTAGGCAATCAGCGACTTGGAGTAATCACGAAAGTACTCGGTTTTGAGCTGCTGCCTTGTCTCACTCTCCTCGGCAAACTCCCCTACCGCAGCCGTGTAGGCATCATCCCAGTCGATCTCAAGCCGCTCAAACCTGCCTGTGGGATTGCTCAGAGAACCACGTCCGTGCTTTGGCAAGCTAATGGTCACCATGAGCCTCCTGCCTGCTGCTGCGGCAAAATCCTCTCGACATACTTGGGTACCACTTCCGAGGCTTTGCCGTAGACGGCCTCAGCAAAGTCAGAGTTTGTTTGCGACGGCTCAAGGTTGAGCTCCACAGTATGCGCCCTTCCATGTTGACGAACCTCGGCAGCAAAACCAGCTGCAGGGTAGACATTGCCTGATGTGCCAATGGCCATGAAGAGATCACACTCTGCCAAAGCGCTCAAGACAGGCTCCATCTGCATAGGCATCTCACCAAACCAGACAACGTTAGGACGTAAGCTGCCCTTACTCTGGCAGCAGGGACAGAGAGAGGCTTCGGTGACATCTTCGCGCCAATGGTGGACCTCGCCCGTATGCACACACCGCACCTCCAACAGTTTTCCGTGCATATGGATTATCCGTTTGCTACCCGCACGCTCGTGTAAATCGTCAATATTCTGGGTGACCACGGTGACCTTCCCAGAAAATTCTTGCTCAAGCTGCGCCAAGGCAAGGTGGGCGCGGTTGGGAACAATCTGCGCAGACTGCAATTGTCGACGCCTCTCATTATAAAAACGTTGCACCAACTCGGGATTTTGTGCGAAGGCCTCAGGCGTAGCCACGTCGTAGACGCTGTGATTCTCCCATAGGCCGTCACTACCACGAAAGGTGTTAAGGCCCGATTCGGCGGAGATCCCCGCACCGGTTAAAACGACAATCGCTTCCAACTGCGTATCCATCAATAATACTCGGGCACAAACTCGACTCGGCTCTGCAACTCTGCTATAGCGCGCTCATGCAGCACGCGATCGGCACAGCCGTACTCTCGCTGGTTCAGGGGGATATTACCAAACAGCGGGCCGAGGCTCTAGTGACTGCAGCAAACACGCAGCTTCGCGGTGGTGGCGGCGTTGACGGGGCTATCCATCGTGCGGCTGGAGTAGAGCTACTGCAAGCGTGCCGTCAGGTTGGTGGCTGCCCCACGGGTGCTGCTGTGCTCACCCCGGCCTTTAACCTGCAAGCACAAGGGGTGAATTATATTATCCATGCGGTTGGCCCCATCTGGCAGGGTGGCCGTGCCGGCGAAGCCGAGCTATTGCAGAGCGCTTATCGCCAGGCGTTGCAACTGGCCGATAGCGCTGGCTGCAAGTCCATTGCCTTTCCTGCGATCAGCACCGGCGTCTATGGCTATCCCCTAGAACTCGCGGCTGAGGTGGCCATTACCACGGTTGTTAGCTATCTTGAGCAAATGCGCCCATCCATTCAGCAAGTGCTCTTGGTGCAGTTTGATTCACAGAGCCATGTGGTCTTTACAAAAACGCTCTCAACGTATCAACGGAGGTAAAAGATGAAAGAGTGGACGATGTATCACAACCCAAAGTGCAGCACATGCCGCAATACTTTGAGCTTGCTCAAAGAAAACAGTGTCGCACCAAAAGCGGTAATGGCAAGGCCTCCTGAAAGTATACAGAGTCTTCTGGCCGAATAATGTATAGATTTTCAACTAAGATCGAGAGCGGCTTTAATGCCGTTTTCAATTTGGTAGACGAGATTTTTGGGGAGAGTGCCCACAGGTTGGGTAAGTTTCGATCGATCTAGGGTCGTGACCTGGTGGCATAGAGCTACACTGCTCTGTTTTAGATTAGCACTGCCTTTGGGTAATAAAATAGCCGTTGGGCCTCGTTTTGCCTGAACCTTAGACGTTGATAAGGGAACGACGATAATGGAACGCCAGTTAGGAACCTGATTAAAAGCGTCGTGAGATATTACAATACAGGGACGCCTGCCGCTTTGTTCTGACCCTGAACGAGGTTTAAGATCGGCCCAATAGATGTCACCCCGTTTCAAGATGAATCCTTACTCTTCATCAGCTAATAGCTCAGAAGATGCCGCTTCAAACTCTGGATCAAGGTCAACATCCGTGCGGGCCCACTTAGATGCATAAGAGGCTACGGCTTCATGGAGCGCTTGTTTTTTTCTCCGCGCTAACCAGTGGTCAATGGCTTCTCTGGCAAGTTCCGTGGCTGGCTGGTCAGAACGTTGAGCTTCCTCGCGAAGCTCATCATAAAGCTCTTCGCTAAGTGGTACATGAAAGTTACGCCTGGCTTTTGATCTAATGGCCATAATCTTGCCATAATTATATGGCACATTCTATGCCATTGTCAAGACAAAATCAGCCTATCTGCCTACAGTAAAGATCTTACGGCGTCCGCTAATGCAGCATTGGTGGCAACACCACTGTTACAATAGATATCTGGCTCACCATGGATGCCACAAAACCGCCCTCCGGCTTGCTCGATAATGACCTTTAGCGGCACCAAATCCCAAATATGAAAAGTAGGATCTGTTCACTAGCTAACTCGGCTAAGTCCAAAGCAAGCTCCAATTTTTCCGCCAGCTCATCCATCACTAGTTTTCAAACAAGATCACAGGCAACCTCATGTTCAGAGTCGAGGCGACGAAGCTTGGGAACCTGCTGCCGACAGCTTGGCTGTGCTATCGGGCAGCGGGTGTGAAAGACGCAGCCACTTGGTGGGGCAACGGCGCTGGGCAGATCACCTTCAAGGAGAAGTTTGGCTGCTGGCTGTTGCGCCTGCAACTGCGGAATTGCCGCTATCAACGCCTTTGAGTATGGATGCTGCGCCCGGTTGTGTAGTTCCTTAGCTGGAAGAACCTCCAGCAAACGTCCTAGATACATGATGCCGACCCGATCACAGACAAACTCTACCAGGTCTAGATCATGCGAAATAAACAGATAGGTCAGTTGCAAGCGCTGTTGCAGATCTTTCAGGAGGTTGACGATCTGCGCTTGAATCGACACATCGAGTGCAGAGACCGGCTCATCTGCCACAATAAACTCTGGCTCAGCTGCCAGCGCTCTGGCGATACCTATACGCTGACGCTGACCACCACTGAATTCATGTGGGTACTTACTGGCAACGTTGGCTGGCAGCCCTACGGTTTCCAGTAATTCAGCAACACGTTGTTGCCGTTGCTCCGGCAAAGTGATGTTGTGGATCTTAAGGACTTCACCAAGAATACTACCAACGCTCATGCGTCCATTCAAGGAGGCATAGGGATCTTGGAAAATCAGCTGTAATCTTTTGCGCAGGGGCCGTAGAGCCGACTGGCTCCATGAAGCAATGTCATTCTCGCCAAGAAAGATTTCGCCTGATGTTGGTTGTAAGAGCCGTAGCAGCAAAAAACCAAACGTCGATTTGCCACAACCACTCTCACCCACGAGACCAAAGACCTCACCCCGGTGAATGGTCAGGGTTACCTTATGAACCGCTTGTAGCCACTGTCGACGCTGCTGCCACCACGTCTGCTTTAGTGAAAAGTACTTGGTCAGAGCGTTAACACGAATCAGCGGTTTGTTATTTGCCCTGTCAGCTAGATTGGCCTGCATAAATACACCGTGCAAAATGGCCAGGGTAGATCTCGCGAAGATCCGGCTCTTTCTCCGAGCACTCTGTGGTTGCTAACGCACAACGATCACGAAACTTGCAACCGGATGGCAGCTTAAGAGGATCGGGAATGGACCCAGGGATAGCATCGAGTTGCCTGCGCCCTTGTGAGCGGCAGACACTGGGTAGAGAAGCGTAAAGTCCCTGAGTATAGGGATGTAAGGGCTGTTGCAAAAGCGAGGTTGTTGGTGCCATCTCAACAACACGTCCAGCATACATAACCATGACTCGTGTAGACAGCGTCGCAATGACACCTAAGTTGTGAGAGATTAGCAGGATGGCCATTGCAAACTCTTGCTGTAGACGTTTAAGCAGATCGAGAATTTGTGCTTGAATGGTGACATCGAGCGCTGTTGTGGGTTCGTCAGCAATCAACAGCTGGGGTCTACACGCAAGGGCTATGGCAATCATCACTCGCTGCCTCATACCACCGCTCAGCTCATGGGGATAAGAATGCAGCCGCAGTTCTGGTTGTGGAATACCGACAATCTTTAGCATTGCAAAAGCCTGTTGCAGCGCCTCGCTGCGGCTTATCTGTTGATGTAAACGGATGGCTTCGCAAATCTGGTTACCAATAGTAAAGACTGGATTTAGACTGGTCATGGGTTCTTGAAAGATCATTGAGATCTTTCTACCCCGGACCGTGCGCATCTCCTTCTCTGTCAGATCGAAGAGCTGCTGCCCGGCAAAAGTCAATGACTCTGAGAAGACTTCACCCGGTGGTTGCGGTACAAGGCGCATCAGTGACAAACCGGTAACAGACTTACCACAGCCACTCTCGCCAACAACACCGACAGCTTCAGCCGCAGCAACCTCAAAAGAGATGCCATCCACTGCTCTGACATGGCCACGCGGAGTATTAAAGAGCGCGTGCAAATTCCGCACCGCAAGCAGCGACACGGAATCAGCTCTCCTTTGGCTTAGCTAAACGGTCGAGAACCGCGTCTAACTCTTCCTGGGTGAGCAGTTGTTTTGAAAAAAGCATCTTACAGAGAAATTCAAGCGGATGGGTAACCTGTAGCAATGCCTCCTTCTCTTCTGCCTGGAGCAACCCTTTGTCAGCAAGCGTTTCTATGAGCTGCTGCGACGCACTGTCAGAAGCGCTAGGAGTGGCAGCGGCGGTAGAATCAGGCACCGGGTGAGTGTCGTCTTGTAGAACCTGATCCAAGCCAGCGAGATCCTGGCTGGAAAAGAGTCCCTCTTCTTCTGACGGTGGCGTGCTGCTTGCAGTCGCAGTCGCGCCCACCTCGGCATCATCCTCTGCACTGAGATACTCCTCAGGTGGCTCCTCAGGTTGGTCCTCAAGCCGAACAACTTCTTCTTCGCCACGACGAATAACCTGAATACGGCTGTCACCTGGTCGTTTAGCCAGCATGGAAATGCCACTACGCTCACCAGGAAAAGCAAAATGTGCTCCGCTATCAAGATAGTACTTGTGTAGTGCCTTCTCAATGCTAGAGATCGTACTTACCATCGGTAGAATCTGCATACCAGCGGTAAACTGCATCTCATCAATTGCC
This sequence comes from Oligoflexia bacterium, assembly GCA_028277945.1. GTDB lineage: Bacteria > Bdellovibrionota_G > JANQFH01 > JANQFH01 > JANQFH01 > JANQFH01. The sequence continues at coordinate 30,198 of JANQFH010000012.1, forward strand.
TCAAGGTTGGTTGGGTCGCTCATCGCAACCACCAACTGTTTCTTGTTATTAATGGTCTTTAACGCTAATGGAATGGCCCAGTACTTTTGGGCAATATCCCGGGATAATAAGCTGATGATGTTGGCTGGAATGTCGATCTTGTTGATGTTTACACTGGGAATATTAAAGTACTTACTTAAAATTTTGATGAGGCTGTTTTCGCTGATAAAACCAAGCTCAACCAGGGTTTCACCGAGTCGTCTGCCCCACTGCTTCTGGTGGGCCAAGGCGTTTTTAAGCTGAAACTCATCGATAATCTGGTTTTCAACCAGAATCTCGCCTAGTCTCTTTTTCTTTGCCTGCATATAACCACTCTAAAATACAACGGTTACAGAGTACATGCAACCGCTATTCTGATGCCTCTGAAGCTCTCTCTCTCTCACGATGACACTCACCCAGCTCAAAAAAGGCCGCATCCAACCTCTCTAAACCTTGCCACTGCTGTACTCGCAGAGAAAAGATCAAGCGCTCCCTATTTTTTACTGTGATCAGCGAAGGACGTAAGCCCACGGCAAACTCTTGTGGATGAAAGAAACGAATCTCAAAATTTTTTTCAGTAAAATTCTGAGCGTTATAGAGCGCTTCGGCGAGGTCTTTTACATCGAGCTCAATCCCATATTCATCTTTAAAATAAGGGAGATAACCATCATTGGTGCAGCGAACTCCGGTCCACTGATTACTTCTATGAGAAATTTCTAAACCATTGAAAGAGATTTGCGCTAGAGGGGTGTCAGCCTTTGCAATCTCTACAAAGAGCCGGCCGCTGCTATCAACAAATAGGGTCACTCCACCGCGATGACGCGTCTCCGAACTAGTAACTGCAAACCTGCCGGCAATCTTATAGGTTGCTATTCTATCAGGACGCAACTGCTGTTGGAAGGAGGATCGTCGATGACAGCCATTACACAGAAAGAGTAGCAGCAGGCCTGAGATGAAAAGCAAGCTCGTTTTCCAACCCGTTGATCTTTTCCTTAAGCCGAATTTCAACCTTGTCGTCTTCATTCACTTCAAGCGCCTTTTTATAACTGTCCAGGGCCTCCTTGGCCTGCGCCCTCTTGCGAAAGGCATCACCCAAATGCTCGAGGATAATAGGTTCGTTCGGTGCCAGCGTATTTGCCTGCTTCAAGGTAGCAAGAGCCTCTTCGTACCTACCCTGTTGGTAGAAAACCCAACCAAGGCTGTCGGTAATGTAGCCATCTCCTGGTTTGATATCCAAGGCTCGTCGGATGAGCTTCTCAGCTTCATCCAAATTTTCATTGCGTTCAGCAAAAGTGTAGCCAAGAAAGTTCAGCGCACTGAAGTTGTCGGGGTTTATTTCCTCAACCACTCTACGCATACTCTGGATGCTCATAGCCACATTGCCCATACGGTAGTGGAGCGCGCCTAAAGTGTACCATAGGTTTTCGTCTTCTGGCAGTCGTTGCAGACCCTTATCAAGGGTTTCTACAGCCCTGTCGGCGTTATCATCCTTCTCATGCAAATTTGCTTTAACAATGTAGAATTCTGCCTCATCTGGTTTGTGACGAATTGCCTTTTTTAATGCCCTGATCGCCTTTTTTCTCTTTTGCTGTTTTTCATACAGAAAGCTCATAGTCAATACGGCATCGTTATAGAGCTCAGAATCTTTGGGAATCCGCTGTAGGTGCTGGCGTGCTTCGTCATAGTGACCTAATTGGTAGGCAACACTACCAACGTAGTAACGCACACGAATCGAATTCGGATTCAGAGCCACCGCTTTACGTAACCATGACAGGCACTCTTCTAAACCTTGCAACTTAAGATGTAACAGCCCTATTCTGAGGGGCAGTGAAGAATCTTCTGGCTCTAGCGCATAGACATCTTCTAACGTGTTCAAAGCGTTTTCATAATCGTCTAATGCAATATAGCTCTTGGTCAGACGTCGGAGAACCTCCGTATTGGTCGGATCCAACTCATGCAGGCGCAAGAGCAAATCGCGCGCACGTTGAAACGACTTCTGATACTCGGCAAGACGGGAGAGCGCCTGTAATGCCGGCACAAAGTCCTCTCTAATGGCAAGGGCGTTCGTGTAAGACTCGGTGGCTTTCTCCAGTTCGTTCATCTCTGTATACACCCTGCCAAAGTAATAGAGTGCGATGACATCTTTGGGGTCGGCTGCAAGCCTTTGCTCCAACATTTGCAGAGCAAGATCATAGTTTTTGCCATAGATATGGATATTCAAAATCGCACTGCGGGCATCCTCATACTGAGGATCCTTAGCAAGAATCTCTTGAAAGCGTTCGATCGCTGCTTCCCTGTTCCCTTCCATAAGCAATAGCTTACCGAACAGAAACCGCGCCTCATTGTTGTCTGGATCTAGGCGCAAGACTTCGACGATCTGCGCCTTTGCGCCTTCTAGCTCACCTTGCCGCAAGAGCTCTAAAGCGAGGTTAAAGTGGGTAACCGCGCTGTCTGGAGTCCGTTTCAGTACCTCTTCAAGATCGGCAACGGCACTCTGACTATCCCCGGCAAAGCTGTGTTGCTTGCCCTTGAGAAAGCGGGAATAAATCTCAGCACGTTCATCTAAACTAGCCGGTTGCTTAAGGGCAGCAGGTTCCACTGGAGCACGCCGATGGCTACAGGAGATAGGCATGCAAACAAGCAGAAAAAATCCTACAAAAGTCACTGCTGTTTTCCACAGAGGCGCTCTCTTCACCTCTGTTGCGATAATTCCTCCTGTGATCATAAGTAGATAGTACACTGAGGCCAAACCTCGGTCAAAAATTTAATTGAAGCGCCAAACCAATGATGTTAAATTTTTTTAACAATGACAATAACATGCGCTCAGTGTGGCGAGTCGTTCGCAATCGAAACGGCAGATACAGGCGATCAGACTACCTGTCCAAAATGTCAGGCCAAGGTTCTTCTAGATAAAGGCAATGAAAAACAAGCTGATGATCTTGATCTGGAAGATCTATTTGAACTCGAACAGAAAGAAGAAAAACAACCGGTACCATCTGACATCACCAGCACACCACCAACCGTCGCCGTGGAGGAGTCCTCTTTGGATGATGACCTGCTCGGCGACCTTGATATTGTCAGTGTCGCGCAAGAGCCAACCATGGTGGCTGAACCCACTGACAGGGACCAACAGGCGCCACAGCCAACCCCTTCTCCATCACAGCCTCCAGAAGAGCCTGTACAGAACAGAGTAGAGTCGCAAGACTCACGCGAGGAACCAGACGACTCCCTGGACGCGGAATTCGAAGATCTCTTCAAGGATGACCTGGAAGCTGCTCCATCTGTGCAAACAGAGAACCTTGCCAAGGTCAGCCAAGCTCCTTCTTCGCCACAAGCGTTCGAACCAGACCCTATGGTTGAGGATCAAAGGGCTGAGGACGTCACGGACAAACCCATGGCAATTCCCTCGCCCCAAGAAGTAAGCCTTGAGGATGACGCAGACTCGTCGTTCCAAGAGCTGCTTGCGGCAGAACGTAAGCAGAAGCCGCGACAGCTAAAACAGTACCTGATTATCGGCGCACCTATTTTTGTTGTCGTGCTGTTGCTTGGCGCAACGCTGCTAACCATCTTTGGTCCGAAAGAACACCTACCCGGACCTCTGCTAGAGTTGAGACGCCTCTACCATGGCGGTCCAAGCAAAAAGGAGCGCGCCGCGTTTCTCGCTCAAACCAAAGAAGTCGAAGAGAAAATCACCCCAGATCGTTTTGATGTCTATAAAAAGGTCCGCGAAGAGCTGGATGCCATTGTTAAACGAGATCCCAGCCAGCACCTTGCCAAGGGATATGTTGTCATCGTGGCCATCTTGGCAAAATTTGGCCAGTCGTTAGCTGAGAAAGAGACAAAATATTTTAAAGCAATACTTAAAGAAATTTCAGAACTTTCTCCTGAGATAAAGCCTGCAAACTTTATCATGGCTCAGGCATTATTTAACTTAAACATTGAAAAAAACGACGGGCTCACCTCTTTTATAGGAAAGCTACCTACAACGCCTTTGGGCAACTTTATCAAAGCAGAGATTTACCAAAAAAGCGGCAACTTAGAGCAGGCGGTAGCTACCTATCAATTAACTCCGTCACTACGTCGGTCCCAATATCGTCTTGCAGAAATTGCCCAAAGGCAGAACAACCCTAAAGAGGCCGAAAGTCTCTGGCGGCAGTTAGCCGAGGCCACCCCACCGCACACCCTCTCCAAAATAGCCCTCATAGAGACAGCCCCTGCCTCCCAGGAGACTTATAATCAGGCCGAAGCCCTCCTCAAAAGTGCAGGCAGTAAGCTCTCAAGCTTGGAGCGGGCTAAGTTGTTCGCGTTTCAATATGGGATTAGCCAGGAAACCAGCTTGATCAAAAAGGCATATGATGCCGATCCCTCTAACCCTGACTATGCACATCAACTCGCCACCGCCATGCTGACATCGGAGGTCAATGAAGCGCTGGTTTTACTGCGCAAGGCCGTAAGGATCGCCCCTAAGAACACAAGATACCAATCGACCCTAGGCAGGGCGTTGCGATTGAACGGCAATTTTGATCAGTCTGTTAAGGTTCTCCAAGAAGCCCTTGCCACGGATCCAGAGTATGTAGACGGCTTAATCGAGCTTGCAGAAACGTGGCTAGCGCTTGAAAAACCCGAAGAGGCAAAGGCCGTGGCAGCCAAGAGCCTCGAGCTAGCGCCTGATAACATTTCTGCACAGCTGCTCATGGGCAAACTCGCACTCTGGGAAGGACAATCAAAGCTCGCTGTGCAACACTTCAACAAGACATTGGCCCTAGACCCGCAAAATATTACCGCCTACCTTGGTCTAAGCGACGCCTATCTAAAGCTAGGACTAGCAAAAAAACCATTACCTTTGTTGCAGAAGGCACTAACCATCGCCCCAAACAGTCCAGACGTCCTCAGTAAACTAGGCGAGATCTACGCGGCGCGCGGTAATCGCAAACAGGCCTTGCAGTACTTAAACAAGGCTTCGGAATTGGATCCTAAGAACACGACCACGTTACGGCTTACTGCAGAAACTGCACGTAGGTTTCAAGATTACAAACAAGCTACATCGGTAATCAAGCAGCTTGTTGAACTCGAACCAAAATCAGTCCAGCATCGTGCTCTGCTAGCCAAAAATTACATTGACCAGGGCCAGGGACAGCAGGCATTTGCTGTTTTACAAGAAGCTATCGCCATGAAAAGCGATGATTTTCTCCTTAGAAACTATCTGGGAATTACCTTTCGCCTGTTAAAAAATTATGAACAGTCCATCTCAGAGCTTATTAAGAGCATCTCATATAAGCCCGACTATGCCTCTAGCTACTATGAGCTTGCTGTCTCTTACTTCTCAGTCAACGACTATGCGGGCGCTCTCCGCAGCCTTGAACAGTTCTTGCAAATGTCACCCGGGAATAGCGCCGGCACATCTCTCGCGGCAACCATTTACTCTCGGGTTGGCGACTATAGAAACGCCGCTCTGCGTTATCGCGAAGTGTTAAAAGACAAACCAAATGATTGGCAGACTCGTATCAAACTCGCCAATGTGCTGCTTAAAGACAACAAGCAGAATGAGGCGGGCAAAGAGTTTATACGAGCCAGAAAATTAAACCCGCGTTCGGTAGAAGTATACCTTGGCCTCGGTAAAATTTTTCTGGAACGACAGAGGCTAGATTTAGCAATCAAGCACTATCTAAAAGCAAAAAGCTTGGAACCAACAAATCCCGAGGTCTACTATCGTCTAGGATACGTTTACAAAGAAAGCGGCCGCAAAAGGCAGGCGACTGCAGCTTTTGTCAAGTTTCTCGAATTAGATCCAGACTCCAAGCTCAAGAAAGAAATTGAAGACGAACTCTACTACTTACGGAAGAATTGAAGATGCTTGACCCACGTATGCTGCTCGACAACCCCAAGCTCATTGTCGAGAATTTACAAAAAAGACAGCAGACCGGAAACATAGAAGTCATAACCAAACACTTTACTGTTTATAAAAAGATCTCTCAAGAAATTGACTCGTTACGCCACCAATCGAAACAGATATCGGAAAAGATTGGCCCCCTGCTCAAAGCAAATAAGGGAAAGAGCAACGCAGAAATCGAAGCGCTGAAGAAACAGTCGCAGGAGGTGAAGAGCAATCTAAGAGAGTTGGAAGTTAGCCAAAGCCAACACAGAGATGGCTACTACCAACCACTCCTTGAGTTACCAAACCTTCTAGACCCCAGCGTACCCATCGGTAAAACAGCAGCCGACAACGTCGAAGTAAGACGCTCTGATGGCGTCTCGAAGCGGCTAGAGCAAGGTCCGGATCATCTTGAGATTGGCACGCGTCTTGGCATCATTGACTGTGATCGTGCTAGTAAGATATCAGGAAGCCGCTTTGCGCTCCTTCGCGGCATGGGTGCGCGCCTGGAAATGGCGCTGATTCAGTTCATGCTAGATCTGCACGGCAACCAAGGCGGTTACGAGCCTCTGCTGCCGCCCTATCTCGTACAGGAGCAAAGCATGATAGGCACAGGACAACTGCCAAAATTCCGCCATGAGTCTTTTTTTCTCGAAAAAGATGGCTACTTTCTCGTTCCCACAGCTGAGGTGCCCATTACCAATATTCATCGCGATGAAGTGTTTGCTGAAAAGGATCTACCACTGAAGTACGTGGCTTTCACGCCCTGCTTTCGTCGTGAAGCTGGCAGCTATGGTCAAGACACTCGTGGTCTTATACGTCTACACCAGTTCCACAAAGTAGAGCTTGTTAAGATCACTACACCTACAACCTCAAGTAATGAGCTTGAGAGCTTGACCGCCGACGCTGAAAAGACCTTAAAAATCTTAGGCCTGCCTTACCGAGTGGTTGATCTATGCAGTGGTGATATCGGTTTTAGTGCGGCAAAGTGTTACGATATTGAGGTTTGGCTACCCGGACAAAAGCAGTATCGCGAGATTTCATCCTGTAGTAACTGCGGCGACTTTCAGGCTCGACGTATCAACATACGTTACAAGCCAGAGAGTGGCGGAAAAGCGGCGTTTGCGCACACGCTCAACGGTTCAGGTTTGGCGGTGGGTCGTACGCTTATCGCCATCCTAGAGAATTACTGGAATGAGGACGGCACCGTTACCATTCCTGAGGCACTGCGTCCTTATCTTGGTGGCAGAGAAAACATTGGAGCAGAAAGATGAAAATATGCTTTGTCTGTACGGCAAACATCTGTCGCAGCCCTTTTGCAGAGTATTTTTTGCGCAAGCGTCTCAAGGAGAGCGGTCTTGATAACTTTGAAGTGAGCTCTGCGGGTATCATGGCACAACCAGGTCAGAAAACGACAAGTACGATTATTGATATAGCGCGGGAGTTTGATGTTGACCTAACCTCCCACCAGACCAGAGGGCTCTCTGACAAGCTACTGCAGTCTTGTCAGATGATCTTTGGCATGGAGAAGGTTCACTGCGATGAAATCGAGTTGCAGTACCCCTCTACCAAAGGCCGTGTCTATCTGTTGCGCAACTTTGCTCTAGAGGGATCAAAAACCAGAGACATTACCGATCCCTTTGGTCTCTCGCTGGATTTTGTCCGCGCTGGTTATGACGATATTGCTGAAACCATCGAGGGGCTTATTGTCAGATTGAAAAAAGATTTTTAAAACGGAGGAACTATGCAATTCACACCGGTTAACTCGACAGAAAAACAGATCCAACAACTCGAAGAGGAGCTGCACCAACTGCAAAAAAAGCTCACCGAGCTACATAGAAGTAGACCACACGAAGAGATTAAAGACTACAGCTTGCAAACAACAAATGGCGCGGTGTCGCTGAGAAGTCTTTTTGGTGACAAGAGTGAGCTCATCCTTGTACACAACATGGGCAAATCTTGCCCTTACTGTACGCTTTGGGCGGATGGCTATAACGGCATGCTGCCCCACCTGGAGAACCGTGCTGCCTTTGCCGTAGTCTCATCAGACGACCCACAAGTGCAAGAGAGTTTTGCCAAGGAGCGCGGCTGGAAGTTTAAAATGGCCTCGGCTAAGGATTCCACCTTTACCAAAGATCTTGGATTTGAAACGGATGACGGCAGCAAACTACCTGGTGTCTCTGTTCTGGTAAAAGAACCTTCCGGAAAAATCTATCGCACCACGCGCGCAGCCTTTGGCCCGGGCGATCTCTTCTGCAGCATCTGGCATTTCTTTGATCTACTGCCACAGGGAGCCAATGGTTGGAGGCCAAAGTATAAGTACTGAGACAGTAACAACACTACAAACATTCTGGCAGAGTTAAGGACACTGTTTTTTTCTTTGCACGCCTACGTTAGCGCTGGTACGACAACCTGAGAGAAAATAAAACGCAGGAGGCTCTTAGAAAGCGACCGAGCGATTCACTCGCGAGGGAGCGCAGAGCTCGAGAGCATCGCAAAGGCGTTAAAGGCTATAGTCGATATGAGTAATCACCTTAAAGCCTTTGCGGGCTCTCGAAATAATGACCAACCGCGGCATCAACTTGACAGCCTATGGCCGGTTTGCGACAATTAAAAAGGGCTGAGGAAAAACACCGTTCCCTAGCCTAACTCACTGAAAAGCAAAGACTCTATTCAACACTGCAGGTAGGCGCCTATGTGTTTTCGACTCTGGCTACAGATTCTACTTCTCACAGCAATACCGAGCAGCCTGCTGGCCACAGAGCCCATCTACACCTTTACCGACAGTGATGGCAGCCTCAGTTTCACCGACACCCCCTCCCATCCTGAAGCAAAGAGATACTACCTGAAGGAGGAAATCGAGAAGAGGACGGCACTGCCTGCTCACAGCACAGCGACTTATAGGCCTAGTATTCCTAGTACCCCCAGTACCATTGACGCTCTCATCAATACGCTAGCCAGCCGCTTCCAACTGGACCCGCTTCTGGTACGCGCCATCATTAAGACAGAATCGAACTTCAATCCACAGGCGATTTCCCACAAGGGAGCCCAAGGGCTAATGCAACTCATGCCGGAGACAGCGCGTCTGCTCAAGGTGGAAAACCCCTTTGATCCCCGTGAGAATATCCAGGCTGGGGTGCGTTACTTTCGCTCCTTGCTACGCCGGTTTCAAGGAGATCTGCCTGTTGCTCTAGCTGCCTACAATGCGGGGCCAACAACCGTACAGAGGTATGGTGGCATCCCCCCCTACCCTGAAACAATCCATTACATTGAGCAGGTTTTGCTGTACTATAGACAGCTAAAATCGCTCTCGTAATAGGATTGTCCCAGTTGAACTGGTTTCGCGACTTAAGTTTACCAAACAAACTATCCCTATCGCGCATTTTGGTCGTGCCCCTACTGGTACTGCTGCTTGCCGTCGACCGTGCCTGGCTCAGCCTGATAGCAGGACTGTTGTTCATCGCCGCCACAGTCACCGACATCATAGACGGCTATTTAGCAAGGAAACACAATAAGATCAGTCAAATGGGAAAACTCCTCGATCCACTTGCCGACAAGCTACTGGTAATCACCACTCTTACCATGTTGCTTTATCTGGGTCGTATCCACTTTTTCTTTGTACTGCTGTTGATCGGTAGAGAGTTTGCTGTCAATAGTCTACGTGGCATTGCTACCCAGGAGGGTGTCGTTATCGCTGCTAGCCAGATCGCGAAATTCAAGACGACAACCCTAAACATTGCTCTCGCCTGCCTTATTCTGGGTGAGGAGAACGACCTCTTTGGCGTACAGTGGTTTGCCATCGGTGAACTCTTCCTTGTTGTTGCTACAGTCATTGCCTTGGTTTCGGCGTATCAGTATTTTGTCTCCTATCGCGTTGGCTCTATGGCAAAAGCCCATGGCGGAGCGACCGAAGACATCTCTGCTCAGGACTATGACGACTAAAAGAGCTCCACAACTGCCAATCGCAAAAAAGCAAACAAAGGTCACCGAAGCTCATGGTGGAAAGCGGTATGACGACTATTTCTGGCTGCAGAAACGTGACGATCCAGAAGTCCGCGCTCACCTTGAGGCAGAAAATCAGTATACTGAGGGATCTCTACAGGACACTGTGGCTTTGCAAGAGACGATCTTCAACGAACTCAAGGCAAGAATCAAAGAAGCGGACACAACCGTTCCTACCCAAGATGGCGACTACTACTACTATGAGCAAACATTTGCTGATAAACAGTATCGCGCCTACTATCGTAAACTCAAAAGCCTGGAGGCACCGGCAGAACTGTTGCTCGACTGCAATGAGCTCGCGAAAGGTCACAGCTACTTCTTTCTTGGCGCATTTGCCATCAGCCCAGACCATCGTTACCTCGCCTACTCTGTTGACTACACAGGAGCCGAGAGCTTTACCACCTATGTTAAGGACTTGGAATCAGGCGAACTCTTTAGCAACGAGATCATCAAGGAGACCTATGACGACATCGTTTGGGCAAATGACAGCGCAACGCTGTACTACACTCGTATGGATGCCACTCGAAGGCCTTATCAGGTTTGGCAGCACCGTCTAGGCCAAGAGCCGCAACAAGACCTCCAGCTATTTGAAGAAGCCGATTGTGCCTTTTATGTTGGGATCTCTAAGGCAAAGAGCAAGAAGTATATATTCTTTAATAGCCACAGCAAAACCTCATCAGAGGTCTACTATATGGATGCCGACCGGCCATCCGCAAAACCCGAGCTAGTCACCAAACGACGGCAAGACGTTGAGTACCATGTATTTCACAACGGAGAGGAGTTCTATATCCTCACCAACGACGCAGCTAAAGACTTTCGTGTTATGGTTACTCCAGTTAACAACACGGCAAAAGAACACTGGGCAGAATTCCTGCCTGCTCGCAGGCAGACCATGATCGACGACATTGAACTCTTTAAAGACTTTATGGCCATCTACAAACTCAAAGAGGGTTTTAATAAAGTTGAGATTGTGCATCTAGCATCGAAGCAAAGCCATGAAGTGAGCTTGCCAGACCCCATCTGTGAGATCGGACAAACTGCAAACCCGCAATTCAACAGCCAGACTCTGCGGTTTCACTACTCATCGTTAACCACCCCGAAGTCGGTATATGAATACGACATGCAAAAGCAGCAGCTGACGCTACGTAAACAGGATGAAATTCCCAGCGGCTATGATGCTAACAACTACGTAAGCAAGAGAGTCTACGCCGAGCAATCTGACGGTTCCAAGATCCCTATTTCACTCCTCTACCGCAAGGATGTTGCCAAAGACAGCAACAATCCACTCTACCTCCATGCTTACGGCTCTTATGGCTACAGTACCCAACCAGCCTTCTCTTCATACCGCTTGAGCCTGCTGGACCGTGGCTTCACTTTTGCCATGGCCCATATTCGCGGTGGCGGTGAAATGGGGCGAAGCTGGTATGAACAAGGCAAACTGTTAAAAAAGCGCAATAGCTTCGAAGACTTCATCGCCTGTGCCGAACACCTTATCCAGCAGGGTTACACCAGCCGCGAGCGGCTCTGCATCAAGGGTGGTAGTGCTGGAGGACTCTTAATGGGTGCGGTAGTCAACATGCGACCAGATCTCTTTAAGGCCGTTGTCGCTAGCGTACCCTTTGTCGATGTGCTCAACACCATGTCTGATCCAAACTTGCCGCTCACGATTGCCGAATATGAGGAGTGGGGAAATCCAGCAAAGAGAGAATACTACGACTATATAGAATCTTACTCCCCTTACGATAACGTTGCTGCCAAAGCCTACCCCCATATGCTGGTTATTGCTGGTTGGAATGATCCACGTGTGTCCTACTGGGAACCAGCTAAATGGGTCGCCAAACTGCGTGCGCTGAAAACAGACAACAACCTTCTGCTGTTAAAAACCGATATGGATGTAGGACACCGTGGAGCGTCAGGACGATTCGACTATCTCAAGGAGATCGCCCTCGAACAGGCCTTCCTCCTCAAGGTGCTCGGCCTCACCAAATAGTCTCGAAAAGAGCTGTTATACACCCTCTACCTTAGCGATGGTGCGACAACCTTCGAGAAATGGCTCGCTTCGCTCCGCTCGTCTGCGCTTTATTTTCTCTCAGGTTGTCACACCATCGCTATGACAGTGTGGATGCGACAGCGTTACAGATTCGTTTCATTCGCTGTCACCTCCATAGGCTTGTCCAACCCAGCCTTCGGCGAATGGCTCGTCGGCCTCCGGCCTCCTGCGCTTGATTTCGCCGAAGGCTGGGTTGGACAAGCCATATAGAGAAGACATGAAAAGAATGAACGAAGTATTACTGAATGTCTGCGATGTTGACGATTCGAACTGCTTTGGGCTCAACCCCATACTCTGCCACTATCGGCAGCAGCTTCTCTTTATCTCCCATCAGGTAGAGACGGCCATGCTGGCGTCGCAGTGTGGATTGTGCCATACGCATGACATCTTTTGCCTTGACCCGCTGCAGGTGCTTTAAAAATCGCGACATGAACCTTTCGTTGAGATTGTAGTGTCTGTAGTCTATACGGTCAAAGAGTCGATCTTTAGCCAGCTCCATAGATGCCTTATAAGACGACGTCAGCTTTTCTTTAACCTCAGCTATCTCCTGTTTTCTAATGCGTTCTTTTTTGAATGCATCAACAACCTCGTCAATGCCCTGTAGTAATTTGCCTGTTTGATCGGTAACCGCAAAGGTGGCAACCCCCCACACGGGCAAAACGGAAAAGAAAAAGCTGTTAATGCTGTATGTTAGCCCTCTCTTCGTGCGCAGAGTCGACAAGAGTCGGCTATCAAAACCACCTTGCCCAAGAATCCTGTGCATGATCCATAAGTGGAAGTACTCTTTTGAATCTCGTCTAATTTTTTTTGGCAACAGGTGCACAAAACGAATCTGATTATCTGTGGCGCCTGGTTTGTCTATTAAGGTTACTTTGAGACCTTTAACATGAACGTCGTCGATTTCGATCTCTGGATAAGCGTAAGGTGTGTAGTCTTGTTTAGTCTGCTCATTAAAAAAGAGGCCATTCACTGTCTTTACGACTATCTTCGGCGGCACCGGACCTATAAAGGTTACAAAGGCGTGCTGCCATTGAAACAGCTTGGTTGCATACTCCTTTACGTGATCAAGCGTGACTCGATTGATCGACCAAGGTGAGCCTGTGCCGTCTAACACCTCGGGATGGTAGGCAAAGGTATCACGGAGCCAATAGTAGGCTATCAGCTGGCGCATGTTGTCATCCATGGCTCGCCGCTGTACAAGCACCCGCTGTTTATTCTCCTGAAAGGTCTTAACGTCCAACTTTGGGCCCTGGAGCACAGCTTTGGCAAGCGCCATGGCCTTAGCAAAACTCTCTTTAGGCGCAACAATGACAACACGTGCATAGCGTGAATCCACTTGAAATGAGATAGAGCTGTTGAGAAGAAAGAGCTCTTTACGGTAGGCATCACCGGTCATGGAACCAGGGCCCTCGCGGAACACCTTTGTCACTATCCAGCTAACACCCTGGAGATCTTTCGGCACAAGTCCAGCCCCGCCAGGAAAGTCAAGCACGACAATTTCTCGTGGCAATGAGTTGTCCAGCTCACCTTCATAGGGGGAGCCATTCCATAAATAGCCCCGTTCCGCCTCGGCTGTACCTGTTAAAACAAGGCAAAAAATTATGCATAAACGCTTCATCGCTATTAACTGCTTATACGAGTTATGATTTGTTAGACACCACCACCATGTTGCTTTTCACAAAGTAACGATCAATAAAGGTCTGTACAGAACCTTTTTCTACCTTCAGAGGTTGTCTGCTCTCTTCAATGGCGTATTTGATATCACCAAACTTATTCCAGCTGTGGCTGAGCCCTTCGACCAACACGAAGTTGCGCTGTATAGACTCTGCTAGACTTATCTGCCACTGCCTAAGGTAGGCTTGAAACTCCCGCTCCGGCAAGTTGCGAAAGTCTTGGCGCAACGCATCTATTGCGCCCATGGCCTGCTGCAGTGTGGTTGCGGGCAGTAGGTTTACCAGTACCTTGGCCATGCCCCGGGCATAATCAAAGTTGAAACTTGAAACCATAGATACCAGCTTCTGGTCAAACAGTAACCGTCGATCCGCCAAACTGTAATTTGCTGCAAAGAGAATGTAGTTGGCTACCTCAACAATATACCGTCTCTCACCCTGCCACTCTGGAATCCGATAACCAATGAGGAAACGTCGAACCGAAGATTTGAGCTTGCCCTGCTGAAAAACGTACTTGTCGTTATGTTGGTATGCTAGTGGCAGCTCTGTCTTTTCGCCACTGACCCAACCTCCATAGTACTGCGAGATCCACTTGAGGACTTTCTTGCGACTAAAGTCGCCGGCAATAAACAGCCCGACGTTGTTGGGTTTGTAGTACTTGGCAAAAAATTCATTACAGTCTTTAGCGGTGATCTTTTCAAGATCCTCACGAAAGCCAGTAATCATCCATTCGTAGGGATGTTTACGAAAGGCAGCACGATAGATGGTAAACCACAGATCCCAGATCGGATTGGCATCAAGACCGGTAGAGTATTCCGACCTCACAGCCTCGCGTTCAACATCGAGCAGCTCTTTGGTCACCTGCAGGTGTTGAAATCGGTCTGCCTCAATCTCTAACACTCGCTGCAGATGTTTGGCAGGAGCTAGAGTATAGTAATGGGTCGAGGCAAAGCGGGTAGTGGCATTTTTCGAAGCGCCTAGTCCCTTTACCAGATCATCGAACCCCGGCGCTCCTGGTCTTAGCGGGCGAAACATCATGTGCTCAAAGAGGTGGGCAATACCGGTAATACCCGGGCGTTCGTGCAGGCTGCCAACTTTGACAAGGTGGTATACAGTAGTACGAGGGGCCTTCTTATTAGGAACGAGAACCACGGTAAGGCCATTTGGATAATGGTACTCGTAGACTTTAAGCTTAGGTGAAATCGTAATTGCTTGCTTTAGAGTGGCATTCACCGTCTTGCCTGCCACAGCAGACAGTGGGGCCATTGTAACGACCAGGATAAAAACAACAGCAACCGTATAAAAAACTCGCTTCATCTAATCAGCAAATATCGCCCGGGCAATCACCTCGCGCTGGATCTCAGAGGTGCCCTCACCGATTTCACAAATCTTGGCATCACGATAGAATCGC
This sequence comes from Oligoflexia bacterium, assembly GCA_028277945.1. Classification (GTDB taxonomy): domain Bacteria; phylum Bdellovibrionota_G; class JANQFH01; order JANQFH01; family JANQFH01; genus JANQFH01. The sequence continues at coordinate 45,221 of JANQFH010000012.1, forward strand.
TCCACCGGATACTCCTTCATGTAGCCGTAACCCCCGTGAATCTGAATAGCCCGAGCCGTAACCCGCATGGCCATCTCTGAAGCATAGAGCTTCGCCATGGACGCCTCTTTTTTGACGTACATCTTTTGATCACACATCCAGGCTGCGCGTCGCGTAAGCAGTGTGGCCGCTGTCAACTCAGTAGCTGAATCAGCCAACATCCACTGGATTGCCTGGAAATTGGCAATGGATTGCGAAAACTGCTCGCGTTCTTTGGCGTACTGCAAAGCCTCCTCCAAGGCACCGCGCGCTAGACCCAACGCCATAGAGGCAATCATGACACGACCCCGATCGAGAACCTTAAGCGTATCGACAAAACCTTTGTTTTCCTTACCGAGTAGATTCTCTGCTGGAACTTTGACTTGGTCAAAACTGAGCGATGTGGTATCCGATGCCCGACAGCCGAGTTTGTCCTCTTTACGCCCCGCTGTGAGCCCTCGGGTACCCTTCTCGACGATAAATGCAGAGATACCTTTGGTTCCTTGGTCTGGCTGAGTGAGTGCTAAAACCACATAGACGTCGGCAACAGAGCCTTGAGTGATAAATGCCTTGGAGCCGTTGATGACCCAGTGATCGCCATGACGCTCAGCTCGCGTCTGCATCGCCGCGGCATCGGAGCCAGATCCAGGCTCGGTCAATGCCCAAGCTCCCAAGTGGGCCCCAGCTGCTAACTGTGGCAGGTAGCGTTGTTTTTGTGCGTCACTGCCAGCCAGCAGAATGTGGCCGACACAGAGTGAATTGTGGCTACTGACCGTTAGGGCTATAGCTCCATCATAGCGAGCTAACTCCTCGATAACGAGCGAGAGCGTCATGTAGTCAGAAGCTGCCCCGCCATACTCTTCAGGCACCAACATGCCCAGCACACCCAACTCACCCAGCTTGGCAACGACTTCAGTCGGAAAGGTCCCGTCTTCATCCCATCCGCTAGCATTGGGGACAATGTGGGTCGCGGCAAAATCACGAATGGTCTGCCGCAGTAGCTGCTGCTCTTCGCTCAAAAAGCCACTCATAAAGGCAGTAAGGTACCATAGCCGGCAAACGCGAACAAGCTCAGCCAATACCGATTTTCAGCGCCTGCATGAGCTCGGCTACCGACTGGTAACGATCACTCGGCTCCTTCTCAAGGCACTTCAGGATTACCGTACTGAGGCTTGTTGGGATTTTGGCGTTGATCTCCTGCGGGTTGGGCGGTGCGGTATGCACGTGGTGGTATCCCAAATCTCCCTCGACAAAAGGAAGGCGACCTGCAGCCAGCTCGAATAGGTTACATCCAAGCGCATAGATGTCCGCCCGTTGATCGATAGGAGCACCTCGAACTTGTTCCGGCGCCATATAGGAGGGCGTTCCACCGATGATCGACTGCTCGCTCATCAAGTGCTCAACGATACGTGCGAGGCCAAAGTCCATAATCTTGATGATATTGTCTTTGGTCAGCATGATATTGGCATTCGTCAGATCACGATGGATAACTTTTTTGCTGTGAGCATAGTTAAGACCGCTGCAAACCTGGCGCATAATGCGCAAAATCGATGCAAACGAAAATCTCTTATCCCGAATGATTTCTTTGATGGTTTGACCATGTATCAATTCCATGGCAATAAAGTAGTTATTGTTTTCTATGCCCGCATCATAGATCGTCACTATGTTGACATGATTCAACATTGCCGCTGCCTTTGCTTCTCTAAGAAACGTCTCAACAACAAATTTATCTTCTCGAAACGCTGCGGAGAGCACCTTCAAAGCGACTTTGCGATCGAGCACACGATCCGTGGCCTCATAGACGACTCCCATTCCACCCCTTCCAATGACTTTGATCTTTTCGTATCGGGTTTCTTTGGCTGTTCTTACAGTATCAACGGCGGCAAAATCTGAAACCTTGTGTTCAAGCTTTGTGCGTTGTTCTAACTTTTGCACCTTCCTTCTTAAATGTTCGACGCGCTTGTGAACATCACGAAAATTATAGTCTACACCTAAAATCTTCTCGTAGATCTCTAAGGCCTTAGGATACTGGCCGAGGTGCTCATGAGCAATAGCCACGTTGTAATAGTGCCGCAAGTTCTTTCTATGTACTGCTTCACCAGCAACGACTTTGTCATAGCATTTGATCGCCTGTTGCCACTGTCTTTGCTCCATATAGATCTTTGCCAGGTAATAGCAGGCCTTCCGATACTTTTCGTGACTGGTGTCTACTCGTTTAAAATACTCGAGCGCTGCTTTTGTATCCCCACCATGGAGTTTGTTCTTCGCAGTATAGTAAAAGTCACCAGTCTTCTCATAAACCCGCCCCCGATCCTCATACATACCAACTTCATGATACAACTTAGCCGCCTTGACGTAATCTCCCGCCATCTCAAAAGCCTTGGCAGCCTTCTTGTAATCTTTTAACAGCTCGTACATTTCGCCAGCAAATCCATAGACATTGGCAACCTCGTACATTTCAGCGGCTTTACGATAGTCGCCTATCTCTCGATAGATGTCTCCCGCTTTAAAGTTGTTGGCAGCTTTTTCAAAAAATCCTGCTGCCTCTCGGGCTTTCGCTTCCTGTTTGATGACTCGATCCATAACCGTCTCTAGCTTGTCTATGAGCAGCGGCATGTTGAGTGGGGTCTCTACAAAGTCTTCAACCGGAACATAATCATTGGATTTGATACCAGCTTTTATTCCTTTCTGTTGTAAAACTATCACAGGCTTGTGGATGTAAATGTCATGCTCTCCGCACAACTCGACGAGCTGCTTAAACAGTGGAATAGTAACAATCAACACGTGAGGAGAAAACTCAGCAACCGCCTCAAAGGTGCCCTGTTCATCACTTTTGGTTCTGATGGTGAATCCATTTTCCATGAGTGCATTGGCCAATTGAAAACGCAAATCATCCTTCTCAACAGCAACTAAGATCCGGGCATCGTTCTCTTTGAACAACCCCTTATATTCGCTACTAAGCGCTTCAGTTAGGCAGTCGACCATTTCCGGGTCAAGATAAGTTCCGGCGCGCTTGCGTAGCGATTTAAGCGCCGCATCTCGTCGAATCACTTGGGTATCAACCTTCCCTCGACTAATCTCATCTAACATGTTCGCAACTGCGATGATACGGCTGCCTAGCGGAATGCTCGTACCTACCAGCCCTCCGGCAGCATCCTTACCGTCAAAGCGATCGTGGACGTGGTTGATTATCTCCTCAAGACCTTCTGGTGCGCCTAAGCTCGCCAAGATTTCAGTTATATTGTAGGTTCGTTTCTTGTTGTCGATGAGTTTATGAAAGTCGTGGAGATAGGCTGCTAAGACTATCTGGTTGATCTCACTCAAAGAGAGTTTTAGGCGCTCGGCAACGATACGACTATACTTTGCTACTGTTTGCGCGTGGGCACGAAACGTATCGCTCTCGGCATCCAGTACAGAGACGACAAAATCAAGAACCGTAAAAGAAAACTCTCTAAGAACTGCATCCGTGGAGTCTGGCTCACCAGTGCCTTTGATAGGCTTGGCTTTCTTGCTGGGGCTCTCTTTCACGCTCTTCGGGGACGGTTGGGGAAAGGTTTACACGTTCTCACCCTGATTTTATGGTGCCGGCGGCAAAAAGTCAAATCATAACCAACACTTTTTAGTTCTTGCAGGGATTTTCGGTAATGTTAAATTCTAGAACATGTTAGGCTTTTTCCAGTCGACTTTCCAATTGCTGAGCAAGGGTGGCATTGTCATGATCCCACTGCTGCTCTTTTCTCTCTTAGCACTTGCCTTTACTATCGAACGCTTTTTCTATTTAAGACGGTCTCGAGTTCTTTCTGAAGAACTCCGAAGAATGCTGCACGAAATGCTGGCGGAGAATAGGATTTCAGATGCGATCACCCTTTGCCGCGTGAATCGCTCTAACCTCTCGCGTATCTTTTTTGCTGGTTTGGCAAAAGCGGAACAAGGTCAAGAGGAAGTGCAGAAAGCCATGGAAGCTGCTGGCAGATCAGAGAACACTAGCCTCTCTAAGCATATCCACATCATCAGTACTGTTGCCGCCGTAAGTCCCCTTCTCGGCCTACTTGGTACTGTTATCGGTATGATCAAAACCTTTTCTGTTATCCAAATGCAGGGCTTGTCAAACACAGAAAATCTTGCCGGTGGCATATCCGAAGCCTTAATCAGCACGGCAGCGGGACTCAGTATCGCAATTCCCTACTTTATTGCCGCAAGGTACTACACAGCAAAAGTGGCAAGCTTGATGACTCAGATGGAAGAGGAAGCGGAAAGAGTAATAGAGCAGCTAGACACAATCAGAAACCAGCCGCAGAAAAAATAGATGGCCTTAAAATTTCAAAACCAAACAGTAGACGATAGTCAGATCCAAATAGAGATCACGCCACTTATCGATGTCGTCTTTCTGTTACTGATATTTTTTATGGTGTCGACTACGTTCAAGGCTGAATCCAAGCTTGTAGTTGAGCTGCCAAAGGCGACATTAGAACAAGAGAGCACTATTGAACCTTTACTTACTCTCTCTCTAGACCGAAATGGAATTCTCGAGTACCGTGGTAACGTTCTTACTCTTGAAGAACTTGGGGATGCGCTCACGGCATTGACAAAGGGCGACAAGCAGAGACCCATTCTAGTACGTGCCGATAAAGAGGTGGCACACGGCTATGTCGTAGCCGTTATCGACCGAGCCCGGGAGAGTGGCTTCAACAAAATCTCTATTGCCACCCGTATCGACCACCATCAGGACAAATGAATTTGTCATAAGCAGACGTTTTTGCTATTGCAGTAACATGTTTCTCGATTCACTCATTGGTATGTTCTCCTACGATTTAGCCATCGATCTGGGTACGGCAAATACACTTATCTACATGAAAGGAAAGGGGATAATTGCAGCCGAGCCTTCTGTGGTCGCGGTGGAAAAGACCACGCGTGGAGAAAAAGTGGTACGCGCAGTGGGTAAGGAGGCCAAAGAGATGCTCGGCCGTACTCCTGCCAACATTTTAGCCATTCGACCTCTGAAAGATGGCGTCATCGCTGACTTTGAAACCACAGGAGCCATGCTGCGCTACTTTATCAATAAGGCGCATAATCGTTCGAAGCTTGTGCGGCCGCGTATTATCATCTGTGTCCCTTTTGGCATTACCGAAGTAGAAAAACGGGCTGTTCGCGAATCGGCCCTTGCAGCCGGAGCCAGACACGTCTACTTGATTGAAGAGCCTATGGCTGCGGCAATCGGTGTCGACCTACCCATCTCTGAGCCAAGCGGCAATATGATTGTTGACATTGGCGGTGGAACAACTGAAGTGGCAGTCATTTCCCTAAACGGCATTGTCCTAAGCGAAAGTGTTCGAGTTGGTGGGGACAAGATGGATGAAGCCATTATTCAACACATGAAACGAAAATACAATCTTCTAATCGGTGAAAGAACAGCGGAGCTGATTAAAATTGGTATTGGCACGGCTTATCCAGACGAGGACATAAAGACAATAGAAGTAAAAGGCCGTGATATGGTTGCTGGAATACCTAAAACGATCTCGGTCACCTCAGAGGAAATTCGTGAATGCCTCTCAGAAACGATCCAGGCGATTGTTGAAGCAGTCAAGGTGGCGCTCGAAAGGACGCCTCCTGAGCTCTCCTCGGATATTATGGAGCGTGGCATCGTTCTTGCGGGCGGCGGCTCATTACTGAAGAATCTGAATACCATGCTTGCAGAAGAAACCGGCTTGCCAGTGACTCTCGCTGACGACCCTTTATCTGCCGTGGTTCGGGGTTCAGGTCTTGTACTAGACCAAGACAACCTACTCTCTCGTGTAACCCTTCCTTAGTGCGAAGGCTTGTTGATAAGGTTCAGTAATTTCGTACTGTAATGATCAATGTCTTCAACAATCTGTTCGGTTTTATTTTGAATAATTGAATGCAAAATAATGCTAGGAACCGCAATAATAAGCCCAAAGGCTGTGGTCAACATAGCCATAGAAATACCGGAACCAAGTTGCCGTGCTTGCGAAGCAGGGTCACTGACATCGAGGGAGCCAAAAGACTGGATCAACCCAGCAATGGTTCCTAATAAACCCAACAACGTTGCAACATTAGCTAGTGTAAACAGATAAGGTGTTCGTTTCTGTAGCTTAGGAAGTACCTCGAGCAAAGTTTCATCCATCGAGCTATGAATCCTACTTGCACTCTCATTGATATTAACTAGCGCAGTACCCAAAACTCTCGCAAGCGGTTTGCCAGAAATACCCTCACAGTACTTAACCGCAGAGGCGGCATCTCCCGCCTTGACCAGTTTTTCGATTTGTCCCATCACAACCTTTCCATTGATACTCGCCTTAACAAAAACAACGATAAACCTGTCAAAGGCGATACCTAGGACCCAAAAGGCGAGGAAGAGCAAAACCCACATAAACGGCCCACCCTCTTGAAACCTGAGAAATACATCAAACATGGTTGCTAGACTCCTGCATAATGGCAATTTTCTCTATTATATTAACAACTTCTTGAACAGACCCTGGCTTTATGTTAGTTTAAATGGCTGATTTGTCAAAGAGATGTTGCAACACTTAGCAAAAACAACGTTACTGCTGATCTCCTTGTTTGCAGGCCTTGCGCTGGTGGAACCGACGCTGGCAAGCGCTGATTACACGCTTAGGAGTGATGAGATTCTTAAACATTGGAACCGACGCCAGGACCTGCAGGCCTATGGCGACGATTCCCTAGGAATCGCTGCCATAGAAGAGCTGCAAAGACAACGTGTCAAGCTCTCGCTAAAAGATCTGCCGGAAATCTCTATCGCCCTACTTCGTGAAGCACGAGTACTTGAGCAGACCGACCGCACGAAAGATGCCGAAATACTCTTGGATTATGCTGTGGCACTTTCTCCCTCTTTGGTAGAGCCACACTATGAAAAACTGCGTTTCTTTCTGCCTTGGAATAACTTCAATCCTGTGGGCATGTTTCATTCGATAGTCAGCATTGTTAAACTTACAGCCGAAGATCCGGTAAGACTGTTAAGATACATTTTCAACACCGTTGTCATGGTCGAAACAGTAGCCTCTGTCCTCTTAACTTTAATAGTGATACTTTTGCTCCTCAAGTTATTTAGTCTAGTGAATCACGATATGAAACATATCTTCCCCCTACAACTCCCCTCTTATCTAGTCTACTTTCTCATTCTTCTGTTATTTTCCATCGTGTATTTTTCGCTTGGATTCGTAGCAGTCAAATTACTGATAATTCTTCTAGTCTGGAGGTATATCTCTTCATCCGAAAGATCTATTATTATTGCTTTACTCTTTGTCTCCCTGGCGATACCGGCTGCTACTAAAGGCTTGTCTCGGCATATGTCATTGGTCTCGGGCCCTTACTATGACATGCTTACAGTCAATTCAGGATTGAACCTCGGTGATAAAGTTAAAGCGATCCATAACCAACTAAAACAAAAACCTGATGACCACCTTGCTCTGTTCAGTCTCGCCTTGGCACAACAGTCGGTACAAAAAAATAATGATGCAAAGCTCGTTCTTGAACGGGCAATCAATGCAAATCCAGATTTTGAAAAGTCCTTGATCAATCTGGGCAATATATACAGTAGCCAAAATCAACCGTTAGCTGCGATCGAACAATTCAAAAAAGTGATAGACCTGAACCCAAACAACTTCCTCGCACACTATAATTTGGGAAAAGCCTACTATAGCGAAACAAGACTGGATGAAGGCAACCAAGCGCTGAGAGTCGCCAAGAATATTAATGCCAAGAGGTTTCAGGAGTATGAAGAAGTATATCAAAAATATAATCTGTCTGGACTACACCTGTTCAACACACACTTAAACTGGCCTGATGTTAAAAAAGTTCTCTCTCGACTTCCTTACGATCAGCTTCCAAGACAAGATTTTTCTAAGGCCTTGTTAGTTCTGGCCACCTTATTGATACTCATACCACTTTCAGGCTACACAAGAAAACGCTCGCATGCTATCCGTTGCGAAAAATGCGGTCTTATTACTTGTGCACGTTGTGACAAGAAGGTTTTAACTACACAGCTTTGCTTGCAGTGCTTTAATATTTATGAGAGACGGTTGACCATCGATCCAGAGCTTAAAATAAGAAAGGAACGCGCTATTCGCTACTACCAGAATAGAAGAAATTTTATCGCCCGTTTGGTGACTCTGATCTTGCCTGGCAGTGGCCTGCTCTATCTCGGAGATAGAAAGACAAGCTATGCTTTCCTAGCGATCACCGCATGCTTTTTAACTGCTCTATTACCCTTACCATACGTACAAACAGAGTTTTATCTGCCCATTTTGCCCAAGATGTCTCAACTAGTTATTTTAATGGTTGTCTTTTTGATTTTTTATATGACTAACTTTGTAAAAATTTTGAGAGCTTAAATATGGCACTACAAGGCACACTCAAAGACTTTTCTGTTGCTGACATTTTTCAGCTTATTGGGCAACAGGGCAAATCTGGATCTCTCTTTGTTGTCGCCGGTGACCAGGAAACGCACGTTGTATTTGACAAGGGAAGCGTTGTCTTAGCACGCTTCATTAAGTCGCATGAAGATTTGCGCCTTGGAAATATGCTATTGCGTGCAGGTATAATCACTAAAAACCAGCTGGAGACAGCATTCGAAGAACATCGACGTGTAATGAAAAGTCTTGGAGATGTATTACTTGGTAATAATTTTATTAGCCAGGAAACATTAAGCGAATTTCTTAATTTGCAGACACGAGAAGTGCTTTTCAGAATTATTCAATGGAAGTCCGGCATTTATCGATTTAAGACGGAAGAATTTCACTACAACAAACAGATCATCCACCCCATCAGTACGGACTATTTACTCATGGATGGCTTTCGTCAGTTAGACGAGTGGCCGGCAATCATAGAAGAACTTGGATCGTTGGAGGCCGTTTTTGACCTAACAGCAAAAGGGCGCGAGACGGTTGCATTCCTTATGCAGCAGGAAGCATCTGGAAGCAAGACGGGCTTTGAGGATGAAATGGATGCCGCATTTGTAGAGTTTGCAGAAGAATCAGCAGACACAACGGCCAACAAAAACAGTTCCTCGACCGCGCTGCAGGAGAGCGAAAAGAGCGTTCTCAAACTGATCGATGGCCAGCACCCCGTTGCCTGGATCATCGACCACAGCCGTTTGGGCCAATTTGAGACCTGCAAGTCTCTGCTCTCTCTAAAAAAGGGCAAACTAGTCCAAGAGGTTACCGATTTTCAACCGAGCGCTGTACAGTCATCCTATCGAGATTCCCTAGCGCCCCGTTTTTCACTCAAGGACTTGATTTTACACGGAATATTCTATTTGGCCCTGCTTACAACGGTTGCTGCTTTGATTTTCCATATGCGCCCAGATATAATGGGAGCACATGCTAAAACAACACTGCCAGGAGTTGCTACGGTAATTCCACAGGAGTTTGTTAAAGACTATCGGGTAAGGATTTTTTTTCGACGATTGCGAACCGCACTAGAACTCTATCGTGTTGAAAATACTAGTTATCCAAATAACATCGAATCCCTTGTAAAGGAAGGGCTCCTCTCGCACCGAGATTGGAAGAAGATTACTAGAGAGCAGTTTCATTATCTTAAGTCCTTGGAGACTATATCTGTTTTTGCTTCCCCCTATTGACTGAGTCGAAACTAAGCGAAGATTCTAAAATATGAGTACGCTTGGCAACAATCTCGCAAAGCGCAGGCAGAGCCAACGAGTCTCCATGGACGTTCTGAAGGGTCTGTTTGCAGATAAGAATAAGTTGTACCCATTAGCCCTACTGGCAGTGGTGGCCCTGCTAGTTACGATTCTCTTGACCACTAAATCAACCCTCACTTCTAGAGACTACAAGGTTGGCGACATTGTCCCAGAGACAATGAAAGCTGATGCTGATTATTCCATAGTTGACGAAGATTCAACCGCCAGACTTCGAGAAGAAGCGGTACGCTCTGAACCCCCCATCTTTGACTATGATTCTCATGTATATACTGAAATTAGGAAAAAGGTGAGCCACTTTTTCAGTAAAATCGGCTCATTCCAACAGGTACCAGGAGGTTCCGAAGGTGACGACCTGGAAGAGCTTAACAGCTTTTTACAGAGCGAGATTTCACCTGAACTCGTTCAGTCTTTTAGCAAAATTAAAGACCGGACTCTGCTGCAAAGCGAGATGTTAAATGTACTCGACGAACTCCTTAGAAACCGCTATGTCATTGCAACCAAAGAAAATCTTCCCTCGGAAGCAGAAACGGGAATCAAAATCCGTGACCTCTACTCGGAAAATCAAACCTCAACCTATCTACTCGATTTAGGCGGATTTGCCGATATCCAGGAAGTGCGCCGCCGTGTCCCTGAACGTCTACAGACTAGACTGAAATCGTCCGGACTGAGTGTCAATATCTCTCATTATGTCGAACTCGGTACGGAATTGGCACAACAGTTCTTGAAGCCTAATCTTTTTTATAACAGCAAGGCAACCGAGGAAAAAAAGCGAGAAGTGGCTGACCAAGTAAAACCAGTGGTGATTTCTTTAGAAAAAGGCGAAACCGTCGTGAGAGATGGTGACAGGATCAACACAAGACAGCTTATGCTACTGAAAGGAATCAACAAAGCGAAGAAGAGCGAAAATCCTCTGTCGGCATTTTTTGGTAAGTTTCTGCTTATGTTGTTACTCATTCTGACAATCGTTTCCTTCGCACAAACGTTTTTTAAACAGTTTAAGCCGACAATTCGAGATTACTACCTTATGGGTACCCTGCTTGTCTTTTGCGTTGCATTAGCTAAAGGCATGCTATTTCTGATCGAAAAAACCGCTCCAGGACTACCCCAAGTCCCACCTGAGTACTTTTACTATATGATTCCCGTGGCCGCTGGAGCCATGGCCATTCAACTGGTCCTACGGCCTGAAAGCGTTGTTGTCTTTACACTTATCTTTGCCGTTGTAATAGCAATCCTATTTGACTCAAATTTTCTTATGGGAACCTTCACCTTGCTCTCGTCGTTGTTTGGAAGTTATGTTGTGTCAAAATGTCAAACACGAACCAGTCTATTTAAAGCCTCGCTTTCAACTGCCCTATTCAGCGCTTTAATAGTCGTTTTGTTCAGTCTTCTTATCAGTTATGGAACTTCTGTACATAGAATTTTTGTTTCTCTTTTAATTACCGGTAGCAGCTCAGTATGGATTTTTTGTGTCTTGAGCATTGCCATGCCGATAATCGAAAAATTTGATTACGTAACAGACATGAGGCTCATTGAATTAGCTAATTTTAACAACCCACTACTAAATCGTCTCGCTCTTGAGGCACCTGGCACCTATCATCATAGTCGAGTTGTCGCCCAACTCGTAGAGGCAGGAGCTGAACAGATTGGCGCCAACCCTCTTCTCGCGATGGTCTCAGCCCTTTACCATGACATCGGCAAGACTAAGGCACCGCAGTATTTTGTCGAAAATCAGACCGCAGAGACACGTAACGTTCACGACAAGTTAAAACCCAGCATGAGCAAAATGATTATTGTCTCACATATAAAAGATGGGATAGAAATGGGTAAAAAGGCCGGTTTGCCTAGTGCCGTGATCAATGGAATCCCTGAACATCACGGCACTAGTTTGATCACCTTCTTTTATCACAAAGCAAAAGATCAAGAGGATCCAGAGCTTGATCAGATTGATGAGAGCGAGTTTCGTTATCCAGGACCCAAGCCTAGAAGTAAAGAGACAGCTCTGCTTCTGTTAGCTGATTCGGTGGAGGCTGCGACCAAATCGCTTCAAGATCCCACTCCCGAAAAAATCCGTGGAGTGGTTCAGAAGATTTTTAATAAATACTTTGCTGATGGACAGCTCAGCGAATGTGACCTAACCTTGCAAGACCTGCATTTGATAGCCAAGTCATTCCACCGCACCTTGACAAGCGTATACAAGCCACGCGTTGAGTATCCAGAAGTTACCACTGGATCTGGTGGTACACAAAAGGTAAAAAAGCAAGATGCCAGTAGAAATCAACAACAGCCAAAGGGCACACAAAATAAACAGAAGGAAAGTGAGGACGACAACGGAGAGGATCTTAAGCGTCTTGGGTTGTAAAGAGTTCTCCGTCTCCATTGCCTTTGTTGGCACCCATAAGATACGGCAATTGAACTGCCAGCATCGCAATAGAAATGTCGTTACCGATGTCCTCAGTTTTCCTCAACTCACCATAGAAGAACGTAAGCTACTACCAAATTTTGACGTGGAAAAAAAACGACTTGGCCTGGCTCTACTCGGCGATATTGTTATCTGCCCAGCAATTGCTCATAACAATAGCCGCAAGTGCCATAGAACTTTAGAGGACGAGATTACAGCTTTAATTATCCATTCTCTTCTGCATCTATTAGGGTATGATCATCAGTCTGATGCAGATGCAAAACGCATGCAACGGAGAGAACAAGAGGTCCTTGCGGCGATCAAATCCTAGAGTGGTTGCAGCTTCCCTGCTGATTGGCCTGTTGTTTTTAAAGTTTGGCATGTTAGGCTTGGCAAGACCTGCTCTTGCATTAGGTTTCACTCCAACAATGCCTAAAGATGTGGGTCGTGTGGAGATCTACCTATGGACCTTTGGCCGTGGCAAAAAAGTAGAAGAAAAATGGGGGCATAATGCATTAAGAGTTGTAGATCCTGAGGCACACACGGATCTTATCTACAATATGGGTACTTACGACCAATTCCAACCGGGTTTTATGTTTAACTTCGTCAAAGGCGTGCTCATTTACAAGCTTAGCATTTCTACCTACCGCGCTACGTTAAGGCGCTATCAACATATACAACGCTCCGTACTACAAGAAAAACTTAACCTTACTACTGGACAAAAAGAGAGGCTGTTGGCACGACTCATCTGGCAGGCTCAACCAGAAAATGTTAACTACCCGTACCAATACTGGTTTAACAATTGTTCGACAAAATTGCGAGATTTTATTGATGAAGCTGTGGGCGGTCAGATCCACCAACTTACCCACGATATAGACACGGATAAGACTTTTCGACACTACGTGCGTCATAACCTGGAAAAGATGCCCCTTCTCGCCTCCCTATTAGATATGGCCATGAACAGCGATATCGACCGAACGATCACAGTTTGGGAAGAGATGTTTTTGCCTGACAAACTGCGCGAACATCTGCTGCATATGCCAGCTTTTAACAACGAGGGTGTGGCTGTTTCTGGAAGACACCTACTTAGCGATAGCAAGGAACTGTTTAGCTTCCCCCAGTCTTTTTGGACCTTTTGGTATCGCTGGTACCGAGGTTATCAGTTTGGCGTGCTGTTGGTTGGCTTGTTGGGAATCTTAGGCCTAAGCCTTATAGCAAAGTCTCGGCTACAAAAAGGCGCAATACACTTCGCATTAGGCAGCCTAGGTGTCCGCCTAATTGGTATGACCTTTCTGATTTCCGGGCTATTTTCAACCCTCTTCAGTACCCTCAGTATAATGGCCTGGATTTGCTCTTTACACACAGACCTCCACCACAATGCAAACCTGTGGCTGTTCTGGCCTCTGGACCTGCTGTATATCGTTTACGGTGTTGCTTTGGCTTACCGAGGAAAATGGCCGGGACCAACCAAAGCTAGTTTTATGGTGGCGTGGCTCTCTTTTGCCCACCTGTTGGCGGCTTTGATTTGGGGTAGCGGCTACTATCTGGGTGGGTTTAATCAGGATATACGCTTTACTCTGCTCTACTTGGGACCCTTTATGGTGTCATTCTATGTCCTCGTCCTTTATCAGTTAAAAAACACTCTGCTGCCCTTTGGGCGTAATTGACTTTTTCCAATTTTTCCAGTAGGTTATCATCCAAATGGTCGTGGACGAGAGTCGATCGATATGAGACAGCTACTCTGCGCTTGCATGCTACTACACCTGCTAGGACTTTTTGCTCTACCGCTCCAGGCTGAGCAATCCAGCCAAAAATCCAAACAGCTAGAAAACGAGATTGAGACATTAAAGGAAGAGGTGCTGCGGCAAAAGATCATCCTCCGCCAGCTCGAAGAGGCGGTGCTCTTTGGCAAAATCACTTCGACAACAACTTACATTACCTTTAAAAATCTTGCTGAGGGTTATTTCACGTTTGTCGAAGGTGAGTTTTTTCTCGATGGTAAACTGATCAACAAGCTTACCCGCGAAAGCTTTCTAAAAAGCGGTGGTAAGATAGCCGTCATACTAGATGCGGAGGTGCCGCCAGGAGAGCATCTACTCTCAACAAAATTGATATACCGCGTAAAAAAACAGGGGCCCTTTACTTACGTAGAAGACTATAGGTTCGACATTCAATCTCAGAAACACTTTACGATCCAACAGGGTAGAACCCGTGCCGTAGACATTATAGTATCCGATCGTGGCTTTTTTAAATCAGAACTCAAAGAACGGCTGGCCGTAAGCTTTAGTTTAGCTTCAGGTTCTTAACTTGGCCTCTATCCGACCAACACTTTTCTGCACTACGGTTGTATTTCTTGTAGTACTTTTACTCCCGTCCGTCGGCAGATCGTCAGCCGAACTTCCCAAACACTTCCGTGACGAAATTGCGCTGATAACCAACAGGGCTAACGCCTGGCTCGATAAATCTGAAAAATCTAGCGATCTTACGGGTATCATGGGCTTGTATCAGGCACGCGACGGCGATTCTATACTCTCAGATCGCATGTCGCTATTCCTTGCCGACCCTGGACTCCTCAAGGAGTATGATGCGGATACTGCCAAGGTCTTTTTAAAAAATGGCCTAACCAAAAAGGCGATCAACATACTATCCACGAGTGTACGCCAATCTTCTGACCCCGGATACTTAGACGTCCTAGTCAGCCATTTAGAAACACAGGCAATTGATCGAGAGACGATCAGAAAAGTCTATGAAATCTACGAGTTTCTATTGCAGCAAAATAAAACCCCATCTCATGTTACGACTACGAGGTTGGCAATTCTTCACTACCATGTAGGAGAATTTAAACTCACCCGCGAAATCCTGAAATCCATACCACCCACCTCAATGCACGCTGCCTGGAAAGAATTCATTATTGGTACGCTGGCAATTAAAGACGGTTTCAAAGCAGCAGCAGCAAATATTTTCGAACGGCTTTGTTTCAATAATAAACTGCCTCTGGATCTTAAAAATAGTGCCTGTTTTACTTATGGGAAGGTACAAGCAGCTAGCAATAAATTTTTACAGAGTCGAGAAGCCCTTGATACCATTCCAGGAGACTCGAAGCTATTTTCTCAGGCCCTGCTAGAGAAGGTTTGGACTGAGTGGCATCAAGGTCTTGTTTCTGAGGTTCTTGATACTAGTGAACAGTGGCAGACGGTATTTCCGTACTCTCATGAACTTTTCGAGATTAGTCGTCTGAGAGCTCTTGCCTTACTGCAGACGGGCCAGTTTAAGCCGGCTCTGAACCTTTACGAAGAGCTTGAAACGATAATACTCTACGAAATTCGTACGGTTGATGACTTATTAACCTACTACAAAAAGGACATGGCTCAGTTTGTCCAACATGTAGAAAAGTCAGCTGCTCCGATCCACTATTCGACTCAGTTGAAGAGCTATTTGCTGGGTGCAAGTCAATTTCAGCATATGATGCTCCTCCAAAAACATCTTCGTCTTCTCGATCTCATGCTGCGAGAGCTCAGTAACCGCGTTATTCGCCTAAAAGCTTACCTTGCAACAGACAAGACGTTCAATAACCCCGATAGTATGAATAGAATTCAAAAAGGACTTGTGGTGTTTGAACTGCTTGAGAAGCTAAAGGCAAACATACTTGACAAAGATGTTGCTCACAGATCGTTAAGTGGCAAAACTTACGAAATGACCAAACTAGAGTCCGTGAAAAGCGACATTCTGGCCTTGAGAGACTCTTACGACGACATTATACAACACTTCGGCACAACACCGCTTTTTCTCATTGGCAACAAACGAAAGACCTATAGAGACATCTTGGCACAGGCAAATCGTGTAGATAAGAGACTGCAGCGCCAGTCACACCGATTAATGGAGATCGAGGCAGAAATGGCGGGCTCTAACAGCAGTCAGGCCAACAGACAACTGCTTGCCAGACTCGATTCCATAATAAAACAAAAACCTCTTGATAAGAGACAACCACCTAAAGTCCAGCAGATCGATGCTCTCCTCGAAAAGATTAGAAAAGAACTGGCATTGTTGCAGACACCAGCTACCATGGACGTCGATCAGTATCGGACTGAGATACGCACCCTCAGCAAGCACCTCTTGAAACTCACGGATCAAACAAATCGTTTACATATTCAGGTGTCAAGAGAGGCTGAACGTCAGATACCTCCTCTTCTACAGGCCTACAAACAGGCTCTACTTGATCTAAAAACAAATGTTAGCTGGGGGATTGTAAATTCCCGTCATGCCTATATTGGCGATCTGCGAACACAGATGAATGAAACCGTAAGACAAAAGTTCGACACTCTCGATAAGCTATCGGAAAGATTTAATACGGGATACAGCCAATGAAACGTTTGGTGATTTTTCTAATCGCCTCTGCTTTCTCTACTGCTAACGCAGACGAAGCTACCGAAAAAATCTTTAGAGAGGCACAAAAAGTCTATGTTGAAGAGATTGAGTTCCTAAGGGATAGATTGCGTGGCGACAAGCTTAAGGGGCTCATTGGCTTTTTCGAAAACGAGGAAAAGAGAATAGACCAGCACATCCGTGATATCAGTGATGACCTCGAATTGTCGTTATTACGCTTTATCAGAGAGAATACGCGACATGACTACACACCTTACGCCATGTTTCAGCTCGCCAGTCTCTATTTCCAGTTAGGGGAGAAAGAGGCGCACTATTACTCACAAGCTGAACACTATTTGCAAGCACTAACAAAAGAGCACAGAACCTTTGGATTCTTAGAAGAATCCTATTACTTATTAGCCTACAGCCAGCTACAACAGGAAAAGGAAAAAAATGCCATCCAAACCTTTCGTCAGTTGCTAAAACAGTATCCCAAAAGTCGATTTATTGAAGAAGCTAGGGTAAGAATTGGTGAGTACTTTTTTCACAGAGAACTTTTTGATAAAGCACTACCATTTTATCAGAGCATTGTAAACAATCGCCAAAGCCCATTTTATTTTAAAGCATTGTACAAATCTGCCTGGGCATTTTATCTTACGAAACGTTATACGGCTGCTTTGCAGCGGTTTCTGGAAATTAACAGCACTGGCAAAGAGAGTGAATTCTTCGCTGAATCTTCTGAATACGTGGCTTTCTGTTTATACCGGTTAGACAGAGGCGTGGCTACCATCAATGTATTACGACAGCGAGGCTGGAATGATCAGAGTTACGGCCATATCAGCAGGTATGCCCAGCTACTTGTAGCAGATGGACGTTTCCGTACCGCCGCAGCCATCTATCAACGTTTAAACCGTGAGTTTCCTGAACACCCAGAGGCTTCGGAGACCATCTTCCGGGCTGCAAACGCGCTGCTGGCCAATGGTGATACCAGTGAAGCCATCCAACTTGAGCGACTCTATCTAAAACGCTTTCCGGAAAAGAATTCCAGACGCAAACAAATACTGTTTCATATTGCCTCATATAAGTATGCACTTTGGCAGAAAGATAGATCGGCCAAAGATGCCATAGTTGAGTCGCAGCGAGCATTTGCTGAAATTTTTACAGACTATCCTGGCACCATTGAAGCCTATCAAAGTCAATTTTACGCCTCGGAGGCGGCCTTTATCGTTGGAGACTATGAGCGAGCTGTCCAGGGCTACAAGCGAGTAATCTCTAATCCGACCTACAATAAACATTTTGCGGCTGCCTTAAGATCGATTGTTGTCTGTCAGGAAAAAAGACTTGAGAAAGCTAAAGACAAATTAGAAAAGAGAACCGTTGCCTTGGAATTGCTTGAATCCTTAGATGATTACCTTGCTCGTGGAGATCTTACTGATGAACAACCTAAGATTCTCTTCCGGTCGGGACAGGTGTTCTTGGTACTGGAAGACAACAAGAGTGCTATAGAGCGATTTGCTAAACTCCTTAACTGGTATCCACAGAGCGATCTAGCCACCGCTAGTGCGACACAGATTCTTGACACCTTGATCAAAGCCAAGCAGTGGGCGCAGGTTGTGGACTGGGCAGAGTTTCTCGAGACCGTCGCATCTTTTACTCAACTTACTGATTTTATAGGTAAAATTAGAAACGCCGAGTTCGACGCCAGATACTCTTTGGCACAGGAGGCAAAGACACGCTCAGAGCTAGCTACGGCAGCTGCCCACTATATGAACATCGTTAGGCGATTCCCAGAAAAAGAAAATGCAGATCAAATTCTTTTGCATGTCGCCCGTCTTTTCCGTCAGCAAGGACAAATTAGAAACGCTATAAATATTTATCGAAAGTTTCTCAAGAGCTATCCAGAGTCTTCGATGTATCAAGATGCTGTCTTTGAGCTTTCAAATCTTTCTATAAAGCTCTATTGGTTTGCAGAAGCTTTGGAGGTTCTGAAACAGCTCGTTACCAAACAGAACGCGCAAGCAGCTTATAGAGTCGGGCAGATCTACGAGTTTGTTGGAAATCAAGCCGCAGCCATAAGGCACTATGATTTGGCTGCACAATGGACTAAAGATCGTAAACTACAAAGAAGCAGCCTGCTTAAATTAGTAACGTTGCTAGAAAAGTCCGGGCGTTCCGCAGAGGCCTTACAAACCTCGAACCGTTTAGTCCGCCTGGAGCCAACAACGACCCATCTTATGAGTACGTGTCGCATTGCGGTAAAAACATTGCCGCCAAATAGCGCCAGGCGGTACTGCCGGAGGCTAGGCAAACCACAACAATTTCGTCAGCCAAGTGAGGCCGTGCAATACCATCTGTACTACGGCCAGCTCTGGGAAAGCTACTTTGCAAAATCACCATTGTTGAAGCGTGGGGTCGTTAATGAAGCTAAATTGGTCTATCTCGAACGAGCCGAAGTTGCTTATTTGCAAGCCATTAAGACCAATGCCCAACCATGGAGCCATCAAGGTCTGTTCCATATAGCAAACATGTATCAAGAACTATCAAGTCTTCTCTTGGAGGCTGCAAAGAAAGATCTCTCACAACAGCTATACAAAAAGTCGATCGATCTGTACGACAAGCTTGTCGAAGAATCTCATAAAAATCAAATCTATACAGTTTGGACACAAAAGGCGCTAGAAAAACTACACCAATCTCAATCCAATAATCGTATCGCCAACCTCAACTATCGTATCATCGAAGATGACACACTATACACGCCACCTTTGTTCCCAGTGAGTGGTGCTAGCAATCGACAGGAGAAGGCAGAGCTAGAAAACCCCCTTTTAGTTGCTGCACTGACAAATAATCGCCAACAGATTACACATTCGCGAAATTTTATTGATGATGAGCTGGCTCTACAGCAAGCTGTAAATACCCTGCCTGGAGATGCAAAGGTTCTCCTCAACGCCGCATTATTACTCTACCCTATTGGACATAAACAGACGGCAAAGGACATTTTAGAAAGAGTGCCGACGCCTGGGGAATGGCCGATCAGCCTGGTTGTACGAGGTAACATTGATTTTACTCTACGGAATTACCAGCTGGCTGCTAAAAACTATCGACAGTATCTCACTCTCTACCCTGGTACGTTGGAAGTGCAGCTGAACCTTGCATCCGCTTACCTAAAACTCAAACGGTATAACAGCGCCATTGCCATTTTACGTCAGCTGCGCGGAAATGGCTGGCACCATCCGCGCATTCCTGTTCTAGTGGCGCGCTACTTTGATGCCCGTGGCGAAGAAGCAACAGCACTCTCTATTGTCAGTAACGCCTTAGAGGACTTCCCACAAGACCTCTCACTGCAGGGTCTCTTTATTAGCCTGAGTTTGACCCAGGGAGGTTTGGCTGACTGTCTACCATTCCTAGAAACCAAACCGACTCCCGACAACCCATATTTTATTAATCAAATTGGTAGGTTATATTATTACCTCGGTAACCACAGCAAAGGCAGCAGCTGGCTGGCAACGGCAGCAAACCTGAAGCAGGACACCGATCTGCTCTACAATCTGGCCCTGTTACAACACGGTGATGGTAAAAGTGAGGCAGCTCGATCCACATATCAAACTTATCTGCAGCGCGGTGGAAAACCAGACAAGCTCGCAGAGGTGCTATAAGGCTATGCTACGCTTATTCATACTTTTACTCAGTCTGCTAATGCTCACCCAGACCACGGCTGGCGAAGAAAACAAGCCAGAAGAACCTATCGTACTCGACACTCTACGGATTGAAGGTTACATTTATGAACCAGAGGTGCTGTTTATTCTTGAGAAACCGAGTATCGAGTTGATAACGCTAGAGGAAAAAAAACAGCATGATTTTCTCAAAGATTATGACAAACCTCTTATGGATACGCTCTATTGACGATGCATCCGTTTATTACCGTAAAGAAAAATCATAAGTTTTTGGATGAGTTTTTTCTCGATTCTGATCGTCCAAAGATCACCATTGGCAGCTCCCACCTGTGTGATTTCACTGCGATAGATCAGGTCACGGTCAACCGATTAACGTTATTTGCATACTCGCGTAATCGGCTGACGATAAATCTGGCCATAGGTATGGACTGTCACATTATGCTCAATCATGAAGAGCATGATCTACAAACACTTATCAGGCGCGGGATCGCCAAACAGGACAAATGGAAGATCACTATCAAGCTACGACCCCTAGCAGAGTCTACTGGAAAAGTTCAGCTAGGCGATCTGACCTTTCTATTTGCTTTCCAAAAAAAACCAGTAACGGTTGCACCTATAATAAGGTTGCCGTTAACTATCTACCTAAAACAGTCTATTAGAGATTGGGACTGGACCTTTATCACTATCATCTTTTTAATGGTAATTTTGTCACTACAATCAGGCAAGTATCTCTACGGCCTGCCATTACCACAACCAACGGCTCAAAAGGCCGACGCCGTGCAGTTTACGTTTACTAGAATCGTGGTGCCTGCTGTCACGGCTGTCAAACCGACCGTCTTTGAAGAGCGATCTATCGGAAAAGCGTCTTCAAAAGCAACTGTAGATAAAGTGCAACAGCGGGAGTCGTCGCAAAAGCAAAGGAATCAGCTTTTAGAAACCAGAATTGGCTCACTCCTCGATCGTATTGACAGCTCACTGAAACTACCTACCAGTGAAAGACACCTTGGCAAACGCCAGGATAGAACTAATACAACAAAAGAGCGCATCGATGATATAGATCAGAGTGGACTGAATTCTCAACTGAAACTCAGAAGACTCTATAATATCGAACAGAAAAATAGCGTTTTAGAAAAACGTATAGCCAACATTCAAACCGATAACAATAGTGATGTACCCATAAAAAAGTCTGCTCGGCTCGATCGATCCAGCGCCAACCGAGTAATACGTAAGGCGCAAGGCCAGCTAAGGCCCTGTTATGAGCAGGCACTAAAAACAGACCGCGATCTCCGAGGTAGAATCTATATCAGTTTACGAGTTAGACAAGACGGTTTAATCTCGGACGTAAAATTAAAGGCAGACCGAACCATCCGTAGTCCTGGGTTACTTCTTTGCCTACGTAGAGTTGTCGAAAAACTTAACTTTCCTCCGGCACAAACGGGCTCTGTGCCGATCAGATTTTCTGTGGATTTTACTCCTAGCCAAAGACGTAGTTCCTATAACTAAATTAGTAAAATGGATGTCAAACAGCTAAAGACAGCACTACAGCGTGGTGACAAACGAGCGTTAGCAAAACTCATCACAAGATTGGAAAACGCAGTAGAGATTCCTAAAGCGATGAAGGCTCTATTTGCCGATCTTAGCTGGAGTTGCTACTGCATCGGTATTACAGGGCCTCCCGGTGTTGGCAAGAGCACGCTAATCAATACACTATTGTCCTTACTGCGAAAACAAGGTGATCGAGTCGCCGTCCTTGCCACAGACCCAACTAGCCCCTTTAGCGGAGGAGCCATCTTGGGAGATCGCATCCGTATGGTTGAACACAGTAGTGATCAAGGTGTCTTCATTCGCAGTCTGGGTAGCCGTGGTAATCCAGATGGCCTATCGACCGCACTGCCCTACATACTAAAAACACTTGATCTATACGGCATGGATTACTGTCTCATAGAGACAGTTGGTTCAGGACAGCTTGATGTGCTTATTAAAGCGTTTGCAGATTCGACCATACTCGTTCTTTCACCAGAGGCAGGAGATGATATTCAGGTGATGAAGGCCGGAATTTTAGAAGTAGCTGACATCATGGTAATTAATAAGAGCGATCGCAAAGGAGTCGATCATCTCGCCAATCAATTACAGGTATGGATAGACCTTCTACCTAAAAACATCACCTGGCATCCACCGATCATTAAAACCGAAGCCAATCGGAATCGTGGAACTGAGGCGGTTTTACAGGCGCTTAGAAATCACAGAACCCATCTTGAGAGTCTTCGCAAGACGATTCGAGATAACGATGTTCATGATCATGAGCTTGAACACCTAAAGTTTCTTGTATTAAACCTAGCGGCGGCACTGTTCCGACGGCAAAGTCTTAATATCATGGAGGGGGATAGATTAAATAAGCTTCTTAAACAGCAGCCTGTAAACATCGTTAAGTTAGCAACTGAGGTTATCAATGCCTTTAAAGAGAGCCATAACCAATAGATTATTCTCCTTTATGGTCTTAGCAGTATGCCTCTTACACTCAAGTTGTAGTACGAGTGACACAACCAACAATGACACTACTACCGTCACAACAATTACCGGCACCATTGATGACACTAACATAACCATCGAGATACTGAATATCATAGCAACAAAAAGCAGTTTCAATGGTCTTGAAACGGTTCTCTCCTCGCAAGAAAATGGTGCAGCGGATACGACACTGAGTGAAGGTGAAGAACAGTTACGTATTAAGATAGTTGACATCAGTCAGGTCACACTCGACACTCCGGTTCGGGTTGGCGCAGGTAACGATGCGGTCCAATTTGAGACTCCAACGCAACGCTTTATTGGCACCTCGGGAACCATAACCTTCTCCAGCATTGGCAACACGATCGACGACGAAGTAAGCGCTGCATTTGATTTAGGTTTGGTTTCTATTGAAATTGGTGCAGACGAAGCCAGCGCTACCTTAGTAGGTCAATTCTCGACTTCTGTTACGGCATCGACGACCTCGGAGTAGTTAGCAGCAAATGCACAACCTGTTTGAGATACCGTTGATCGGTATGATCAAAGGCTGAATAATCATCACTATCGACATCTAATACGGCTATAAGGTTGTCTTTGTCGATTACCGGTATAACAATCTCGGAATTTGTGGTCGCATGGCAGCTGATATAGCCGGGAAAAGCGTGAACGTCTTCAACGATAATGACTTCTCGCCGCTGGGCACACGTGCCGCAGACTCCTTTGGCAAAGGGAATTTTACTACACGCAGGTGGACCTTGATAGGGGCCAATCTCAAGCACATTGGGTTCGGTCACTAAATAGAAACCTGTCCAATGAAAATAGGCCAGCTTGTGGTGCAAGACAGCGACAACCGTGGCCATCTTGCCCTCTAATCGGAGCGGTTCATCAAGTAAAGAGTTGATTGTAGTTAGGACGTCGCTGTATACAGCGTCTTTCAACGCGATGCTACTTACCTTTTTTTAGCTCGATGAGTACAAGCTTAGCAATAGATTTAAGCGTATCAAAAACACCTTGGCCTGAGACAGAAACAGCCTCAAAGTCTGGTCTGCCCATGGGATTAAGCAGTCGACGTAGTTCCGATACTGCTATGACGTTTGCCAGATCACGTTTGTTGTACTGAACTGCCAAGGGTATTTTAGTTATATCATAACCCTGTTCTTTGAGATTATCACGCAAATTGGCCATACTTTCGATATTTGCCTCAAGCCGTTCCACCTGAGAGTCGGCAACAAAAACAACCCCATCAACACCTTTGAGAATTAGCTTGCGTGATGCATCGTAAAAGACCTGACCCGGCACTGTATAAAGGTGGAAGCGGGTGCGAAAACCACGAATCTCACCGAGCGAAAGCGGTAGGAAATCAAAAAACAGTGTGCGTTCGGTCTCTGTGGCGAGGGAGATCATCTTTCCTTTTGCCTGCGGACTCGTCTTTTTATAGATGTACTGCAGGTTGGTCGTTTTACCACCTAAACCAGGGCCATAGTAAACAATCTTACAATTGATCTCTCTTGAAGAGTAATTAATAAAAGACATGAAAAATACTAATCCTTAAATAGATTGTCGATGTCATCATCTGTAATTTCTATAAACGGTACTTGACTATTAGCATTGGTCTCTACTTTTTTCAAAATTGCATGAAAAATGGATTCCAATTCTGAAGCCAGCTTTTTCACCCGTAAACGAACCAGACCCAATGATGAACGTTCATCAAAGATAACTACTAGGATCACCCGCTGGCCAATCACAGAGATATGTATGTTGTCCTTTTCTCCCTCATGGAACAGGATTGAAAACTCCTTCTCGCCAATGAGCTTGGCTAAACCGCCCGTAGCCGCAATATTACCAGCTGCTAAGGAAGCGAGTGAGGTGGCATCAATCTGTTGCGCCTCTCCCGCATGGGAGATGAGCTGTCCGTTCTTATCGATAAGGTAGACGACTTTTGTGTTGGCCTCACGATTCAAACGCTGGATCGCCGCCGTAATCCGCCGGTATTCCTCCTCGTACATAATAAGCTGTGGAGCTGCCACCTGACTAAGCCTCTAACTACTAAATATTCAAGTAAATTTTGACAGATCTGGCAACGATTATCAAGCGCTATCCGATTTCACCCCTACCCGCAAGAGCACGGGCAAGCGTTGCACTGTCTGCATAAGCCAGCGAACCACCTATGGGAATACCTGATGCGAGACGAGTGATCTTTGGTGCACGTGCACCCATCTTGTGAACACAATGATAGAGATAATGAGCTGTCGCGTCACCTTCCACATTGTGATTCGTTGCAACAATTAATTCAGTAAATTTATCTCTCTTCAACCGTGTCATGAGTTCTTGGATTTTCAAATTTTCCGGCCCAGTTCCATCTAGGGGTGAAATCGCACCATGTAGCACATGATATAACCCTCTATAACTCCCACTCGCTTCCAAACAGTTGAGGTCGGACGGTCTCTCCACAACGCACACGCGCGTCTGGTCTCGATCCGGGTCACGACAGATCTTACACGGCTCCTGTTCGGTTAGGTTAAAACAACTACGACAAAAACGAACGCGTTTTTTGACCTCAGTAATACTGTTTATGAGACGGTCGGTATAAGCCTTATCGGCATGGATGATATGATAAGCCAGTCTATCGGCACTCTTCTCACCAATGCCAGGAAGCGCCTTAAGTGCCTCCATGAGTTCGTTTAATGAGCGCAGACTGAACTGCACAATTCCTCCTCCTAGACTCCAAGTCCAGGTATGGGCAGGCCACCGGTTAGTTCGCTCATGGACTGAGATACAACCTGTTGCATTTTTCGTAGCGCTTCGTTGATAGCAGAAGTGACAAGGTCTTCTAACATGGCTACATCGCCTTCGCGAACAATCTCTGGATCAATACGAATAGAAGCAACCTCCATATTACCTCTTATCTTCACTTCGACCATACCTCCGCCAGCAGTGGCTACCTCTTCGCGAGACTCCAGCTCTTTTTTCAGTTCCACCATTTTTTCGTTAAGCTGCTTTGCCTGTTGCATCATCTGTTGCAGGTTTCCCATGTTCTTGAACATAGTATCTTTAGCCTCCTTGTCTCTCAATCCTTATTTTGGATCTGTATCTTCTCTATCTTTGCATCAAAAAGACCAACCGTCTCTTTTACGTACGGGTCTTCAATAGTCTCTCGAGACTTTGGGTTCTGTCGCCGGTCAACAATTGATTTTTTCACTTCATGTTGATCACCCTGGAGAAGACTCAACGCTTCGCGGACAGTCATAAAATCGCCTCTTACATGGCACATCTTGATAACCGTAGTCTCTACAAGATAAGTCTCTTGCTGTGAGTGATGCATTTCCAAAATGGCGCGTTTAACGAGGTCAAAATAGCGTTCCAGTTCAATTTGGGTTGTCTCCGCAAACAATCCCTCTAACTCGGACACTTCATCCGCGGTTAGACTGATCTCACTGGCCTTCAGACCCACCTTGATGAGAAGAGCATGGCGGATTTCTTCCAGTAGGCTCTCGAGGAAGCGTCTAAGTTCGTAGCCGGCAAAGTAGATTGCATGCATATCTTTGACCGCAGATGCCGTATCCCCTGCAACAACATGCTGTAGCAATTGCATCATGGAACTACGATCCACCAAACCAAGTAGCTCGCGTGCTTCTTCATCAGGTATCTGCATGCCACAGTAGGATATCAGACGATCAAACAAGGTCAGAGCATCACGCACACTGCCTTGAGCCTCTCTTGCAGTGGCGTATAGAATCGTGTCAGAAACATCGATACCTTCTGACTCACTGATCTTCCGCAGCTGTTTGGCAATGACGTCTCTACTGACACGTTTGAAGTCAAAACGTTGGCAACGAGACACGATGGTATCAGGAAGTTTATGCGGCTCTGTAGTTGCAAAGATAAACACGATACCACTAGGCGGTTCTTCTAGCGTCTTTAACAGCGCGTTAAAAGCCGCTTTGGAAAGCATGTGCACCTCATCAATGATGTAGATCTTGTACTTCCCTTTAACGGGGAGATACTGGATGTTCTCTTTAAGTTCACGCACGTCATCCACTCCGGTGTTGGAGGCGCCGTCAATCTCGAGCACCTCCAGCGAGGCACCCGAGCTGATCGCCTTACAGCTGGGGCATTGGCTGCAGGGTGAAGGCGTGGGACCGGATTCACAGTTCAGAGCTTTGGCAAGGATTCGCGCGGTTGAGGTCTTACCTACGCCCCTGACACCGGTAAAGAGATAGGCGTGGGCAATACGATCTCGCTCAATGCTGTTCTGCAACGTCTTGGCGATATGCGCCTGGCCAATAAGCTCAGAGAATTCGCTAGGTCGCCATTTTCTTGCAAGTACTTGATATTCCATAATAAAGCCTAATAGCCAGGCTTCTCTGCGGCAGGCTCAACCAGCGACTACCGCTGCTTCCTTCCGGACCTGACGGGTTTCATCGTAGTAAGCTCGCACAGGACCCGGCTATCAGGCAAGTTAAGACCTCCTTCGGTTTCGCAATCCCTTCGCAATCCCAGGGTTATTTGTCGCAGCTTTGCTGCGACTGTCACAATTATACGTCTCTCCTTCGGAGAGGGAGGGATGCCGGCGGCCTACGGCCCCGGATCCCTAGAGTTATTAGGCGTCGCTAAAGCGATGCCTGTAAGAATTGTAAGCCTCTCCGTTCAAGCATTGCGTAGCAAAGCTTGAACGGAGAGGGAGGGATTCGAACCCTCGGTAGAGCTTTTAGGCCCTACAGTCGATTAGCAATCGACCGCCTTCAGCCACTCGGCCACCTCTCCAAGTACCCAAAAAGCAAGTTAGTCTTATTGAAAAGCAGATAGGTGTCAACTCCGCCAACGTCCCATCAAAGCTTGACGCCATTGCCAAACTTTTTTGCAGCCGCGTCGTAGAGTTGCAGAGCCTCGGGTAAGTGCGCCTCTAGATTACGGATTCGTGTTGACGATGCTGGATGGGTAGAGAGAAATTCCGGCGGTGCGCCAGCTGAGCTCTGTTGAAAACGCTGCCAAAAGCTCACAGCTGCTCGTGGATCATAGCCTGCCTTGGCCATATACTTAAGACCGACAAGATCGGCATCCGTCTCATGGCTGCGGCTGTAGGGCAACATAATGCCCACCGTGGCACCCGCACCCATAAGGCCTAACAGAGTATTCTTCTGCTTTGAATTGCCAAGAGAGAGCTCGGCCACGGACATACCCAGATCCAACACCATAGACTGGGTAATCCGCTGCCCAGAATGGCGTAGGATGGCGTGGGCAACTTCATGGCCAAGTACGGCAGCCATACCCGCTTCATTCTGCATGGCTGGTAGAATACCCGTATAGACAGCCACCTTACCACCTGGCATACACCAAGCGTTCTGTTCTTTCGACTCGATCAAAGTAAACTGCCAATCAAATCCGGTCTGGCTGGTCTGCGCGGCAATGCCGTTGCCAACCCTCTGCAGAATTTCGTTGAGACGTGGATCTCTGTTGATCTTAGCCTCTGACAAAACCTCGCGATAGCCGTCAGCACCGAGTTGGTTTTCAAAACTTGGCGAAGTCAGGATAAAGGCAGACTTGTTGGAGTCGGGCAGTTTGATGCAGGCGCAGAAGAACAGCACCAGGATCGTTGAAACAACGGCTATTGAATTTGTTGTTCGCATCTTTCCTCCATAACTTGCAGGGTTGTTAACCTCTTCCACCATCGAGGGGTGGCTCACCTACTGTCACAATTATACGCCTCTCCGTTCAAGTGTTGCATAGCAACACTTGAACGGAGAGGGAGGGATGCCGGCGGCCTACGGCCCCGGATCCCTAGAGTTATTAGGCGTCGCTAAAGCGACGCCTGTAAGAATTGTAAACCT
Organism: Oligoflexia bacterium; assembly: GCA_028277945.1. GTDB lineage: Bacteria > Bdellovibrionota_G > JANQFH01 > JANQFH01 > JANQFH01 > JANQFH01. Next base: position 73,700 of record JANQFH010000012.1, read on the forward strand.
CTCCGTTCAAGCTTTGCTACGCAAAACTTGAACGGAGAGGGAGGGATTCGAACCCTCGATTCGGTTGCCCGAATAACGGTTTTCGAGACCGCCGCCTTCAACCACTCGGCCACCTCTCCACAACACAACAAACCCGGGTCGCAAGCGAAACAACCATAAAAATAACTACTTGACAAGGTATGAGCGGCTGCATAAGGTGCCGGCGATGAAGTTCTTTATCGATACCGGTCAGTTGAACGAGATCAAGCAGGCCAACGACTGGGGTTTAATTGACGGCGTCACCACAAACCCCAGCCTGATTGCCAAAGCCAACACCACCATTGAGGAGCTGATTCCGAGAATCGTTGAAATCGGCGACTGGCCCATCAGCGTTGAGGTTACCGAAAACCACTACGAGGGCATGCTGCAACAAGGGCGTGATTTCACGAAGTATGGCAGTAACATCGTCGTTAAACTACCCATGACCCCGGACGGCATCAAAGGTACGCGCACCTTAGCGGCCGAGGGCATCAAGGTAAACGTCACGTTGATATTCCACCCGATTCAAGGACTCATCGCGGCAAAGGCTGGCGCTACCTATGCCAGCCCCTTTGTCGGCCGTCTGGATGACATTGCCCATAGCGGTATGGAACTGATTCGTGATTTGGTGAACATCTACGACAACTACGACTACCCCACGGAAGTTCTCGTTGCTAGCGTCAGACATCCACTGCACGTGGTTGAAGCCGCTAATTTAGGTGCTGATGTTGCCACCATTCCATTCGGCGTGTTGCAAAAGTTTTTTCAGCACCCATTGACCGACGCTGGTTTGGAACGCTTCCTGCGTGATGCTGGTAAACAGCCTTGAGACAGGCATAGCATTAGAACACACATAGACTTGGAGCTGAAACCATGGACCAACAAAAGAATCACTTTGTAAAACGCCTTAGCCAAATCTTGCTAATCTCACTGGTGTTGTTTTCCTGCGTGTTCAATTCCTCATCGAGCGATGAAAAGAATGATCGATTCTGGCAAGAGGGCGGGAAAAACCCGACACCAAAATATATCACACCCAATGTCTTTGTGGATATCAGCAAAAAGGTCAATGCTGCGGTTGTTAATATCAGTACGGTGGAAACAGTTAATATACCATCCCAGAGAATACCCTTCGGACAAAGACCGGGACCTTTTTCTTCCCCGCTCGATGAGTTCTTTAGAGACTTTTTTGACCGCTTTGCGCCGAGAGAGGGTTTGAGACGACAGAGCCTCGGTTCTGGCTTCATCCTTAACAAAGAGGGGTTTATTGTCACCAACAACCACGTGGTGGAAAGGGCCGATGAGATCAATGTGGTTCTGAGTGATGATGAGTCCTTTAAAGCTACCGTCGTTGGCCGGGATCCCAAAACCGATGTCGCCCTTATCAAAATTGAGCCCGACAAAGAGACCAAACTGGCTGTGGTGAGCCTCGGTGATTCAGACAAAATGCGTGTTGGCGATATGGTCGTGGCCATTGGCAACCCATTTGGCTTAGAGCATACTCTAACGACAGGAGTCATCAGTGCCAAAGGACGCTCACTGAACCTTGGTCAGTATGACGACTTCATTCAGACCGATGCATCGATCAATCCCGGCAACAGTGGTGGGCCGCTGCTAAACATCAACGGCGAGGTTATCGGTATCAATACGGCAATCAATGCCGCCGCTCAGGGTATTGGCTTTGCCATTCCCATCAACCTGGCAAAAAACATCCTCACCCAGCTCAAAGCTACTGGCAAGGTCACCCGGGGTTGGCTCGGCGTGATTATCATGCGCATGGACAAAGACCACGCTAAGGCGCTTGGATTGGATAAGGCCACAGGTGCCGTGGTCTCTGAGGTTCAGGAGGATAGCCCAGCGGCAAAGGCCAAACTGCAGCGTGGTGACGTTATTCTCACCTTCGCTGGCAAAAAGGTTGCCGATTATAACGACCTGCCCCGCTTGGTTGCCGATACCGCACCAAACACCGAAGTGGTGTTGGAAATTCTGCGCAACGGTAAAAAAGTACGCAAACGCGTTACATTGGGTGCCCTTCCCGAAAACGAGATGGTGGCCGAGACCAAAACAGAAAAAAAGAGCGATGAGCTCGGTGTACGGGTTCAAAATCTCACACCTGAATGGGCACGATCCCAGGGACTGGACCCAGATGACAAGGGCGTTGTTGTGACCTATGTCGACCCCTCTAGTATCGCCTATGAGAAGGGATTGCGGCGTGGCGATCTGATTCAAGAGATCAACCGTACACCCATTAGCAACATAAGAGATTACCGCAAGACAATCCAGAGTCTAGACAAGGGTGATGCAGTAATTGTCTGGTTCAAGCGGCGAAATCGTACCGCCTACTTTGCCTTCACCTACAAATAGAGGTTAATGGGGCAGTCGTTGTAGCAGGTCATCGCGCGAGATGAGCTCTAAAATCTTGTGCAGCTCTGGGCCATGTTCACGACCCGTAAGCATAATCCTCAGCCCTTTAAAAAACTTGCGCTTGGGTAGTCCTGTGGCAGTGGCCACGCTTTCAAGCAGATCTCTCCAAGCAACTTCATCGTCCAGCTGGCTGTCCCGAAGCCGCTGTCGCAGCTCTCTGCACAGCCGCTGGAAATCGTCACCGCCCAAATGTGGCGACACTTGCGCTGCAACAAAAGGATAGCTGGGACTCTCTTTGTCTGGCCACATCTGATGAACACCATCAACATCTAAAAGCGTATTGAAGTTCTCCTGAAAGAGCTCGATGTAGCGCAAGACTCGCTGCCTCGCCACACTAAGAGTGTCGCCAAAGAGCTCGTAACGGCCAAGAAGCTCCCTCGCCGACAGCTCATGCAGATAGCGTCTGTTGAAGTAATCCAGCTTTTTCTGTTCAAAGTGGGCAGTACTACCGCCTTTTGGCCAACGAAAGTGGACCGCTAACTCCTTTAGATCTTTGCAGGGCTTCTCACCAACTGTGGGACTACCAATCCATAAAAGGTAATGCGCCAACGCCTCTGCCAGGTAACCACGCTGCAAAAATTCTCTAACAGATAGATCACCTTCTCTCTTCGCCAGTGGCTTGCCAGAGTCACCTACCAACAAAGAGAGGTGCGCAAAGTAAGGAGAGCGATACTTTAACGCCTGCCAAATCAACATCTGCCTAGCACTATTGGGCAGATGTTCATTACCACGGACAATATGGGTGATCCCGTAATCCATATCGTCTATTGCGGTAGCAAAGTTAAAACTTGCAACACCATTAGAACGAAGCAAAATAAAATCGCCAAATGCGCCCTTGGGAGTACTAACGTCACCAGCAACCCTATCACGGAAACGCAGTGGTTGTGGACCAAAACAATCGGTATTAAGACGAACAACCGGTTGCCGAGGCGATTCCTTTGTTAGCGTTTCAATGTCAGATGTGGATAGACGTTTACATCGGCCACTATACCGCGGTGGTTTACCAGCTCGTCGTGCCCGTTCGTCTTCCGCCTGCAGCTCTTCACTGCTACAGTAACAACGATAAGCAATCTGTCGCTTCAGAAGCTCTGCAGCAACCTCCTGATAACGATCTAATCTCTTACTCTGATAAATGGGCTGATCGTCGATAACAATGCCAAGGCTCTGCAGATCCGCCATGATGTTGGGAACCTGACTGGCATCGGATCGTTGCAGGTCGGTGTCATCCACCCGCAGAAAGAGTTTGCCCCCTTTATGCAGTTTAAACAGGAAGTTGATGAGAGCAACTCTGGCATTACCCAGGTGTAGCTGGCCCGATGGACTTGGCGCAAAGCGGAGACAGACTCCTCTGCTAGCACTGCTGCTCATGCTCTCTTTTCTAACAGCACAACGGCATGAGCCGCCATACCCTCAGTGGCACAGCCCTCTTTGGTAGTTGCTTTGACACTAATCGCGTCAATGGAGACGCCGAGATCTGCAGCGAGTGTTTTGCGCATCTCTGTAATGTAGGGTGAGAGCTTTGGTTTATCGGCAATGATCGTACTATCCAGGTGAACAATCGAATAACCATCATTGCCAATCATTTGCGTCACCTCCTTGAGGAGGTGACGGCTTGAAATGTTATGATAGCGCGCCTCATTGTCAGGAAAGTGCTGGCCTATATCGCCTTTAGCCAGCGCCCCGAGACAGGCATCACAGATAGCGTGGATAAGGACATCGGCATCGGAATGGCCCGCCAGCCCAACATCGTGAGCGATTTTAACGCCACCAATGTAGAGTTCGCACTCAGCACTATAGCGATGAAAATCATAACCGTGGCCTATTCTAAACATAGCCCTCCTCGAGCAGACGCGTCACCGTCGGCAGATCCTCGCTAACCGTGACTTTAAGGTTACTTGGGTCGCCGGCAATGACCTTTACCGGAATACCCAGCCGTTCTACCAGAGCTGCATCGTCTGTATCCACATGCCGCTGCTGCAGAGCTTCATCATAGGCACACCGAATAATCTCATATCGAAAACACTGTGGTGTTTGTACTGCCCATAGATCCGTCCGTTCCACGGTTTCACAGATGACGCCTGCACGTGGTCGCAAACGTTTGATGGTGTCTTGCAGAGGTGTTCCTGGTACCACCGCACCCTCTGTCTCTGTTGCTTTGACGAGCTTATGCAGTAGGTCTCTGGTAATACACGGCCGAGCCCCATCGTGGATCGCTACAAAGTCACTTCCCTCTGCTGCTAGCAACCCCTGATAGACGGAGTCACCTCGACGTTTACCACCCTGAACAACGCGAAACTTCTCTACCTCTTCCATACTAAAGTGTTCATGTAGATAGTTTCTGACGATCTCTATCTGCTGCTGGGCTACTACTACAACAACCTGTGTAAATATATCTACATCGAGAAACACACGTAGAGGGTAAAAGATAAGTGGACGACCAAGGATCTCTAGGAATTGTTTTGCCTGTGCAGCATGACCAAAGCGCTCGCCTTTACCAGCAGCAACTATAATCGCTGTCCAACGCATAGGATTCAGGCGTCATCAGAGTCGGTTTGAAAGATTTTGTTGAGCTCGTTTTCAATGACTCTGTCTTTGACATCTTTCGCAATCGCTAGCTCTTTCACTAATAGGCTTCGGGCTGTGTCGAGCATACGTCGTTCCCCAAATGAGAGAGTCTTTTGTTTTTTTAAGACGTTGAGGTCACGGAAGACACCGGCAATTTCGAAGACAGAGCCAGTTTTGATCTTCTCCATGTACTCACGATAACGGCGGTTCCATGTATAAGCATCAATGACAACATCATGCTTTTTCAGAATGGCAAAGACCTTGGCGACCTTGTTTTTAGTGATGATACGCCGCAATCCAACATTTTCGAGATTGGTGGTAGGAATCATCACAGTCATATCGTTATCAAGAATACGGATGATGTAAAAGCTCATCAGCGTTCCAGATATTTCACGTTGCTCGATACGCTCGATGACACCGACACCATGCGCAGGATAGACTGCCATGTCGCCGACATGAAATTCCAACTCAACGCTGCTAGTTTGCGCCATACCTCTCCATGATTAGAGAAAAATTTAACATTAACAACAAGTTAGATCTCTACCCGGCCATCAACAAGGCGCATAAATTATCAGATATACTATGGGGTGTCAAAGTGGTGGCGGTTGTTGTGCATAGAGAAAGATCTCCTGATTGCCTTTCGCACCAACAACCGGGCTGGCAAAGCTGCCAAGAATAGTGAGCCCAGCGGCCCGACAAGCATGCGCAACTAGATCCACTGCCTGGCTCTGCAGCTCAGGTTCTCGCACAATGCCACCTTTCCCCACCTGCCCTCTCTCGAGTTCAAATTGTGGCTTCACTAAAGCGAGCAGACGACCCGCTGGTTTAAGAAGACGACATACTGTGGGCAGAACCTTGCGAATACTGATAAAGGAAAGGTCTAAGGTCACCAGGTCACAAGTGGTCTCCAGTGAATTTGTAAAACTTGACGGATCACTAAAGAGGTAACGTAGATTGGTACGTTCGAGAAGTTGTACACGAGGATGCTGACGGAGACTCAGAGCAACATCGCCATAACCAACATCGACTCCGTAAACCAGAGCTGCGCCGCGTTGCAAAAGACAGTCGGTAAAGCCACCGGTTGATATGCCTGCATCGAGCACGGTCATACCACGCACACCAATACCAAAGTGGGTCAAGGCGGCGTCAAGTTTCTCGCCGCCACGGCTGACAAAACGCTGTGGTTGCGCCACCTCTATAACGCTCGTCGGCTGTACCAGGTGTCCTGCCTTGCGTACTACCACCCCATCCACAGTGACGCGACCCGCGAGAATCAGCGCTTGCGCCTTACTACGTGAGTCCGCTAGGCCCTGCGTGGTTACCTGTATATCAAGACGCGCTGCTGATTTGTTCACGGAGTTGCTTTTATCTGTTCGATAAACTCTTCAATCGCTTGCAAGTCTTGGTCGGCTATCTGCAAAAATTGCACTCCCATACCAGAAGAGTTCATTTCGATGACAGACGGCTGACGATAGGTCCACATGACTTTGACTTTAGAATTTATGGGACGATTATAATTTGGCAGATTAAAACGGATTTCTAGTTCAGAACCAACAGGAAGAAGTTCCTGGGTACGAATGTAAACACCACCCTGACTGATGTTAATGATACGTCTTAGATCATAAGGTGTATAGGTCGAATAATCAACTTCAAGACTTGCGGGAACTCTTGTGGCTTTTCGTTTCTCTCTGCCGTCCTTTTTAAACATCTTGCTGTCCTCGTTACTGTAATTTAGCTTCGTATTTTGAGGCACACTTGGCAAGGAGGTGATGTGCTTCAAACACTCTCTTTGTCGCATCGAAGCGGCCAGTCACCACAACACTAGAACTATCATTAAAGGTGTCTGGCGCCAATCCCTGGTAACGGACATGAACGCTCTTGCCACCAGCAGTTATGTCGAACTCATAGCGTGGCTGGTCAGGATGGGGTTTCTGGATGCTGCCTTGTACGACTTTACCCGACAGACGAAACTCCTGATCTTGAACCAGCTCTGTGGCATCCAAAAGTTCATCCACTGTGAGATAGTACTGCATTGAATCCTTAAAACTACCAAGCACGAAGAATATCAGTGCAGCAATGATCAACGCGAAACCAATAAAATACTTCTTTTTTGCTTTAGTCATACAGCCTCTGCTCACTGACGTAGTCTCGGCACTAGTTGCCGTAGACTTTCAATAATCCGATCGATTTCTGACCTACTGTTATAGAGACCAAAGCTAAAACGGACGGAAGCACGGGCCTCTTCCGGAGAAAGCCCTATGCCTGCAAGCACCGCTGAGGGTTCAGGACTACCAGAATGGCAGGCAGAGCCTGCGGAACAGGCAATGCCGTAGAGATCCAAATTCATCACCAAGCTCTGAGCCTCAACGCCGAGAAAGGCTATGTGCGATGTGTTTGGCAGACGTCCTGCCGTCTTTGCGTGTACACAAACTGCATCGAATTCAGCTACAAGACGCTCTTCAAAATAGTCACGCAGCTGTTCGACTTTGGCAAGCCTGTCGCAATACTCCTGGCTGTAGAGCACCTCAATGGCCTTAACCATCCCACAGATAGCAACGACGTTCTCAGTACCTGCCCGCAGACCATACTCCTGACCACCACCACAAAAAAGTCTCTCAATGCTCGATGGCTTCCGAACCACAAGGGCACCAATCCCTTTTGGGCCATAACACTTATGAGATGAGATAGTCATAAAGTCTATACCTTCTTGCATAAAATTTACGGGTACTTTGCCAACGCATTGACAGAAATCACCATGTATCAAAATATTTTGCTCTCTAGCCATTTCTGCAAAACGATGAGTTGGCATCAAGGTGCCAATTTCATTATTGCCAGCGATAATACTGATCAAGTCAGGACGCTCTGCTAGCGCTCTGCAATACGACTCTTCACAGAGTATCCCTTGACGATCAACAGGTAGAATAGTCAACCGACCACCGCGGGCCGCCACCTGTTTTGCAGCCTGCCGCACAGACGGGTGTTCAACCGCCGAAATCGCTAGATGTGGTCTAGTCGTTTTACAGCCAACACTGTGAATGACCCAGTTGTTCGATTCCGTGCCACCGCTGGTAAAGAAAACCATCTTGGGTTCTGCGCCCAGTAGCGAGGCCAAAGTCTCACGTGCCTGTTCAAGCCTCGCCTTTGCCTGTCGACCCGATTGGTGCACACTGCTTGGATTTCCCCAAGTCGCCCCTTCAAGCTCTCGCATGAACGCCACAACTTCCGGAAGCGGCGGCGTCGCGGCGTTGTAGTCTGCATAAATCATTGGATCATTAGCCACGAAGATTTCCTATACCTTAATTTTTGGATACTGTACTATGCCTTACATACTATGAAAGAAACGTCTGTTCAAAGTGTTTTTTCGGCAGACTTCCTCTGTGAAATCGCTAACAAATTTGTAAAGCAAGAGATGTATGAAGAAGCGCACCGGGTTCTTGTGGACGCCTGCCGCCTCTACCCTAATCACCTCACGCTGAGAATCCAACTAAACCGCGTTCGTGATATCCAGAGACAGTCTAGTAATTCTACCGTTCTTTCTCCAAAAGCACAGACATTACGACAGCAGCAAGACAGTCAAGCAAATACCTTGATCGGTATAGGCGAGCTCTACAAACGCCAGGAGCAACCCACAAAAGCTATCAACGCTTTTAAACAGGCAATTCAGCTCAATCCCTATAACTTCCTACCCTATTTTTCACTTGGCATGCTCTATTTCCAACGTCGTGAATACAAGCATGCTGTGGAATTGTTAACACGTGCAAAAGCGCTCAATCCGTTCTATGAAGATGTTTCACAGCATCTTGCGCTCGCCTACTTCCATCTGGAACTCTACCACGAGGCCATGCTACATATGGTTGACGCTTTTCTTCTATCGGGGGATCTCGATAAACGAGAAGACTCTCCTTACCAACAGAAACTGCGCCTGCTCATGAATAGGACCGATGGCTTTACTCGAGAAAAACGCAACGAACTGATCAAAGAAAGACAGAAAAAATTGCGCCAGCTCTTTGAAAACACCGATAAACAGCTGCACAAGACCAATGGCAATACCAGTACAGTCAAACCCATGGCCATGATTAACAAACAGAGTCTCTCTCAAAAAGAACGCAGCCTGGCAACTAAGTTGAAAAAATTCTTCATTCTTCGAAATCTTGATGATCCAACGATCGTCAAGATCGCTCTATTTTCCCGAGAGTTGACAAAAGCAGCAAAGGACTACGTCTACCAGGAAAACACGGCGGTTCTGGGGCTTCTGCTTGTAGAAGATGGCACGATTGCAATCACTAAAGAGTCTGCCTACCGAGCAATAGAGCTTCTAACTGTCTCCAAGGGTGGCTTTTTTGGCGATGATGTCCTTCTCTTCGCTCCGCACTACCAAACTTCGGCCGTTGTTACGAGTAAGAAAGCACAAATCATACTCATCGATCGCAGCCCCCTTTTAGAGCTCTTTGGCCGAGATAGCAAAATCGCTCTGCACTTTTATTGGTATCTCTGGAAGAGCCTGATTTTTCATATACGTCAGGCCAACGAACAACTAAAAGACTTGTTTAACGAACAAATTCAACAGTTTCAACTGGAAGTCAATCGACGTGGAGACCCGCCACAGGAACTACGAATTCACTTACAAGACCTTACTCTATTACTGCAGCATGGAGTTGAAGAGTTTTATAACCAAGGGGAGTATATATTTCGAGAAAATGAAACGGGCGATAAGTTCTATATTGTTCTTGAGGGTGGTGTCATAATCTGCAAAGACATTGAAGGCGTTGGTGAGGAGACGCTTGCCACCCTGAGTCATGGGGATGTGTTTGGCGAGATGTCCCTAATTAGCACAGAGAATAGAAATGCCAATGCCAAGGCATACCAACCAGGAACCATGGTATTAGCAATCAAACGTAATATTCTACAAGAGGTATTAAATATGCCAGCAGGCAACGCCTGTGAATTTCTTCTCTTGCTCTACAGATTTCTCTACCGGCGACTCTGGGAAATCCGTGAAAAGATCTATCACTGGACCATTATGGCAGCGCAACCATAGCAGAGTCTCGGACGGTTACTTGACCTGGGGATTCGAATCAGACGGAGAGGCAATGCCAACCCCGCTACCATCGAGATAGATGTCTGCCGTAGGAATCGTGTACTCACCAGCGACCGTAGTGTTATCAGCGTCATCGACCTTCTTGAAGCCGCGAATGGTGTGAGCGTCTGCTTGCTTGCTTTCGCCTTTTTGCGGTTGCGACTTCGCAAGGGTCACGGTCTTCTGTAAGTTGTTTAACAACCCAGAAAGATCGACCTGACGCTTTTTCGCCGCTCGAGCCTTGACCGCCACCGGCGAACGAGCCGTCATAGGATCTTGTGCTATCACAACCTTTTTGCCATCGGCGGCTACTGCCTGGGTGACTAGGCTATCAAAGCCAACCCCTGAATCTGTGACTCCAGTGGGAAAACCGACCACTAAGACTATGATAGCGATGCTTAGGTAAAAGGCTGTCTGCGGTTTCATGACCATACTCCTTACTGTTAACACTCTCATGGAGTAAGGCTGTTGCGATAATCGTACCAAAATTACCTATTTCACAACCCAGTGATTTCTATCATTTTTTAAAAATCAATGCAACCGCCTACAAGCTAAAATCGGCGCGGTATTGCTAGGCTTGTCGCACCAGTTTATCCTCTAAATCCTATCTATCTGATTTTTAATTGTTTTTTGTTAACCTTGGGTGAAATTCTCTGCACAGCAGATGAAATCATTGCATAGTGAACATAACTAGGGCGACAATGAAAAAAATTGGTAAAGTGGCGTCCAAACGGTGCTGGCACCATTGACCTGGCTGGCAGCGCCAAGCACGAATAGTCCGTAACGGTTGAAAATCGCTTGATTTGCGGCTTTAACCACGCTCTCCTGTCCACCGGGCGTGGTCAGTTTGATTTCATAGGGGTAGAGCAATTTCCCCTCTGCCGCCGCCTGCACCGGTATGTGTAGCCGCTCTCCACCCTCTTTGCGCAACACCAACCAGGTATGGAGATTGGCGCGAAATACTTCAATCTCAGCTAGTTGAGAAGAGAGAAAGCGGCTCTGCAACCGCAACAGCCGCTGCATAATGCCAAAATAGGGCTCAAAATAGAGGACGCGCTCTCCCTTCACGCTCTTCGGCTTGTCCCGCACACGACGTTGATACCACTCTGGATCAAAGGAGATGAAGAATGCAATGCGTGCTTTTTTTCTGTTGGCAAACAGCTCAAGCGTTAGACGGCTTGGCTGGTTCGTAAGCTTTCGCCCGTACTCAGCAATGGCCGCAGCATTGACCGCTCGACGAAACTCCTGCCGCAACTCACGACTACCACCGAGGAACTCGACGTGAAAGGAGTAGGCGGTCGTTGACGCGGCTTTGGGCGCTTCTTGTGCTGCAACCGGAGTGAGGATAGCACAGCCCAAAAGCAACAAGAGCGTCTGTGGCGCTATAGAGTTCATGGTACTTACGGCTACTATCAGGCTTCATCATTAAGCCAGTGAGCATCCCACGTCAAGACGGGCCGACGTGCGGCACGAACCTCATCAAAACGCTCACCCCCTAGTTGGTGTGGCGCCGATCGAACCACCTGTGGTTGTTGTTCTGCCTCTTCAGCAATGGCACGCATGGCGGCAACAAATTGATCGAGTTCTTGACGAGAAACGGTCTCTGTGGGCTCGACCATGAGCGCCCCCTTGACGATCAAAGGAAAGTAGACCGTAGGTGGATGAAAACCAAAGTCCATCAACCGCTTGGCAATATCCATTGTCGTTACATTATTTTTACGTTGCTTCTTATCAGAAAAGACGACTTCGTGCAGGGTTGCGCTTGCAAACGGCAGATCGTAGTAATCCTGTAGCTCTTGGCGTAAGTAGTTTGCGTTGATTACGGCAGCCCCAGAAACTGCGCGCAGGCCTTCTGCTCCGTGCGCAAGAATATAGGCATAGGCCCTTAACAGCACAGCAAAACTCCCGAAAAAGGGTTTGACACGCCCAATGGAACACTCGCCTCTTTCCAAAAGGGTGTAAATACCAGCTCTTTTGGCAACATAGGGGGTGGGTAAGAAGGGTGCAAGGTTCGCCACACAGGCCACGGGCCCGGCACCAGGGCCTCCACCGCCATGAGGTGTTGAAAAGGTTTTATGCATATTCATATGCATAACATCGATTCCCATTTTTTTAAAATGAACTCGGCCTAACAGAGCGTTGAGGTTGGCACCATCGCAGTAAATCATACCCCCACGGCTATGAATAACTTCAGCAATACCGGCAATCTCTTTTTCGAAAATTCCTAGGGTGTTAGGAATGGTGATCATCAATGCCGCAACCGATGAATCCATATGACGCGCAACCGTCTTTGCCGTTAGAATACCATCGTCGTTCGACGCCAAAGGAACCACTTTTAAGCCACAGAGCGAACTGCTAGCAGGGTTGGTACCATGGGCGCTGTCAGGAATCAGCACCTTGGTGCGTTTTTCACCGCGGCTTTTATGAAAGGCATCAACCATCTTCAGACCGACAAACTCCCCTTGTGCACCTGCCGCACACTGCAGCGTCACATCATCCATACCGGTAATCCCACAGAGACTACGTTGCAACTCATACAAAACTGCCAATGCCCCTTGGATACTACTTTCCGGCTGACTCGGGTGTAAGTCTTTGAATCCGCCTAACCCGGCAACGGCTTCATGTATTTTGGGGTTGTATTTCATGGTGCAAGAGCCTAATGGATACATGCCTTCGTCAACGCTAAAATTGTGCATGGACAGCCGGGTAAAGTGACGCACCACCTCAATTTCACTTAGATCTGGAAAGTTTGCTATATCCGATCGGAGCAGCCCTTGTGGCAAATGTGTTTCTGACTTTGGCAGAGGGCTTGATTGCTTTTTTGCTGATCTCTCCAGTAAAGTTGGCTCATGACGAAAGTAACGTTGAACCAACCCCGGCTTGCTACGCTGCTTCACTACCACGGTAACCACCTAACGCTGCGCTCTCGCAGTTGCTGCGAGCTTTTCAACAAACCTCTCAACATCCGCCTCACTGTGAGTTTCGGTAAAATTGACTAAAAGGCAGGTTGGCAGATCTACTGCGGTGAGAGCTTGTCCAGCAATGATCTTCTCCTTCTGCAGAGCTACTACAACGTTAGCGCTGTTCACGCCAAGATCTACAACACATTCGTTGAAAGCCACACCACTAAAACGTAGGCCTAGGTCAGGCGTCTTTTTAAGCAGACTTAAAAATTGCCCCATACGCTTAGCGTTTTTTACTGCTAACTGATGCATACCCTGTTTACCGAGTAGGGCCATGTAAATGGTTGCACGTAGTGCTAAAAGAAACTGATTGGTACAGATATTCGATGTTGCTCGCTCACGTCTTATGTGTTGTTCACGAGTCGCCAACGTCAATACATATCCGTCTTGACCCGTAGCATCTGTGGTTCTGCCAACCAAACGGCCTGGCAGATTACGTAAGTGTCGCTTCATGGTGGCAAGAATGCCAAGGTGGGGGCCACCAAAGTTTACGGGATTGCCCAGACTCTGGCCCTCCCCAGCAAAAATGTCGATGCCATAGTCTCCTGGCGGCTTTAAAATACCGTAGGCGATGGGTTCGTTGTTACAGACAATGGATAGCAGCTTGTGCTCCTCTGCATAGCGACTATAAGCGGTAAGATCCTCAAGACACCCCCAATAATTGGGAGACTGCACTACCACGGCAAAGGTTTCTTCAGGGACCTGCGTTTGCGCAAAGTGGGTCAAGCCGGTGGCAGCATCATAGGGCACGGTATCGACCGCAAATAGACCTTGCGCATAGGTAGCGAGCACCTGACGGTACTGCGGGTGCACCGCTTCACTGACCAAAACTCTGCTCCCAGCCTTGATACGTCTCGCCATAAGCACTGCTTCGACAAGTGCGTTAGCACCGTCATACATGGAGGCGTTTGCTACATCCATACCCACTAGGTTGGCGACAAACGACTGAAACTCAAAGCCAGCTTGCAAGTTACCCTGACTGATCTCAGCCTGATAAGGTGTATAGCTAGTAAGAAACTCACCCCGTCCAGCAAGTGCATCTACAGCTGCGGGAATATAGTGCTGGTAAGTTCCGGCTCCAAGAAAGGAACACCATCCCTTGCCAGCATCGGCTGTCTGGTTTAATTCGGCAAGACGAGAAAAACGATTAAAGATCTCTTGTTCGCTAAGCGGACCCTCAACGTCCGCAAGACCGGAAAAACGCACGGTCTCTGGAATCATTGCGAACAGTTCGTCTACTTCTTTTGTCTTTAGAGCACTCAGAAGGGCCTGGATTTCGCCCTGATCGTGCGGGATGTAATGCATTATTCTTTTTCATCACTGACGTAAGCTTTATAAGCGTCTACCCGCATAAGGTCCTTGAGTTCTGATTCGTCGCTCAGAACGACTTTGATCATCCACGCCTCTCCGTACGGATCATCATTGACAATCTCTGGACTATCAGGCAGCGCATCATTGACTTCTTTGATCTCTCCACTTACGGGGGCGTAGAGATCCGAAACCGCTTTCACAGATTCGATGACCCCAAAACCCACTTCCTTTTGAACCTCTGTACCTTCAGCCGGCAACTCAATATAAACAACATCTCCTAGAGAGTCCTGAGCGTACTCGGTAATACCCACAATCGCAATCCCATCCTCTACACGTACCCACTCGTGCTCACGGGTGTAGTAAAGGTCGTCAGGAAACTCTAAATTCATCCGTCAATACTCCAAGGTCAACGCCCGATGTCAACGATTGATATTTATAAAGGGTGGTTTCACTAAGTCAACCTCCTGTGGCTTGTTCCGAACCATCATCTCCAAAGTCGGCTGCTGATCAAAAGGTTTCTGTACGTAGGCTAAGCCAATGCCACAATCGAGCGTTGGCGAGTAGCTACCGCTAGTTATCTCACCCACCGGGCTGCCCTCGGCATACAAGCGGTAGCCGCGCCTCGGTATAACCTGCCTGCCGCCCCGAACCCCTACGAGTCGTCGCTTTAAGCCCTCTTGCTGCTGCTTTACAAGCGCGGCTTTGCCAATAAAATCATCACCATTGAGCTTAACCACCCATTGTAGACCTGCCTCTAACGGCGTCGTCGCTTCATCCAGCTCATGACCGTAGAGCATATAACCCATCTCTAGGCGCAGCGTATCCCGCGCCGCCAGACCAATGGGTTTGACCTTGCCATCACCGAGATTTAGCAATTGCTGCCATAGCGACAACGCTGCAGAAGCTGCACATTCGATCTCAAAGCCATCTTCTCCGGTATAGCCGGTTCGACTCAGTACCACAGGAACATCAAAGAGCTCACGTTGCACAAAGGAGAAAGGCCGCATAGATTCCAACTCACCAGCAACCTTTTTGGCAAGCAGGCTCATAGCCTGCGGACCTTGCAGCGCCATCAACGCCGTGGCCTCGGTTCGGTCCTCGATCTCCACATCCCTGTGCGGTTGTTCTTTAAGCCAGGCAATAACCTGTTTTCGACGCGACGCATTGACAACAAGCTCATAGTGTTCCTGACCAAAACGAAAGATGGTGAGATCATCGACACAGCCACCATTAGCAAGGCAGAGCACCGTGTACTGCACACGCCCATCTTTGAGGCGACGGACGTTGTTCACAGAGACAGCCTGGCAAAAGGCTTCGGCTCCAGGTCCACAAATGTGCAAGCGGCCCATGTGGCTGACGTCAAAGAGCCCTGCAGCCCGTCGCACCTGCAGGTGTTCCTCAACCATCTTGGTGTAGCTAAGCGGCAGAGCGTAGCCAGCAAAGTCAACCAGCTTAGCCCCAAGCTCAACATGTGCTTGATAAATCGGCGTCTGCTTTAATCCATTGGCTGCTAAGGTGCCCATATTGCGGCCAAAAGAGCACCACAACACCTGAAAAAACGCAAGCAAATTGGCGGTATGAACAAAGACTTGGGATCAGAGGAGACCATTTTGGCGTTTAGCCAGGGTAACCGTGTTTTTTAACAACATCGCCACGGTCATCGGACCAACGCCACCAGGTACAGGGGTGATGTGGCTCGCCCGCCGCTCAGCTGCGGCAAACTCTACATCTCCGACAAGACTACCGTCGGCTAGCCGATTGATACCCACATCAATCACAACAGCGCCTGGTTTTACCCAATCTCCACGAATAAAGTGCGCCTTACCAAGGGCAGCGACAAGAATATCAGCACGCTGGACATGCTCTTTGAGCTTTGCAGTACGACTGTGGCAGAGCGTTACGGTTGCATGTCGCATCAACAGTAGTTGCGCCACTGGTTTTCCGACAATGTTGCTACGCCCGACAACCACTGCCTCTTTGCCAGTTGGATCACAGCCCACCTCATCAAGCATCGCCATAATACCAGCTGGTGTGCAGGGAACCACTTGCGGAGTGCCAGCAAACAGTCGACCCAGGTTTAAGGGGTGCAGACCATCGGCATCTTTTTCTGGCGTCACAGCAGCAATCACCGCATCACTATTGAGAGGTTGCGGCAGCGGCAGTTGCACCAAAATACCGTGAATGGCAGGGTCTTGGTTGAATGCTGCGATCGTTTGCAACACCATGTCGCGGTTCGACTCAATCTCCACGACTTTGGAATGAATACCAACCTGGCGGCACGCCTTTTCCTTCATGCCAACGTAAATCTTTGACGGTGCGTAGTTGCCATCCAACAACGCCCCAAGACCAACTTCAATACCATGCTGCTGTCGCAGTTGTGTTACGTCCTGCTTGAGTTGCGCACGAATCTGTGCTGCTATCGATTTACCGTCGATGATCATCAGAGAGGAAATTCACTAACTCGACTTTTGCATAATCCGAATAGTCTGTTCCGGTGTCTGTTCCTGTTTGCGAGTCTCGCTCATGCTCTCAAGCAACTTGAGATGACTGTCAGCCACCGCTTTGATACCGCTCTCAAGACGAGCTCGCTGCTGTTTTAGTTCATGGATGTCATCCGTCAACTTGGCGAGACGTTGATAGGCAACGTTGATGATCTTCTCTGCTTGTAGTTCGGCCCGTCCAACAATGACTTCAGACTCTTTTTCGGCACCATCTTTAATCTGCGATGTTATCTTCTGTGCTGTAATCAGCGTATCTTTAATCATCTTTTCACGCTGTTGGATGTTAAGCAGTTCGTTTTCTTTGCGTCGCAGCTCATCTTTCAATTGCAGATGGTCACGCAACAAACTCTCTAATTCGTCAGCAACGAGATCCAAGAATGCCTTCACCTCTTTGGCATCGTAGCCATGAAAGCTTTTCTTGAAGTTCTGCTGCTGGATGTCCAGCGGGGTAATTCTCATAACGCCTCCTCATCCCGGGCGGGATTCTAGCCCAAACGAGCTTTCATTATAGCAGGCCGGAAACGAGCAGGCTAGAAGCCATCTTCCTTAATCCTTCGTTGATATGAGCAGGACCCTAGGTATGGTTTGATTCGTGTCGCTCCGGCGGGGGGCGCAGCGCGTATCGGTTTCCCCACGCCTGCGCTCCCAAGACCCATCGGCAGCCTCCGCAGTCGCTGCCACGAAACAAACCATACCTAGACACCTCCTCCTACAACACTTGGAGATATGGAATGGCTTCTAGCCCACACTATTCGCAAGACGTACAAAGTCACCTCGAAGCTTTGCATTTGGTGCAGATCAAGGCGGGAGGCGAGAACGGAGCGGAGCTTACTGAAGAAGTAAGTGAGCACCGCTCGCAGCCGATCAACGCAGAGATGCGCCAAATGCAAAGCTTCCGTCATGAATAATCTATGCTTACCGTGGGCCGAAGATGGCACTGCCTACGCGCACGATCGTCGCGCCCTCTTCAATCGCCACTTCGAAGTCAGCACTCATCCCCATTGAGAGCTGTTCAACCTGAACACGCCGCAAACTCAAGCTGTTGATCTGCTCGCTTAACTGTCGCAACGCTGCAAAATGGCGACGGTTCTCCTCTGGCTTTTCCGTCAAAGGCGGTATCGCCATCAACCCAGAGACGTCAAAGGCATCCAGAGCATCGACCGTCTCGACAAAGGACTCGACCTCAGCAACGCCCAACCCGCCTTTGCTCTCCTCGCTGGCAATGTTCACCTGAAGAAAGACTCGTAATCGAGATCGATCGCTCTCCTTTAGACGGCCTGCCAACGCCTTTGCCTGACGCAGGTTTTCTAAACAATGAAAGCAGCTGAAGTTTTGCAGCATCAGAGCTATCTTATTGGTTTGCAGTCGACCGATAGCGTGCCACTGAATTTCTGTAAGATCCGTAAGCAACTGCATCTTGCTGACTGCCTCTTGCATGTAGTTTTCACCAAAGCTGCGTTGTCCGGCAACATAGGCAGCCCGAATCATCGCCGCTGGCATGTTCTTAGAAACAGCAACCAACTCAACGTCTGCTGGATTACGGTTGCAACGCTCTGCTGCTTGGGCAATCCTCTCACGTACTCTGGTTAAGTTCTCCGCTACCAAAACAGCGCCGATCTTACCGTTTGAAAAAAGCTTGGATGAGCTCAACAATACGATTTTGATTGGCTTCGCTCAGTTCAGGACACAAGGGCAGCGACACCACCTCTTTAGCAGCACGCTCCGCATACGGTAGAGGTGACGACGCCACTCCCAGCTTCTTTAGTGCTGGCTGTTGGTGCAGTGCCACGGGATAGTATATCGCACAACCAATCCCTTGCTGTTGTAGATAGTCTACCAGTTCATCTCGCTTTGGCACGCGGATGGTATAAAGGTGAAACACGTGACTCGGGGCATTGACCGGTGATGGACAGACGATCTCAACACCAACGCTCTTGGCAATGGCTGTGAGCTCGCGATTATACCATTCGGCCAAGCGCAGCCGTTTAGCATTCCACTCGGTCAAATGCCGCAGTTTCACCAGAAGAACCGCTGCCTGCAGAGCGTCAAGACGACTATTCCAACCCATGCCGTGGTGCAGGTTTTTTTTCAACGTGCCGTGATTACGTAACTCGCGCAGTCTATGAGCCAGCTGCTCGTTGTTCGTGGTTATGGCGCCAGCATCACCGTAGGCACCGAGGTTTTTACTGGGATAAAAACTAAAGGTTGCTACATCACCACAACTGCCCGCCCGCCAAGATTGACCACTCTCTCGCCGTACCAACCGCTCAGCTCCATGTGCCTGCGCAGCATCCTCGATCACTTTGAGCTTGTGCTCACCAGCCACTCGCATAATGGCATCCATATCCACAAGGTAGCCGTAAATGTGTACGGGTATAACTGCCTTGGTCTTTTCTGTGACCAAGGCGGGAATCTGTCTCGGCTCAATACAGTAGTTAATGGGATTGATGTCGGCAAAGACGGGCCGCGCCCCAACACAACAGATTGCCTCAACCGTGGCCATAAAAGTCCAAGGCGTGGTGATCACCTCATCATCCGCACCTATCCCGAGGGCCTGCAGCGCTAGGATCAATGCGTCAGTACCATTACCAACGCCAACACACTGCTTAGCATTGCAAAACTCAGCAAAGGCGACTTCAAACTCATGAGCCCTTGAGCCGAGGATAAAGTTGCCGCTCTCAAGCACCTCGGCAACTGCTGCGTCGATCTCCTTCTTGTAGCGACGATACTGGCTGTTAAGATCAACTAAGGGTACTTCAATCACCGTTAGTTCCTCTCAGTACTAGTACCATGCAGATGCGATTCGATTGCATCAAAGAGAACGCTCTGCAAAGCGATTCCACTGAAACGTTCGATCTCCTGAAAGCAGGTTGGACTAGTAACATTGAGCTCTGTCATGGTGCCATCAATGATGTCCAGCCCAACGAGGAAGAGACCATCAGCAACCAAGCGTGGCGCAATCGCCCTGCAGATCTGTTGATCACGCTCATTGATCTCAGCAGGTTTTGCCTCACCCCCCATAAACAGGTTGGCCCGAAACTCTCCCGGCTTGGGCAGGCGGAGCACAGCCCCCACAGGCTCGCCATCGATGAGAATGATACGCTTATCTCCACGTTGTATGCCCTCAAGATACTTCTGTACCATGATAGGTCGACTGCTTGATTGTGTCAGACGCTCTACTTTTTCAGCAAGCTTGGGATCCCCAGGTTCGCTGCATAATACATCCTGCCCTCCAAACAAATCGAGCGGCTTCAGCACTATGGCACCCTGCTCTTTCTGGAATGTGGCAATGGCTTCAATTTGAGAACTGACCAAGGTTGGCGGTATCCACTCAGGAAAGTTCAAGATGTAGAGCTTTTCATTGGCACGCCGCAGACCATCTGGATGGTTGATCACCAATACGTCGTTGCTGATCAAATCCAACAGGTGGGTGAGAAAGAGGTAGCCCAGATCAAAGGGTGGATCTTTCCTAACTAACAAAACGTCTAGCTGCTTTAACTCCATGGTTTTGGTCTGCGGTGCAAAGTAATAGGGCTCTTGACGCTTCACCTCTAGCTGCTTGGTCTGTGCCAGCAGCTGGTTGTCACGCACAAAGAGATCCTTTGCCTCCATGACAAAAAGCTCGTGACCGCGGGCGCACGCCTCCACCATCATGACAAAGCCACTGTCCTTAGAGACCTTGAGCGTCTCGAGTGGATCAATGACCACACCAACTCGTAGCGGCTTGCTAGCATCAACCCTCATCACCGTGCCCCCACTCTAATCGTGACTACGGCTTTTGCAAACCGAGTGAAAACTCTTCGCGGCGTGCCCATTTATAAATCCTCTAGCAATCACTAACCCATTGTTTTGTTTGATTTTATTAGTTCGGCTGAAGTAAGCTTACGCCTCATTTATATTGTTGACGCATGGCGCTATCTATACTAACATGCCGTTGATCTTCATCTTGAAGGGAGACAGCATGTTTCGTGGCTTTAAGATCTTAGCAGTCCTTGGCAGCCTCGCCAGTTTAACATCTTATTCTGGATTGGTTTACGCGCAAGCAGGCAGTACCGAGATTCCACCCTTGGAAAGGTGGAAAAGCGATTCTAGTAAGGTGTCGTTAACTGTTTTTGAAGAGCGTCTCACAGTGGGAGGATACTTTAAAACCATTGGTGGTATCCAAGCAACCCGTGTTGCCAGTTGGAATGGGACCACGTGGGTGGCGCTTGGCACCGGACCTACAAATCCAGCCGGCAGCCTTGTTGCGTACAATGATCAACTTTATTCTGCCACTACGTCTGCAAAGCAGTCATCTTCTTTTTCCATCGTCACCGACCACTTCGTGGATGTGTTCGATGGTGAGAATTGGTTGCCTATTGAGGACACCTTAGAGAACGGATTTGTAAGTCTGATTGGCACAAAAACGAACCAGATATGGTTGTCTCACAACAAATTGGACATTGACTCACCAGGGAAAACCTTTACGACTGCCTTATTTAGTTTTGACGGCATCTCTACCTTTACTGAGGTTGCCTCTGTTGGCAACAGAGAGAAAGGCGAAATCACGGTTGATGGATTTGGTAGGATCATTATTGCCGGAAAAATCAATGGCTCTGAGTTGCCAGGAACCGTACAACCCACAAACATTGAGCAGGGTGTGGTCCGTCTACAAAGTAACAGTGGAGATAATGTGATCTGGAATACTATAGCGGGCACTCTTCCAGACACTATGGATCCATCCGGCTGGATTTCCAATGTCGTCTTTGACACCAGTAATGGAGATCTCTATTTGGCCATCACTAAGAAAGACAAGTCGCTGAGATTTTCAACTAGCATTTTTCGTTACGATAACTCTGAGGAAGAGTGGGAAGCATTAAATTGGCGTGTTCTGGGCTCTTCCGGCAACTCGTCTCCGGAGGACCCTACCGGCAACTTGAAAGACATGCTGATCTTCGATAACCACTTGATCGCGGTTGGTAAATTTAAACAGGCAGGTATTGGTTCTGAGATTGAGAAAGCGCCGGGCGCCTATTTCTGGGAGTTACCTTAGATCAGGGCTTCATCTGGAGCAACCCTATTATCCATGTACGTTAGGTACAACTTAACTTGACAATAAAAAGTACATTGAGTACACTATATTCATGCGGCGTAAGAGAGCACAGAAACAGGTTCACGGCGAGCGCGTTGCTGTGCGGGAGTTTCGTACAAACCTCGCCTATTACGTTGATCTTGCAAATCGCGGCCAGGCAGTAACGATTATCAAAAACAACCGCCCGGTGGCACGATTAATGCCGCCTCCTGAGAAAGAGTTGGACCTGTGGCAAGATCTCATTCAAGCTGGCTCGCTAATGCCCGCAAAACGTCGAGACCGCAAGTTGCCGCCAAAGTTGAAAATCAAATCAGCCGCCGCAGTTGTAGACACCCTCTATCGCAATCGTGATGAGGAAAGGTATTGAGCTGCTACTACTTTGACACCTCGGCGTTCTTAAAACTTTGGCTACCAGAGAAAGAACAACCGCTGGTCCGTTCCTACTACGAAGAGGCCGACGCTTGTGTCTCCTCGCGCCTCTTGCTTTTAGAGACGGCAACAGCGCTACACTGCCTGCGACAAGAGAGAGTCCTCTCTGCAAAGGAGTTTAAAGCAGCCAAAGAACGGGTAACGTTTACCCTGGAGAGGTTTAATCTTTTGTCCATGGACAGCGTCGTCCCAGCCGCAATGGAACTTCTTAGCAAGGTCGATCGCCTAAGATCCCTTGACGCCATCCATCTCGCTAGCACCATACAGCTATCTTCTACCTTCATATGTTTCGACCAAAGGTTACGCAGGGCCGCGGCAAAGCTTGGCTTACCTCTGCTACCTGAGTAGTGAAATTTCATCCGGCTGGGAATCCTTCTCAAAATAGCCTATAAGAAGATATGGTCCAGATCCTTACCGGCAGTTTTCTGTTGAGCATCATCCACGCCGCCATCCCTAACCACTGGCTACCGCTGGTGGTGCTGGGTAAAAACCAGGGCTGGTCGCATCGGGAGACGCTCATGATTACCGTTATCACTGGTATCGCGCACACGCTGAGCACTATCCTTATTGGTATTGTCGTTGGTATTCTTGGCTACAAACTGGCTGCCAGCCATGAACTGTTCACCAAAGCCATAGCACCGGTCATTTTGATCGTCCTCGGCCTCATCCTTGTAGTAGCTGACTTAAAGGGCAGTCACCACCACCATCACTTTGATCGCAATGTATCTGCCCAACGCCGCTCTAAGTATCGTATTGTTGCGGCTCTGAGCATGGCCATGTTCTTCTCACCCTGTCTAGAGATTGAAGCCTATTACTTTACTGCCGCGCTCTTCGGTTGGCTTGGTATTCTTACGGTGTCGATCGTCTACCTCTCGGTTACGGTAACCGGCATGGCGATACTGGTGGATCTAGCACTCCGCGGTGTACAAAAAATCCGCTGGCACTTCCTCGAACACCATGAAAGAGGGTTAACGGGTGCCGTGCTGGTGGTTTTGGGAGTTCTCGCCTACCTAGTCGATTTATAGAGATGTTCGATGCACTAACCGAAAAGATCCGTTCTGCTATCTCACCGCTACGCCAAAAGGGCAAGATTCGTGCTGCTGATCTTGCGGCAACCATCCGCAAGATCAAACTCAGCTTACTTGAGGCCGACGTCCACTACCGTGTGGTGCAGGATCTTATCACCCGAGTATCTGAGAGGCTCCTAAATCAAAAGGTGTTACCTACCCTCAACCCTGAGCAGCAGATCCTCGCCACCATCCAGCAAGAGATTGAAGAGCTGTTGGGGGGATCCTGTAGCGTTGATTTTCGCATCACCCTGCTCATCGGCCTGCAAGGAAGTGGTAAGACCACTACCGCAGCCAAACTGGGGCACTGGCTCAAAAAGAATCAGCGGGGCAACCCACTGCTGGTACCGGCCGACACCCGACGCCCGGCAGCTGTGGAACAGCTAAAGCGGCTAGGCAAAAAACACCGCATCGACGTATTCGACGCACCCACAACCAGCGGAGCTGAGAAAATCTGTAAGCAGGTGGTTGCAGCCCACGCTGACAAAAACCTCATTATTGACAGCGCCGGCAGGTTGCAGATGGACCAGCCGTTGATGCGAGAACTTGAAAGGCTTATTAAGATAGCCAAACCCACGACTAAGCTCTTGGTTGTGGATGCGATGATCGGCCAGGAGGCGTGCAATATTGCCAAGAGCTTTCACAACGAGTGTGGCCTCGATGGCATTGTCCTCACCAAAATGGAGGGGGATGCCCGAGGTGGTGCCGCCCTCTCTATGCGTGCTGTGACTGGCGTGCCGATCCTCTTTCTTGGTACTGGCGAGGGCATCGACACGCTTGAGCGCTTTGACGCTGCTAGCATCGCCGGACGTATCCTTGGCATGGGAGATATGCGCGCCCTGCTAGAGCGCAGTAAAAGTGTGATTGACAATGAAAGCGCCGTTGATGTACAAGAGCTCGGGAATGTTAGGGAATTTACCCTGAACAGCTTTCTCAAGCTTAACCGGATGCTCAGCCGTATGGGGCCGGTTGCTGAGATGCTAGCGATGATTCCGGGTTTCTCTAAGGTTTCTAAAGGGTTGGACTTAAGCGCGGCCGAGGCGACCCGCAAACGGGTCGAAGCCATGATCCTCTCCATGACCCTAGAGGAGAGAGGCAACCCCCGCATCCTTAATGCCAGCCGACGGCAGCGCATTGCCGCTGGAAGCGGCACCAGCGTGCCGGAGTTGAACCGCTTTCTAAAGCAGTATGAGCAGATGAAAAAGCTTCTGCAAAAACAGGGGGCCGCGGCTCTATTCAAGGGCCTAGCAAGGAGATAGGTGTATGGTAGTCGTACGTATGGCGCGGTATGGGGCAAAGAAACGGCCTTTTTACCGCATGGTGGTCGCTGACAGTCGCTTCGCCAAAGAGGGACGCTGTATTGAAACCATTGGTTACTATGATCCAACAACCGAGCCGGCAACGGTTCAGTTTGATGTGGAGAGACTAACGCATTGGAAGAGTAAAGGAGCCAGGCTAACGCCAACAGTCAATAGCTTGTACAAAAAGCACTCGACGACAAATCAGAAGAAGTCCCAGAAGAAACCCCAAGAGAAACCATAGAGGGGAAAGATCAGCCGGTTGCGTTCGACTTTTGCTGCTGCCGCTGCTGCTCAGGAGGTTGAGATGAAAGATTTGGTTGAATACATTGCCAAGGAATTAGTGGATCTACCAGATGAAGTCTCTGTCACCGAGGTTGAAGGTGATCAAACAACTGTAATTGAACTCAAGGTATCCAAAGACGATCTAGGTAAGGTGATTGGCAAACAGGGTAAAACTGCCAGAGCCATTCGGACGATACTCAGTGCGGCCTCTACAAAGCTACGCAAGCGCTCCCATTTGGAGATCATTGAGTAAAAACGAATTTCATTACTTCAAACAGTGCAGCGGGTCCTGCCGCGCCGTAAGGTTATGAAATGAGTTCTAGATCAGGCGAGAAAATCGCTATCGGTAGAGTTTGCCGTCCCCACGGTCTTCATGGCTTGTTGAAAGTACAGCTCTACAATCCAGCTTCGACCATAGTACAAAAGTGCCAGGAACTACTCATTGGCGAATCTCCTGAAACTGCCCAAAGATACCATATCACCTCCTTGCAGACCGCCAGCAAATCACTGCTCGTTGCTCTCAAGGAGTGTGACACGATTGAAGCAGCAGAGTGCTTACGCAATCAGCAGATCTGGGCCGACGTCGCGCAACTGCCGAAACTCGCAGATGGAGAGTTCTACCATTTTCAACTCGTTGGCTTACGTGTGATCAATACCAAGGGACAGGTGGTCGGCAAGGTTACCGCTGTCGAAGAAAACGAATCCGCAGACAGCCTAGTCGTGCGTGGCCGAGACAAGACCCATTTGATTCCTCTGATTAGCGATGCCGTTAAACAGATCGACGTCAACGCAGGAGAGATTTATCTCACTGACATGGAAGGTCTTCTTGATTATGGATTTTAACCTGCTTACCATCTTTCCAGAGATGTTTAGCGGCTTTCTCAAGTCCCAGATTCTTCGCCGCTCTATCGCAGCTGGCCTCTTCCAAATCCACATTCACGATCTACGCGAGTTCACCAACGACAAGCACCGTAGTGTCGATGACACTCCTTACGGTGGTGGCCCGGGAATGATCATGAAGCCAGAACCACTGGTCCACGCCATCGAATCTGTCTCTGCTAAAAAGAGCGGCACCATCCGCCGCATCTACCTCTCGCCTAAGGGCAAGCTTTGGTCGCAAACAGAGGCAACGCGACTTCTCAAGTACGAAAACCTCATTCTGCTCTGTGGTCGCTATCAAGGTATCGACCAGCGGGTTATTGATGGCTGGATTGATGAAGAGATCTCCATAGGTAACTATATTCTTAGCGGTGGCGAAATCGCCGCCATGGTGTTAATGGAAACCATGGTACGGCAGATTCCCGGGGTGCTTGGCAACCAAGCCTCGCTCAAACAGGAGACTGGGAGTGATGCGGACATCGAACCACCTCACTATACTCGTCCCCGTGAATTCCGCGGTCGGGTGGTACCCGAAATTTTGTTTTCAGGCAATCACGACGCTATCGCCAGCTGGCGACAACAACAACGTCAGCAACCCACCAAGCCAAAATCAAAACGAAAGTAATAATTTCGGGTTATTACCTTTTTATTTGCCCTCCCCTAGCAGGTATGCTATGCATCCGGCCACACTTCACGGAACATACCATGCCTGCAGCTCAAAAAAACAATAACTCCAGCAAATTACCTGGCTTTGACATCGGCTCTCGCATACGTGTCCATGTCAACATCAAAGAAGGTGACAAAGAACGCGTTCAAGCCTTTGAAGGCACGGTCATCAGCAAACAGGGGGGCGCCCATGGCACCTTTACCGTACGCAAGGTCTCTTTTGGTGTCGGCGTCGAGCGTATTTTCCCGATGGATTCCCCGAAGATTGTCAAAATTGAAGTGAAGGGGCGAAGCGCCGTGAAGCGGGCCAAGCTCTATTACCTACGCAAGCGACAGGGAAAAGCGGCAAAATTGACCGAACTAAAGAATTAGATACGGCTTCACGCACAAAATCCATGGTTTCGAAAAGTTTACGCTATATAATAACAGGCGATGACGCTTGTTGAGTTGATTGCTCAAGGACTTGGCCTTTCCCAAGACACTACGAAAATCCGTCTTCAGCAAGGCCTGAATTTTATCCATACTAGCTCGCCTGGCCTGAGTGAGACCGTTAAAGGAGTTCTGCTATCCCTACTCTATAAGCCAACGAAATTGGTAAAAGAAATTATCACAAGCGAACAAGGTCGTGTTCGTGGCGGCCTCACTTTTCACCATAACAACGACCTGATCCGACTGGTGAAAGACTTCTCTTCAGACTCCATCAGCCTTAGTCAATACAGACCAAACAACAAAGACTTCCACGAAATCTCTCGAGACCAAGCATTCGTTCGCGAATACTTGCAAACCAGATTGAAACTGCCGCCAGCACAAACCTATGTCAGCCTTTATTGTATTGGCGGTGAAGTATTTAAACGACAGTTATCGACATTACATAGCTCGAAATCTCAACTGACAACAGGACAAGAGTACTTCAAAGTCTTAGACGGCTCCTCTGCTACCACAAAGAAGGTGGCTCAGCTTGAAAAATTGAAGAAAGAGATCAGCAATATGGATCAGTTGCAGACATTAGAATTCAAGATGGATGAGCTGCAACAGCAGGCCTTTGAAAAAGAGGAGGTACTTAGCAAAGTCACGGCTAAAGAGGAAGAAGTTGCCGATGCCAAAAAAGAGCTTCAAGGTCTGTTGCAGAACAACCAGAAGGTGGCGATTCCAGATGACATTCGTGAAAGAGTAGAAAAATACAAACAGTCATTTACCGATCGCGATAAAGAACTGGGCCGTCTGGAAAATAGAGCCGAAAGCATTATGCGAAATCTGGCCAATCTTCCCTTAAAACCAGTCCACAAAAATAAACCTATCATCTTTGGCATCATTGGCCTGCTCATATTCACCGGCGCTGCCGTCTACTTCGTCAATCTACGCGTTCCCTGTACGATTGGCATTGTCCTCTCTATTGTCACGGCTGCTGCCGGTTTTATCCAACAGACCACGCGCCAGGAACAGAGCCGAAGCCTCAAACAACAGCTTGATAAGCTCGATGTCGAAAAAAAGGCTATTGAGAAAAAGTTTGAGATCGAAATGGCAACAGTCACCCACCTTATGAAGCGTCTCAAACTAACTGAGCCTGAAGAGATACTCGAACTCATCAACGAACGCGAGGCCGCTACTGAAAAACTCAAAAAAGCAAAGACAGAAATGGAAAACACACGGCAGCGCCTTAATCAAACACAAGTCACTAACGAACTCAATGCTCTCAGACAACAGATCCAACAAATACAAAAACAGATGGAGAGATTTAGTGCCGGTAACTTCGATCCCATGGCAGTACGTCGAGAAATTGAAAGTCTGGAACAAGAACTCGGCATCACGCACTCCTTCTCCCAGGCAGTGATTAGCAACGCGGACGAACCATTTGTCGATCCCCTGCAGCGTCTGCTCCAGTCAGCCAGTCAACTACTTGGAATTCCTGCCGGTAAGCTGCTGACAAGTATAGAACAGGGCTTTAATACCAACCTGCTGGCAATAACCAGCAGGCAGTTTGCCGCGGCTATCATGGAGAACGAACAGATTGTCGCGCTCTCTACTGGCAAGGGGGGCCAACCGGTGATGGTTCATGACCTGGGACAGCGGCAGATGGGCTATGTCCACTTTGCCTTGCAGTTTACCCTGCTACAACTGCTAGCAAAGAACGGCTTTCCCTTTCCGGTCATCTTCTTGGATCTGCCAGATCAGATGGCCGATTCGCTGACGATTGTCCAAAAGGCTATCAACCTTCTCAGTCAATCCATACAAGTAATTGAATTAACTAGCAATGTAGGCTTTAAGGCGCTGGTGAAACCGAGTATGACGCTTTGAGTTTGGCAATCAACTTGTTGACATCCTGCTTGCACTCTGGCGAAAGCCCCGGGCTCTCACTTAGGCGTTCGAGTTGATAGAGCACCTGTTCGCGAAAACCATGGTAGTGCTGCACGACTTGGTTGAAGTTATCTTTAAACTCCTGCATGAAGTCGTGTCTGCGCAGGGTCACCACCGGAACCTCACCCCCGGCAAGAATCTGCTTGAAAACGCTGTTCAAACGATAAATCGGACCGCTGATACGACTACTGAAATAAGCCCCTAGCAAGGTTATCAGAGCAGCTTGCAGCAAAAAGCCAAAGAGCGCTACCTTGAGGAGGAGCTGCTTCTGAGAGGCCATATAGTCAACGGGTAGCTCGGCCACCACCGCAGAAGTCATATACAACGTATTAATTTCATTAAAAAAGTACACCATAGTAAAGAGGTAGAAGAGCAGATTGAGCGTGCCAATAAGCAACAACACCAAAATAAGCTTGAACTGCAGACCACGATCGGTAAGCCACTGGCTACGGCCTGCCTGCCTCACTGCGCAACTCGCTTCAAAAGTATAATCATTGATAATAGTTAATAAAATTAAACTAAATGAGGGTATAATAACATAACAATTGTCTATATTTTTACTAAATTTGCGACAATGTGCTTGACAGCTTCAGAGCCACTTTCTACTATGTAAGTTAGATTATTTCTTCCGCCACCTTTTTTTAAATTTGTATAGAAGAAGCTGGAGCCTATGGCACAGATGCATAGTAACGGTGAAAAACGAGTTTCTAACAACGTCCGTAAGATTCGCGAAGCGAAACTTATGAGTCGGTCGGAACTTGCTAAACATGCAGGGCTTTCTGTACTTACAGTGGAGAGGGTGGAACAAGGAAAGAGCTGTCGAATGTCAACAAAGCGCAAACTCATCAAAGCTCTTGGTATGAAATTGAGCGACAAGGGCAAAGTCTTCTACGGCGAATGAGTGCGGCAACGTAGGCCCGAGTGCCTATACCCCACCATTTATCATCTAAGAAATCTCAGCAAAGAAGTCGCGGACAACGCAGGACTAGGAGAGACGAATGTTTGGTAAAAGTAAAGGCCTCATTGGTTTAGACATCGGCTCGAGCTCCATCAAGATAGCTGAAATCAAAGATGGTAAACGAGGCTACGAGCTCAACAGCTTTGGCATGGTACCGCTGCAGTCTGAAGCCATTGTTGATGGCGCCTTTATGAACACAGGCGCCGTTGTCGATGCCATTATGGATCTCATCCAAAAAGAGAAGATCAAGACACGAGATGTAGCAACCTCTGTATCCGGACACTCTGTCATCATTAAAAAGATTAGCCTGCCACAAATGACTGAGGAAGAGCTGGAAGAGTCCATCCAATGGGAGGCAGAACAGTATATTCCTTTTGACATTAACGACGTCAATATGGACGTACAGATATTGGGAGAGGACGATACCGACGTAGGCCAGATGAAAGTAATCCTCGTGGCCGCGAAAAAGGATATTATCAATGATTACGTGCAGGCAATCTCTGAGGCCGGCCTCAATCCAATCATTATGGACGTGGATTGCTTCGCTATAGAGAACATGTTCGAGCTCAACTATGACATTGATCCAGGACAGACTGCTGTTCTCGCAAACGTTGGCGCGAGTATCGTCAACATCAATATTCTTAAAGGTGGAGTATCCACGTTTACTCGCGATATTAATATGGGTGGCAACCAGTTTACTGAAGAGATCCAAAAGCAGTTAAACGTAAGCTATGAAGAAGCCGAGGCTCTCAAGTTAGGCGGCGAACTCGGTGGTCCCTCAGATACGACCGAAGCGATTATACCGCAGGAAGTTGGTGGAATTATCCGCTCTGTGTGTGAGACACTGGCCTCTGAAATACAGCGAAGCCTTGACTTCTACGCTGCGACATCGGTGGAGGATCAGATAGCCAAAATCTATCTTTGTGGCGGCACGAGTAAAGTCCCTGGTCTGACGACAGCCATCGAAGGCAAGTTAGGCATTGCTACTGAGATTATAAATCCGTTCCAGTCTATTGAAATTGATGAGAAACGTTTTGACATTAACCACCTGCAGGAGATCGCGCCTATGGCTGGGGTAAGCGTCGGTTTGTCACTCAGAAGGATAGGTGACAAATGATTCGCATAAACTTACTTCCAACTAAGGCGGCAAAGAAAAAAGAATCGGTTATTCAACAACTGGTGGTTGCCGTGTTGGTTTTCGCTGTCTATGGCGGTGGAATTGCTTGGATCCACATGCAGAAAGGCAAACAGATTGAGCAACAGCGGGTCGAAAACAATCGCCTGCAGGAAGAGATCAACCAACTGGCCAGCATCATTGCCCAGGTAGAAAACTATAAAAAGAAGCAACAGGATCGCAACAGTAAGATCGACGTTATAAGAAAGCTGCATCAAGGCCGTAGTGGTCCGGTAAAGATGATGGACGAATTTACGTACACCCTACCAGACAGAATATGGCTTGCTTCTTGGAAAGAAAAAAATAAGCGAGTGGAAATACAAGGGATTGGACTCAACGGAGCAGTCATTGCTGATTTCATCGATAATCTAAGGGCTTCAAAATACTTTTCCGGCGTCACATTAGTACAAACACAACTTAAGTCACAGGGCAATGTGCAGATGCAACAGTTTAGAGTCAATATGAACGTAAACTATACACCAGATTGATATGAGTAGGATTAAGGCATGAATCAGATTATTGACCAGTTTGCCAGACTTTCGCTAACCAACAAGATCGCTGTTCTCTTAGTGACTCTGATAGCGATCGGTGTGGTTTACTACTTTTTGGGCTATTCGCCCCTACAGGAAAACCTCAACAAATTACGTGACACCGAGACCGACCTTACAGAAAAACTCATGGAAAATCAGGCTATTGCCAAGAATTTGGAAAAGTTCCGGGAAGAGGTCAGTGTGCTCGATGAAGAGCTCAAACAAGCACTCGCCCTACTTCCCAATGATAAAGATATCCGTTCCCTCTTGCGGCAAATTTCTGTTCTACAAAAGAAGACGAATGTAACCAACCTCCTTTTTAAACCTGCCAGCGAAGTGCGAAAAGGGTTCTATTCTGAAATCCCGATTCAGATGAAACTCAGAGGCAGCTTTCATGATGTGGCGCAATTCTTTGATAAGGTAGGCAAGTTAGAGCGTATTGTTAACATTAGCGAGATCGAGTTGAGCAACCCAAAAGAAGAGAATGGTCGGATGATTCTGAATGTCAACTGCACTGCGACAACCTTTAAGTTTGTTGGTGGGGCGGGATTACCATCCCCGCGTAAAAAAGGTTAATCGATGAAAACACAACACAAAAATAGATTTGTTTTACCTTTGTTGGTTACTATGATTTTTGGACTATCAGGTTGTGCAGATGACAAAGCGGACAGCAAGCGCGGACGTGATGCGCGCGTAAGCCAAAGTAAAAGTAAACCTGTGGCAAGAAGAGAAGTCCGCGACCTCTTTAACTTGAAATCAAAAATGCTTGAGTATTCGTACAATCCCATTGGCAAACGCGACCCCTTTAAGGAGTCCTCTGGCTCCTCCCAACTCGTCCAGGTGGGTGGTGGTGGACCGCTAACGGTCTATGAAATCGACCAAATGAAGCTGGTAGCGGTCATCTGGGGCATATCCGAACCACGTGGCATGGTTGTTCTACCCGATGGTAAGAGCTACATTGTAAAACGCAACTCACCCATAGGACGTCACTTTGGTAAGGTTGCCCGCATCACGCCTACTGCTTTGATAGTAGAAGAAGAATTTAGGGGAGCTTTGGGAGATTTGCAGATCAAAGAGACAAAATTGCTATTGCACTCTGAAGACGGTCAAAATCTTAAAGTTGAGTCTGTGAATATTCCGTAAAGGAGAAACGACAATGTCGCGAGCAATGATTAGAACTGTAATTCCAATCTTCGGGCTTGGCCTCGTTCTAATACTGAGCTCATGTGGTGGTTCGCCAACACCGAAAGGCGCGGATCTAGACCCGGGCGAAACAGAACTCAACACCCTGACGAATATCTCGGTAAATGAACTCGACGCCAGCACCCTAATTGAGATAAGCGCTGAAAAGGATTTGACACCCAATGTCTTTAAATTGACTGATCCTTTACGGGTGATCATTGACTTTACAGATACAAAACTCGGAGAAATTCAAACTCCGCTGGCAGTAAATAACGGCATTATCAATGAAATCTCCGTGGATCAGTTTGACGATGTTTCCAGCTCGCTTAGCCGGGTCGTCATCGGCTTTGATGCTCTCGTGGATTATGAAGTTTCTCCAGAGAGCAATGTGCTGACGGTCAGTGTTCCAAAAGAAGGCGCTGTTGCAGCCGATGCGGAGCTTGCTGTAGAAGAGTTCGCCGAGACAGATGAGCTTATAGCCGAGCCCGCTGCAGAGACAGCGGAAATAGATATTATTGATGTTTTGGATGACATACCCGTAGAGGAAACTCCTACGCCTAGCGTTCCTGCCACCATGTTGGCGGACATTACCCTCTCGACATCAGGTGGAGAGACTGTCATATCGCTACAAGGCGATGGAAACTTCGAAAACATCGATGATTTTATCCTTGATGACCCAGAACGGTTAGTAATCGACCTCAAGGGAGTG
Source organism: Oligoflexia bacterium (assembly GCA_028277945.1). Classification (GTDB taxonomy): domain Bacteria; phylum Bdellovibrionota_G; class JANQFH01; order JANQFH01; family JANQFH01; genus JANQFH01. The sequence continues at coordinate 107,159 of JANQFH010000012.1, forward strand.
AAGTCTAACGTTGGCGCTAAGAGTCGCATCGCTGTAGACGAGGGTCTAGTAGCTTCGGTTCGCACAGGATCCCATACAGATAAGGCGCGGGTGGTTGTCGACTTTACTCCGGGTAGTTCTCCTAACTACCGGCTCGACCGGCGCAATGATGGACTTGATATTGTCGTCTCCGCAAGCCTGTTAGACACCGAGCCATTTGCTGAAACCACCAGCCCTAGCATCACAGAGGAACCCGCGGAAACGATCGTGGATATCTCCGAGCTGCCATTGGCGCAGCTGCCCGTGGAAGACCCTTTTGCTGCCGAAGTCGCTGTTGCTGCTGAAGCAGAGCCCTTTGCCGAGATTCCGCAAGCGCCCATAGCCACAACGCCGTCATACCAGATAGACTCGGTGGATTTCGTGCAGACTCAGGCTAGCTCACGCCTTGTTGTCAAAACAACCGCTCCTGCCTCCTATAGTACTTACGATGAAGGCTCGGATACGGTGGTGCTAACCCTAAATGGTGCGACAATTTCCCAAGCAGCAAGCCGTTTTCTCGATACCTCTGCTTTCAACAGCGCCGTCTCCCTCGTTGTCCCTAAACAAGTTGGTAAAGATACTCGTATAGTAACGACACTTAAAGAGACTGTGCCATACAAGGTCACTCAGGATGGCAACCTCCTCTACTTGGACTTTGAACGCAGTAAAGACTTTGCCACAGATCTCGCTCCTGCCGTCACAGATGCAACAACGCCCAGCGAAGAGCCGGCCGCAATTGCCGAAGCTGTGCCCGCAGAAGCCCCTCCCGCACCAGCAGAGAAAACTGAAACAGCTGACGAGATTATTATTGAAGATGAGGCAGAGCTCTTTGAGCCGGTCGCCACTAAAGAAGACGACGATACCAGATACGAATATGTCAAAGAGGAGTTGCTCAGCGAAACCCTATCGCGCACAGGAGAGTCGCAGGAGTTCAACGATGATATGATCTTCGAAGCCGGCTCGGCGCCTTCCTCCAAGTACACTGGCAGAAAGATCAACCTTGATTTCAAGGATGCCGACATTCGTTCGCTGTTTCGGCTGTTTGCCGACATCTCCAAGCTCAACATCATTGTTGGTGATGATGTTAAGGGCAAGGTTACCATTCGTCTGCGCGACGTACCCTGGGATCAGGCTTTTGCCATCTTACTGCAGACCCGGGGTCTTGGCGCCATCAAGTATGGCAACATCATCCGCATAGCTCCAGCTGGAAAGATTCAAAAAGAACGCGAGCTCTTTGCCCAGGCAAAGAAGGCCGCTATTGCCGCGGCACCGCTCGATACTCTGTTCAAGGCTGTCTCCTATGCTACGGCTGCTGAAATCGCTGCGCACGTACGGACGGTGCTCTCGGAACGGGGTAGTGTTGATATTGACAACCGCACAAACACGCTGATCATTCGCGACGTACGTGAAAAGCTAGTCGAAGCCAAGACTCTCATCGATAAGCTCGATGCCCAGACACCGCAGGTGAGCATTGAAGCGCGCATTGTTGAGGCCAACGACACTTTTGTACGTAACTGGGGTGTACAGTGGGGTGCCACTGCCGACTTTAGTGCAGCCACAGGCAACCCTACCGGTATACTCTTTCCCAACAGTATCGGCGCTACAGGAAGTGTCTTACCCACGCCGCCGCTGGGTGGTACCAATCCAGTACTGTTAAACTTTCCACCAACGGGTGCGAACTCCTCGGTGACACTCAATCTCGGCAGCATCAACAACGTCTTGGATCTAGATCTGCTGCTTGGCTATGAAGAGAGTGAGGGTAACGCCAAACTGATCAGTAGTCCTAAAGTCACGGTTCTGGACAATCGACCGGCGACAATCCTCTCTGGTACCAAGATCCCATTCTTAACCCAGACTGCAAATGCCGGTAGTAACGTCCGCTTTGAGAGCGCGGTCATCTCAATTACCGTAACACCACATATCACCGCCGATGGTTCAGTGATTATGAACATTACCGCCACGCGCAATGAGCCAGACTTTGGTCAACAGGTACTAGGCAACCCAACGATTATTCAGCGTGAGGCCACCACCGAGGTGCTGGTTAAGAGCGGTAACACCACGGTGATCGGTGGCATCTACCGTATCAACCGCACGCGCAATACTTCTGGATTCCCCTTTCTGCGCAAGGTGCCCATCCTTGGCTGGTTCTTTAGATCAGACAACCGCCGTTTAGAGCGCCAAGAGCTGTTAATATTTGTGACACCAAGAATCGTTGGCGATGAACGAACGGTCATACGACAGGTACAGGGTTGATCGCGATGATATCTCGTAGAATGTTGCAGCTAGTACTGCTCTCTCTTCTGTTTCTCGTGCCTAGCTGTGGTGACAACATCCCGGGAACAGCAGGTTCAATCACCTTTACGCCCAGCGGAGTTGATCTAGAAACTTCTACCATTGGCGTCAGTAGGCAGAAGGTAACCTTCAATATCGCTGATTCAGACGGCAACCCAATCCAAGACATTGAGTACCGTATTATGACCTACCTGCATGACAAACTACCGCAGGCAGGAGCTGCCGGTGTCATTGCCTTTACCGATGAAAATGGTAATCCTCTTAACATTGCCTCCCCAGATAGCTCTAGCGATCAAAACAACGTCATTGAAGGTACCACCAATAACCTGGGCAATGGTGAATTCTTCTATCAGTTTCCCACTGGTGGTAACGATTATGAATTCAGCATCTTCGTACTTGCGGCAAGGGCCATAGGTACCTTTACTCAGACAGTATCAGGGCCATCATCGTGATGCGGTTCGTAGCCATAGTAAAGATGCTTTGTCTTGTTGCCAGCCTGGCGCTTTTTGGCTGCAACGACGACATTGCGCCAACAGGATCGACCATTACTGTCTTACCCTCTGGTGTGGACCTTCAAGACATTGGTGTGGCTGGTGATCGCACCTTTGCCACCTTCATTGCTGAAGTACGCGATCCTGAAGGCAATCCAACCAGCGATATCGAAGTAGAGGTAACCACCTTTTTTCTCCGCGTCCAAGATGCCAACGGTGTATTCCAAGACCCTCCAGCTACGACCTTCCGCACCGACGACAATGGCCAGGTGGTTTTCGTTGTAGAAGTCCCCATCCAAACGGCCTCCTATCGCGAAGCCATGCAAGTAAATTCCGGCATTGCCAGTTCCGGCCCCATTGAAATCGAAGTCTCCCCCGCAGAATAGTATTCCCTAGAAGGTACGGCCTTACTTTTAGGGAACGGTCGTTCCCTAAAAGTAAGGCCGTACCTTTTGTACCTCTACGATTTTGGTTGGTTGTTGGCGTCAACAAGGACGATCGTTGGCCTGTGGCTGGCGACCTCGTCTGGTTCCAACTGCACGTAGGTGACAATGATCACCTCGTCCCCAGGTGAGGCCAGTCGCGCTGCAGCACCGTTGACGCAGATCTCCCCCGAGCCGGCAGCCGCACTAATGGCATAGGTGGTAAAGCGGGCGCCATTGTTGAGGTTGTAAACCTCAACCTGTTCATACGCGGTGATGCGGGCCCGATCCATCAAGCTCGCATCGATACTGAGGCTACCTTCATACTCCAGCAAGGTTTTTGTCACGGTAGCGCGATGCAGCTTTGAGTTGAGAAAAGTCAGCTTCATTTCATTTTGATATCAAAAAGTTACCCCACTTTGCCGGGCTGGACTCCCATTTGGGGTTGTTATATAGTCGCCTCCCATGAGGGGGCAGCGCAGTATAACGATCATCGGCTACGGCAGTCAAGGGTGCGCCTGGGCACACAACCTAAGGGATCGTGGCTACGAGGTGAACCTGGTTCTGCCAGATTCCAGCCGCTCGCATGCCAGAGCGCTGACGGATGGCTTTATCACTACTGCCCTAAGCGATAGCCTGCCGCAGAGCCACCTCTATGCCCTACTCATTCCCGACGAGCACCAGAGCAGCTTTCTGCAAAATTATCAGCAACAGCTGCCTGCTGGAGCGACACTGCTCTTTGCCGATGGCTACAGCGTGGTATTTGACCAACCCAAGCTACGCAGCGATATCGATGTATTGCTGTTGGCCCCACGCTGCATCGGCCCAAAACTGCGAGAAAGCCATCGGCGTGACCTCCCTGTTACCTTTGTCCTCGCGGTGTGGCAAAATGTCAGTGGCCAGGTCTGGCGCCAGCTTGCCAAACTCGCGCATGATCTTGGCGGAACTAAAAGCAAGCTGCTCCACTCCACTTTTAAAGAGTGCGCTGTTGCCAACCTCTTTTCTGAGCAGGTACTGCTGTGCGGTGGCCTACCGGGTCTCGCTGCAGAGACCTGTCAGCAGATGATCGAGCGTGGTATTCATCCACAGTTGGCCATTGTCAGCTGTTTCCATGAGCTCAAGCTCATGACTGAGATGATCGCCGAGTTCGGTGTGGACGGCATGTTTAAACGCATCAGTCCCATTGCCAGGCTCGGTGGGGCTAGAGCTCGTCGCTTTCTCTTTGACCAAGGGTTTATAAAAAAGATGCACAAGCTCTATGATGATATTGAAGATGGTAGCTTCGATCTCTTTGTGAAGTCCCAATTAGGCACAAACGCCCAAACCAAGGATGCCTCTTTATGAAAAAACGCAAAACCGTTGTCGACATCTTACAGATGAAAGGCAAAGAGACCATCTCTAGCCTTACTGCCTACGACTGTGTCACCGCTGCCCTACTAGAGCGCGCTGGCTGTGACATCCTGTTAGTTGGTGACTCGCTTGGCAACGTCCTCCTCGGCTATCCACACACACTGCAGGTTACCATGGAAGATATGCTCCGCCACGCTGCTGCAGTTGCTCGAGGCAGTAAACAGGCTCTGCTCGTCGCTGATATGCCCTTTCTCTCCTACCAGGCTGGCCTGGAGAGTGCGCTGCAAAACGCTGGCAGGTTCCTTGCAGAATCTGGTGTGCAAGCGGTAAAAATCGAGGGTGGCAAGCGTAACCAGATGCTCATCCAAAGGATGGTTGAGATCGGTATTCCCGTCATGGGCCATATTGGTATGACACCGCAGTCTGTACACACCTTTGGTGGTTACCGCCGCACCGGTAAAACCTCAAGAGATGCGGAAACGCTCATGCAAGAAGCACTCGCTATAGAAGAGGCCGGCGCCTTTGCCATTGTGCTCGAGTGCGTTGAACATGAGGTGGCAGCCAAAATCACCAGTGAACTGAAGATCCCGACCATTGGTATTGGCTCGGGAGAGGCGTGTGACGGCCAGGTTCTGGTCATTAACGACCTACTTGGCTATTCACTGCAACCACCACCTGGTTTTGTCAAACCAGCTATTGATCTGGCAGCCATGGTCTCGGAGACCGTCAGCAACTACATCCAACAGTTGAAAAAGTCATGATCGCCATCGACATCGGCAATACAGAGACGATTGTCGGCCTATACGAACAAGAAGAGCTCCTCGGACACTGGCGTCTACAGACACGAGTAGGTATGACAACCGACGAAGTACGGGCCATCCTCACACCGCTCATGGCCACGGTCGGCAAAGACCTACACGAATGCCGGCAGGTTATTATGGCAACAGTGGTTCCCGATCTCAAACAGGTTTGGGGGAATCTCTTTCGCAACAGAGCTGTGCAGTTTGTTGACAGCCACTCTCCCCTCTCCTTTACCATTGCCGTGGATAACCCAACTGAAGTTGGTGCAGACCGTCTCGTCAACGCGGAAGCAACCTATCAGCTCTATGGCAAGCCAGCGATTATTGTCGATGCTGGCACTGCCACCACCTTTTGTGTTCTCAGTGAAAATGGCGCATACATTGGTGGCGCGATCGCTCCAGGTCTCAGTACAGCAGCTAGTGCCTTGGTGGATCGAGCCGCGCTCTTGAGTCACGTTGATCTTCGCCCAGCTGAAGGTTTTATCGGTAGCAACAGCAGCAGTGCGCTACGTAGCGGTGTCATCAACGCCCATGCCGTGATGATCGATGCTGTCATTGCCCGACTGCAGCAAGAGATGGCCGCTAGCAAGGTTCGTGTGGTCGCAACCGGAGGACTCATGCCGCTCTTACGACCGCTGCTTGAAAAGGTGGATCACCATGATGAACTGTTAACCCTCAGAGGTTTGCGACTTATCGGCAACCGCCTCTTTAACGGGGACAATCATGACTCCTAGAGTTCTGCTCGGTATCACCGGCAGTATTGCCGCCTACAAGAGCTGTGAGATCATCTCGCAGTTGGTCAAAGACGGTGTCGAAGTGAAGGTAATCATGACCGAGTCTGCCAAGAACTTCATCAGCCCGCTAACCATTGAGACCTTAAGCCGCAACCCCCTACACACCGAGCAGTTTCTCAGCCATGAGACGCCCACCGAACACATTGCACTGGCACGTTGGGCTGATGTTGTTTGTGTAGCGCCTGCGTCCGCAGATACTATCTGTAAGTACGCCGCTGGCATTGCCGACAACCTGCTGATTACGGAACTACTAGCGTATACAGGGACTGTGCTTATGGCACCCGCCATGAACCATAAAATGTACACGAGCTTTCAAGTGCAAAATGCCATTGCCCTGCTAAAACAGCACGGCGTCGGTTTTGTCGATCCCTGGCATGGTGAGCTTGCCTGTGGTGAGGTTGGTATCGGCAAGATGGCGCCTCCAGAGCAGATCGTTAGCCGTATCATGCAGACTCTTAGGGCGCAGCCGACCACGGCTACAGCCAGTCTGCTGCAAGGCAAACGATTACTGATTACTGCAGGCCCAACACGATCTTATATCGATCCAGTGCGTTTCATCAGCAATCCCGCCTCCGGCAAAATGGGCTTTGCGCTGGCCGAGGCGGCAGCGCAGATGGGAGCAAAGGTCACCTTAATCACGGGCCCGTGTGACTCCTCACTGCACTTTCCGCAGATGATTCGTGTGGAGACCGCGGCTCAGATGCGTTGTGCGGTCTTTGAGCAACTCAGAGATGGCGTGGACATTTTTATGGGTGCTGCTGCAGTCAACGACTTTGGCCTTGAACAACCACACGCGCAAAAAATTAAAAAAGATGGCAAGAGGCTGACTCTAACGCTACAACCTGAAGAAGACATCATTGCTGCAGTGGCCACAGCAAAACAGAGGCCGCAGCTGGTCGTTGGCTTTGCCGCAGAAACAGAGCAGCTGTTAAACAACGGTCGTGCTAAACTGTTGCAAAAAAACCTCGACTACATCGTCATCAACGATGTCTCCAAGCCAAATCAAGGATTTGCTGCTGAGGACAATGCCGCACTTATCCTCTCACGCTTTGGTGAGCAACACGAGCTACCAAGGATGCCAAAGCGTGATCTGGCACTGCAAATTTTAGAGGTGATCCATGCAAGTTATCAAAAATATCGCCGAGCTGTGCAAACTCAACTTCAGCCCTGAACAGCGCCCTTTGGGCTTTGTTCCCACCATGGGCTGTTTGCATGAGGGACATCTCTCTCTCGTGCGCCAGAGCAGAGAGCAGTGTCAAACCACGGTGGTCAGTATCTATGTCAATCCAACGCAATTCGGTGCCCATGAAGACTTCGACAACTACCCACGAACTTTTGCGCGCGATTGTGAGCTGCTGCGCCAAGAGGGCGTTGACCTGGTCTTTGCACCAACAACTCAACAGATCTATCCTGATGGTTTCTCCACCTACGTCATTGAAGAGAAGCTCTCTACATCTCTGTGCGGTGGTTTTCGGCCTGCCCACTTTCGTGGTGTCACCACCATCGTTGCCAAACTCTTTAACCTGGTTAAACCTGATATCGCCTTCTTTGGTGAAAAAGACCTGCAGCAGTTTAAGGTGCTAGAGAAGATGGTGTTGGATCTTAATATGGATATCACCATGCGCGCCTGCCCGACAGTGCGAGAGAAAGATGGGCTGGCCATGAGCTCACGCAACAACTACCTTACACCAGAACAGCGTGAAGTCGCACCAAAGCTCTTTTATACGCTGAAGCAGATGCAACAGCGCTACCACCAAGGTGAACACGATGCCGTTGCCCTAGTACAGTGGGGTAAAAGCCAGCTCGAGGAGACTGGCGACCTTAGAGTGCAGTATCTGGAAGTCTGTTCGCTAAGGGATTTACAACCGGTCACCCAGCTCTCCAATACAGCTGGCAAGACCTTTATTGCGGCTGCTGTCTATCTTGGTGAGACTCGATTGATCGACAACCTCAAGCTTTAGTTTTGTATGGTAGACTTTATCAGCAATTTAAGCCTCATTGATTTACACATTCACGTGGGTGGATCGGTTGCACCACACGTCCTGTGGCGACTCGCGCACGAGCAGGGTTTTAAGCTTCCGGTAGACAACTACTGGCAGTTCAAGCAGCTGGTCACGGCAACGTCTGAAAACGTCAGCAGCTTAGACGACTATCTGAAGATCTTACACGAATGGACCGAGAAAATTCAGTCCTCGCCCATGGCTGTAGAGCAGTCGGTCTATGAGATCATCAGCAAAGAGTATCGCAGCTCTAACGTCACCGCCATGGAGTTACGCTTCAACCCCATGAAGCGCAATAGCGGTGGTGAACTCGATCTCGATCATATCATCCACGCAGCGCTGCGGGGCATGGACCGAGTCTGTTTGGAGTATGGGGTGCAGGCGGGTTTGATCTTCTGCCTGGCAAGAGAGTTTGATTTTGAGCGTAATAAGATTCTAGTGGAGAAGGCCATCCGTTACCATGGCCGCGGTGTGGTTGGTATTGATCTCGCGGGCACAGAAAAACGCCGCCTCGAAGACGATCCAGCACTGCTCAAATCCTATGGCGAGCTCTTTGCCTATGCGCGCCAACATGGCCTCAAGACAACCGTGCACACCGGTGAGACCAGAGTCACGAGTGGTGAGGCGGTGATTGCCGTACTTAAACATTTAAAACCACACCGCATTGGTCACGGTATCCGTGCCGCTTACAATCCTAAAGCCATGGCAATGTTGCGTGAGCAAGCAGTCACCTTGGAAATCTGTCCTACTTGTAACCTGCGTACCGGAGCGGTTGCCAACATGCAGGAATTTCAACAGATCTTTACCAACTTCAATCAAAATGGCGTTCGCTACACCATCAACACCGACGGTTCCTATCTGTTACAAACCAACATGCAACAGGAACTACGGCTGCTGCATGAAAACCGTATCCTCAGCCAAGAGCAGATCGAGCAGTCCCTGCTATGGGCCAAAGAGGCTTGTTTTATCTTTGCACTGCGCTACAACCCAAACAGCTATCTCACCCCTTCGCACCAAGCCGAGGAGGAGTAAGGAGACAAAAGATGAAAACATTGCACAAATATTCAACCCGAGGTTGCCTCATATTGCTGTTGCTGCTCATGTCCTCGACCCAGACCTATGTCCATGCGGAGCCGGCTAAGAGTTTTGCAGATCTCACTGTCTACTTAAACGAAATCTTTATGAAACAGCGTAAGCTAGACGAAACCATTGTTGAGAAGCTTGGAAGCGTTCATGGAGAGAGTTATGGTCCAAGAGATCGAGCTAAAGTGGACACAATATTGAAACCGCTGCTAGAAGATGCTGATTTTGGCTCTTTACTCCAGGAATACCTGGACTCACGGCCGCCACAGCACGCGGTTTGGTTGGTTGAAAAGTACCTCCTACGTGATCGTGATGCCGATTTGGAAGTTGAAAGTGTCAATCTTGGGAAGTATACATTCGACGCCACCCTTCCTGATAATACACTTCCTGCTGGAAGAGAATGGTACCGCTTTGAATTTTACTTTAACGACTGCATTTACCAGAAACACATAACCCCTAATATACTTGGCCATATAGTCGTATTGCATACCCATGCCACCTCAGGCAATACCGATACCTTTCCTCCATCTAGCATAGTCAGGAAAGCACGAGAAGAGCGGAAACTTACTGTATCTGTCAGAAGAAATCTGCACCCAGGTGACCGGCTTGAGATCGTCTTCGAATCTGGAAACCCAAGAAAGCTTATGAGCTGTGATTTGAGAAGGTATATGGCCGACGGGAAATATCCCTTTACCTTTGAAGTGCAGTAGTAGCAAAATTCCTAACGAGTATTCCCTAAAAGGTACGGCCTACCTTTTAGGAACTATTCAATAGTGCAAGTCTTGTAGACGTTGTACGGACATCGGCAGGTTTTTTCTTAGGGCCGTTCGGCGGATGTTCCGCGATCCGCCTCACTCTGTCCTCGCCGCCGTATCATGATACGCAGTTGCGACGGCGGCTGCGGATGCCCTCAGAAAAAACCTGCCGATGTCCGTACCACACCTGTAAGATTGCTTAGTTCAACATTTTCTAAAAGCAAGGCCGTACCTTGGATAACTGTTTGTTTTGATTGGTATTAATGCGATGCATTAATAGGGTGGCATTTCTGACGCAGATCTGGCAATATAACGCCGTCTACATGCGGACTAGCCTGGAAGCCTCGATTAAAGGACACCAGCATGAGAAGCCTCGCAATCCATCGACGCCTGCGTCCTTTTGTTCTCATCACACTTGCGGCACTCCTCTGTGTAGCTCCCATCGCCTGTGACCAAAGCAACAAAGATGACCCGGACGAATCTAGTACCGACGGCACTGGCGGCACTACACCAGACAACCAAAAGCCGCGCACCTACAAGATCGTTGGCAGGATCCAATTCGACCGAGAAGCACCGCTGACCCTAACACGCAAGGCAGACACCGATCTGCTCTTCAACTTCAAGAGTAGTAGCAGACCTAAAGAGACAAGCAGCGAGACAGTCAGCACTACCGCCGCTAGCATAATGTCATCTCTGCCACAACAACAGTCAAAGGCACCGGAGTTTGGCAACCCCTCCCCAAAACAGCGTGCTCTGGGTGAGTATATTGTGCGGTTTGAAGATAAAAAGGCATTTGAAGACAACCCATTGCCTGATGAATTTGAAAAAATTGCTTGTGAGCCCTTACTCGCCTATCAATTCAGGCTAAAAGATGAGCCAAGTCCGTTAAGAAGGATCGAGCAGTTCCAGAACTACATTGTTGGCATGAGAGACGAAGGCTTCCGCGTCGAATCGCAAGACTTTGATTTGGCTCCCGATACTAAGACCGACAAAGCGGAAAAAGAGAAGGTAGAATTCATTGCCAACTACATCCGTCGCCCCTATCAAAGTGAGCTCCCGGTGGATGACCCCCTCTATGACAAGCAATGGGGCATTCCAGCAACCATGATAGATGAAGCTTGGCAGATAGAAAAGCCGGAGGATGATGGGGAAGCAGCAGAACCCGTACTCGTCGCTATCATTGATTCGGGCATCTATAGCGAGCACCCTGATCTTCAAACATTTGTTAAAGGCGGTCGTATCCTTGGCAAAGGCAATGGCGGTTTTGACTTTGTCTCGGATCCAGACAGAGCCAATGAGAATGATTCTATGACGGGTCGAGACGACGGCATCGATGATGATCCAGAAGATACCGACCACGGCAAGTCACGCTCCTATGGCCACGGTACTCACGTGCTTGGCACCATAGCAGCTACGGTCAATAATAGCCTCGGCGTAGTCGGTGTGGCTACTTTGCCTGTTCACAATGTCTACTTTGTCGTCATCCGCGCACTTGGGGTGGGGGGTGGTTCGGATTTTGATATTATCAACGCCTTTCGCTACGCAGCTGGCCTGTCCAATAGCTCAGGAGAGCTGCTTGCAAAGAATCTTCCAGAGGTTGATGATCTCAAAAACAAAGTACGCGCTGACATTATCAATGCGAGCTTTGGTGGTCGGGGCAGCAACCCTCTCTTTAATGAAACTCTAGAGCAGGTCCATAAGGCAGGCAGCTTGGTGGTTGCGGCCGCAGGTAACGAAGCAACCAACTTTCCAGTCACGCCTGCTTCGCACCCAAGTGTGTTGGCTGTTGGCGCTGTGGCTCCAAAAGGTGCACTACCCGATGATCCTTCACAACCTATAATGACACGCGCACTCTTTTCCAACTTTGGTATCAACCTTGAGATCATGGCCCCAGGGGGCGACACCAGGTTCGATGTCGAACGTGGTATTCTAAGCACAGGTGTGCGCATGGTGCGCCTCTTCCGCCAACCAGCAAAACCAGAGCCAGCATATATATACGAACAGGGCACCTCCATGGCAGCCCCCCATGTCACTGGCATTGCCGCGATTGTAAAAACCATCAACCCCAAGCTCACCAACATCGGCATCCGCTCTGTGCTGGTGGCTACGGCAAACAGAGAGTTTGCTGACTACGATGAATTTCTCTATGGCCAGGGTGTGGTCAATGCCAAAGCCGCTGTCACTCGTGCCAGAGAATTGCGCGATGAAAAACCCTTAGAGGTCTATGCCATGGACGCCAAAACCAAACAAGTGGTGGCAACCACGACGGCGCGACCAGAAGATGGCTTTGACTTCACCCTCGACAACCTCCGAGCCGGCAGCTACCTTCTCAGAGCCGGAGAGCTAGAGAGCAGCGAGCAGGGTGAGTGTATCTGCACGCCAGCTCAGCTCTGCGGCACCATCGGCCGGGAAGGCGAGCAAGAGGTCGTAGTCAAAGGCAGCAAAGCCGCTCTGCCGGTAGAGATGAACGTGGCACTCACCCTTGATCCCAACATGCAGGTGTGCAAGATTTAAAGAAAGAGACAGGTATGCGAGCAAAAAGTTGGAAAAAATTACACATAGCCGTTGCCCTTCTTGTTATCGGCCTCGCTCTGCCCATGGTGGCAGCAGAAAATACACCACCGGCATATTTTGAGTACTATGAGCTTGCCATCAGGTCAGTACACCCAGATGCCTTTAAGACAGACCCTAAGGCAAAAGAGGCTCAAGTTGCACCTGATGCTATTATGGTTCACCCCTTTATCAACCCAGCGTGGTTGCAACATCTCTGTTTTCACGACCCAACAAAAGATCATACAGATCCGCATGTAGCCATGTTTCGTTATGCCGAGGTTGCAGAAGGAGACGTCTCCACTGACAAGGAGCTTTTGAGAAAACAGATGAATAGCTTCATGCCAGCTTTGGAAGAGCGCAAGGTTTTGTTGCTCTTCATCGTCCTGGAAAAACCCACACCTCCTCCGAGCGATCCTCTCAAGGCAAAAGCGGTACAGGCCAAGCCACAAGTCGACAAAATAAGAATAGAGAGAGACACACAGCTCTACGACTCTGAGACCAAAACCTTTACTGCAAAGATTCAGGTAGACTATGTAGATCCCGGCTTTGAATCCAAAAGCAAAACTCTTGGAGGAGCACAACAGCCCGATCCTGTGAGACAAGACTACACAGCACAACGCCGAATTGAGCTCTTTGTTCTGGACTGGGGTCAAACCATCCCGTGTCCAAACTCACCAGAAGGTGCGGAGGAAGTTGAGGTACAGTGTATTGACAAACTTATCTTTACTTATGAAGCCATCCATAAGGAAGACACCTACAAAAAGTCAAATGTCGCTATCTCCGTAAATCTGCGTGAACTTGATGTACAGCCTGCCGAAGACCTACCTGCGGGAACGGACTTTGATCGTAATAATATTGATACGGTAAAAAAATTCTTGCATGGCTCCAATGCACGTTCAAGAGCGTGCAACCTCAACTCCGGCTATACTTTCGATCTATCTTGATTGATATTAAAATTAGCCGCGACGGCGACCGGCTCTGTTACCCTGACGCTGTGGGTTTTTATCTCGATACCTTTGCCGCTGCTGTTTAAGATAGCGCTTCCTCTGCTCAGGAGACATCTCACGCAACCGCTGCTTTGCCCGCTCGCGCTTCTCCGGTGGTAGCTGCCGCAGATTTTGCTTGATGCGCTTGCGCGCCTGACGTTTTTTGGCTAGCCGACGTTTCTGTTCTGGTGAGAGATTTTTCCACTTTTCACGCAGCTCCTGGCGTCTCTCCTTTTTCATCTTGCGAAAGCGACGATGCTCCTCGAGCAGTTTGGCGCGCTCTTCAGGCGACTTACTGAGAAACCGCCGCGCTTGGCGACGAAACCGCCGCTTTTCCTTGGGTGATTTGTTCTTGTACTTGTTGCGATAAAACCTAATGAATCTTCGCCTCTCCTCTGGTGACATCTGTTGCCACTTCTGTTTTGCTCGCTGGCGCTTGTCTGGACTCACCTCATTGAGCTCTTTGCTGACAGATGGTTCGTCACCGCGTCCCTCTGTTGCATCCTGAGCAAAAGCGAAGCCTGCTGGCAAGGCTAGCAACGCTAGTAAAATGATAATGTTTTTTGTCTGTCTCATTGCTCTTGTCCTCCTTGTGGGTTCTCTAGGTTGTTTAATTCGAGTAAGAACTCCGCATCTGGCATGTCGCCATCAAACATCTCCAAGAGTTCAAGCATCTCCATATCCTCGATCAACTCGTAGCTCTCCAGTAGCTCCACATTGGCTAGCAACTCCATGGCCTCAGGCTCATTGAGATGTGGCTGCTGATATCTTAGATAGGCGAAGCTACCAACCAGAAAGATGCACAGCATTGCCACAGCTGACGCTAGCCGTGGCTGCTTGAAAGCGTTGTCCAGCCACTGCAAAAACTTTGGTCTCTGCTCCAATGCATGAATCTTGCGGTAGAGCCCCTGGCGTAAGTTAGCTGAAGGATCCACTTCACCTCGCTTCTGCAAAAGCTCTCGCAGCTCATCTTCAATGGACATGATCTAGTTACCCCTCTGTAAACGACGCTCCAACTCGACATAAGCACGGTGGAGCAGTGACTTCACTGCATTGGCACTCAGCTTTAGCACGCTGGCAATCTCCTCATGGCTCATCTCCTGGTAGCAGCGCATAATCACTGCAGCCTGCTGCTTGTGCGGCAATCGTAACACCGCCTGTCGTAGCTGTTCTCTTCTCTGCGCTTTAGCCAGCCGCTCATCTGCTAACGCCATCTCGCTTGTATCCCTCTCACTTTCAAGCGGCAGACTTTGGTAGCGATGTTCATGACGCTTAAGCCATTTGAGCGCCACGTTCGTAGCAATGGTAAAGATCCAGGTACGAAACTTCGCCTTAACCCGATAACCCCGACCTGCTTTAAAAACACGGATAAAGACATCCTGGGTCAACTCCTCGGCAATGGCGCGTATTGGAACAAAACGCCAGATAAAGTTAAGGATAGGACGCTCGTAACGTTTGAACAGCAGATCAAAGGCAGCCGCATCCCCTGCGGCAAATTGAAGCATTAGCTGTTCATCTGAAACCGCGCCATCCAACCTGTATACTCCTTATGGTTAAACCCCCTGGGCGGCCAAAGGTTGCAAAAAAATAGCGGCGCTAGCCGCCGGATTTCGGAGGGTTTGAATCGAGAGTATTCTAAAAACAATCGTCTCTGCCGTCGATTGAATTTACAAGGTCTTAAAATAACTAGTTTTTTTGTTTGGAATAGAATTTGCTGGGAGGAGGGCTGCTTGGTGAAGAGAGATGGGTGAAGCCCGTCTAGGAGCCCGGTAAAGATCCGCCCGATCGACCGGGCTCTCGATTATTTTCGAGAGCCCGCAAGGGCTTTGAGGAGGCTACTCGCATCAATTATAGCCTTTTAACGCCCTTACGATGCTCTCGAGCTCTGCACAGCGTCGGAACTAAATTCCGACGCTGTTTTTATATTTTGGGGGTCCTGCCAAGCTCGTAAGGATGCTACTCGCATTCGAGCCATCCACTGAGGCCTAGCTGTCGATGCCCTTGCAACGCTGTTATCGATAACTCGGAGTGATCAGGGGGATTCGTGCTGGACGTTATCGACAATGCCGTCGATCATCTCTGCCGTGAAAAAGCGGCTCTGGACAAAACGCACGCCCATCATGCCTGGACGTCTGGCACGTCGTTGACGGATACGTGACTGCGGCTTTGACCAGATAACCTCACCCTCAACATTATATTGAATTGGGCTGTCTTTAGTAACAATCTTGAAAAACGATTGGCTCTTCACGGGCAAGACGTTGGCGGTCTTCACACACATGCCGCCAGTGCCAATGTTGGCGACCTCAGCAGATACGAGCTGCTGCTTACTGCGGAATTCTACCGGCAGCATGACATCAAAACGAGGAGATTTACGCATTTTCTGACCTGGTGTTTTCGACATGGTCCTCCTCCTATAATACAATAATCATACCAGCCAGCCTACCCAATGCCAACTATAACATGCTGATTTTTTTAAAAAATCCAACTTGGACAAACAGCCAGTCGCGACTTTCCAAGACACTTCAGTAACAAAAGTTAACGAAATCTAGTAAAGTTACCCTTGAGTTAACCTCCATCTAAAAGCTCTTTGAACGCCTTGGTAATCTCTGGCACCAAGACAAACAGATCGCCAACAACGCCATAGTCTGCCTTCTTAAAGATAGGTGCCTCAGCATCCGAGTTCACCGCCACAATCACCTTGCTTGTACGCATACCAGCTAAGTGTTGGATCGCCCCGGAGATACCAAACGCCAGATAGAGCTTAGGGCTCACCGTCTTACCGGTCTGTCCGACCTGCATGGAGTGCGGTACATAACCGGCATCTACAGCAGCACGCGAAGCACCAACCGTTGCACCGATGACATCCGCAAGCTCCTCGAGAATTTTGAAGTTTTCACTATTTTTCAACGAGCGCCCACCAGAAACAATAATGTCTGCTTCCGTAAGATCGGCTCTTTCGCTCTTTGCCTGCTGCACTTCCATAAGCTTACCGCCAACCTGTGCAGGAACCTGGAAGGACTGCTTGTCGATGCTCACTTCCACAGCGCCCTGCTTCTTTGCTGCAAAGACATTAGGGCGTAGGGTAGCAATGTGGGGTGATTTGCCCACAAAGGTCATATCAACAAAGGCCTTGCCAGCATAGACTGGCCGCTGCAGATGCAACTTGCCATCGCTATATCTAATCTGCGTGCAATCGCTAGCCATGCCCACACCAAGACGAGCCGCTATCCGTGGCAACAGATCCTTACCAAGCAATGAGGCTATAGCTAAGACCACTTGCGGTTTTTGTTGCTGCAACCACTCGGTCATAATTGGAGCGTAATAGTGCACGTTGTAATCTACCAACTCCGCACCGGCCACATAGTGAACCTTATCAACTCCGTATTCACCAAGCTGTGACAACGACTCCTCTAGGCCATCGCCAAAAACAACAGCAACAACCTCACTATCCAGCTGATCGGCAAGCTCTCTACCCACAGTTGCTAACTCAAAGGCGCTCTTTTTCAGCTGCTGCCCTGCCGTCTCCAGAAAAATCACAACACTGCCAGCCATCAGTCAAAGCCTCGCTGCATCAAATCACCTTTGCCTCTTCTCTTAATAGACGCACCAAGGTCGCCGCCTGTTCAGCTGGCTCACCCTCAATTATTTTAACCTCACCTCTCTCCGGAGGCAGCGCCATGGCATCTATATGAAAGGTTTGCAAGGTTCCAAGGTCAACCCCGAGATCACTATGTAAAAGGGTCTTAATCTCTTTCTTCTTTGCCGCCATAATCCCCTTGAGAGCCGCATAGCGAGGCTCGTTAATACCCTTGGTAACCCCAACAACACAGGGTCTCTGTAAGGCGAGGATTTCGCGGCGACCCCCCTCAACTTCGCGTGTCGCAACAACACGGTCCCCTTCAAACTGCAGGGCAATGACGTTCAACGCCTGCGGCCAATCCAGTAAGCCAGCCAACATCGGGCCAACCTGATAGCAGTCGTCATCGACAGCCTGTTTACCAAGGAATACCATATCGACAGACTCTGCTGTAATCATCTTGCTCAGCAGGGTTGCTACCATAAAGGTTTCATTAAAACCAATACCGTCATCGTCAACAAAAACGGCACGGTCCGCCCCCATTGCTAGAGCTTTACGAATGGTTTCACTGGCACGTTTTGGACCGACGGTAAAGGTTATGACCTCGACTGACTGATCTTGATCTTTTTTCCGCAGCGCCTCTTCAAGAGCAAATTCGTCATAAGGGTTGATGATGTGCTTGATATTGGTTTTATCAATGCTCTGTCCATCGTCGCTGATGACAATTTTCGTCGCTGTATCTGCTACTTCTTTTATACAGACACCAATCTTCATAGCCACTACAAAAAGAACTCAACACCGGCAAGCACAGAATAAAACAGATCATAAACATTGTCATTAGAGATATTAGCAAGACTAACCAACTGCAAAGCCAAGTTGGGTTTAAGGAAGTGGCTAACTCCCGGGCCGGTGGTCACAATGAAATTGTGAAAACTAAACCCCTGATCCCTTTTAAAGAAGTAGCCCGCACCGAGTTGATAGTTGAATTCAGTGTCTTTAATAAAAGAGAGCGGTATGTGGAAACGTCCGCCGGCGGTAGTCGTAAAGAAGAAACGCGACTGCAAACCACTAACCTGAACCAGAGGACCGACAGAGATATAGCGATTTAGATAGAAATCCGCGTGGAGGGCGCCGGCAATGTTCTCTGGGTCTATATGGATACCGGCCAACGCGCCCAGTGACAGCGGCCAAGTTTTAAGAAAGGGATCTGCAGATACACTTGCCGCTTTTGTTGTCGATGCCGTCGGCTCATCACCCTCTGCTATAAGCAGAGCCGGATGTGCCAACCAGAGCGTAATCAAAATGAGCAAAAGCTTAGTGATGTTCCAGCAAGGTTGTTGTCTCATAGCCTCATACAAACCCGAACTCCTTGATCTGTCAAGACAAAGCGTGCTACGGTACAGTTCGGTGGTAGGATGTGGAAGAAGACCGTCGTCAGTGTTGGTATTGGTATTGTTTGCGGCTATTTCGCCATCAAAAACGTTGATTACCACCAGCTGTTCGCAAGCCTGAGAAATATCCAACTGATCTACTTCGGTTATGCGGTTATACCGATGGTTCTGTCACATCTCTTACGCGCTCTACGTTGGCAAATCATCCTCTCCCCTTGTGGTCATATTCCTTTTGGCTCTCTATTTGGAATCAACGCTGTCGGCTTTATGATGATCACGGTTCTGCCGTTGCGGCTTGGAGAACTGGTACGTCCGCTGTTGCTAAGCCGTCGCGAAGGCATTTCCTACTCCTCTGCCATTGCAACTTCGGCTGTTGAACGTATTTTCGACGGACTAGCTGTTCTGGTTGTTCTGCTCTTTGGTATTGTGCTGGCACCCTTACCGACCCAAACCATACCACTGCTCGGCTGGAAAATAGACTATCTAATTTACGCCACTCTGGGCACGTTTGGCCCTATACTAATCTTTCTTGCCATGCTCATACTCTTTGAAGCCAAGGCGCTTAAGGTGATTGAAAAGACCATACGCTTTTTACCAAAAAAGTTCGGCCCCAAGGTACTGACGATCTGTCGCAACTTTGTCTACGGCTTGAACGCCTTAAAGGGTGTGTGGGCCAGCCTGCAGATTTTACTCTACTCTTGCGGCATCTGGATCTGCATCGCCTTCGTTATGTATCTGCTGTTTGCTGGTTTCTCACTAGAGTTGCCACTATACGCCACGTTCACAGTACTCGGCATCATCTGCCTCGGAATCATGATTCCCGGACCGCCCGGTTTTGTCGGTAACTACGAACTCTTTTGCAAAGCAGCCTTGGCGCTCTTTGCTGTCCAGGCTGAAGTAGCGTTGGGGTTTGCTCTCGCCTCCCATAGCTTCAACCTCATCTTTTTTGTAATCTTCGGCTTGATCTACCTACCGGCCAATCCGTTCCACTTACGGGAAATCCGCGACGCCGAGGCACTGCAACTGGAGGAGTCGGCATAAAAAAAGGCGGATGCCGAAACATCCGCCCAAATGCTGAATACCCCAAGACTAAGAAATCGCTCTCTTAGCCCCGCCTCCTGGGATATCCCTCCTTATAATTCATAGTTTAACTCAGGTTAACGTATAATGTCAAATGTATCAGTAGATATCATTTTAATATATAATCTTAATAGTTTATATTTTTATAATTATAGAACTTTAGTTACTATTATCTTCCTTAGAATTGGCAGCCCTGCCAGCCACCTCAAACCCCCAACAGAGCAGGTAGTACTCGCGTGACCGCTTCTTTGACGCAGCTGGCTTGATCCTTCGCACCTTTTGAAAACAGCCTTTGCAGGCATCGATAAAGACCTGTTCATAGCCGGCAAAGATCTTTACCAACAGGGCGCCACCCGGCTTGAGGAAGGTGCGGCTGATCTCTAGTGCGGCAAAGCAGAGCTCTGCGGAACGGGCGCTGTCACGTATAGAGATGCCCGAGGTCGCTGGAGCAGCATCAGAGAGCAGCACATCTACCTGATGCGGCACTACGGTAGCAAGTTTGTCGATACAATCTGCCCCAAGTATATCTGCCTGCACAAACAACAGGCCACTACTCGGGGGTAGTCTCATGGGCTGCTGGTCGACGCAGATAAGGCCACCCCTAGAGCCAATGGCTTGCAGGATGACCTCTGTCCAGCCACCAGGGACAGAACCCAACTCAATGACCCAATGACCCGGTCGTAAAATGCGGTACTTCTGCTGGATCTCTTTTAGTTTGTAAGCTGCCCGCGAGGCATAGCCCTCGGCCTTGGCCCGCTTCTGGTATGGGTCTTTGGTGTACACGACATCCCCAGCTGGATAAGGGTGAGTCGGCACCTATAACACGTTCCCACTCCTTGCGACAACCGGACCGAAATTAGCTCTTGTAAAAGTATCTAATTATAGTCTATAATTAGGTCTTTAGGAAGTACTTGATGAAAGCGACAAAAAAACCAGCCATTGTTTTGACAGAAGACATCGTGTCGCTCAGTGAGTTCAAAGCTAAAGCCTCAAAGGTGATCAACAAGCTGAGCAGACAAGGCCGATCGATAATCATCACACAGAACGGTAAACCTTCGGCCGTTGTCATTACACCGGAAGAATTTGATCGTCTTCGTGAACGCGAGGCTTTCATCGCTGCCGTTGAAGACGGTCTAAGAGAAGTTGAGCAAGGCCGACCCATTTCAACCAAGGATCTGGAAAAGCAACTGGATAAACGCTACGGCAAGCTTAAATGAAGTTATTCTGGTCCGGCCGTGCCACAAATGACCTTACTGCTATTGCAGACTTTATTGCCAACGACTCCCCAGATCGAGCACGCAGCCATATTCAACAACTTGTCGACCGTGCTAAGCAGGCTACAAAGTTTCCTAAGTCAGGTCGAGTAGTGCCTGAATTTCGTGATGAGAATCTACGAGAAATCATCGTCGATAACTACCGTATCGTCTATCAAATCAATGCAGAACAAAAGAGTATTACCGTTATTACGGTCTTCGAAGCCCATATGCTTTTGAAATAAAAGAATCGATCCCGAATAGTGCTGCAGGGCCTCTGTGACTTTCGTTGATAAGTTCTATTCAACCGTGACGCTCTTGGCGAGGTTGCGTGGTTGATCGACGTCGGTACCGCGAAGCACGGCAATGTGGTAAGCGAGTAGCTGCAGCGGTATGGTCTGTAAAATTGGTAAGAGATAGCGGTTTGCAGTTGGCGTGATAATTTTATAATCCACACCCTGGAAATTTTTGGCGTCTTTGGCTTGCTCCTCACTCACACAGAGCACGGTAATACCACCACGCGTCTTCACCTCACTCAAATTGCTAAGCGTCTTCTCAAAGGTGGTGTCACCCGCGGCAACCACGAGCACCGGCATCTTGTCGTCGATAAGTGCTATGGGGCCATGTTTGATTTCACCAGCTGGGTAGCCCTCGGCGTGAATATAACTGATCTCCTTTAACTTAAGCGCGCCTTCAAGGGCAATCGGAAAGCTCAAACCCCGCCCAAGATAGAGAAAATCAGAATACTGAAAAAACCGTTTTGCCAAACTCAAAACCTCTTCTTCTCTCTCAAGTTGCTCCTCCATCTGTCGTGGCAGATGAATCAGATCGTCTAAGTGGCGCTGCAGCTCTTTGCTATTCAGGGAGCGC
>JANQFH010000023.1 GCA_028277945.1 Oligoflexia bacterium
GGCCGGGCTCAAGGTTGCCGAATATACGGCCAGCCAACTGGCTCACATGCTTGTCACCGAAACGAGCGAGATCCTCGACACCGGTGCGGAATTCGAGAGTGCGCTCGCAACGGTGGTCAGCGGTCTGCGCGAAGACAGGGACAAGAGCTACGAAGAACTCACGGGAGATACAAGTTAGTTGTCTATCAGCAGAAGAAATCTCCCAATCTGTGAGCCACCAGCCGTT
Organism: Oligoflexia bacterium; assembly: GCA_028277945.1. GTDB lineage: Bacteria > Bdellovibrionota_G > JANQFH01 > JANQFH01 > JANQFH01 > JANQFH01. The sequence continues at coordinate 227 of JANQFH010000023.1, forward strand.
ATTTACCGCCGGTGCTCAAACCCACTAGCATATCCGGACGACCCCTCGAGGCCCCAAAAGCACTTTAGCTAGGCCTGCTGCTCTCCTAGCCTCATCACCCCCAACAGATCCCTGCCACCCTGGGTTCAATGTCAGCGTTCATGAAACATCTCAAGCAACCCACCGCCTGACGGGCTAATCGTGGGGATAAATGCCGGAGTCTTCGAAGACCGTTTTTGTTCTAGCACCACCCTACCACGAGCTAACAGAAATCTAAAAAAAATCCAACACAAACCAAACCAACAAAGCAAACAAATGAACCGACAAACACTGGCCTCCAAACTTTACCTTTTTCACTCAATTGTTGCCCCGAGAAGAAGACGCTAAACGCACCCAGTAATTCAAGTAAATCTAACGCTTTGCTCGCCTTGTTGTCTTCATTCGAAAACACAACCAAGCCACTCACTGTGGAAGTAAGGAAAAGGATCACACATAGCAGAAGATACAACTTCTCTATTAACGTAGCGCAACTAGCGAAGTCCATAGAGTTGTGATTCCTTAGAACTGGATATCGAACAGATCAACGTCGCCCCCACCTGAAGCCTCGAGGCCACGCTTTGAAATTAGTTTTATAGGAAGCTGCGCCCCAGCACCTGCTGCGAACCCAAAGCCGACGACATCGCCGTCTTGAACATAAACAACTATACCTAACCCATAGACAAAAACGAACTCACCATCGGGGTTTGCCTCTTGGTCTATTACGTCCAAGCTGACAATAAATTTCGCCCCTAGTCCTTCTGAAAACTCTACTCCGCCTTTTAAAGTTGCTCTTGCTTCTCCAGTTGCGTTGGCCAACAACGAGGCTTGCAGTCCAGTTGGAACACGGTGTTCAATGACCTTGTTGCCAAAGAGAGCAGCGACCGAAAGATAGGGATTTGTAACATTTGCAGAAATCCCAATCTGTTGGTGAGAAGATCTTCCTGATCGACATGGCCGACCCGCACATGGTCTACTGCTCTTGACATCAGCAACAACTCTTTCAAGACTGACGGCAGATGTCGACCCTCGATTGACACCTTTCGGTAAGCTGAAACTTGGACCAGCTCCAAAACTCTGCATACTCGGCCAAATAAACGGTACGAGGTAAAAGAAGCCGTCAAAAGGCGGTGGGCACAAAACGCATCCTATTGGGCCCGCGCCGCCACCACCACTATCGGTTCCATAACCACTTGGATCCGCGAAACTTAGTGGGCTGTTGAAAGTGTAGCTATAGCGATTATAGCTTTGTGAGAACGCAGGTGCC
>JANQFH010000037.1 GCA_028277945.1 Oligoflexia bacterium
ACAGCGCAAACAAAGTATCGATCTGATTTTGCAGCTATACGCTGCATATGTCGAGAAAGGCATCATTTCTTCCGAGGATGCGGTTGAGGTTCGGGCCGATATGCTCTCCAGGGTGTTGCGAGCAGGTCGCTGTGGCCCCTCAGGGGATGGGTTGCAGATCACACCCCAGTTGCAAAGGTTTATTTGGGCGTTTAGGAATCCCTGGAAGGCTGTCAGAAAATATACACGTCTTGCCCGGGCAGAAACGAAAAAGGATGCGGGTTCCCAGACCCAAAAAATCACACCGAAATCTTCGGGAGCAGATCCGAAGACTCAATCGGGGATTAGTGTGGTGATACTGTCTTTTGAGCGTCTGCAGGCATTGGCTGCGGGATTGCAAAGCCTATTGTTGCAGGACCTTGGCGACATTAAACTCGAATTGTTACTTGTCAATAACTCTCCACGTGTAAGGCTGTCGAAGTTTCCGGCTACACGCGTGGGTCGCTTGCTGCGCAGGTTTAATGACGTTAAGCTTATTAACGCTGATTTTAACTGGCGGACAGCCTCTCGATACGCTGCTGCCACCCTAGCGCGCCACGAAACTATTCTTTTCCTCGACGATGACATCGTCATCCTGGATGACAGCTTTTTGCCAGAAATGTATAGCGCCTTTCAACAGCTGCGACCCAATGATCTGCTTTCATGCTGGAACGAACTATGGGTGGATTGGACCGACGAGTTTTTATCTTCTGTCTCTTTGGATTTCACTACGCCGGGCATCACGGAAATCGTGCCAACAGACAATTGCGGTCCTGGTATTTGCATGTTTAGCAAACGAATTGTTCAAAACCACGGAGTTATGGACGCTGTGATGAGGGCCAATCCCCAGTATCCGAAGGCCAGTGACATGGGATTTTCACTTATAGCAGCAATAGAACATGGCAGTCGAGGCTATTTCTTCCCATCCTATAAACGTTTGAGTTTTCATCGTCAATGGACTAAAAGCCCGCAGCATGCTCGACCAGGGCGTAAAGAAGATGTTATGGCTTTCCGTAAAGCAATGCTTAGAGACGGATATCAGCCGATAATGCAGCGAGTAAAAGACGCAACCGATGATGAAGCATCCCTGGTAGAATGGGCCGCTAGCAATTTGCCAGTTGCTAAAATGGCTTGGTGATTGGATATGCGGAGGAAGAATTAAAAGCGAGGAAACCATGCAGCCTACCCTAACTGTTATTTTGTCGGTACTTGGCAACATGCTCTACAACCCCTCAGGAGAGCAAGCGGCATATTTAGACCCTGGCTCAGGAAGCTTTATCCTGCAACTGGTTATTGCCAGCGCGGTGGGATTGCTTTTTGTCTTGAGGGGTTATTGGTCGCGATTCTTGGGCATTTTTCGCAGCGACGGCGAAGATACAGAGGATGAAACTGAGTCATCCGAAGAGCAGGAGTAAGCCTTCAAAGCAAAGATGTGAACCCTCTCTACCCACCTTTTTAGTGCAATGCCGCGCGTAACCTTTGGCATCATTGTGCTCAATGGTCTGCCATTTTTGGAATACAACCTGCGTGGACTGTATCCCCTCGCACATCAGATTGTCGTTGTAGAAGGTGCAGTTAAAGCAGCCGCCTCGTTGGCAACTCCCGACGGGCATTCGACCGACGGCACGCTTGAGCTCCTCAAACGCTTCAAATCGGAGCATGATCCTGAGAATAAGTTAAAGATCGTTACTGCCGAAGACGAAGGCTATCCGGGCGGCTTCTGGGAGGAGAAAGAGCAAATGTCGCAGGCTTATGCGAGGCGAGCGACGGCTGATTGGCTCTGGCAGGTGGACAGTGATGAGTTTTATTTCCGGCGAGATATGGAAGCCGTTTTTTCGTTGTTGGATACTGACCCGCAGATTGCTGCCGTTTCATTTCCTTATCGCGAGTTCTGGGGCGGCTTTGAATACTGTCAGCGTGGCCAATGGCACGACTATGAACAGCCTGCCTTTCATCGATTGTTCCGCTGGGAGAGCGAGTATGCATACGTGGATCATCGTCCTCCGACTGTGTTTGATGAGCAGGGGCGTGACCTACGCAGCTTGAAATGGGTATCAGAGCAGGAGATGCGCAGCCGCGGAATCTACCTGTATCATTATTCTTATGTTTTTCCCAAACAGGCTGAGCAAAAAGTGGGCTACTACAGCAATGTGAGTTGGACAGATGCTTTTCGTGAGAATCAGCGTTGGCTGCAAGACAGTTATTATGGTCTAAAACGCCCCTTTTACATCGGCGAAAAACGCGGCGCGCTGCAATGGCTCGCTCGTTTTGATGGCCTCCACCCAGAGCAGATCAGGCAGTTGCGCGCAGATCTCAAAGATGGGAGGCTCAAAGAACCCGTGCGTCAAACAGAGGACATCGAGCAACTCTTGGGCTCTCCCTGGTATGCCTTGATAAGGAGGCTTGTTGCCGCCTTCTTGTTTCTCAGTTGGCACACGAAACGACTCATCAAGCCAATCATGCGCAGCATAAGGAAGGGGGGGCGAAAAGACACGGGCCATACGCACTCCAGGGAAACCTAACCATGATTGTCATGGTGAGCGACTTCGGCCAGCTTGGCAACCAGTTGTTCATGTTCTCTAAGTTCTATGC
>JANQFH010000063.1 GCA_028277945.1 Oligoflexia bacterium
ACAAACCCCTAAAAGTGTGCCAATCTTGCACACATGAAGAACGAACTTGAACAATTCAAACTACCCCCGGGGGCCTTGGATGATCCAGAAACCCGCGCCACCCCAGCCGGTCACCTGGACCCCGACGCCCAGAACCACTACGACCACACCGACGGCGACCCCGGCGATCCCGGCCACCCCGACCACCCCCAGAAAGTCCACCAGGCCGAGAAACGGAGGACCGACGGCCAAGGGGTAATGGTAGCAAGTTTAGGTTATGTGACTTATTTGTTTCTTAAAGTAGTATTAACTCTTGGCACATCTAGAGCCACGGGTATATAGACTTTGAGTCATGAATTCTCCATTTTCTTAGCAATCCATTTGGGGTCTTGGAGCTTCTCCTCACTGCGCTGATTGCCGTCCTCAGCCAATGAAGGGCAAAAAATGACGGGATTCGTGAAATAGTAATAAGTACATTCAATGCATGACAAGGTCTTTCTCTCTGTACTAACAAAAAAATAAATGCATGTGCGCGCAAAATATACGCCGGGCTTGACAGTTTATTTCGTGTCAGCATGGCAACAGCACTGGCATCCCTTTGGCGGTAACTTGCCGCCAAAAGAGCCTCCATCGGAAACTCTTTGAAGTCCCCGATGCAAGGTGTTCAATTTTGGCTTCTGAGCACTGCAGTTCCATACCAAGGACTTTGGAAGGTACCCAAATAACCTCTGCAACAATCTTGCAACTGAACATGCTCTACAAGGCTGCAGCTCTCTAAAAAGGGACAAAGAAGAGGATCTTTCTTCCATGCACACTCAATTTTAAACACTCTGTGGCTGGGACAGGCTTCTTAGTCCACGTCAGTGTTGGCCGAGGAGCCATGAAGCTGTGCTTGCCCCATCTGGCGGAATCTGCCGCCAAAGCCCTCAGAGACCTTTGAACTCTGCGCCCAAGCACTGCGTTGCAGGGTGTTCCGATCTGAGTGGACGTGTGATGCAGCGCTCTACCAAGGGACAGACGCACAATCACATTCGATTTTAACCATCCTGTATCTACATTTGCCAGCGTGGCACTAGTCGAAAATCTGGGACAGGTAGTCCACGTCAGCAGTGGTGGCGCAGCTGGCCATGAAGCTCGCCCTGGCCCTCACGGGGCTCCTGGCCGTCTGGGCAGTCTCAG
>JANQFH010000070.1 GCA_028277945.1 Oligoflexia bacterium
CGTCTCGCTTCTTCCCACATGAGCGTGATGTTCCTCCTCTGCTCCTGGGTGAGGTCTGGGTCTATGCGGAGTCGCATCCCCTTCTTGCTGTTGTGCTCCCGAAGACGCCGGTTGCCATCCTGGTCCAGCAGCGCATCCCGTAGCCTCCTCTCTCTTAGCTTCACCTAAGGTAGTGCTCCAAAAAGGATGAGACAGACGAGACGAGACGCTCCTTTTAATGAGAAAACGACAAGTGCTCTCAAGCCCTTTCGCCACTTGAAACCTAAATCGAAGTTTGGGCTCTCCACTGCAACTTTTTCTCTCTGGTCTCACGTGTGGTGGGCAGGTTGCCACTTGCCACAGCCACCATTTTCTAGGGCGGCATCCGGAACGAATCGATTGGGTGTGTGCTCCTCCGCGGTCGGCCCCACAGCCGCTCAGGTAATGGGTTTAATTGTTTAAAGCGCCCACCTACCTGCCTACCTACGTGCTGTACCCATGTACCTAGGTACTACTCTTACTTACGCCATCCTCGGTACGTACTAAGATTACACCTCCACTGCATCCATACATACACATGCTTCTACTGCTCCAAGGCTAACTTTACTCTTGGAGGAAGACGCCATTTCTGTGAGGCAATCTAGCGCGATTTGGCTAACTGCAAGGCTACTACATCTAAGGCTTGCCCACGCGCGCGAGCGCCTGCTGCCGTGAAGGATGACGTCAAAGGAGAGTCAGCTGATGCGCATGCCGTGCGCACCAGCTGGCTAGGCAGGAAATGCGCGAAAAAAGAATGGCAAAGCCCTGGCAAAATTTCGCACATATTTATGCATTTTCTGACAGAGGACTGCTCTAGGGACGTTTAAGCACTGTTTCATGTCACTGGCTTGGGCTCTTGGTTCCTCTTTGGCTCTTTTTTGATGCACTAAGTAGAGTCACTTCTTCACCTCTTTTTAGCTCTAAATCTGATGCACTTTTTGCTATTTTCTTGATGCACTGACACAGCTAAAGCTGCTCTCAACGAAGATGGTGGTGGTGGTGCTGCCCTTCCCCGCGGACGCTGCCACAAAGGTGGTGGTGGTGCTGCTGCCCTTCCCCGCGGTCGACGCAGCGGTCGACGCCGCGGTCGACGCCGCGGTCGACGCCGCGGTCGACGTCACGGACGAGGCAGGTGGTGGTGTTGCTGCTGCCGCGGGCGATGCAGGTGCTGCTGCTGCTGCCCTGCCCCAAGGGCGAGGATGCCGCCGCCTCTCGCCGTTGATGAAGCATTTGGCAGACGGCACCCCGCCCTTCTTCCTGCCATCGAGGAAGCACTTGGTGGAGAGGGCACCTCACCTCCCGTCCTTCCTCTTGCAGCCCTTCCCCGCGGTCGACGCCGCGGTCGACGCCGCGGTTGACGCCGCGGTCGAAGAACTCGGCGGGTGCCGTCTTCTCTTCTTGCTAGTCAGTTGCTGAAATGTTCTCTTTTTAGTACTTGAAGGTAAAAAACTATGCAATTCTTTTTAGAGTCCACTCCCACTGTACCTGGCACTCATGATGAA
>JANQFH010000059.1 GCA_028277945.1 Oligoflexia bacterium
CTCGCTGCCCTCCTTTCTCTACTCCCTACCTAGCTATGTACTAGGTATGTAGGGTGCGGTCACTCTTTGCGCCGCACGCAGGTGTTCCGGTGAAGGGGAGATTAGAAGAGAGGAGGGTTGGATGCTCAATTAATCTTAGAAGAGAGGAGGGTTGGATACTCAATTAATCACTGCTTGTTGCCGAAACAGTGAGAGGTGAAAGTTAGATTTAAGAAGAATAAGTAAGTAGGTTTTTAAAGTTTTTGAGTTTCAAGGTCAAATGGAGAGAAGTGCTCACAGGCTACTTTTGGGCGACAATCCGCGATACGTAGTACATACACGAAATGGCACTTAGTAGCGGTATTCTATGGCGATCGGAAATAAGTGGGGAAAATTTTGCCAAGGTTTGCAAAAAAGAGTTTTCACTGGGTCTGTGCAAATCTCGCGCTCGCGATTTCGCAAGAAGAGCAGAGACACAGAAGAGGAAGGATTTGTTGTTAGCTGCTTGGCAACATTTTGCATGCACCACCGGTACGTACGAAGGTGGTTCTACCTAGTGCGAATTATTTCGCGCGTCTACAATGTCTCATCTGGCTGGCTCTCCCGTCTGGGCCTTCCCCGGTCTCCTCCTTTGCGGTGGCGACCTCGGCAGGAAGATGAACCTGATGTCGTCGGCGGTCTGCCTGTAGACGCTGGAGTTCCCGTTGTTGACGGTCTCCTTGTTGCCGACGTTCTAGTGGGCGGACTCCATGCCCATCCACTTGCCGGCGTTGTGCACGGACGAGACCCCGTCCGCGCAGGTGGTGGTGCACACGGACGTGTCCACGGCCGTGGTGCTGGTGTTCTCGGCGGTGTGCACGGACGACTCCACGCCCATGCCGATGGTGTTCTTCACGGTGCCGCGGCTACCTGCCAGCGGCAGCGTCTTTCCGCCATCTTTCACTCTTTTGTTGTGTAGCGCGCGTAGCCCGCAACGGCCACTTTTTCGCCAAAGGCCCAGGTGTTCATGGGCCACACACTCTACACGGGGTGTTCATGGTGTTCGTGGTGTTCGCGCAGCTCTGCTCGCTCCGCGCCAACAACTGACCGACACCACAAGTACAAAAGGTGTAGTTTTATTGTACTTATGGTTACGGACGTGCTGTAATTGCACAAATGTTAAGTTCATTCATACACAGTCATACTTTTAGTAAGGACTTACAAAGACGTTGGAGCAATCTGAGTCTGCCACTTCTCTCCTTTCTTTTAGTTGTTCTCAGGTGGGCCG
>JANQFH010000078.1 GCA_028277945.1 Oligoflexia bacterium
CGTCGCGTTGGGTGCTGTATTCACGCAGAGGTTAGGAACTCTGCCGGGGGCGTCGCATGATCCGAGCGGTATCGCGTAGCCCGGCGTCAGCATCGGCACCGAAGAGGCGAAGTCCGCGGCGTCAGGAGCGAAGATATCGCTAGCGAACGCGGCTCCAGAGGGCGGCGGAGCGCCCAGTAGCGAAGGGCCCACAGCAACTGCACTAGGTCTTTTGGCCGTTGCAGAATTCATTGCGCCTCTCGCCAGGCGCGGAGGGGGTCGGGCAGAGGGCCGTCTTGCATCGCGATTGCGAGTCTGATGCGGCGAGCGGTCGAGAGGATGTAGTGGGTTGCGTGATGACATTAATCGAGTCTTGGGAGGAGCTGAAGGATGGGACTGCTACGTTGGTGGACGGGCCGGTTAAGAAGCAAAAGAAACTACTACTAAGATTGCTATTACATACGCTATTACACAGCTAATAACTGGGTACGTGTGCTAGTAGGGCAATGCTAGGAGGAAGAAGAAGATGATGATAAGAACAGAACGGAAAAGGCAATGACGCTACCAACACACATCTACAGATGAAAAGAGGCTACGAAGAGCTACGAGGTCTGCTCCTACTGTGCAAGTAGCACTGATCTACAGTCTACTAGGAGTCTAGGAAGAAGAAGCTATCAGAAAAGACAAACCTAACCAGGGTCTACTTAAGAAAGAAAGAAAACTTACTGTTACACTTGCAGTGATGAGGAAGTAGCGAAAGTAGTCGTTGAAAGAATGAGACAGTCGTTGTTTGAAGAGAAAATTCGATTAAGCTAGAGAGAGAGAAATTGAAGACAGTAATGTAGAGTAAGCGAACATGAAGAATTGAGCGTTGAGATGAGAAGATTCGGCGCAACGGCACCAAGGACGACAGAACCTACGCACATACTTGAAAGAAAGTGTACATGTGGAAAGTATGGTGACCTATAGGAGAGCCAAGGGGTGGATCGGGATATCGTCAAGGCGATCCCCGATCCTGGACCAGGCACCAGTTTGTGTTACCGTGCCCGTGGCGTCGGCCTTGCTACTTGCTTTGCCTTGCTGGCTACGAGATATTTC
>JANQFH010000086.1 GCA_028277945.1 Oligoflexia bacterium
GACGAGGAGTGGGACGACGACCTGAACGGCGACGGCACGGTTGACATCCTGGACTTGAACCTGTTCAGTCCGCACTACGGCGTGGTGGACCGCCAGTTCACCGACGACCCGTTGGTGAGCTACCCGGCGTTGATGAGCTTCCGCGGCGCCGGGGGCAACGCGCAGCAGGGCGAGCCTTTGTGCGAGTTCGGCCACCAGGGGTTGGTGCACGACGAAACGGTGGGCCTGATCCAGAACCGCGCGCGGGTGCTGCACCCGAGGTTGGGGAGGTTCATGCAGAGGGACCCGTTGGGGTATGCGGATGGCATGTCAATCTTGGAATATGTTAATTCTAATCCAGTCTCATTCGTTGACCCGCGCGGCATGCAGTCATCGATAAACACTCATCCACACGCTACAGTAGTTGCTGTTGAATCTATGCTTACATCGGGTGCCTCATGGTCTCGAATTGTTGCTATCACAGGCCTTACTCTAGAGCAGATCGCAAACAGGGCATTGGCGACAGGAACTGTAGGAGTAATCACGTCGCTGATGACTGGCAGTGCCGCAGAGCAAGCAGCAGCGCAAGATGCTGTAAGAGCACAAGCTCAGAACCTTCTTGATGAGGCAAATGCACTAAAGGAATTGTTCGCTAAGGCAATGCGCACATACAGTAGGAAGTGTCCTTGCCCATGCCTTGCAAAGGTAGGTAGAATATATACTAGAAGTATTAAGCTGTTTGGCCCAGATCCTTCTTGGCCAACAAAGGGAATGTCATTTAGGAGTCAATTTGAAGCTGCTTTATATGAAAAAGTGCATGGTATGCCAGCAGCCAAAATTAAGATAAACACTGCACGAAGAGCAGCTGGGTTGCCGCTTTTGACAGGAAAGATCCCCAGCCATTTAAAAGAAGCCAGAGAACTATGCGGAGGGATACGTAAACAAACAAAGTTGCTAAGAAGGTGTATGGATAGGATTCCGCCAACGGCTTGTAAAGATGCGGGGGCGCAGGCAGCAATTAATGGAGCCAAGGCATTAGGCAAATTAGTCAATACCGCATGCAAAGCACTCGGTGTATAGATTAGAGGGTACAATAGTGTCAAAGATATTGTCAGTTTTCGCTATACTTCCAGTGAAATCAGTTGTGCAATCAACTCAATTCTACTGTGGCAAATTAGGTTTCTCGATGCCAGGATATGTGTGGGATAGCAATCAGAGGTATTTTTCTGAAGTCAGTAGAGATCGTGTATCGTTAGGTCTATGGCAATGCGTTGATGGTAGAACAAGCGCTTCTACGCCTGATCTTATTAATCAAGAAGATTTTAGTCATCTTATTTTGATAACATCTGATGTGCAAAGCTATTATGACGAGGTAGTTCGGCAAGGCGTACGGATTAAAAAAGGAATCACACGTGATGAAGACGAAAGAGCCATATATTTTGTTATATATGATTACGATGGTTACGTTATCAAGTTCTTAGAGCACATGGACCCTGAGGATATGCAGTATTGTAAAGAGTTTTATTGACCCTTGAATATTTCATTCAATCGTGTTGTATGATCCGATCTGATGTGTATGCCATACACAGGTTCACGCAAGGAAGCGGAGCGGCGCCGGCGAAGAGCCATGACGCTGTTGGACCAGGGGCTGAGCCAGCAGCAGGTCGCGGATAAGCTGGGTGTGTAGTGTGCCAGGGGATTGTGGCGCGGAAAACGACGACCTTTGACATGTGAAATGCTCAAAATCGTCTCACCGGTTAGGCGCCGGCGTGCAGGATAGCACAGGAATCCTTCGTGAATCGACCAGCTTGAACAGCTTCAGACCAGTCTGGACGGGACGA
>JANQFH010000051.1 GCA_028277945.1 Oligoflexia bacterium
ACAAGATGAGCGGAGGCATCAGTGCATTACGGCCTGACCGCCAAAAGAGGGCTTGGTTCATGTCTGGTGTGACGCTTAAAACGATCATGAGGATGACGAGGCTCAAGGTCACGGTGATGAAGGTATCTCTTTGCTCGGTGAGACGGAAATAGACCTGTTGGACAAAGTAAACCAGCGTGCCAGCCCACAGCACCAAAATGAGCAGCGGAGTGAAGGGAAAGGGGCTCTGGCTTAGGAAAGCGCCTTCTGATAAGTCAAGCAGGGTGGCGGGCAAGCGCCCCGTCCAGTTGTTGTAGTGCCGCCAGGTACCTTCTAGCACGCCTCTCATCTGGGCCAGGTTGTTGTAACAGAAGTCGTCTCCTGCGAAGCTAGACTCTTTGCCTAGCTGCACGGCAGCCAATAGGCTCAGGCTTACAAAGAGGACCAGTATGAGCAGCACCCCTTTCTTGGCGAACCAGTCTTGGCCCTCCAACCAGTCAAGACGACTGAGCAGCGCCCCTAGGAAAAATGATGTCGTGAAGGCGCTGATAAATTTGGCTATTCCTGCCGCCCTCGCCAGCGCAGCGCGGAAAAAGGAGGCCTGGCCGAGACTGGAACCCGGCAAATCGATGCCTCGCGATCCCTCTAGCGGATGGTCTAGGCTTTCCGCATACTCCTTGCCGTCCCAGGTAATGTGCACCTCACCCAGCCCCGGCCCTTCGCGCAATCGGATCGACAAGCCTCCCTTAAAAAAGCCCTGGTAATTTGCGCAAGTCCCTTTTCTCAGGGGCACGAGGCTGCTGCCCTCCAGGTTCCAGTCCTGATCACCTTTAAAGGCTGGCAGTGGAATGACGCTTCCATCGCTGCGTTCAACGGAATAAATGACGAACCTTTGCGCCTCGTTTTCGAAGAAGGAGTCGTCAGGGCAGATCTGTACCTGGTGAACGGTCAAAAAGGATGGAGCCGGGAATATGTCGTTGTGCCATACCAAAATGGCAAAAATGACAGCCGAGTAAAGCGCCACTTTTCGCCAGCTTTGCTGCAAGTTTTTGTTGAAGCGCTCATCAATAAAACGCTGATTAGCCTTATGAACTAGAAGTGTAAACGCTGCGCCGCCAATAGCAAGAACGCCGACCGCAAGGCCGGCATTGAGATCCAAGACCTCAAGAATGTAAACCGAAACAAACAGGGAAAAGGAAAACCCTATGAAGATCTCGAAGGAAAGGATGAGCAGTCTTGAAAAGATACTTGTCTTTGCTCTCATTGCTGCTGCCAGTTGATGTGCTGCGAATTCAGATTTTGCAGTGCAGTCCCAAAGAAATTGCCAGATGGATTGAAGATCATTTTCCTGTCGGATCACCCTGCTGCTTAATCAGAACTACCTCATTGTATCAAAGGGCGAGCG
>JANQFH010000080.1 GCA_028277945.1 Oligoflexia bacterium
CTAGTACCTTTTCAACATGGTTTTGACAAACTCACTTCCTGTGATAAACTAGAGGCGAACGTGCCTTTACAGGAGGAGAGCAATGCCTAGAAAGATCTACATCGTTGACTTGACAGAAGAAGAACGTGCATATTTGTTGGACTTCATCAGGAGTGGCAAACGTTCTTCGCGCAAACTCAATCGCGCCCGAATTCTTCTGCATGCCGACGAAGGCAAATCCGACAGCGAAATTGCCAAAGCGTTGCACACTGGCATGTCTACAGTGCAACGAACCCGCGAGCGGTTTGTGGAAGGCAACCTGGAGGGTGCCCTCAACGAGCGCCCGCGACAGGGTCAGTGCAAGAAACTGGATGAAAAAGGTGAAGCCATCCTGGAAACACTGGCTCATAGCAAACCACCAGAAGGTCGAAACCGGTGGACATTGCAGCTCTTGGCAGACCGATTGGTGGAGTTGAAGATTGTAGACAGCATCTCGCACGAGACAGTTCGAAAGGATGTGCAAAAAAACGAATTAAGCTTAACGTAAAGAAGAAATGGTGCATTCCGACTATTGGCGCCGAGTTTGTGTGGCGCATGGAAGATGTTCTTGACGTGTACGCTGTACCCTTGGACCCGAAACGACCACTGGTTTGCTTCGATGAACATCTGGTGCAACTGATCATGGAGAAGCGCCAACCACTGACAGCAAAACCGGGCCGTCCGGAGAGGTACGATTACGAGTACCAGCGCAACGGTACGCGCAATCTCTTTATGATGTTCATGCCTTTGCTTGGTGAGCGTCATGTCAGAGTGACAGAACAGCGAACCAAGATTGATTTTGCCCATTGCATGAAATACTTGGTCGATGACCTTTTGCCGGAAGCTGACAAGGTCGTAGTCGTCCAAGATAACTTGAATACGCATAGCCCTGTCTCACTCTACGAGACTTTTGAACCGGCAGAGGCGAAGCGCATTCTTGATCGATTGGAGTTTCATTTCACACCCAAGCATGGTAGCTGGCTGAACATGGCCGAGATCGAGATCGGTGTCTTGTGTGAGCAGTGTCTGGCTGACCGCATCCCTGATGAGGATACGTTGCGCCGCGAGATTGTGGCTTGGGAACAAGCTCGCAATGAACAAGGGGCCACTGTCAATTGGCAGTTCACATCCATCGATGCTCGCAACAAGCTCAAACGTCTCTACCCGATTATATCAAAATCACCTTGAAAAGGTACTAG
>JANQFH010000083.1 GCA_028277945.1 Oligoflexia bacterium
TGTCCTGAACAGTATCTGAGTTGACAGTATCTCCCAAGAGGTTGTTGTTTTCAGCTAGGCTGCCGTCTGCTCTGCAGACGGCACTTCAAGCTGCTTTTCCAAAGCCAGATGCACACTGTCAACGAACGTCTGCATCGGCGTTCGTCCCTGACACCGTTTTCCCTGGTGTGTGCGCTCTGTGTTGTACTGTTGCATATAATCATCCAGATCAGCCTGTATCTCGTCAAGGGTTCGGTATATTTTCTTTCTGAACGCCACCTTGTAGAACTCATTCTGCACCGTCTGTTGGAATCGTTCGCAGATTCCGTTTGTCTGGGGATGCTTCGCCTTGGTTTTAGTGTGAGCGATCTCGTTGAGACCCAGGAACAGCTGATAAGCGTGGGTATCATCCCGTCCGCAGAACTCGGTGCCACGGTCGGTCAGAATCCGCAGCACCGTCACACCATGCTCCTCGAAGAACGGTAAGGCCCTGTCATTCAGAGTATCCGCAGCGGTGACCGGCACCTTGGTGTCGTAGAGCTTGGCAAAGGCTACCGACGAATAGGTATCGATCACTGTCTGCTGATAGATCCGTCCAACTCCTTTGAGGTAACCAACATACATGGTATCAGCGCTGAGCAGGTAACCGGGATGATGGGTCTCGATCTGATCCGGACTGCTCTCTCTGGCCACCTTGGCAGACTCCAGAGCTACCAGTTGGGCCTCGGTGTAGACGATACCCTCAGCGGCTGCTTTTTCCTCCAGTTTCGTCAGACGCTTTTTGAACGTTTCCAGACCGTTTCGAAGCCAAACGCAGCGGACACCGCCCGCACTAATGAGCACTCCTCTTTTGCGAAGCTCATTAGATGCGCGCACCTGGCCGTAGGCAGGGTTTTCATAGGCCAGGGCGATCACATGCTCCTCGATCTCAGGAGCAATACGGTTTTTACGGTTGGGCTGCCGACGAGATTTTTCCTTCAAAGCGTCGATTCCACCGTCCTCATAGGCCTGCTTGATATCGTAGAAGTGTTGACGTGATACGCCCATCACGCGACATGCTTCAGAAACACTCTTGAGGTAATCGGCCAGTTCAATTAGACTCATTTTAGCTCTTACGAGCTTTTGAGAATGGGTCATGGTTCTCTCCTTAAGTTTGTCGTTATTCTTAGGAGATACCTTGACTCATTTTCTTGTCTGCTGTCAAATCAAGTCGTGACTAGGACA
>JANQFH010000090.1 GCA_028277945.1 Oligoflexia bacterium
GTTGGAGCAACCGTGTTTCGAGTCAAGTGTTATTTTTGCTGCCACAGCGTTTGATCCCGGAGCATCGCATTTACAATGATTAGCAATTTGCGCATGCAGGCGGTAGCCGCAACCTTATGACACTTACCGGCAGCAATCAGTCGTTGATAAAACCCCTTAATGGCCGGATTACATCGGATCGCTGCCATTGTTGCCATGTAAAGGCCAGAGCGAACCGAAGCACGGCCTCCCCATATTCTGCGGCGTCCCTTGTATTTTCCACTATCGCAATTTAACGGAGCAAGACCGACTAACATGGCGATCTTTTTCGGACTCAAAACACCCAACTCCGGCAGATCGCAGATCAAGCTGGCCGATGTAACGGGCCCAATGCCCGGTACGCTTTGCAAAATGTCGTCCTTACAGCGCCAAATCGGGCTGTTTTGGATCATTTTGCCAATATCGGTTTCAATTTTATCAAGGCGTTTTTTAAGCCATCGGATATGATCCTCGATGTCCTTTTTATTGCGTTTGTTGGCAAGTCTGAGTCGATTGCGTTCGGCAACGATCATCTCGATAATCTGACGGCGACGGGTAACAAGCGCTGATAGCTCTGATGTATGACGATCTTTGAGCTGGCGAACCTCTGGCCTTACCGCCTGGGCAAAGTGGGCGATCACCCGCGCGTCGATGGCATCGGTTTTGGCCAAAATGCCAGTAGCTTTAGCAAAGTTGCGCACTTGCCTCGGGTTAACAATTACTACAGCTAACCCGGCTTCGGCAAGACAACTGGCTGCTAAAAGCTCGTAGCCACCGGTAGACTCAAAAACGGTGAGCTGCGCTTTGATTCTGCCTAGTTTTTTTACCAACGCATCGACGCTCTTTTGATCATTGGCAAATGTGATGATCTCTTTTTGCGTGCCAATAGCAACGTCTAAACTGTCTTTGCTGACATCAACTCCTACAAATACTTTTTCTTCCATGACATCCTCCTGTACCCGGTCTTGCAACATGCGGGCTTTTATGCCCCTGCAACCGTTCGGGTTAGATGGGAGGTAGTGTAGCGACCCGCGCTCCAACTCGGTCTTTGAACACCTGATATCGCTCGATCTGCTACACTACGGTTGATTGTCAATAAGACTCTTACACGTTGCCTATATTTTTAGGATAGTTCGGGGAGACATACAAGATATC
>JANQFH010000046.1 GCA_028277945.1 Oligoflexia bacterium
CAGGAGCGTCACAGAACAATGCTTGATCAGAGTACATACGAATCTGATATCCAGCGTTGTCAGGAAGCTCAGCCAAGAAGCGATCGGTCGAACCAGGAACACCGCTCGTCACATCGGTTGAGCCGATGCGGCTGAAGCACTCAAGTGGGAAGAGAAGAGCCTCTCCTTGTTTGAGCATTGGGTGTACCCACACTTCGAGCTCGCCCACGCTTGTCACGTAGCTGATCTTGTTGTGACCTTGCTTGATGCTCTCGCTGTAGCCAGAGTCTACCGCACGAAGCGCAGCAGCGTCAGCGTTGAGGTCAGCGAACGTTGGGTGCGAGATGCAGCCCTTGAACGACTCGCCCCATGCGCCCTTGTTACCTGGCTTGACCAGAGCAGCCTGAAGGCTAGCGAAGTCAAGTTGGGTGCTGCTAAGAGCATGCGAGTTACCAGCCCAGAGGTTGTAAGAAGCGCCGCTGATGCCGAACAGTGTGCCGGTGCTGCGAGCGATCCTGTCAAGACCGGTCATCTCCTTGCCCTCGGAACCGCGGAAGAAAAGCTCAACCGTTGCACTACCAAGAGTAGTTGCGATTGTGCCCATGTCCGTTGCGTTACCGGTCAAGGTGATGCGCTTGTTAGCAAAGTCAACGAAGTCAACGGTAAGAGCAGCGTTGGCGTTTTGCTGAGTCGTACCATCTTCATCGTCGTATGCATCCAAAGAAGCGTTCTCAAGTCCTTGTAAAATGCCAGGAGCGAAAGAAGCGTCATTGATCTGGAACACACGAGTTGTACCAGAACCTGTGATGTCAGAGCTAAGCGTTGCAATCGAAGTTCCGCCGTACAGGCAAGAAGCTTCCACACGATAGCGGGTTGAGCGCAAAAGCTCGCCCACATAGTGAGTGGCGACCGGAACAAACGACTCAGCGCCGCCCTTTGCCGAAGAAGCTGCCTTGTACGAGATATACTCGCGACCAACAATCTCGCTAGCGGTTACGGAAGCCTCTTTGTGAGTGGCTGCCACAGCTGCGTTAAGAGCGAAAGCACCTGCATCGCCGGTGTTGTACGTGAAGCCGTGTGAGCGGGTAAGCGCGACAGGCATCGTGTATTTTTCACCGATTTTGGCTGCATTGTTGAATCTAATTTTTTCTTGTAGTTTAAAAGTGTCAGGGATAACGTCGATAAGCTTCCCGAACACGTCTTTGGTGACACCCTCGATGACCGAGAGATCAACTTCACCACCGTATGTTTGAGACATTGTAAATTACTCCAAATTTTAGTTAATGTTCTTTTAGTTGTGTCGTGAAACTTCGGTTTACCGCTGCACCTCTCCGAGCTGGGTAGCTTTCGCATCCGTGTCGGTCCGTGAGGGGACCTCGCCTCATTCTCTTACATATTTATCGGATACCGCCGCGCAGTTCCCGCATAAGTTGTTCGAAGGACTTTTTGGGCCCCTTATCCTCAACCTGAGCGGCTTGGCGCTGAGTTTCGGGAGCCTTTTTGAGCGTATTCTTCACCTGACCTGCTAATGCCTTCTGAACCTCCTTCACAACATCCTTGCCAAGATAGTCCAGTAAAGCCTGGCCCTTAAAGGCCACGGCGGCTGACGATAAATCCTCTTTAGCGGCGTTGTAGGCGGCTTCCACAGCCTGCTTGGGGCTGAGGTCCACCCCGCGGTCCATAGCGCTTAGAATGGCGTCTACGGCCAGTTTTACGCGGTAAGGGTTCTTGGGGGCACCCAGTTCATTGAAGGCAGCGTCTAATTTGTCGCCCCAATCCTTTGCATGCTGCTGTACCTGCACCTGGTATTGCTGTTGTTCGGCTTCTTCGCGCTTGCGCTCCTCTTCCGCCTTATACTGCTCGAGCTCTGCCTCTAGGCGGCGCTTCTCGCGCTCGTTGGGGTCCATAAGCTCTTCTTCGATCTTGGCCGCCAGTCTCGCCTCCGCAAACTCATCAGGGTCGATGTCATATTCGGACATGATGGCTGCGGGATCGGTCTTCAGACGCTCTAGGAGCGTTTGCCTTTCCGCATCGGCTTGTTTACGTAACTCCGCTGCTTCTTGGAATCTTTTGTCAGCCGCAGAAGATTTCTGGTAACCCGAGAGCAGGTCATCAATGGAGACTTCGACTTCTTGTCCGTCGACGATTGCTTTGTAGGTTGCTGCTGGGCTGTCCGCAGTTTCCGGATCGCCCGCAGGCTCGGCCTCGAGCTGCACGGGAGCTTGTTCTGGCTCCGGGGCCGCCTCTGGCGCAACTTCAGTAGTTCCTGCCTCGACAGTTTCACTTATTTCAGTCATATTACCTCTTGCTTATTGAGTTCTCTTAGCTAGGCGACTTCGCCGCCAGGGATCGGTATGTTCATCGGCTGCCCCGTAGCGGGGTTTACCGGCGCCTCAGGCAGCTGTGATGGCGTGCTGCCCGGGGCCTCCTGCGAAAGGATTTCGGCCGTCTGAGCGCCTGCTGGAACCCCTCCCGCGCCCATTTGGGGCTGGGGGGCCAACTGCTCAGGAGCCGCAGGCGTGATCGGCGGAATTCCAAGAGCCATTAGGAGGTTGGGATCCATCCCTGCCCACATATCAACGTGCTGCTGAATGTGCTCCATGGCGGCTTGCGCGATTTTGGAATCGCGGCGCGCCTCTGGAGACGACAGTACCGATGCATGCTCAGCGATATGGAAAACCGGATTATCAATCGGCATCACAGGTGGGTTGATGCCTTGAGCCAGTTCCTCATTCTCACGCTTAGTCAAAATAGCTTGCGAACGCTGCCCCTCTACCATCGGCTCCATGGTTCCGGTCTCCATGACCTGAATGTACTGATCCATGTTCTTGATAAGACCGTTTTGCAGCGCATCTCGTGCAATATCGATCTTGCCGGAAGTCGTTTGCGCCACAGGCGAGCCAACATTCACTGTAACCCGGTCCACGGCAAGCAGGTCTTCGCCAACAAACGATTTCAGGTAGCTTTGGTTGTGCCGGCCCACGATAAGAGCAATCTGCGGGGCTGAGGCGTACTGCTGCAGGATGTGCAGGATGCCCGTTCCGACCCTTTCTAGCAACTCAACCCAAGAGCGCTGAAAACCGCTGTTAAATTGAATACTCATTGCTTGAACAAGGGCCAACGCCGAGCCCGTGCGAAGTGAGGCCTCGGGTTGTCCCCGTGTAACGCTTGACACGCCGGACATCGTTTCCGCTTCCTGGTTCAAGGTCTCACGGTATGAAAAAATCTCCTTAGCCGTGCTAGTTAACTGAAGGGGCTCTGGTTTCTGGCCAGGGGCTGTCTGCACTACCGCCAAGCCCTCTGCGAGCATGTCGTAGCGGGGTACCGCACCGTCTGGGACCCAAATAAGCTGCGTACCAAACGCCGCCTGGTTAGACAAGATAATGCTGTCCAGGGTATCCCTTGCCTTCTGGACGGACAAAACATCAAAGAAGTTCGTGTACCCGTAGGGGCTGTTTAGGATGTCCGCCGGGGAGATGCGGTGGATCGGGATCTCCTTGTACGGCAGCGGGCTATCTGAGACAAAGATGTCGGACGAAACAAACTCAAGCAACCTGCCCTCTGGGAGGGTCGGTGTGCGTCTATGGTAGAACCTATAAAGCGGGATCAAATTGCTGGGCTGCCTGTAATTCCGCTTGCGGCGGTAGGTTTCGCGAATCTGTTGATCGAGCACCTCTTCTTTGGACGGGGTGCGTAGCAGCTCCTCTTTGATGTCCGGGTTTTCAGCGATCATGTCGTAGCGATTAACCCACTCGCGCACAATGATCCAATCCCAGTTCGAGTCGGTTTTGTGGGGGTCACGGTAAACCTCGGAAGGGCCAAATGAACGGCAAACAACATCGCCGGTATACAGGGCCTCCCCCGTCTCGGGGTCCGTCGCATGTACAGCACCAGCCGTTGGGTCCCACTCGATAGACACAAAGCCCTCGCCGCAGATTTGAGCATACTCGGCTGCGTCATGTAGGTGCTTCTCGATGCCCTTGTTTTTGAGGTAGTACTCGAGCACCCCTTTGGCCAAAACGGTCTGCTCAAGGCTCTTTGGGTCGCTGTTCGTCGCTTTCGCCTCGAACGCGGGACGGTCCGCCGTCGTCATCACCAGCACGTGCTGCACGAGGTTCCGGTAGTGGTTGATGCTAATGCGAGCCAGTTCCCCCTGGCGACCATCTGCGTATACGTCCGAAGTCGCATGGTAAGCGCCGGACTCATCAAGACCGTAATAGGCGTTATAGGACCGCGACACCAAATCGTAGTGTCCTGAGCTGGCCCTGTCGTCTATTTCTTGATCTATCTTGGTGGTAAGCTCTCTGATTGCGTCACGGGGCTCAAGTGCCCCAAAATATACGTTATCTGCTGAATCTTTCATATAGCCTAACTTTTCCTGTATTTACTGGGCGTGAATAAGTCCAAAAAGACACGCGAGCCCGTCCGAGGGGGGCCGCTATGCTTCAAAACCCAGTTTGGTCCACCTATGCCCTCATATTTATGTGGGTGGGGGTTTTTGTTTCTCGAAATGTTCCTAACCAAATAAATTAGCGCATCTACTGTGTCGTAGTGCCCGTGGTCCGCCGAGCGCTCAAAGCTCGAGCGGTGTTTGTTCCAAATCGCAAACCCTAGCTGCGCAATCAAATTCTCACAGCGGGGATTCACGTAAATCTGCCTGTTGGCCACCATCACGCGAAGGGCGTTCACGGCGGCCTCCTTGTTATCCTTTTGGGTCTGAGTAAACACCAGACCGTGTGACGAAATGAGGTCGGCTATGACGATGGGGTCTACATCGCTGATTCGCATGAACGGGGGCTTGTGGCCCCACAGACGCTCCTCTTTGGCCTTAATGCCCTGCGCTAGGCGGTCAGTCGTAATGCGATCAAGTATCAACTCGTCTTCGATCACTAAGACTGCATTATTGAAATCCCAATAGCCAAATAAGACGGCCGTATGATCGACAAACCCGACATCCATGGCGACATAGGCATCAAAAAACGGTGGCCGTTCGACATCTTTGACGAGCTCCTCGCGCGCCTCGGCGTTGAACTCCGGTATGACCGCGTACTCCTGGTCTATAATGAACTCTGCCATGTATTCGCGCCTGAAGGTGTCTGTGTGGCGTCCCCCAGCGTATTTGATTGCGTCCTCAACGTCTTTTTTCGATATGAGTGGATTATCAAATATCGTGTTAGACATATAGGCGCCTGCACGCTGGGCTTCTTCGACGTAGTCCTTGTAGGGATGGTCGGGCGAGCGCGACGGCGTCGATGCGAGCAAAATGCGACCCCCTGTGGTCAGGGTCTGCGGCATCAGAATGTCGTTGACGACGTATTTAAGGTCATCTACGAATCCAGCCTCGTCTATGATGCCTAGGTCCATGCTCGTACCACGGAGCGCTTCAGCGCGGCCGTTATCCGTGCCGGCCACGTGAATCTCGGCTCCGTTGGTGAATACCCAGACGTTTTCTTGTGAACGGTACTTTGGTTTAAGTGATTTGGGGCAGTCGCTGATGATTTGGCGAATGAGCGGCGTAATAATCTTCTTCACCATCTTGGCCGAGGGGGCTGCGTAGCGAAGCTGGGCGTCTGGGTGCTTCAGGGCGTACTCGATAGCCATGCAGACGAGAAAGTAGGACTTACCCCAACGGCGGGAGCTGTTGAGAACAAAAATGCGGTCATCGCAAGACTCAAACTTGTTCTTGACCGACATCTGGCCCTTGTGCATCTTCATTTCGGAGATGCGGCCCAGCTCCCACAACTTGTGTACCGCTTGTTTGCGGGTTATGGCCTTAGCGTTGCTCAATCTTCCCACTCCATGCGTACGTTCTTGAAAACCTTCGATGTGTCGCCATCCGCTGCTGCAAGGCCCCTCCGGGCGCGGGTGCGGGCCTTGCCCCAACGGCTGCCGCAATCTTTGCCGGTAACTTTTTTGATGTGGGGGTGGTTTTTTGGCAGCTTTTTGATAGTAACGGGCCACTCATCGTCCTCGCGAAGGTGGCGAAACTTGCCATTAGCGATGGTGAGCACCACAGCCGGGCCCTGGTAGGCTATATCGGCTACGTTGGCCTGCCGAATGCGGGATTGGCCACAATAACACTCAGTAGCCTCCGGTTTGGCCATAATAATGTCATCGCAATGCAAGCAAAGTAATAGTCTCACTCGACTTCCTCCAACTCGCACTCGCGCGGCTGCTCCAATTCCCCTAAAAGCAGCTCACAAAGCGTGCGCATGCACGCCTGTACGTCTTCCCGAAGCTCTTCGCTAAAGTTCCTCTCAGTCACCGTAGCGTCTCCCGGTCATACTCTGCCACGGCCATGCGCTGGGCCTGCAAGTCGGCCTCTTCGCCCAACTCTTCCCGCAGCCTCCTAATCTTCTTGTGCAGGGCTTTGACGTACCGCAACTTTTGGCGGTTTTCGACAGCCGGGCTCCTCAGCAAACGGACCATCAACTTAGCCAACTCCTGGACGGACTTTTGTTTGGTGCGTACGGTCACTTCTTCTTCTTCCCATCTATGGTGCCAACCATGCTCAATAGGTCTTCTTCGCTCATGCCCTCTGTGGGCTCAGGCTCTGGCGGGGTGGCCTTGTGAATGTCGGCAGCTGTGCGGGTCAAAGTAGCCAAAAGAGCCACATCGTTGCGGTCTAGGCCCTCTACGGACTGCTTGGCCTCTAGGCGCTCGACTTCAATTGTCAAAATTTTGTATATACGATCTGATAGCTCCACTATACCAACCTCAATATGCGCTCTAGCCCATAATCAGCACCGCACTTGCGGCAGTACCACCTGTGGCCCCACACACCCCCGGTAATCTGTACGGCAACCCTCCGTACGGCGTAATCGCATCTAGCGCACTTCATGCCGCACTGCCCCACGCCAACACCTCAAGAGAACAATCAAAGTCGTTTGCACCAACACTAACAAGCAGCTTGTGTTTTTCTGCCCACAGCAACAAAAACTGCAAATCGTGATGAGCCAGACCGCAACATTCCCCCAACTTCCACAAATGTTTCTTGCCAAGCTCCAAATGCTGCTCGTACTCCAACGGAAAACTGCCAACAAAATCTGCCATTATCGGCTCCTTATCAGGTTACGGGCTTCCAGGTTGCTCACCCGGGCCTCTAGGTCAGCTATGCGCTTCTCGTCTTTTTTCTCAGCTACGTGACTTTCTCGCGCCAAATAATCCCTCCAAGCGGTCAGACCCACCGCCAAGCCCAAGGCGGCCAATACAGGCCAGCCTGGGCGCAGCAGCAGATACGTACCAAAGGAGATAAGAGCTACGTTGCTAAGATTGAAATTTAATCTACCAAAAAATTTTTTCATGGGTCTCATTCTATATTTCAGAATTTAGGGGTTCTCTATGATACTACGCTTTTTCGGGGGCCATCGGTACTTAAGAGCCAGCCCCCCACAGGGGTAGGGGTCAATTTACCGTTTCTATACCCCCAGGGGTCATTTTGGGCGTAACTATCCTCAGTAGTCTCCTTTACCAGTCGTGAGCAGTGGCTCACTCGGTAGCCGGATGTCAATGTCACACTGCCTTTCTGTTATAGACAGTGGTCCTAACTACGTTACCAATCAGTAGCTTCAGTTCATTCACAGCTACTGCCTTTGATGTAGGTGAATGTATGTCCACCTTCTTTATCTTACTGTTTTTTAGCGTCTCAGCGACTTCGAGTGTCGCTTCGACCACACTAAACTTATCTTTTACATCAGCAGGAAATATGGTGTAAAGTGTAAGAGTTTTATTTATGTTTTTCTCAATCTTAGTCTTCACAACCTTTCCTTTCTTTTCTTCAGAACTCTTAGCTTTCATTCGAACCTTCTTTGATTGTTGGAACCTTTATTGTTATATGTAACATATTACTTGACCATTAGCGTTTCACACATTTAGGTATTTAGTTAGGTACTTCCAACTGTAGCCCCTGAGGATTTGCCCAATATTCCCAGCACTTGTAGGGTAGTACTTGGCAAGTGTTGATGCACGCTCGCCCCACTTAAAATGTTTATAATAGATGTCGACCACATCGGCCGCCTTAAGTTGATTTGTGTGTCTGTGCTCGCCTTTTGATTGCCGACCTCGTCGCACCATATCGGCTGCGTTTTCCTGTTGATCGCCCTCAACCAGATGGTCCGGGTTAACGCAACAAGGGTTATCACAAGTGTGTCGCAAGATGGCACTTGGCTGCTTACCGTGTTCAATAAAATAGGCCACACGATGTGCTAGATAGTTCGCACCACGACCGAGGCTCATCATACCGTAGCCACCAGGGTTGCAGTAACCAGCCCAGAGCCAGCAACCGCTCATCGGCTCATGGTGAACGCTCGCCGAGAACCGAGCTAGCTGTTTTTTTGATGGTGCGGGAATCGCCTTGGGTTTGGTCCACGTCATGACTCTACGTCCACAGCGAACTCTTCGCCGTCTTCGAGCACAGCGATAATGTGCCCTTCTGGGATGAGATAGAGCTCCGTATTGGCGTCTGTGTTACGCCACACTGAGTCACCTGACTTGGGGTAAAACAGCACACGATCGCCTTCGGCTACGTCGATGACCTTCTCACCTACGCTCAGCACTTTGGCAGATACGAGCCGTCCGTTCTTGGTTGAATTTGTGGGCAATATGAGCCCAGCTTTGGTCGTTTGTTCGATCTGTCTTGGCATCTCGAGCAATACGTTAGACTTGAAAGCTTTGATATCCTGTACATTCATACACACTATTGTACAGTGTTAACGTAATTTGTCAACAACAGACAAAACCCCTGTACTTGTGAATTTGCACAGGTGTATTGTCCGGACTATTGCCCGACCGGGCATTTGTGGGGCAATTATTTACTCATACCACCTCATGCCCACCACATAAAAACCACACATCGGCTTCCTTGAAAGCTCCACACCGTTTCGTGATCGAACCAGCCAGTGAGAGGCCCTGTCCTCACGTGGGAGTACCTCGCACAAAACCCGATTCCGCTCTCTGTGCCTGTAGAGAAGCGCCCGGATACCGTGAAGTGTCGTCATCACAAAACCCCGGCAAAAAAGATGTGAGCAAAAGCCCCCACGATATGCCATACACACAATAATGCATATATACTGAACAGAATAATACAGACAGGGTAGATATCGACCGACCTGCGTATCTTCCACAGCACCCATAGCGCAGCGCCAACAAGCACAACCTTCGTAGACCAAAAGCACCACCAACCTTGCTCGATAGCCCAGCGCATGATGGGGTTTGCCTCCTGCCCACGGTCCAGGGCAATGAAGGCGTGTGTGGCCCCAGCGTCCACCAGGTTGAGCACATATATACAGATCAAAAGCGTCGCTCGCATCGAAACCTCCTACGAAACCAGTATTTTAGCTTGAGCCAGTAGTATAAAATAAAGAATCTAACGCTTTGACGACGCATGTCCACTAGGTATCTATCAAGGTAGTAGACTGTCTCCTTACGCTGCCTCATTTCTCCCAAGGCTCCTTCATACATGAGCCAATAAGGCCCATCACAGCCCACAGGGTTATGGCACCTACGTGAAACCAAATAACCAGTGAAATCAATGTCATCATGTCTGCCTCCTATATACATAATAGCAGACTGAGACTGGGCGTCAAGAAGTTTTTTCACACTGGGGGCATAAAGTTCTATACCACCCGCCCCGCGCTTTAAGCTTGGCCGGGGTGGCACTGCAAACCTCACACACCTCAGCTGAGCGCTCTTCGATCTCGTCAATCACGCCCTCAATCTTCTCGTTGAGCTTAGCAGAACACCAGCAATCGATATAGACCCTGAGCGTGCCATACTTCTCCTTGATCTGCGAGAACTCTGCCCTAGCTCCAAGCTCGCTAGCCAAGAGCAGGCTAATGCGGCCGCACATCTCCCGCACCAGGGGCTCCCAGCCGTCGCCATGCTCCATACCCCAGCACATACATGTAGTGCTCATGGGCATATAGCGTTGAGCAAAAAGATCGGGGAAGTCTTTGACTAATGCCTTATCTAGCTCATCTCTCATGAGTAGCCGTCCTTTTCCCAACAAGACCCACGCAGCGCAAAACTGGTGCCACCACTAATTAGTCGACGAGTCTTACTACGGCAAAGCTCACATACAGTATCAGGCTCTTCAGTAATTCGCTGCTCTTTTTGGTACTCACCACACTCTTCACATTCATATGTGTATATTGGCATAACACCTCCTACATATAGTGTACGCAGTTCTCGGGCTAAGTCAAGCTACCAACAAAAAAACACACTGCACCCAGGGCCCTCACTTTCCGAGGCCCTGGGTCAGTAGTATAATAAACAATACAACGTGAGTGACAGCATTTCAAAATCGTGTTATTACTAGCCGCGGCTCCTCACGAGCAAGCGGCGCCGTTAATTAGCAGTACCTATTATCTAATTTTGCGATAATAGCAAGTCCCTACGCAGTGGGTAAATTTCCCCTTAAAACTGAATTATTACAAGACATACTTCATGTGCCTTGACGCTGCCCTGTGAGGGGGGCAGCTTCTGCACTGAGTCTACTTCGCCCCCTGTCCGTGCGTTTGTCGCACTTCCGGGGGCACATGTTTTTAATATACGTGTGCGTACATGTATACGTCAACACTCGTGACACAGTCGTGACAAACTTGTGACAAAAGTAATTGGTTGACAAGCAACATACAACCTGCTAGTATTAGTGTATGGAAAACATTGCACACTTAGGTATCCTCAAGTATTTCACCACTAAAATGGTGGGGATCTTCCCCACACTTGAGTACGATGAGATATTTAACTCTCTGTGGATCCAGGCACAGCACAGCCTTCGAGGATATGACCCCGAGAAGGG
Source organism: Oligoflexia bacterium (assembly GCA_028277945.1). Lineage (GTDB taxonomy): Bacteria > Bdellovibrionota_G > JANQFH01 > JANQFH01 > JANQFH01 > JANQFH01. Next base: position 10,778 of record JANQFH010000046.1, read on the forward strand.
CAAAGAGTCAACGTATCTGTACAGTTGCCTCGCTAGGGCCTCTGTGAGGGTCTGTAAGGCTCTTCTCAAGCAGGAGGGTACCTACCTGGCCAAATGGGCCGAGGAGCCCGCAGATTGGCAGTCAGAGCCCCTAGACGTGATTTCGCAGATTGACGCCAGAACGGCCATTGCAGGGTTACCGGCACTACAGGCTTACATAGAGGACGGCCCCCGGAGCGCCATTGCGGCGCGTAGGGGGTACAGCAGACAGAGGGGGCATGTGGTGTTTCAGAATGAACTCAGGGAAGCTCAGCGTAGACTGGGGGCAGCATGAGGTGTACGCATTGCGGCAGTCAGGAGTTTGAGCGGTACGAGTTCCACGACGTGTGTTTGGAGTGCGATACAGCTTACGGCATTGAGCCGCAAGAGGTTCCTTTTGAGGATGAAATTCACTGGTCTGAAGAAAAATCACATTTTGCATGATTTTTAGTTGACAACGTATTTAGGCATGGTATTCTATAGTTATGGAGGCAATTATGGATAACAAAATCACAACCGAGTTTGAGAAGATTACCCTAGAGCAAGAGGCTGAGGCAGCCTGGTGCGAGGAGACCACGTTGGTCTACAGCGAGGAGACCAGCCGCCTTGTGAAGCACCTTGCCAAGAACCCCGGTCTGTTTGTAGACAACAGCGAGGCAGGCAAAGTGTTTTTTGAGCTACTCGAGACGAGTATCGATGAAGACCGTTACGCTGTTGATGGTTTTGAGCTTACGTTTTCAGAGCCGGTGGAGGGATAACATGGTATCGCACTACAACAAAACCGGTATGCATGTATTCGCCCACGATCAGGCTTGGGGTTGGAAAGTAAAGGTAACTCACAATAGACACGGTGTCCTTTATGTGTCTTACCCCCGCAGCCCGCAACATTTTCTTAAGTGTTGTGAAGAGGCTCACGCACTGGCCACGAAAGGGTACGGACGTGCGGTATAGTGTTTTGATACTGCTGGTGTCGTGCTATTTTGGCAGTTCTACACCAGATGGGCGCGGGTTGACAGGGGAGGAGACTGTCATTATATCACGCACCATAGAATTAGCAGACCCCGGGGATGATGTTGCCTCCTCCCTATATTCTCTCCGGGTCTTAGCGGGTGCAGACGCCGTGGCTGATTATTGTCAGCCCGGCGCTGCGGCCTGCGCTATGATTCTTGAGGGGGTTATCGTGTATGATGGGGTTGATATTACCGCATTTATACACGAGCTCATGCACTTTTTGCAGTGGTACGCAGATCGCAATCTTGACTACGGCCATGAAATCGGGCACTATTGGACACAATCGGGCGGAGAAAGTAGTTTGCAATGGAGGTTGGTGTATGCCGAAGATATTTGAATTTATGAAAAACGTCGACTCTCTGTCTGAGGTACGTCGGGTCTGTCTATGTTGTGTTGATGGTACATTTGAAATGCAGGCCTTTTTGCGCGATTTTTCTATTAGTTTAAGCCTGGTCCATGAACTGCAAGAAAGAGCGGAAGATTCGCAATTTGTGCTAACGAGTATCGTACCTTGGCCCGACGGGCTATTAGTTGAATTTAAATTTCTGGAGGACCTATGAACGAATCTGAATTTTTAAAACAGTTTTGGGAACTATTCCCAGAAGTGTCCTATGAATTTAGGGGTACGCGTTTTTTTGACCCCACTGAGGATAAACAGCATGTTGTTGGAATGCCCGCAGTGCGCCTGTTGCAGGAAGCGACGGGCTACAGTGAGGACACTTGTGCAAAGGTTGCTTCTGTGCTGTACTCTGTTGGGTTTACAGATGGGGTGTGCACATGAGGGCTGTGCTAGCAGTGGGGCTTTTGGCGGTAGCCGGTGTCTTTGCAACGTTGGCGCTGGCGAGCGAGCATGCGTCACGTGTAGTAGAGAAGCTGCCCATGCATGCGGATAACGACGATCCTATCTACGGGATCGATGCTGGACTAGAGGATTTGCGGAATTAGCTTGCAACATCTATAATTTGTTGTATCATATATACAGGAGGCAGATATGAATTTAGACAACTTTGGTGGACCTGCAGCTGCAGAGCAATACTACAGAAATCTAGAGGAGCCCGAGGTGTGCCCATCTTGCGGAGCGTACGTTGAGTATGACGAGGCGTGCCTTGACCCCGATGTGGGTATGTGCTGGTGTGATATGGAGCACCATGAAATTGTAGATTACGTTATTGGTAAGTACGATATTCGGGTTGATGCCTACCCGGCTTGTTCACCCGAAGCTTTTTTGATGGGGATATGATATGAGACGTATTGTTGTAGAAAGCCCGTATGCGGGGAACGTCTATGAGCACATCGTCTACGCACGCAGGGCTATGGCTGACTGTCTAGCTCGAGGCGAGGCTCCGTTTGCGAGCCACCTTCTCTATACCCAAGAGGGCGTGCTTTGCGACAACATACCAGAAGAGCGTGAGCTGGGGATACACGCCGGGTTCGCTTGGCGTGACTGTGCTTGTGGCATAGTCTTCTACGTAGATTACGGTTGGAGTAGGGGTATGGATGCTGCGTGGGATCTTGCTTGGAAACGCGGCCAGTTACCAATTATTGCCGTGCGAACCATAGGGAGGAATCCATGAAATGCCCTGAGTGCGGGAGCGATAATGCTTGGATTGGTGTGCACATACACTGCACGAACAAAGATTGTCGACACTTCGATGAGAAGCTAATGCACCAGGTGTTGGATGAAAATTTAGCCGAGGCTGTTGAAAAGACTTCAAGCGATTGGGACGAGGATACCAAGCCGTACGGGTACACACGTTTTGTTAGCACAGACGATTTGTCCCTGGCGACTCTAGACTGGAGGGATTTGAAGTAGTGGATATTCTGATTGTCGTGACTGCCATACTACAGGTTGTGTCGCTTTTTTACATCAACATACACCAGCGGCCGTTGTATCCTCTTGTAATTACAGTGTATGTTGGGTATACTATTATTGAGTTGTGGTTAGCGGTTGCGGTAAGTTGGTATATGATACTGTTTGTGGGTATTAATCTGTGGTCGATTGCAACGGCAATCGTTGGATGGAGGAATAGAGATGGCATACTTTGAATTAACATTGGCGGACGAGTTGGCAAGCATGGCGTACCGTAATCGCACAATCGATTATGATCGATTTGTTGAGTGTGTGCAGGGGTTCCGCTCTAACCTTGAAGGCGAGCTTAAGGCGGTAGACGGGGCCATCGATGCAGCAAATGGTGCACTATATTCCCTACATGTTTTCGAGGGTGTTGTGAAAGACTCGTTCATTCTCGAAACAGTGCAGGCGGCTAAACGTAAAGCAAAGCGACACTTGAAGGAAAGCCTCGGCAATCGAAAGAAGATCATCAAAAAGTGTGACGCGCTTGACAACTATTTACACATACTGCAGGCAAGCCGGGACCCGTGGGACGACATTACTGAAGAGCTTGTGGAGTTCGAGGTGGAGACTTTCTGATGCAACCAGAACAAATTCGTGTAACTGACTTTTTAGCCGGACGGTTGTGTGACCGAGAAGCAGAACTGCTTGAGCTCAAACAGGAGCTGGCGTGGTGGCTTAAGGATCGACAGATCGACATTCGTCAGATGCGTAAAGCGTATTACGCTAAAGAGAATTGTTGCTTTCGCATCACCTTTGGAGACAGCTTCGGAGCTGTCCACACATTCTACCACAACATTCCATTTGACTTGTTTGAAGACCTTTACCCCGAAGACCTCGAGCACGTAACCCACGCACTCTCCACTACAAGGATTTCCATTCAACCATGAAACGCAACGCGCTGGCTTTAGATTGTGAAACGTTCCTTATCAAGCCAGGAGAAATGTCTCCGCGCATGGTCTGCCTTTCTTGGGCGTCTTTGCGAAACGGGAAGTCCGGAGTCCTGCACGCCGAACAGGCCGAGAGCTTCCTGCGTAAAGCCTTACACACCCCCGACATGGAGCTGGTGTTCCACAACGCCCCGTTCGACTTGTTGGTTATCCGGCGGGCCTTTCCCCAGCTCACCCAGCGCATCTACGAGCTGTTGGACGCAGGGCAGATTCGGGACACCGCCATTCGACAGAAGATCGGAGACATAGCCACCGGGGTCTACAGGGGCTACGAAACGGACGATGGGGACTGGGTGGCACACGGCTACTCACTCGCAGCGCTCGCCAAACGACACCTAGGCTGGGACCTAGACAAGACTACATGGCGTACAGGGTACGGGGAATTGTACGACACGCCGCTTGACCGCTGGCCCGCCGGGGCAATTGAATATGCCCGGCGCGATAGCGAGGCAACGGCTGGGGTGTTTAGTAAGCAGAAAGATTTTGATTTAGTTGAGCCTGATCGGGTATGGTTCGATTTTGTTTTGTATCACATGGCACGCATTGGCCTGCGTGTTGAGCCTGATCGGGTAGCTGAGCTTGAAGCCAAAACGCTGAAGGCCATCCGTGGCAAGGAGCCGGGGCTTCAGAAAGCTGGTTACTTACGTGTTACCAATTTGAAAGCAGTGCAACAAATTGATCTCTTTAGCGGCGATACGGCTGAGCCGGAGTATAGTGTGAACACTGGGCAGGTTAGAGAGGCCGTGCAGATGCAGTTGGTTAAAAAGGGGATCAAAGAAATTCGCACATCAGAAACAGGGTTGGTCAAGATTGATAAGGTCAACTGCCGCCTAGCCGGAACACCCAACCTGCAAAAGTTTGCGGACTACAAGGAGCTCATTGCAGTACGCAACAAAGACCTGGTGTTTCTGCGCAAGGGGGTAGAGGATGGCGCCATTCATACACGTTTTGATTCTGTGCTTGCAACAGGTCGCACCTCTAGCAGCAGCCCCAACGTTCAGAATATTCGACGCTTCCCCGGAATCCGGGAGTGTTTTGTGCCTCGTCCTGGCTTTGTCTATTTGGACTGTGACTATGGTAGTGCAGAGCTGCACACCCTAGCTCAGACATGTTTAGATCTTTTTGGTAAGTCGCGCCTTGCCCAAGTTTTGAACGAGGGCAAGGACGCTCACGTAGCAATGGGTGCCAATATTCTGGGGTGCACGTACAGAGAGCTGATGGGCCGTATTGAGTCCGGGGATAAAGACGCCAAGCTGTACCGCCAAATAGCCAAGGGGCCGAACTACGGGTTCCCTGGTGGGATGGGTGCTGTGAAGTTCGTGGAGTACATTGAGGCGCAGGGCGGGTCTTGGAAAGAGGCGGTGAAGATTTTTACGGCGGATCGCAAATGGAAGTATTGGAGAAAAAAACAGAAGCATGATGCAATACACAAAGACGACCGCGTGTTTGCTGCAGCTTGCCTAAAAGAGATTTGGAAAAAGACTTGGCCCGAGACTAAACTTCTGTTCGAATATGTGCACGGTCGGGTGGAGGCGGGTCAGCCCATCGTACTGACCAGGACAAAACGTGAGCGCTTGTCAGATCGGTTCACCGCATCCTGCAACTATTTGTTCCAGGGCCCAGCGGCCGACGGCGCGGCCCTGGCTGGCCGGGCTCTGCACAATGCCTGCTACCGTGACCCCGCAAATATCCTACACGGGTGTACACTTGTACACTTTGTGCACGATCAGTACATGGTTGAGGCACCTCCGGAAAAAGCAGAAAAAGCCCTTGACGAGATGGTCAAAATAATGCAGACTGAATTTAATAGGATAACACCTGACGTAAAAGTTTCGGTTGATGGTGGAATCAAAAAGGAGTGGTCGAAATGAGGGACATCCCCGAAGATGCAAATTGCTTGATTGAGTATGATATCTCTGAGCTTAAGCGCATTGCAACAAACCTGGAGAGGCAGTCGTGGGAGCGCAAGTCTTCGGCTATGCGTAAGGCTGCAAGCATCATCCGACACACAGCTACTATACTAGAATCTCAGATGAATACATCACGGAAAAAAGCAAGCCCGTTTTGAGCCAAAGGAGGAGGCATGAAAGTGGAAACTGTTATTGAGAGCTTGGACCTAACTATCACTGAACTGCGCAAGATCGCAAAGAGGGATCCCGCAAAGCGCCCCCACCTGCACGCTGCAGTCACAAACCTCAGGAACGCCCAGCTTCTAATCAACGAGACAGTGGACCCGTCCAATGCTAGAGGGAGGCTGTTCTAGTGGCCCATTCTCTTTGGGACATAACGGAGTCAGGACAGGCGGAGGAGAAAGCACCACGGGCTGTTACCGCTTGTCGGGCTGTGAGCAAGGCCGTGGCGGAGTACGGGGTTGCTACCGGCACCCCGCCTAACTTGTTTCCGATGGGACTCGAGCTTGTTGACAAGGTCCTTGGGGGGCTAAGCCCTCGCATGCTCACGGTCGTGTCGGCGCGCACCGGGGTGGGCAAGTCATCACTCGCTCTGAACTGCGCGTTCAGCGCGGCAAGGCAGGGCACTAAGGCTGGCATTGTGTTTGTTGAGGATCCTATCGAGATGGTAGGAACACGCATTGCAGCAAGACTGTCGGGCGTGAACGACGTGAAGATACGCACAGGTCGCATGTCCGAAGAGGAGCGGGCCAAAGTGCTAGATGTTGTGGAAGAGGTGGCAGACCTGCCCCTATATGTAGTGGATGCGGTTTCGGCTAGCATAGACGCGGTAATCTCGGCTGCGCATGACTTGGTCACTCAAGGGTGCAAGGTCATTTACATTGACTATCTCCAAGCAATATACGTACCCGAGGTGCATGGCATTTTTGAGGCAACCCGCGTCAAGCTGGATAAGTTCAACGACTTTATGAAGATGGGCGAGTTCTGTCTGGTGGCAGTGTCAATGATGAACCGCCCTATCAAAGGCAAAGAGGATGCGCCCGCAACCCGATACGACAACAAGGGTTCCGGCGATATTGAAAACGGAGCTAAGCTGTTGGTGGTAGCAGAGCGTCAAGGCGAGCTGGTTAGTGTGAGAATCGAGAAGAACAATTTCGGGCCGGAAGGGGACTCGATGTTATTTAGGAGAGGTGATGATGGGCAACTCTACCCGACGAGAACAACAATACGTGAAGATAATAGCGATCGACCCAGGCAAGAAAGCCGGCCTCGCAGTGATGGACGTCAAGGGAAAACTGCTGCGGTCGAGGGCAGTCGATCTCAACAAGCCGAGTGGTGGGCAGAAAATCAAGGGCGATGTTGAGGTTGTTATGGAGCGCGGTGGTTGGGCCTCTTCTCGGAATGCTTTTCATTTGGGTGTTCATGCGGGGGTTCTACTGGAGCGTCTTGGGCTGTTTGGAAAAAAGATTTTCTACGTCTTGCCCAAAGTCTGGAAGAAGGCCGTGCTTGGCGACGGCAATGCCAGCAAAGACGATGTCGTTCAGTGGGCAGAAGAGCAAGGGGTCGAGGTGCAAACGCACGATGAAGCAGAGGCAATTGCGATGGGCCGCTACCACGCAGCAGAAAGGTTGAACAATGACAAGAAGTAAACAAGCGCTAATACTCGGAGACATTCACGTACCGTATGAAAACAAAACAGCCCTGCGCCTGGTCCGCAAGATTGTTAAACATCTGGACAAAAGTCTCACACATGTAATATCTGTGGGGGATATGTGCGATGCCTATTCGGCTAGCCGCTTTGACAAGAACCCGGAACGTAAATACAGACTTCAAGACGAGATTGATCTGACTGTCGCCCTGGCGCAAAAGATAAAAGGTTGGTGCCCCGAGAAGACTCGGTGCGTAATAACTCTCGGCAATCACGAGGTGCGCATTGACAAACTGGCAGCTAAACTCTACGAAGACCTAGGACATGTTCGTTCCCTTCAGCTTGCCCGAGGGCTCGAGGCTGCGGGCTGGGAAGTATTTCCTTACCGGCAGAGCTATTTCCTTACCGACCACTTCGCAATAACTCATGACTTTGAACGAGCTGGCAAGACAGCTTTACAAAACGCAGTCGCGGACTGCGGGGTAAGTATCGCATTTGGCCACACGCATAACGCCGGCACTTGGTATACCGGCTCGGTGCACGACTCAACCAAGATGGCCATCAACGTGGGCTGGCTTGGGGACCACCGTTTTGTGGACTACCGACACGCCATCAAAGCCAAACGCGGCTACATCCTGGGTGTAGGACTTGTCTCGCTAGGTCCGGACGGACTATTCAGCGCAGACTTCATACCTTTCATTGAGCGCGGTCGACAGATGTGGGCTTGTGTGCACGGCGAATGGATTCATGTTTTATCAACCGACCGTGAAGTTAGAGGCGAACTATGACACTTATTGCGGCATGGCTCGAGGACGAGCACTACCATCTCGCTGCCGACACAAAAGGCACGGCAGGAAATCAATCCGAATATTACCGAACGAAGATACGAACCTTCGGCCCGCAGGTCGCCATGGCATGTGCGGGGGATCCCGGCCCGTCCCTCGTGTTCGAGGCCGGGCGCATCGATCGCTGCAAGGTGAAGGATGCGCGTGCTGTGTACAAACACGTGTGGGCTCCGTACCTGAACGAGCGTGGGCGTTACGCTCCAGCTCATGGGGATGACGGCGTAGAGGGCTTGGTGGTAACACCCGAAGGTATCTTTATTTGCGAGCACCTGGGGGCGGTCTACCAGCCGCAATGCGCAATGGTGTTCGTAGGCTCAGGTTCAGAGTTTGCCACGGGCTTTGTTGCCAACGGTGACCTTGACATTCCGAAACTCTTTGACAGATGTAGTATCGCAATCCCGTCTGTGGGTAGCAGCTATGTACAAGTTTCGGTGAAGCTATGACCAAAGCCTGTGAACCTGTGTGCAGCTCAACAGACAGAGCGATCTGGCTTGAAGCTCGCCGCGACCTGATAGGGGCGAGCGACAAACTAGATCGTAACACCCTCTTAGAAAAGGTTGGAGCTAAGGAGCCGTACGGTGGCAACAAGTGGTCCTTTATGGGGACCATGCTTGAAGCTCCTGCAATACGAGCTTTCTCCCTTTGGACTGGCATGCGCACCAGACCCCACGGCACCCTGCTTCGCTCCACCAAGTGGCCTTTTTTGGGGGCCACGTTGGATGGGCTGTGCAAGATGCCCGGCACCGATAGGGGGCGACAGAAAATGCAACGCTACCTAGAGGGGGACCTTGGGCTCGATCCGCTTGATGTGCAGATTATGTTGCGCGACCAGAAGCTGGCCGGGCTGGAGATTAAGTGCCCGGTCTATCGCAAGCTCCCAGAGTGGGCGGAGACGGAGACCAAGAAGTACTATCGCACAAAGAAGGATTATGAGCACTTTGTACGTGTGGCTGATAAGCCACCAAAAGACTACTACACGCAAGTCCAACACCAAATGTTGGTAACTGGCTTGCAAGTTGTCTGGCTTGTTGGTATGATAGGTGGAGAGCATTTGGTAGCCCACAGGATAGAAGCCAACGCCGAGGCCCAGAGACGGCGATTAGAGGCATGTGAAAAGTTCTGGGAAAGGGTGAGAAATTACAATGTCTGATACAGAAGCACTAGAACTAGACATAAATGAAACTGCCACGGCGTTGGCGCATCGCATGAAAAAGGACCATGGCAACATGGCGTTTCCGGCAACTCTTGCGGCAGCAGCGCTTCTAGGATTATCACACAATTTCAGTCCTGATGAAATGAGTGAAATCTTATTAACTATTTGCGAAGAGTATCGGGAGATGCTAGACTATTATCAGAAGGGGATTAACTGATGACAACAAAATCATTGGCAAGTAAACTGGCTGAGGTTATGTCACTCGTTGCCTACGTGCAAAAGGATGGCAAGAACGACTTTCATAAGTACAAGTATGCATCGGCTGAGAAGGTGTACCAAAAAGTGAACGCTGAGTTGTCGGCTCGCAACATTGCGGTATCCAGCAATTGCGAGCTTCTGGCGAGTACTGATCTTCTTGATAAAGTCATTGCTAAGGTGACACTGACATTGGTGGACGGAGATAGCTCTGACCGGCTGGAGATTAGTGGCATTGGTGAAGGTTCCGACAAGGGGGACAAGGCAGCAATGAAGGCAATCACTGCCGCGACCAAGTACGCATTGTCGACAGGCTTCCTTATCAGTTGGGGCGACGACCCTGAGGCGGATGTTAGCACCGACCGCCTTGCATCACAATCGACATACGAGGACTTGATTAAACAAGGTAAGTCTGTTAAAACAAAAGCTGACTTCAAGCAATGGTCAACAGTCGTTGGCAAGTGTGCCGAAAAGCTGAGCGGGGAGGAGCTCAAACAACTCCGAACCATCAAAACCAAAATTGAAAAGGAGATAACAAAATGAGTGCAAACAAGCCAACCCACAGTGTAACAATGGCGCCACGTGAGGGTTCTAAGTTCTACCCGAACGTCGGGTCAGCTTGGGCCAAGAAGGACAAGAACGGTGACGAATACATCATCGTCGAAATCCCAACCCTGCCCGGTGCGCTGTTTGTTCGCCCAATCCGTGAATTCGATAACGACGGACCACGCCGTCCAAAGAAAGTCTCATCGGATGAAATCGATTTTTAAGATCGCTATTCTTCTAGTGCTTGGTGTGTCGGCGGGCTGTGTATCAGCCCCCGACCCCAACATCTGGGAGTACCAAATTGCCGAAGACTACCGCCATGTGTGGGAGCGCAACTTTGGCTGGCCCGCACAGTGTGATGAGGCCTGGAGCAACACTCAAGTTGCGTTCGTAGATTTGGCTAACATCGGCGAGTATTGTGATGAGGATGCTATTGCCTGCGAGTGGCACGATTGGGCCGATGGGGACATACTGATTTTTGTGCCCTACAATCACCAACCAATGCAGGAAATGATCCACGAGCTGACCCATGTATTCATGCACTGTACAGCCGGCACATGGGATCGAGACCACGACAGCCCACGCTGGGCTTGGCAAGCCAAGTGGGCCAATGAGTATGCAAATGCATTTAGTGCAATTGAGGTGTTGAGTGAGCAGTGATAGGAAGAATGAGTCGGGGCAATTAGTGAAGGAGCTCAGCGGAAAGCTTGACTGGACGCTACTGCCCCTCGAAGCATTGGAGGGGGCAGTAGCTGTTCTGGAGTTTGGGGCCACTAAGTACAGCAGGGATAGCTGGAAGCAAGTGCCCGCATCAGACTACCGGGCTGCCGCCATGCGCCATCGGGTTGCGCGACAGGCGGGCGAGGAATTTGACAAGGAGTCTGGTTTGCGTCATATTGATCATGAGCTGTGTGATTTAATTTTTGAGCGTTGGCTCACGGTAAACAGGAGGAACAATGGATAAATATAGAATTAAGATGGAGCCCATTCACGACCTAGAGCGGGATGTGATCGGCGTAAGCATTAGGCGCTATGACGAGGAGGGCATCGTTTTTGCAGAAACTCACCTCTTTGCCGACAATGAAGAAGAGCTTGAAGAGCGAGTGCTCGGAGCTATTACTTACGAATTAAAGCAGTTGCGCGGATGCATATAATCCATGGACAGGGTGTATGCAGTGCGTGCTATGCAGAGCGTCGCGTCTATCGCTACGGCGGCCCTGCCTACTGCATGCCATGTGTGCTTGCCAAGCCGAGCCGGAAACGCAAGTTCCGGTCGGCCGTTAACAAACAACTCAAACGACTCAAAATAGAAAGCTGGATTAGACAATATGAACACTGTCAAAGCATACCTTCCCGCTGAGAAATTCTATCAGCGTAAGGACAACACCATACGCCGCATTGTTTTGCATTGGAACGGTGCGGAGCGCAGGGGCGATGACTTAGCCCGCCGCATGCAGACGCACAAAGCGTTTTACGATTACATCATCGATCGCTCTGGCGTAGTATATCAACTAAACCCGGATTACACAAAGCTGGCTGCCAAGCACGTGCGCAGCAACAATTTGTGGACCGTTGGCATTTGCCTCATCTCTCCTGGGTTCCCGCCCAAAAAGCCCAAGTACCCCTGGAGCCACATCGAGGAGACCGTCCACGGCAGGCTTGCTGTGCACACCTTGTTCACGCCAGAGCAAGTAGATGCCTGTTGGGAGTTGTGTCAATACATCTGTACTGACCTTTCGCTTGAGATGGATGTAGCTATCGAACCTCGCAAACTATCGGCCGACGTGCTGGATGAGTACACTATTACTGGACACTTTCAACATCAACTGAATCGCCGTGACCCTGGGCTGAACCTTCTGCAGGAACTGGATCAACGTGCGCAAAAACATTACGCTGAAAAGCACTTGGAGTCTGCAGCAGCACAGAACGTGGCGGGTGCAACGCTGCTTCCGCCAAAGCCCGCAGCACCCCTGGGGTTGGCTGTGCCGGTAATTACAAAACGAGTGCCGTGGTATATTAAGCTGTTACGCGCGGCAATTGATTGGCTCTTGAAGCTTCACTTAAAGGCGGTGAAATAGCTATGTGGAAATATTCTGCAAAATGGGATCCTCAGACGTGCGAGTTTGTGTTGGCCGAGGACTACGACGAACTGGGTTGGTGCTCAGCCGGTGTGCTTGCTGGCGACTCGAAAGAGGAATTGTTGGAGATTTTGGAGGGGGCCTACCTTGACCTCCGCCAGGAAATATGGAATGAGTTGGATAGCAGTGAACTACTAACGCTGAGTCCACGTGTAAGGTACAAAGGAGAAAAGTAATGGAAACATTGGATTATATTTTAAGAAACTGGCCGGCAATTGTACAAGCGATCGCCGCATTGGTGACAGCAGCGTCAATCATCACAGGGTTGACCCCTACCCCTGTGGATAATGGCTACATGGCACGAATTCGAGCACTTTTACGGAATCTTGGAATTCTAACACACACAGATGAGCCCGGAACACTTAAACCCCCGCTGGTGAAATAATGTCACGTATTATTGCAGCTGCAATAGCCACATGCCTCTTAGGGGCATGTGGTGCTTCCTTCACCGAATCAGCCGGTAAAGCGGTTGTTACCGCCCAGTTGGCAACCGACGTAACATACGACGCGTTCCTTCAGGCCACTGAGGCAGCCGTAGATGCAGGTCTCGTGACCAATGCTGACTACCCGGCCTTCCGCGTTGTAGCAGACGGTTTCGTCCTAGCAGACCGTCTGTACAAGCAGGCAGCAAGGGCGCTATTAGCCGAGGACCAGGAGTTGCTGCTCGACACCATTGCGTGTTTGGTTGCAACACTCAAGACTGTTCTTCGGGACATTAAAGATATTGCAAAAATCGATCTGTCAACAGACCTTGTCAAAAAGGCCATCGCGCTAGGAGAACAGCTTGTTGCCGGGTTTGGAGGTAAATGCTCATGAAAACGAATGAAGCATTAGGAGCAATCGGAATCATCCTTCGACTCATTCGTGAGCTGCTGGATGCCATCAATTCGTCGGACGACCTCGAAGAGGTCCGCGCAGCCCTGCAAGCGATCGTTGATAGCGAGCGGGATTATGTTAATGAGTTGGACGAGATTTTTAAAAAGGCAGGTAAATGATGACGTGGCTGCAGTTTTGGGTCATTGCGTTGGTTATTTCTGGTATTGGTTGCGGGGCTTCATTGTCCCGCTTCCAACACAAGCGTTGTAAGGAGTCCACGGTGTTGAAGTGGACGTTTGCTGCATTTGGTTGTGCCTGCGCTGTGTGGGCGTATCAGTTTGGGGGCTAGCATGAAAACCTATTTGGTGTTTAATTCAGACGACATGGATGACAGATACGACCTTGCCATCCACAATCAAGCTCGCGCTTTGCTGCGCGCTATCTGGGAGTACGATCAGGCCTTGAGGGCTAAAGTCAAATACTCTGATGACCCGAAGGAAGAGGAGTGGGCAGAAACAGCCCGAGAGCTTTTATGGGATAAGCTGAATGAAGAGGGGGCAAGTCTTGACCCCGAAGTCTAAAATTCAGCAACAAATTGAGCAACTGAAGGGTGAGATATTCGCTGCTCGTGCGCGTCTGGACGGGTATCTTGAGGCTGCCGTGTTTGATTGCTTTAAAGGCCTCCCGCCCACGGCTCTAGGTGACGTCGTTTCGTCCTGTACTACATACGTGTGGTACAAGGCAAAGCTGCTTCATAAGGAACTGGAATTAGATGAGCTACGTCGGAGCGAGAGCTCTAGCTCGCGTAAGTAATCCTGGTTGGCGAACCCGTGCAGTAGCCTAGGGTGCTGAGAAGTAGTAGCCATAACCTCCCGTGAGTGGAAACCAGGGAAAGAGGGATTGTATCCCTTCTCCGCACCCGGCCTAGCTAGCTGGGTGTTGGTTTTTATTTAAACTGTATAACAAAGTTACCACGGTTTATCAAAATACGATAACTTGTGAGTTTACGAATGTGTCGAATTGTCAACCAAAAGTAGACGTATCGTCACTCATATGAACGAATCGTAAACTACCACCACATTGCCCGCAGATCATCTGGATGCGTGCAGGCTCCCATATCGGCGAACCCCTTGATTCTGAACGAGGCAACGCCCCACACACCGCCATCGGGGCCCACACACGGACCACCGCTGTTCCCCGGCGCAAACCCTATGTTCGTCTGCAACCAGTGCTGCCCGTCAGCTGCTCCCCCGTCTCGTGACGGGTGCGACACATAGCCCGGCAGTACCGACCACTCAAGCCCCATAGGGTGTCCCGCAACCAAGACCCTATCACCGACTTCCGGCTCGGCCCTACTCAGGGTGAGGCCGACCGGGATGTCTGTGTAGGTCAGAATCGCAATGTCGTGAGTTCTATCCGTTTTGGAAATAACTGCTATGTGTATCTGATTGTCGAACGTGCGGACCAAAATGAACTTGCTGTCGATCCCGTTGCGGCGGACGCAGTGTGCGGCCGTAAGCAACTTGAACTCGACGATTACGCCGGAGCAGTACGGCTCATCAGTCATCAGGTCAACAAGAGCGACTGTGGCCTGCCTGATGCGCAAGATCTGGTCTTTGGGCAAACTCTGGATTCGTGTTTCGGTGTACGATACGCAGCAGGGGAGTAGGAGGAGGGCGAAGAAAAGCGCAACTGCCGCCCGCATTATGTGCCCAGAAGAAAGTAAATGGCCGCCGCAGCTGCTGGTGCGCCTCCCGCCAAGGCGCTAACAAAGATGCGTAAGACAGAGGTTTTGGTTTCTAGCTTTGCGACGGATACTTGAAGAGCTGTGACTTCGTTATGCAGGCTGTCCATTTTATCTGACAGCCCTTGGACGGTGTTGAGGAGGAGTGAGGATTCAAGTTGCTTCATTCTATACTTCTAAGAAAAAGGTTGCGCCATCTGGCTGACTCGCGGCTGAAATTGTATATCCCGGCAGGTTTTGATTCACGTCAAACACAATGTCAAGGAGTGCGTCGTGTAGGGATTGGGTTTCTTCAGCGACAGTGAGAATTTTCACTGTCGTAACCTGCGGCTCTTCGGGCGTTACGACAGAAGACAGCGGGGCAGAAAAACCCTGTGTTTGCAGCACTGTGTATATGATGGACTCTGCGTAAGTATCCATTACCATGTTCTCCTCGGGTAGTCTTGAAGTGTGGTGCCGACCTCTGAAAGAAGGTAGGTAGACGACGTATCATTCCAGTTCCCCCCGTCGGGCAGGTCCTCACCATTCCAGCAAGTTTCGTTTGCAAGCCCTATTTTCACAATGCCGTTTGCATCGTTTAGGCAGTTTGTGTGCCATGTCGAAATTTCGGACGCACTCGCAGTATTTGATGGATCCATGCCAAGTCCAAGAATTGCAATATCATGTGTGTCAAACGAGCTGATGGTGAGAGCTTGTAGGTGAGTCGTGTCGTCGGGTGGGGTATACCCGGTGCAGACGGTGCCAGAACCAACCTCCGATCCCTGAAAATAGGCGCGAAGGGTATTGCTTCCAAGGGTGATGGCATAGGTGAAAACATCCCCAACCGACAGCGCTGAGGCGTCAGCGGTAGGCGCAGTTTTCCATGTTGCCGTGCCGTCACCGCATTCTCCATAGAGGTATGGTTTACCTGCATTAACTAGCGCAAGATTCCATCCCTTTGTTGTTCCGGCTGCTCGCTTACTCCAGAAATATTGACTCCCGCTTGGCCACGTGGTGGCAGTGATGTCTTTCACAACTGCAGTGACATAGATGGTCATTGAAGTGCTGCCATCAAATGGGTTTGACCCCGAAATAAATCGATAATAGTTAGATCCAACTGTTGTAGAGCTAACCCCATAGGATAGCGCGTACATGTCGAATGCATTGTCGTTGACTGTAACAGTGTTTGTTTTGGTCAGTGTCTCGGTAGCGGTCTCATCTTCCCAGCTGCTTGGCGCGTCCGCTGCGCTGTCGACGTTCCACCAAAGCTCTCCGCTCCACCCTGTCGCGGCGCCTGTTCCGGCAGCGAGGCAAGCGCTATAGTGTTGGACACACTGGTACTGTGTGGCAATAACCGAATCCGTGCCACCGGCAGCTACAACCTCAAGCTCAGCCAGTGGGTTCGATCCGCCGCCAAGTGCGCCGATCGTCAATGAGTCCGAAGAGTTTGGGGCCGTGTAGCTACTCCACGTACCGTTGGAGCCAACGGCTTGTCCATCCCAATAAAGCTTGATATCGTTATCTGTTGTTCCGTCCGCTACCATGTGCAGGACATGGAACTTGCCTTTATCGTCGTCAGTTATGGTGTATGCATTACTAAATACATATGTAGGAAAAGAGTCGGCTACATAGCAGTCGATGGTCCCGCTAGTCGTTAGCCGCACAATCCATGAGCGGGTTCCGCTGTTAGCCCGATTGCAAAAAACAATCTCTGAACTGGACGGGTTAGAGAAGCCGGCAGGAACGTAAACCATCGCCCAGCGCGTAAACCCGGCCGCGACGCCGGGCAGGTCTGGTGAGTTCAGCGCAGAATAGTATCCTGCCGAAAGATCCATAGATTGGCCGGCAATCACCGCACCAGTCGAACGCGATCCGCGGCCCACCTGTCTCCGCTGCCACATTGCCGGCAAAAACATTAGGCCACCTTATCTTCGCACACAAACACTGTAACCGGCGCGGATGCTGACATCGATGAGCCGTCTAGTGTTTGGAACCCAACAGATTCCTTGCCCGATTTCGGTACAAAGAACAGCGGGACACCCGCAGGCCATAGCGCGCCACTTGCTGCCGACACGGAAGCCCCTGTCCCCCGAACAACAAGCATGTCGACCGTAGAGGTAAAGCAGTGCAGTTTATCAAGCAGGCCGCTGTCCGTTTGCTGAAACGTTGCAGATGTACCACTCGTAGTTCTGGAAACATCTGTAGGGGCCGACGCGTAAAGCCAGCTTTTTATAATGTTATCGTAAGTCATAATAAATCGTCTTCTCCTGTTATACATATTTCCGCCAGGGCTGTACCTTCCCATAACTGCTCGGCGAATTTTTTACCATCTATGTACTCAATTAGAGCATCCTCGTTGCCATCAAATGCATCTCCATATTTATCAAATTCTATAACCTCAGGCGTCCATGCCTCAGGAGCTAGGGCCTCGGTCGTGCGCTTCAGTGCACGCCCGGCCTTCAAAACTGCGTATGTATCACGGTTCATGGCATTTGTATTTCGGAATCTTTCACGTTTTTGAGTCTGTGTTTGGTGAAAATCTGTTTCGTTGTTACGGAATCTGTTGTTATAGTACTCGTCGTTGAACTTAGATAGCCACAGCTTATCTCGCTCCGACAGCCGGTGGATATAGTCTTGATCTACGAACTCCCGCACATTTGCGCGCATGGTGTTTTGCCGAATGCCGTGCCACGCTTGACCCGTGGGCGCGGACAGGTGGCAGATCGAAGGCAGAGTCGAATCGCAATAGAAAACAGTATCGATCCCCATGTCGTCGCTGGAGAGCCGAGAAGCCAGCTCTAAGGCCCACAAATCATAGTCTGGTAGGGGGATGCCTTTTCTCTCAAAGAACGCACTAGCGGCCTCCCAGAGGGCCTCCTGGGTGATTTTAATTGTGCCTGGTCGAACCCCAGCATACGTCATCCATCCGCGGCAAGCGTACTCCGGATTTTCCTTAAAGATATCGTCACGCTCGGGCGTGCCGGTCGCAAGCTCGAGAAGTTGAAGGATTTCGTCGTCTGTAATTAATTCAGTCATAGTAAACTTAATTGTACAGTGTTAACGTAATTCGTCAACTACTCCTCCATTGCTGCTTCTCGCTCAAGGGCAGCAAGCTCCGGATGTTGCTTTCTGAGAACGAACCACCTGGCGGCCAGCGCCGTTGGTCCGCGCTTGGCTGCTGACTCAAGTGCCGGGCCGAACTGCTTGACCAGTTTTTTGTTTTTTGCCATGCGGTCCACGACACGGGCGAGTCCGGTTACCACTTTGCCTTGGGGTGTGTTGGGGGCAGCTAGGATAGCGTCCTTGACCACCTGAAGGGCTGTGAGGGCCGGCTGGCCGAACTTGGCAGCGCCTGGCATCTTAGCTGCCGCAGCGGCTCCCGTAAGCGCCTGCTTTGCGCGGGAGGCGGCTGCGTACGTGCCGCGAGCCTCCGCAATATCCCCTATAAGATCGGGCCTAACTTTGCCGAGCGTGCTCTCAAGCTGGTCGTCAATCGCATCGATCGCTGTGCCGAACGCCCGCCCCAGGGCGGTCTTATCTTGCTTAAACGCGTCAGACATCTTGCCGGACAGGGCGCTTCGCACCTCAAGCAAAGTCTCGGCCGTGTCGCCGGCTAGCTCTCCTCCGGCCGACAGCGCATCTAACCTCTTCATCTCATTGCGTATAATCCGGCTAGCAGGTAGTATAGAACGCCTGCCTACGGCAGAGCCCTTAACTGTTGAATCCATTTTTTGTAAAACGTTTTTATAGAACGCGGAGTCTATAACGGGACCTCCGGCAACGTCTTCAGCCTCCTGTATCAACGCCCCGATACGCTTACCCGCACCCTGCTTAATCTTTTGAGCTTTTTGCAACATGTCCCTAGTTGTGCCGTCGCCCAAGTTCTTGCGAATCCAGCCGAGCTCGGCTGCGTCTGCATCCACGCCCTGAGCAACCTTCTTGGCCAAGTTCTTGCGAGCACCTGCCGCGTACCCGAGTTTCGACAGCTCCTGTGCTGCCTGCTTCTCAGCTGCATCCTTGGCAGACACCAAACGTTTGGCCGCTGCACCCCGAAGTGCACGGCCTCCCGCCTTGGCTGCTTCAGCGGCGCCGGCAAACGCTCCACCGAGTGCCCCGCCCACAGCCACATCTTTAGCCATCTCAGCGCCTGACTCAGCCTCAGATCGCCCCGCGCCATGTAGCGCACCCTCTACAGCCCCAAGCCCCATGCGGGCCGCAGCGCCTGCGCCTTTGCCTAGAAGTCCGGCCGCACCGACACCGGTGCCTGCCGCACCCCCAACATCACCGAGCATGCCAGCCACTGGGGCCTCTTCACGAGCTTTCCCCAACAACTGCCGCGCTTCATCACGAGCCTCTTCGTAACTCTTGTCCGTGAGCACGCCCGCTCCTGCACCGTAAAGCTCATCCGCAAAACCAAACGTCGCGCCTTCAGCAAGTCCACTAACTAATCCTGCTGCCTGTTGGCTAACCCAGGGCATCAAATCTGGAGCCTCCTCCTCAGCCAATGGTGCACCAAGCCCGCGGCGGGCAGTGCGAGCACCCTCTACAACATCCCGCTTGAGTACGTCAGGGGCGGGCTCCGCAGCAAGCGGTGCCGCCTCAAACGCATCATCGGCATCTGGTGCCGCGTCAAAAGCATCGTCTAGTTTTTTACTATCGTCTGACACTATAGTACCTCGTAGTTACCTGTCGCCTGAAGCTTCTTGGCCGTGTTTGCATCTAGAAGTTTGGTTACGCCGTCCGACACTCGACGCACCTTCACCTTGCCCCCCTTAGACTGTCCGCCAAGGCTTGAGCGAAGGTGATCCTTAACTTCAGGTAGGAGGACCGCGTAGCTATCTTCGATGTACCCCTGGCCAACTTTCAGGATGTCCTTTACACCGCTAAGTAAAACGGCCGGATTGCTTAGCATGCCGGTACCATAGGCTTCCTGCAACCTGTCAAATTCGCTGGCAGATACAGCGCCTCCAGAAATATCCTTGACTTGAAACGCAAGCATTTTTTGAATCGCCGATCTCAGGACCGCAACGTCCTCAGGAATAGTCGAGTCCGGAAACTTTTTTAAAAACAGCGCTTGCCGAATTTTTGCAGGCGGGAGGTTTTTGAAGGCCTTAAGAATAAATTTCGCTGGTGTGATTACAGATTCGATCTGTTTCTTCTCTTTGAGATATAATTTCGAAGCTTTTTGGATCTCTCCGCGATCCAGCTTCTCACCCTGTCGCGTTGCCGCACGATTCTCGACACCACGAGCCTCCTTAAGCTCCTTGGTTGTCATCGTGTCGATCGTCTCAGCCTCAGCCTCCGTTAGTGGTCTGCCTAGCCTCTCCTGCTTAGCAGCCTTAAGCGCCGCCTTGCGGGCGCTCACCGAGGACGAGCCCCCCCCTCCCCCTACGCCAGAGCCTCGCGACTTTTTCTTGAGCTGTGCGCGCTCCATCGCTGCTGTGTCGCGCTGGGCCTGAAGCTCCTGCTGGTGTTGGAACCTCAAATCGGATTGCGCAAGCTGAATCTTCGCAGATCTCTCTTTTTCTGCTCGGCGGTTTTCAGCATTTTTAGCGGCGTGCAGAAGCCCGCCTGGGTTCATAGCATCAGCGACCGTCATATAGGGGGCGAGGTCTTCTATTCCCAAGCGCTCAAACGTCGGGGCCATGCGTTTTTGAAACTCCCTATTTGCATCGCTGGTTGGGTCTGCCATCTCTAATGCTTGGCGCTTTTTGGTAATCTCCAAGTCGTCGGCCTCAACCATGCGCATGCGCTCTGCTTGTTTGACTGGTGCGTACGATCCCGAAACCCTAGCCTGGTACTCTTGGGCGCTCGGCGCCGCTGCTTGTGAGCCCCCGGAAATGCCCTGTATGATTTTGCCAATACCGTGGCCCAAACCCGCTGCAAGCTGTAAATCCGCCTGTTGCGCGTGTGCATCTGCCAAACGTTGTTTTGATTGCGAGGGTCCAGGCTGAGGCACAGACCTGGACGCCAACTCCGCCAATGCGCGGTCGACGCCTGGATCGATGGTCGACTCGTCCTCTGCTAACGGCGGTAACTGGTCCGCCTCAAAGTCTTTTACATTTCTTGCCATCTTACGAATCCTTCTTGTTTTGCTTAGTGAGGTAGTCCGTATACGCGCCGCCTATGCTGCTAATGCCCTGACCCATCTGACCAAACATGGCCTCTTTCTGAGCCGCACGGTCTTTGTATTCGCGGGATATGCCTTGTGTAGTGTCTGCCAAATTCTGAGCACGCTGCATCTCTGCGTTATATTCCGACTGCCCAGTGGTATAGTCTAAGTTTGCACTTGTCATGCCGGTAGCTAGATTCTGACGTTTAGCGCCAGACAAGGCCTGATCCCTCGCCTGAGCCTCGCCAAATGCTTGCCCGCGCATGTCCATACCCAACGAGCCGAGGTCTCGTGCTGCTTGATCTCGGCGCTGTTGTGACATGGCCAGTAAATCAAGCCCGCGCCTAGAAGCTGTCTGACGAGTCTCTTGGCCTGCTGCCATGCGTGCTGCTAACTCTTGGCCGCCGCCCGCAACGCCGCGCATCTGCATATCGGCTTGGATAGCTTTCTGCTGAGCTTTGTTTTGTTGGTCAAGCTGGTCACTAATCTGCATGTAAAACGACTGATCTTGCGGTGTCATACCGCCTTCGCTGACAACGTTGTTTAGGTACTGAAGTGCATCCCGCTGTGCATCAAGCGCTTGCGGGTCACCCACGTCACTTCGCCCTTGAGCATCTAGTTGAAGGATTGAAATCTCGGTCTTGGGGTCAATCATATTCTGATCCGCCAAGTCTGAAACGTATTCACGCAAGTCCGAATAGTCTGGCGGCATGACCTGCCTATAGTATTCCAAGGCCTGTCGCTGAAGCCGCATAGCTTTTCGTCGATCTGATGCCGACGCCGAACGTCCTAGCAACGATGTTGCCACGCCGCCGATAGCACCGGCTATTGCTGGGATAAATGACATTACTGATACCTCTTCATCTTGTTCGTAAGATCGGCGTATTCCTGCCTCTCCTTAGTTCCCCACTTGCCGCTGTACCTGTTATACAGTGCGGCCTTTTGGCGCTTCTTGAGTTCCTGCAACCTGTTATAGTCTGCAACTATTTCACGCATCTTGGTCGCATCTCCGCCCACAGCCCTTTGCAATTTATCTTGATTTAGGTCAGGCATCTGAGCAATCATGCCTTCATTTATAGACCGCTGAAGTTGAGCCTGTGAGGCCTCTTGAGCGGCACGCAACGCCGCCATCTGCTCTTCAGCCTGGGCTTGCTGTGCCTGCAGCTTATTGGTGTAGGCCGCCATGCGATCGGCTACGTACTTAGCCTTAGCCTCGTCAACGCCCTCACCCACCTGTGAACTGATCGCATCCCACACTTTGCCCTTAGACATGGACTCGCCCAGTGCTCCGAAACGGGACTCCAGTCGCTCCTTCGCTTCAGCGCGCGTAACACTTTCACGCTCTTGGCTAGGCCCCTCAAACCCGCTAAGAAGCGCTCTATCGTATCGACCTAGCCCCTCCCCCTTGCGGCGCTCAAGTGCCGATTCGAACGTTACGTCGTCTGCGGTTTGCTCATTCACATCGTAGGCCACGTTGGCACTTCGTGCGGCTTGTGGTACGTTTGCACGCACAAACTGCTGCCCGCCGCTGTACATGCCCGACCCCTTGCGTGGATCATAGGTTGCCATGCTGGAACCTAGCGCACCGAACTGTGTGGGGTCGATGCGGACATTGCCCTTCTTGATATCCACCTTCGTGTCAGCTGCACGGTGCTTGTCAAAACCCTGTCCGGCAGCTTCCCCAATCTTTTCAATCGCTTTCTGGGCTTTCGGCTTCGCAGCCTCTTTTTCCTCTTCCCCCGTTTGCGATGCTGTTCTCCACACTATAGGCATGTAACTCTACGCTCCCAAATACACAAAAGTAATCAAATACTCGGCCGAGCTTGTTAATCCAGTAATATTGGATATCTCTACCCTACCGTTTACATATTCCCAGTCACACCACACGCCGGCCGTTGGGGCCGCGGTGGCGCTGGATTTCTCGAAAATCTTACCTACCCAAACCGCTGCAACCTCCCGAGTATCCACGGAAAAGTACACTGGGTAGGTCCCGGCTACGATGGGCACCTCTTTTATCCCGCCGTAGACGTGCTCATCAAAACGAATGCCCTTGTTGAAAATAGTAGACAAATCACTCACAACGGTCCGGATGAGGCCCAAAACAGTGCGGCCCCATCCCGACTCGTTGGGGACGTGGTCATCTTTAGGGACAACGGGATCACCGAACTTCATTAGGTGTTCCTCCGTCGGTTGCCGCGGCTATTGGATGTCTTGAATGTGAGACTTGCGCTCTCAAGTACGTAGTTTTCTCTGGCCCTGCGGTGATGCAGTCCGGCGCGCAGCCTCGTGGTTCTCCGGCACCCACGAGGGAGCCCTATCGCATAGGCGTCGGCCGCGTTCTCCCCAGATGGCGTTCTGGTTGTTTCGTAGGAGTACGTGGGCACCGTAGTCTCGTCGTGATCATCAACAAGTGTTTCAAACTTATCCTGCCCATCCACATCTGTACTAAAATACGCAAAATGTTTCGACATCTCGTTTGAACGTAGCGAGAGGTTCAGTTGGTCAAAATGTTTAGCGCCATCAATCGAATCACCTAAGTACGGCGACCATACAACTAAGGATGGGATACACACATACACATCAACCACATCAGTCGAATCGTCAAGCTCCGCTGCTGTCCAGGTGGTATCCAGTGTTACATCCCAGTTTGAGCCATTTGATACCGACGTCTGGACGTAGCCCACCGTTGCGACATTGGTGGAATTATACACCTCGTCTCCCACCTGTGGTTGAAATTCAACCTCTGTTTTAGGGATAGCGATGATCTGAGTTCCCACCGTCGCTGTGTAGTTACCAGCTGTGACCTCAAAAGATGTGTCATAATCGTTTCGAGTGCTTCGCTTAAGAACATAGCGAGTGAACCCATCCGTAAAGTAAACCGAACCATCGATGTATGATGTCATTCTGTAAATGCGAGTAGCGGCACCAAATGTCCACTTACACCATCGGCCACTTATCGCCGAGTACACATAGCAAGTGTAATCCGAATCTGACCACTGAAGTATATATTCACCGGTATCTTCAATACCATGCCCAAACACGTTGCGCTGAAATGCGCTATCCTCAACGCTAAAACCATCCGTTACATCAAACAGCTCAGTGTGAATATCGCTGCTCTCAATGCGGATGTCGTTCTCACCAACACTTACAATACCTCGGTCCGAAAGCGCGTAGGCCCGGTTGTGCACCACCGCAACCGAGTTCGGTGCAATGATTTGTAGGTTGGGGTCCATCACGCGCATACGGAAACTCTCGGGGGAGGTTCCTGTGAGTTGATAAACGCCGTCCTTCTTAAAAATAATGAGGCTATTTTGCAGCGCAGCGAGACGGAGTATGGGGAAGTTTTCAGAACCAATCGGAATGTTGTTCAAAAGAGGCACAGCTTCAGGTTGCTGATATTTACTATAAAACAACAAATGCTCCTGCTCGTCGCGCGTTGCTTCCGGCGTTGTAAGCATGTTAGGCAAAAACGCTTCTGGCCTGTTTGTTTCAAATGTAAACGCAGTTTTCGAGTAAGTGTTGTTTAAAGCCTCGACCGCAAAAGCTCCCGGAACGTCAGACACTTTATAGGCCTGAAGCCCATCGGTATCAGCGCGGTTAATGGCCGACAACAGCTCATCAAGAGTGTCTTCAATATTTTGTACAGCTGTGCCAGAATTTTCCACCCAGAACATGTTACCACTAAGCGGTGTTGTGACGTCCTCCACCGCATGGTAGGAAGTACTGCCAATAGTGATATAGTCTCCAATGTAAAGTGCGGCAGGGGAGGCGCTTGCACTGGAATTAACATCCATTGTAATAGAAGATGCCGTCTTAGAGAGAATTTCTGCCCCTTGCGCGAATCCGGGCATTGCAACCGAAATCTGCATCCCAGCTTCAGCCCAAGACGTATCAGCAATACCGGTGATGGTCGGGCTTCCGCTCGTTACCGTGCAGCTCCCAAGATCTTTCGCCTTGAGGCCAACATCCGTGCTCGCAATCGCCACCGCAGCCAGTTGTGAAGTTACCGTATATGATGACTTTTTATGCGCATAAAACATCCTGTCAGCAAACGGAGCCAAATCTGAAGATATCGGCGGTGGCCTGTTTTCACCAGCAGCGCCCTCTTGACTTGGATTGACATATAGGGGCGTTTCTAACAACTCTTCCGGCAAATAGTCTTCAACATCAACGTACCCTGTCGTTACATCAGAGGAGGTCAAAGTTTGCTCAAAGGTTAGGTAGTACTCTTCATCGACCGCACTGGTCGTAAAATTCCGTGTGCGGTACACCTGAATAAAATGGTCGGTTGTGGGAACGGACGCTCCAAAGTTAACACGAAGCGAAACAGCACGAGCCCCCGCTGCTGTGTTCTCCACAACAATTTGATCCCCTACACGACTAAGGTGCACGTTGTCGTTGGCGTCTCGCAAGCCGATGACAGCTTTGTAGCCCACAAACTCTCCTGCAGGCAACCAAAGCGGCGCTCCGGTCGAGAGCAGCCCGGGGTATTGGGGGGGACCTAGGTATCTAAGGAAGGTTGGGGGCAGTACATCCCCGAGCCCGGTAGCTTCTGGGGAAGCGTCATCTCCGGTTAACCGCCTAATGCCTCGATCTGTCGTGTAATAGAGATTCTGATTCATGTACGCAAAACGAATCGTTCCATACCCGTTAAGCATATCATTGGTCATGGTCTCGGTAGTAATGCCCTTGCTAGTCGAGTCTTTCCACTTTACATCTCCATCGGTATCGATTGTAACAAGTGTATCGTCATGGACAGCAAGCCCCATTACAATGGCATCCGGAAGTTCCGTCCCACCCGGTCCCAGGTTAGTGTCAAAATCAAACCCGCGCCTCGGCTTGAGAGAGCCGGGCTCGGTAAAGTCTAGGTTGTGCGCCTCGGTGAGTGCCGACGGCCCTACCGCTATCTGGTTAGCGTTGCTTTGTAGAGACCCCTGAGGCAGTTTAGGATCGACAGGTCGTTGAGCCATGTTACCAGCCCCTTCCCAGCCATCCTCGTGAAGCTTTCTTCAGCAAGCCGTATCTGTTGGTCACCTTTTTGGGCTCGCCATCGTTACGCGGGGTAAACAGTCTGCGGAGCCGTTCGCGTCGCATCTCCGCACGCTCAAGTAGGCGGGATGCTCCTTCGAAGTCTCCTCGGGCCTCCAAAATCTCAGCAGCGGTGAGTTGCGCTAGCCAGGGGTGCGCTTCGACTGGGAGTTCTGGAATAGCGACGTACCCAGACTCTGTTACGTAGTCGCCGGCGCTCGGGTCGGGGTCCGGATCAGCATCTAGTGTCAAACTTGTGCCAGACGAGTCACCAGTTCCCTCACAGACCACCAGGTCGAAATGTGGGTTGGCTTTTTGAATGTTAACCGTGATGTCGGTTCCGCCCCAGCTTGGGGCGCCAGACATCACATAGCTTGTGCCCGACCCGCTCGCAATCGTTACTGCATCGCTCGTCTGAACCAACAGCGCCGGGCGCTTGTAGTAGCTCATCCTGAGAGAATATCGCGTGGAGTTTGGAGTGGGGAACAGCATTACCTTGTTCGCCTTGATGTAGTAGCCAAGCGGTGTCTCGGTTCCGTCATTTGTGCGGGAGCCGCGGACATCGCTGTAGGGCACCTCAGCCAGACTTTTCTCATACGAAGGGTCGTTCGGATCAATCAACGTCACGTCCCTGAGCTTCGCTCCGGCCGCATTGGCGGGGATATCGTACCCTGCCTGGTCCACAACCAGCGCCGTGTCCTCGTACGTTACGTAATACTCCTCGTACAACCCAATAAGAAAAGGCGCACACTCTTCCCTCAAAATGTCTGAGGCAAGAGCTAGCACCTGCGACGTATTGAACGGTACGCTGGTAGTTGTAATGTCATCCAGGATGTCATTCTCAATCTTCAGGAGAAGGGCATCCGTCGTGTAATCTACCATAGCCTACCTTCGTTTCTTTAGTTCGTCCTCGTCTTCAACCTGTTGCATCAAATCTGCAGACGTGCCTGGAGCCAGTTGCCCGGCTGCCGCCACATCAGCCAGCGGCGCCGCAACGCCCTGGCCAAGCTGCTCGGCGGCAACGCCGCCTGCAACTATAGCGTTTCCTTCAGCAGCTGCTTGCTCCATGTCCTTGCGCCCCTTGCCAGCCATAAGCTCGAGAAGGAAGTTGCGAAGATCTAAGAGCGCAGCGCGTTCGGCATTATTCGACATTACGCAACCCCGAGGTTGTATGTCGTGGTATCCGCGGCCTCGCCACCATCGCCACCAGCCATTGCAGCAGCACCGAGGGTAAGTCCGTTACCGGTCTCCGAAAGCTCAACCAAATTGCCGAGTGTTCCAGGAACTCTCGCCGTAACTGTAACCACAGCAGAAGCCGCAGTAGCAGAAACAATAAGTCCCAGCGTGCTGTGTCCGTTTATTGCAGCAGCTAGGTTGGTTGCCATCGCGTCATCGTCTGCGCCCAAAAGCCACTCACCGTCTGTAACCGTCGGGTCCGCGGCCACCGAAGCACAGCTGATTCCGCCAATGGTAACTTCATCGGTTGCAGCAACAGCCGAAGCCTGATCGCAAGTGATAGTTTGGCTCGCAGCCGCGGGGCTTTGCTCCACCTCGACCTTGATGCCACGTACACCCGTAGCGCCAGCCCTTAGGTAGTTCGCAAGCGCCAACACGGCGTTGCGGCTATCTGGGCCAGAGCTCAAAAGTTGCGCCACATCGGCAGCCGATTTATCACTTGCGTAAGTGATTGTAAGTCTTGTAGTAGCCATAATATATACTAATCCTGTTGTATTTTAGTAGTTAAAGAACGGCCCCCCGAAGGGGGCCTATTCTAAGCTAAGAGATACTATGAGCTGTTGACTATGCCCGTGATCTTCACGCACTTAGCAGGAGCGTCACAGAACAATGCTTGATCAGAGTACATACGAATCTGATATCCAGCGTTGTCAGGAAGCTCAGCCAAGAAGCGATCGGTCGAACCAGGAA
>JANQFH010000049.1 GCA_028277945.1 Oligoflexia bacterium
TTTAGGATGGCAAGGGCACGTGCATCATCCCAATCGTGTAGGATGTACTTCATCAAATAAGCATCGCCTCCTGTGGGAACCTCCTGAAAAAAATCTCCTGCAATGAACTTACAACGATCAAGCAGGTTTTCTGATTTCATGAACTGCACCGCCTCATCGATGACATGCGGCAAATCGTAGAGCACGCCCTGCATGTTTGGGTTGGCGCGCAAAATGCCTGCGAGCAGATGGCCACGCCCACCACCTACATCCACAAGGGTGTTGATATTAGAGAAGCCATACTCAGCCACAAGCACCTCGATTTGCTTGTTGGAGACCGAGGACATGGCTTGGTTAAAGGTCTGCGAGGCTTGCTGGTTGCTCTGTAGATAGTCAAAAAAGGATTTGCCAAAAACCTTATCAAACGCGGGCTTTCCGGTTTTGACACTATCTAGGAGATGGCCGAAAGCGTGGTAGGCCTCCTCACCATAGAAGATCGCATAGTAACGCAGCGACTGCGGGTGTTTACTTGTGAGCAGCTCGGCCATGGGGGTGAGGGCAAATTGCTGCTCTTGCAGCTGCGCAAAGATTCCCTCGCTTGCCAGAGCGCGCATAAGGCGAAAGAGCAGTCCGGTGTCGGCACCGGTAGCTTCTGCCAGCTCGGCTACAGACTTTGGCCCACTGGTTAAAAGGTCAGCAATACCGAGTTTTGCAGCGACGTATATAGCCTGGGACAACCAATAACCGGTAATTTTCTGGCGAAGGGGAATACTTGTTTGGTTCGACATGGCGGGATTGCTTACAAATGCAAAGAACTAATCTCCAGCCACCTTGAGCTTGGAGACCACACGGCTGACACCCTTAACCGATTTAGCAACCTTAATGGCTTCCTCGATCTCAGCTTTAGAGGGAAGTTCCCCATGCAGCGTCACCACCGTCTTTTTGGTATCAACGTTGATCCGCAAGCCAGAGACATCGGGATCTGCCAACAGTTTGCTCTTTACCTTGCTGGTAATCCACTGATCGCTAACAGTCTCACCGGCGTTGCGATCTTCCTGCGCGGCTATGTAGCCACCTTCCGCACCCGCTCCAGCAGCAACAACAAGACAGCCGCTGCACAAACAGGCAAGGCTAAGAACGATAAGCGCTTTGACAGCCATGGCTATTCCTTATAGAGATCGTTATCGACCCAACGCCTCATTAACCCAGGTGCTACCGTATGGCCAGAAATTCTTCTGCAGAACCCGAAAGGCTCTTGCAAGCCGCCATTGCCGAGGCACGTCTCGGCCGCGACGAGGGCGGCATCCCTTAAACTCCTTAAAACTTGCTACCAAAGATAGCGCGCCAACGCGAGCAGGCCCATACCAGAGATCACGGTGATGGCGAGGTTTTTGGTCTTTGCCGCCACCCAAATAGTGGGCAGTGCCACCCAGAGGTAGAGGTTGGAGCTCGAAAGAGCGAGCACATCCTCGCGGATAAACAGCGAAGGCAACAACATCGCGGCAATGACGGCAATGGGAACATAGCGCAGCCACGCTTGCAGCTTTGTTGGGATAGGTCTTGCTGAGAGCAGCCACACCGGTAGCAGCCGCATGGGCGCGGTTACTGCTGTCATGAGTACAATAATCAACAAGATGTTTTGCTTTTCCATGCCTCTATCCATACTCCTACTGTGGCTGCGATGATGGCAGCAACGATCACGGACAGTCGCGGCAGTCCCGCTAGATAAATCGCCAAAGCAACCACACCCGCAACTAGAGCTACAACCAACATGATCTGGGTTCGCATCAAGATAAGCAGTAGTGCAATGAAGACTGCTGGTAGGGCAAAATCCAAGCCAAAGAGCTCCATGTTACCGATGAGCGTACTGGCATAGTGTCCAAGGCTACAGCTACCAACCCAGCCAAGCATGGCAATGGTGTTGACACTAAAACCATACCCTCTGCTCGCCTTGGCTTGAGAAAATTTGCTGGTCAGCACGGCAAAGGTTTCATCCGAAACAAAGTAGGCGAGCAGTAGCCGCTGCCATCGCTGCCACTGCGACAAGAATGGCGTGATCGCACTACAGAGCAAAAGATAGCGTATGTTGACAAAGAGTGTTGTGGCGACAATGGAGATAAGGGGCTGACCCGCCTGCAGCAGGCCAACCACAATCAACTGGGCTGCGCCCGCATAAACAACCGAGGACATCAGCAGCACCTCTAAAAGTGTCATCTCCACCTGACGGGCAAGAATGCCAAAGGAGAGACCGTAAGGTAGATAGCCAAGTACAACAGGAAGAGCTGCGACAGTACCTTCTACAATAGACGAGTTTGCGGAGTTTTTCATTATAGCTGGCGATTTATGATAGACGACTACCAAACCGCTGTCTATAGTCCTAAGATAACGGAGCAATTAGTGAGTAGTACAAAGATAGCTAAAAAGCCCCCAGCCCCCAAACCTGTAGGAAACCATAGTAAAGTGTTCCGCCGTCAGGACAATTTTAGTTGGCAGGGGATTGAGCTAGAGCCCTACAAGAAAACCACAGAACTCTGGGCCGGCATCACGCGGCGCGAGCTCGTGGGCAAACGCGGCGAATCACCCCGTTTCCACGTGCGCTACTTTGAGATTGAGCCGGGCGGTTACAGCACTCTGGAGAAACACGAGCATGAGCACGTGGTCATCCCCATTCGTGGCTCCGGTGAAGCGCAGTTTGGTTGCTATATCTACCAGGTCTCACTTGGCGATGTGGTCTACATCGCCCCAAATGATCCGCATCAGTTCCGTAACCCAGCAGGCGCCAAAGAGCCCTTTGGCTTTCTCTGTATTGTTAATGCTGAACGCGATAAGCCGCAGTCGGTGGATGGCCTTGGTGCCTGCTACATCTGTGAGTAGGTGAACCCTCTGTCCCAAGAGAATGATTCGTCTTCGTAATTAATGCGAAACAGATCGGGCATGCGCATTGACCGCATCTCCGCTATACCAAAGGTAGCATCCATACTGTGCAAAAACAAACCGATGGCATTGCCGTGTGAGCTTATAAGCAAGGTTTCGCCACGATGTTCGTTGGCGAGATGTTTTACTGCGTTGACAATGCGTTGCTGACACTCAAACCCAGATTCGCAGTTTGGCAGTCTAAACGCCAAATCATGCCAAGCTCTGTCCATTACCTCCCAGATGTTATCGACAAAACCCTCGGTCAATTTTCTTTCCCTGAGATCGGCAATTTGGGCAATCTTCAGGCTGCTGCTATTTGCAAAAGGAGTCACTGTGTCCATCGCTCGTTTGAAGGGACTAGAGAAGAGCTGATCCACCTTCAGAGTATTGAGGTAATCAGCAAGCTGAGCGGCCTGCTGTTGCCCGCGACTACTCAAAGGCCAATCGCCATGAGCAAGCTCTCTGCTGGGTACGCTTTCAGCGTGCCGCAATAGATAGACAATGGTCTTCATAATCCAGGAATCTATTCTAACAAATCTTGGAGTTGTTCTATCCTTCGCTGCCACATTTCATGGGCCCAAGTCTGCATAACTTTTGCGCGTTCGAGAGAGGCACGTAGCTCTTCTTGTGTCAAATCACAATGATCTGTCAAAGCTCCTGTATCGGCATCGTCAGCTGGATAGGGTGGACAGCAGATGAACAAAACCCGCGCTGTTTCATTTGGATCGCTGTTTTTAAACTGCAGGCTCTCATTGGGCCTGGTGAGAATCCACTCGCCCCGACGCAAAGTTCGATCGTGCCGGCCTTTACCTCGCGCCTTGCTAACAACCTGCACTGAACCGCTCAACACGTAGGTTACCTGCTCCAGCGTCTTGTGGTAGTGAATAGAAAAAGTGCTCTGTGGTGGCATGATGCCTTCAGCCACACTCATTCCTTCCGCAGCCGTTACCAGCACCTCAACTTGCATGCCATCCGGAGCTGTTACTCTGATTCTCTCGCATCTTTCAGACATAGACTCCCCTCACGGTTGGATCTTAGTAATAGCTACCCTTATACTTTTCACCTGCTGCTACCTCAAGGGCAAGCCAGTTCTCTCGAGGTGGCAGCGGACAAGTAGTGTACTTTGCATAGGCACATGGCGGGTTGTAGGCACGGTTAAAATCTAAGATGAGCTTGCCATCGACGGGAGGCTCGGCATAGAGAAAGCGCCCTCCAGGATAGCTATTCTTGCCGCTGGTGCCATCCTTAAAGATAAAAATGAGTTTATCCCCTGTGGCTTTGAGTGCAAGCAGACGCCACGGCTTGCCGCCATAGGAAAACTCCACAGACCCAGGACTCTGCCAACTTTCAACGCCACCAAGAATATTGGCAATACTCACTTGTTGTGCCTCGGGCCTTGGAATCCACCTACCCTGGATGCGAAACTCTCCTTGGATGGGATACCAGGCAAGGCCGGTAAAGTTTTGTCGCACCTTACTCCGGGGATCTTTAACACGTATACCAATACCTTTACTGCGTTTGATTACCAACATTTTAACCGCACCAACTTGGAGCTCGTTGCCAGGACCATCATAATGCACAGGTACTTTCTTGGTAATAGGTTTGCCGTTTAAACGCACATCAACCCCAGCCACGGGTATAAAAAGCACTTCGCCCTGCCGCAGTTGAAAACGACCAATCTCTTTAGGTGCACTCTCTGGAAGCCGAATGCGGCTCTGTTTGGACGATCCACAACTGTTGTCTCCCTGCTGAAGCCAAAACAGTCCTGCCAAACTGAGCCAGCCATACGGTTGCTTTAACTTCTCTTCCCTCTGTTGGCGCCAAGCTGTAATTTGTTCTGTGTAATTAGTCGGGTTATTCTTTTCAGCCGCGGCCACTCCAGGCAAGAAAGTTACTAGCAAGAAGAGCAGAATTAGTGCGGCCCTAGGATTCATGGAGTCTCCTTATATCAAACCTGGGGTTTTTTGATAAGCCATTCTGTCAGCGAAAATCTGTAAAAAAAACGTTCGAAAAGAACTATACAAAAGGCTTCATAAAGGACTAAGAACTTTGCGAACCGTTCTCCCAAGATGTCGTAATCCTGCACAAAAACGTTTGCTCTCTTAGCTATCTCCTTCGTCTCGACAGCTTCCATGCTACGTAGGTTAGCTAGTACACCTTCGGGTACAGATTTTGAAGTGCTGTATGCCACAATAATGTAATTCAAATAAGCAGTAGTTGGTTTTAAATTTTCCTTTGGGTTAACTGCTTGATAGAAAAATAGCTCGTCTGCTCCATAGGGCTGAACTACACGTCTATAAACTCCTAGAAAGGCAGATGCCTCATAGTAATCCATTCTTTCAGCATCGATTTTGGAAAGTTCGTAGATCCTTCCATATATTTCTTCACCCTTGGAAAACTCTGCAGAAGCATACCCCATACCTTCATATTCACCTGGAACATTAAATCGCAATTCATGGTCCTTAAGAACATAGTCCTGTTCACTCAGTATCTCGATTTTTCTCCTACGCAGTACACCGGGATCTAGGTTACCGCCATAAGCGAAATACTTATAGGTCTTATCACTACGCACAAACAGTTTGCATAGGTTTTTCAAATCAAAAAATAGACGCCATAGTATAATCCGCAGCATATCTCTACTTGTTGTCGCTATCAGCCTTGCTCTCACAGATGTTGGCAAAGATGCCAGCAGCAAGTGGTTTACGTTCATGCTGAGAAGCGCTGCTCTTCGTAAGTCTCTCTCGAAGCCGTTGGAAGCGAGCTTGCGGATGTGGATGGGTGAGCCCCCACGCAGGAAATTTTGTTGCGCTCTTTGGTACAAGTTTCTCAAAGGTCTTAAAGAGGTCCAGCGCGCCATGCGGCTTGGCATAATGGTACTGTACGAGCTGGAAACCGACATTGTCGGCAGCCATTTCCGCACTCCGAGAATAGCGGAGCAGCAGCAGGTTGCCTGTATAGTTTGCTACCTTTTGAGCCATACCGCTCTGCTCTGAAACACCGATGGCCATCATCACCGTCATAATTGCGAGAGAACGACCCAAGCCTCGTAGATGGTCACGGTTGACATGATGGCCGATTTCGTGCCCCAACACCATGGCCAGTTCCTGCTCGCTCTGAACTTGTTTGAGCAATTCTGAAAGTATGACGATCTGCCCACCCGGTATGGCAAAGGCATTTGCCTGCTGCGAACAGTGTATGGAAACTCTGTAGGGAAAGCGCTTCTCTGGTAAATCTGCAGCGAGGCGATCGACGATATCTTGCAAATAAGCCTCTGCAGCATCGAGCTCTTTGCTATGGGTAGAGTCTGCAAAGGCATAAGCATAGAGCCTGCCCAGCTTTTCCTCATACTTGGCAGGTATTTTGGCAACAAGCCAACCCGCTATCCAACCCAGGACAAAAAAGATGGCTACCAGAGTCCCAACAATGCCTCCGACTAGGATGCAAAGTTCCTTCAGGGGATGGGTTGGTGTGACATTTACCCCGTCTGTGATCTCTCTTGATTTAAATTTCATGGCTAGGACTTACCGGCAAGCAGCTCGGGATTGGTAAGACGAATAGCTGTGCCGTAAGCGAGTACTTCTACACAAGTAACTTTGTTTTTATTGTTTTGCATGTTGCCAATGGCACTAGTCTCAAGCCTGGCGTTTACAATGAAGTGTCCTCCACGTCTGCGAGCGTCCTCTTTCATGCGCAACATGGCTTCGCGACGACCGCGGTCGAGCAGGCTCTCATAAGAGCTCAGTCGACCGCCAACGAGATTACGTAGGTTCGCAAGAAAGCGCTTAAAGTAATCTACGGATACAACAATGCTGCCACTGGCAAGAAAGGCTTCTTGCATGCCGCTAAGATTTTTAGTGTCGTTATCGGTAAACACTGGAAAGTTGCGGCTAGCACGCTCACGACGGCGAATGCGGCGATAGTGGTTTCTCTCGGCGAGCGTTCCAGCAAGATAGCCCACGCAGAGCAAGGCTACGAAAATTCCTAAATTAATCAGGGCGTCCATGTGCTCCTGCTACCCCAACTTTACCGCGGTACCGTAAGCAAACAGCTCCGCTGCACCTGCCATGATGGCAGAGGTAGAGAAGCGCACGTTGATTATGGCATTGGCTCCCAGAGATTCAGCTTGTTGGGTCATGCGTTCAATCGCCTGCTGACGCGACTCATTGATGAGTTCGGTATAGCCACGCAGCTCACCACCGACGATGTTTTTGAGCCCTGCCATAAAGTCACGTCCAACGTGCTTGGCACGAATCGAACTGCCCGTAACTAAGCCATAGTGCTCAACAACACGGCGGTTGGGTATGCTTTCCAAATTCGTTAGCAACATAGGTTTGCTCTCCAAAGGTTAGGGATTCCAAATCCATGGAACGGGATCATCAAGAAACTGCTCGAAGACCGGCATGGTCACCACATCGATTTTCTCAAGATCTTCTTTGGATAAGACAACCTCTCCGGCTTGGGCATTGTCTCTAATCTGTGCGGCATTGCGAACCCCGGCTATCGCAGCGGATCTCTCATGGCTCGTTACCCAGGCTAAGGCTAGCTGTGGCAGGGTGATGTTGTTGCTAGCGGCAATCTCTCGCAGCGCTGCAACGGCAGTCTGAACCTTTGGAAACACCTTATGGTCAAAGAGTTTGTTCTTGTTACGATTATCCCCCTCGGCAAATTTGTGATTTGCCTGGAACCTGCCCGTCAAAAACCCCTGGGCCATGGGTGAGTAGGCCAATATGCTGATGCCATTTTCCAGACAAAACGGCATGATCTCCCGCTCGATATGGCGCCAAAAAATGGAATAGGGTGGCTGGATACTATCAATCTGCCCAAACTCACACGCCTCCTGCAACTGCGCCAAGGAAAAGTTCGACACGCCGATGGCTTTGATCTTGCCCACTTCCTTGAGTTCATTGAGAGCTTGCATGGTCTCGGCAATAGGCACACGCTCACTACCCCAGCTGCCACTGGGCCAGTGTATCTGATAGAGATCGAGATAGTCGCTGTTGAGATTTTTCAAGCTGCGGTCGCAGGCCTTAAGCACCTGATCATAACGAAGATGGTTGGAAAATACCTTCGACAGTAGCTGTACCTTGTCGCGTCGTTTAGCTAGTGCCTTGCCAAGAATCC
This sequence comes from Oligoflexia bacterium, assembly GCA_028277945.1. Classification (GTDB taxonomy): domain Bacteria; phylum Bdellovibrionota_G; class JANQFH01; order JANQFH01; family JANQFH01; genus JANQFH01. The sequence continues at coordinate 8,017 of JANQFH010000049.1, forward strand.
TCTCGCTATAACCCTCTCCATACGCCTCTGCAGTGTCAAAGGCACTAACCCCAACTTCGCAGGCCGCATCAATCGCTTGCAGGATGCCTTCATCGGTAATGTCCACCCAATATGCCTTGCCTGCCTGCCAGGCACCCATAATAATAGAAGAGATGGAAATTCCTGAGTTTCCAAGTGGTATGCGTTTCATTTTTTCACGGACCCCCTTCCTGAACAGTTGGCTTTGCCCCACTCTCTATATTTCAATAGAGGTTGGCAAGATAGAAATTTATCTATATTTACGAAAGGTTGTGCTATGTTAGCTGCACTTGTAGCGGTATATGAATTGTTATAACGATGTCGCCAACCTATCAACGTATCTATTCGGTGGTAAAGCGTATCCCCAAGGGAAGCGTCGCCACCTATGGACAGATAGCCGCACTTACGGGCAACGTCAACGCTAGACAGGTCGGCTATGCATTACACGCCTTACCCAAGGGGTATACAGTACCATGGCATCGAGTCATTAATGCCAAGGGCGAAATCAGTATTCGCTCTTGCTCAGATGGTCATGACGTACAACGCCTCTTTCTCGAGACCGAAGGTGTACAGTTTGATGCCCGAGGTCGCATCCCACTTCAGCAATATCGGTGGCAGCCATAATAGACACAAAGGAGCTAAGGCAGTGGTGTGAAAACCTATTTACCCCTCGCCGATCAGTTTCAGCTTTGCTTGCCGAGACAGCTTCTTGATTGCCTGTTCCCGTTTAGAGGCTGCCGCACGACTTTGCCAGATCTCTCTATAGACCACCTCCTTCGCTTTTGACATGCGAAAAAACTTGGCACCAACTCTTTTGTCGCGATGCTCGGAAAAACGCCTCGCCAAGTTTGTGGTGATCCCTGTGTATAACTTTCCAGACTCAGCCTGTACTATGTAAACTGCCCACCTGGTCATTGAGTAATTTTGCTGATCGAATTTAAGAATCCCTTTAATCTTTGGTCGAGATCACCCGCAGTAACGTACTCCGCCAATTCCAGTTGCGGTACACTCTCTTGTGTAATCCCACGTATCATAGAAGAGAGATTGTTTGGCCAATAACCATTCTCGTAGAGCGCCAAAATGGGTATCCTCTCTAGGCCAAGCCTTGGACGCAAATAGGCATGCGCAAACTCTATACCAGTACCTAAACTAGGCACGGAGACTTCAAAAATGGCAGCGTGAATTGCGCCTTCGATCCCTGCAATCATCTTATTTCGGACGTAGATACGTCTCTCAACTGGTTCATCGGGTAGTGGTCCGATTGCCTCATCTAAGAGTTGCAGCGCCTCCCCTAAACTCTCACCCACCGTATGCTCCGAGTACACTTCATGGCCTAATGCTTTTATCGTAGACAAGATGCCTCGGTACACTTCGGCACGATGGCCACGTTTCGAATGTCCCTGTATGGCTGCACCAAAAAATACTCTCATAAAGTCGACATTTCTAAGGTGACAAAGATACTATCCTATAAAATCAATGAGTTAGATCGGAAGAACGGCTTTATATGATTTTAACACTTTCTTCACATCTACTTTATGCAAAACCATTAGGAGGGCAACAGTTACTTTAACCTTCATGGAGGATTGTGAAATGATGAAGATATCAAAGGTGGTTCTGGGGTTCATGGCCATGTCCTTGCTGACTACACCAGAACCCGTTAAAGCAGCGGCCGATGTGGGTTATAAGGGCGGGTTCTACATCAAAGACCAGGACGGCGATTTTTCCCTAAAGACCGGTGGCTACATTCAAGGCCTGTTTTTGACCGAGATTTTCGATGCCGCGACTCCAGACACTTATACGTTTAGAGTACGGCGTGCGCGCCTGAAATTTAAAGGCAATGTGTTTAGCCCAGAGGTGATCTATCAGCTCGAATACGACTTTGTCTCACCCAAGCTGCTCTCCACCTTTGTCGGCTACAAGCCAAATGATGATGTAAAGATAACAGCTGGTCAGTTTAAAGTGCCCTTCAACTTTGAGGGTCGCAGCTCTAGCTCGACCTTGCAGTTTGTTGATCGCTCTCTTCTGCACGCTACCTTTGGTGTTCCTGATGAGCGTGAGATTGGCCTTGGAGTCTATTTGAGCTGGCTAGAAAAAATGATCGAAGCCGAGCTTGGCATCTTCAACGGTGATGGCCTCACCACAGCAAACGTGGATGACAAGTTCCGCTATGCCGGCCGTATCATCTTAAACATCATGGGTCATCACGGCTACAAATTCTCCGATACTAAACATAGCGACGAGCCACACCTGGCATTTGCCGTTGGCGGGTTCTACAACGAAACCCCGGAAGCGGCTCCGGCAACAGGAAATGTTGAAACCGCTCAGCTCACCGGCGATGTTAGCCTTAAATACAACGGCCTTGGTGGACACGCTGCGGTGATCTACCGGAATAACAAACCGGATTCTGCAGCGAACACTGATGATGTCGGCTGGTTAGCGCAAGCAGGCTATTTCTTTATACCAAACAAATTTGAAGCCGCTTTGCGTGCCGTCAACATCTATCCCGAAGGTGGCGCAGATCTCGGCGAGTACTCCGTCGTATTGAACTTCTTTGCCTTTGGCAACCACAAGGTCAAACTACAAGGTGAGTACAGTTTGCTGACCACCGATGATGGGGTTGCTGTTGGTGATGACGCTCTAGACCATCGCGGCCGGGTTCAACTTCAGGTAAAACTATAAAATGGTAATCAATAACACTTAAGGAGTGAACATGAACAAGACTCGTATCAATAAGTGGTTCGTCTCGGTTGGTGTGGCCGCTGCCTTAGCCATGGTAGTCTTGCCACTCACTGCTGATGCCAAAAAAAACAAGAGAGCCGGAACCCTAAAGGGTATGGTGAAAGTCGATGGCTCGAGCACGGTCTTTCCGATTAGTGAGGCCATGGGTGAGGAGTTTGGTAAAGTCCATCCACGGGTGCGGGTAACCGTAGGCCTCTCCGGCACAGGTGGCGGCATGAAAAAGTTCACGGTTGGCGACATCGACGTCACGGGAGCGTCTCGCCCCATAAAGGAGATAGAGCGTACAAAGGCTAAGACGAATAAGCCACCCATTGACTTCGTTGAATTACCTGTTGCCTATGACGGTATTGCTGTGGTTGTTAGCGCCAAGAACAAATTCGTCGATAAGCTTACTGTGCAAGAACTTAAGAAGATTTGGCAGCCAAACAGCCCAGTCAAACAGTGGAGCGACGTACGCCAAGGATGGCCTAAAAAACCCATCAAGCTCTACGGACCAGGGGCAGACTCAGGAACCTTTGATTACTTCACCAAAACCATCGTCGGTAAGGAGCGGGCCACCCGTAGTGACTTTACCGCCAGTGAAGATGACAACGTTCTCGTACAGGGTGTAAAGAGCAATCCCCATGCACTTGGCTACTTTGGCTATGCTTACTACGCTGAAAACAAAAAGGTCTTGCGGGCAATTCCGATCGATCCAGGCAGTGGCGCAGTCACTCCTTCGGTGGCAACTATTGAGAACGCCACTTACAAGCCACTGTCCCGCCCCATCTTCATCTACGTAAGCAAGGCGTCGGCCAGGCGACCCGAGGTAGAGAGCTTTGTTACCTTCTACCTACAAAATGCGCGCAAGTTCGTACCCGAGGTTGGTTATGTACCTTTTCAAGCCAACGTCTACCAGGCAGCCATGAAGCGCTTTCAGAAGCGTATGTTGGGAACGGTGTTTGGCGCCTCCACGGCAAAAAAAGGCAAGAACCTCGTAGAATTACTGGCTATGAAGGGAGAGTAGGCAAAGGTTAGCTGCAACGATCTAAACCTAAATCTTCCGCAGCTCAGGCCGGCAAACCCGGCCTGAGCTGTTTCGAGCCACTTTTTCAGCCGCTGTTAAGCCAGGCCGTCGGTAACAAGGAGATACTCTTCCCAAGAGATATTCCGGCCTGGATAGGCAATTTCTCTAAAACCCCAGTCACGCTTAAGCCAGCTATCGATTTCTCGATAAAACTGTTGCTCAAGATGCATCGATGTTTTTCGAAACCAAAAATCCACCCTCGCATCATAACCCTTGGCTGGAGTAGGCCTAATATAGAGGCAGCCAATGCAGGAAGATTTGTCAGGACTTAATAGGGTATAGGCGAAAGCCTCCCTTGCCATGAATTCTCGGTAGTGCCGCTCAAGGTCAGCTAAATTCTGTTCAATGGAGGTTACTTCTGCTGGCCAATGGTTTTTTGGTCCGAATATACCTTTGAGTTCATCTCTACTTGAGGTCCACGCCTCGTAGTCCATGACATTATGTTCTGGCCCTAGAACCTCTAACCAATAACCGTCTTTGCGAACCTGCTTAGGAGGATCAAATCCAGCGGGCAACTCAATCGTGCCGACATTCATAGGTTCAACTCACTGGACTTTGTCATACGGTTTAGCTAACTTCTAGCAACAGCTATGAACGAATTGGTTTTTACAGTCAATCAAAGACGCTATGCTATTCCAGATCAATCCCCAGAGATTGACTTTAACCTTGTGGAGTTTCTGCGCAAGGAAGGTTTTACCGGATGTAAGCAAGTCTGTGGAGAAGGAGGTTGTGGCGCCTGTACGGTGGTCCTCAGTTATTGGAGCCATGGCCAGCAACGGATCCAGCACCATTCGGTAGCTGCTTGCCTCCTGCCCTTGCCTTTCGTGCATCACATGCACATCACCACCATTGAGGGATTGTCACAGCTAGCCGATGACGGCTTGCACCCTCTGAGTGAGGCATTTTACGAAATGGGTGCCAGCCAATGCGGTTTCTGTACTCCTGGATTTATCATGGCGTTTGTCGCCCACTTGGCACAAAACGCAAGACCCCATAAATCCGAGCTCGAACACATCTTCGATGGCAACCTCTGCCGCTGTACTGGATACCGTCCGATATTGGACGCAGCGTCAGTTTTTTGTCAGGACCCATTAGAGAGTCCGGAGTTTGCTAAAAAGATCCAACGTTGGCAGGAGAGAATGGATCGATGTCGCCGCTTAGACGATATCTTTCCCGAGCAGTTTAAAGCAAAACCACAGTCCCAGGTGTTCGTCGGCGCGGAAGCCGTCTGGGTACAGCCGTCACAGGTAGAGGAGATACTCAATCAAACAACTGAGGACGGCTGCAAGCTTATGGCTGGGAATACGGACCTGGGATATCTCGAACGTTACAAACCTAAGCATTTTAAGAAATATATCTTGCTACACCGCGTAGCAGAAATGCACCAAATCCACTGGCAGTCACAAGGCCTACTTATCGGCGCAGCTGTGACCATTGAACAGCTTGCAGACGAACTTGGTCGCAGGCTTGCTCAAGAAAATCATAAGGGAATGTCGGGACTAAAAGCTCTATTGAGCCAATGTCGTTTTCTTGCCAATCACCAAATCCGTTCTGTGGCTACTGTGGGTGGGGGCATTATGAACTTTAGCCACTTTTCAGATCTATTCCCGATCTGGGTGGCCTGCCGCGCAGAACTGCGGTTTCGAAAACCGAGTGGAGAAGAGCGAATCCATTTGATCGATCACTACAACGAGGATGGAACCATCAACTTCGATCCTGAAAAACAAGGAGTCTTGGTTGCGATTTTTATTCGCTATCACCAAGAAAACGAATTTATTACTAACTTTAAGTATTCACGACGACGTCTGGATTCTATTACCTTTATGAGTGCGGGAGTACGTCTGGGAGTTGATAAAACTCAAAGGAAAATTGAGGATTTTGTGCTGAGTTTTGACGGACTAGGTTCACCCGGTCTACGAGCAAGAAAAACAGAAAGACTATTATTGGCAAAAGTGTGGGATCCGCCGCTACTCAAGCAAGCTCTAATGACTCTACAACAAGAGTTGGAAAACAGTATTTCTAATCAACTGCCACTGGGACTACAGCAGTATCAGATTCGACTCGCCTTGGGAGCGCTCCTCCGGGTCTACAAGCACTATCGCAAGACCTTCCTGGGTGAGGCGGACAATCGGGATCAACAGCTGACTTCACGCTATCCAGAGGTGGCGCATCGATCTACGATTCACTACGAAGAATCGCCCACAGGGGTTTTGGGCAAGGCCATTCCCCATCGCTACGCAAAAAATCAAACCACGGGACAGGCTGAGTACACCAATGACCGAAGCGTAACAAATAGCCTTTATGCCTCGATCGTTACCTCCCCTGTCGCAAGCGGCCGAATTCTTCGTATCGATCCTACGCCTGCTCTTAACCATCCTGAAGTAGTGGCTTTTATCTCAGCCAAAGACATCCCAGGTAAGAACCTATTTGGATTTCGTGTGGCCGATGAAGAGGTCCTAGCGACAGAGAGAGTACACTTTGTCGGGCAAGCAGTGGGTGTACTCGTGGCCAAGTCCGAAAAAGTCGCTCGCGAGCAGGCTTGGGCGGTAAACATAGAAATTGAGGAATTCGAGCCCTTGTTAACTATTGAGAAGGCCCGTGAAACGCAGTCTACGCATGGCAGGCCTGAAGGCTATCTACTAAAACAAGGCGATTTGGACAGTGGCTTTGCCGCAAGTGCCGTTGTCGTGCAAGGAGAGGTAAAACTGCCCGGACAGTATCACTTTTACCTCGAACCACAAAACGCCCTAGCCATTCCAAAAGAAGGAGGTTTCCGCGTCTATTCATCCACGCAGAGCCCCTCGGATGTCGTCGATCATGTATCGCGTCTGATGAATGTGGCTAAGAATCGCGTCGAGGTGCAGGTGGGACGCCTGGGCGGAGGATTTGGCGGCAAACAACTGCGTTCCGGGCCGATCGCAGCCATTTGCGCCTTGGCGGCTCAGAAAGTCGGACGTCCTGTACGTCTAACACTGGATCGCGCCCAGGATATGGCCTTCTGTCCTGGCCGTAGCCCAATCCTGGCCCAATACAAGGCGGGGTTTGCCCAAAACGGGCGCATCATGGCTCTAGACATGGTTTTTTATATGAGTGGTGGATTTTCCTGTGATTACTCCGCCGATATCACTGAGACAGCCACCTTACTGATGGATAGCGGCTATCGAGTCGACAACATTAGAGTCAAAGGAACTTGTCTCAGAACCAACTATGGATCAGCCACTTCCACGCGCGGTTTTGGCAAACCCCAGGCCTCGCCGGTTATAGAAACTGTTATGGACCACGGCGCCAGTGCTCTGAAGATGGACGCCACAAAAGTACGAGAGGTTAACATCTATAGAAAGAGAGATCGGACCATTACCAAAACGGAGATCAAAGACAATGTCTTAAGGAGTTGTTGGGACCGATTGATGGTGAAGGCGGATTACCAGAATCTACGCCGAGAGGTAGAGGCATTTAACAAGCAGAACAAATGGCTCAAAAGAGGGCTCGCCGCTACAGTGAGCAAAGGCAACATGGGTTTTATCGAATCGGACGATATCAACCGCGGTTTAGCCCTTGTTCATATCCTACGCGACGGCACGGTTTCTGTGAACCACAGCGGCATTGAAATGGGTCAGGGCATCAACACCCGGATGGCACAGATTGCAGCGGCTTCTCTCTCGGTGCCTCTGCGCGATGTCGTGGTTACGGATACGCAAAGTGCTCTGATTCCCAATACGCCGCCGACAACCATGGTTGCGTCAGATCTGATCGGTTACGCCATTGTCAACGCATGCGACAAGATCAATCAGAGCCTTGCGAAACTAGCCGGCGCCTTCAAAGAACGAGTGAGCCAGGCCTATGAGCAAGGCATCACCCTCTCCGCTACAGGAATACACACAGCACCCAGACTATCTTATGATTATGAAAAACAACAAGGGGACATCTCTTATTTCTTTGTCTGGGGAGCTGCCTTGAGTTTAGTGGAAGTGGATGTGATTTCAGGAAGTTTTCGAATCCTCAAATCCAAGATTGTCCAAGACTGTGGGAAGAGCTTAAACCCGCATCTGGACATCGGGCAAGCAGAGGGTGGTTTCATGTTTGGGGTTGGCTATTATACGATGGAAGAAATGATATATTCCGAAAAGGGCCAACTCATCACCGATAATGTCTCGGGCTACAAAATCCCTTCAAGTGGTGACGTGCCCTTGGACTGGGATATTGAGTTACTCAACTACCGGCCCACCCTTTCCGGCATTCACAATTCCAAGGGCATTGGTGAATCCAACATTCAACTGGGACTGTCGGCCTACTTTGCTGTAAAAGAGGCTGTCCGAGCTGCGCGCCGAGAAAATGGCATGGATTCCGTTTTTCACATGGGTTTTCCGTCCAGTGTCGACCGAGTTAGTTCCTGCCTGCCAGACCTAGTAGAGTATGCGGCAAACCATCACAGCGTAGCTTGAACAACTTCCGAGCTGGCTACGTAACTAAAATCTAACGTCGATTCCAGCGCCAGCACCGTATTCGGAGTGATACTGTCCGATCAGCGATATCGCGCGGTGCAGGTATATCTCCCCACCAGCCGCCCACTCCCACTTGGTTTCTGTGTCGTATTCGACTTCACCTCGTGTCCGCAAATGTCGCGTGATTGGGATTTCCTGAGCGGCCCCTGCTCTTATATCAGCTTCGCTATCAATCCATACGCGTGCCTCGATCAAGAACGGCAAAGTGTAGTCCACTCCTACTATCCCGACAATGTGATCCACGTCCGATGAAAAGACTCCACCAAAGACCTTGAACATCCGATGGAAGTAGCGCTGGTAAAGCCCCTCAATCTCATATTCGTCGTCGTAACCCCACTCCCAGTTGACGATGAAATCATTTCTAGTGTTTGCACCCCTCAGTTGCCCTTCCGTCATTTGAGACAAAAGATGGCTATGACCCCAGAAATACCAAGGATTGCTAAAGAGCTCTCCTCTGATAGGCGCTAGATCTTCATCGATTGTTGAACCCTCATAGTGAACGATTCGCGACATACCGCCCTTCATGTGGTAGAGCACGTGGCAGTGGAAAAACCAGTCTTTATCCTCTGTAGCTGCAAACTCGATGACTCTTCTCCCTAAGGGTGGAACATCGACTGTATGTTTCAGTGGTGCGTAGGCGCCATGGCGATTGGCAACACGAAAGAAATGACCATGAAGATGGATCGGATGATGCATCATGGTCTTATTGTCGAGAATGAAACGAACCTTCTCCCCCTTAGAGATCTCAATGATATCTTCCTCATGTAGGACTTTGTTGTTAAACGACCAGATATATCTCTCCATATCACCCGTAAGCTTCAGATGAACCTCTCTCCAAGGATTACTATCATCGAAAGAGGTCTTATGGATGGACTTGAGTTTGTCATAAGGAGCTGTGGGTCTTTCGGAGTCAGACATATGATGATGGTGCGACCCATGAAGCGTATAGAGATTGGGCTTGGCAACGTCTGGTGCGACAATTTTTTTCTCACCTGATCCTATAAACGTAGAGGTGAACCCTGATCCATCTTGTGCCGTTGCTCGTAGTTCATATTGACCAGACCCTGGAACTTTTATGATCACGTCATAGGTTTCGGCAATGGCAATGAGAAGTCGATCGACCTCGAATGGCTCCACATCCAAGCCATCACTGGCAATGACTTGCATTGGCCCACCGGCAAACTGTAGATAGAAATAGGTTGAAGCTCCGGCATTGACCAACCGTAATCGAACCCTTTGGCCAGCCTCGGCCATCACCTTGTGGACAACCCTTCCATTCGATAAGAATGCATCGTAGGCGACATCCGATATATCCATAGGCGGCATTCGCTCCCAAGCTCTGCGCAAATATGCGCCTAAGGCTCTATGCTTTAAAGCACCCATGACATGCTGATTCTGGTTCTTTTTAAATGGATAGTAGTCACTTCCACGTTTCAAGGTTCTAAGCACAGTCTCTGGATTCTCGTTTGTCCAATCTGAGAGCACTACCACTTGGTCATGGTCCACTTGATATCGATTCTGCCGCGGGTGAATGACGATGGCGCCATAAATCCCTTGCTGTTCTTGTAAACCAGTATGAGAGTGATACCAGTAAGTACCTGCTTGTTTGATTGGAAACTCATAAGTGTAAGTGGTATGCGGCTGGATTGGCGGTGTTGTCAGATAGGGGACGCCGTCTTCTCGATTCGGAAGCAAGAGTCCATGCCAATGAATCGAGGTTTCTACCTCCATCTTGTTGGTTACATGAATGCGTGCCAGTTCGCCCTCAGTAAAATGCAGGACCGGACCGGGAATAGAGTCGTTGATCGCCATCCCATCTGTTGTGCGATTCTGAATTGTTACAGTCTGCTTAGCCAAGGTGAGCTGATATTCGCGCACATGCGAATCCGCGTATACCTGCCAACTAAAGAAAATTATTAACGAAAATGCTCGCAACTCCAACTTATCGCGCATCTTGGTTCGAGACAGTGTTCGGCTGTTTCGGATAACTCGCTGGAGTCAGAGATAAGCCAAACGTTTCTTGGAGAAACTTGGCGGCATTCTCAGGACCATTCCACTTTTGCAGCTGAGAGCGAAATTGGTGCACCCGTTGTCGGGATTTTGCGTCATGGAGTAGGCGGTCAATGGCTTCGAGCACTTTAGCCGCAGATAGCGTGCGTTTATTTAATCGTATCGCAAACCCCTTCCTTACGCAGGCGTCAAGGTTGGCCTGCTGTTCTGGATGCATCCCCACTCCCACAATGACAGTACCAGACAGGCAAGCGTTCATAACCGTATTTTGCCCGCCGTGAATGACGGATATGTCGGCAAGGGAGTTTACTCTATGGGCTGGCAGCAATCCGGTTACAATGACATTCGCTGGAACATTCACTTGCATTCCTTCCATATGTGACGCCACAGGGGCAATCACGTGGTAAGGTTTATCACGGAATCCTTCGATAATACGTTTGACGAGTCTCGGCTTGCCAGAGCTACCCATAGCAAAATAGACAACCGGCATATCCCGCCGAAGATCACAGATCCGTTGCGGAATTGGCAAATCTAATCTTGCCGGAAGCGGACCAATGTAATGCAGTTTGGAGCGAAGTTTGGGCAAACCAACCCACTCTGGAATATCTGCAAGTAAGATGTGGTCACCCTCTATGAGGTCAATAAAGTTGGTGAATTTTTCTAGTCCGTACTTTATCCCAACAACGTTATAGGCACGAATCGGGGCAGCAAGATTAAGCACCAGTCTGCTAATCCATTTGTTCATCCGCTCTTCATTGTTGCCAAATAACCACCGGACAAAAAAGAAATTCGTTCGATCCGGCCAAGATTGCAGTCCGGCTTCGTAGTATTCCCTAATCGTCGTGGAATGGAGAACATTGACAAAAGGAATACGCGCCACGCGCGCCGAAATAGTCACGCTTAGACACCAGCCGGTCAATACAGCCGCGGGCTTGATCTCTTCATATAGAGCGATTTCATTGGGGACACGAGCAAGGAGTTCTTCCTCCGTCAGATAGGCAATGGTATTAAGCGTCTCGCCACTCAGGGTTCGTCGCAATTTCGCAAGTCTGCTGGTTGATAGGCGTGGCTCGATTTTCCTCAAGGGAAAATTTTCCTTTTCAATGAGCTTTTCAAATTTACCGCCGTAACTCATAAACATCACGTTGAAATACGTGCGGACGGCTTTTGCGATCTCCAGCATACGACTTGTTTCCGCCAGATTGTAGCCAGCGACTGCAAAAAGAAGTGTATCTCTGTAAATGCTCATTCCACGGAGACTATCAAAACAGGCTAGCCGACGATCCTTAGCGCCACATACGGCACAACAAAGAGCGCAAATATGGCGATCTTATAACCGGTCATTGCTGTGTAGTGAATGGCATCAAACCTCTCCACAGACAATGGAAACCACTTTGTATGCACGCGGTAAACCAGATCATGGGCAAAAATCAGGAATAAAAACCACCACAGCAGTAGTCCTATATTGAGGATAAAACACCAAAGAAAGAAACTCTGAACGGTTTGAATTTCCATAGGCAGACCTCCTATAAGTTCATCTACCTTAGGATGGTTACCTCAAATCAGACGCAAGTGCATTGATCCGTATCATTAATATATTTTACAAAAATTTCATAAAGTTACGTGATGCAAGAGATATCTCGACGGAAAGCTCCGAACAGCATAAAAGAGAACAAAAATCGAACCCCCAATATATATGGAGAATGCCATGCCAGAAACATCCCATCGCAAAGAGAGTGCGTCTACTTTTTTGCGACTCTGCTCGGAAGGTAATGCAGAGGAAGCTTTCTCAAAATACGCCAAGCCGGAATTCAAGCATCACAACACAAGCTTCTCCGAAGATGCTGAAGGGCTAAAACTGGCCATCAAGGAAAATGCGTTGCGACATCCGCAAACTCAGTTTGAGGTAAAACAGGTGATTGAAGAGGGTGACACGGTTGTTGTCTTCTCTCATTTGCAAGAGAAACCTGATACGCCAGGCTACGCTATGGTTCACATCCTCCGGTTCGAAGGATCACAGGTCGCTGAGTTTTGGGACGTCATTCAAGCCATACCAGAGAGCTGTCCAAACAAATACGGGGCTTTTTAGCCGCTGGATTTAACCTTTTGATATTACAAGATCTTCTAATTCCTCGAAATCGATGAAAACTTGTGCTTAAATCCGCCCATGGATGTACTGACAACTCAAATCGATCCACAATCGCAAGCATTCCAGGAAAACCAAGCCATCTACCAAGATCTCATGCACACCTTCCAAGGCCGTATGCAGCAGGTGAAACAGGGTGGTGGAGAAAAGGCCTTGGCACGACACCGCTCACGCAACAAAAAGACCGCCCGCGAAAGGGTCGAGGCGCTGTTCGATTCTGGCACACCCTTCTTAGAACTCTCACCGCTAGCAGCCTATGCGATGTACGATAACGCTGCGCCTGCTGCCGGCATGGTGACGGGCATTGGCGTCGTCCATGGCCGTGAGGTGATGGTGGTGGCCAATGATGCCACGGTCAAAGGCGGCACCTATTTCCCCATCACCGTAAAAAAACACCTGCGCGCCCAGGAGATTGCCTTAGAAAACGCTCTACCCTGTGTCTACTTGGTCGACTCTGGCGGCGCTTACCTGCCGTTACAGGCCGAGGTCTTTCCCGATCGCGATCACTTTGGCGCTATTTTTTATAACCAGGCCCGTATGTCTGCTAAAGGCATCCCCCAGATTGCCGCGGTCATGGGTTCTTGTACAGCAGGGGGGGCTTATGTGCCGGCCATGAGTGATGAATCCGTGATCGTCAAGGGCAACGGTACGATTTTCTTGGGTGGACCTCCTCTTGTACAGGCGGCCACAGGTGAAGTCGTTGATGCCGAGAGTTTAGGCGGTGCTGAGGTGCACACCCGAATTAGCGGTGTAGCCGATCACTTTGCTGAAGACGACGACCATGCTCTGCACATTGTGCGCAACATCCTTGAAAACCTAAACCGTCCACCGCTCAGTGCCTCAACCTTAGCCAGTCGTTGTACGGAAAAAGAAGAACCGCTCTACGATGCCCAGGAAATCTATGGAATCATTCCAGCCAACTCTAAGAAGAGCTTTGAAGTGCGCGAGATTATTGCTCGCCTCGTAGATGGCAGCCGCTTTCAGGAATTTAAACATGACTTTGGTACCACTTTAGTCTGCGGCTTTGCCAGACTGTGGGGATTTCCTGTTGGTATTGTCGCAAACAACGGTGTGCTCTTTAGCGAGAGCGCGCTGAAGGGAACCCATTTTATTGATCTCTGTTGTCAACGAGAGATACCGCTAATCTTTTTACAGAACGTCACAGGATTTATGGTGGGCAAGCAATATGAGAACGAAGGCATTGCCAAACACGGTGCCAAGATGGTGATGGCAGTGAGCAATGCGCACGTTCCCAAACTGACGGTGGTCATCGGCGGTAGCTTTGGTGCTGGCAATTATGGCATGTGTGGCCGCGCCTACCGCCCGCGTTTTCTTTTTATGTGGCCCAACGCGCGTATTAGTGTGATGGGTGGCGAACAGGCAGCCAATGTCTTGCTAACGGTAAAGTTAAATCAAGAAAAAATGAGCGACAGAGAGCAAAAGGAGTTTAAACGACCCATCTTGGATAAGTATGAACAAGAAGGGAGTCCCTATTACTCGAGCGCTCGGCTGTGGGACGATGGTATCATTGATCCGGTGCACACTCGCCACACCTTGGCCATGGCCTTGGGTGCCGCCACTAATAAAGCGCTTGAGAGACGTGCAGTGGGCGTCTACCGCATGTAGGAGATTTTGTGACCGCCATCCTTACCAGCACTGCAGACCAAGTACTACGGGTTACCTTGAACCGTCCCAAGGTACACAACGCTATAAATCCCGAGATGATCACAGAGCTCACTACACTCTTTTACGGTCTACGCGAAGAAAAAAACCTGCGGGCTGTCATACTAGCAGGCGAGGGAAAGAGCTTTTGTGCGGGTGCGGACCTTGGTTGGATGAAGGCATCCCTTAAAGACCCAGAACAAGCCTCGCGTGAGTCAAGCCAAAAACTGTCACAGATGTTTGAAGCTATTTACCAATGCCCTCTACCCACGCTAGCTCATGTACATGGCAACATCATGGGCGGTGGCTTAGGGCTCGTCGCTGTCTGCGACATTGTTACGGCAGAGTCCAGCAGCAAATTCTGTTTGAGCGAGGTCAAGTTGGGACTGGTTCCAGCAGTGATATCTATATATCTGCTGCAAAAGATCTCTCGCGGACAGGTAACGCCGCTGATGTTAACCGCTGAGAGTTTCTCGGCAGAAAAGGCGGCATCGCTAGGACTCATCAACCACTATGGCGACAAGCCTGCGTGCCACGCTTTTATAAAACAAAACTTGGCACAACTGCTCGACAATGGCCCAGAGGCCTTGCGTGCTAGCAAAGCGCTTCTACACGACTTGATTGACCTTAGCTGGGAGGAAGCGAGACAGCGCACCATTGAAGTCATCAGCACAGCGCGGCGCTCCACTGAGGGTCAAGAGGGTATGCAGGCGTTTTTTGCCAAACGCGATCCTTCCTGGAGAAAGAAGTAGATGCGGGTGGCCATTGCCAACCGAGGTGAGGTGGCGGTAAGGATTATCCGCGCTTGCCAAGAGCTTGGCTACCGTTCGATTCTACTTCATAGCAAGGTCGATGAAACTTCCTTAGCCGCACGACTGGCCGATGAGTGCATTGCCATACCGGGTGCTACACCGCGCGAAAGCTATTTAGATGTCGAAGTCATTGTTACGGCCGCCTGTCAGGCAAAGGCCAAATTTCTGCACCCTGGTTATGGTTTTTTGAGTGAAAACGCTGATCTCGCCGAAGCTGCCAAGAGAGCCAAGCTCCTTCTTGTTGGACCATCGGCTGCAGTGATAAAAAGACTTGGCGATAAAATCAAAGCGCGCAAAATTGCTCAAGCAGCCAATGTGCCAGTGATCCCAGCCTATGTGGGTAGCGCCACGGATGAAAAGAAGCTAGCGGCGGAAGCCAAGCAGATCGGCTTTCCCATAGTGATCAAAGCCGTGGCTGGAGGTGGCGGCAAGGGTATGCGCATTGTCCACAGCAAGGAGACCTTTGCCGATGAGCTGACTGCGGCCAAAAGAGAGGCTGAGGCAAGCTTTGCTGATGGCACGATTTATCTTGAAAAGTATCTTAAGCGACCTCGGCATATAGAAGTGCAGATCGCCGCGGATCAACAGGGTCAAGTGTTGCACTTCTTTGAGAGAGAATGTTCGATACAAAGAAGATTTCAAAAGATTGTTGAGGAATCACCCTCTCCTACACTGGGAAGAAGTAACCTTAGCGATAAGATAACCCAGGCGGCAGTGCGTGTCGCTAAAAAAGCAGGCTACCGTAATACCGGTACGGTAGAGTTTTTGATCGATGGCAGTGGCAACTTCTACTTCCTGGAGTTCAATACCCGGCTGCAAGTAGAACATGCTGTAACTGAAATGGTGTGTGGCATCGATCTGGTTAAACTGCAGTTTTATTTGGCTCAAGGGAAAAAGCTTCCCTGGAGACAAAAGGAAATTAAATCTCGCGGCCATGCACTCGAGGCAAGAGTTTACGCCGAAGACCCCACACAACAGTTTTTGCCAAGCACAGGTCCCTTTGCAGCGCTGGAATTAGCACTTGGACCACACCGTCGCTTTGATTTTGGCTATGAACAGGGCGACAAAATGACCGAATACTTTGATGCCATGATTGGCAAGGTAGTCACCTGGGCACCAACTCGTGCAGAAAACTTATCGCGCATGTATGCTACCCTTTCCGAAACTATCGTCTTTGGCCTAGAAACCAATATTGAGTTCTTGAAGAGCATCATGCTCAACAAAACGTTCCGTCTCGGTAAAACAAGTACCCACTTCCTCACTGAGGAATATGCGAATGCCTTTTCTCCACCCAATCTAACCGAGGAACAACTAGAGTTTGCAAAAAAGGCTATGAGCCAAACCTCGTTATCAGGCTCTGGACGAAAGAGTTCATTGGCCTATCAGTCTCCCTGGCAAATGAGCTCCTAAACAGGGAACACTTATGGGTCGGAAGAGGTTAAAGATTGGCGATACAGTGTGGCTGCACTGCGGCGGTCGCACCTACACAGTCATGGCTGGGGCCCAAGCGACAACAAGCACGTCGCAGAAACGCGGACAAATCGACAACTCACTGCGCTCGCCCATGCCGGGCATGGTGTTGGTGATGAAATGCAAAGAGGGAGACACAATAAAGAAGGGCATGACCCTCTGCGTTCTGGAAGCCATGAAAATGGAGTACACTATGTCCGCTCCCTATGACGGCCGTGTAGCGCAAGTCTATAAAAACACGGGCGAACGTGTTGCCCTAGGGGAAAAGATTCTCGAGGTTCAACATGGTGGCTGATACTACTGTAGTCAAAATTGTTGAGGTGGGGCCTCGTGACGGCTTGCAAAACGAAAAAACAAGCTTCACTCTGGAACAAAAGAAGACTTTTATTGAGCTGCTCGTTCAGGCAGGTCACCGCCACATAGAAGTGGGCGCCTTCGTCAATCCAAAGAAGGTGCCGCAGATGGCAGATACCAAAGCACTAGTACAGATGCTCAAGGTGCCTAAACAGGTACAGCTCTCGGCGCTGGTCCCCAATCAAAGGGGTTTCCAGGACGCCCTTGAGGTGAGGCTAAAACACATCGCCCTCTTTACGGCTGCCAGCGACAGCTTCAATAAAAAAAATGTCGGAGTCTCCATTGAAGAGTGTCTGCAGAGTTTTAGTGTCCTTACCCAACACGTTAAAGCAAATGGCATGAGTTTGCGTGCCTATGTATCTTGCGCCTTTGGCTGCCCTTTTGAAGGAATAGTGCCTCAAATGAAAGTCGTTGAGGTCAGTGAGAGACTTGTTAAATTAGGAGTCGATGAAATCAGCATTAGCGATACCATCGGTGTTGCCACCCCAGAGCAGGTAGAAACGCTTATGTCGCTTTTAGCGACCAAAATTCCTCTGGCAAAGATAGCGCTTCATTTTCACGATACCCATGGGAGAGCGTTAGAAAATGTCGTGGCTGGCTTCAAGCAGGGAGTGCGGGTTTTTGATGCCAGCTCCGGCGGCTTGGGCGGTTGCCCGTTTGCACCTGGAGCAGCTGGCAATTTGGCCACGGAAGATCTCGTAGATAGGTTGCAGGACATGTCATGCACTACGGGAATCGATCTGCAGGCGCAGATAGAAGCCAGCCGCTTCGTCGAAGAGATTCTCCACCGTAGACTCCCGAGCTCCTATCTACAAGATCATTAAACGGTTTTTATCGGATCAGCCGCAACTACTTACGGATATAGGTTAATTCCATCGACTTGAACTCTTTACCCTCTGGTGTTTTCGAGTACATGGTGTAGGTGTGCTTATCCTTGTTGTAGATCTTCCAGACGGAACGGAACCACTTGTTCTTTTCACCCGTCATCATGCAGCTGTAGCCACCTTCATCTTTAATGGTGCTTGTTTTTGGATCGTACTGTCCGGTGGAACTAAAGACTCCAGTAGACATACTGTCGAGCCAGAGAGAGACGTAGTGTTTCCTAATCTTATCGTAGCCATGGTACCCTACACCGTGAAACGACTCACCAGCCCAATCACCCGTGAAGTGATTTTTAAGAAAGCGGCCGTCTAACGTCCACTTCATTTCACTGGTACCAAAGGATGTTTCTGGTTGTGCGTCGGGCATCATCCATGACTTAGCAGCGACATTCCACTGACCTTCAAAGTTTTGTAGAACTTGATGCTCAACTCCGGGCGTACCCCGTTCCTTGATGATTGCCATTTGAGCCTGCATCTCTGGTGTCATTTTCATATCTTTAGATTTTTCCTTGTTGGCCTCAGCATTGCTAGCAACGCATAGAACCACAAACACTCCAAGAGCAACTAGATTTGAGATTCTCTTAGGCATATCTCTTTCTCCTAAATAGATTGATCCAAGACTTCAGTGGCTATCATAATTTGAGATTAGGCACAACGTTTCCACGGAGTTTTCCGGGTCCTGTGTATTTATTTGCTAGGATTCCGTTCAATCATCGGCAAACATTTCTTGCACAATTTCCACGGTACCCGTATCTACGCTGTAGATGCCGCCAGCAAGCCCTATGCTTCCCTGCTCGTACAGATCACACAGGATGGAGCTATGTTGAACGATTGCATTCATACTGTGTAACACGTTCTCACACACGACTTTTTCAACGAGATCTGCTTTGGCAAGACGACTGCCATAGGTGCTCTGTACTTTTTCTATTGGGGGTTGCAGCTTCTTTAGGAGGCCAGAGAGATTTCCCATATCTACGGAATCGCAGGCGCCTATCACCGCACCACATTTTGTGTGACCGAGCACTATGATCAACCTTGAGCCAATAACTTTACAGGCAAATTCCATACTACCAAGGATGTCTTCGTTGATAATATTGCCAGCAACCCGGAGACTGAAGATATCGCCCAGACCTTGATCGAAGACTAATTCCGGTGATGTGCGCGAATCCATGCAACTGAGGATGGTGGCGAAGGGAGTCTGTCCTTCTGAGGTCTGCTTTACCTGCTGCAGCAAATCACGATCACGTCTGCGATTACTAGTGAAGCGTCGATTGCCTTCCAGTAAAATGCACAGCGTCTTCCTGGGTGTGAGGTTTTGCAATGTCTCTGTAGAACGCATGGTACTTTCTCGAGCTCTTGCCTGACTGTCTAATTGCCAAGAGAACTTCTTAACATCCAGGCCGTTTTTTCGTGCGTCTGCATTCTCTGCACCATAAGATCTAGGGTTGCATCATCATTCGCCTTTTCAGCTTTAGGTAACAGTGTTTTAGCAGTCTTGATCAGGGCTTCATGCCCTTCAACAAGCTGACGTACCATAGCTGTAGCCTCTGGAACTTCATTCTCTTCTGCGATGGAACTCAATCGAGTAAATGCTGAAAACGACCCGGGTGCAGGAAAACCCAATGCCAAAATTCTTTCGGCAATCTCGTCAATTGCGGTTGCCATTTCTGTGTAATGTTCCTCAAACATGACATGCAGGGAATGAAAAGATGGGCCTTTTACGTTCCAGTGGAAATTCTGTGTCTTCAAATAGAGTGCATAGGTGTCTGCTAACAGACGTGATAATCCCTCAGCGATCTCCTTGCGGTCTTCGTATTTAATACCCGTATTGACTTCCATGATTATACTCCTTTCTTCTTTACTAACTTGCCTCTAAGTAAGACCTCTGCGTTTTTTACAATAAACCTCTGCTCATTCCTCAGCTTAATCTCTATGTCCTTTCCATCAATATCGATAATTTCACCCGTCGTCTCATCCAAGAAATGATAGTGGTCTGAGATATTGTCATCATAAACAGTCTTGGAGTCGTGAGGAAACCTAAACTCACGCAACAACCCCGCTTCAATGAGTGTATTGACGGTGTTATAGACCGTCGCACGGCTCATCTTAGGAAAATTCTTATCTGCCCACTGTTTGATATCATCAGCCGTTGGATGCTCGGCTTCACATAACACGTACTGACAAATAGCAATACGCTGTGCCGTTGGTTGGACCCCATGCCGCTCTAACCGACGACTGATCTCCTGCGGCGACAAACAGCGGTTTCGTGGTTCCGCCATATTTTTAGATTAAATCTAATTATAGATTTAGTCAATAGTTATATGAAATCTAAATGGCTGCGGCAACACCACAGCGCGTATAGACCGATCACCTTGACGAGGGCCGACTGTGCGACTGTGAAAAACAATATCAAGCCCCTAATTGAATGAACTGGTTAGCATTTATTACATTGGCACTTCGATCAGCAGAACCTCCGTAGGCTCAACAAAATGTAAGTTGACGGTTTCTACATCTGTAATACCCATAGCGTCTCTCTTATTTAAGTTTTCTTCAGCTATGCTGATGCTGCCATCAATAACAAAAACGTATAACCCATTGGTTGGTTGTTTAAGGGTATAAAACGCCTTTTTAGCTTTATCGAAGCTTCCTAGGGAAAAATAAGCGCCTTGATTGATCCACAATGAACCTTCGCGCTCATTAGGCGCAACAATTATCTGAAACTGATTTGTCCTCTTTTCAGGAGCAAACATCTTTTGGCCATAATGTGGTTTAATATTGTTTTCTTTGGGGATGACCCAAATCTGCAAAAAGTTTACCTTTTCCGTATCGGAATTATTGTACTCGGAGTGCGTGACACCCGTTCCGGCGGACATGATCTGCACTTCACCTTGCTGAATTATATGCTCATTACCCATACTGTCCTTATGACGTAGAGAACCTTTTAAGGGAATGGAGACGATTTCCATGTTTTCATGAGGATGGGTATCAAAGCCTCGACCAGCCTCGACTACATCGTCATTGAGAACACGCAGCAGACCAAAGTTCATGCGCTCTGGATTGTGGTAGCCAGCAAAACTAAAGGTATGGTGACTCTTTAACCAGCCATGATCCGCAAGTCCTCGTGTATCGGCACGGTGAATAACCTTACTCATAACGTTCCTCCCTGACAAAATCTTTCTGTGAGTTTCGATCTTTGGGAAATTCTTTCTCCTGTAGTTCTTTAGAAAGAGTCTCTTTTGGTCCTTGTCTACCAACCGCAACCATACAAATCGCCGTATATTTCTCTGGATTGACGCCCATTACCTCATAAGCTCTGTCTTTGTGAAACCCTTGCATAGCGTGACATGAAAATCCCAGTTTATGCGCTTGCAGGGCTATGGACATAAAAGCTGAACCGGCGTCGAATTCAGCACAAGGGTTTAGCTCGCCATTCTTGTTGAAGTGCTTACGGGAAAAAATACAGAAAAGAAAAGGAGCTGCCTTCGCCCATTGACGATTACCTTCCACAAGAATGTCCCGAAATCGATCAAGAGCCTCTTGCCTGCGTGCGTACACAAATAACCACGGCTGTTCGTTGTAGCTCGAAGGCGCCCAACGCGCCGCTTCAAATAACGTATCTATGTCTTCTTGTGTAAGCGGATCGCATAAAAAAGAACGTGGCGACCACCGCTCTAAGAACATCGGATCAAGTTTCGAGTATTTAGTTTGTCTCT
The DNA here is from genome assembly GCA_028277945.1 of Oligoflexia bacterium. GTDB lineage: Bacteria > Bdellovibrionota_G > JANQFH01 > JANQFH01 > JANQFH01 > JANQFH01. The sequence continues at coordinate 29,390 of JANQFH010000049.1, forward strand.
CCACGAGCACTCCTACAATAATTTTTCACTTTTCAGACAAACGAGTTTGAGCTAATAACATGCTCAATCACTTTTGGAAAGTAGGTACTTATTGGTAACTACCCTCATGGGAAAGTTCTGATATTAGGAGAGAATAATATGCAAGCCCCTTCATCTCCCAACCACCGTCCGTAGAATACCGACTAAGCCCTGTAGGCAAGGATCTAATTCCGATATTGGATGCCATGACCAAAGTAGAATGGCCTGACTTTTGCCGGAATAGAGGATTCGCGCAGGCGAACCCTCTACAATCCTCTTCTATTGACGAAAGTATTGTGAACTAGTAGATCAAAACGGTTATCCAGTTAAAAGAACTCATTCACGGAGGATATCATGCCGAATATATTGGTAACCGGATCAAGTAGTGGTTTTGGTAATCTTATCGTCCAAACCTTAATCGAAAATGGGCATACGGTGGCCGCGTCAATGCGGAATACCAAGACCAAAAACAGAGAGGCTGCGGAGGCAGTTAAATCCTCAGGGGCACATGTTTTCGATATAGATGTCACCAATGAAACGAGTGTCAATACTGGCGTAAGGGAGTGTATCGACACCTTAGGAAGTATTGAAGTTCTCGTCAATAATGCTGGCATCGGTGTTTTGGGATTGCAAGAGACCTTCACAATAGAGGACTGGCAGAAGGTATTCGACGTGAATGTCTTTGGTGTTCAGCGTATGAATAGAGCTATCCTTCCCCACATGCGCGAACGGGGCTCAGGGTTGTTAATTCATATCTCCAGCCTATTAGGCCGCTTTGTGTTACCATTTTTTGGCCCCTACAACGCCACCAAACATGCGCTCGAAGCCATGGCCGATAACTATCGTATCGAACTTAACCACTGTGGTATCGATTCAGTTATTGTCGAGCCCGGTGCTTTTGGCACCGATTTTGGTCGAAATATCATGACAAGTAGCGACGGTGAACGTGCGAAAAGCTATGGTGAGTTTGCCGATGCTCCAACAAAACAAATGGAAGGCTTTGGTCCGCATCTACAAGGGGAAAACGCACCTAAGCCACAGTGGGTAGCCGATGCAGTTCTTAAACTCATCGAAACACCGGCAGGCAAAAGACCCTTCAGAACAGTGGTTGACGGCCTTGGCATGGGCGACGCCATTACACCGACCAACGAAGCTATCCAACATGCTACCGAAATCATCTACAAAAATTTCGGCATGGATGGCATGCTTCGTCTAAAAGTGTAATCATTAATACCAAACGATCATTATCAAAAAGTTCTTAATCAATGCATTTAGGGACTCATGCCTCATAACCATACACCTAGGGTGTTGCCCAGTAGTAAGAAACGTCCCTAACAGGATGCTGTTTTGACGCTGTGGGTGTGCCGAATCCGAATGAAGGAGGAGGTAAATACAAAACAAATCTCATTATGACTGTGTTACAAAATACCCCCTTCCTTTCCGTTGATTGTTTTTGAGATAATTAAGAAAAAGCCCCCACTCTATATTCCAATCGAAGTTTCTATTTTCTATGAAAAAAGGAGAGAAAGATGTTGAAACCTATATCTGTATCTATTTTTGTGTTTTCTCTTGCGGTCAGCGGTTGGTTCGTGGCCTGCAACAGTAGCGAGGATGTTACAGATGTTACGGAAACCGACGCCTCCCAATATGCTAATTTCGGCGCAACTCTTAGCGAAACACTTCCTGCTGGTTTGAAAACCGCCACTGCTGGCGGTTCCAACAAAGTGTTCGACATCAGTGACAGCCTGGTTAACATGGCGCTTTCCGGCGACTGCGCCACCAACTTCACCAATTGCCCGACAATCTCGGAATCCGGTGGCGGTGACTCGCAGACCGGTGAAATACTTATGAAGATTTGGGGCATGGACTATGTCGACGCCTGCACGGAAGTCTCTGAAATCTGTTTTCACTGCCCAGACTGCAACACCGAGGGGACCTGGTACCGCAAACCTACTATGATGAGCAACGACGGCACCGACTGTGCTACCACCGAATCCAGCGACATCGTCGCCGTGAATTTCGGTGTTGATCCCTGCGCCTTTGACTCCACGGTAGCCAGCATTGAAATGGCCGACTGCGCCGAGGTTGAGGGTACCGCCCAAGATATCTCCTCGATCCTGCCCTGGTACGCCTCCTGGAACATCCCGCAGAACATTGCTTTCTCCGGTTTTCAAGCTCAAGGCTCTGGTGCAGGTGTGGGGGTCTATTGGTCGATTGTCAATTCCGACAACGCCAGTGGACATTATTTTGTCAGCTTGAGCGATGACTGGATCCATGTCGGCATCAAGACCCGCGACGCAACAACCGGCAACCTTGATGAGTTCTTATACATTGGCGCCGGCTCCCCTGACTACTATGAAGGGGCTGGAGAAGACCGTGGTTGGAACATGAGTGCTTATACCGGTGATATTGCGACAGATACCAACGCCGCCACCCGCGAGGTAGAAACCTACCAAAGCCGCAGCCAAGGCGAGCACCGCTATATTCAGCGCACCCGGATAAATGCCACTCATGCCTATGCCCAATCATGGACCAACACTGACAGCACCCTCCCGGAAACCGACGCTGAAGTGGCAACCAAAAAGAACAATCCAAGCATGACCCGGTGCTTGGAAATCGGCGCAACAGTTCCTGCATCCAAGTACGTCCCGATCTCCGACTGTGTCACTGCTTTCGGCGCTACGGATGAGGCGGATCTTAACAACGATGACAATTACCGTTTGAAAATTTTCTCCGAGGCGGCTCTGAAAGCACAAACTTTTTCGGAACGGCTGACAACCAGTACAGCGACTGCTTGTATGAACTAATATGTGTCCATACATTTATAGTCGAGTCCAGGTGGGTGTCCCCAAACTACATTTTTCTAAGTCTGGCGTATCAAAAGGAACCCTGTACCTATACACTGCTTATTATCTTGGATGTTAACGGCTCGATTGGATGGGCAGATTAGAACACAACCCGGGCAACAGATAGATTGACATATATGTCAGCTCCGCATAATTTGTTTCTCCAAAATCAGGACTATACTTCACTGATTCAAGTTCAAGACCGCGAACAGAGGGCGAGACGAAAGAAACATTCTAAGAAGGAGAATAGATACAAATGAGAAAGGTTTTAATTATCGGTATCTCTGCTGTTGTGCTGCTTGCAATGGGCGCCGCAGTCTTCGAGTTATTTAAGAAGCCTGATTTTCTATCGCCCACTGCCGGAGCGGCGTGGCTCCCGGTAGCTTGGGACGACTGTGTGGACGGTCGGACTGCACCCAGATATGAGTGTATCGATACTGCGGACGGGAGACCAGCTCCAGGCAGCTGTCGGGGCACACCCCCCACCGGGAGTCGACCATGTAACGAAATTCGCTGCTGTTCTACTGGAAATCGACCGGGGGCGGGGTGCACCGAAGGCCCTTTTAATTGGCAAGAAGGGCACATATGTTGTGGACAGTTGTACCAAGCGTTGAGGACCTGCTGTACCCACGAGCATCCCGGCTGCGGGGTGTCCCTGTCTCAGACAGACGGAAACTGCGACCACTGTTTCGACCATCCGGTGGAACCGGAGGAATGAGACTGCTTGAATCCGCGAGAAAGTCAGGAATAGCTGCCCCAGGAGACACACGACTTTTCGCTTACAAGAGTCGGGGATACGAGGCACGACCACTTAGGGTGAGGGAACGCACCTGTGGTGCGTGACTGATACCGAAGCAGAAATCGACGAAGTAACCTGAAGGTACTGGTGGCGAAAAACGCCCCCGACATGTAGCGGGTCGCACCCTAGAATCATTTCTAATCTAGAATCTTTAAGTCCCGAATATGGATCTTTTTCTTATTCGTCTTCGGAGTCGATTTGCCATCGTCAAAAACATCAGTACTAAATTCAAGAAAACCCTTCTCTGCGTCCATGGCCAATATCTTTATAACAACGGTCTTTCCTTGCAGCATCTTACTACCATCGGCTGAATAGATTCTTTTCGAAGTTCGAGATGCCAAATCCAGCCAGAAAATACCCCCAGATCCATAAATACTTGCTGTTGCTACAAACATGCCCTTACCTTTCGGACCCCAGGTAAAGGAAGTTACATCCTGCGACCACTTTTCATCTTTATGCCAAAACAAATCATTTAATCGCCATTTTCCATCAATGGGCGCGTCCATCGGCGCATAGTAAATTAATCCAAGCTGATTCGCTAAAGCGTCATTGCAATGAACGAAAGCGGCATAGGGACCGTTTGGTTGTAGGTGTAGGCCAGTCGGACAAGAAGGTTCAAGATTCACCAGATACGCCGTCTTGTAATCTGTCTGTTCAGCCGGGGCATTAGTCGAACAGCTTACTGACAACAACAAGCTGCTTCCTAGACAGAAAAGTGCATACAACGGATTTCTGGACCCTGTCAAAACCCTCAAAAATAGTTGTGTATTTATCACGTTAAAACCTCATCCCCTTATACCACACGACACCTACGGTGTGACGCTGGAACAAGTTACGTCCCCAAGTGGACAACTTTCGAACTGAGTGTATGCAGCTTGCTGCCTAATCTCTCGTTCCTCAAATACACAGCTGACAATGCATTACCGATACAGCCTGGCCGCCGAGTTTGACTCGGTCGCCATTTATTCCCACTCGTAGTACACTGCTTCGATCAGACGCCTGAAAGGCCATAATTTGCCTCTTGTCGAGCTTTTCGCACCAGTATGGTCCAATTGCACAGTGAGCTACTCCTGTTCCAGGGTCTTCATTAATTCCCAAGTTTGGGAAAAAGCATCTGGAGACACAATCGTAACCCTGTTCCTTAGACCGACTCGTAATAACCGCGCCAAAGCGCGTCACCTCTGCTAACTTTCCAAAATCTGGATTAGCGTTGCGTACAACCTCCTCGCTGGAAACCTCTACGAGGTGGAACATATCATTTTTACCAATAAAATCTGCCTCAACACCAAGAGCTTCAGCCACGACCGTATCTGATTTGGCCTCTGAAACGGCCTTTGAAGGAAATTCAATTTCAATCCATTTGCCAGCCTTTTGAGCAGATAGTTTTTCATTTTCAGCCTGAAAAACAATGGTGTCAGATTTGACATAACCTTCCTGCCAAAGAATGTGTGCGGTTGCCAAAGTCGCATGACCACATAGGTCTACTTCAGTCTTTGGAGTAAAAAATCGAATGTTGAAAATGCCGCCTTCTGGATACGCAAAAGCTGTCTCAGAAAGATTCATCTCACGAGCAACTTTCTGCATCCAATCCACATCAGCTGCACTCTTTAAAACACAAATTCCCGCGGGATTGCCCTTAAATGGCTCCGAGGTAAAGGAATCAACTTGGTAAATTATCGTATTGCTCATGGATCACCTCTCGTTAGCTAATTGAACCCCTATGTTGCCATATGTCCAGAATTGCCTCCATCCATATAAACCTAAGCAGCCCGTTTATAATCAGCAAACATCAATGAGCAATAAAATGGTTGCTTATCAAAATCGAATGTGTATTATGCAACCAGGAGGTTGCATATGAGCGAAATGGATAAAGTAGAAAGAGCAATATTAATTCAGGCCCCAGTTGAAAGAGTTTGGAGAGCCCTCACGGATTACGTCGAATTTGGAAAGTGGTTTCAAGTGAAGCTTGACCAGCCGTTTGAGAAAGGAAAAGACTCTACAGGACATATGACGATTTCAGGCTTCGAACATGTTAAATGGGAGGCAAAGGTTTTAGATATGGAAGAAAATAAGCTCTTTTCATTTTCAGGGCCACCTTATGTTGAAAATGCTGAAGTGGACTTATCAAAAGAGCCGTGGCTAACGACAAAGTTCACTCTTACTAAGACCAAGGAGGGAACTTTAGTGAAAGTTGTTGAATCAGGATTTAGTAAACTTTCACCCTCAATTCGTTCGAGGGCAAGAACTGGAAATGCTGATGGATGGAAATTTCAGATGAGTAACCTGTTCGATTATGTCTCACAGCTTTAATAAAAAAAGAAATGCACAAGTCGCAAGAATTTTTTCTGCACTTGGCGATGAGACGAGGTTGTCCTTGGTGCAAAAGTTAGTTGACGGAAAATTACGTTCAATCACTGGACTATCGGCAGGAACCGACTTGTCGAGGCAAGCTATTACAAAACACTTGAGAGTTTTAGAAGGTGTGGCGCTAGTAAAATGCAAAAAGGCAGGGAGGGAGAGTCACTTTGAGCTTTGCCCAAATGCTTTGAGTGGTGCCAAAGATTCATTGGAGAACATCTCAAAACGTTGGGATCGATCACTAAATCGCCTAAAGATATTCTCCGAAAACACAGATTAGAGTTTACGTGACCATACACCTAGGGTGCTCTGTAGCTACAAAGAACGTCCCCAAGTGGACAACTTTCGAACTGAGTGTATGGCTTTGGCTGCTTAACTTCGTTTCCGTTTATTTGCTCGATCACACAACTCTTAAGCATTTACCAGAATTGAGACATGTATCTTTCTTGCCACAGAAGGAACTGGTAATCGAAATACTTTTCATAGCAGTATTAGCTTTTTCGTATAGTAAAGAAGAATCTCGAATATAACCTTATGTAATTACAACTCTTTTGCTGGCACAGCGTTTGCAGAGCATAGGCCCACAAATTGAACTCTGTCTAACGAGAAGCAGTATGGGGGCTTTAGTTCCAAGGTGAGGAGAACGGAATCCACAATCCAATTAGTCGTAGCTTGCCTGTTACTCTTGAGTATTTCGGCATGTGGCATGTTTCAATCTGAGGTGTCCAACCTTTCGTTAAATTCATCACAGGATGGATCATCGCTCGGAGACGAAAGTCTGCCAAATGACGAGCTTCCACAAGATAACGAGCCTCTGCCGGAGGAAGACGAGCCTCTGCCAGCCCCTCAAGTTTCTGGGCTTGATGACTGGCAGACCACAACTCCTCTGACCTTTTCTTCGGGGGGTGCCCACGACAGCGCCTCATTTGCCGCCAATGGTTATATGTATCTAACAGGTGGACAGTACGGAGGGGACCCACCGACCGACCTTATTCAGCGGGCGCCGATCCACGAAGATGGATCACTTGGAGCTTGGACGGATATGGCGAGTTTGCCTGACAGTACCACGTTACCCATGCCCGTTCAGGATCACACAGCGTTGTTATATCAACCGTCGAACTCACCCAATCCATTCGTATACGTCGTAGGTGGATGGAGTGGCACCGCTCTAACTGAAGTATTCTTCGCCCCCATCTACGCTGATGGGACACTCGGTACATGGAATCAAGGCCCAAGCCTTAACGTCAAACGTCATGGACACGCGGCCACAATCGTCGACAACAAGATGTACACCATCGGCGGATGGAGTAGTAGTTATGGTGCTCTTGCAAATGTAGAGTATGTAGACATTAAACCGGATGGCTCGCTGAGTGGTAATGGCAGCAAATGGCATACAACAACCGCTCTGCCTCAGCCCATCAGTTATTCAGCGAGCGCTTCGGGAACGATGGATTCTCAACCTGTTGGCCCATGGGTACTCGGTGGTGAGTCGCCACCAGCCTGTCCCAAAACGGTATTGGATTCTGTTTATAAAGGCGTGGACGGAGGATCAGATCTATCGTGGCAGTGGCAGGCAGCAGGAAATTTGCCCGAGCCACTGTACGATACAGCAGCCGTTTTTATCGATAGTTTGATTATCATTACGGGTGGAGCATTTCGCGGTTACCCCCCTAGCGCAACGGAATGCCCGTGGAAAGATGGAACGTTTCGTGACACTGTCTATCTAGGTTCGGTCGACTCACAGGGTGATCTAATATCGTGGTCAGAGGGCCCAACGCTTCCAAGTCCACGCGGGGATCACTCGCTCGTGCTCACTAAGGATTACCTCTATATCCTAGGCGGCCGCAGCGTATCACTGTACCCGCCTTACCCGTCTGAAGTCTGGTACGCACGTTTGCTGAAGCAGTAAGATGACTGAACGTCGCTCTGTAGTCACCGGTCACCTGATGAGACCAATTTAGGCAGGGTTATTCACCACATGTTCCTTAAAGGTGCGGGGACGGAGGGTACAGTCGACAAACTGAAAGCAAGTAAAATCAGTATATTAACTCTACCTCAGATTAGACCCCATTTGCCATTTGAGACACTATAATTGTATTCCTTGGCGGCAATAATATATTTATTCAGTACTTACTCCTTCAAAACAATGGCCTGGCCCTGTCGAGCGTAATCAATGGCTTCTCCCAGGATTCGACCTGCCTCCTGAGGTGCATGAAATCCCATGGAGTTTTCAGCTGCAATAAAATCCAATCGCCACTGTGCCTTCCTTTGCAACTCTCGAGATCTGTTCAACGCCTCCTCCGAGACCCCCTTTGCCTTTGCCGCTACAATTGCATCCAATTGATCCATCAACGCCCTTCCAGCCCGCTGCAACAATTCGTGGTTTCGAGATTGGATGGCGTCGACCCGCGCTAGGATCTCCTTCTCCGGAATATGGTGACAGGATTGACACGCTCGGTTGACGTTGAGCAGCGGACTACGCACCCAGTGGTCGGACACTTTTGTGGCGCCATCGCGCATATATGGCATATGACAGTCTGCACAAGACACCCGACTTCGCGCGTGTACCCCTTGCGACCATAACTCGAATTCCGGATGCTGCGCCTTCAATATTTTGGCCCCAGACTCTTTGTGAGTGTAGTCAAAAAACTGTGTGCCGTTTGAAAAAACCGTTTCATCCCAAAATTCCTCTACCTCTTCTACCTTCAATCCTTTTCCCCAAGGAAAGGTGAGCGGTTGGTTACTCGCGCAGTAATACTCCACATGGCACTGCGCACACACAAACGACCGCATCTCAGTTCGGGAGGCCTCTTCGTTTGGATTGTAGGGGGTTCTACGATTCCCCTCGCGCCACCGCGCAATCGAAGGAAACTGCGGAACCGGAGCATCTGCGTTTGCCAATTTTTGGATACCGTCGATAAATCCCGGTCGAGTTACCCGCAATTCCATAGTGTTGGGCGCATGGCAGTCTACACAAGAAACAGGATGTCCATGGCCCAGCTCGTGGAGCTGCTTGTTCAGCTCCTGATAGGAATACTTATGACTCAACTCCATGCCCTTCTTGGCATCCCCATCACCCAGCTTTCGGTAAAGAGGCATCACCGATGCGTGACAATGGAGGCAGGATCCCGATTGAGGCTTGGTTAGCCTTTGGGTGTTTTCCTGGTCGGAAAGCATATAGGCGTGGCCGCGTCGATCTCGGTAATCGATAGAAAAAGCGTAGCCCAGGAACATGCGCTTGAGCCAAGGATCGCGTTCAATTTTTTCGGCGGGTAACGCCTCGCTTCCCCCATGGCCTCCGAAACGCGTACGGGTAGCAATGGCCGTCTGCTTATAAGAATCGTACTGTCGTGGCCAATTGATGGCCCACTTCTCCGGATCGGTATCGTTCTCTGTCACCTCTACCAGGTTCACATAGGAACGCCGCGCTTCATTTTTTCTTTCAAAAATATTGACCAACAATGCGACGACCAACAGGGTTCCCACCATGACCCCCCCAGCGATCAAAAGGTATGGTCTCCAATGATGAAAGAGCGATCCAAAGCTTTTCATTACGGCCCTCCTCTACTTTGCGACACTTTTCCTAACCCTACATACTCGCCGTGCCCGACCCCTTGGTGGCAATGTACACAGCTCACATCCCCACGGTGTTGTTCTTTCGTTGATAAAACGGCGTGAACCAATCCCTGATGGCAGCGAATACAGTTTTCCTGAAGAATGGTGCTGTTTCGTTTGCCTATTTGAATGGGCTCGTGGAAGTTTTGAAAGGTGAAAGCGATCGAGTGCCGGTAACCATTTTCTACCTTGGCAAGGTATTTATCCACAAACCCCGTGGGCAGATGACAATCGACACAGACAGCCACTGTATGATGACTCGATTTGGTCCATGAATCGAATTGGCTGTTCATGATGTGGCAATTTGCGCAAGCTTCCGGATTTGTACTTAGATAGGATAAACCCTTGGCATAGAAAAACGTGAATACGGAGAACCCAAGAAACACACCCAATCCCACGGCAATCCAAATTTTTTGACTTTTCTTGGAAGGTATTTGATCCATCAGAACCTGATCGTTTGCCTCAAGAGCTCGATGAACTCCTTATTTAAGCGACTGAGCTCACCTATATCATTAAATACCACTCAAAAACCTTCGCCATGATTTAAATCATATTTAGACGCCCCCAAGTGGACAACTTTCGAACTGAAGTCATGGCTCTGGCTGCCTAAGTCATTAAGAATAAATGGATATTTAGCCCACAAAACGCTTAACAGCCTCATAGAACGCTGCCTCTTTTTCGATCCAAGGAAAGTGGCCACAATTCGAGAGTTCAATAAGTTTTGAACCTGTAATCTTCGAGTGAATTTCCCTGGAGCAAATTGGCGGGCAAACAAAATCATCTGATCCAACAATAATAAGAGTAGAACATTCTACACGGTTGAGCTTAGGCAAAATATCGACTTCACAATTCTCACTCTGAATCCAGCCATTCCATGCATGCGAGCGCGTTGTTGTCTTACGGTAAATATCCATCACCTTGGCGAGATTCTCCTGATCAAAATAGTAAAAAGGCAAAAAACCCATAAACTTTTCATGAAATTGTTCGTCGCCACCAACCTCACGCCAGTCACCATACTGAATAGCTTTTGGATACCATGCTGTATTTTGCATAGAACTCTTTCTTTTCTTTACCTCCATTGCATAATCGTTACTCTTTGTGTTTGCACAGGTATCAACTAGTAACAGACCCTCCACAGATTCGGGAAACTGCGTTGCATAAGTCATAGCAAGCACTCCACCCAACGAATGGCCAAACAACCAAACTTTAGAAACACCTAGATGCTTTTGAATAGCCTCAAAGTCGCCAGCAGTTTGTTCATAGTGATAGTCATTCACTGAAAATGGCGCAGTCGATTCTCCCGAACCGCGAGTATCAATAAAGACCAAATTAAACCATTGGCCTAAATCCTTTAACGTCTCAACATAAAAATCAACACTCCATCCCCACCCTGGAGACGAAATGAAGCAAGTAGGTCGATCTAAGATCTCACTTCTAAGAATCCGCAATTTTAAATCACCTGCTGAAACAAACCCTTCGATCATTTAGCGATCACCTATCTATCCATGTTAGTTTGTTAGTTCCAATAGCGTTCTCGGTTCGAAAGCACCGTTCGGCGTCCTTTTTAACATCTTGGAAACAATAAGAAAATAAAGGAACGTCCCTAACAGGATGCTGAGAGAACCCATTCATCGCCCATCTTTAGCCTGATGTTTAAAATTGATCAACCATATCTGGCATCAACAATTTCATAATCGCTAGCATCACCCTCGACAAATCTTGACGTTCCAAACCACCATCCCCCTCGAAATTTTGTCGGTATCGTATAGTCCCCAAAGGCCTTCTCAGCCTCCACAGTAAATCCGTAGGGTGTAGTACCCCAGTCTTTTCGTCCTTCATTACCATATCGTTCCATTTGCACAGACTTCGCAGCTCCTCGAGCATCAAGCTTAGCTTCAAAAACTACACTCTCACCATCGATAGTTTGACTCACTCGAAAGCCACCGTCGCTAACCGATGAATCATATCAAAACACTGATCATCACCCACGGACTGAGTTTACACACATCATTTCCTAATTCGAAAAAAGTCATGGCTGAAAGAACTGATAAATATCACTTTTTCTTGGCGCTATTTCCATCAGCGGCATGGGATCGCACGGACCAGGTCCACTTATGGAACTCTATAACAATGACGATTATAAGGGCAACCGCAAATAAGACAATCCAAGTTTCCAAACCTAAGACCTCTGTTTTGAGTATGCGTTGCCCAAACGGTAGGTACATGGCCCCTATATGAACCAAAAGCGCGGCAGCAACTCCCCCTAGAAGGATTGGACTTCGAAATGGCGAAATAGCAAACGCAGACTTCGTTTCCGACCGGCAGTTCCCAATGTGAACATTTTCAAAGAGAACCAAGAGCAAAAGAACTGCGTTTCGAGCCGAATATTCACTCCAGCCCGCCTTTAACATCCAGGAAAATACTAAGAAAGCAGTACCGCCAATGACGACGGCCGCAAGTATAGTTCTCTCGATCATCAAACGATTAAAAATCGATTCTCTTGGTGAACGGGGTTTTCGTTCCAATACATTTTCCTCTCCAGCTTCAAACGCAAGGGCCACATCTTGAATGCCACTGGTAACGAGGTTCAGCCAAAGAATTTGGACCGGGAGCAATGGTAGGGGCATTCCAAGTACTACGGCAAGTCCGATTAGGACGACCTCCGCAGCTCCTGTAGAAATCAAAAAATAAATCACTTTTCGAATGTTGTCGTAGGCGATACGTCCCTCCTCGATCCCGCCCACAATGGTTGAAAAATTGTCGTCGCTAATGACAAGCTCTGCCGCCTCCCTTGCTACGTCCGTTCCGCCTTTACCCATGGCCGCACCAACGTTTGCTTCCCGTAGCGCAGGAGCATCGTTGACGCCATCGCCCGTCACCGCCACAAAGTGACCCTCCTGACGCGCAGCCCGGACCAATTCGAGCTTCTGTTTGGGCTCGATCCGCGCAAACACCCGAAACTTTGAAATCGCTCTTCGATACCAGCCCTGATCCCGTTGCGCGAGCTCTTGACCAGTTATGACTTCTTCATTCTTTCTCGCTAAGCCAAGTTTTCTGGCAATGGCTAGCGCAGTAATTGGATGATCTCCCGTGATCATCGATACCTGTATTCCAGCCCGATGAGCAGCATGAATCGAGTCGATCACGCCGGCCCGTAGAGGATCCACCATTCCGGCAAATCCACAAAACGACAGATGACGCGGTTCCTCGGATAGTATTTTTGAATTGTAACCCCTGGGAGCCCTCCCCTTTGCAAAGGCTAAAACTCGATACCCTTCTGAAGCGAGGGCTTCCGCCTGTTGGGCCCACTTGTCTCGTTGCCCCGTCTCTCCTGCTTCCACGCACATCGTCAAAACTTTCTCTGGAGCCCCTTTGACATACACCTCGATTTCATCACCTACCTGATGATAAGAAGCAGCAAAACGCCGCTCGGGCTCGAACGGAATCTGCCCTAACTGGGGAAAGCGCTTCAAAAACGTTTCTCTTGGTAGGCCAAGCTTAGCTCCGATTGAGAGGAGGGCGATATCGGTAGGATCTCCATGCCAGTTCCAGGAACTGTTTTCTTGTCGCAAACTAGCTTCATTACAGAGAACCCCTATCTTTATAAGATTTTCCAGGGCCGGCTTTGAATGCGGATCTACCCTTTCTCCCTGGTACTGGATTTCACCTTCCGGCAGAAACCCTTCCCCGGTCACTTCTAACCTCTTGCCATCGGGCAGAAGAATCTCCTGCACCATCAATTCATTGGCCGTGAGCGTTCCGGTTTTGTCGCTTGCTATGAGGGTGCAACTTCCCAAACCCTCTACCGCGGCAAGGCGGCGAACGATAACCCCCCGCCTTGCCATGCGTGTCGTCCCAACAGCAAGCGCGATGGTAATGGCAACTGGAAGTCCTTCTGGGATAACAGCCACGGCCAATGCAACGGCAGTAAGAAACATTTGAGTCCAACTGAAGTCGTGGATGAGAACGCCCATAAACCCAACCGCAACCGACGCGACGACGGCGACAATGGCGATGACACCACCAAACTGTTCCATTCGAAGGAGCAGTGGCGGTTTTCCTTTTTCAGCACCAATTACATCGAGGGCCAGCTGCCCAACCATTGTATTTTTGCCTGTTGCCACGACAATCCCCCTTGCCCGACCGTTCTGCACCACGGATCCCGCAAAGAGCATGTTTTTTTGATCTGCCGTAGGCACTGAAACCTCACTTATCCAGTTGCCATCTTTTTGAACGCCAATCGACTCACCCGTAAGCGGGGATTCATCTACTCGAAGGCCGGTCGTTGTGGAAAGTCGGATATCGGCTGGAACTCGTTGACCTCTCTCTAGCCTGACAATATCTCCTGGGACCACTTGCTCAGCATCGATTTCAATGACACTGCCTTCACGTTCCACGACTGCCCGAATGCGAAGAAGCTTCTGCAACGCAATGGCGCTCTTCTCGGCCCGCCATTCCTGGTAAGCACCAATGATGGCATTCAAAGCAAGAACAGCGGCAATAAATCCAGCGTCAGAGAATGCTTGAATCGCCAGCGAAATAATTGCGGCGACTCCCAGGATGTAAATGAGCGGACTCCGAAACTGTCGGACAACAATTACCCCAAGCCGCCGCGGAGGTTCTTTTGGAAGAATGTTTGAACCATAGCGGTGTTGACGAGCTTGAGCCTCCTTATGGCTCAGACCCTTCTCGGTCGAGCCTAGCGAGTCGCACACCTCTTCGAACGTTTTCATGTACAACATTGCCGACGGCGTTGCCTTGGCTACACATGTCTCTTTCTGTTTTTTAGCAGAAGTCGAGAACATTAGTTTCGGGTAACTCGTAATACTCATGCGCTTTAAAGGACATATGACTTTACCAATTTTTGGGGAACCCCAATTCCTTAAGAAGCTCTACCACACCTGAAGAAGCCTAAGATTAAATTCGATTATTTGTGAAATCATTATGACGTTCTCTCCGGTTATCGATCAGATTATTAAGAGAGATACTGTAGGTCAATCCTTGTTCTTGTAGTTTATCAACCATACTACCAGCGGGTCGCACCTTTGTTCTTACATATCATGATCTCGTAAAAGTACATGCTATGTTAATGACTACTTCGATAAACTTTGCAAAGTCTGCAAGGTAATCGATGCAATCTCTATGCTGCCTCTTTCTAAGCTCTGAGCCCGTAGGCGGTTAGCTTCAGAGCCGGGAATTCGAGCTGCATCCAACCCCTGAGAGGCAGCGGTGTCACTAAGGAGTCTTTGGACTCGTGTGGCAAATTCTTCGGCAGAAGCAAAAACGTCCGGACTAATCACAATGAAAATTGTACTAAATCGGTCGTTGGCAATTTTCTTCGCCTTTTCCTGACCAACTTTCCAACCTGTTAAAGCCCCCGTGAGGATTTCGATCATAAACGACAGGCCGAACCCCTTGTGTCCTCCAAATGGAAGAAGACGGGTCGGATCAGCTGCCCCAGCATCTTGAGTCGGTTGTCCACTTGTGTCCAAAACGCTTTCAGGCTTCAAGAGCTCACCTTTGGTCTTGGCCTGAAGAAGTGAATGATAAGTAAGTGCTGTCGTACCTGTGTCGAGAATGATTGGTCCATCAGTGAATGGAACTCCAATACAAATGGGATTTGTTCCAAGTACCGGTTCTGTTCCTCCGAACGGAACTGTGACGGAAGGTGTTGTCGCACAAATAAGGGCAATTAAATTATGATCGGTGATTTTGCGTGCGTAATAACCAAGCATACCGACGTGGCCGGCATTTCGGATTCCGCCAACGGCCACTTCGTTTTTCTCCATGACAAAGAGTAGACGCTCGACCATCAGTTCGGCGATCGGCGGACCAGGATTTTCCTTTCCATCAATAAAAACCGTTGTCGACGTCTCCACAATTTCTGGGTCTTCCGGAGAAGTTTCTTTGAGTTGTTGCAGTAACCATGGAACAAGTTTTAAGCCATGGCTGACTTTCCCACACAATTCGGCCTCGATATATACACGTGCAATCGCTTGAGAGTTTTTGAGACTGACATCGTTGGCATGTAGTGCGTGCGCACACAATTCCTCAGCTTCCTGAATGGTAAGGATACTTGTGGTTTCATCAACCAAATTCGCTAGCCTCATTTTTCATGTCTATGACCATACACCACACTAGGCCTAAGGGACGATACCACCACGAGTAATACCCACAATGGCATCCGGTTTGGTGTCTATCTTTCTGGCAAGCTCGCCAATTTCTTTTTGAAAAGTCTCCCAGTTCAATTGTCATCTCCTTTGGTTAGGTTCGAAAGTCACGTTGGGCGTCCTTTCTATCATCCCGGAAACAATAAGAAAATAAAGAAACGTCCCCGAATTGCCAACAATTGAACCGTCGTCCGTTTCTGAAGCCATTTGATTTTCAGTGCTTGCAGATTTTGGACCAGGCAATCACCTTTTGACAACAACTAGTTTTTGAATAACACTAACTATTTCAAATCTTTAGGCAACTTTATGGAACTTCCACTTTATCGCAAGGGTGACTGGACTAAGCGACCTCCCGCCGGCGCCCTTAGATTTGCGTCTTTTCAGCAAACCTTCAATATCGTCTGTGAACTTAATTACCGGATTTACAAATAATGAACATGTGGACCGCACTGCTAGATGTCTTAATCTTGCTCTTCGCCGCAATGGTGTTGGGTGGTATCTTCGAACGCCTAAGACAAAACGCGATTCTTGGCTATCTACTAGCCGGCACCCTACTCGGCCCGCACGCCTTTGACCTGATACCCAACCACCAAGCCATTGCAGCGATTGCTGAGATAGGTGTTGCGCTTCTTTTGTTTGCCATTGGCTTGGAGTTTTCTTGGCGTAAATTACGCAGCATTGGTGTCATCGCGCTTGGTGGGGGAATATTGCAGATTGTTCTAACGAGCGGTTTCGCGGCATGCTCTGGCTTGCTTTTTGGATTAGACCTGAAATCGGCACTTGTTATCGGAGCTGCTGTGTCACTCAGTAGCACCGCCGTCGTTATGCGACTACTTACCGACCGTACTGAACTTGAGAGTATACATGGTCGCAATGCACTGGGCATTTTGCTACTTCAAGATATTGCCGTCGTTCCACTAGTTCTTGGCGTAATCTTTCTTGCTGAAGGACGTGATACAAACAACGCGACCTGGGCACTTTTCCGATCACTCGGTTACGGCCTGCTCTTTGCTGGCATACTATTTGTGCTACTAAAATTTGCTTTACCACGACTGCTACAAGCAAAAGTAGCGGCTCTCAACCGAGAGCTACCAATCCTACTAGCCATTGTCACAGCTTTGGGATGTGCATGGGGCTCACACACTCTGGGTCTTTCACCAGTGCTGGGTGCCTTTATTGGCGGCCTCTTTCTGGCTGAAAGCCCCTTCGCCACACAGATTCGGGCAGATGTTGGTTCACTGAAGACACTGTTTCTTACGCTCTTCTTTGCGTCAATTGGCATGCTCACCAACCCAACTTGGATAATAGAGAATTGGCTAAACGTCGCTACGTTGGCTATCGCTATTGTAATTGGAAAATTGATTTTGACCTCGACCATTGTACGCCTGTTTCGCTATTCGACTATGCACGCCTTTGCTACTGGTGCCTGTTTAGCGCAAATCGGTGAATTCTCGTTTGTGATTAGTATCATCGCAAAAGATACAAGATTATTTAGCAACACCTTGTTCGAAACCATTGTCGCCGTCACCGTGATTACGCTTTTTACTACTCCCTTCCTAGTCGAAAATGCAAAAAGAATTGGCCAGGCCGCTGGTAGAGTTTCAGCACTGTTACGCAAGCGTTCATACCTAGTTAGTGACAGTGCGATGGATGAACCAAAAGTGCAATCTAACCACATCGTTATTATTGGTTTTGGGCCTGCTGGAAAGAAGGTAGCCGAAGAATTATTGGATGCACAAGAGTCTCTCGTCCTCGTAGAGTTAAAGGTCGATTTAGTTCGTGAAGCTCAAAACCTAGACATTAAAACCGTAATCGGCGACGCCACTCAAATTGAAACATTGCACGAAGTAAACGTCGAATCTGCCAAAGCTGTTATTGTAACGGTTCCCGACCCCGAAACGGTGAACCAAATTACCACCCGTATTAGGGCCAGCGCGCCCGCCATCCCTATCATAGCCCGCGCCCGCTACCACCGTTTTCGCAACAACCTACAGCGCGCAGGTGCTAGCGCCATCGTCGATGAAGAAGTCGAAGTTGGCCTCCGAATTGTATCGGAACTCTACTCGGTGCTTAGCTCAAAACAAAAAACCTGAAACACATCATGCTTAAGCATAGAGTCAAAGGAGAGCGTGCTCAGCGCCAGGCCAGTGCTGTTTTCGGATAACGTGTATCGGGAAAAATTTCGCAAAGCGAAATTTACGTCCCGGACGGGATGCTGTTCGAACCCTATATGACCATATATTTGAGACCGGTACTAATCATACACTTCCTGCTGGCTGCTTCCAGAGAAAGCGCTTTAATGCTTGCTAAGTTTATAGTTTATAGTAAACTATAAACTATAAATGAAAACGGCAACGAAATCTCATATAGTTGAAATTATTAGTAAAAAAGGGTCTGCACGACCTGTCGACCTGGCTCAATCCCTAGGAATTTCACCCCAGGCGCTCCATAGGCACTTAAAGGACCTCGTAGCTGATGGACTCATTGAAGCAAAAGGAAGCCCGCCACACACTAGCTACATTATTGCCGGAAAACCAGATTTCACCAAAGCACTTGAATGGTTTCAATCTAGCAGTCAACCAGACACGGCTTCCGAAGTTTGCGAAACAAGAAATGTCTTTGCAGCTCGCCTTAATCACTTTATCCCTTTAGAAGAACGAGGTCTTGGAAAAGAAGATCTACCATTGGTCATTGCTACCAGTGGAGAGGTAGGCAACAATTCCTTTGATCACAACCTGGGACAATGGAAAGATGTGCCGGGCTGTTGGTTTGAACTGCAAGTCACCCGTAAACGACTTTGGATTTTGATTGCTGATCGGGGTCAGGGCATTTTTAGCTCTATTTCACAGGTTGTTCCCAATATTCAGAACGACCAAATCGCTATAGAAAAGGCTTTTAGTGAAACCATCTCTGGAAGAGCCCCTGAAAAGAGAGGTAATGGCTTAAAGTATGTCAGAAACATTGTTACTGATAGTCCAGAGAAAGGCATTGCTTGTCGGTCTGGCAGTGGCTTAATTGATTTTGGCGATTTCGGAAAAGATTGTTCTAGTGTACTAATAGATATCTCTGATAAAAACAGTGGAACCATAACCTTGATTGCATGGAAGTTACATGAAAATAGAAGTTAAAAAATTTGGTACCATACTTACGTCCCGTCCTTCAGGTAGAGAAGCCGCGCTGGCAATCAAAGCTTACATCAAGCCTGATTCTAAGGAAAAAATTGAACTTGATTTTACCGACGTTCTTTCCGTAGGACCTTCGTGGCTAGATGAAGTTCTTAGTTTTCTGCGAAATGAGTATGGACAAGATAGGATTGTTTGCCTATCAACCGACAATCCATCTGTTATTCAATCCCTCAAGGTCATTGATAAAGAATAACAAAGGAAAGTAAATTGACAATAAGGCGACGGAATTATCTATTAACATACTTTGTTGTTATTCTTTTCTCTATCATATCATGTATTCGAACTGGACCGGTTACCACTGAACTTAAAGATAGCTACCCAACAAGAGAAACTCCTAGAAAATTTCGCTCGCCTTTTGAGTTGATGGAGGAATTAAGTTCCACCTTCACGTCGTCAAAATTTCGTACGGACCCTCCTCGTACCTATGAAGATAAAAAAATGTGGGCCTATGCCACTAAAACTCTCCAAAATTTGAGGCTTCGTCAAAAAAAACTAGAACAATCGCTACAGAAAAACGGAAAGGTTAAACTCGCTCCAGGCCAATCGTACTCATTCACCCTGAGGTCGTTCTGCGTCCATGTAGGTAAAGAACGCCCGATAGCTGGTGATGGTTTTCGTTTTGGTCCAATGAAAGGAACGACGGCCAAGTGGCTACCGGACATCATAAGACAGTATCAGTCCCAAGGCATTTCTCAGGAAAGAGCTCAGCGATTGATTTGGTCGCTCCTCTCCGGTAATCGATTTGATGAACTAGAGCCAAAGCAAAAAAATGATTTGCTAAAAATTTTTCCAAATGCAGCGATTCAATTTGGAAATCGATACCTTGAAGAAGAAGGTAGATCATTTTTAGAAAGCCTCATCCCCTCTCAAGCCCAAGAAATTTCAAATGAGCTCATGAGATTACGTGAAGTATCTCGTGATACTCGCAGAACTTACAATGAAATCGCAGAAATAATGGCCCCATTTACATCTAGAACTGAACCTATAACTATGGGCTGGGTCAAAATACCTGAAGGATACTTGGCCCGAGTCAGCTCAAATGAATCTTACTCGTCAACTATAGTCGACTTATATGTTCCCAACAATATTTCACGTGCTCCAACCTTTGACCCCTTGAAGTTAGTTGCCATTCCCGGAACAGGACAAAGGCTGGCGATAAGCCCAAATGCCGACAACGATAGTAGTAATTCGTCTTCGTCATCAAGTTCTAGAGAATCTGAAGTTCCTAAAAGCCCTAAAGGGCCAAATATTACCGATGAGGAGCTGGATCTAATTAAAAATCATCCGGTTGACGCTGCCATAGTAGCATTGAATGCCTATCGTGCACGCAGGGAAACTTCCAAAATCTTTCCTAACATGAAGACGGTTAACACGCCGGCTGATGTTTTTCGTCATTTTTTGTGGTCCGCCTTGAATGCCAAAAAAATCGGATCTGAGCGTGCATTAGAGTTTTTACGAGCCCACGAGTCTGAACAGTTTAAGACTAAACCTCGGGAAGCAGCAATGGATATGTGGAATAACAAGCAAGGTGTACTAGCTGCTGAGCGCCTGGGAAAAGATGCCTCTATTGATAATTTTACACAAGAGGCGCTGAAAAAAATCGAAGATGGCACACTCATAACTAATCCCAACGATACCCGAGCTAAATGAAAGTTCGAAGATACATCCTAGGAATTGTCATTGTCTGTCTCTTAGGTACCGGCGTATTTCTTTATCGAACAGGTATTTACGTTCTCGTTTATAACTATGTCCGCTATGGGAATATATTTGGTGATGAGTTTATTTCCCCAACAGAAGCAGCAGTAAAATGGGGAAACGATAAATTTGACGCTAATCGGTTTCGAAAACCTCATGAGTTTGATCGAGCTCCCATGATAGCCGACCTGATTAAAAGTAAGCAGCTAATCGGAACAAAATACAAAGACATTGAAGGAATTTTAGGAGCAAGGGACGGTGACTATTACTACTATGATGAAATTTTGACTTACCAAGTAGTACAAATAATCGATTCGGTTACGAAGTTACCGCGTGAAAGTTACGACTTAGTCATTCTCCAAGATAATCAAGGCTACGTCGAACAATTACTGCTGTGGAAAAGCTGCTGCAAACATTAGGATTGATCTTTAAATATCAAAAGCAAAAGGATATCTTATGACACCACTAATTAATGAAAACCCCTTACCGATGAATCATTTAGGACGCCTTCATCTCAGGAGTTGAACCTTGTCTACCATGTCGAAAATGGACATGGTTTTCACTTGTAAGCTGTTGGGATGATTCAAAGTACGAACGTCCCCAAGTGGACAACTTTCGAACTGAATGCATGGCTTTAGTTGCTTAAACTTCCACATCAGCAGTCTTGCCTCTTGTACTGTTATTGGTCATCCCCTGACGTCTCAGGACTGCTATAGCCGCATTTTTTAGCTCTTCAGAGCCATCCCAATGGTGGGCAAGCTCTTCAAGTACATAGCTAAAATAACCGTTATCTATAGAGTCGTAGACTGAAGCAAGCACACAGTCATTAATGTCATATCCTACAAAGTGGACTTCTTCGATTTCATGAGTCTTAAGAAATTTCAACAATTCAGCACGATTGAACCCCTTGAAACATGACCGCACGTTCTTTTCCACCGTGAGTTTCGGGGCATCTTTTTCAGCTATAGCAGCTAATATCTGTGGCGCTGTTTGACCAGCTTCGGCTTTGCTGACAGAAAATTCATTTTGCCTGAAAAACATAGATTGTTCGTCTGCCCAATAGTTAGCATCTACGTATACATCATAGTTTGTTCGTGAAATGAACGACTCCATAAGAGTGACTAAGGGCAGAACACTCTCTGCCAGTGTTTTTGGTTGAACGTCCACAATAATGAGGCCCTTTTTTCTGTCAGATTTTGGAATCTTGATTTTCACAAATCACCTATTGTTTCGAGAGTAGCATTTAGCGTCTTCTTTAACATCTTGGAAACAATAAGAAAATAGTGAAACGTCCCGGACGGGATTCGAACCCGTGTTGCCGGCGTGAAAGGCCGGTGTCCTGGACCTGACTAGACGACCGGGACGTGAATAGTACGCTCCGGACTCACGTCCGGGGTCAAGCGAGCCTTATATAACGACTTTACCTTACCATCGAAGAATCTCCGGTGCTATGCTCCGGAGTTCTTCAAAGATAAGTTAATCTAGCATGTTATACGGCTGGAGCCAAGGTTCGCTTGGCCTGCCGGTTCGATCAATTGAGATCCCACTTGTTGGCCTCGAGCGAGGATAAAAACTGATGGCCTGAGAGGCGGAAGTTCCGCATGTTTTTAGGAACAATGGCGTTCTCGGAACGCATGTAAAGCGGGATAACTGGGACATCTTTGGTGTACTCATAGAGAACCACCTGCATCAACTGCTTGCGCTTCTCAAGGTCAAACTCCGTTTTGATTGTCTCCAGAGCGGTGTCAACCTTGGTGTTTACATAGCCGGGACGGTTCTGGCCAGAGTAGCCATTCTCAGCAGTAGGAATGCTGCTTGAGAGCAAGGTTGAAAATGGCGGTGCGTCCGGACTTTGGATAAAGGCATACATCGCCATATGCGGATACTTTGCCTTCTTCACAGTCTCACCAAAAAAGACCCGGCCTGGCTCATTCTTGATTCTTGTCTCAATACCTACCTTTTTCCACTCGTGCTGCAGAAACAGCTGTACCTGCTCTCTTGATTTATCCTGTGCTGTGGTCATGAGGGTAAACAAAAGCTTCTTACCATCCTTACGCCGAATCCCATCTTTGCCTAACTTCCAACCTGCACGCTCTAGCAACTGCGCAGCCTTTTTGGGGTCGTAGGGATATTTTACAACATCCTCAGTATAGTAAGGATCCATGGGCGGCACGTTGGCAATTGCCTTCTTTTGTTTCCCTTCAAAGAGAGCCTGAACCAGCTTGTCACGATCGATCGCATAGACCAGGGCACGACGGACGTTGACATCTTGCAGAAAGGGGTGGCGCAAGTTGAGATCTATGTGCTCGTAGATCAACCCCGGACGGTAGACTACCCGGAAACGTTTCCTCAATTGTGGATCTTTGGCAACGCGTTTCTCAAATCCAAGCATCTGATCCATCTTCATGCCTAATTCAGAAACCATATCGATGGTACCCGAGAGGAGGTTAGCCTCTAACGTTTGCGTGTTGGGGACGATTTTAAACATGACCTTTTTGATCTTAGCTGGCTTGCCAAAAAATTTAGGGTTGCGCTCGAAGACGGCGTGGCTGCCGTATTTGATCTCTTTAACCACATAAGGACCAAAATAGAGGCCTGGATTGGTGGGGTCCGTAGTGTAGACAGACTGTTTTTCATAGCCGCCCAATTTGTCTTTGGTGCGCTGCCATACCGGATTTTCTAGGTGCTTAGGTACGATATAAAAGGTGCCCAACTGATAGTGATCGAACCGCACCTCTTTCCACTTGAGAGTAAACTTCTTTGGGTTTTGCGGATCGACTATAACATCTTCAATGCTCTCATAGATGTCTTTATCTCCTACTCTGACATTAGGAGAACGGCCCACTTCCCAAGAAAAGCGCACATCGTGGCCTGTAAACGGAATGCCATCCCCCCATCTCACGCCCGGTTGCAGCTCCCAGCGCGCCAGAAGCTTTTTACGGCCATTTTCAGTAATGATCTCTAACTGGCCATTCTCGAAAGTGGGAATACGGGTACAGAGCCAACAGTGTTGCTGCCAATCCATGTTCAAGCTTACAATCGGATGACCGACAAAAAAGTAAAGATAGTGGCTGGCGATCATAGTCGACAGCATGGGGTTCATGGTGTCAAACTCTTGGGTAATGCCAATGGTGAGTTGCTTGTTGCTGGGCTTGGCAGCAAGCGCCATAGGTGCGGTGGCGCAGAGGAGAGAGAAGGCCGTAATCCAGGCCATCCATATCTGCTTTTTTAGTGTCGGCATGATACCTACCCCCTTACATGCTTTCAAAAACTTAACACTACAGACGCCTACGGTACAGATTCAGGGTGTTGTGACTGAAAGATGGCCTGGGCCTCTGGCGTTAGTATCTCCTTACCATAGCGATCGATAAAAAAGGCAAAGACCTCCTTTTTGGTTTTACCTTCTCGGAACATGTTGTTGATCAGTACTTTGCTTGCCTGCGCACCATTGGCATGCACACAGTTGTTCTCGGCTAGAACCCGGTCGCACTTCCCACAGGGCGTCTTGAGTGCCCTGAAGAGAATGCCAGCCTCTTGGGATTCAGGGAAAACCAAGAACTGTGCCTGCTGCGCGGCTAGTAGGGTTTGGTTGTCGGCCTCAACTTTTTTGAGTCGTTCAATCACAAAGAGGTTTTGTAGGAGGATCGCCAACACGCCGCAGACGATCACGACCAATAGCGGTATGAGCAGACGAATCCAGGCAGTCGTCTCACCCAGCGAGCTCGTGTGGAGTGAGGCACCACAGTGGCCACAAAAACGGTCTGCTTTAGAAACCTCCTGCCCACACTGCTTACAAGCCACTGCTATACCCCAAACCAGATCTAAGTAGATTTGCTAAGACCTTCGTTTTCAGCAACAACGTGCGTACAGACAAGATCACCGGTGACGTTGTTCATGGTCTCAAACATATCGAGGATCGGATTGACCCCCAACGCCAGAGCGACTATGACCGCAACCTGCTGATCGCTAAGCCCTAATGCCTGTAGAATAATGAACAGTAGCATGAGGCTGCCCCCAGGTACACCGCCCGCGCCCACCGCAGCTAAGACCGTGGTAATGACGAGGATGAAGAGATCTGCCGGCATGAGCTGCACCCCAAACATGTTGGCAGCCAACACGGCAAACATCGGCAGGTGCACACAGACACCATCCATGTTGATGGTGGCGCCGAGCGGCAGTGAGAAGCTCGCCAACTCGTCGCGAACCTTCAGCTCGTCGGTTGCCACCTTGATGGAAACTGGCAGGGTAGCCGCGCTGCTACGGGTGACCAGTGCCGTCACCATGGCTTCGCGGATTTGCCGAAAGACTGTAATCGGGCTCTGCTTGGTCACCAATAGAACCACAACAGAGTAAACCAGCGCAACCATGACGACGATACCAGCAACCACTCCCAAGACCACACTGATGTATGGTCCAACGATTTTGGGTCCGTAGAGGCCAAAGTTGATGATCGATAGAGCAAAGACACCAATAGGGGCATACTCAAGAATCCAATCCACCAGCTTGAACATAGCGTCGCGAGCAGCCGTACAGAAGTCAATCAACATCTGCAGGTGAGCTTTATCGTGCTGCTTACCTGCGCTCTCAATGCAGACTCGGATTGCCAGACCAAAGAGAATGGCATAGACGATGATCGGTAAAAA
The DNA here is from genome assembly GCA_028277945.1 of Oligoflexia bacterium. Classification (GTDB taxonomy): domain Bacteria; phylum Bdellovibrionota_G; class JANQFH01; order JANQFH01; family JANQFH01; genus JANQFH01. Next base: position 54,719 of record JANQFH010000049.1, read on the forward strand.
GTTTCCTTCAGCCAAGGCAGCAAAGGGATTTTTGAACAGATTTAAGACGACGTTCAGAAGTACGCCATCTGCAGTCGCCCGAGTGGCCAAATCTCCTGCTGCACTACTCAGCGTGCCGGCAATCTGCTCCCAACCTTCCAACTCGCTGTTGCTGCCAGGGTTGAGCAGCATTGCCAGGCCTACCCCAACGAGTGCCGCCACAAGTGAGGTTAGAAAGTACCAGGCAATGACCTTAATGCCGACGCGGCCAAACTTGTTGATCGGCAGACTGGCAGCGCCGACGATCAACGAGAAAAACACTACTGGGATGACGATCATCTTGAGCATGTTGACGAAGATAGTCCCAAAGGGTGAGATGTAGGGTGAGAGTCTAGGAGCCACCGGTGTTCCGGTTGTCACCGAAACCATCCACAAGAGTCCGCCAATCAGCGAGCCAAGCAGAAAGCCGACAAAGATGCGCAAGATCAGCGAAGAAGCAAAGTACCCTTGAATGAACGTCTTCATAGCGAAGAGCTGCCTATAGCAAAAATTCCCACTGCCGTCTAACCACTAAGTAGACGAATTTGAAGGCAAATAACATGATTGCGTCACTAACGGACGTTGGCGACCGCGCTTTACAGCCCCCATGGCTTGCGGCATAGTGTGGCCGATGTTAGAGAAACGAGTCTTGGTAACGGGTGGGGCTGGTTATATTGGCTCGCATACCTGCAAGGCCCTATCTAGAGCGGGTTACACCCCAGTCAGCGTTGATAACCTGAGTTCGGGGAAACGTCCGTTTGTCCAGTGGGGCCCCCTTGAAGAGGGCGATATCCTTGACAGCCAGCGACTGCAGGAGGTGTTTACAAAACATCGCCCCTGTGCGGTGATGCACTTTGCCGCTCTCATCGAGGTCGAGGAGTCGGTATATGATCCTTTAAAATACTACCAGACCAACGTCACCGGCAGCATCAACCTGCTCAAGTTGGCTAGCGATTTTGGTATCCGCCACTTTGTCTTTTCAAGCTCTGCCGCGGTTTACGGTGAACCCAATGAAGTCCCTATACCGGAAGAGGCCACCTTAAACCCCATCAACCCTTATGGCCAAACAAAGCTGCTGTTTGAGAAGGTTCTCCAAGACTGCAGCGAAAAGGTTGCTTCAATCTCGCTGCGTTATTTTAATGCCGCGGGAGCCGATCCTGAGCTGGAACTAGGAGACTGCCGTCCAAACCCCACGCACGTCATACCTATTTTACTCGAAGCCGCTGGAGGTAAGCGGGAGAAGTTCATTATTAATGGGGAAGACTATGAGACTAGAGATGGCACCTGTATACGTGATTTCGTTCATGTTCATGACATAGCTGATGCCCACGTCCGTGCTCTCAAGCTATTAGAGGAAGGGGGCACGGGTTGCTTCAATCTTTCCAATGGTTATGGCGCATCCCTAAGAGAGCTAGTAGAGGTAACCAAGAGAGTCACTGGTAAGAATTTCCCTGTTGAAACGGGGCCACGACGTCCAGGAGACCCTCCACAGTTGGTTGGATGCCCGAAAAAGACACACACAGCACTTGGCTGGACCCCCCGTTTCCCCGACCTTGAGGAGATCGTCGGCACGGCTTGGAAATGGTATCAGAAAAATAATGGCAATTAAGGTTACAGCGCTTGGCCAATCAGGCTATCTGTTTGAAACCAACAGCGTGACGTTTCTGGTTGATCCCTACCTATCTGACTACGTTGAAGAAAAAGCCGGTGTTGAGTTTAAGCGCATGATCCCACCACCGGTGCGGGCAAAAGAGCTCACAGGCATCGATTATGTCTTCTGCACCCATGCGCATTGGGATCATTGCGATCCCCACACTATCAGTGACCTACTTACAAATAATCCTAACTTAAAAGTCATCTGCACCTATGACTGCCTTGGCAATCTCAAAGAGGCTACCGTCTCCTCCGATCAAATCATCTTGGCAGATGGTGAGTGGCATGATCTTAGCACGGATACGTGCTGGAGGTCGGTGCCGGCGGCTCACACAGAGCTAGAATGGGACCAACGTGGTCTCACACGCTTCTGCGGTTTTGTTTTTGAAATTGCTGGCAGCGTCTTCTACCACGCTGGTGATTGCATTCCCCACGAGGAGACTGCAAAGCAGCTCCCTAAAAAAATTGACTGGGCTTTTGTGCCGGTCAATGAGCGCAACTGTTACCGCAATCGCCAGGGAATAGTTGGCAATATGACGGTGCGTGAAGCGCTGCAGTGGATAGAAGAGATCAACGCCCTGCACTGGGTACCCACGCACTGGGATATCTTTCCCTTGAACCGTACCTACCCAGAAGAGGTAACCTTCCTTGCCCATAAGCAAGGTGGTGAGGCCAAAATAAACTGGCTTCCAGCTGGAGAGAGTATGGAGATCTGAAAATGGCACATGGCTTGGTCGCACTCCTTCCCATGAAGGCGCACAGTGAGAGGATTAAAGATAAAAACTTCAAACCCTTTGCAGGTAAACCACTGTTTCGCTGGATCGTCGACACGCTCTTAGAAACTACTGAAGTTGAGAAGGTCGTCATCAATACCGATGCCAGGCAGATTCTTGCTGCCGCTGGCCTCACCGACTCGGATAGGATCATGATTAGAGATCGAAGGCCGGAGATCTGTGGAGACCTCGTTTCCATGAATAAGATTTTAGCGGATGACGTTGAAAACGTCTCAGCCAAGACCTTTCTCATGACACACACGACAAACCCAAATCTCTCGGTGCGAACCATTCGTGCGGCCCTGCAGCAGTATTACACATCGATTGCAGATGGCAGCTGCGACTCTCTCTTTAGCGTAAATCGGGTTCAGACTCGTTTCTACAAGCAAGATGGCACAGCAGTGAATCATGATCCGGGCAAACTACTACGTACTCAGGACTTGGAACCATGGTTTGAAGAGAACTCTTGTCTGTATGTTTTCTCTCGTGGCTCATTTACAGCAACTCACTCAAGAATTGGCGCCAAACCTTACCTTTTTGAGACCCCACGTTTGGAATCGATTGATATCGATGATCAAGAGAGTTGGCATCTTGCTGAAGTGGTTAAAAAGACAGGACTACCTTTGACATGAAGATTTTGATTACCTGCCCGCCAATGATCCAATCGATCGAGCGATACCGCAGCCGCTTTGTTGACAGGCAGGTTGATTACTTTTGTCCCAACGTTTTACAGACACTTACCGAAGAGGAGCTGCTTGCTCTTGTTGCCGACTATGACGGCTGGATCATTGGCGACGACCCTGCGACCCGTCAGGTTTTCCAAGCTGGGAAAAAGGGAAGGCTCCGTGCCGCTGTAAAATGGGGCGTCGGCATGGACAACGTCGATGAGAGCGCTTGTCAGGACCTCGAGATAGCAATCAGCAATACGCCACAGATGTTCGGTGCTGAGGTAGCAGACGTAGCGTTAGGGTACGTGATTGCTCTGGCACGACAGACATTCCATATTGATAGAGGAGTTCGTAACGGCCAATGGCCTAAACCCCAGGGAATCTCCCTAAAAGGTAAAAAAGTTGCCCTGATTGGTTTCGGCGATATCGGCCAAGAACTGGCAAAGCGTTTACAGAGTTGTGGAATGCATGTCTTTGTTACTGATCCAAAGTATGCAGCCTCTCCACCTGGCGCGCATGTGTCCATGCTTGAGTTGCAGGCCAACCTAGCACAGGCAGATTTTATTGTTCTCACCTGCGCACTAACAACAGAAAATCGTCACCTTCTCAACCGACAATCATTCACCTGCGTAAAGGATGGAGTCCGTATTGTTAACGTTGCTAGGGGCGCGCTGATCGATGAACAAGCTCTCATAGAGGCGCTTGAAGCCAAGAAGGTCCACAGTGTCGGCCTCGATGTCTTTGAGCAGGAGCCCCTGCCTAAAGACAGTCCGCTGCGACAACATGATCGCTGTATCTTCGGCTCTCACAACAGCTCCAACACCGTCGAAGCTGTCGACCGAACCAGCCACAGAGCTATAGATCAGATCTTTACCGACTTAGGAGTGAATTAGAAGATGGAGCAAGGAATTCCATGAGTAAGAAAACCGTACTGATCACTGGGTGTTTAGGTACCATTGGCCAAGCTGTTGCTCATGGTTTCAGAGAAGCTGGATTTCATGTTTTGGGAACGGACAAGGAACCAGGCGATCGTGCTGATGATTCCTACTTCGAGATGGACCTGCAAGCGTTTGTTGAAAAACCCAGCATTCAAGAGAGGTTTGTCAGCTGGGCAGACAAGAGTTCAAGGGGTAAGCTATTCTGTCTCATCCATAACGCCGCCACTCAGATCCTTGGCGGTGTCACCGATCTCACTCTTGCAGATTGGGATAAGTCGCTCAAGACCAACCTGACGGCGCCGCTTCTGCTGACCCAAAAGCTGCTGCGTCAACTTGAAGCGGCTAAAGGCTCCATTGTGCATGTTACCAGCATTCACAGTCGACTCACGAAGAGAGGGTTTGTCGCCTACGCTACCAGCAAGGCGGCATTGGAAGGGCTGACGCGCTCCATGGCCGTTGATCTTGGTGGGCGAGTCCGCGTCAACTCGGTCGCGCCAGCTGCCATCCACACACCTATGCTTGAGCAGAGCTTTCAGGGAGATACCAGCCGTTTAAGACAGCTTGGCAGCTTTCATCCCGCTGGTAACGTTGGTCAAGCCAAAGAGGTTTTTGATGCTATTTTTTATCTCGCCACTGCAAAGTCGCCATTTTTAACTGGCACAACCCTCAACCTTGATGGCGGTATTGGTTCAAGGCTTCACGACCCAGAATAGTCGTCATACTGGGTAAAAGTACTTTCGTTTCATCTCTCGAGAGAGTTTGCGTAACTCATGGTTACCTCGATAAGAGCCATAGTACTGAAAAAAACGAAACAAAACGATATCGAAGAAGTTACGCAAAAAACACTTCTCGCCGAGCGCTTTCCCCCAATCACTTAAGACAGCGGCCATGTAAAAGCGGGCAAAGTCATATAATCGCATATGCACTTCCGGCATGATCTTCTGTAGGGCAATGGCTTCACGTTCATACCTAAGGCGGATAGTGCGCCAAGTTTCATCGTGTATATGATGCACACTGGCACTGGCGACGTAGGCCACCTGCTTTCCCTTGGCAACGTGCTTCTTAGCCCAGTCCATATCTTCAAGACCGGTCAAACTCTCATCAAACGGTGTCTCCAGCCATAGACTCTTCCTAATCGCAGCATTGGCATTGTTGGCAAAAAAGCCCTCTTGTGGAATTTTGTCATACTTCGGAAAAAACTTTGTAAAGATTTGGTGTTCGCTGAAATGGGTTTGTTCCACACCTAGTTGCCGGCCATAACTCATGGCTATACTCTCATCCTTGAAAGGATGCACTAGACTTGCAAGCCAACTCTCGCCAATTGGAATACAGTGACCGCTAATAAAAACAAGATAATCACCTTCTGCAGCATCGCAGCCATAGTTTAACGATCGGCCAAAAGTAAACTCTTCTTTTTCAATATGTACAATACGAGTTTTAAAGTCGTTCGCGATCTCTAGGGTGCGATCCGTGGATCCCGAGTCTACGATGACGGTCTCGAACCCACTTGCATAAGTCTGTTTTTCACACTGACGTAAGAGCTCGGGAAGATGCTTCTCCTCGTTGTAGGTTCGTATGACTATACTTGCTTTACCCATGCGATGTCATTTCCTGCTTGTGGTTGTTGCGAGCCAGAGAGTGCGGTTATCTTTTCTAGGCATACCTCTGTAGCACCACTGGGAAAGTAATAACGTAAGTGATTTATATCATTGTCTTTTATTGCTGCGACCGATTTCTGCATCAGACGGTTAAGAGCGTTGGCAAAGACCGATGAAAACCCGGCAAGATCTTCAACGTAAAATTCCATGTTGGTATAGAGATCTCGCAATAGGCTCCACTCCTCATGCACATGACGTTGCAACTTGGAATTGAGCACCAGCGTTGGAATGCCGCTCATCGCTGGAACCAATAGTATGGTTGAAAACAGTGAGACCACCAGGTCTATCTCTTGCAGCAGGGCAAATACTGGTTCATGGGTAATAGACCAGTGTCTTAGACCGACCTTCTTCAGGTCCCTCGCCAGACATTTATAATTATTTGCTGGATGGGGCTTTATAATAACGTCGATCTCTTTTCCCGTTCTCTTCACCGCCTCCGCAAGTAGACGCATAGGACGAATGAACTCATCATAATCGATAATATAGGGATCGAGGTCAGCTGGTCGCTTTTCGCCCTCTTCTAAATACCGTCTAATAATTACCAGGCATTTTAACTTTGTTGCCTGTCTTTTTTTTCGTAAGAAATCTAACCACTCGGAGTCAAGCCCGGGATAGCCAACATAGGAAAACTGGTCTTTCTTGTCAGGAACTTTAACCCATGGAGTGCCAAACCTAAGCGGCATCCAAAAATTACAGTAGCTGGGTAATACTTCGCCATGCTCATCAAACGGGCAGAATTCACTCACAGGATCCCTTAGATGCGGTGCATGCGGCAATAACACCACAGGTCTCCGGATGCGGGAAAAGTATTGAAAAAACAGCTCACGACCAGGGAATTTGGTTGTGGCCCTATTATCAAAGAGTACGGTGTCAGCGTTGAAAGTTGGCAGGATCCGGTCGAGATGGATCAACCTTGGAGTTATCGCTCGTTCAACTCGAGCTAAACCGTTCTTGAAAACGTTACTGACGAGGCTGACCAGAGAATAACGTTGAAAGAGAGAAACTAAAAACGCCATCAACCCCCGATTATCGGTGTTATCTCTGCCTTTCCTATAAGTTCTGTAGAGATCTGCCAAATGAACCTTATCAGCCGGAGCTGAAGAAAAGAGAGCACGCAACAACCAAGATGTCAGATGCCATGGCCTTTTTAAAAAATCGGCAAAATCATACTCTTCCGCATGAATCCTCTTAAAGAAATTGGAGTAAAACCGTGAAGACCGCAAAATCTGCCGCTTATCAAAGACACAGTATAGTATGGAGATACGACAGCTTTGGTCTCTTGCCCGCAGTTTCCACAAGATGGGCAAGGTAAAGTCCAACGTGCTGGTATTTTTTACAACGATTTGAAGTATGTGCATAAATCCTGCCGATTTCTCGGCTAATAGGTATTAAGCTTTCTACAGGGTGAGTCAAGAATGTGGCCACTGATATTACCTAACTGTTTAATTTACTTAGCTAAATTCTAGGTCAAAGGCAGGGTAAGGAGTGTCGCGTTGACTTGCCTCTAGCACTATGAGAGATAACCCTTTGCCAAAATGAAGCGGTTCAGCAAACATAGAACTTTACTCTGTTTGGTAGCCATCCTATCGCTACTCCATCTCACGACCGCGGAGTGCCTTTTGGCCGCCACAGGTACCAGCCAAAGTTTACTCAACAAAGATAAGAGAAAACGTACCAAACCAAAGTCTACGCGCAGCGGTATGGTGCAAGGCACTATCTCCCGCCCCATCCAGATACACGTTGCCGGAGAGGTCTTAGAGCCGGGGAGCTATCTACTCAATCAGCCAACTCGCCTGACTACGGCCCTACAGGCGGCATCCGGTATTACAGAGCGCGGTAGCACACGCCGCATTGAGATTCGTAAGGTCGCAAAGCCGTCAAGAATAGTCGATCTCTTTAAGTTCGAAACTACCGGTGACCTTAAACATGACCCTTATCTCTTTGATAACGACGTTATTTTTGTCCCTTTCAAGGGACGATCGGTCACTATCAACGGGCCGGTCAAAAGGTCTGGAGAGTACGAGTTGCTGGCAGAAGAATCCCTTCAGGCACTCATCGACCTAGCCGGCGGTTTCTCCACAGGAGTGGCAAAGTTCAAACCGATACAGATTGTCCGCTACAGCAATGAAAGAGATGAACGGCAGGTCATTGAGATAGGCTTTGATAAGATTACGGTAAACGGTTATCGGCCACAAAACGGCGATGTCATCATTATTCCACACCTGTTTACCATAAAGAATAAACTCAGCACCGAGGTCGGCTCTTTACCCAATGACGAGTTCGCGGTCACTGCCTTTGAGGATCGAGTGTTTGTTACCGGCGCTGTAAGAGTTCCTGGCGCCTTTCCATTTCAACCCCAGTTCAAACTGAACCAGTACATTGCGCTTGCCGGCGGTGGAACTCGATTAGCAAAGAGAGGCGTCAAGCTCATTTCACTGGACGGTGGTATCACCCGCACTAAGGTCACTGACAGCACCACTATTATCAATCCTGGAGATACGATTCAGGTCCAGGAGAAAGCGGTTTCCACTGAGTTCTGGATTGGCTTCTTGGCTACTGTCGCATCCGTAGGCCTATCGGCTGTGGCAATTTTCGACACTAACTGAGCAGCTTCGTATAGAGATCCAAAGTCTGATTGGCCATACGGCTGACGTCAAACTGCTCGTACACGCGTTGTTGCGCTGTCCGTCCTAGCTCTTGGCATTTATCCGCATCGTTCCAAAGCTCGTCTATGGCCTCTGCGAGACTCTCTACATCCGCAGGCGGCACGACGATACCACTCTCACCATGTCTGTTGACAAACGGCACTCCCGTATCAAGACTCGTGCTTATTACTGGTTTGCCTGCCGCCATGGCCTCCAACTGCACAATGCCAAAAGCCTCATTCCGTGTAATCGAAGGGAGCAGGAAGAAACTACTAGCGTGATAGAAATGGCGAATTTCTTCGTCACTCAAACGGCCGAGAAAGTGTACTCGCCTGTCAATGTCTAGCTCTTTGGCTAGCAGCATCAACTCGCCCTTCAGGGGGCCATCGCCAACAACAACAAGCCGTGCCGACGTCTTTTGCAACGCCTGTAAAAGGTAACGCAACCCCTTGTAGGGTACTAAGCGGCCGACAAAGAGCATGAACTTGTTGCCATAGTCTTTACGGATTCCACGGACCCGCTCTTGATCGACCCGATCCACAGCAAAGCTGTTGCTTTCTATTCCAAGCGGTATAACACGGCACTTGTTGGCATACTTTCTCAGCAGCTCTGAGCTGCGTAGATAGTTTGGGGACGTCACGATGATGCGCTCTGCCTTACCCAGAATGTAGTGGACCATCGGTTGGTAAAGTTTGAGTAGCAGTTTTTGTTCAATAATATCGGAATGATAGGTCATGACAAGCTTAGCGGTGCCGGTCTTTGCCAGTAATAGGGCAAGATCGCTGGCTGGGTTGGGAAACTGTGCATGGATAATGTTGAATCGTTTTTTATGGAGACGATACAGCAGGTAGGGCATGCTCGGTGAAATAGGCGCCTTGGCCACGACGCCAAGCTGACAGGCACGATGTACCCAAACATCATCTATTTTCTCATGCACCGTACGCGCCTGGGTATTCGTTGCCAAGACCTCCAAATCGACGCGGTCTTTTAACTGACGCACCAGCTGTGCTGTATAGACTTCAATACCACCAACGTATGGCGGGTAATATTTTCCTAAAACCAGGACCTTCATCACAGTTTTAACAGACTATTTACTTGCTCGGCTTTGTGTCCTTGGGCAAGTCCTGGGCGGCAACTATCGACTTGGCGAGCTTTTGCAGGACTCGAGCTTTGTTCAGTTTGCTCATCTTATCAATAGTTTACAAAGTTAGCGGTCATGGCTCGCTGCTTAGCACATTGGTCTGTTGTCGTCAAACCGCCGCCCTGAACGCCTGTCAACAGTTTGTTGATTTGCTACCAAGTATGTTAGATAAGAGCTGTTCATGCCGAAAATCTAACTATGCAAAATGGTAGAAAAATAATTATCGGGCTGATTGCTAGGCGAGATGCGGCCTTCTTCCGCGACCTTCTGCCCCAGCTGCGCCAAGAGCTGCCGCATCTGGACCTCACCTTTCTCACCTTTCATGCGGGCTGCGAAACCATGCTGCAACACTGTGGATTTTCCGTCTACAACTTTCACCGCTGGAAACGCACATTCTCCCCACAGTTGTCCGCACCGCAGATTGAGACGCGCTACGGTATGCCTGTGGAAAACATCATCGTGCATGAAGCGCTTACCCACCATCACCACGATCACACAAAACTCGTCCGTAAGACAGCACTCTACCTCCAGGCATTAGAGGCGCTCTTTGAAAAAATCCAGCCAGATCTGTTTATAACCGAACTTGGGGGTTTCATAGCCCACCTCACGGTCTTTCTCGTGTGTAGACGACGCGGAGTCACCCATTACACCATTGAGCCGGCTTTCTTTCCAAAGCGTTGTTTCTGGGTTAAGGACAGTTTGTACGCACGGCTTCCTGCTGACATCGGACCGCAACTGGAAGAAACCGAACAGGCCTATATTCGTTCCCATGTGGCCGAAATCGTCGACAAAAAGTTGATCAATATTCCGGATAAAGATCAAAATCATTTCAAGGATATGAATCTTCGTAAGCTATTCACGCTACGAAACGGCAATCGACTAATCAGCAAACTTACAGATAAGTATATAAGAGGCTGTGAGGAGGAGTTTGATGCCGTTTTCCAGGTAGTACGCTATAACTTTTGGAAGCTCAAAAATCGGAAGATCAATGCAAAGTACTACAGCCAACTGGCCGACCTTCCAGGAAAGTTTGTTTACTATCCACTGCATGTGCCTCTTGACGTGCAGCTGACGGTAAGATCCAAAAGTTACCTTAATCAGCATGAGCTGATCCGCAGAGTGATTGCAAACTTACCTGACGAGCTGGTTCTCGCTACTAAAGAACATCCGGCTTCGATCGGCGCCTATGACTTTAGACCGCTAGACGATCTCATCAAGAACCGTCGTCTCATGCTTCTACACCCGACCGTAAGCTCGCATGATCTAGTGGATCGGGCGCTTTACGTCCTGACGGTTAATTCCAAGGTCGGCATTGAGGCACTGTTTCGGCACCGCAAGACCGTTACCCTGGGAGACTCTATCTACCGAGGTGAGGGAATCACCACGGATTTAGAAAGCGTTGAGGATCTCAAACAGCTACATCAACGTGGCTTGCGCAAGGAGTTTTCCGATGAGGCTTTGGATACCTTTTTGCGACGATCTTACAATTGGAGCTTGCCAGGTGAGCTCTATGAGCACTCGCCGGAAAACTTGCACCGCTTTAGTTCCAGCCTGTCGCAAGTCATATCGGGTGCTGCTAGGTAGCGTCCGGTTCGGGGTAAGCGCTGCTGCTGAAGGCCTGGACCGCATCTAAGTCAAAAATACTATGAGGAGCTGTATGGTAGTCAACCACAAGCCTGTTGGGTCGTTGCGTGATGGGCCCACGGTGACATCGTAGCTCTTTGGCAATCAACACAACCCCGTGGCTCATATCCAGGATATCTAATCGCCCTTGCTTGGTGTCAAAAACAAAACGCAGGGCAAAGGGAAAATCACTCTTTCCCGGCAACTTATTCAAAACCATGCTACGATTGGATTTAACCACGGGCAACACCAATTTTGCGCTCTCTCTACTGCTGAGCGTCAAGGACGCTAGGCTCGTTGCCGCGTCTCTACCAGGTTCGATAGAAACCGTCACGGTCGATACTTCGCTGCTTACTGTACTGGTAAGACGACCAACGACATCGATGGTCACATACCGTTCTTTCGTACGATCGAGGCCGATAGCATGATTACTAAAAACTACCCGCGCTGCCGGCGGATCCGCTCGATGTGCTTTGCTAGCCGGTCCGACGCTGCGGCTTACCCAACGCCCATCTATGACTGCCTCTTTAACGACACTGTCCGTGGTGGATCCTGCATACCACTGACCAGTTGCCGACTGATAGTCTACCGTCCAGCCATTGATTCCATGGATCGATCCCCCTGCGCGATAGTCGTAACACTCTTCCGGTTCCGCTTCGAAGAGATCGACAAAGGCATACTTGTTCTGAGTAAAGTCACGACTTTGGCCAAAATCTCGGTGAACAGCAATCAGATGCGCGTGCTTGCGGAAGCAGTCGGAGTCCACTCCAGCCCAGCCCCCTTTAGGTCCCTGAAAATGATACCATTGGAAGCCAATGACATTGTACTTAGGAATTTCGTTTAACTCTTCGATGATGTCGAGATAGGCCTGAGTCTCCTCAGGCGTGGGCATCCTGCCGCCTTTTGCAACCTCTGCCGCTGCCTGGCCGATAAATATAACAGGTTGGGCTATACCGGCGTCTCTCACTTTATCAAGCTCTCGTCTGACCTGATTTCTGATATTCTCTATTTCCGATCCTGGATTGTCTCTAACCGCATAAGCAAAGATACCAACTATATCGATAGTATCAGGCAGAGAGTGCCCTGCCATAAACTGTGGATTGATAACCACAACCTGCTTGATTCCTGGGAACACCTGCCGCACCAAGACACTGAGTCGCTGCAAATCTTTATCAGATTTGTTGCGTGCCCAAGGCTCGTCATCGATAAAGAGCATGTCCACAGAATCCAGCAAATTCGTCAGTTCAAGCCATCTGCGTCTTAGCTGCAGCATTTCGAGCAGTTCGTTGTCCGATCGTCCTAAATCCAACTCGTACTGCAGGTCATACTGGATCCTCTGCGCTCGACTCCGTAGCAGCCAAGAGCTACGTCGTAAATAGTCATCAAAAGAACCGCTCACCCGTGTCAGGTTGGTGTATTCCGTAATGATACGGTTGTGCCAGTGCAGACTCTTATTGAAATAGCCGCCGTAGTACTGCAGCCGATGCGACGATTTCTCAGCCTGCCTGACACCAGCGCCGCTGTCACGTTTATGCGAGCAGCTGACAACCGCTAGTAACAAAACAGTTGCCAGGATTTGCAGCCATTCGGACTTAACCATTGCTAAACACTTGACAATCGAGTAATTAAGTACTCTAAATCCTCTACCTGGAGTCTATTTTCAATGCAAGATAAGCCCCTTCTTATAGAGCTGATCAAATTTTTGTTCAAGTGGAAACGCACCATTGTGGTTATTACGATTGTTCCAACCATAATCGTAGTCGTCCTGAGCTTTGCCTGGCGAAAGGGCTACGAGGCTACGACAACCCTCATTCCTAGTCGACCCCCAGCAAATAGCACGCCTGGTGCTTGGCTATCCCAGTCAGCGTTTGGAAGGTTCGCTGGATTGATCGAAGGGATCGAAGGTATGAGTGATGTCGATAGGCTCAAGTTCATATTAAAGAGCGAAACCATAGCCAGAGAGGTCATTAAAGATCTCAATCTGCAACCGCATCTCTACCCATCACGATGGGATAATAAGAACCAACAATGGAAAAAAGGTTCCAAACCACCAACAATGAATAACCTAGTTGGCCTCTTTCATCGTAAAGTTTTAACTGTCAAAGCTATGGCAGAAGGCTTGATTACGGTACGCGTTATCATGCCAGAAGCTAACCTGGCTGCCATGACGGCAAACAGAATAACAGAAGCCCTACAGAACTTTATTAATCATAAAGTTCTGACCATAGGCAAAAAGAATCGTATTTTTGTCGAACAACAACTTGAAAAGACTCGTGAAGATTTGGCCATCGCCGAACAACGCTTACAGGAGTTCGAAGAAAAAGAAAAGATATATGATATTAGCAGCCAGACGGCTATGACTCTGCAGATTGCGTCAGAACTAAAAGCTGATATCATAAAAAACAACGTGAAACTTGCGCAGATAGAAAAAGTCTATGGCAGGGAAAACGCTAGTTATAAGCAACTTATTTTAGAAAACGCATCATTGAAAAGACAGATGCGTAAAATTGAAGCGGGCTCGTATGCAAAAGACCAGACCACGCAGAAACCGCCACCGCTATTTGGTCGTCTCGAAAACGTACCCGAAGTTAAAGTAGACTACTTTGGACTAAAGCGAAACGTCTTAGTGCTTGAAAAGGTTTATGCGTTTCTAAAGGAGCAGTACGAAATTGTAAAGGTCAATGAGCTGCGTGATGAAATCTCTTTTCAAGTTATCGATGCGGCCGTTGTGCCAGACGGTCCAGCCTGGCCGAAGAAAAAGCTCCTGGCTATTTTAAGCCTCTTCTGCTGTTTTATGCTGGGGAGCCTGATTGCTTTTATTGCTGAGCATGTCGTTCCTGATGTTCGTAAAGCTCTTGCTAGCTGACATCTCTTGTTTTTAAAAGCATACATAATCTTTGCCATTCTATTTGGAAGCTTTGCCCTCTTTTATATTACCGATCATAATCTTGGTAAAGCCCCGTGGTACATCGTAACCATTCGCGATTTTATTTGGCTAGTTTTCTGCGTACTCGCACTCTTTCGCTATTTCTTGTTAAAGAAAGCCCACCCCACCTATTTAGCGCAGTTCAAACCTTATTACACGTTTCTATTAAGGTGGTTTCCAGTTTTCGCCGGGCCATTTTTGATTGTCGTCATTGCCCATATCTACCACCGTGGCCTTATGGAGGTGGCGCAGCATGATCTCAGAAACACATTTTACTACAGTCTTGTGTTCTTTATTCTCCCTCTTTTTGTTAGCAGTCGTGAGGACCTACTACGCCTGCAGCAATTTTTGCTGAAAACCTGTTTCCTAACCTTTGCTGTCTGTCTCTTCTATGTTTTCAAGCCGGCACTCTTGGTTGTTGGACGAGTCAGTGCAAGTTTTGTTAGTCCTAATAACTATGCTTTCTTTCTAAATCTGATGATATGTCTTAGCTTTGCTTTGGTTCTAAATAATCTTGCGAAGAAGATGCACTACTGGATTCTAATACTTTCCTGTGTGGTGCTTTTGCTGACAATTTCCTTCGGTAATTTTATTATGTTCTTTGGTATTCTGTTGTCGCTTCTGCTGCTTAAACGGCGCCTATTCTTATCGTTCAGCATGATCATTTTTGCAGTCCTGTTAGGATATGTCGCCATTGAATGGTTACAGCTACAACCACTCATCAAAAAGATTGAAATAGTGACAACCGGGGGTTATACGGTCTCACACAGGGTCGTTCAATATGAAATGATGTGGTCTTACCTGCTCTCTGCAGATCCTCTTTCGCTACTATTTGGTGACCTTAGCACTACAAGGTTTAGCAAGTGGGATAGCACTTACTTTAATGTATTACGTAACAACGGACTGCTCTGCCTCGCTATCTTTCTATGCTACTACGCATTTTTTATCATCCACTCCTTTCGGCTTCGTCGTATCGCCTTTCAGAATGGTGATCGGGAATTAGGCGCGCTTTTCGAGGGGTATGCCGTCTTTTTGCTTATGGCCGTTGCCATTCCTTTTCAGATATACTCCATAACCTATCGGTACCCGCTGAACTTTCTGCTGTTCCTTATTAACACTTTGATTCTCATGTCTTTGAAGGTGCCCTCTTTTGCCCCTTCGCCAACAGACCAGCCGTTAACGAAATAGGATCTTTTCTAGCTTTTTTTCCCAGTATGCTATGTCATTTAGACAGATATTCTTATTGAACCTCCCTAACACATCAACCGACCGCCGAAAGAACTTTCCGTTCTTCCAGTCAGCCGCTCGGAATCCCGTTTTGCTCATCGCTTGTAATTTTATCCAAGCTTTGAATCGTTCAGGCAATGGTATAGAGTTTGTGTCCGTGGTTACCTTTCGATCGTGCAAGTACCTTGACATCTTGTCCGCCAAGCGTTTCGTAGATTTTCCGTCCCTGTAGCCGCACCACTCTAAAATATAAGCATCTTGGTGTTCTTTCATTTCAGAAGTAGCACCGTTAGAGAGAGCATCTACGATGCCTTTGCTAAGTTCCTCTGCATTGGTAACAAAGTAACTACAATATCTATGCTCCTCGTTTCTCATGTAGTTGGAATTTTCTAACATTTGGATTTCGAGAGTCGGTTTGGCCATCAACCATGCTTCAATACACGTTGTGCAGGATCTACCACCTACTAGATCAGCACAGTTGATGATATCCCAAATCATTATCTGATCGGTATATCCAATTTTTACGTGCGGATTTGTCATCAAGGATTGAATCTGTATTACTCTGTATTTCTCCCATTTTTGGTCAGCATTTGGATGAGGCTTGATTAGAACATTACAAGGTGGGAAATTTTCTATAGCTTTTTCTAGGGCGTCAAAAAAGCGATTTCTGCATCTCCAGTCTAACATGGGGAAATCCTTGGCGCCCTTATACATCTTGTCAAATTTATAAAGCTGAATCTCCTTTTCAAACAGACCTTCGACGTCAGGATCATGGTATCGTGCTATGGAAAAATTGGTTGGAAAGAACACCAAGGGTTTTGTGGCATCCCAATGAAAATGTTGACAGAGTTCTGACTTTTGCAGAAGCGCCTCAGAAAGAGGGGGGAAATAGAAATCGAAGCGCGGTGGACCAACGACATGGATAGCCTCCTTCGACACTTTATCAGTCGCAAGAGCGGCACTTTTAACTGGGTCATTCCACACGTAGAACTGGCTTACACAAGTCAAGTCTCTGTCCAAGCCTAAAATATGCACAACGTCTTCCCGAAACGTAGGAATACCTTCAGTTGGTAAAATAAAGACATCGATACCCGCATTTCGAAGTTTGTGATATCTCTCAGCCATATTCTTAGCCAGGACATGAATGCCCAGAACTGCATCAGCTTGCTTCGCAATCGCTGTGTAGGTGTCGTGAGTTGCCCGACAGAACGTGGTATCCACACCTCTCTCTCTCAATAGAAAGGATAGGTATACAAGCCCTGGTAAATCCCTCCACTTATGATCAACTGCAATTACAAGTAGAGGCCGTTTTGATTTCCTGGATTCTGAAATTTGACTTTCCGTTTTCATCTCTGCTGAACCGGCGTTAATCAAGGCCTTAAGAAATTATCGAGGTGACTTCATAAAGGCAAGGGCTATCCGTTGCGGAACGAAGCTGCAGCTTGCCATTTTCCTTGAACCATCTCTCTCCATATTGAAATGTAACGCTATGAAATTACTAAAAAAAATAAAGCTTGTGGGCGCGGGCGTTAAGGATAACCGTAGAGAGACCCACTCGCGGGGTTCTTGACACTTCCACCCTATTTTGAAACAACAGTTCAGTCTTAAGAAAGGCGAGGTAGGGCATGAAGGTATTTGTTATTGCTGAAATTGGAATAAACCACAACGGAGACTTGGGTCTTGCCAAACAGTTGATCGACGTTGCTGCCATAGCGGGTGCGAACGCAGTTAAGTTTCAGAAGAGGACCTTGGATCTTGTTTATACAAAAGAAGAGCTCGACAAACCCCGTGAAAGCCCTTGGGGCACCACCAATCGTGAGCAAAAACAGGGTCTTGAATTCGAAAAACAAGAGTACGATCAGATCGATTCCTACTGTAAGGAAAAGGGAATTGAATGGTTTGCTTCGGCATGGGATATCAAGAGTCAAGAATTTTTAAAACAATATGATCTCAAATACAATAAGATAGCTTCTCCCAGACTAACCCATTCTGGTCTTCTCAACATGATCGCCGATGAAGGTAAGTATACATTCATTTCCACCGGAATGGCTACCATTGCCGAAATCGAATCGGCTGTGGAAATCTTTCGAAAGAAAGATTGTCCCTTTGAGCTCATGCACTGTACGAGCACATATCCTGGTACAACTTCCGAGTTGAATCTACGATGCATTCCAGCCTTGAGAGAAAAATTCAGATGTAAAGTAGGCTATAGTGGGCATGAAGTCGGGCTTGTGACTACGTGGGCGGCCGTGGCTCTTGGTGCTACCTCCGTTGAAAGACATATCACCCTGAATCGGGCTATGTATGGATCTGATCAACCGGCATCCGTTGAACCACAAGGGTTCATGCGTTTGGTTCGGGACATTCGCACATTGGAAGGAGCCATGGGCGATGGTGAAAAGCGAGTCTGGGACAGTGAAGTTCCAATTGCAAAGAAATTAAAGCGAACGGAAGACATTTTGGCCTAAGTTTGCATGACGGATGAGCTAAAATCACAAAATGAATTTCTCAAGAGATATCCAGCCTTAGAAGTAATTGGCAGCGATTTAGTTGCAGCGTTCGAGTTATTGAAGAACTCTATACACGCCGGTGGTAAGATTCTAACCTGCGGGAATGGGGGTAGCGCTGCCGATGCCGAACATATTGTTGGTGAACTCGTAAAAAGCTTTTTATATAACCGTCCGATCAATGAGCTAGATCATATTAAACTCAAGAAATGCTTCCTAGAGGAAGCCGACAGCATCTCCAAGAACCTAGAGGGAGCGATCCCAGCAATCTGTTTGATGTCGCCGGTCTCGTTGAACTCCGCCTTTGCCAACGACATGAGTTTTGACTTTGCACTCGCTCAGCAAGTTTATGCTCTCGGAAAGCCTAACGACGTTTTGATTGCGATATCAACATCTGGAAATTCGAAGAACGTATTGAACGCCTGTAAAGTTGCTAAAATCAAGGGAGTGAAGATTTTGGCTCTGACAGGCCAACATGGGGGAAAATTAAAGGCCTTGAGCGATATATGTATTTGCGTACCCTCCACTAAAGTCCATGAAATACAGGAATACCATCTGCCAGTTTATCACTGGCTATGTTACACGCTGGAGGAACACTTTTTTGGAAAGTACGGCTTAAAAGAAAACACTACACCCGTAACTGATATCTTGAATGACCGAAACACCAAAAAAATAGACAAAGAAAATATCGATCTTATTGTCATGGATTTTGATGGTGTGTTTACCGACAATCTTGTTTTCACACTTCAAGATGGTGGCGAAGCTGTAGTCTGTAGCAGAGCGGACGGCTTAGGCATGGATATGCTTCGAGAGTCCGAAATCCCGTTAATGATACTCTCAACAGAGTCGAATCCTGTTATTGAAGCGCGGGCTAAAAAGCTGAAGGTGCCTTGCCATTTCGACTGTAAAGATAAGAAGAGTTTTTTAGAAAGGTATCTTACAGATCATGGGTTGGATCCAAACAAAGTAATCTATATTGGAAATGATGTAAATGATCTTGATTCTATGAAGTTCGTGGGGACAAGCGTTTGTCCCCAAGATTCCCATCCGATAGTCTTGCGCAATGCAGACTATATTCTTCAACACTCAGGTGGTCGAGGAGCAGTGAGGGAGTTTGCTGAAATGATTTGCTCTGATGGCTAGTTTACCTAGAATCTTGTGTATTATACCTGCTCGAGGAGGAAGTAGAGGTATCCCGCATAAGAATCGCGTCTCTTTTGCAGGCAAGCCTCTCATCGCCTGGAGTATTGACCAAGCCAAACACGCTACCCTGGTCTCCGACACAGTCGTATCCTCTGACGACCAGCAGATTCTTCAAATAGCAAAAGATTTTGGTGCAGAGACCGTATTACGACCGCATGAGCTATCGCTTGGTACCGCCCCGTCAGAAGCGGCCTTGATACACGCGTTGGATTATATGGAACAACAGAAGTCAGCTTCGTATGATCTGATTGTTTTTCTTCAGGCTACGTCCCCGATTCGACAAAGAGACGATATCGATAATGCCATCTCTAAACTAATCGCTGAAAATGCTGACAGCCTTTTATCAGTAAGGGTTCTTAATGATTATTTCATTTGGGAGGACGGGCAAGAAGGCGTTCGAAGCGTCAACTATGACTATAAACATAGGAAGATGCGACAGGATATCAGCACTACCTATTTGGAAAATGGGTCGATATATGTGTTTCGTCCGGAAATTCTGCGAAGGCACCGTAATCGACTTGGAGGCAAAATTGTTGTTTATGAAATGGATCGACTTTCCTCGCAGCAAATTGACAATCAAGATGATCTGGAACTATGTGAACTCATCGCAAAGAAGGTTTTGATGTGAAGAAGACAGTTGTAGTCACAGGTGCGACGGGTTTTTTTGGTAGATATTTGGTTCAGGCCTTAGAAAATGACTACCACGTCTGTGCCGTCTCAAGAAACCATGACAAGCTGAAGAGTATATTCCCAGCAGAATCGGTGTCTAAGATAGTAGTAGATCTATATGATTCCGAATCCATCATTCGAGAGTGCAAGAACATTGGAAAACACTTTGACGTCCACGGCCTAATCAACAATGCCTATGACTTCTCGGAAAAAACTGGTTTTAATACTCAAAAGGGTACTTTGGAGAATATTTCAGTAGAGATGATTCAAGCAGCATTGCAATCGGGTGTGACCGCACCATTATTGTTTGCTCAATCGATTGGCAATCAGATGATTGAGAAAAGCATAAAGGGTAGCATTATTAATGTCTCCTCAATGTACAGCATAGTATCGCCAGATCGGCGGCTATATCAGGGAAAAACCACCTTGAATCCCGTAACCTATGGGATCGCCAAGAGCGGTTTGAATGCAATGAGCAGGTATATGGCCTCTTTTTGGGGCAAACATGGTATTCGCGTTAACTCGATCGCCCCTGGTGCATACCCAAACATGGAAATGGAGAGTGCAAACGCTACCTCAGATAGAGAATTCATCTGTCGCCTCGAACATAAAACCGCCTTAGCTCGGGTCGGACACCCGAATGATCTTACGGGCATCACAAGGTTTCTTCTTTCA
This sequence comes from Oligoflexia bacterium, assembly GCA_028277945.1. Classification (GTDB taxonomy): domain Bacteria; phylum Bdellovibrionota_G; class JANQFH01; order JANQFH01; family JANQFH01; genus JANQFH01. The sequence goes on from JANQFH010000049.1 coordinate 75,043, forward strand.
GACAGCTCCAGTTATATAACAGGCCAGACCATCTGCATAGATGGTGGATGGACAATCATCTAGGGACTCACTGATCGCCTTCCAAATCGGCATAATGCAGGGAAGACTATCTCCTAGACACCAAGGACAATATCAAGCCTTCCCTTTACATCATTGGAAAAAAGAGTTTCAGCTCGCCAAGTCGATTGGTTTTGCAGCTATCGAGTTCATCTTTGACTATAGATCGGCCAAACAGAATCCACTGATGACCGATGGAGGCATCAAGTCAATTTTAGAACTGATTGAAGAAACTGGAGTGAAGGTAAAATCCATCTGCGCCGATTACTTTATGGAGAGGCCTTTTCATTCTGAGCATTTTGAGACTTCACTGCTGGTCCTGAAGGAGCTAATTGATAGATCTAGCCAATTAGGGGTTAAGGACATTGTCATACCTTGTGTAGATCAGGCACGAATCATCACCAAAGAGGACCAGTGTAGAGTTCTCAGTGCAATTCGAACGGCTGATTCTTTTGCGTCTGAGCGTGGTATTTACCTCAACCTGGAGACCGATTTGCCGCCGGAAAGAGTAGGTGAACTACTCACCGATGCTGCTTTAGATTGCTTGCGGATAAACTATGATATCGGTAACTCAGCATCTTTGGGCTACGATCCTTCACAGGAGTTTGCCAATTATGGTGAGTGGATTTCCGACGTTCATGTCAAAGACCGAGTCCTGGGAGGGTTCTCGGTCAAACTTGGAATAGGGAACGCCAAGTTTGATCTGGTTTTTTCCCTTCTAAAACAGTATAACTTTAAGGGCAATTTGGTGATGCAAGCAGCTCGGGCCGAGGAATACTCAGACGAGTTGTCCCTAGTGCGAGAACAACTTGCCTTACTTCAAAGTTTGATGAAGAGGTATCTGGTATAAGCGATGAAAACAAGAACTGCTTTTGTCTCCGGATCAAGTAGAGGCATCGGTAAGGCTATTGCAGAAAAGCTTTCACAAATGGACTTTGCTGTTTATCTCAATGGTCGAAATGAGAGCGATCTCGAGAATGCCGTGGCCGATATCAATGCTAAAGGCGGACACGCCTATGCCATAGCAGGAGACTTAACAGATGATAAAGCCATCCGGGAGGCACTTGAGCAAGTACTCAAGAAAAAGGATAAGATCGATGTTGTGGTAGCCAATTTGGGAAGTGGGCGATCGGTTCCTGGTTGGGCGATCTCTATCGCGGAATATCGCAGAGTGTTTGATCTAAACTTTTTTTCAGCAGTTTCCTTGATGACACAAGCCATTCCTCATATGGCTAAAAATTCGAATCTGGTTGTTATTTCTTCGATTGCTGGCTGTGAGTCGATTGGAGCACCAATTGCTTACCTCAGTGCCAAAGCGGCTCTGCTTGCCTTTACAAAAGGACTTTCAGATCAAGTTGTCGACCTTGGTATTCGAGTCAATGCCATTAGTCCCGGAAATATCTACTTTCCTGGTGGTACTTGGGATGAGAAAATGCACAAGGATGAAAATGCTGTTCGAAAACTGCTTGACGACAAAGTGCCTCTTAAGCGTCTTGGTCGACCCAGCGAGATCGCCGATGCTGTAGAATTTCTCCTGTCAAACGAGTTTGTTGTTGGACATAACCTGGTAATCGATGGCGGCCAGATAAGAAAGATCATTTGATCTTCAAGAAATGTACTCTCGATGAATGTAGCTGATAAATTTCGCTTGGATGGCAGGCTCGGCGTTCTCACTGGAGGAGGCGGTCTACTCGGCACACAGTACACAGCCGCCCTTCTTCAGGCAGGAGCAAAGCTTGCCGTGTTAGATGTCTCGACAAGTTGTCTAAATAAGTTAGAGGAGCTCATTGGCCACAATGCTCAGGGGAGCCTTCTACCACTCGAGTGTGATATTCGAGATGAACCTAAGATCATGAAAGCTAGAGACAAAATATTTGAATCTTTCGGAAAGTACCCAGACTTCTTGATCAATAATGCTGCAATAGATCCAAAATTTGATGAATCTTGCAGCCAAAATCATCCTAGTCGACTGGAAAAGTTACCGATCGAACAGTGGAATCTGGAAATTGCAGTAGGTTTAACGGGTGCATGGTTGTGTAGCCGTGTTTTCGGTGTTCCTATGGCAGAAGCAAACTACGGTGTGATTATTAATATTGCCTCAGACCTAGCATTTATCTCTCCTGACCAAAGGATCTATCAAAAATCCGGGCTGATGCAAAACGCGCAAATGGTCAAGCCGGTAACCTACTCTGTAATTAAACACGGTATTGTAGGGTTAACGAAATATATCGCAACTTACTGGGCAAAGGATGGGGTTCGCTGTAACGCCTTCGCTCCAGGAGGCGTATACAATAGCCATTCAGATGAGTTTGTAGAAAGAATAACTCAGAGAATTCCCATGGGCCGCATGGCCGCGCTCGAAGAGTATCGGGCAACAATCGTCTACTTATGCAGTGATGCATCCTCCTATATGAATGGCGCGGTTTTAAAGATGGATGGGGGTCGTACCGTCTGGTAGATAATACCACTTGAATGTTTAAGTAAGAAACCCGCGCAGGGTGTATTTTCCACTCGGTTCACGAAGACGCTCGAACGAATGCAAGACATAGTCAGCACGAGAAGCCAAGATGGCTAGCGAGGCGGCGCTGAATACATGGTGATGATCAATAAAGAATTCCTCACGACTGGGGCCGTCATGTTGTGCTATTTCGCCATCAGGAAGTTCCACGTAGGTAAAACCACCTGGTTCGAGAAACTTCCTACTGTGAGCAAGCATGGCCACAGGATCGCGAAAGTGTTCTAGCACTTTGTTAAAGGCGACCGCATCATAGGAGTCAGCTTCGGCAATCTCAGTAAAACTGCCTTGCACTGCTGCCACGCCAATGCTCCGCGCGTGCTCAATCTGCCGAGGGTCTACGTCTATGGCGGTGCCTGTCCAACCCCGCTGTTGCATGCGGTAGAGGAAGACACAAAGGCCTGAACCCACGTCCAAAATGGTCGGCTTACATTGAACAAATCTGTCCTTTGCAAAGTAGTTCTCTGCAAAAGCCAGCACTCTCTCCGCGCGCCCAAGATTGTCAGACTTCTCTGGTGGTAGGCTGTTGATGCGATCAAACGCCTCTTTGATGCCCTGTTGATCACGGTAATTTGCGGTGACGTAGTCGTCACCGTACAGGTTGCCCTCGTCCATATCATGCAAAGAGAGAAAATGACCACAAACGTCACAGCAGACCACCTGACGCTGATAGGCCTTGTCACGACTAAACTGAAATGCCACTTCACCCGCTGGCGGAGCATCGTAATTAAAAACCGTACGAAAAGAAGTGTTGCCGCAGATACAGACTGTATGCCGGCTGTTTTTAGCTCCTGAGTTCAAAGCACTATAACCCAGCTACTAGCTGCCAAGATTGACCCTGTTTTTTCCAGATCTCAGCGCTACGAAAGCTTTCGGCTATCTCAAAAAAACGCCTCTCTTTAATGCCAACGTAGTCACAAAAAGCACGGATGTCCTCCTTGGGTGTCTGTTCGCCACTCTGTTTGACGATCTCTACAGCTTGATCTCTTGACATGCGGCCATTTCTGATCTCTAGGGAAAGGTTGTCAAATAGCCGCGTAAAGCCAAATTTATACCACTTCAAATAGTGGTGAATGGAGATAAAATCATCATCAATATCAGCATAGTCATAGTAGCCAGTGCGAGGGCCTTTAGACTCTGCTTGAAAGCCATGAGCTTTGGCAACTGCAAAAGTCTCCGCTGGATCCCATGCAAAATAATAGCCAAGAAAGATCGACAAAACGTTGGCTGCACGCAACTCTTCATCACTAGGAGTAAAGTATGGTGTCAGCTCTTTGATCGTTAACTGCTCTGAGACCCAGTCCGATGCCGTTGTGCCTTGCGTGACGCCAAACTGCTTAAGCCAAGCCTCATTCATCTGGAAACCTTGAGTGGCCTGGTCCTTGCTGCCATACTCAAAGGCCGAATTCTCTCCCCAGATTACTAAAGGTATACGGTAGTTTACCGCCACTTGTAGTGGAATGCTAAAAAGCGCCATATGCATCGGAATCATGGGTGTGCCGTATCGAACAAACGACTCTAACAGAAACTTTTTTTCCACCTTTGGATTGATCTGAAAATCGATATGGTCCACACCTAGGCCAATAAGATTCTTTAGGTTAGCTTCTCCTACTGGTGTGCGAACGGGTGACCTCCATGTCACCGCCAAAGGATGCAAACCGTGTTGCAAACAGTGCACCACCTGCCAGGTGCTATCCTTGCCGCCACTTACGGGAATAACACAATCATATCCGTGGGTTAAACTCTTGGCGCGCTCAACGACTTTGCTAAAGGCACGCGCCCGTTCCTGCCAATCGATGACCGCCTTGGTCGCATGACTCTTACATGCGTTGCAGACACCATCTTTGCCAATCACCAAGTTTGGTCGAGTGTCTGGAAGGATGCACTTTTGACAGAACCTCATGCAGCAAACTCCTCAAGAAACAGCTTACTACTTACAAAATAAAAGAGAAATTTGCTCTCGCTGTTCGCAAGCTCACTTTTTTTAAGTAAGCATTCAATCTTTTCTCTCTTTACCAAATCGTAGATCCTTCCAGACGCCAGCAGGTAATCCTTGGTATTGGCATCATGAATGTCCAGCAATGAAAAAATCGGTGCGTTGAATCCAACCTTGCGGTGATTGTTCAGTATGGTTTCTGGAACGATACCACGCATGGCATCTCGTAGCACCGCCTTAGCCAATCCATGCTTGATTAAATGGCGTGAGGGAATTTGATAACAAAATTCAAAAAGATCTCGATCGAGAAAGGGAGAGCGATTCTCGATGGAGTAAAACATAGCGTTCAGGTCATCCTCGTGAAGGATTACAGGAACTGCCTCATGAAACATCTCGTTCATCATCCTATTGCGCAGTAAGCTGTCAGTATAATTTGTTTCCTCAAAGTCTTCGTACCAATCGTCATAGAAACACTCAGCAAACTGCTTGGCATTAAGAAAAATGTGCTGTCGAAATGATGGATCCTCGATAAAAAGCTCGGCATTACTGAGATGGGGGTTTCGCACAAACGGCTTTACCCGTTCTGTCCAGTTGGCCTGCGCCTCTTGGAGTAGGCCAGTGTCATGGCGAATCTCGTGAAAGTAGGCTAAATGATGATCGTAATAGCCTGTAAGCAGCTCATCCGCTGCCGTACCGCTTATGGAAATACGGTAGCCGTGTTCAGCAATGGCGGACATGAGCATCCAGTGGGCGTAGTAAGAAATGGTGTAAATCGGCGCATCATGTTGGCGAATCAACAGACGTAGTTGATGCAAAAAGTCGCGTTTCTCCAGAGGAACTTGGGTATGGCGAATGCCCAGGCTACCTACAGCGTGTTCGACCATCTCCCTCTCTTGATAACGCCCATCTGTATTCATGATGGTAAAACCATGCACATCATAGTCAAAGACGTTTTTGGCAATACTAATCAGACTATTGGAATCAACACCCCCACTCATACAGAAGGCCAAGGGCACGTCAGCCCGCAAGCGAAGTTTGACTGAATTTATCAGTCGTTGGCGAACGCCCTCCACGGCTTCTTGGTAGCGCATACTGTCTCGTGGGGCATAAACAGGCTTCCAGTATGGCCTCTGACTTTCCTTACCATCAGCAGTGACCTCCATAATATGGGCGCTTGGCAGCTCAGAGACACCCTTAAAAAAGCTACCACCCTGTTTGTAGAGCGACTTGTAGCCGTTGATCATGTAGCGGCACAGCATCTGTTGATCTATCTCAAACTCCTTGCCCACAAGCGTGCTCAGAAACTTGATTTCAGAGGCAAAGTAGAGACCACTCTTGTCCCGATAAAGATAGCAAGGTTTCTCACCAAAACGGTCTCGGCTCAACAGCAACGAACCATTACGCTCATCATAGACAGCAAAGGCCCACATACCCTCACACATCTCTAATATGCTGGGTCCATAGCTTAGAGCATGTAGCAACACCTCGGTATCCGAGGCCGTGCGGAATTCATGGCCTTTTTGCTGAAGATACTCTTTGACCTCAAGATAGTTGTACAGCTCACCGTTGAGGATGAGCGATTGAGATCCATAAACAAATGGCTGGTTGGAACGCTCATCTGGATCTATGATATTTAGGCGAGAGTGCAAAAGGTATATTCTCTTACCTGCGCTATTTTCCCATTGTCTCAGGTCAGCATGATCTGGACCCCGTCGGCCCATCTTGACTAAACACTCCTGTAGAACCGCAGGATCTAGGTTTCTTGTACCAAAGTATCCGGCAATACCACACATGGTTCACAAAGGATCGACAACTTCGGGGGTTATGGCTTCACCCTCAGAGACATCACTCTTTAGATGTCGACCAATGAGCGTGGTTTCATCATCAAAGAGTTTTTCTTGGGGTGACCGTACCCAGATGAGATCGCTCTTGGTCAAAGTCGCTCCCGCTGGTAGGTTCCTACTGGCTATGGGAGATCTCCTGGTCTGCTGACGGATGCTCTGCTCACTTGCAGCAACGCCGACTTCGCCCGTACCCAGAAGCGTGTTGGCATGGCGAATCCGCTCGACCATAAGCCGCAATTCATTAGGCTCTGCCGATAGCTGATGGTCACGAAAGTCAGAATACTCCTTATCGAGAGTAAAGTGCTTTTCGATCACTCGTGCGCCTGCGGCAACTGCCAATACAGCCGCTTCTATGCCCAGCGTGTGATCCGAATAGCCGACAGGTGTACGGAATCTCTCATAAAGGGTGCCAATGGCTGCGAGGTTTGCCTCTTCTGCTGGCGTTGGATAGGCGCTCACACAGTGCAACAGCACCAGGCCAGGAGAGACACCTGCACCCTGCCAACGTTCTTCAATAAAATTTTTTGTCGACTGAATTTCGTCAAGCGTAGCCATGCCGGTAGAGAGAATGATAGGCTTATGAAACGAACTCACAGTGTCAATCAGTGGATAAAAGGTATTATCACTGGATGCAATTTTAAACACATCACAGATGGTGTTGAGAAAATTTGCCGACTCGAGATCCAACGGTGTCGACAAAAAATGTATCTTTTCTGCATCAGCAAGATGTTTCAACTTTACAAATTCAGCATGAGTCAGCTGAAACCGTTTCAGCTTTTCAAATCGCTCCTTATCTGTTTTGCTAACATAACGCTCTGTCAAGAACGTCTGGAATTTAACAACGTCGACGCCAGCCTCGGCAGCACGTTCAATCAGTTCGGCGGCAACATCAAACCGACCTTCGTGATTGTTGCCAATCTCAGCAATGACGACAACATCTTTAGTTAAATCTTTACCAAATAACTTCATGGTGTCAGATGTAGGTGAAGGATATAATGCGACGCCTGTAGTCGAAAACCCAGCTTTTCGTACAGACCGATAGAGGCGATATTGCACACCTGTGTGCCCGCCTGGATATGTGCAAATTCCTTATGCATACTCTCTGCGGCCTGAATCATCATCGAGCCAACACCCTTTTTGTAGTGGTTTGGCGCTACCGCAATAAGATCAATAACCAAGATGCCCTTTCCAGCATCTAAAAGCAATAGGAAGCCAGCTGGCGCACCGTTATCCACGGCCACCAACATATCATCACCTCTATTACCACGAAAGTAGTTGCGCACCCATGTTGCTTTGATGTGATCTGCCACGCTGTCTTCAATGCTTGGATCCAGATGGAACCTAGAAGAAGAAAAGCTCGCTGCAGCAATTGTCGCCACAGCTTCTTCATCCTCTGGCTTTACCCGGCGTACCCTTGGTGGTGCAGCATCTGCGGCCTGGCTGATGGCCTTGGTAAACACCAATTGCGTGTCGATAAGACGAAATCCTGTTGCCTGCAGGCTCTTTGTCGTAGTGACATCACTGGTAGGCACCTTGGTAAAAAGAAAGACCCGTTCCAATTCAAACAGGCCAGCAAGGTCCTGCTCCGACATGGAGGGAAACCTATGCAAGAACCTCTTGGCTGCAACCGAGAAGCACTTCATCTGCATGGTCTCGCTCAACCAGGGATCAGCAGTAAAAACTTCCGGGTCATAGGGTTGCTGCATAGTGACCCTGAATACTAGGTAAATCTTGGCTGTGACTCTTATACCAGTTGAGGTACTTTACACAGCCTTCTTCCAAAGGGTATTTTGGACTGTATCCAAGCAAACTCTTGGCTTTGTCTACAGACAAGGTGCCTCGCTTTGGGGTTAACTTGTCACGAGCTTTAAACTTGACTTTGATATCCGGAAAGTTCGCAGAGACAATGTCTGCCAACTGTTTGATAGTACGGGAACCACCAAAGGTTAGATTGAATGTTTCATTAATGGCGTTGTCATTACTCACAACCTTGACTATGCCTTGAACCAGATCATCAATGTAGGTAAAGTCCAGAGCATCCGAGCCATCCCCATTGACGACGATCTCATCTCCCCTAATGGCATTTTCAACAAAGATTTGGGCGACACGACGGCTGACACATCTTTCACCGTAAAGTGCCGACGGTCGAATGATAGTGTAAGGAAGATCAAACGTCTGGTTGTAGGCAATCACCAGCTTTTCACCGCTAAATTTTAAGGCCCCATAAATGCCGAGGGGATTACATACGGTTTCCTCAGTCACTGTGTCTGAACCAAATGTGCCGTAGACCATGCTGGAAGAAAAATAGACAAATTGATCGATCTGTTGTCCACGACTAAAATCAAGAACATTCTCAAGTGTCCGTAGGCTATGATCAAATGTGTGGTAGGGATCCTTATTCGACTTTCCAGCGTGGGCAATGGCTGCTAGATGAATGACAACGCTCGGATCAATAGCCTCGAGCAGATGGGCCACACGATGGTAGTCACGGGCATCTTGTACATGCAGAGGAATGCTTGCGTCTCTTAATAGCCGCAGGCGTTCATTGAGAAAGTGGCAGTATAAGGCGTTGTAAGGTTGGTTGGTCGACATGGAGGTAAACTCCAGTAGGTTGTTAACCTCCAGACCATCAATGATTTCGACATGAGCCCCTTGCTTTGCCAACGCCAAGGCCAGGTGATGGCCAATAAAGCCCGCACCACCAATCAGAGCAATTTTGCGATCTTTTAGCGATCTAGATGCCATGGTCACTCCTTATCACTTCTGACGACGTCAATCGCCTGTCTAAACGTAGTTACTATCCACTCAATGTCATCGTCCTGCAAGTGTGGGCCCACCGGCAAGGCTATCGAGCCGTCGCTTATGGATTCTGCCACCGGATACATCCCTCTGACATAACCGTATTTTTCGCGGTAATAGGAGAGGCGAGGGACTGGATGTGGATAGTGCACGGTTGTGCCAACGCCGCGGGTTTTAAGATAGGAGACAATTTCGTACCGCTTTTTACGCAATGTCTCGTCAAGCACAACCTGAAAACAGTAGTTACTGCTGACATGATCCTCATTGGGTGGTGCGAAGTATGAAATGCCCTCGATGCCATCTAGCTCTTCACGCAACATGCGAGCATGTCGTTCACGACTCTTCAGAAAATCACTGAGACGTTTTATCTGCTCAATACCAATGGCAGATTGAATCTCATTAAGTCGATAGTTAAAACCCAGCATGTTGACATCATAAACACCAGGTACAGCACGTTCTGTCGGTGTACGGTCTACACCAAACGCCTTCTGTCGTTTAATCCGTTCTTTAACCTGTGGGTGCTTGGTAAGCAACATACCCCCCTCTGCAGTCGTCATGTGTTTTACTGGATAAAAGGAAAAACAGCCTGTATCACCGTGTAGTCCAACGTGGACTCCTTTAAAATAGCTGCCAACCGCGAGAGCACAGTCTTCAACCACAAAGAGATCGTGGTTCTTGGCAATGGCACCAAGCCGTTCCATGTCGACCGGGATACCAAGAAAGTGAACAAGCGAAATTGCCCGAGTCTTATCGGTTATCTTGTCTTCGATCTGGGTCAGGTCGATATTGCCTGTCTGCGGCTCAGCGTCGACAAAAACAGGCGTGGCGCCAGTGAGTTCGACGGCATGTACGGTTGCCGTGTGAGTTTGAGCAGGCACAATGACTTCGTCTCCCGGACCTATGCCTAGATAGAAGTAGGACAAATGTAGTGCCGCTGTACATGATGAAAGTGACACCGCGTGCGATGCACCCGTCCATTTGGCGAAAGCCTCTTCAAACTCAGTCGCCTTAGGACCATGCACTAGTATAGGGCCTGCTAAGACTTCGAGCACTGCCTGGACTTCTGCATCGCCCAACATGGGACGCCCAAAAGGAATCTGTCTCGTAGATTCTGTCATGAACAACCTCCGAAATACTGCACTGGAACAAAGCCTTGACACTGAACAGCTTTCTCGATCGCAAAACAAATAGCCATAACATCGAAAATATCTCTTGCACTGACCTCTGTTTTTCCGTCTTTGACAATAGCCTCAACAAAATCGTACAACAGATCGCCCTTAGCTGGCTTTTTATCAAATCCTGAAAGCATCTCAGTAGCGACATGGGGATCTCGGCTCTTATAGAGTTTCAGTGCCTCAGGTTCGTTGACAACCGTCGCCTCGGTGCCGTAAAAGGTGCAACGATGAAAGTGAGGGTAAACACAGCCAAAGTTAACCGCCATCTTGCCTACCATACCGCTTTGAAATCTCATTAGACATACCACGAGATCATTGAACTTGAATTGCGACTCCCTTGACGCAATCCTATTGCCACAGGCAGCAACCTCAACAACGCGATCATTCGTTAGCCAGGTAAACAGATCGACGATGTGCACACCGCCACCGTAGACAACCGAATAGAAATCAAGTTTGCCGCGCCAACCATCAGTAATCTTTTCCAGACGGCCATAGTTGTAATCGCCTTCAATAAGGAAGAGCTCCCCAAGTGAGCCAGCACGTATCATCTCTCGTAAACGAATGAATTTGGGATAGTGCCGCAGAATTAGGTTGGACGATAGTTTCAGACGAGAGTGACGTTGGTGCAACTCGGCAATGTGTTTGGCATGATCTTCTCGTTGACAAAGGGGTTTTTCAACAAAAACATGTTTGCCTTGCTGCATTGCCTTGACCACCTGTTCGTAGTGATCGTCGTCATAGGATGCAATGGCCACTGCATCGATGTTTGGATCTTCAAGAAGCGTTTTGGCTGACTCGTAAATCGCCATCTGTGGATACTGGCTCTTTGCCTGTTGCCGCTTTTGCGGCAGTCGATCACAAAGTGCTACAACTTCACACTGTGGATGGGACTGAAACCCACGAATATGCGCCTCACCCACTCCAAGACCAATGATACCAGCGCGCAAACTCATAAAAAGGCCCTCGGATTTTGCGATAGACGTCGACGCAGGGTCGCAAACTCCAACCAGGAATCTTCGAGCTGACGCTCCATATGCTGTTGCATGATGGTCTCGATGGCGACAAGATCCGCCGGTGTGTCTACTGCCAGGCTAATATCTGCATAGCTCGGATCGGGCGATTCAAAGCAGCAGAGTTTGAAGGCCGTGGCGTGCTGGTAAAAGTAACGTGTCACGTGTTCCTGATCTCTGACGTCCTGCATATTGCCAACATGCTCCAAAAAGCAAGAAGATCTAATCATTTCAACACTTTGACCTCTAGGAAAGGTCCGTGGTCTAACATTTGTAATAAGGTCATAGTCCTGTTGGCGATAGAGTGCAATAGCGCGATCAACCAGCTCCACGTCCAAGAGCGGACTGTCGCCAGAGAGACGCACAAAGGCTTCGGCTGGATAGGTCTTGAGACAACTGGCAAAGCGCTCAGCTACATGACCAAGAGGACCACGATGGCAGAGAATACTGTTAGTCGCACAGAACTGCACAATGGGTATGTCACTGTCATCTGCGGAAGTCGCAACGACTATGTCACAACCGTGGTGGTTACGGCTAATTCGCTCTAGCAAATGCGCAAGTAAAGGCTTACCACATAAGGGTGCCAAGACTTTCCCAGGAAACCTCGTCGAGTTCATACGTGCCTGAATAATAATGAGGTAGTTCATGGAACCTGCGAAGATGGAGATTGGGTTAGCTCATGCCAAAATGACCGCAGCTCTTTCTCAACACATGGGGAGCACTGCCGTAACTCGAGGTTTTGCGCCAAAAACTCTGGAACGTCATAACTGACTAGTGATGAGCTCACCTCAGGAAGTGAGCGGACAACGTCCAAACACTGTGGGTAAAGCGCTTCACCAGAATACGCAGACAACGACTTTACTCTTGCAAAAGGATGCACAGGCCACTTCTTTGTAGCCAACAGGAGTTCAAATAGTTGCGTCAGCGAGGTGAGACTACGTGGCAGTGAAACCGGCAAGCACTCCACCTCAGCTGTCAACGCGTTGTTTGTCTGCTTGATGACATCGATAAGGTTGCCAAGTTCTAACAGGCGCCCCTCATAAACGGAGGCACTCGTTAACACGTTAATGCCTGCTTGGCGCGCAAACTCGAGTGTCGACACTGCCTTATCTTGAAGGCGTTGATTCTGCTTGGTCAGTACCGCCGGCATGCCAACGCTAAGGGGCACTTCCAAAAACTTGAAGTGATGGTCTGCCGTAACCTGCTTGGCAATGCCTAAAATTCTCTTGAGATCAAGGTAAACTGGCGATGTTGTATCAACACGGAACCCTTTCCAAGATGCCATACCATACGCTCGAATACTACCCTGCTCTACCTCTCGTTCTAGAAGCTCGAAGATCTCAAAAAGTTTTTTATAGAAATCGTCTTGAGAGTAACTATAGAGAGCCGTCTCTGGGTTGTGCAGCAAGTAACAGTCGATGGTTGCCAGCCCAAGATGAGTCCTGCTTCTGACAAGCTCTCGTTCAAGAAAGACCGGCTCAATACAGTGGCTCCAATCTGTGATAACACGGGAATCTACATGCAACGGGCTAACTACTTCGGCCTCGACAAAACCTCTTTTGTCTACGCCATCCGGAATCGCGATTAACCCGCCCTTGGTACTCACAAAAAATTCACGCCGCTGAACCTCACTCCTCTTGATGAGGTCGCGAAAAACTCGTCCCAAGGTCTTTTCACTGCGCGTTGCCCGATATTTAATGGCTGAATCGATGACATTGAGTCCGCCCGACAAGGCCAGCCTGAGGGACTGAGAGTATGCGGCATCAGTCGCATCATCGGCTTTGCCCTTATAGGTACCAAGCCCAATAGAGGAGAGCAAAAGGCCGTCGGTAGTCTTATGATAAAAGTCGCCCCGAGCCAGATTGGCATGCGCCTCGACATAGCTGCGTGTCCCCTCTGGCGTGGCAAAACCCTCGATGCACTCAGCTTGCTGGCGGCTGCCCAGGTTTTGTCGGTCTACTATGGTTTGCGGTCGATCCATGCTTGCATCCATAACTCTAGATTAAGCGCTTGCCAAATAAGCATCATGTGGTTGGCCTCACCCTGCATATGCTGCGCAAGCAAACCATCAAATGTAGGTAGATCGTAAATTCCCCGCCCCCTAAAACTCGCCGCTCGGAAGGTATCCATGACAAAGTCATTGAGCACTCCACGTACCCACAGATCAAATGGGGCGTTGAAGCCGCTCTTGTCGACACGATCGAGGATCTCTCGAGCACATATGCCATCAAGTGAGCGGCGGGCAAGGACTTTGTTGACTCCGTCCTTGATTTTGTCTTGTGACGGGATAGTCCAGCCAAATTCTACGACATCCTTACAAAAAAACGGAGAAATCATCTCTGTGCCCCAACGCCAATCAATAAGATCCTCCGCCTCCGCTCCCGGAGCCACGGCATCGTAAAAATATTCCTGCATAACATAGGTACGAGCGAACTCGCCGTACGATCGCACCATCGTTGGCATAAAGTTCCCAACTTCCTCTCTGAATTCTGGTGACAACAGCGGATCGGCAAGAAACATGGGCACGGCACGCAGATGGCCGGGCTTAGAGAGGTCAAGATAACGATCAAAAAACGCCTCTGCTGTCTCTGGGCTCTTGGGGAATTGCTTGGTGCCGTGATGTCTTATCCAACACTGCAACTCCTTTTCATAAAGATCGGTATCGCTAACCTTGAGGTCAGCAAGATAATAATAGAAATTGGTGTAGTTGCCTGCTTGGATGTAGTCACCGCCAGCACCCGTAAGCAGGCGCTGAAAACCACGCTTGGCAGCCTCGCGGTAGAGATAGTCATAGCCATAGATGCTAATAGTGGCAAGTGGTACATCAAAACACTCATACATGTGCATGAGATCACGCAACAAGACCTTGGCGTCTAGATTAACAGCATGCCAGTTGCGTACATGGTCGCGTACTGAACATTTAATCAGATAAGTCTCATCGAAATCTGTCTCTTCTGCATAAGTCATGGAAATAGCATCAATCCGCCCAGACAGGTGCTGGTGCACCAAGCCACATATCGTCCCCGAATCAATGCCGCCACTAAGCGCAATACCAAGCCCAGCCACCGGCCTCTCTTGCAAGTAGTTACGGATCATACGCTGCAGATGCTCTCGATAAAGCTGTTCCATAGACTCTGCATCTATCTGCAAAAATGGCGTGCTGGCATCAAGGTCCCAGTACCGTTCCTCTTTGGCACCAGAGCTATCCTTTATATACAGACTTGCCGGCGTGAGCAGTTTAACCTCTGCAAAAAAGCTCGGGCTTCTACCGTAGGTTGTACGGTAGTGGCAAGCGGCATACTTGGCAATCGTGCTGGTGTTCGCCTGCCGCGGCAATAGACCAGAACGCATCAGTGCACCGGCATTGGAACCCGCAAGCAGGAAATCTCCAGAGTCCGCGTAGTAGAATGGTTTCAGCCCTAGACGGTCTCGGAGCAACACAACCTTATTATCTCGCTCGTCGAGAATGATCGCCGTCCAGCCACCATCTACCCTGTCGGCCATAGCCTTGGCACCTAGCTGAAGGTAGAGCCCCCCCAGCTCTCGTGCCGACAGTAGATGAGCACCCACCTGGGGCGACCCGTCTACAGCGACAACCACACCAGAAGTTGGATCGCGCCAGAGTCTATCTGGCTCATCTTCTTTCTCTAGCAGATACAGTTTGGCGTTTTCTCCCAGTGCAGAAACCAAAGTTTCACGCAACCTGCTATGGGCTGCTTTCTTAAGATAGCAGCAGGCATCCCCTATGCTTTCGGCCCAATCACTGGCCGTCTGTGGACGAGCTGCATAGATGCAGAAGATACGTGCCATTACACCGCAACTCCTCTGGCGCGAAGGTCTTGCAATAGCTGGTCTTCTATCTGTTGCGATCGCAAAGAGACAGCCTGATCTTCCGCAAATGCTGAACAGAGGCGATGGAATGCACTAGACCACGCTTTGCGTTCTGTAGAAGACATCGGACGAGGTCCGGGCGCGTCGCCCATTACTAGTGGCTCATAGTCTATGCTCGGCCCGTTCTGATCAAAATCTAGACGCACTTGCAAACTGATTTTAGGTAGGTCACGGCCTGTGTTGAGTGAAAACCTTGCTGCATGTGCCACCGGGGCAAAAAACTCGCGCCACACTTGTTCGCTGTGATGATCAAAAATGGCGTCGCCAATGCTGTAGAAGATATGTTTTCCTTTGTAGATCTCCATAGGCTGGACACAGTGCGGGTTGCTGCCGACAACAAGGTCTGCACCTAAGTCAATCATCTGCCGATAAGCCCGACAATCTCGTGGCAATGGAAACTGATACAGTTCAATGCCTGAATGCGGCATGGCAACGAGAAAATCAACCTGTGGACGCAATTTGCATATAGCTTCGCTAACGGTATTGTCATAGAGATAGGCGACACCGGCAGCGCTCTCTGTTGCTGGTGGTGTAAAGCTAAACCCCAGAAAGCCTACTCTGCGACCACCAGCATTGAGGATAGCTCCCGTCATGGCCGCTAGACGATTCCGTCCGGCTCCAGCATGAAGAATACCAGCCTGGTCGAGCGCCTGCTCTGTCTCCACAAAGCCCTCAACCCCGCAATCAAAAGTGTGGTTGTTTGCCAGGCTTAGAAAGGAAAAACCCACTTTATGAAGCTCCTCCGCTAAAGCAGGCTCGGCGTAGAAAACTGGGTTGGTACCCGCTGATTCAGCTAAATGGGGTCGACAGAGAGGGGATTCAAGATTAGCTACCACATGATGGCCATCGACAAGATGGCGAATGGGCTCAAACATACGCCACAAACCGACCCGTTGTACGACGGGTGTCACAAGTCGACCCAGCATAATGTCGCCCAAAAAAACAATGCTCATAGACTGTCCGAGTTTAGGTTGAAAGTTTTTCAATCTGAGATTTTTCCACGTCTCCCCCATCAAGCCAGACCACAATCTCTTGTTCTTCCTGACGCAGATACTCAAAAAAGGCCGCCTCTTTACCGGTGTCAACGAGTAATAAGTAGAGTTTGCCGTGTTTATTTCTTACTAGTGCAGAACGAAAGCCGTGCGCTCTAAGTCGACCATTCAATGAGGGAGTTGCGTAGAATCCCCAAGCCTTTCTAACAACATCGTACTCACCGCCAGATTCTGTGACAAAAGTTACCTGCTCATCTGATTCAAGCGCAATATTTGCACAGTGGCGAATTTCAATTTTGCCCTGTTTGCCAACCTTAAACGTGCGCGGGGGTTCTATAGGGTCCAATTGCATGCTAGCCTCATCTCTATCGACCGTACATTGCAGGGCAGCTCTTATAGCACATCTGCGGCATGACGACAAACGCGCTTACCCTTGCCACCTGCCGTATAACGCTCTGACATCATGAGAAAATTGGCCCTTGCCGCCATGCAGAGAGTGCGCCAACCTTGAACCTGACTAATGTCTGATGTATATACGCCCGCAAATCATGAGAGCTCAAAGGCTCCGTTTGTCGCTGCTCTAAAGTCACTAGGTATCAAGACAGTGGGGCTGCCTACAGAAGGCATCACGCAGCAGATCAATATGTCGCGACTAGATCACCAAGAATACGACTATCTGATCATTGGTGCAGGCATTATCGGCTTGAGTGTCGCCAGAGAATTACACGTCAGAAAACCTCACGCTCGAGTCTGTATCATAGAGAAAGAAAAGCAGATTGCGGAACACGCCAGTGGTCGCAACAGTGGAGTGCTGCACGCTGGCTTTTACTATACGGCAAATACTCTAAAGGCACGCTTCACTCGTGACGGCAACAGGCGACTACGCAATTACTGTTATGAGCACGGCCTACGCATCAACCCTTGTGGCAAATTGGTCGTTGCCAGCAGCGCCAAGGATCTTGAAGTGCTTGAGGAGCTCAAACAGCGCGGTGATCGCAACCAAGTACCTCTGGAATGGGTTGAAGAGTCCGATCTCCATAAGATAGAACCTCGTGCCAAGACCTACGAACGGGCCCTCTTCTCACCCTCTACAGCCACGGTGGATCCAAGGGAGGTCTGTTGCAACCTATACGACGAGTTGCGCCAGGCAGGCGTTGCCGTGCATACCGGCGTCCAGTACCTTGGCCAGGAGAAGCACCACCTCCGTACCAGCGCCGGCATAATCAGGGCTAATTCTCTTATCAACTGTGCTGGGCTGTATGCCGACCGCATTGCCAAGGAATATGGTTTTTGTAAGGATTTCATTATGTTGCCCTTTAAGGGGCAGTATTTGCAACACCGCGGTTCGCAGCCGCCCGTACGAACCAATATCTATCCGGTGCCAAATCTGGCCAACCCTTTTTTAGGGGTACATTTTACCGTAGCGGTTGATGGCTCAGTCAAAATAGGGCCGAGCGCCGTCCCAGCGCTCTGGCGCGAGCATTACTCCGGCTGGAACGCCTTCAGCTTAAGAGACCTCTGTGAGGTAGGCTTCCATGAGGCAAAACTATTCGCGCGCAATTCATCTGGTTTCAGAACCATGGCTTGGTCCGAGGTTAAGAAGCTCAGACGCAAGTCCTTTACCCAACAGGCCGCAAAGTTGGTCAAAACTCTAGCCGATGATGATTTTGATACCTGGGGCAGACCTGGCATCCGAGCACAACTCTTGCAAAGACAAACCGGACAACTTATAGAGGATTTTATCTTGGAGGGAGATAGTCGCTCACTACACGTTCTCAACGTGGTATCGCCTGCATTCACCTGCGCCTTCCCCATTGCAGAATACCTCGTCGATAGGCTTGAAGAAAATGGACAATCTAAAGCTTCGAGATAAGATTAGGCAATGCGCTACAGACTGGCAAGATATCTCCGTGTGGTGACGCCAAGAGTGATTTTAGATCCCGTCTTGAACGTAGCACGACTATTGCGCGCCATTATCTCAGCCCCTTCGAACAGTCTCGCTGAGCTCGGAAAACTGCACGAAATGTATCTTACCTTAGAAAAGACACGGCGCAATGTAGAAAGATTGATGAACAGAGAACAACCAACCCTCAACAAGCAAAAGGGTGGCCAGAGAACCAGACTACTACATCAAGAGGCGTCGATTTACTCGCAAAATGGCGAAGATGGACTGCTTAGCTACATATTCTCTATAACTGGCGTAGCTCATGGTACACTCATCGAATTTGGCGCTGGGGGCTATTCATCCAATACGGCTAACCTCATCCTCAATCACGGCTGGAAAGGATTGTTGATAGACGGTGGCAACTTAACTTTTACCGGACCTAATGCCGCTCTCGCGCGAATTCCCAATACTGATGGTATCAAGTGTATTCAGCAGTGGCTGACTCCAGACAACATCAACGACATTTTTCAAAAAAATGGAATGACCGGAGAGATAGACCTGCTTTCTATCGACATCGATGGAAACGACTATTGGGTGTGGAAAGCTATTAAGACAGTCAACCCGCGGGTTGTTGTCTGCGAATACAATGCATCATTTGGCAGTGAGGAAAGTGTCACCATAGAGTTCGATGCTAAATTTGACCGATACCGTTTTCATCCGCAGGGCTGGTATTATGGAGCCTCTCTCACCGCTTTAGCAAGATTAGCGAACGAAAAGGGTTATATTCTCGTTGGCTGTGAGTCCTCGGGTGTAAATGCCTTTTTTATTCGCAAAGATCTCGAATCTGATGACCTGAGAGAGGTCACCCCCCAAGAAGCCTTCTTTCCGGACTCTCGCCGATCTAAAATAATGCCGCCTAGTGAACAGTTAAAACAGGTTATGCAGTACCCCATACAAAAAGTCTGATTTACTACACAGCCCTAAATGTCGCAAAAAAGACTAATCGTTAGAAACACCCTCTTCAACGCTGGAGCGACGGTAACGAACGCTATTATCTCTCTGGCGTTACTTCCCTTTATGATTCTTAAATTGGGAGTGGTTGAATTTGGATTAGTTGGAATTAGTACTGTTTTTGCCTTTGGCGGTCTTATCAGTCTGCTGGAGCCCGGTTTACAGATTTCGGTCACCAAACATGTGGCCCAGTATGCCAGCAAAAAGGACTTTGAGAGCGTAAGTAAACTGATCAATACGGCCTTTTTTATTCTGCTAACTATTGGATTCTTGGCTTCCTTAGTAGGCTTGGGACTGACAACCGTTCTTAGCAAAAAAGTATTTCCAGTTCCTGTAGAACATCAGGAGGCGTTTGGCATCGCTCTTTATGCTCTCTTTACCGCATACATTCTCCAGTTTCCTGGTCTCTGTTTTACTGCAGCGCTAGAAGGGTTGCAGCGATTTGAGATTGTCAAGGGAGTCATTGCGGGCAGCGATATCCTAAGAGCGCTATTGATAGTTGTCTATCTCTCACTTGGATTTGGTTTTCTGTCGATCGTTATCATTACTCTTGCAATGCAGCTGTTGCAGATAGTTGTCTTTTGTATCTTTAGTTTCAGGTTACTACCCCATTTCGGACTGCGAATACTAGAGTGCTCTAAAGAGATGGCGCAGAATCTATGGGCTGTGTCAAAGTTTGCATACCTAAATAAGATCTCGAGCACCCTCTACACTCACATTGATCGTGCTGTGATTGGTCTGTTTGGTGGCCCGACGATGATGACCTTCTACGAAGGATTGATTCGACTGCCACGCTTTATCAAGACCTTTATGGGGTTTGGCCAGGCAGCCCTGGTACCAGCTGCGAGCAGCTTGCAGACTAGCAACGATTGGCAGCGACTAAATCATTTATACACAACTGGATTTCGCTTTAATTTTGTCTTCTCACTACCGATCATTAGCGCCGCCATTTACTTTGCCAAACCGTTTTTCGTACAGTGGCTAGGCCCGGAGTTTGCCAGGCTAACACCAATGCTACAGGCGCTCATGGTATGGAACCTGCTGCTGTTATTCAATTTTGGTGTCAGCATTCTGTACGGCACGAATCGCAAGCTAAGAGAGGCGGCGATCCTCTCTTGGACATCCACGATCATTCGCGCAGCTCTGGCGATGGTGTTGATTCCGCGATTTGGGCTCTGGGGGTTTGTTGCCGGCGCCATAGGATCTCATCTTGTCGTGCCCATATTTTTAAGGATGGTCTTTCGAGAGTTTTCGGTGGCAACGATCCCATTCTTTAGAGACGTAGCGCTAACGCTCTTTACGGGCCTAGTTCTCTACATTATTTTTTACTTCATGGCAGGATATATGCAGATCAACAGCATGTTCGGTTTGCTCGCCTATGGATCCCTCTGGTGTACTATCTATTGGGCACTGTTGTACCTAGTTGTACTAAAAAAACGCGATAGGGATGTAGTACGTGAACTGTTCACCCGCTGGACTGTCTAAGAGGAAGAGCCGATTTTTGCCCCTATAGACAGCTATTTATACAGTGCGCTAGAAAGTAGCGATAACATTCCTACTATGGTATAATTATTAATAGGTTACGTGGATCGAGCTGAGGCCTCCGCGCAACCCAAAGCCGCCATTTCCCCGCCATAAGTAGTCTGCATCTTAGAGAAACTGGGTCGATCTATGGCTAGAGTACGCAGATTTTGCCGCATGGGTTTGGTTGTTGTGAGCCTATCGTTGTTCACGACAGTCTCAACTGAGGTTCACGCCCTAACCGCAATCCATCCAAGCCAGGGCAACTACCAAGGCTTTATGCGTGGCTGGTTTCGTTTTCACACTGGCTCGGGCAGCAGTGCTGAAAACAGCGCCAACTATCATGTCTGTACGGATCCCGCCTACTCGCAGAGCAACTTCACGGAAGTCGATGGTACACTCGGCGGTGAGACCGGCACGCCAGCGTGGGTTGCCGGTAGCGCTACCGACATGCCAGGCCTTGATTTCACTAGCGCCAACAAGCACTACGTTAAATTACTGGATAATAGCACCAGCTGTACTACCGGTAACGACCCTTGGGACGCTGACATTGGTGTCGCCGATACGTTCGCTCTTCACGCTTGGGTAAAACCCGAGGTGACCTTAACCTGCGTCGGTACACCCGCTGGCACTAAATATACCATCGCCTCCAAATGGGATGACTCGTCCCAGTGCTCTTACAAACTCTACCTCGAGGTTGTCGACAGCAACGGCGGCAGCTGCGATGCCGACAGTGACCTCAAGCTGGCAGCACGCGCCCTCTTTAACGACAGCGGCGGCACCTTCAGTTGCGGCTCTCCCTGTGAGGTTAGGCAACCCCAGTCAACCTTTGATCTCGACGACAACAACAACGGCTGGACCCACATCCAGCTGATGGTTAATCCGGAAAGTTCGAATGCCGATGCCTACATCATGGTTGATGGTAAACGCACTGAAACCAATGCAAACGGACGTAAGTGCGAAGATCTAACCGACATCCCAGAAAACGTGGGCCTGCAAAATAGTACTCAAGATCTTCTCATCGGTATCGATACCGTAGGAGGCAACGAGGCCTTTGAAGGCAAGATCGCCGAGGTCATGGTTGCTGTTGGAACTGATATCCCAATCGACGAGCACCAAAACCGTTTGTTTATGTACACCCATCTAAATGATGACATCGGTGCGACGGGTCTCTTTGGGGCGGATAGCTTTGTGCCGCAGTATTTTAAACGCAAGCCAACAGGTACACCGCCTACCTTTGACGCTGCGCAGGCGCGTTACGGCTCATCACTCAATCTTGACGGTACTGAGGACTACGCTGAGTCCATAACCGGCATCGCCAAAGACACTGGTGTTACCGCCGGTACGAAAAATTACGTGGTAGAGGCGTGGATACGGCCGGTGGATGCGGATGGCGGTGGTACCAAGGAACAGACGATTGTCTCTAGATGGCTCTACGATGACTCAGCCGGTTGTCCGGATGATACCACAGAGAGCTCATTTCGGCTCTTTCTTGATACCAGTGGCAAACTCAACTTTGAACTGATGGCCGACGATACGACAAAGTTCTCCGTTACGGGAACCACGGTTTTATCTGATAACAAGTGGTACCACGTAGCTGGGGTCGTTACCAACGCGGTTGTCGGATACTTAACAACTCAGAAAGTGTACGTTCATGTAAACGGAGTTGAAGACACCGGTGGTTCACCCACCAGTAAACCCGGTGCAACAAACTTTGTCTACGAAGACGCGCCCATCTATCTGGGGGCAACTAGAGTTACGAGCCCTGGTACAACCTGCGCCTCGGGCACAGAGACGGATTTCTTTGAGGGTCATATTGATGAGGTGATGGTACAGGTGTACAGACAGTCTATCGCACGCCGGGAGTACTTTAACCCGGGTGTTGTGATCAACGAGGTGAACTTTCAAAAAACCAACGAGGAGGTGGAGCTCTATGTTTGGTCTGGAGTCAACGGTGCTATTAATCTCCACAATAATGGCATTGCGCTCTGTTCATCGGCAACGAGCAAACAGATTATCTTTGATGATTCGTGCGGGGCACAGTGTAGCTCAAAGTCTGTTGACGCTGGCGACATCGTAACCGTGGTCTTCGACACCACCTCACCACCGGCTGATACCAGCTGTAGTGGCGCAGCAACCACCTGCACCTGGTACTCAGGCAACTCGTCCGCGACAACCGATTTGGCCGCAGGAGACATTGTCGACGCCGGAGATGGCGTCTCTCTCTATGGCAACTTGATCTCTTCTCCGAGTGAAAGAAAATTAAGGGCTGCGGTCATTGACAGTGTTGTCTGGGGTGGTGCCACAGGGTGCCAAATTAACAATGCCAATCAGGGAAGGGGGATTTGGCAGTGGGAGGAGAGTCTATCTACTGGGTTGATTACCGACTCAACCAAGTCTCTCTGTCTAAAAGAAGATGGCCGCAATGAAGATGGTGTCTTCAGCTGGACACAGTGTAATGATTCCATTGGTTCGCTGAACAGCACGGCTTCAAGCGCTGTAGAGCTGCGCTATCTTGAAGCCACGCAAACCAGCGATGGTGTCCAAGTCGCCTGGGGCACGGGTACTGAGATCGACACCTTAGGCTTTCATGTTGAGTGCGCTGACAGCAAAAGCGGTCCCTTCGTTCGTAAGACAAGCCAGATCATTTTGGCGAAGGGAGCCAGTGCCGACTACCTTTTCCATGACGAAAGTCCAGGCTCTTGCCAGTACTACCGTCTGGTCGAAATTGAGAATAGCAGCCTCGAGACGCCAACGGAAGCGGTTGCCGTTGCGACACCATCAACAGCCATTACAAGCCTTGATGCAGACGCTACGGTCGCTTCGGGTGATAGCCCCTCAACGGTTGGCTCCGAGAATGGAGCGGCTGATCTTTCACCTCAACCCACAGGATTGGGATGCGGCCACATTGTCACCTCAGAACCGTTGGCCAGCCTAGCCCTGATACTACTGTGCCTCCTCACCCTCTTTCTCTCTACGCGCACCCACCTGATCGGCAGGGATCCTTAAATAAGGTATTCGATCACTTTTGCCCAGCAACTCGGCCTACAGCACTGTACAACCCAAGATGGGATCACAGTCAATATTACAACTCGCTGCAGCCCCACCTTCGTCAAAAGTAGCACTACCCAACGGCGGCGCCAAACACTCCGGACACATCATCGGCATCAATTCGCGACCATATCTAAGAAAACAGCCACTCATACAATCCCAAATCGGTTTATTGACACCATTTGGTGAAAGACAGTGCTGACAGTTCTGCGTATTGTTCTCAACAAAGTAACCTGTAGGTTTGGTTTTGCTCTCTAAACTCTTCCAGATATCGCGCACCATGCGGCCACTCTGGGTTTTACCACCTCCCTCTTCAAAACAGAGGGTGCTGCCATCTTCAGCACAGATCGGCCCACCATCCTTTTCATAGCCCCAGACGTAGCCAATTTCACGACTAACAACGATTTCACTATCAATATCGTCAATAGCCTCAAAACTCTCATGCCATTTGGCAACTTCGGGCAGAGCATCATCGTGTGGAAAGCCAACCTCCAAGACGCGCAAATCAATCTCTAGTTGCGCATCAGGACAGTAGGTGGTGTGGTAGGGACAGTGAAAGGTTGCTGAACCACTACGTGCAAAGAACCGTTTTGGGAAATCCACTTTATCACGAAGCGCCCAATTAAGACCTACGGTTGAACCATAGCTGCAACCGCTGGCAAAATAGTGTCGTCCTGGATCACCAGGATCATCCAGCAAAATGCCCTCTAAAGGATGGCCCTGTTGTTGGTTCATGTCAAAGAGCCGGTTTTTTACCGCAACCAACTGCGAGATGACTCGCTCCTTTATCCAAGGATCGGTGGGGCTAAACTTGCAGAAGGGATCGCCCGTGGCTACAACATAACCCGCATTGGCAAACGCCGTTACTTCTCCCTCGCCATCGTAATCGTTGTTACACTGGTTACCGCCACTCAAATCTATGAGCAAGGGACAAGGATTTTGGCTGTTACATAGATTAGGATTCCACAGAGTTTTGAATCGCGCTGGCACCTCATAGTGTGGCCATCCTTCGGGAAACATGGTCAGCACATCCTCACGACAGCTGATTTTTGGATCATCACCACAGTAGGTAGGATTGCGATCAAACAGGGATCGACCTTGCGAGTCCGCGAACAAAATGATCTCATCGATATTACCTGCAAAGTCCTCTCCCAAAACCGGATAGTTGTTAGAAGCCGGCACGTTAGGCACCTTTTGGACAAACTCGCCCAAGAAATCGACCATCACAATCACCTGTTGTTTTCCTGGGAAGTACTTAACGTCGACGTGTTGATAGCTGGCACCGTGTAGCTTGATACCACTCCTGAAGTGCTGCATTGCACCGGCAGTAGAAACAGCAATCTCAATCTCCCCTTGGTTCAAGTGGATTCCAAAACTATTTTGAACCAGAAGAAGCCAACCACTTTCGCTAGAGCTGTCCGGTTTGACCCACGCCTGGAAGGCAAGACCCTTATTTGCCGAAAAACTAGAGAGGTGTATCTCAATTGCCTGCTTGGATGAGCCACCAGCAAACCGAGCGGCACGGCCATACTTACCTTCGCCAAGTGCCGTACGCCTGGCACCGTTGAGAAATTGCAACGTCGCTATACCTTCATGGTTATTGGGAAACTGAAAACAATCCTCAAAACCAGCGTGATCAGGCCCATCATCAAAGGTAGCCTCAACCGTTAGATTGCCCTCGGATTGCGGACCATTACTTGCAAAGGCGCTGCAGTTCGAACTACCAACACCCGCTCCGCTGCTGTCATCCTCATCGTCACCACTGCTACAGGCCATGGTGAGCGTGGCAAGCAAGACAACGCCTGCAAAGAAAAGCTGTCGCGCAAAGTAGTGCATACCCTAGCCTAAAATAATGCAAGATCAGTGCCCAGTATAGATAATTTTATGCTAATATTTCAATAAGTTAGAAGGTAATCGCATAACCTTAAGCATCAAAAGGAAACACAAGTTTCCAAAACGCAACTAATTTCAACCTCGCTGCGTAGGTCACACCGATGCTGAAGCTTTCTCTCCGGTCTCTCTCTATCATTCGAAGAATCCGATATCATTCTCGGCTTGCAAAAAGGCGCCGATGACTACGTTACCAATCCTTTCAGCACCTCAGAACTGATCGCCAGAGTTAAGGCTGTTATGCGTAGAGCGCCAAATCGAGCCAGCAGCACGAGACCAAAACGGATTGCCATTCTTACCAAGTAAGTTCTGTATAAGAACGCTGCAAGGTGATAGGAACTTAGCCATGGCCAAGTGTCTCAGACTGTCTGGTATTGTCGTATTGAGCTTTGGCTTTGGACAATTGTATGCTCAGGAAGATGGACGTAAGCGCCAACCTACTGAAGTAAGGCAGAGTCTTTTCGCTGGATTGGAAGATTATCGCCACGTCTCTATTGAGACGACTTCCGCTTATTGGATCGATGGCGGACCAGAGGCACGACCGGAAGATCTCTTCAAAGCCAAACCCAAACCCCTTGATGAGGAACATTTAAAGGTTCTCGATCCTTCCAGCTTCCAATGGGAGGATTCTGAGTACCTTGATGGTTTGCAAGGCATTGAGGCCGAAGTGGTGTTTGCAGACGCGAGCGTGGTGGACCGCGCCATTTCTCTGCTTGAGCTCAGCCTCGCCCAAGTTACGGATGATGACGTTTACGTCGGCGATTTCATCAAACAGCTGCTCAGGCTCCTAGGAAAGATCGATGCAGAGTCGGCACGACAAAAACTACTCGCGGTTGCGAACATGGCAGAGCTGGGTCCTGATCTGCGTGCGCTGGCGGCCATCCATCTGGTCAAAAACGAACAGCGCTTTGGCGCAGTATCCACAGGGACGTTAACAGCCATTGCCCAAATCATTGAGGACTGTCTGCCCCACATAGATGCCCGCGTTTATAATGACCATGAGGCGGCCACCCGTGACATGCTCGAGTTACTTGGAGCCATTGATGCGGAGGCTGCACGCCATCAGCTCCGTCAGCTCATTCGTGATGCGCCATTTGACCGACTAACCAAAGGTACCGCTGTTGAAAGCCTCGTCACCAACGAGCAGGAGTTTGACAGTCAGAATAAGAAAACCGTCGCTCTCCTCGAGGAGCTCATCGCCACTTCATATCCATTTGCAAGACCTATACGTCAAACCAATGCTGTCGCCTTCAGTGACTGGGAGTTCATGCTTCACGATCAATTGCGTCTATATTCTGGCGTTCGTGAGAAGGTAGATGAGTTCTATTGGAACCTTGCTGCAAACTCCGCCACAAGGACGGGCGCCTTTATGCGGAGCTCGGAGCGTTTGGTTGCTATGTATCAAGAGGCTGTGCATCGAGATCCCGCTTATGCGCAGGAGCTTTTGAGGCGTATCGCCCCACTGCTCGAAGCGAGGAGAACGAGTCTCGCCTTCTACTACGAGCAATACAACTACCGCATCCAAAGAGCCGACTATCTTGCCGCGATTGCCGCCATGGACTTCACCGAATTGGTGGTGACGCTCTCAGAGGCAAAACGCTACAAAAAACCTCAAGGTTATTCAGGGCCACCCAAGAGCGAACCCAATATAGACTTCGAATCTCCATACCACCTTACGTTTCGTCAACATTACAGGGTGAGGTATGAGTCGCTGACAACCGAGGCCGAACCCGCTTATCATCGCATTCTGAGAATCCTCATAGAACCGGGCGAGACACTCGTTGAACTTGGTCTTCTCGTTGCCTTAATGGATGTTATGGGCACAAAGGATAAGCTTTTGGCTACATTTGACGTGCGGGACGAAGAGGATTCCCTGCCAACGCTCCCGGAAGCGCTCGCTCTCTACCTAAAATATGAGTATGGCAACTTGCTTCCGGACGATATTTTAGAGAGCTTGTTGGATCTATTTTCTGAGCCTAAACGCCGCCAAGATGATCGCCTTTTGCCGTTAAGAGATGTCGCAGTCAGCAAAGTCGTCTATGACTTGCGGCACGAATCGCCCACCTGGCGTGATGTTGAAGACAACTTTAAGCACCTTTTTGAACTTGTAGGCAAAGATACAGATCCGCCACTTGCGACCTCAGCCTATTTTTCTCTCCGCGTGGCTATGGCGATCGCATTGGAACGTAGCCTCTGGAACGCGGAGCTATTGGGTCTTGAACTTGGCATGCTCGAAAATGGAAAAGAGCTAGTACGCCTCGATGTGGCTGGTCCGAAGCCCCTGAAGCCAGCACTCATTGAGTGTCTAGACTCGGCGGTAGAGTTTGACCAGAATCGCCCGGCCAACAGCACCGTTGTTCCCCTTGTTGATGTGCCGATTGATTTACCGATTGGCTTGGCCAGCCATTTTGATCCGCTCCCCGTAGAATCTCAGACCCACCTCGCTAACCTGCTCAATAACCTCCTAAAGCCTCAAGTCCTAGACATTGAGACTGTGGATGGCCCATCCATCGAGACAGTAACAGAGATGCTGCCGCCACCACCTAGCGCTAGGCCGCTTAATTCAGAAGCAAGAGAGGCGTTGCATGAAACCCTATTAGCACTAGAAATGACTTGGAGTGAGACGCTTGCCAGAGTTGACAAACGATCACGGTAAATGAATTGACACGATTTTAGTCCTAGCTAAAAATCTCTGTAGAATCTTAACGGGAGGCGTCTATGAATATAAAATTGAAACTCATAATGTCCGCAATGATAGCTTTTTGTCTATTCGCTTCGACTGACGTTTGTGCTCAGGGGGCCCCAGCAGCAGGTGCTGACATGTGGACGGGAGGCATGGCATTAGGCAACCTTTTTACTCCTCATGTCAATTTTTGTGATCCTGCAACAGAAGCATTTGTGGACGTCATTTTTGGTCTTGGGTACTGCATTGAAAAAAACGAAAGGCCTGCCATGCAGTGGACAGACGCGCGAAAGACCTGTCTGCAAAATTTCAAGCGTCTTCCGGAAGTTGCGGAAATGCACCTTGCATGTGATGACGCAGCCGCCTTGGGATTAGCCAATATGCTGGTAAACGCTGAATGGTCCTCCAATTTTTTCATAGAAACAGCTGACAGCAGCACCACCGCAGGCGTACACGTAACTGGCTTTGGTGGCTGCGATGTTATCAGAACAGGACAGATTAATCGTTCAGGGGGAGGCCCTGAAGTTTTGGTATTTCGTTGTGTAAGATAATGATCTATTGATTCGTTCGAGTGGTTAAACCTAGCTGTTTAAGCAGGCAAAGCTTTAGGCTTGATACCCAAACCATAAGTAGAGAGAATTCCCATTAAAGATCAGCACGTTTGAGCTTCATTTGCCAGCATCCTTCTTAGACACTTTAAAAAAAGCCATATTTATCCACCCAGCAGTCTTGCCATCGCTGGTTTCAATAAGAACCCAACGTTCGCCAAATTGTGTTTGTACGTTCTTGGCTACAACTGCTACACCCTTCCCAGCATCTTTGATGCGTATCTTGTTCCCTTTGCCAGGCTCAGAAAATAGCCCAATGGTCATATATTTGGGGTCCGTTTTCGGAAAACACGGATTCCCAGAAACATACTTAACGTTATCACAGGAATAGATTATTCCTGCCTTGCTAAAATTTTGAATACCGCTGTCCTTTTTCCTTGGTTCTCTGTTATCGTTGCTCCCAAAAAACATCATGATTACCCCAAATAGAACAAATGCTGCCACTGCGAATACAACAAACTTAAAGAATTTCTTTATCATCTACACACCTCTTTAGGATTCAATCTTAATATTGATACCTAAAATAGGTCCAGATACTGATGTCGCCTTCAATGGGCCAGATTCGGCGTGTATTGACGCAACATATTATATGTGCTTTTATAGCGGGGTTGAAAATTTTGGAGTGAAATATCAATAACATGCGAGCCTTTACCATCATTGTGCAGCTCACGACGCTGCTGTGTACAACTGCCGCACTCGCCTCAGAGAGCGATTTAAACAACCTACCAGAAAGCACCACCCCACCTTTCCTTCTCGAGTTCTTTGAACAGATAGATGCAGCTGAGCTGACCACAGCACAACAACAAGCCTTTCGCAACTTTTTCAATAGCTACCGTGAAATCGAAAGCGAAGGCTGGCTGCTGTATAAACAGCGGGAGCGTGGTGAGCTCTCATCAGTAAAAAAGACCGCCTATAGACGAAAAAAAACCACCCTACTCAAGGTTCTTCTGCCGCAACTTATTCAAGGCCTTCCTCCAAGCCAGGTCTTTATTTTTGCGGACATCTTTGCAGAAAAAACACCCTCTCTCTACCGCATGTCATCCCAAGAGGCCGATATCTCACTTAGCATTGCCGATATAGATCACGCTTTTCAACAGGAAATACGAAAACGGCGGACGCTCTTAGAAAAGCCTGACACCGACGCTGACCTCGCTCTACGCATTTCTGGCTTTCGTGCGCGCCTTGCTGATATTTTATACACTCGTGATTTGGTTGCAAAGACTTGGCAAGAGAATTACCAGTGGGGGGAACGGCACGATCGTAATGAGTATGCTCAGGAGACTCTCGACAGCGCTATCCCCCGGCACAATGCCACCCTTACCGAATTAACCAGTGCCATTCAAGCAGAACTTCAACAACCCATTGGTGACCCAACGCAGGCTGAAGAGCTAAGAAATTTATTGAGCACCCTTGAACAGATTCCTGATCTACCAGATCTATTACTACCCTCGCTATCGGAAAGACAACAACAGCTTCTTGAAAGCCTCACCCTGTTTACGCCTTTGCTGCCGGCAGTCTTAGCAAAATGGACTGTTGAGGATCTTATTCAAGGTAATTATTTCTCAGGAGCCCTCAATGCCCTTCCGCCTCTTGCTCGCGGTAAGCGCTTATTCAGCAGGATGCCTCCAGCAACCTGGGTGCCGAAGTATGAAAATTATGCCATACGCTTTCCCGAGGCTGTCGAACTTGTCTGGAATGAAAGTGGCCTGCGTGAAGCACTGTGGGCAGAAGTTGAACAGGCTCTGCTTAGCGTCGGGATACCAAAAAGATACCATGGTCTCGCTAAGTTTGTTGTTGCGACAATGCCCATAGCAATCCTTGGATCGAGGAGTGCAAAACTTCTTGGCAGTAACAGCTCAGCGGCACAATGGATAGGGGCAAGCGTTCACCCAGCATCGCAATTGGCAATGAGTGGCATCACCTATGTTGGAGAACGCAAACTTGGCCGAGCCGATCTGCCGCTATCTTGGTTGGAGTACTTTGATGAGGCAGGAGATCAGGCACTGCACTCCGCCGGATATACCGGTACGCTTTACTACCTTGGACGCTTTGGTTGGGGTCGTGATCTAGCCAGGTTTGCCGAATGGACCGGCTTTCTTGAGGAGATGGACCATGTTGTAGCCGCTCTTATTGAAAAAGATTCCTTGGTAGCTGTTGCACGACTGGCAGCCAGTGCCATTGACCTTGGGGATCCATTGGGCGCTTTCTACCTCATTGCCGCAAGAGGGGCGATCGAGGAAGGTGTTGGCACAGAGGAATCGCTATCTGCACTATCGGAGGATGAACGGGGTGCCTTAGGCTTAGTGGCAAGACTTTTGCTTTTTGAAAAACTTCAAGAGCAAAGTGAGGGACTCACGAATCAATCCTACCTTGAATGGAAAAGCCAATGGTTTGCCACGACCCCCAGCCAAATAGTCAGGCATCTTCGTGCGCTAGGTAAAGATGCTTTTGCAGAGTGGGAGTTAGAGGCCATATTTAAGGATTTACAGGCGAATAATACATCTTTCAAAGAACGTTTTAAAACCGTGGAGGATTTTGTTATAAACCTCTTCCCACCGAGAGGTCTGCCGCAAATAGATTCCTTTGCCAGCTTCCAGTCGCTTCTCAGAAATCGCTTTAATGCAAGGCATGTGCCTGTGGAGTATGTGGGTGCTACAGGTAGGTGGCAAGGTTACGATTCTGAAGGGAATATGCTTGAGCTCATTCAAACCCCTGAGGGCATAGAAGAGTATTATTTTGTACCCAAAGCAGGAGGTCGTATTCTCCTCTTCACTCGCCGTGTGGAGTAGTCTAACTAGTACAAAGTGGTTTCGCTTTACTGTTCTTACCTTATTTCGGCTGTCAAGGTAACCATCGGGGGGGTCAACTAACACCCTTTGACAGGCCTTTAGTCCTAG
This sequence comes from Oligoflexia bacterium, assembly GCA_028277945.1. GTDB lineage: Bacteria > Bdellovibrionota_G > JANQFH01 > JANQFH01 > JANQFH01 > JANQFH01. The sequence goes on from JANQFH010000049.1 coordinate 106,808, forward strand.
CTAAAAGCCTCTATAGAATCTTAACAGGAGGCGTCTAATTTAAACTCATGATGTCCGTAATGATAGCTTTTTGTCCATTCGCTTCGACCGCCGTTTATGCCCAGGGAGCCCCGTCAGCAGGTGCTGACATGTGGACGGGAGCCATGGCACTAGGCAACCTTTTTACTCCTCATGTCGACTTTTGTGATCCTGCAACAGAAGCATTTGTGCCCGTCATTTTTAATCTTGGCTATTGTATTGAAAAAAATGAGAGGCCGGCCCAACAGTGGGAACAGGCCCGCATCACCTGTCTGCAACAATTGAAACGTCTTCCTGAAGTAGCTGAGTTTCAGGTTGCCTGTGACAGTGCTGCAACTTTAGGACTCAACAACATGACAAATGGCTTGGAGTGGACGTCGAACTTTCTCATTAGTACCCACGACTTCAACACTACTGCCCAAGCTGTGATGACATCTGGCGATAATGACTGTAATGATGGTTCTACTGGCAGAGTCTCGAATAGCGGTACTGGCCAACCAGTCTCAAGCCTGAAGTTTCGTTGTGTAAAGTAGCTTAAAGACTTAATAATCCCTGCGGGATTGCTATGATTTGATTTGGCTCATAAAAGCCTATCGAAGATAGGCTTTTATGAGCCAGGAAGGATTAGCGTCGCTGCGCTCCGTGATCCTAAGGAAAGTGTCATTATACGGCTGGCTCATTTGAGCTGATCTACGATCAGCTCAAATGAGCCAGGAAGGATTCGAACCTTCGACCAACGGCTTAAAAGGCCGATCGCTTTACCAATACCGCAATCACAAGCCTTTGAAATATTAGATAACTTATCGACATCAAAAACGATATCCGCTTACAAGCTGCCTGTTAATGCTCGTTAGTTCCCGTTGGTTGTCGATGATTCTGATTGGTTCTTTAGACATACTTTAGAAACTCCTGAAGCACTTACCTACTTTTGGGACCAGGCATGGGATCTCCAGAATACGGTACCTGGAAAATTTGGAGCATCTATGTGTACTCAGGTTCCGGATTAGAACTTTGATGACAACGGCCTCGATCTGTACTATTTGGTCAACCTATGGAAAGCATTTGTGTCTTTTGCGGTTCCAATAGCGGAAATGCTCCAGAATACGTTGAATTAACCACACAACTCGGTGAGGTACTGGCACATAATCGGATTCGGCTGGTATATGGAGGGGCACGAGTTGGGTTGATGGGCATATTGGCGGATGCCATGGTAGCAAAAGGTGGAGAAATAGTAGGAGTAATTCCGAAAAATTTGGTCAGCAAAGAGGTTGCGCACACCGGCATTAACGATCTTAGAATTGTGGACTCCATGCATGAGAGAAAAGCCCTCATGGCCGAACTTGCAGAAGCGTTTATTGCTCTTCCAGGAGGGCTCGGTACTTTCGAAGAATTTTTTGAAATGCTAACGTGGTCTCAGCTTGGGCTACATAAGAAACCGATCGGTCTGTTGAATATCCGAAACTATTACTCGCCCCTGCTACAGCTGATTGAAGTCGGAGTCAAGGAACAGTTCATTCCTGAAGAGCACAGAAAGCTCGTTCTTGATGCGGAAGATCCAGAAACATTATTAAAACGTTTTTCTACTTATAAGCCTATTGAAGTAGAAAAATGGATCAAAAGACCGTTAGAGACCTAGAACTAAGCCTTCGAGGAAGCAAAGGTTTTTAAGATGGACAGCTAAAAATTTACTGTTGGATCGGAAAGTATGGCCGATGTTTCAGTTATCTCTATCTCTTCATCTGTTTCATTTGAAGACAATCTTGCTTGCTTAACAATATCCAGGAACTTTTGGACCGCCGGTTGGATGTTTTTCAAAGTTACCTTAGCTTTAAACTCATCTTGAAATCGCAGGAGTTCATGGGCAAACGACCTCGAAACAAAGGTAATATCGCAAAAATCCAAAACGACATCGCTACTGCGCTCAGCCTTCCTGGCAATTTCCTCCACTGCCTGACGAGTGCTAATGGAACTCCCAAACAGAGAGTGTAATTTAATTAGTTTCTTCTTATCCTTCGACATACCTGTAAATATCCACCGGCTTTGTTGCTCGTTTGACTCTACAAACAATTATAGCACCTTTCCACTGCCATCCTCCGAGGTCCAGCCAAAGTTCCCGGTCGGAGTCGGCATAATAGGCGGAATTACCTGAAATCATAAGGAACTTTCCACTGAGCTCCGCTCCAGTAATAAGGTTCTTAGTCGTTCGTATGCCGTAACCTCGTTCCTTATCCTTCTTCACAGAACGGCCTTTCAATGCAGCTTTGAGGGCCTCCCTATCCGTATAGCGTTCCTGATACGCCTTTTCATAAACTTTTCTGAAACCCAAACCACGATCCAGAATCACGAGATCAAGGAATTCTCTCGTCGGCCAGTATTGAGCAAGGAGCCAGCCAGAGGAGCTTTGGGAGTGTTGTGAAATGTTGTCGAGCATCTCTCCAACTGTATAACTCCAAGCGTTTCTAAAATTCCCGGCAAAATCAATATAACTAAAGACTAGATTTGAAAAATGACTATTAAGCTGTTCGATAATTTCAGCTGATGATGTTGGTATCCGAACAAGCGGAATATAGGTTCGGTTTTTGCGAAGGTCTTGTACCGAATCAAAACCATTAGGGAACCCGATCGTTTGAAGGTAGGTATTGGTGCAGTTAGTCACTTCCCTGCCTTGCTCGTAAATCACAGCAGCAAGTGGAACAGTTGTAAGTGGCCAAGCCCAATCAAAATGACGAAAGTCCAGAGGTCCAGCGCCCGTTTCAACAACTGATAGATTCCGCTGCAAACAGAGAAGTTGATCTCGCAGGAGTTCCGAACTTTCAGACCTTATTTGTAATTTCTCTGCCATTGATCAACAATATGGTAATTCAGCTTGCAATTAGGTCAATGCAAGCCCTGGTCAGGATGAAAGTATAAAAGCCGTAACTAAATTTCCCACTGCTATTTCTTCTTAATCGGTACCCGAACCAATACCAAGTTGTTACTTCATCCCCGAAACCCCTGCAAGGAGGCGAACTTTAGAAATACTTTAGAAAAACCCTCTAACATATTAGACGCGCAACTACCAAACGGCCTACTGGCAAGGACTTACCAAGCACTTCATATGGTCGAGCACTGGAGCGGGTGCAACGCTGGTTTAATGCAATATGTGAAAATTTAACTTAATGAAATTAAAAAATAAATGAGCCAGGAAGGATTACGTCGCTGCGCTCCGTGATCCTTAGGGTGGCTGCGCTTAATTATAAGCTGGCTCATACAGCTGCATCGTAGATGCAGCTGTATGAGCCAGGAAGGATTCGAACCTTCGACCAACGGCTTAAAAGGCCGCTGCTCTACCAGACTGAGCTACTGGCCCATACAACAGCTAAGCTTGGTGCGAGGTTTGCCGTAGCAGGGTTCTAGTGCGGAGTCAAGCGAGAACTGGCTGGATTTATTGGCCTTTAGCGCGTTCGCCGACAACGACTGCAAGGTTGATTTGTAGGGCTTATGTGTACTATCTTAGCTAAACAGCAAAGCAACAACAGCGCTCACCCCTAAACTCCCAACTCGAGGCCTAAGGCCAAAGGATTGTAACGATGGCGCAGGAACGTGTGCCCATGACAGTAGAAGGGAAAAAGCAGCTTGAAGCCGAGCTCAACCGGCTCAAGCGCGTGGAACGCCCAAAGGCAATCAAGGCGATTGCCGAGGCGCGAGCCCATGGGGACCTTTCAGAAAACGCGGAATACGATGCGGCAAAAAACCACCAAGGACACTTGGAAGCGAGGATTCGGGATCTCGAGGATAAACTGTCGCGCGCTGAGGTTATACCGCCGGCCAACGGCAAACCCGAGCGGGTTACCTTTGGCGTGCAGGTTACGGTTGTTGATGTGGATTCAGAAAAGGAGAGCAGCTACCGCATCGTTGGCGAGCTGGAAGCGGATCCAGAAAACAACAGACTCTCCATCACCTCACCTATGGCACGAGCCTTTATTGGCAAAGAGGTGGGAGACGAAGTCACCCTGCGCACACCGGGTGGTGTGCGTAACTACGAAGTTGTCGATATTGACGCCTAGAACTCGTTTTAAAACCCCAGTGAAACTCGCCATAAAGTCAGGAACTCAAACAGGGCAGCGGGTCTAGAGCTGGCGGTTGTAGGCGGCGCGCTCCAACTTCCATACCGGCACCCCACAGTAACGCTCACCCTCTGGACAAAAAGGCTTATCGCCCGTGCGCAAACGTTGGTAGCAGGGAGGTTTCATGTGCTGCATAAGACGAGGATGGATTTTGCTGATCTGTTCGATCTCTTCAATACTGGCGTTGTAGATCTCTTCTTGCGCATTAAAACAGGTACGCAGCTTCCACTTGTGAAAGAGGTTCAGTAAATCCCCGCTCTCAATAAAGCGCACGCACCATGCATTGGGTAGCAAGTAGAGCGCTGACTCATGCGGCTCCCCAAGATCGAGCAGCTGGTTGATGGCCGTGAAGGTCTCTGCCATGACACTTTGGTAGAATTCCTCTGCTGCTGGTGTGCGACGAATAAGCTCTGGCGTAATAAAATCAGGACTACCCAAGTAATGCGCCATCACCAAGGGTCGTGCTGCGGGAACCATACGATGGCGTTGGTCTTGCGAATCAGCGGTGTGGCTCAATCTCTTTTTAAAGGTGTAGTGGACGCTAAACATGGCACGACTGAGTTTAGAGAGCGTTGTCGTATTCAACGGCAGTGAAAGCGCCCGGTTGTTGGCGGGATCAAGCAGCAGTTCAATGGCATCGTCATCCTGCAGTTGAGCTTTAGTGATGCCAAAAACCGTACGCACGTTCTCAGCCAAGGTCGCCTCTGCCTTGGCGTTGTAATCTAAAAGCGTAGCGTACCTGCCTTGCATACTGGTGTCGAACTCTCTGACAAAGCTCGCTGTAACATCGTCTTGCTGATGGAACTGAGAAAAGAGTTTGTATTCGTCGGTCTCTTCCAATGGTAGGGGGTCTACAAGTTCACGGGCAAAATCGGGATCTCGTGCACACACTGCCTCGACCATGGCGTTGACCAACTGACGTTGCTCCTGGGGCAGATCAAAAGCGTGGCACATATGGTGGTAGCGCATTAGGGTCAAGGCGCTAATGGAGTGGTAGAGATAGGTGTGGGTTGCCACCGGCAGGATGTAACGCGCCACCTCCATGGCGCGTTTTTCAATCGCCTTTTGCCAACGCTCAGGGTGGTGCCTGCGCGCCTTAAAGATTGCAAAGTAAACCTCTGCAACCACAGGTTCTAGCATGCGGCGCAATTCCCTGTAGGCCTGCATCTGCCGTTGAATCGTGGCTAGATAGAGAGCCTCACCCCTCTCGCTTAAACTCGGCGTGTGAAAGCGCTGCGCTTTCACTTTGACATAGCGTTGGCTAACCTGCTCGGAGTTGTAGTAGGGATGGCTGTGCAAAAAGGCCCAGACACAGTGACGGGAGATGCCATCGATGGAGAAGACAAAGTTGGCATGTTGCCGGGTGGTAAGATGGCCTGCGGCTAGAGTGCTGGAGGCAATGCGGTGGCTAACTGCTTCGCGCTTTTCATCGCCGCGCACCTGCTCGGGAAGGATGATACCCTTAGAGGAGTAACAGGTGCGTGCTGAAGCCACAGCAAGATCATAGGGACGATCGTAGGCAGAGATGAGTTCGACTTGAAGCGGCTGCTGCATGGTGATTGGCCATCAAACTAACTGGTTTGTCTACTCTAAGCAACGGTTACCGTATGGCAGCTCCCGCACACAGAGCTGCTACATTAGGCATATTTTTTGCTAAAATCTTATGGGTTCCATTTGATTGGACAGAATTGCCTATGGCCAAAATAAAACCCTTTATTATCAAGCTACTAGCAGTAGCTCTTGTTATGAGCCCGCCGGCAATTGCGCAAGATTTGCCACCTGTTGAGGAAGTGCCAACGCTCGATAACATCGGCAAACGGGCGCAAGAAGGGGGAAGCGCTCTTAGCCTCATCTGCCAATATCTGGAAGCCAACCCTGACTCGGTGTCTGCAGAGGAAGTCCAACAACTCGTGCTGATCTTTGTGCTATTGATGGACTTTGTTCCCCTAAACGTTGTTCAACGCGAACTACGAGCTCTCAACGAGTGTAGTGCCCCAGAGATGGCTCCCTTTCTCGAGGAAATCAAGAAAATGCTGCAGGGACGAAGTAGCAAATTGACTCGAACGCAGCCGACTATTCTTAAAATCAGAGAAGAAATCTTTCGCAAACTCAAAATAAATCCGACAGCTAAGATATCGTCTGGTCGAGATTATCGGTCGCTCCTACCCGAACCAGAGATACAACAGCGGGAAAGCTGTGGACCGCACGCCGTTGCTCCGATTGTATCCATGCTAGCTGGTTCAAGCGCCGAGGAGATAGATCCTGAAGCACTCTATACCGACTACCTTAATAGCCCTTCTGTCGGGCCACTGCGAAAATTAGTGGGTGGTGTGCATCTGCCCACCCTTTTGTGGTATTTGCAAACCAATCAGCAGATCAAAGATTACTATGTGATTCCGGTAAGACCCGTGCTATTGAGAGGCCACGAGTATGTAAATACCGAGCGACTGGCACAGCTGTCTCGATTCACCAATCTTGGGCAAGACAAGCTCATCCAACGCATCCTCGACGCCCGACCAGAGTCACCCCTCTTACCAATTCTATGGCTTGATACCTACAAGAGTGAAGAAATTGGCCATGCCAAGGATGGAACACCATGGCTAGTTTATCATTATCAACAGGGTGGCATGGCCCATATCGTTGACATCGTAGGCTTTGGCACGGAAGCGCTCGATGGTAGACAAAGAGAGTACTTTATCGTGCGTGATTCCTTACTTGAAGGAGGTTACGCCTACGTTTCCATGGAAAACATCTTCGCGCGCATCATTCTGTTTGCTGTGATCGTCAGTGTTTATTGATACCACTCAAAGCTGGGCAACTTGTGGGTTTGTTGGCGGCGGTCCCTGCTCAAGCTCAACGGCCATGGGCTCGCGGTAATTCACGGCCAACCTCTTGAGAAAACGCGCCTTCTCTTCCGGCATGCCGGAGAGGCTGGCAATTTCAGCTGCGCGTATCCTACGAATCCAAGTCACTGAGGGAATGCCAATGGCGAAGAACTTGCGGATCTGCTCAACGTCCAGCTCCCGGCTAAAACACATCATGCGGTAGAAGCCGAGGATGTTACCAACGGCTCGCTGGCTACCACGAAGATCGAGAGAAAAAGCCTTGTTGACCTCCATATAAGAGCTCACCAGCTCTTGCAGCAGCGCCTCAGAGAGAGTACCAAAGTGCGTTGCCAGGATTCGAGTCAATACGGTTTTAAACTGCAGCAAGTTGGAAGTCTGTGAGAAGAGGTTTACCTTCTCTACCTTGTCGATGAGCGGGGTGACGGTAAAATTGATAATCTCAAAGACTTCTCGATTATGAACGCCGTTAATCACCGCCTTAATGTAGCGGGTAACCGGACGCAGCACCTGTTGCATGATGGCCATGAAGGTCTGCTGCATCTGTTCATAAGCAGGATCTTCGGCAGGTTCCACGGCTTCAACCTGCTCCGGCGCGGGAATGGCTTCGAGCTGTTCTGGAGTTAGATCGACGAGGAGTTCATCGACCTCTTGAATGAACTCCTCAAAGGAGCTCTCTGTCTCTTCAGCCTCAGTGGGAACACCTAAGAATTTGTCCACATCAGCAGCCATGGTCTCAGGCCGCGTTGCGAAAATACAACAGGCCCACTAGGATGATAATGTATTGTATGTTATTGTCAAGATCTGCTTTTTTACATGGGGTTAAAGCTATACCCAAGGGCGAGTTCACCGTTGCCTTTGGCCACGCCTACCATTATAAGATTAGCGCAAAACTAAGGAGTGCCTATCATCGCCTATCCAACCCATCGCGGACGCCGCTTGCGAGAGAACGCCTCGACGCGAGCCATGGTGCGTGAGACCCAGCTTCTCAAACAAGACCTCATCTATCCCCTTTTCGTCTGCGAGGGAGAGGGAATCCAAGAAGAGATCTCGGGTATGCCTGGACAGAAGCGCTTCTCGCTCGATCGATTGGTTGAAGAGGTGAAGCAGGTGGTCGATTGCGGCCTGGGTAGCGTCATCCTCTTTGGCATCCCAGAGAAAAAAGACAGCGTTGGCAGTGAAGCGTGGCGCGAAGATGGTATTGTGCAGCGGGCCATCCAGACCGTTAAGGAGATCAAGCGGGATATCTGCGTGGTCGGTGATGTCTGTCTGTGCCAGTACACCGAGCATGGTCACTGTGGGGTGGTACAAGGAGAGAGCGTTGACAACGACAGCAGTTTGGAGCTGCTAACCCGGGTGGCAGTGAGTCAAGCCAAGGCGGGCGCGGATATCATCGCCCCTTCGGACATGATGGATGGTCGTATTGGCGCCATCCGTCAGGCTCTGGATGCGGCGGGTTTTGCGCAACTGCCGATTATGGCTTACGGTGCCAAGTACGCCTCGGCCTTTTACGGCCCCTTTCGCGAAGCCGCACAGAGCGCACCCAAGTTTGGCGACCGTCGCAGCTATCAGATGGATGTGGCAAATCGCCGCGAGGCGCTGCGCGAGCTTGCCCTCGACCTTGAAGAGGGCGCCGATATCCTCATGATTAAGCCGGCCCTCGCCTACCTTGATGTCATTGCCGCTGCCAGAGAGCGCTTTGATGTTCCCATTGCCGCATACAACGTCAGCGGTGAGTACGCCATGGTCTGCGCCGCCGCTGCCAACGGCTGGCTTGATCGTAGGGCAATCATTATGGAGACGCTCACCGCAATCAAAAGGGCTGGTGCGGATCTAATTCTTACTTACTTTGCCAAAGAGGTGGCAGCTGATCTGCCACAGTGATGGCAGACTGCTATGATGAAAAATTTTATCAAGGTTTGCAAGCGGCCTTACTTTTGGATTCCGGTTGCTCTGGTTCTCATGATTGCGCTTGGGATCTTCCTGCACGGGTTGCGACAACAACAAGATCTACAACGTTTTGTCAATTGCATTGAGACGCGCAAGCTTACAGATTGTCAGCCACCAGACCAACTACCGACAAACCGCATCGTAGAAAAGTCACTCACCGATGCCATTTACAAAAGAGCCGACAACATGCCAAACCAAGAGTCACTGCAGTTTTTACGGCAGCTACACAGCCTTTATCCCGCATTACCAGGCTTGGAGCAGAAACGCGTCGAATTCGAAGTAGTACAGCTCAGAAAGCTCTTTGCAGAGCATCAACCTGCTGCATTCACAGAGGGAGGGCGGCTCTTGGCGCAGTTTCCAAATAACCCCACGCTTCATTATGAGCTTGGCCTGTTGCAACTACAACGATCGCCGCCAGCGTTGGTAGCTGCCACGAGCCACTTTGCTAATGCCATTGGATTCGATCAGGGCTTTCGTGACAAGGCGGTAATTTTGGAGACCATACCCCTGGCTTTGGCAGTGCTTAACCGCTCACAACTACAAAAGAACTTTAGCTTCATCGACGCCGACTACATTGAGAAGCTTGAGCTTTTTCTGCGGCAGCAGCTCTCAGACCATAACAACCCAAGAGTCCGCAGCAACGCCTTTACGCTGCTTGAGTTAGCAGGACGAGTCGACGACGAAGAGACCTTTCAGCATCACTGGCTCAACCTGCTGAGCGGGACAACAAAGATGCCGCAGCTCTATCAAGAGGCGGTACTCTATTTCGAGAAGCTGGCAGAGAACTCAGGTGCAGCTGCAGAGCTTACACAACGGAAACTCGACTATAAATACTTTCCAGTCATCGACCAACTTCCTGATTACTACACCCGACAGACTTTGCGCCTGTTACTCAAACACTTTCCAAAACAGACAAAGGCCTTTCTCAAGAAAAACCTGAGGAATCGTCAACAACATTGGCGTCGCAGTAACAGCTTCTATGCATTACAAGAGAGCAACCTTCTTGGTAACAACGAGGTCTACCGTTACCACAACATCAACCTTTCTCGACCTAGCTACCCAAACTTTACTGGATGGCTTGCTGATTCCATTGATTACTTTAGCCGTCGCGGTCGTAGTGGCAAACAGAAGTTACGCCAGCTGGCCGCACGGGTTGCCCGTCTACGTAGTCAGAGCAAGCGAGCAGGCAAGAAGGAAGCGGCAAAAGTCTATGCGGAGATCGAGAGCTATACGCGCAAAAAGATCGGCCGGCGAAACTAACAGAGCGACGTTGCTTTTTCCGACACATCGTCTATGATGCTCGCTGTGCTCTCTTCCGATTTAAGCGTTTGAAATTATTATGAAAAAGTTGATCCAGTTTGCCCTATTTTTCGCCGTTATTATTCTATGTGCCATCCCACTTGGGGCGGAACGTGCCATTCCCCTGTTACCACCCGTCATTGCCATTGGTTTCGCTTTTTTAACCAGGAATGTCATTCTTTCGCTCTTCTGTGGCATCTATATAGGAGCACTCGCTTTAGTAGACTTCTACAGTATAGGTACGTTCGTTAAAGGACTTTTCACAGCAGTCGTTAAAATCAGCGATGTATACCTATTAAAAGCGCTAATGGATCGTGACCACGCAGCCAATGTTCTTTTCCTTTTAGGAATTGGTGGCATGATTGGCGTGGCAACACGTTCCGGTGGAATTGAGGGGATAGTCCTTAAGCTTTCACGACTCTCGAAGAACGCTGTTTGGACCCAGTTCGTCACTTGGCTCTTGGGGCTGGTGATCTTTGTCGACGACTACGCCAATACCCTTATCGTCGGCAATACCATGCGACCACTAGCCGACAAGCATCGTGTCTCCAGAGAGAAACTCTCCTTTATCGTCGACGCGACGGCTGCTCCCGTAGTATCGCTTTTTGTCGTTTCTACTTGGATTGGCTATGAAGTGAATCTCATCCAGGATTCGTTGCAGGCTGCCGGCTTGGATCAAAGTGCCTACTTGCTCTTTCTCGATTCATTGCCCTATCGATTTTATGCTATTTTGTTGCTTGCGTTTATTGTTCTCTCGATCTTTATGAGACGAGACTTCGGTCCCATGCTAACTGCTGAGCAGCGTGCTCGCAAAACCGGCAAGACCCTGCGTCCAGGTTCAACACCACTCTCTAGCCGTGAGCTGACCGAGATGCAGGTGGATAAAGGCACACCTAAAAGGTGGTACAACGCTGCTATCCCCATTCTCGTTTTGGTGGGTACCGTCTTCGTCGGTCTCTACCTGGATGGCATGCACAGCCTAGCAAAAACCCTGGGTAACGACGCCGCAGAGCAGGCTGGGCTTCGTCAGATTATCGGCGCAGCTGATTCATTTCGAGTGCTTTTGTGTGCGGCACTGTTTTCATCTATTACTGGCATTGCTCTAGTTGTATTCCAAAAAATCTGTACACTACAAGCAGCTCTGGATGCCTGGATTGATGGAGTTAAATCGTTTGTTATTGCTATTGTCATCCTTGTTCTGGCTTGGGCCCTTGCTAGTGTCATCGCCGATCTAAAAACAGCTGAGGTCCTCACAAACCTCACCATCGGCATTCTAAAACCCGCGCTATTTCCGCTTATCGTCTTTCTGCTCTCCTGGATTGTTGCTTTTGCTACTGGGACTTCGTGGGGAACCATGGCCATCCTCTTTCCACTGGTCATCCCACTTCTCACTAAACTTGCGGAAGCGTCTGCACTGCCCGCAGCTGAAATGAGCTACCTGCTTTCAGGAACCGTAGGTGCCATCCTCACCGGGGCGATCTTTGGCGATCACATCTCACCCATCTCCGATACGACAGTTATGAGCTCGATGTTTTCCGCAGTCGACCACATGGACCACGTGCGCACGCAAATGCCTTATGCGCTCTTTGTTGGCGGTGTGGCCGCCCTGCTTGGCTACCTGCCTGCAGGGTTTGGCTGGAATCCCTTTTTGTTACTGTTTATCTCTTTTCCTGTGATCTGGTGGGTACTGTTTGTCTTTGGCAAGGATCCTGAGGCCAGCTAACAGACACTACATGAGGTTGAGTTCGAGCTTGGCGGCCTCGGTCATCATCTCTTTGTTCCACGGCGGATCCCACACCACTTCCACCTGCGCTTGATTGACTTCCGCAAGCTCTTGGATACGCATCTGCACTTCCGGAGGCAGGGTCTCAGCTACAGGACAGGCAGGTGAGGTTAAAGTCATCTTAACTTGAACATTGGCATCGGCGTCAATGTCGATATCGTAGATCAAACCGAGATCGTAGATGTTGACCGGGATTTCTGGGTCGTAACAGGCTTTCAAAGCTTCGATGATCTTCGTTTTAATCTCTTCTGCGGATATAGGCTTATCACTCATAACTCTTCCTACTCTGTGGTTGTCTCCTGCTTGCCCTCAAGTGCGGCACGCAGCGTGTGCCAGGCAAGCGAAGCGCACTTCACGCGGATGGGAAATTCACAGACTCCAGCAAAGGCGGCCAATTTGCCCAAGGCTTCAGCAATCTTAATTTGGCCAGGCTCGCTAGTTACCAGCTCATGAAACATTCCAAACAGCTGCACCGCTTCCGCAACGCTTTTACCCTTGAGGCTTTCGGTCATCAGGGATGCAGAAGCCATGGAGATGGCACAGCCGGTTCCGTCAAAGCTAACATCGGTGATGCGGCCATCGTCGACCTTCAAGAAAACGGTCATCTTATCACCACAGAGCGGGTTATGGCCGACAGAGATCTGCTTAGCGTCTGGCATAACATGAAAGTTGCGTGGCCGCTTGCTGTGATCAATGATCACTTCTTGATAGAGTTCACGCAGGTCGCTCATCAGGCAAAGACCTCTTGCACCTTGTGGATGGTTGCCACCAGACGATCAATATCCTCGAAACTGTTATAAAAGGCAAACGAAGCACGAGCGGTTGCTGGCACACCAAAGTGTTGCATGGTGGGTTGGGCGCAGTGGTGGCCCGCACGGATGGCTATGGCCTCTTGATCCACGATCGTACCAATGTCATGTGGGTGCACGCCCTCAAGAACAAACGAGATAACGCTTGCCTTTGCTGCGGCCGTACCGATGATGCGTAATCCGTCGATGGCGGCAAGAGCGCGCGTACCATACTCTAACAGTCGCTGCTCGTGAGCAGCAATGGCATCATAGCCAATGGCGCCGAGGTAATCGATAGCAGCCCCAAGGCCGATGGCACCGGCAACGTTCGGAGTGCCTGCCTCAAACTTATAGGGCAGACGGTTATAGGTGGTCTTGTCAAAAGTGACCGAGCTGATCATATCACCACCCCCCTGATAGGGCTGCATGGTCTCCAACAGCGCGCCTTTGCCGTAGAGCGCGCCAATACCGGTGGGGCCAAAGGCCTTGTGCGACGAAAACACATAAAAGTCACAGTCCAGATCCAAAACATCAACCGCCATGTGCGGTACTGCCTGCGCACCGTCGATCAACACCACGGCACCCTGCTTGTGCGCCATGGCAGTGAGTTCAGCAACCGGATTGATAGTACCCAGGGCATTGGAAATATGGGCTAGAGCAACCATGCGTGTCTTAGGGTTTAAAAGTCGGGCATACTCCTCAACCAGCAACTCACCCTTCTCATTCATCGGCGCAACCTTGAGTTTGGCACCACGCTTTTCGCAGACCATCTGCCACGGCACAATGTTTGAATGGTGTTCCATCTCGGTGATCAACACCTCATCTCCCGCCTGCAGATGCTGCAACCCATAACTGTTTGCTACCAAGTTGATGCCCTCGGTTGCCCCCCGTACAAAGACAATCTCATGGGCATCTTTGGCACCTAAGAGGCGTTGCACCTTGCTGCGTGCCTGCTCATACTGTTTGGTAGCGCGGATACTCAACTGATGCACACCGCGATGGACATTCGCCTTATGACACTCGTAAAAGTTTTTAATAGCTTCGATCACAGAACGGGGGGTCTGTGTTGTCGCGGCATTATCCAAGTAGACCAGAGGCTTACCCTGAAGAGACTGCTGGAGCGCAGGAAAGTCATCCCGGGTTTGTAACAGATCCTTCACGCTGTCGTCTCCTTTCGGCAGGTTCTGTAATTCCATATCCCCAGACCGAATCATCTCACCTCTCCCTCAGAGCGATGTTCACCGGGCAGGTAGCCCCAAATACGCTCGGCCAACTTCTGTTGCAGCGGTGGAAAGGGCATGCGATCAACAACTTCGTTGGCAAAGGCGTAGGTCAACAGCGATCGTGCTGATGCCAGGTCCATCCCCCGTGAACGCAGGTAAAACAGGGCATTGGCGTCCAGCTGGCCCACGGTCGCCCCATGGGTACACTTCACATCGTCAGCAAAGATCTCTAGCTGCGGCTTGGTATCTATGATCGCATCTTTAGAGAGCAACAGGCAGCTGTTGGACTGTTTGGCGTTGGTCTTCTGGGCTTCAGGACGGACAACGATCTTGCCATTAAAAACACCTCTCGACTCTCCAGCTAGGATACCTTTGTAGAGTTCATGGCTGTTGCAGTGAGGCTGACGATGATCAATACAGGTGTAGCTGTCGACGAGCTGAGCGCTGTTACCAAAGTAGAGGCCGTTCAGTGTTGTCTCGCAGCCCTCGCCATTTAACACGGCAAAGATCTCATTGCGGCTCAATTTGCCGCCCACGGCCAACACTTGCGAATGGAAATGACTGGCTCGAGCTTGGTGGACTTGCGTGGTTGCCATGTGAAAGGCTTTGCTCTGTTCGAGTTGCAGCTTGGTGTGCTCCACGACGGCACTATCTTCAAGGCAGACCTCGGTCACGGCGTTGGTAAAATAGCTAACGCCATCCAAGCCGGCATAGCTTTCAATCAGCCGCAGTTGGCTTGATGGTTCAGCGACGATAAGATTGCGTGGATAGGTAACCAGGTGTTCATCGGCAGCTGTGGTGAGAAAGAGCAGGTGGATGGGCTTTTCCACCACAACGTTTTTAGGCACAAAGATAAAAGCGCCATCCTGCATAAGCGCTGTGTTCAGAGCCACAAAGCCATGCACGGCAGCTCCCCAGTGACGCCCCAGGTGGGCTTGGACTAAAGCTGGCCGCTCATGCGCTGCTGTCTGTAGTGTGCTCACGACAACGCCGTTGGGAAGCTCATCAATGCGAGACAGGCTCTTAGTAAAGGTGCCGTTGATAAAGACGAGTTGGTAGGCGTCGATATCACCAAGAGAGTATGGCTGTAGTGCTGTGGCGTTGGGAAGCGATTCCGGCAGGGCCGCGCGTTTGAAGTTGGTGTCGCGTATAGGTGCGATGTTGGTAAAGCGCCACTCTTCCTGTTTGAGTGTCGGCAGACCCACGGTTGCATAGTGTTGCATCGCCTGCTGGCGAATGTTGCTTAGCCAATCTACTTCATGGGCTTTAAGATCTGCCTGCAGCTGCGAAAACTCATGTAAGTAGCGATCTTCCTGCTTGTGCAGCATGGCCAAGGACATTCAGCACCTCGCGCTGATGGCTGCATAGCCTTTCTCTTCTAATTCAAGAGCTAGGTCTTTATCACCTGATTTGACAATGCGACCATCGGCAAGCACATGCACAAAGTCCGGCACAATGTAGTTCAACAACCGCTGGTAGTGGGTTACAACGATAATGGCTTGGTCATCAGCCCGCAGTTGGTTAACACCATCGGCAACGATCTTCAGCGCATCGATATCTAGACCTGAGTCGGTCTCATCCAGAATCGCTAAGGTTGGCTCCAAGACCGCCATCTGAAAAATCTCATTGCGCTTTTTCTCACCACCGGAAAATCCTTCGTTGATGGCACGGTTGAGCAGCGCCTCATCAATCTGCAACAGCTTCATCTTCTCTTTAATCAGTTGCAGAAAATCAACCGCGTCGACTTCTTCTTCACCCCGATGTTTGCGGCGTGCGTTGAGAGCGGCTTTGAGAAAGTAGGTGTTGCTCACCCCAGGTATCTCCACTGGATACTGGAATGCCATAAAGATACCCTCGCAGGCGCGTTCCTCTGGCGCCATTGCCAGTAGATCGTGGCCTTTATAAAGGATGCTCCCTTTGGTTACCTCGTATTCGTCCCGCCCTGCCAACACATTGGCAAGCGTGCTCTTGCCCGAACCATTCGGTCCCATGATGGCGTGCACTTCGCCGGCCTTCACCTTTAGATCGATACCACGTAAAATCTCTTTGCCACCGACGGTGGCGTACACTCCTTGCATCTCTAACATGCCTGCATTTCTCCGTCTCTTGTTTGGCTAACCAACGCTACCCTCTAGGCTAACCTCAAGCAGCTTCTGTGCCTCTACAGCAAACTCCATGGGCAACTCACGAAAAACCTCTTTGCAGAAACCATTAACGATCATATTGACCGCGTCCTCAGTACTCAGACCACGCTGACGACAGTAAAAGAGCTGGTCCTCGCCAATCTTCGAGGTGGAGGCTTCATGCTCCAGTTGCGATGAGCTGTTCTTAACTTCTATGTAAGGAAAGGTATGCGCCCCACACTTATCCCCTATGAGCAGCGAGTCGCACTGCGAGTAATTACGGCTGTTGCTCGCTCCAGGCTGCATGCGCACCAGTCCGCGATAGGAGTTCTGGCCATGGCCGGCAGAGATGCCCTTGGAAACAATCGTACTCTTGGTGTTCTTGCCAAGGTGGAGCATCTTCGTGCCGGTATCTGCCTGCTGGTAGTTGTTGGTCAAGGCAACCGAGTAGAACTCGCCCACCGAGTTGTCTCCTTGGAGAATGCAGCTGGGATACTTCCAAGTAATGGCGGAGCCGGTCTCCACCTGCGTCCAGGAGATCTTCGAGTTAACGCCCTTACATTTGCCACGCTTAGTGACAAAGTTGTAAATGCCGCCCTTGCCATTTTTGTCGCCTGGATACCAGTTTTGCACGGTCGAGTATTTGATAGTGGCATTATTCAGCGCGACCAACTCGACCACGGCTGCATGCAGCTGATTCTCATCCCGCATGGGTGCGGTGCAGCCTTCAAGATAGCTGACATAGCTACCCTCCTCGGCAATGATCAAAGTACGTTCAAACTGGCCGGTGTTGGCCTCGTTGATACGAAAGTAAGTGGAGAGCTCCATGGGACAACGCACTCCCTTAGGGATGTAGACAAACGAGCCATCGGTAAAGACCGCGGAGTTGAGGGTGGCGAAAAAGTTATCGGTGTAAGGTACAACCGTACCAAGGTATTTCTTTACCAACTCGGGATGGTTCTGCACCGCCTCAGAAAAGGAGCAGAAGATAATGCCAAGCTCATGCAGCTTGTCCTTAAAGGTGGTGGCCACAGAGACGCTATCAAAGACCGCATCAACCGCAACGCCAGCAAGACGTTTTTGCTCCTCTAGCGAGATGCCGAGCTTCTCAAAGGTTTGGCGCAGCTCTGGATCGACCTCATCTAAGCTCTTTAACTGCTTCTTTGGCTTGGGGGCTGAGTAGTAGCTGATGGCCTGGTAGTCGATGGGCGGATAGGTGACGTTCGGCCAGGTTGGCTCCTGCATCTGCAACCACTTATGAAAAGCCTTGAGCCGCCACTGCAGCATAAACTCGGGCTCTTGCTTCTTGGCCGAGATGAAGCGGATCTTCTCTTCATCAAGCCCAGGCGGCAGGGTGTCTGCGGCAATGTCGGTGACAAAGCCGTATTTGTATTCCTGCTCGGTGAACTTTTCGATAGTCTGCTGGCTGCGACTCATGCGGTTTTGTCCCTTCCTTATATTGGACCTTCTTGGTCCTGTATCTGTCCAAAAAGGTATATAACATGCTCAAATAACAGGGCAAGTAAAAAGGTCGCCTTGAATGAGCTGGATCTATTCGGATTATACCATAGTTGGATCGGTCTTGCGGCCGGACTGAAATCAGATACAAAAAAGCCTACTTAGGTCAAGCGGAGCGAACCCAAGTAGGCTTCTACCACGTTCAGTAAAACTAACTACTCCTCACCAAAGCCTTTGTTGAGGAAGGTTGCCTCGATGAGGGTGTCGGGTACTGCCAGGAGACCATCCTTGAAAACAATGAGCTTTGCAGGGGAGTCGCCATCCTTATCCTCAAATTCCCAATTCCCTGGAGCTGAGACAGGCGCGCCATTCGCAAAGACTGTCAGTGTGCTGGGATCAGGGTCGTATTGGGCATCAAACACAAAGAAGGTTGTTGGATCAAACTGCAGCTGCTCATCGGCAAGCGTATCGAGAAAGACACCAAACTGAGGTCCAACGACCCCACCTGCCCCATCGGGGCCATTGCACAGAGAGCCCCCTAAGCCCTGTGTGGATGCCACCGCTAACTCGTAGATGAAACCGATTTGGTCTGTGCTGTTGAAGCATGGGGAACCGGGTGGATCAAGGTTAACATCGCTCGTATGGTAGACCGCATTGAGAAAGTAGTTGCCTGCCCCTTTTAGGCCATCCAGCCAATCGAGATAATCATTCAATCCATCTTTGTCGAGAGTCTCACCACCCCCACCAGAGATGACCGAGGTGAAGGTATCATCCTCTTCATCGGTGACGAAAATAACCGATAACAATGCCTCCTCCCGCAAGAAACCGCCGTTGGTCGCCTCGTTCGTACCATCGAGCGCGCGCTTCAGCGCTCTATGGCCTGTCTCCTTGCCACTGTCATCGCAGCCAAAATCTACCTGCTTTTTCATCGCCGCTATGACAGCGTCGGGATTCTCATTGAGGTCAGCTGAGGTGACCCAGGGCCTCTGTGCTAATACTGGCAGAATGTCCTTGGCAGTGTCTGTAAAGGCACCATTTAAACCGCTAAAGCTGGTATCCATGTTAGTGACAGCAATTTGAAAATCGTGTTTGCTGCCCAAGTTGTGGAATCCATCAAAAAACGAGTCAAACGCGGCCGCGAGTTTTTGCTGCTCAGCACACGTGCTACCAGAGCTATCAATGACAAAAATCACATCCACGGATCTAATGGTCTCTTTGAGTTCACTCTGGGTCCAGGTTTGGCTCTCGGTAAGCTGATCAAACTCACTGACCTGGTTAATACTACTCTCGGTGGTGTCACCGTCGCCATTACTACCACTTGATTCACTGGAGTCATCACCGCAAGCAGTGAGCAGGAGAACGCTTGGCACCACCACACTCAAGACGATGAGGTAGCGTCTTAAGGTCTGCCAAATGCCTGGTTGTTTATGACTTACCCACATCTTCTGCCCCCCGTTCGCAATCACCCGCTAGGGGTGCAACATCTAGACCAAAAGGGAACAGCAGATATAAATATAACTACTTAATTTTACAAAGCTTATGGAACAATCGATAATAAGGTATAACTATCATTACAAAAGGCTGTGCGGCTTTCCAACAGCCACATCAAACAGTAACCGATTTCCGGAGGGTTTTAGAACTACTTGATAGCGAGAAGCTCAACCTCAAAGACCAGGGTTGAGTTAGCGGGAATCGGCCCCACTGCCCGACTACCATAACCAAGCTCTGGAGGGATCGTCAGCTTACGCTGACCACCCACGTGCATCCCGAGGATACCTTTCTCCCACCCCTGAATGACACGGTTCTCCCCCAAGGTAAAACTAAAGGGCTGATTGCGATCTCTCGAGGAATCAAACTTCGTGCCGTCGGTCAACGTGCCGACATAGTGCACTTCGACGGTGTCGCCAACTTTGGCAGCAGCCGTTTCGACATTGCCTGACTCTTTATCTTCAATCTGCACGGTGATACTCCTTTCCGATTGTTTACTTGGCCCTGCTAACTGTTTCGATGCCGTTGTTGCGGACGGCTCATCATGTGACGTAAAGCAACTCCCTAGAGTGACTAAAACTACAACAGCACAAACCGCTACAACTCTTGTCATAGGCTATCCCTTTCCCCAGTACGATATTAGTCACTCACGCTGACATAAATCAGCTGCATAGGCCAGGAAAAACGACTAAACTGCATAGCAGTTGGAATGGAGCATGCGTACCATCCTACAACAAGAACGCTATTACCTGTGGTTTCTCGTGCTTCTGCGGCTTACACTGCAGCTACTGCTGTTCTGCAATGGCTATGAGGTACTAACTTCCGATGACTACCTACGTGTATGGGTTGCTAACCAGACTTCGCAAAACTGGCGGTGGTTTCCTGATCTGGTCTACCTGCCCTTCTACTTCTGGCTCTATGCCATCCCGTTGGCATTGCAAATACCCCTACGCTTTGCTGCTGTTGGTTTGACGATCTTACTCGCTGCCGCCTCAACAGCGCTCATTTATATTCTCATTCGTAAACAGACTTCCGCACGAACAGCCTTTGCTGGTGCGCTTCTTTGGTCACTCCAACCCCTTGTGGTTTGGATCGGGGGTGTGCCGCTCTCAGAAACGCTCGGCATTGTCTTGCTGCTCTTAACCCTGTTACTTTGGCAGCATAAAAAATTCACTTGGCGCATTGTTGCCGCTCTCTGCCTGGTCGCATTGACGTTAGTACGTTTTGAAGCTTGGCCACTTGCCGGACTACTGGCGCTGATGCTGCTGTGCAGACGTAATGAACCTTTAGTGCAGCGGCTTGTTCCCGTTCTAATTAGCAGCTCCGGTATGATTGTCTTTTTCTGTTGGCGACTCTCTCTGCCAGACCCTGTAGCGCTGCTTCTCTTTTTGCGACAAAACGCCAAGCTGTTTATGCCAGTCGAGCATGTGACAAAACATCTTATGACTGCGGCAGCAGCACTCACACCGATGATGTTACCAACCCTGGTGTTAACCCTGCTCTGGTTGCCAAAGCTGTGGCAGAGCAGGTCTAATTTGCGGCCCTCGCTCGTGGTTGCGCTGGGAAGTAGCGTTAGCCTGATTCCTCTTGTCGCCAGTGGCTACTACGCCCACCTGTTCCCAGAACGTATGCTTTTACTACCATGCTGTATGTGGACAATCACCGGAATGGTCGTGCTGTCGAACTGGCTCGATCGCCTCTCCAAAACAGCTTTATTACTACTAGCACTGCTATCCTCGCTTTTACTGTTCGGGCTCAGCAGCAAACCGCAAGTAATTGTAAAGCCAGAAACCGTGCAAGCTGGCAAACTGTTAAGAGAGCTGCTGCAAACCGTACCGCCTTCTGAGCAGATCTTGGTTGAACGTCGCGATCTTGGTTGGACGGCACTCTGGGGTTTGAGCGATGGCAACCAACGCATTCGCTTTCACCGGAGAAGCATCCGTCCTCGACCGCTGACAAATCCGAGAAAGGCAGCAGCGCTGTTTCAGGCCATGCCACAACTTAGCTGTGCTCTGGCTGCCTCTCGCAGTGGTGCCAAGGCCATTGCCGCAACCATGCCTGCCAACTGGCAGACAAAGTGGCGACGTAGCAAATACACCCTCTTCTGTCGTCCCGGTGTGAGAATTCAGGGTGAGAGCGGCTGAAAACCTGGCCAACGCATAATCCGCTTCCCTGGTGGATCTTCAATACCAAACAGATCCAAAATCAAACCGGGAAAGACCGCAATATCGGCTTTACCAATATATCCCTTAACTGGAATTCCCCCGCCAGCGGCTATGAATATGGCATCACGATGGTGCGTGAGCATGTCACGAGCTCCGTGATCACTGATCAGCAAAAAGGTGTCGTCAGCATCAACATGCTGTTGCAATGTCGCAATGGAATCATCTAAGAAACGATAGAACGCCTGTAGAGAGTAGAGATAGACGCCAACCTCACCCGCAAGAAGAGAGTCGTAGTGGTGGATGACATCAAACATGGCATAGCGCAAAAGCAAAAAGTCAAACTCTCCGGTGTTCCACGCATCCACTGCAAGCTCACGCCTCGCGCGCATCTGGCGCCAAGCGTGTTGCAAAAAAGTCTGCCGACCCTTTTTCGCAACGTAGCCCTTGGGAAAGAGCGATGCAAAGAAGTGCTTTTCTTCTTCCGAGGATGCAAATCGGCGCACATACTCTGCTGTTTTAGCAATGCCGAGATCAGACAGAACTGGCTGCGTTCCCCGGTCTCGGGCATTACACCAAATATCAGATAGGATGAGATTGATGGAGCTGGTGTTGTTTTTGGCCAAATAGGTCCAAAGATCTATGCGTCCTTCTGCAGAAAGGTAGTGAATCCACCTCATCGAAACGAACCGATCAAAAAAGGGCACGCCCTTGATCTGGCGCAGCATCGTTGCAATAACCCCAGAAATTCCACGATCTACGTCACCTAAGTAGGTAAGTTTCTCCGTGGCGATACTGGTAATAGGTGGTTGCGAATCCATGATCCCATACACTCCCTGCTGCATGAGCCTGGCAGTATGAGGCGCTTCACCACTGTGAACCAGTGCCATCAAGTGGAGCCAGGTTGCAGAGTCCGGCCACAACACAAAAACCCGGCGCTTACCGTCTGCAGCAGGCCTTTCTTGTTGCGACTGAAACTCGATAGGCCGCGAGCGGTGAGCAGGTATCTCGATATCGAGCAGTGCCGAGGAAGTGAGACGGAACAGCCGGATACCGCGAATACGACTACTGTTATCCTCTTGCCGCTCGACAACCACAGCAGCGTAAGGCAAAGGGGTGTTGGGCTGCAGTGTTACGGTAGTCTGCCAGACAGCGTGATCTGTCTCACCCGATACCCTGTGCATGGCGACTGGCTGCCATCCCTCTACCGCACGGTGTTCACCCTGTTGGTTCCAACTTCCCCTTATATAGAGAGGCTCGGAACTGCGGTTGTTTCCTGCAAACCGTAAGATCACTCGCGCAGGCCCGTGCGATTCTCGTTGTTCTGCGTAGGCAGCAAACTCCTCTCGGCCATGCTGCAACCGCCTACTCTTAGGAAAGCGTTGCAGTGCCTCGGCAAAACAATCGCGGGCACGCTGAAACTGGGCATTCCATGCAAGCACCATGCAGAGCTGATAAAAACTACTAAATAGACGGTTTTTTTCAGCCGGTAAGAGTTCCTCTGCCTGCAACAGAGCAATAGTTTGGCGAAAGGCTTTTTCAGCTCGGTGGGGTCTGTTTGTACGTTTGTATACTTCTGCAAGTTGGTGCCAAACGAAAGAACGCTCCTCTATGGTAAGAGGAAAGTCTTTTAGCGCTCGCCGAGCGATGGCTTCGAGCATCTTGTCTTGATGGGTACGGTGAAAATTGTTAATACACTGGCGTAGAGATTTACTGTTTGTTGAACAACGTTGCCAAGCTGCATTAATCTGCTGCCGCCCCTGAAACCAGGAGCTGAGGCCAAGCCAGGCAAAGAGCGCACTGGCCACTAGGAGAACACTTAAAGAGATATAGATGAACCAGCGCAGCGCTCGCACTCGCCTACTTGCCGCGGGATTTTGCAGTTTGGATATAGGAATGGACGTTATCAGCAAGCAAATCTAAAGGTATTGAGCCACCAAGAAGAACCACATCGTGAAACTCACGCAAATTGAACTTTTTGCCGAGTGTTTTTTCGGCTTCCTGTCGTAATTGACGGATTTTCAGCTCACCGGTTTTATAGGCTAATGCCTGCCCCGGCCAACCAATGTAGCGATCCACCTCAGCCTCGATATTGTGCTTGGTCAGAACAGAGTTCTCCAGCAAGAACTCTATAGCTTGGTCACGCGACCAACCAAGGGCGTGCATACCGGTATCCACGACCAGACGACAGGCGCGCCACATCTCATAACTGAGACGGCCAAAGTTGCTGTAGGGATCGGTGTAAAAACCCGCCTCCAGACCCAAACGCTCGGCATAGAGCGCCCAGCCCTCGACAAACACGGTAAACTCACTAAACCGGCGAAACTGTGGCAGGTTTCCCAGCTCCTGCTGCAGCGCGATCTGCAGGTGATGGCCGGGAAGTGCCTCATGCAGCGATAGCGCCTCGAGTTCATACAGAGGGCGGCTGTCGAGTTTGTAGGTGTTGACGTAGTAGATACCTGCACGGCTGCCATCGCCAGCAGGCGGCCAATAGTAAGCCGTGGTGGTTTTAGGCGCGATATAGTCGGGCACGGTTTTGATACCGCAGGGAATCCTTGGCAGGGTCTTAAAGAGTCGCGGTAGCTCACCGTCCATTTTCTTCATGATATAGGCCACACGTTTCAGCAACTCGTCTGCACTCTTTGCGTAGAACTGTGGATCTGTGCGGAGGAATTCGCCAAACTCTTGCAGACCGCCCTTAAACTGCAGCTGCTGCATAATCTGCTCCATTTCCGCACGGATGCGTTTCACTTCTCGCAATCCCGTTTTATGCAACGACTGCGGCGACACCTCAGAGGTAGTGAATTTACCCACAACCCACTGATAAAACTTCTTACCATTTGGCAAATCAGATACACCAATGCTCGCTCTTGTTGCTGGCACATACTCCTTTTTCATAAACTTATAAAATCGTTCATACGCCGGCACCACCACCGAACGGATGGTTCTCTCGCCATCACGACGCAACCCCTGTCGCGCTTTAGCTGGGACTTTCTTTGAAAAGTTGGCAAAGGGGGCGTAAAAGACACTTGCTTCAGCTTTCTTAACGATATGAGCAGTCAAAGACTTTTCAAAACCTTTAAAGATGACTCGTGGTTGCACGTAACCTTGTCGCACACCTTGCCGCATGAGTTCAATTTGTTGGTCGACATAGGTTCCAAACGCTTTTAGCCGAGCAAGGTAATTCTCATAGTCCTTAACGGTACGCAGGGGGACGAAATTCGGTAACTCAGGAAACTCAATATGGAACCCATGGATGCTGGAAATCGGCATGAGAAACGCTTTCAACTCATAAGCGGCGATCTTATCCCGTAGACGTCTTGCAAAGATGTCATAGTTGACTCTATCTGCTTGGGACAGGCTATCGCGCTGGAGTGCTCGCAACCGCTGTTGAAAGGACTGGTTGGCCCGATAGCGCCGTGCGAAGTCCTCTAGCGTTACAGACTGAAGTTTGTCGTTGTACCTATGGTCACCAACATACGTGGCAAACAGCGGATCTTCCTCAAGCGCAAATTCCCACTCTTTGGCAAACAGTTCGTACAGTTGTTTGGATGTCGTCGCTACGGAACCTGCCATGCTGCTTGAAAACCCAGATACCAAAACAACTCCGATCAGTAGGATCACCAGCCGTCTAGGCCGGACCTGGTATTTCGACTCAACGAACACGCGTTTTCCCCCTCATTGCCTAAGCACCGATATTCGATTGGCATATCCACTGCATTTACGCAAGTGATTTTTTGTTATATCTTCATCAACATGATCCTCCTGACGGATCGAGCTGCTGATGATCTGGGTGAGCGGTTTGCCGATTACCCATTCCCATTCACCACCTCCTACCGTAGGTTCTATCGGCAACAGGCCAAACAAGAAATTGCGCTGCTTCTCTCAGACTGTAAGAGCACGGCCATGCCAATTAGAGTCTATAAGGTAAAAGGATTCCGGTTTTCCCAGCTGCTCTATCCGCCATTGCAAGCGGCGACGAATTTGCACCCGGCAGACGAGTTGGACTTTCTCAGTGAGGCAGTCCACTTTTTGCAACAAAACAAAATCTGCCAGCGAATCGTCCAACCACCTACCTACTGCCTGTTTCAATCACCGCCCCAGGGCTCGATAGCATGCTCCTTTGGTAGCTATCGATTGAGACTACAACAGCGCAGCGACGAAGAGTTGTTTGCCAACCTGCATTCAAAACATCGCAATGTCATCCGCAAAGTCACAGGTAAAGTACAGACAGCATTTGGCCCAGCTGAGCTGAAAAATTTCTATACGCTGTATCATCAAACTATGGTGCGTGCAAAATTGCATTGTGAACCGCTATCCTACTTTGAAGCGCTCTACGCCTGTCTATCCGAGAAGAACCTTCTCTGTGGTGTGGTATACCATGAAGAGCTTCCTCTAGCCGGGCTGCTTATGCCCTACAGTCGTAGCGCTGCCTTCTATCTCTTTGGTGGCACTGCTGAAGAGACGCCAATCAATGGCGCTAACAACTATCTACATTGGGAAGCCATAAAGAGGTTGCGGGCTGCAAATGTGGACCATTTGGACTACGTCGGTGCCAGACTCTCACCGCTTGAAGGCACAAAATATGCAGGCATGCAACGCTTTAAAGCGCGTTTTGGTGGCACGTTACATAAAGGCTACCTCTGGAAAATGAATATCTTGCCGTGGCAGGCAAAGTTTTTTGACTTTATGCTCCAGGCTAAACAGATCATGCGAGGCAGAAGGATCTATGCAGATATCATTGATCAAGAAAGGCATGCCCTACAGAGAGAACCAGTATGTTGAACAAAGTAAAACTATTTAATCGCCTCGACAAAAACTTTAAACGTCTACTCATAAGAGAGCTGCTTGCTGGTCTGTTGCAGCACCGTAAGAAGTCCCCTAGGGATGCCGATTCGATCGCCGCTTGCAGAGATTGGTTTTTAAATGCCGCCGAGCAGACAGCAGCTGAGGGGCTACCGGCTCTATTCAGCCTAACCAGTGGTTACACGGCAGCCTATCCCGAAACTACCGGCTATATTGTTCCTACGCTATACCGTTACGCAAAGGTTTACGATGACAATGCTGTACGAAAGGTGGCAAAAAGCTGTGCGCAGTGGTTGGTGGCCATACAAAAGCAGGAGGGCTCGATTGAGGCAGGCTATGTAGGTATGAACCTACCAGGTTGCATTTTTAATACGGGCATGGCGCTGTTTGGTTACCTTGCCGCTTACAGCGAAGAGAGAGATTCCCAGTACATGGATGCAGCCAGACGAGCCGCGCTCTGGTTGGTAGAGAGTATGGATGAAGATGGTTGTTGGCGAAAAAATTTATCCCAATTTGCTGCACCAACCTCCTTTCACACTTATAACGTTCGTGTTGCTTGGGCGCTCAGTAAATACGCTGGCGTTAGTAAAGATGACCAGACAATCTCAGCAGTCAAGCGCCATCTTAATTGGGCGGTGACACAGGCAAATGCAGAGGGTTTTTTTTCTGGCTGTGAAATGGCTGGTTTTGACCAGCCATTAACCCACACCATCGCCTACACACTGCGGGGACTGTTAGAGAGCGGTATCAGCGTTGGCGAGGAGAGCGCCATCGACACTGCCATGAGAGGGATCCGCAGCTTGCAACAGCGTCAACGACCCAACGGGGGTTACAGCGGCCTCTTTGATCAAAATTGGCAAGAGCGAGCGACTTGGGACTGTCTCACGGGCTCGGCACAGGTCACCATCCTTATGTTTCGAGCTTGGCAGAGAACGCAACAGCGGACCTTTCTCATGGCCTTCAACAAAGGTATAGAGTGGCTCAAGAGCAATCAGATTATCGCGCCGCATATCCCTGAGGTTCATGGTGGGCTGCTGGGAAGCTTTCCAATCTACGGAGGTTATCACCCCTACAGCATACCCAACTGGGCGGTAAAATTTTTACTCGACGCCTTACTTCTGAGGCAGACGATCGCCCAATCTCCAGAGAAGATACTTTAGCAAACTAGTGCTGTTCGAGTTCCTCAGCTGCAGCATCTAGAGCTGTCTGAATGCTGATGAGAAGGCCATTTTCCGTAAATGGTTTCTGAATGAAACGCACATCCTTATCTAATATATCCTGATGCGCTAACATGGAATTGGCGTATCCGGACATGAAGAGCACTCTGGAAGGGTCATTCTGCTTGCAAAACTCATCTGCGAGCTCTTTACCAGACATCTTCGGCATAACAACGTCCGTGAGCAGCAGGTCAATAGAGTCTTGGTGTGCTTTGGCAAGCTCTAAAGCCTCCACACCGTCTTTGGCATCCAAGACCTGATAGCCATAGTTGCAGAGGATGCGACGGATCATCTTCCTCACAGCCTCTTCATCCTCTGCCACCAAGATGGTTTCGTTCTTGCCACGGCGCGGAATGGGTTCCTTGCCCTCTATGGACACTCTGTCTGCGGCAACGTCTGCAACGGGAAAGTAAACCTTGAAGGTGGTACCGATATTCGGCTCTGAATAGACCCATATGTTGCCACCGGCACGTTTGACAATGCCATAGACCATGGCAAGTCCTAAACCTGTGCCTTTGTTTTTCTCCTTGGTGGAAAAGAAAGGCTCAAAGATCCTGCCTGCCACTTCACGCGTCATGCCATGCCCTGTGTCACTCACCGTCACCAATACATACTTCCCTGGTTTGACACCGATACGGTTGCGCGCATATGCTTCATCGAGTTCGACTTCAGAAGTTTCAACAATCAACTTTCCTCCCCTAGGCATGGCATCGCGTGCGTTAATGGATAGATTGATAAAGACCTGTTCCAAGCGACCTGGATCTGCCTTAATGCGTGGTAGATTCGGCTTGCATATAGTGATTAACTGCACGTCAGCTCCGAGACTACGGCGAAGGAGTTTATCGGTCTTGGTAATCACTTCATTGAGATCGAGAACCTTGGGCTGGATACTCTCTTTACGACCAAACACCAGGAGCTGACGTGTGAGATCAGCTGCACTTTTTGCAGCCCGTTGAATCTCGCGAAGATCCTCCTCCGCCGCTTTGTTCCCGGAAACTGCCTCTTCAACAAACTGGGTATAGTTAATAATGATGCTGAGCAAATTATTGAAATCGTGAGCAACACCGCCAGCAAGACGGCCAATGGCTTCTAGTTTTTGTACTTGAATGGTGTGTGTCTCATGCGCTACTTGTTCGGTAACATCACGTAGAAAAACAGAATAGTTCGAGATCTCACCCCGCTCGTTACGAACAGGTGAAATCGTTACGTCTTTGTGAAAAAGCGTACCATCCTTTCTATGAATCATGCAGTGGTCGCGCCACACTTTACCCATTTGGATTGTTTCCCACATGTCTTCATAAAACTCAGGCGAGTGATGTGTGCTTTCAAAAAAACGTAGCGTCTTACCAACGAGCTCGGCTTCGCTATAACCAGAGTCGTGCTGGAGCGCAGGGTTGGCAAATTGGACCACCCCCTCGGCATCCGTAACCAAAACGGCTTCCACAAGGCACTCCAATACGTTGGCCAAATCCACTTGTTGGAGCACCCGACGCTGCTTTGATTTTTTTGACTTTTGTTGTATTCCCATACCGATGGTAGGCATTGACTGACTCCTTATATTCTAACCTGTATTCAAATTTACCGTGTACTTTTAGTGATTCACGGGTCTCCTGGTTCGAGGTTACATTAGAGCAAGATACAGACCAAAACCGTCCAGCCACGCCTCAACGTTATTCATCAAGTGATAACAGGCAGTTGTATTTAGAACGCCGCTGCTTAAGAATCTGCGTCAACACTGCCTTGTTCCGATTCGGAACCCACCCATTCCAATTTGATCCATTTTGGATCAATTATCGGGGCATTGCCTTATTTGTGTGGTTTGGTTGGCTTATTATTGGCCATCAGGATCCGATGGCGTGCCTTCAAAGTTAAAATTATTCTGCCAGTCGTAGGCGTGGTCGGAGTCTGTTCCTCTCTCTCCCTGTTCTTCCAACACACAGCTCAATGCCTTTAGAATCCTTGTCTCCCTTGGATCCATGTCAGGCTCAGTCTCTAAATCTGAGGTTGTCAGAGACTGGCAGCGAGTAGGGCAGAGTATCCTAGTTGCGGCATTTTTAGGGGCGGCTGCTTCCTCAGCCGCTGGCAGCGTGCTGGACTCGGAACAGAAAATGGCTCCCTTATAACCAATACAAGTAGGGAAATCCCATAGGTAGGGGATGTTGGGGGCAGGGCTACCGTTGTTGCCGAGGCGGCGACCATTATTGCCCAACATGCCATTGTTGCCTGGCATGCCGTTATTACCTAACATACCGTTGTTTCCCAACGCAGCTTTGCCGTTGTTGCCTGGTAAGCTCTTTTTGGCGATCTCGAGTATCTCTGCCAGCAAGTCAACTTCAACTGTAAAAGGGTCGCCCCCATTCGCGACTAATTGGACCCATTCAGCCTTATCCTCGTCTTGCCCCCAGACAATTGGGAAACGCCCCACGGTAAAAAAGTGTCCGACCCATCGTTCGTTGGGCGAGCCGTTGTTACCCAGTCGAGCAAAAGCAACGTTTTTAAAACCCCACGCAGTCAAATCTTCTAAGGTTGGACTCACACCACCGTCGAAGTTCTGTGCAAACCTCTCCACCTCGCTCATTATGCGTTGAAAATCTGCCAGCCGGATCGTTAGCCTTTCTCCTGTTGAAAAGTCCATGGTGAGCATAATCACAGAACCTGTAGCGGGCTGTTCATTGGGTTGGAACAAGGCCTCGACAAGGTCTGGCTGGGTGCAGCGAGGCACCCGCTGGGCGTAGCCATCACTGGCTAGCAAGACCAAAGAGGGCGTCAGTAGCGTCGTACAAATTACGGAGAGGACAAAGCGTCGCAGCACTGTACAGGTCTCCATCGCTGAGTAACCTTCGCTCCATGCCATAGCACTGCCATTGCGTCGTGTCAATAGCAAGCGACCCACCTCTCTAACCACTAGGCTGGCTGCCGTTGATAGGTACCGAGGTAAGGAGTCCGCCTACAAAAGCTGAGTTTATGGCCTTGCTGAATCGGTCTTTTACCTCGCTGTAGCATGACGATGCCGATGAGAATGATAGCCACACCGAGAGCCTCCGTCGGCGTTGGCAGGTTGCCGTAGAAGCCAAAATCTAGCAGGATCGCCGCCACAGGAATGAGGTAGCTGACCGCGCCGGCACGGACAGCACCCCATCTCTTGGTAAAGAGTGAGTAAAGGTGGTTGGCCACAGCACTGGCAACAATACCCAGGTACAAGATTCCGCATAGACCCCCGAACGAGAACTGCAGACTCTCAACCGCGGGAACTCCCTCGACCATCACAGTCAAAAGCGCGATGGCGATAAAACTAATGAGGTTTTGCTGGTAGACGCACGCCTCTAGAGTTGGGGCTTTTCTCATCTGCAGCAGCTTGCGATTGCAAATGGTTCCCAAAGCAAAGGTCGTGGATGAGAGCAGTATGAAGATGCAGCCCGTGAGCTCGCTTTGGCTACCTTCCAAGTGTACCTTTGGTGCAAAGACCAGAAGGATCCCAGCCATACCGATGATTAAGCTGAGTAGAACCTGAGGAGAGCAGGACTCTCTATGTTTTGCCATGACCCAGGAGAGCACGAAGACCAACAGAGGGACGGTGCTCTCGATAATGCCTCCTAGGCCAGCTGAGGTATTCTGTAGGCCCATAAAAAAGAGAGCAAAGGTGGTGGCCTGCAGCAATAGGCCAGCCCCCCACACCTTGAAAAGCAACATCGCCGGCAGCGTGAGTGGTTTTCGTAACAACACGCGGTAGAGGATGGTTAGCACAACCAGTGAGATCCCGAGACGGAGCGTAGTAGTTTGCAGAGGTGAGCAGCTACTCACAGCAGCCTTGCCAGCGATCAGACAGCCACCATAGGCGAATCCGAGCAGCACAAAGAGCAGGTAGAGTCTGTCTGGTATAATTTTTTTTAATTTCTGCATGTTACGCCTCTTCTACAAAGTTCTCTTTCGAATGGCCCATAGATATCATGTGAAGATCTCATTCCAAAGTAAAACCATAAAAGTATTGCTAGGTAATACCAATAGAGGATTTGAGTAGGTTTTATGATATTAACTATTGCTTTGACATGAAAAGGATTGTTAGATAATACCAAACTCTTTGTATAGCATTATTCTAGGAGCTTGCTGGTAATACGTGAAACTAGAGGGTTATCTGGTAACACCTCTCTCACTTTAGGAGGATTGACCCATGCCAGAAGAGATCAAGGGTAAGCGCTTCAAAGAGGTTCTTAAGCACATTATCAAAAGACGGGGCCATAAGTATCAGCAGGTTGCTGAACTGCTTGGCGTCTCCCTACCTACAGTCAAACGCATATTAAACCAGGATGATCTCTCCTTTGAGCGGCTGCTCACTATCTTGGATTGGCTTGGCTTGAGCCTTGGACAATTGGCTGAGTTGGTCGAAAAGCAGAAAAAGGTAATGAGGGGATATTATTCGGAAAAACAGCAGGAGTTTCTAGCCAGCCACCTGCATCATATGTACATCTACACTGAGCTTGCCAAGGGACGCTCACGAGACGATTTACGTCAAAAGTTCAACCTCACGCACAAGTCTGTTGAGAAATACCTCTTTGATTTAGATCGCTACAATCTTATTGAGCTGCTGCCAGGTGGGAAGGTACGGCTTTTAAAGGAAAATCCGATGTTGATGGCGGCCGGTGGGATTTTGTTCCGTACTGTGATGAAAAAAAGCTTTGCAGTTCTAATGAGAGAACAAGAAAAATACGGAAACGACATTGACAATCCAAAAATTACCACTGATTTTCGTGCCCAATTACCCATGCGTGCAGAAACCTATGCAAAAATGCGTACCGACATGACTGAGCTAATTGACAGATACGACTCTGCTTCCAAGGTGGAGTTGGCGGTTGAAGCACGGGAAAATCTGGTGCCGGTCTTTTACTATGGCATTGGTGGTTGGACTACAGACCTACGCACAGAGGTTTATGGTTCGCCCCGCAACTTTGAGTGAGATGAACATCGGTCTATAGGACCCCGTAACACTAGGCTAGCCTGCCGCCAAACTTGGCTACGGCCTTAGGAAAGGTGATGATCTTGGCGCGTATCTGCGCGGCTCTCGGCCTCTCTGAAACTGGATCCACATAGATCATGCC
This sequence comes from Oligoflexia bacterium, assembly GCA_028277945.1. Classification (GTDB taxonomy): domain Bacteria; phylum Bdellovibrionota_G; class JANQFH01; order JANQFH01; family JANQFH01; genus JANQFH01. The sequence continues at coordinate 139,165 of JANQFH010000049.1, forward strand.
ATACTTATTGGCCTCGGTCGGATACTGCTTACCAACAACGACGTTGGCAAGCGGCACATCGAATGTATAGGAGTATTCACTCGCGCCAGTAAACCAGTGGACGTTGTCTTTTTCATCCGACATGGAGACCGTTGTTCCTGGAGTCAAGATTGCATCCCGCGTTGGCGTTAGGATCAAGTGGCTCCCCTCATCCCGCAGACGATCGTAAGTCCGTGTATGGACCTTGCCTTTAACAATGAGATGGGCTGAGACGATATTATTGTGCGCATGCGGTGGCGTGGCTGCGCCTCGCTTGTAGGCAAAGATCTTTCTGCCAAAACCTAGTTGATTCGGCAGCCCTTGAATGCGAGGAAAGCGCACATCTATCACCGCACCAATATCTGCAGGATAGCGCACCCCCGCAAGCAAACGGTCAAAGTCAATAAACTGCAGTAGATCCGTCAAGCTGATGGTTGTGTGTAGCGCTTCAATGCGCCTCTGCCACTCTACCAGACTAATCGTCGCACGCCTGAGATCTCGACACATCTCATACAACTGCCGCAACCACTTCGCCATGATCGGCTTAACTTCCCGAGCAAAAGCGTCGACGCTAAAGCTCGTCTGTAGAAAGGAGTAGAGAACCAGGGTTGCAACCAGATCTTTGGTAAACTCCCGACGTGTCATTAAAGAGCTTACTTTGGTGGAAAGTAGGCGAGTATATCGGCCACACCTTGATCGATCTTTGGATAGATTTCACGCGGATTGAGATCTGGGGAGATTTCTGACTTTGCCCAGCCGCGCCACAAAACGCGTCTTTCGTCTGGCGTTAACATTTCAAGAACCAAACTGCCTTCTCTGTAGCCAACGTCCACGGTCTGGATTATCGGCGTATCACCTCGTGCTGTAATGTTCTTTGTCAAAGTGCGGGTTTGATCCTGTTGGGCGACAATGTAATGCGCTATAAAATCAACTGCACCGCTGTCAACTTTAGTAAAACCACTTAGCGCCATCCGATGCTCTACGGCACGACGAATCTGCGCGTGAATAGCTGGGTAGTTGGTATTCCTTGGCTCGCCCGCTCGCAAGGAGGCCGCTGACCAACGGTAGGTGCGAAGCTGTGAAAACTTTGTGAAGTTATCATAGCTATGCTGAACGTTTATTGGCGCACAGCCAAATGAAATGATCAAAGAGCTAGCCAATGCCAAGAGCAATAATCGAAACCACATAATGCACCTCATGGAATTTCATTTTATGTCACTATCATTTATCTGTCACGATCTATATGTCGAAAATAACTATTTAAAATAATTGTCCTCTATTAGGTGGTGGCCTAAAAACTTGAGATGTTTTGACATGGCTCTAAGGTGTCCCGTGGGTTCGAAATGAATATTTCCTGCCACAAAGTGGTGTTGCTAATCTTAGTAACCTGGTCTCTCATCCCTGCAAACACACATGGTGAACAAGTTTTTGCCTTCAATAACCTGGGCGAACCAGAAACGCTAGACCCAACCATTGCCGCGGGGCCTATTGAAGAGGCTATTTTAAATGCGCTCTTTGAGGGACTTACCAGCAAAGACCCTAAAACACTAGAACCCGTGCCAGGCGTGGCGCAGCGTTGGAAACTGAGCAAAGATGGTAAAACCTACACCTTCCACTTGCGCAAAGATGCTCGCTGGAGAAATGGTGATCGCCTCACGGCATCTGACTTTGTCTATGCCTGGCAGCGGCTTCTCAATCCAGCTACCGGAGCCACCCTCGCCTACCATCTCTATTACGTGGTTGGCGCCGAGGACTATGTTCACGGCAAGCTAGATGATTTTAGCAAGGTGGGTATTCGCGCCATCGACAGACACACCTTAGAAGTACGCCTAAAACATCCAGTACCCTACTTCTTATACCTGTGTAGTTTTTATCCGCTGTTTCCGGTTCACAAGAAAACCATCGAAAAACATGGCAAGCGCTGGACACGAGTTGAGAATATCGTCTCTAACGGACCTTTTACGCTAAGGCACTGGCGACCGAACGATCGGATCATCGTTGAAAAAGCTAACATCTATTGGGATAGACAAAACATCCTTTTGGATAAGGTGGTTTTCTACGCTATGGATAATAAGGAAACCGGTCTAAACCTTTACAAAACAGGCAAGATCCACTGGACCGGCAGGTCGCCACTACCGGTCTCCCGACTTGAAGAACTGCGCCAACGCAACGACTATCACGAACCTACACGCTTGGCCACAGACTTCATCCGCTTGAACCTGCAACAGAAACCCTTTGACAATATCTTGGTTCGTAAAGCGCTGAGCCTTGCCATTGACCGACAACTCATTGTAGATAAAGTCACCAAGACAGGAGAGCGGCCCGCTCACAGCCTGTCTCTACGGATGGGACAGTACACACCCCCGCAAACCCAACCCTTTAATCCAAAACAGGCAGCCAAGCTTCTCAATAAAGCAGGTTTTTGTGCGCCAGGGCTGCAAACACCCAACTGTCAAGCCTTTCCCAAGGTAGAACTTCTCTACAACACCAACCGCCGCCATGAGTTGGTGATGCTGGCCATCCAACAGATGTGGAGGCAACACCTAGGCATTAAAGACGTTGTGCTCATCAACCGCGAGTGGAAAACCTACGTGAAAAATTTGAAAGCAAGGGAGTTCAGCCTCATTCGCACTGGCTGGGTGGTTGACTTTCCCGATCCGATTTCCTTTATCGAGGTCTTTGTCACGGGCGGTAGCCGTAACTTTACCTCCTGGGGAAATAAGCAGTACGACCAACTAGTCGCAGACTCACGTTTACAAACTAACGCAACCAAAAGACTAAACATGCTTCACAAGGCCGAGAGCATCTTAATGGAGGAGCTGCCTATTATTCCAATCTACCATTACACCTCCTCCTTTCTACTCAGTGATAAGGTCTCCGGGTTCTACGGAAACTACATGGGTGTGCACCCTTATAAAGGGATTAGCCTAAATACCGCTCTCGATCACAAGCAAACCCTATGACCGAGCGTGAGCTCCTAAAACAGGCGCGGCAACTCGCGGGTAGCATTGGCAGCTACCGCGGTCTCTACCAAGTACCCATGCATATTGCGCTAGTTCTGGCATTGATGTGCCTTGGGCCAACTGGCTCGGCAACCAACTGCTGGGAAGAGAGAAACAACGGCGTAGGAAATGTGCTGCTGTTTACTATGGTAACCTTAGGAATTTGGTGGATTTGGTGCCGAAGACGAAAGCTGGGATAAAAAAAGTCTAGCCACCTTGAATTAGTGTCTCGATCTCAGCAGCTTCCATATCTCCGATAACCTGCCTCGCATTGATTTCAAAATTTCTTAGAAATCCTTCTCTCTCAGCACTGACTTCCACACCGGTGTCATACAGTCTATCCAGCCACTCATCCTCGCTAATGCCTTTCAATAGCGTTTCCAGCGCATAGACTCTGTGCAAGGGCAACACTTGCTTGACCGCTTCCCGGACTATGGGATCATTACCAACCTGTCCTGCAAAGTGTTCTCGCAACACGGTTAACCCAAATCCTAGTCTGGCAAGGCGAGTCCGATTCAGGAGTGCATCAATATAGTCTGCTGCAGCTTCCTTCTCAAAAAGCTTAGCAACTCCCCTTATGATCTGGCTTTCCTGAGGGTCACTAGGATCTACAAATAACATCAAGCTAAGAAGAAAGGGTCTATGTATGGTGATTTCTCCATGTATTTCAAATAAGGCAGTTGCTATCTCAGTTGGCGAATCGCGATCCACCATTCGTAGCTGTTCGTAGATGAGTTCTAGCTCTGATAGGGCGACTAACAATGGATACCCCCCTATCTCGATTCGAGCAGCCTCCGATAAATCGAGCACTAGATTACAACCACCCTTGTTGTGAGCGAGCGCATCTTTCAATTTAGTACGACCCATTTTATGCCCCAGCTCAGACGGCAGTAAAGTACTACGAACGAGGATCGTACCCTTTAGATCAGAGCCCTCATAGCTGACTTCGTTATAACCAAGCACATCGTAGCCGAAGGATTCATCGAGCATTTTCTCTAGCTCCCTCTGGGATGTACCTTTATCGATGGAAAAACCCCACAACTCTTTGGGCCAGTAGTGCAGAGATTCTACAAAGGCCTTACCATATATCTGGCCGATGTTTGGATCTACAAGTTGCTCAAAGACCTTGATGGGCCATTCATCTTCTCCAGTGCATTGTCGCACTCGAAATCGGTAGCAAAGATAATCCAACTGTGCTCGAGCTAACTTAAGTTTGCCTTGCGGAGTCTTTTCATCGGCAAACCTTTTTAGAAACCGGCGATACTCGTTTCTCGGTTTTGCTGGATAGAGAAAGAGTCCTTGGTCGCCAAATTGAGATTCAAGAAAGTCTTGTGCGGGTTTCACCAGTCGGTCATAGAGGAGCTGTCCTGCTTCGACCATTTCGCTGGAAAAAGGCTGCTCATGAATGACCAACCGTGCATCTTCTTCTGCCCAGGCCGCACCCGGCGCAATCAGGACGATCCATGCTAGCAAAGATGTCCACTTCACAAGTACTCGCAATGCCATTGTCTGACCTATAGTTCCCAACACGGTTTGATCTATGAGTTAAAGCAAATCCTAAGCCAGCACTTTTAAAACTTTACCAAGTGATTACAGATACCTACCTGGAAGAAGCCAGGCCTGTATGAGACAACCGAGTCGCATCAAAAACCATTAATTTTTGGAGGATGGCCTCGAAACTTCCTGACCAAAATAAAGTATATTTTATTCTGGTCATGACAAAAATAAAGTTGGCTTTAAATTCACAATACTTGAATCGGGGAGAAAGGATAAGCGAAATCGCTTACCGCGAGTTTGTGATCCTGATGTGTGTGCTGCCCAACGTGCGTTGGGCAGATAATTATACGGCGCCCCGACATCGGCTTCGCCTTCGCAAAGCCGATGTCGGGGCGAAAGGATTTGAACCTTCGACCCCCTGCTCCCAAAATGGAAACAGACGAAAATGACAAAGATAACTAACCGAAACCACTAAACGTCACACAGCGCCAATCCAACCCCTTGAAATGTTTTTAGTCCCGTTTTTCCCCACCACAATTCTAACATGTGCCCTCTGAGACTTTTGTTAGGAACAAGCTAGGTCTTGTATTATAAAAATCAAACTATGTTCGGGTTATTTCAAAAAAAAGCAATTTTTGGTCATTTTGACATTCTGTTTCCGGACAAAAATTCTGCTTTTGTGATTGACTCAATTCCAGAAGAAGTGCCAGGACATTTACCGAAGCTTGTGTGTGATTTGTGGTTTACTACCTTCTTCATTGGTAAAATGCTTTTCAATTTTCCTGGCCGAAAGGGATCTGAGGCAGTCGAGGAAGCTCTAACTAATATAACTACAAGATTTAACAGAGAATCCAATGATGGTGCTCAGGTTAAAGATGGTGTGTTCCCAAATGTGTCTCTATTAGGGACATTCTTACCCCATGAAATCAAACTTTTGAGTGAGGCCCCGAATACTGGGAAGAAATATTCTGCCATTTTGTTCAAGCAAGGAGACAATATTCTTGTGAAAACCAAAGTCGCAATTGGCCACGAGAATTATTATCATCGAGCAGCCCTGGATGTAGTGATGGAAACAGAAAGACGAAAGTTGGGGGCTAATGGAAGCGCAGTAGTCACTGCTGTTATAGGCCTGTTATCAAGTTTATTGGAAAACGACACATCAAATATAGGTTATAACTTACACATGGCTGCTTCTTCGGCCGTAGCCGCAGCGGGAAAATTTACAGATTTGTCAGCTATGAATTCTTGAATATAAACTAGTCTAGTAGCGAAAACTCAAAGCGGGTACCAATTTCCCATGTCCTTAATTTTAATCATCCAAGCCTTTCAATAATGAGTGCAACAGTCGCTAAGATGGCAAGGGAAAGAGCAATCCATCTGGTTTTCCTCCATACACTTCGAAAAGCACACCTCTTGATTTTTGAGAATATGAGAGTTGGGACAGCAACCATAACACTCCAAATCAACACATTTATTGCCAATTCAAATATTGGGAGGATTATGTCTAACAGATCAAATTCTATAAATTATGGCGTTTCAGGAATCGGCTCCCCCCTTCTTTTTCATATCTTAAACCACGTCTTCCACTACCTTACGGATTCCTTCAAAAGCAGCCTCCTCCGTCTTGGCAAGCCAGCTTAGGTTTGGAAATTTGCTACAGAGGCCGACATACTCGCCGCCCTCTTTGGACCAGGTTACTCGGTAGGTATATTTATCTTTCTCCATTATCCCTGTTTTAGGAAGCTTTGGCTTTGAGTTCAGCTTTAGGGATGTAAAAGCCAAGGGCGTTCAGCAGATCGAATACCGTCTGAAAAGCCGGGTTGCCTGTTTCACTCAACGAACGGTAGAGCGCTGTGCGGTCGCGGTCCATCTCCTCCGCAAGCTGGGTGAAGCCGCGAGCTTTGGCTAAATCGCGTAAACAAAGTAGAAAGGTTTTGAGGTCGCGGTCCTTTTGGTATTCCTCAAGGGCGGTGTTTAAAAACGCCAAGGCAAACTCTGGATCTTGCAGATCACGGTGTAAAACGTCTTTAAATTTTATAGTTTTTCTAACCATCACTTTCTCTCCAAGTAATCGTGCCAATAAGTAACCGCACGATCAATATCGGCGTCCTGAGTTCTCTTGGTTCCACCAAAGAGTAGAACCACGATGCGCCTGCCCTCCCGTCCAAAGTAGAGACGATAGCCAGGGCCAAAATCCAGGCGCAACTCCCATACGCCGTCCGCCTTCTTTAGTCGTTTGCAGTCGCCAAGGTTACCTGTGCTTAGCCTCTCAACCCGTCTAGCAATCTTTGCCTTGGCAACCACGTCTTTCAACGAATCACGCCACTCCAAAAACGGGCAACGTTCGTTCGCATCCGTGTAGATCTCAACTTCAAGTTCTTCTACTATAGGTACCATAACTGTTGTTTATAAACAACAATAAAATATAACTGTTTGATTATAAAATGGATTTTAGACTACAATTTCCCAATGCTGTCGTCAACCATAATGCGCTAATTAGCTGATAAACCTACCAGTAACCCTGGTCTTTGAGGTCCTTGATGATGAGACGGCAAAGGTAGGTTGAGGCGCTATCGCCGTTAACCGGGCTGCGGATGTAGCCAAACTGAGAGACGGCCAGCCGGAATTAGAGCGGCCCATTTTGAGTGTGGAAGAAAAGAAACGGTTAATGTGTGTGCTGCCCAACGTGCGTTGGGCAGATAATTATACGGCGCACCGACATCGGCTTCGCCTTCGCAAAGCCGGAGTCGGGGCGGAA
>JANQFH010000052.1 GCA_028277945.1 Oligoflexia bacterium
TGGGCATTTTTCGCAGCGACGGCGAAGATACAGAGGATGAAACTGAGTCATCCGAAGAGCAGGAGTAAGCCTTCAAAGCAAAGATGTGAACCCTCTCTGCCCACCTTTTTAGTGCAATGCCGCGCGTAACCTTTGGCATCATTGTGCTCAATGGTCTGCCATTTTTGGAATACAACCTGCGCGGACTCTATCCCCTCGCACATCAGATCGTCGTTGTAGAAGGTGCCGTTAAAGCAGCCGCCTCGTTGGCAACTCCCGACGGGCATTCGACAGACGGCACGCTTGAGCTCCTCAAGCGCTTCAAATCGGAGCATGATCCTGAGGATAAATTAGAGATCGTTACTGCCGAAGACGAAGGCTATCCGGATGGCTTCTGGGAGGAGAAGGAGCAAATGTCGCAGGCTTATGCGAGTCGAGCGACGGCTGATTGGCTCTGGCAGGTGGACAGCGACGAGTTTTTTTTCCGGCGAGATATGGAAGCTGTTTTTACATTGTTGGATACTGATCCACAGATTTCTGCCGTTTCATTTCCTTATCGTGAGTTCTGGGGCGGCTTTGAATACTATCAGCGCGGCCAATGGTATGACTATGAACAGCCTGCCTTTCATCGCCTGTTCCGCTGGGAGAGCGGGTATAAATACGTGGACCATCGCCCTCCGACTGTGTTTGATGAGCAGGGGCGTGACCTACGCAGCTTGAAATGGGTGTCAGAGCAGGAGATGCGTAGGCGCGGGATTTATCTGTATCATTATTCTTATGTTTTTCCCAAACAGGCTGAGCAGAAAGTGGGCTACTACAGCAATGTGAGCTGGACAGATGCTTTTCGTGAGAATCAGCGTTGGCTGCAAGACAGTTATTATGGTCTAAAACGCCCTTTTTACATTGGCGAAAAACGCGGCGCGCTGCAATGGCTCGCGCGTTACTATGGTGCCCACCCAGGGCAGATCAGTCAGTTGCGCGCGGACCTTGAAAAGGGAAGGCTCAAAGAACCCGTGCGTCAAACAGAGGACATCGAGCAACTCTTGGGCTCTCCCTGGTATGCCTTGCAAAGATGGCTTGTTGCTGCATTCTTGTTTCTCAGTTGGCACACAAAACAACTCGTCAAGCCAATCATGCGCGGCATAAGGCAGAGGGGGCGAAAAGACACGAGCCATACTCACCCGAGGGAAACCTAGCCATGATTGTCATGGTGAGCGACTTCGGCCAGCTTGGCAATCAGTTGTTCATGTTCTCTAAGTTCTATGCCCTAGCGCGTGAATACGATTTTCCTTT
>JANQFH010000050.1 GCA_028277945.1 Oligoflexia bacterium
TTAGAAGCAGTTACTGGTGTTGCAGGTCTACTCGACGTGGCCGGCGTCGCTCTGAACCGCACGTGCTCAGCCAAAGCTGCAAAACATGAAGCAGTGCGAGTTTTAGCTACTAGCAAACTCAATACAGTGCACAGTCACATCTCGAAAGCACTAGAGGACTGCAATATTTCTGACGATGAATACAAGCTGGTGCTCGACGAGGTCGAGAAATACCGTGCAATGAAGGATGAAATCCGCCGCAAGCAGGTGCCCAGCGGTGTGATCGACCAGGCGACAAAAAACGAATTGATCAGACTGGGTCGCGAACAGGCTCGCGCATCATTCATAAAAAAGTTGGCGCTTTAGATTCTCCGTCTCCCTGAGCTGCGTTTGTTGGTCTCCCGATAACTCAGTGTGGCCTACGGCACCGCCGCCCTACTGAGTATAAAGCGCTTTTTTGAGGCTAAAAGGGGTCAATTGATACGCCATAGCAACACCATTAAGACGGCGTTCCATACACGTCCTATACAGACGTGGCCGGATCAACCGGTAGGCAGCGCCGTGCTAGCCAGCAAGCACTGAAGCATTCCTCGGACTGAGGAATGTCAACTAGGCCTAGGTGACTTTGCCACAGAGAGCGCCCAGCTCTCGGGTAGGCGTAGCTGTCGTAGCCTTAAAGCTCACCAGCCAGCACTCATAGACTACAGTGCATAATGCGACTGAGCAAGCAATGCCGCTGCTCAGAACTGGGTCACTCTGTCCGAAATAGGTCAGTCCGTCAGCTGCGGCGATTTTTGTCAGCGCGTAAACAAGCTGACGGAAGTTGTTTCTCGAATGTTCGACCAACTTTCACTAGGGATTGGCTGGCTTGCCCATGAGCCCGCCCACTGCTGCAGCCTTTGGCTGGTGATGAGTAGTAGCGCAGCTGTGCTGTGGGCGAAGCCTGGATGTTCTCGAATAGTCTGTCAACTTCGTTATATAGCAGCCTGTGTCTGCCTTCAGCTCGTCGGGAATGGAAAGTTTGTCGTCGCGTATGAGTGAGTTAAACATGGCACAAAAGCGCAGTTTTATCGATGCGTTTCTACAGGAAGAACAGAGCGAAGAACGTGCATCAAAGAAGTCTACTAGGATGGAGCTTGTCAGGGCACGAAATCGCAGGGATTCTGCATATCAGAATATGCTGAAGAATAGGGAAAGAGCAAAAGCGATAAACGAAAAAATTCGGGAACAAGAAGCCGCTTATGAGGCTGCCAAAGAGGATGTAGCCAGACTGAAAGCTCTTCTGAAGGATGACAACTGATTCCCGGCTGTTGCAACAGTCTTCAGTTGAACGTATGCTCCCACGATCCGTGGCCATAAGACCCCGGTTGACGGGGCGGCCCCTCTGTGTACATGGCCGCCGGTACGTATGTTTATTGTAACTCGGCCGGCGGTCTCCGTGTACATTTAGGGGCAGTGAAACAACGAAATTTGGCTAGGTGGTATGTCTTGCATTTCCAGGCAACGACTTCTGTTTCCCCGACTTTTAGCCGGGCACAACAATTATTACAGTTCATGTTGCAACGCACTTACCTTCGGTATACTGTAGCTTAAGGGTGTCTTTAAAAGGAGAGCCCGGGCCGGCCTGGGGGTGGGCCGGCCCTGGAGCTCTCGCTTTTATATGTTCATCCTCTGAACTATGGCTGGGAGGCTCGGTTAGGGGCTAGGGAGCCTAGGAGGACCACGTTGGCCCCAAACCCCTATTACACCTACTCGCGTTCACACACGAACGCTATCGCACTCTACGTAAGATGTCGATATTAAAATCTAAGAAATCCTATGTATAAAGAACTGTGTGGGTAATAAATAGAGGTCCTTCGGTACTGGGGCGGCTTACCGAGGGGGATGGTATCATTTTCTTACCGGCTATACTACTCTTGATGTAGCATCAATAATATTCATTTGGCAATCTAGTCCAGAGTTAACTTCCTTTAAATCTTAGGGCCGGTTTTTTCTA
>JANQFH010000076.1 GCA_028277945.1 Oligoflexia bacterium
AAGAAACGCGACCGCCACAGGCGTGTCAGTGCTTCGTGTGATGTATTCATGAGTACACGCGTAGACGCGTACTTCCCAATCCAACGACACTGTAGCAACACCCTGAAGCGCAACACGCTCCTCGGGAGCTTCGCCTAGAGCGTCAATACCCGCTGCATTAAAACCAGTAAACACCATTATAGCGATCGCACCCTGATCTCTGCCGCAATACTCAAATCGGCCTTGCCCTGCTCGATTAGGTCGATAAACACAGTTGTACCAACAAACTCTAGATTGGCGTCACCTTGTATCGACGCAAAAGTCGATGTTGCTATTACTGCACCGATAAGCGTATCAACAGACAAAGCAGTCTCTAGAACAGACACAGGATAAACCACCAACGAGCTAGGCGTATCTGCGCTGGTGACATCTTCCACAATCGAGTCTACGTAGCTCGCGTTGTTGCTGATCGCATCTGCGCTCGGCACGCTCTCGCTGATTGTCGCAATCAGTTCCGCAAGAGAAGCAGGACTATCAGCTACAACAATGCTTTCGACAACCGAACCTATAACCAACAAACTACCGTTGGGTGCATCGGTAACAGTATTATCTTCTGCAACTGTTTCCACATACAAGTGCCCGCCGTTGGGCGCGTCAGCAATGATTGCAGTCTCAGCTACAGATACAGGTAAAACCAACGCGCCAACAGGCGCATCAGCAATACCAACGCTTTCCGTCAACGCGGCAACCAACGCCCCTACCGACGAAGGAACATCGCTTACTGCTATTGCCTCTGCCGCAGTAACAGCATAGGAAGTGCCCCCACTGCCGCCATAGGGCGCTCCGCCATAAGGTGCAAAGCCGCCAAACACTCTATCGTTCCCGAATTACAAGTCCATCCACAGGTACACGCAGCGTATCGGCCGCCTTAAGCGTGCGTTGTGTCAAAGCAGAACCAAAATACAGCATATTACCCGTGCCTGATATCGATGTATCTAATACGCCAATAAACGCTGCCGCAGGCCATTCCTCGGTAGCCGGGCCGAAGTCGATTATGGAACTGTTCTTACTCTCACCTGTCGCGAGGTCGGCGTTGCCCATTAACGTCGAAATGTCAACACGTGTGTAGCCACCTTGAGTAAACTCGCTAGCGACGATGCCTTCTGCCGTCGGCTCCTCTGCAAACAATGCAGCATAGACCGCAGCAGGAAAGCTGTAGTCCACTCGACCAAGAAAGTGATCTAATATGCTCTTGCGAGCAAAACGGGTTTTCCCTGACCCAAACCGCACTTCTAGCTGCTCTTCCGTTGTCACGCTTTCCGAAACAAAACGCGTGACAATTATTAGCCCAGTTACCGTTTCTAGAACGGCGGTGGCTTCTACCAAACTACTCGCCGCCTGAAGCAATGCCGAA
>JANQFH010000079.1 GCA_028277945.1 Oligoflexia bacterium
CCTTTGTTGCCCTCTCTCCCACCTTTGGTGCTGGGCTCTTTGGCACTTGGCAGCCTGTGAGTGTACTTCTCTCATCAATATTCCCGGACGTTGAATGACGACATGTTTGTCAAAGAATCAGCGCCAGAACAAGCCATCTTTCCGCAGTTCTAGAGCTCAGACAATGCAAGCGAGAAAGCTGTCGTTTTCTCATCGTGTAGGAAGCGACTCGGTGTGCTGTCCCAGGTGGGTGGGAAGGGGTCACGAAACCACCTGTTGGAGTTGTGGCCACTGCAAAGTCGGCCGACCGCGGCAATTGCGCTAACATAGGCACGTAAACGAAGGTCTCCAGCGCGATGTAGGTGCCCGTTCTCAACGTCCTTGGTACGTATGACACGGCGGCGACCTCCTCTCGAATCCTGGATAGGTAGCATCAGGCAACCGCCTTCTTGTATTCCGGGAAACCTTCCGCCGTTCCGCGTCGCCGATGGCTACCAACTCCTGAACTAGGCATCCACGGCAGCCGTGCTTGGTTGTGTTAGAATCCTTGGGCCCTTGCGAGTCCAAACGTGGCATCACAGATGAAACCGAAACAACTCACACGGAGATCGCGTGATGTCGCTCAGAGTCGTCGACGCGGTCGGTGTTCGGTCTCTTGCATACACCAAGTCTGTGGTCAACGCGAGTTCTATGCATGGTCAGTTGCATACACACGTGTTCCATCTTTGTAGATGGCTAGACGCGGGCAGCGCTCAACACGCGCGTGGACGTCGACGCGTAAGTACCGACCATGATTTTTGGCGAGTTTCAAATGCCACCATTCATGCAAACTCCGACGAGTCGGGAGACTTTTGGCTATTTCAGTGGACGACACTTGGAGTGTCCTTGCCACAGAGCACAATAGGTCTTTGCTGCGCAAGTGTCCTCTGGTCGAAATCTTTGAAAAACCATTTTTCGCGACTTTTCCAAAACTGAATCATGGAACATTCAGAGTCATCAAGGAGACCTTAGATCCATACCAGCATGTCATAAGGTGCCCCGATGCAGG
>JANQFH010000015.1 GCA_028277945.1 Oligoflexia bacterium
GCGCGCGCGGGACGCCGTTGACGATCACCTGAAAGGCAATGACACGCCGGATACGCGGCGCTACGCGGCAATCCTGCACGACGCGCAGAGCAAGGCGGAGAAGCAGGTTGCCCACGACCATCAGCAGACACTGCAAAACCATCAACTGAAACAGCAGAATGACCGCGACCGTTTCCTCCGCGAGATCGAGAAAGACCGGCGGCAGGCTGACAAGACAGAGCAATTCCGCGATAGCGCAAAGGATATGACGCAGCGCAGCGTTTCAGATCAGTTCAACAAGGAAGCGCAGGACAGGTCGTTGCGGGAGGCCATCGAAAAAGTCGCCGAGCAGGCAGCGGCACGCCAGCTAGAACAAGAGCACGATCTGGAGCATGATCCCAGCCGATAGGCGGCGAAACAGACCGTAACGGTCGATGACTATCGAGCTGCATCCAATCGACACCGAAACTGATGACCCGGCCCAAAAACCGTAGCCAATAGCGTTCGCATTCGCCGGTCTATCGGTCGTTTCTGGAACGCCGCTTAGGTGTGCGAGAGCGCCGGCAAAGTACATGCGCTCTGCATGTGCGTATTGCTAACCTTTACGGTCTTCGCACTTTGCGCGGTCAGCACTAGACAGCCCACCACTTCCGAGCTAGCATATAGTGCTTTCTGGAGGGTTTTCTGATGAGAGTTCTTAAAAGCGTCTTAGTTGGAGTCGGAAGTGCGGCGATTCTTAGTTTTTCGGTTTCTGATTCTCGATCTTTCCGTTACGATGACTCAATTTCGGCCAAGTCGTACTCGGTCGCTCGAAACGGGCCGTCTAGAGAAGAGTGCATGCAAATTCTTAATTTGGCAAAAGAATGCAGAGACAGATTTAGGCACTATAGAGACACAAACCGCACTCAAGCTGAAGCTTTCAGTCAATGCTATAAACAATACTGCGCAGCTTTGCGCTCGGCGTGCTTTGTTTATGGGATTGAGTGTCCATAATAACTGATTATAAAATAGCATTTTGTTTGGATTTATTATATTGTCACACTACCAATTATTTACAATTATTACCGGAAGTTGAGCGGGGTCTATTGTGTATCTAAGCTTGGATACGCTGACTCAGATATTGTTCATACGTTTGACGCGCTCCTCGGTCCTCACAAAAGGACCTAGTCAATGCTTGTCTTGGCCTCTGCTCCCAGCCTCAGCCATGCAGCGGTCCCGCTCGGCAGTGTACTGGTCTACGCAACTCTCGCTATCTGGGACTTCCCCTGGGTTATTTCTAATCAAGTTTTGCATGCAGTCGCCGACTTTTCGTTGAAACATCTCTACGCACTTTTGCTGACCGGGCGGAAGTCGACTTTCAGAAAGAGCGTGCGGAGCATTAAACAACTGTGTCAAGACACATCCAACTAGGAACCTAGTCCAAATGGATTTGATTTTCTTTTTATTGAGCATATCAAAGCGCCCATTGTCTGACAAAAACTAAGAGTGATCAATATTCATCAAATGAAGACGACACATCTTCACGCGCAACGTAGGCTCTATACATTGTTAGCATGAAGATACAACCTTTATCTTAATAGGTCCACCAGTTCCAAGTGATTTAGCCTTTATCTGAACAACTTGTCCCTCCAAGGTTTGACCAGGCGATGTTCCGTATTCTTGTTTTGTCTCTGAGGTCCAAGCTTTCCAAACGACGGGAGCCTTGACATGGCTCTCTTTTATCGACCACCGCAAATTAACACTAGCACCAAAGCAACTCTGGATCGTCGTATACGCTCCATATACGCCCGGAGGAGCGTAGATATCATAATATCGTGTTTCTGCCGCAACGCCGGTTCCCGTTATAACTAAGAACACGGTCGCGATTACTATATCCTGCGCTCCGTACATGATGCCTGCTGGCTCGCTTTGATTCTGCATTTAGCGGAGACAATTCTATTACATAATTCAACGGCGCACTATACGCTTCTTAGCTGTCTTCAGGCCATATCCGTTACAAGTTGGATCAGATTGCGCTAACTGACGCAATTGAAGCAGAAAGTCCGAATTGGGTCAAATGGGACCCATTCGGTTTCTTGGCCCAAGTGCCAGCCTTTGGCACAAGATCAGTTTCGGTCCCCGAAGAATCAAACCACTAAGTGAAGGCTCCGGCTCGCCACCAAAGCAGACCTATGCCTGCTTCTCCTGGAGTCACCGCCGCCCCGTTCGGGTGAGGCGACGGTGGCTCCATACGAAGCAGGCATAAAGTTAAGCGGCGATCTAATTTAGATAGACAACGAGGCACCGCCGGTCTTTGGGACCGGCGGCGGCGCGCGGCCTACGGCCATTGCGGCTTGTATTGCTGGGCGCGCTGTTTTCTCACCCGCAGAATGGTTTCGACATTGGCCGAAGCGATGTGCCACGCCGGGCTGA
>JANQFH010000018.1 GCA_028277945.1 Oligoflexia bacterium
AACGCATTTTTTCACAGACTTACACACTTTCTTGCTGTCAAAGAAAAACTATGGGATTTAGACATTTTTAAGGCGGCTGCTTAATTCTTAACCATGACTACGTTTCTCTGTAGTGGATATTGGTTTATAACCCAGCCCTCTCAAGGTTATTTCAATTCTGTTTAATATTTGGCATAGCCTTTGCCAGGTATGGCTTTTAGAGCTTTGATCTCTGAAAACTGAAGTCTACATTTTTCATAATCGATAGTAAACTCCTGAAAAACATAGTGGTAAACGCCCTTTTGTAGTTCAATTATTTTCAGATTACTAATATAAACCAGGGCCGCATTAGCCATGATTTTGGGAGAAGTATTTGAGCGTTTCGTCACCGAAAGTCCTCTTACAGTGATGCTCAGAGTGCTATTGGAGCAGAGTCTGCCGCCTGAAGAGGTGGATCAGGTGTTTGAGCAGGAGGCCCAACGCCAGTATCAACGTAACCTGCTATTTTCCACTGTGGTCAATCTCATGAGTCTGGTGGTGTGCGGCATCTCTGCCTCCATCAATGCGGCCTATCAGGCCAAGGCCAAAGAGATTGGGGTATCGATTCAATCGGTCTATAACAAACTCAATGGCCTGGAACCCCAGATTGTCGAAGCTCTGGTACGTTATGGGGCGATGAAAGCCCAAGCGCTCATTATCCAACTGGGGGGTGCGCTGCCCTCGTTACTTGAGGGATATCGGGTAAAAATCCTCGATGGCAATCACTTAGCGGCCACCGAGCGGCGCTTGGAGGTGCTTCGCGCCGTCGCCAGCGCCCCTTTGCCGGGTCATGCCTTAGTGATTTTGGATCCGGCCTTGATGTTGGCCATTGATGTGTTTGCTTGTGAAGATGGTCATGCTCAAGAGCGCTCCCTGCTCGGTCGTGTCTTGGCGACAGTGGTCAGCCGCGACCTCTGGATTGCAGACCGCAATTTCTGCACCCTGGGATTTCTATTCGGTCTCCATGCCAGGGGCGGTAGTTTTGTCATTCGTCAACATGGGGCGTTGCCCTGGACACCCCTCAATGAGTTGTCCTTTATGGGGAGCAACGCCACTGGAAAAGTCTTTGAGCAGTCTGTGCAACTGGTGTTTAACGACACCTTAAGTCTGACCTTACGACGCGTTGTGGTGCGCTTAAAACATCCCACCCGAGATGGCGACACAGAAATTGCCCTACTCTCCAATTTGCCGGTGGCTAACGCCCATGCGCTCAAAATTGCATCGCTTTATCAAAAGCGCTGGCGAATTGAGCGCCTCTTTCAAGTTCTAGAGCAATGTTTTCAGGCAGAAATCAAAACCTTAGCCTATCCCAGAGCTGCCTTATTTGGCTTTTGTATGGCTCTCATCGCCTCTAATTTGCTCGCTGTGCTCAAAGCTGCGATGCGCAGTGTACATGGGGCGGACAAGATTGAAGCCGGACTCTCCAACTATTATCTAGCTGATGAAATCCGTCGCGTCTATGAGGGCATGATGATTGCCATTCCACCCTCTCAATGGCTCCCCTTTTCTCAATTAGATTTGGATTCAACCGGAGAACTGCTCCAACGGTTAGCCGCTCAGATTGAATTATCTAAATTTCGCTCTCATCCGAGAGGTTCAAAGAAGAAAAAGCCCAAACCTAAACGTCAAAAAAACAAACCTCATGTCTCTACTGCTCGATTACTCGCTCAAGCCAAAGCTGCTAAAAAAGCACCTTGAAAGGGTTG
>JANQFH010000057.1 GCA_028277945.1 Oligoflexia bacterium
CAGTTTTATTTTCGCACGACCGATGTAACGGGTCAGTGTCAGTTGGCTGAGGGAGTGGAGATGGTGATGCCGGGAGACAACAGCAATTTGTCGGTTGAGCTGATAACCCCTATCGCCATGGAAAAAGAACTGCGCTTCGCTATCCGTGAAGGCGGTAAAACCGTCGGCGCTGGGGTCGTTAGCGAAATCGTGGAGTGATTTGATGGAAACAGAGAAAATTCGTATTCGACTCAAGGCATTTGACAATCAGAATCTTGATCGGTCCGTGCAGGCTATCGTCGAAACTATTGAGCGTACAGGCGGGCATATAGCTGGTCCTATACCTCTACCAACCTCTAAGAGAAGGTTTACTGTTTTGCGTTCTCCTCATATTGACAAAAAGTCGAGAGAGCAATTTGAAATCCGTACACATAAACGTCTAATCGACATCTTGGAACCGACTCAGGCGACAATCGACGCGTTGATGAAACTTGATCTTTCGGCTGGAGTTGACGTGGAGATAAAATCTCTCCGAGAATAGGAACGTATGATGTTAACAGAGGTCGTTAATACGCAATTAAAAAAAGTTGGTGAGCTTGACCTGAAGGATAGTCTCTTTATGGGCAAACCAAACCCAACTTTGTGTCAGGAGCTTACAAACTGGCAACTTGCAAAACGACGTAAAGGTAATGCCAAAACCAAAACTCGGGACGAGGTTTCTGGAAGTACCAGAAAGATCTATCGACAAAAGGGTACCGGCAGAGCCCGGCACGGATCTCGTAAGGCGCCCATTTTTAGAGGTGGCGGTGTAACCTTTGGACCGCAACCGCGGTCTTATGAATTTAAGCTGTCGCGAAAGTTGCGTCGACTAGCCCTCTGCGCAGCTCTGAGCGAAAAACAGGCAAATGGGCAGTTGAAAGTACTTGAGGATCTAAAGATTGAGACACTTAAGACGAAACAGGCCCTAGCACTGCTCAAGCGCTTTTCCTTTAATACAGCGGTTATCGTCGACCAGGACAATGCGCTTTTTTCTCGAGCCGTTCGCAACTTGCGTGGTTTTAAGTATCTGCAGCCGCAAGGGCTCAATGTCTATGATCTGAAACGATTTGAGGGTCTCATTATTACCAAGAAGGCGTTGGAGACTACGCAGGAGGTTTGGTCCTAATGTCTGCGCTGCAACGTATCATCAAGCGCCCGCTGTTGACGGAAAAGAGCAACCTTTTAAAAGGCGAACAAAATCAAGTGGTTTTTGTTGTTGATAGACGTGCGGGTAAACAGGCTATCCAGAAAGCTGTGGAAAAGCTTTTTAAGGTGGAAGTGAAAAAGGTTAATACATTCATCGTTCACGGCAAGTTCAAGACTATGGGGCGGTATCGTGGACGTAAGGCAAATTGGAAGAAAGCCATAGTGACGCTAAAAGAGGGTCAGAATCTTGAATTCTTTGAGGGCGTGTAGTTCGTGGGAAATCTAAATTACAAACCAACGTCGCCAGGTCGACGGTTTCAGGTTGTTTCTGACTTTTCTGGGATCAGCAAAAAGCGACCCTGCAAAAGTCTTGTGCGCAAACTGAACAGCCATAGTGGAAGAAACAACCAAGGCCGTATTACGACGAGACATCGTGGTGGTCGGCATAAACGACTTTATCGAATGATTGATTTTAAACGGCGAGACAAGGCAGGTGTGCCAGCAAAGGTTATGAGCATTGAATACGACCCCAATCGTTCGGCCCGCATAGCTCTCTTGTTGTATGCAGACGGAGAACGTCGCTACATCCTCGCACCGTTACAACTTAAACATGGCCACAGTGTCATGTGCGGTGCGGATGCTGATATACAACCAGGCAATGCCATGGAGGTTGGAAAAATTCCTGTTGGTACTATGATCCACAACGTCGAACTGAAAATCGGCAAGGGCGGCCAGATAGTGCGCAGCGCTGGCGGTGGTGCGCAGGTTATGGCAAAAGATAAACAGTATGTTCATATAAAGCTGCCATCGGGTGAAGTGCGTTTGGTGCATGCCAATTGTTATGGAACGATTGGCCAGTTAGGCAATATCGAACATGAGAATGTCAAACTTGGGAAAGCAGGACGAAAACGTTGGTTGGGGCGAAGATCCACAGTTCGTGGTGTTGCCATGAACCCGGTAGACCACCCCATGGGTGGTGGAGAAGGGCGAAGTAGTGGTGGCCGTCATCCCTGTACACCGCAGGGCAAACCTACAAAGGGGCTTAAGACACGTCGTAATAAACGGACTAGTAAGTTTGTAGTCAAGAAGAGGAGAAAGTGACGTATGGCACGGTCGCTCAAAAAGGGGCCCTTTGTAGATGACCATCTGATGGCAAGGGTTCAAATGGCAGAGAAATCGGCTTCCAAAAAAATTATCAAGACCTGGTCAAGGCGGTCGACTATTGTTCCGGAGTTTGTGGGACATACGGTAGCCGTTCATAATGGTAAGAAGTTTATCCCCGTTTTTATTACCGAGAATATGGTCGGCCATAAACTTGGTGAGTTTTCTCCTACGCGCGTCTTTCATGCTCATTCTGGAGCTAAAAAGACGGGGGATAAAAAGACAAAGGTCGGGCAGGCAGGGAAGTAAGTGGAAACCAGAGCGATGGCAAAATATGTGCGAGTGGGTCCAAGAAAGTTACGTCTTGTAGCTGATATGGTCCGAGGCCAAAATGCAAAAAGAGCTGAGAAGACTTTGCAGTTGACCTTAAAACGCTCGGCAAAAGTCTTACGTAAGGTGTTACACACGGCGATTTCCAATGCCGAAAATCGGGGCGACCAAGATGTAGATAATCTCTATATAAAAAGGATTTGTATTAACGAAGGACCAACATTCAAACGTTGGCTGCCAAGGGCAAGAGGATCGGCCAGTCTGATTCGAAAACGCACGAGTCACATTGAGCTGATTTTAGAGGAGCGTTGAAAGTGGGGCAGAAGGTACATCCAACTGGTTATCGGCTTGTTACGAACAAGGGCTGGAATAGTATCTGGTACGCAGATAGGAACTATGCTCAGTTACTGCATGAAGATCTGCATATCAAGGATATGCTGAAGAAGAAACTCTATCATGCCGGAATTGCAAAGATTGAAGTGGAAAGAGCTGCCAATAAGGTTACCGTTAGTATTTTTACCGCGCGCCCTGGCATCGTTATTGGCAAAAGAGGTGCAGGTATAGATGCGCTCAAAGCTGAAGTGCAACAGCTCATCAAACATCCGGTGTTTGTAAATATACGGGAAGTACGCAAGGCGGAAATTGACGCCACCTTGGTGGCAGAAAATATAGCGACCCAACTGGAGCGACGTGTGGCATTTAGGCGGGCGATGAAAAAGTCCATTAGTTCAGCAATGAAGCTGGGGGCGTTGGGAGTAAAAATCGGGTGTGCCGGAAGATTGGGTGGTGCCGAGATGGCCAGGCGAGAACGCTATATGGAAGGTAGAGTCCCTCTGCATACGCTACGAGCCGATGTCGACTACGGTACGGCAGTGGCAAAGACAACCTATGGTGCCGTGGGAGTGAAGGTTTGGATTTTTAAGGGCGAAACCAGCAAGAGTAACGCTGCGGATTCGCTTCCAGAAATGTGAGAGTTTCATGCTAAGCCCAAAAAAGATCAAGCATCGTAAACAACAAAAAGGACGTAATCGGGGAGTTGCTGGTAGGGGTAATACCATTGCCTTTGGGGATTACGGTCTTCAGGCAATGGAGAATGCTTGGATTACCAACCGGCAAATAGAGGCGGCAAGAATTGCAATAACACGATTTGTCAAAAGAGGAGGCAAGGTCTGGATACGTGTTTTTCCTGACAAGCCATTGACGAAAAAGGCAGCAGAAACTCGTATGGGTAAAGGCAAGGGTTCTCCCGAGGCGTGGGTGGCCGTAGTAAAACGAGGTCGTGTGCTCTATGAGATGGAAGGCGTGCCTTTAAATATAGCAAAAGAAGCGCTGCGCCTCGCTTCCCATAAATTGCCGATTGCCACGAAGTTTCTCAGCCGTGAGGAGAGCGTATGAAGGCAAAAGAGTTCAGGCTTCTCAAGACTGAGGAATTGCGCAGCAAGATAGAGGAGATGCAAGAAGAGGCCTTTTGGTTGAAATTTAAGCTGAAATCAGGGCAGTTGGATAAGAGTTCAACGATCCGAGATAACAAAAGAAATCTCGCACGAGCTTTAACCATACTCGGTGAGAGAGTGGCCACTAGTGAGGATAGCAAGAGATGAAAGCCAGTCGAGGAACGACAAAGATCAAATCAGGAATCGTGACCAGTAACAAGATGGATAAGAGCGTTGTGATTACGGTTAGTCGCAGGGTGCGGCATTCTCGTTTCAAAAAATACGTTACTAGGAAGAACACCTTTATGGCGCATGACGCCAAGAATCAGTGCTCTATAGGCGACCGTGTAAAGATTATAGAGTGTAGGCCGTTGAGCAAACAGAAAAAATGGCGCGTTCTAGAGATTTTGAAGTCAAATGGGGGAGCGTCTGCGTGATTCAGATGCAAACAGTGCTTGAGGTAGCTGATAATTCTGGCGCACGTAAAGCGCAGTGTATCAAAGTCTTAGGGGGTACCAGGAGGCGATATGCCTCAGTGGGTGATATTGTCGTGGTTTCTATTAAGGAGGCGATTCCCAATTCGAAGGTGAAACCCGGCGAAGTAAAAAAGGCGGTTGTTGTTCGTACTCGTAAAGAAATTGGTAGAAGGGATGGTTCCTACATACGGTTTGATAGTAATGCGGCGGTATTGATTACAGAGCAACGAGAACCCATTGGTACCCGTATTTTTGGTCCAGTAGCTCGTGAGTTAAGGGCGAGTCGATTTATGAAGATAATCTCTCTAGCACCGGAAGTGCTTTAAAGGCAAGGAGATGGCGAAACTCAAGCGACAGTTGAAGAAAAACGTAATGGTTAAGGTTCTTGCCGGTAAGGAGAGAGGCAAAACTGGAAAGGTGATTTCCATCGATAAAAAACGAGGTAAGGTTTTGATAGAGAAGCTCAATTTACAGAAGCGTCATGCAAAACCAACAGAGCAAAATCGTCATGGGGGAATCATAGAGAAAGAAGGGGCCATTCACGTGTCTAACGTGTATGTTATAGAAGAGAGTGCTGAAAAAAAACCCGTTAAGTCGAAAAAAGAGACTTCAACGAGCAAACGTAAAAAGAGCTGAGAGTTTTTGCTGTGGAGAAACTACACGAAAAAATTATTAAGGACGTCAATCCGGCACTGATGAAACAGTTTAACTACCAGTGTGCCATGCAGGTGCCAGCGGTAAAAAAGGTCGTGGTTAATATGGGTCTGGGTGAAGCGCTACAGGATGCTAAGGTCATTGACCAGGCGGTGAAACAACTTGCTGTAATTACTGGTCAAAAACCGTTAGTGACGAAGGCACGCAAGTCGATTGCGACCTTCAAGCTACGCAAAGGACTTAGTATTGGCGCTTCGGTAACGCTGCGAAAGGAGAGAATGTACGCTTTTTTAAATCGCCTTATTAACGTTGCATTGCCACGCGTAAAAGATTTCAAAGGACTCTCTTCTAAAGGCATGGATGGACGCGGTAATTTTTCTTTGGGAATCAAGGAGCAGATCATCTTTCCTGAGATAGACTATGACAGTATCGATAAGGTCCGAGGAATGAATATCAGTATTGTGACTACAGCCAAAACAGATGAGGAAGGCCTCGGACTGTTGAAGGCTATTGGAATACCATTTAGAAACTAGAGGCAACAAATGGCAAAGAAGGCTCTAAGAGCAAAGGTAACGAGGAAGCCAAAATTTTCGACGCGTAAGTACAATAGATGTCCTCTCTGTGGTAGACCGCGGGCATTTCTCAGGACCTTTCAAATGTGTAGGATCTGTTTCAGATCCCTCGCCCTTAAGGGTGAGATTCCTGGAGTTATTAAAGCAAGCTGGTAGAGGTGTACCCATGTCCATGAGTGATCCCATAGCTGATTATCTGACAATCATTAGAAACAGTTTGGCGATAAAAAGGGATGAGGTTTCAGCGTCCTCGAGCAAATTGAAAGTGGAGATAGCCAAGGTGCTAAAACAAGAGGGGTACGTTAGGGACTTCAGCGTAGCAAAGGAAGGCAAGCGAGAGACCCTGAAGGTCTTACTAAAGTACGATGCCGAGGGCAGGAGTGTTATCCGTGAATTGAAACGGGTAAGCAAACCAGGATGTCGGACATACTGCAGTACTAAAGAAATTCCTGTCTACAGAAACGGTATCGGCACTTACATACTTACGACTCCTCAAGGAGTGATGACGGATCGGCAGGCACGACGTGAGAAGATTGGTGGAGAGCTGCTCTGTTCCGTTTGGTGAAGCTGAGGTGTGATCGATGTCAAGAGTAGGCAAACAAGTTATACCGATTCCAAAAGGAGTCGAGGTCAAAATTGATAATGCAACGGTCCAGGTTAAGGGGCCAAAAGGATCGTTAGAGTGTGAGGTTCCAGCACAGATTATGGTCAAGCACCAGGATGATAAGATCGTCGTGGAGCGGAAAAGTCATGATCGTCGTGCCGGGGCATTTCATGGACTGACACGTACGCTGATCAACAATATGGTTGTCGGTGTCTCGGAGGGGTTCTCAAGACAGCTGCAGATTAATGGTGTTGGTTATAAGGCGGAAGTGAAAGGATCCGGAAAACTCGATTTGATCCTCGGTTACAGCCATCCAATTACCTATGAACTGCCAGAAGGAGTTCAAGCCTCCGTTGATAAAGGCTCGAACACCATTACCGTGCAGGGTTGTGACAAGGGTTTGGTTGGCCGTGTGGTGGCAAAGATCCGCAGTTTTAGGCTCCCGGAGCCGTACAAGGGAAAGGGTATTAAATACGCCGAAGAGACCATACGCCGGAAAGTAGGTAAGGCCGCAGCCGGTTCAACACAGTAGAGGTATGTCATGACTGTGAAGAGTAAAAAATTAGCAGCGCGGATTCGTCGAAAAACACGGGTTCGTGAAAAAATCCGCGCCGACGTTGGAATACCTCGGATCTGTGTGTTTCGGAGCAACCGTCATGTGTATGCACAGCTTGTAGATGATACAGGCACTAAGGTGCTAACAGGCTGTTCGACGCGGGCTAAAGATATAATCGCAAAAACGAATGGCAAGAATAACGTTGCTACGGCTAAGGAGGTGGGCCTGGCAGTGGCAGCTTTAGCAAAGGGTTTGAAAATTGAAAGAGTTTGCTTTGATCGTGGCGGTTATAAATACCATGGCAAAGTAAAAGCGATTGCAGAGGGCGCGAGAGAGGGTGGTCTAAAGTTTTAGGAGGAATGGTGGCGAAGCTTGACGTCAATAAACTAAATTTGAGTGATAAGGTAGTTCATATCAGTCGTGTCGCAAAAGTCGTGAAAGGTGGGCGTCGATTCAGTTTCAGCGCTCTTGTTGTAGTAGGTGATGGTAACGGCTATGTTGGCGTAGGTCATGGCAAGGCCAATGAGGTTCCTGAGGCAATTCGTAAGGGTGGTGAGCGGGCAAAAAAGAACATTGTTAAGGTGCCTCTCTCTGGTTCGAGTATCCCACATGAGATCTTAGGCCGTTTTGGTGCGGGCAGGGTGTTGTTAAAACCTGCATCCCCGGGAACCGGTATTATTGCCGGTGGCTCTGTCCGAGCTGTAGTAGAACTCGCCGGCATTAAAGACATTCTTACGAAGTCACTACGATCTAATAATCCTTACAACGCCGTTCGCGCTGCTTTCTCAGGGCTGAAACAGTTGCGCAGCTGGGACAGCGTTAGAGCTACGAGGTTTGCTCATGATGCGAATCCGACAAATTAAGGGTGCGGTAAAGCTGCCGCGGCGGCAGCTCGAAACGCTTCGCGGACTTGGCTTACGTAATATCGGCGACGAGGTGCAAGTTAAAGATACGCCAAGCATTCTCGGTATGGTCCAAAGAATCTCGCATCTGGTTTGTTGTTGTAAGCTTTCGCAGGATCAGGTCGATAGTTAAGGAGTAGAGAGGTATGCGCAAGCAAAAGAAGCGTCGTGGCCGTGGGCTTGGTTCCGGCCAAGGCAAGACAGCAGGACGCGGCTACAAAGGGCAAAAGTCTCGGTCTGGTGGTAGTATTGCGCGTGGATTTGAAGGCGGGCAGATGCCACTACAGCGGCGTCTACCTAAACGTGGATTTCATAATGCATTTGCAGACGATATCGCCGTGGTGACTACTCGGCAGTTAAACCGCTTCGCAGATGGTACTGACGTTACCTTGAAGCTTTTAAAAGAAAACAAGCTGGTGAGTAAGTCCACAGAAGCCGTAAAAATCATACAAAAAGGCAAGCTGGATAGAAAGCTTAATGTCGCGATAGAAAGAATTTCTGCAGGTGCTCGTGCTGCTATTGTAGCAGAGGGTGGTTCTGTAGCTACCTAAAGCATGTAACCCGTATTGAGTGAGTTAACGTGCAAGGGATTGCCAACATTGCAAAGACGCCTGAGTTAAAGCAACGCTTGTTGTTTACCGTGCTGATGCTTGCTGTCTATCGTATTGGCGTCCACATTCCAGCCCCGGGAGTCGATGGCGGTGCCCTCCAGTCTTTTTGGAATTCCACTCAGGGGACGCTGTTTGATTATCTCA
Source organism: Oligoflexia bacterium (assembly GCA_028277945.1). Classification (GTDB taxonomy): domain Bacteria; phylum Bdellovibrionota_G; class JANQFH01; order JANQFH01; family JANQFH01; genus JANQFH01. The sequence continues at coordinate 8,548 of JANQFH010000057.1, forward strand.
ACCTCTTCTCCGGTGGTGCGCTGGAACGATTTTCCATTTTTGCTCTGGGTATCATGCCATACATTAGTGCTTCCATTATTTTGCAGTTATTAACGGTAGTGTTGCCCGCACTGGAACGGCTGCAAAAAGAGGGAGAGATGGGCAGAAAGAAAATCAATCAATACACTCGCTACCTTACCATTCCCCTGTGTTTGGTGCAGTCGTTTATGATTGGTGTATGGATGGAGTCTAAGCCCGGAGGACTTGTTTTAGTGCCTCAGCCCGGTATCTATTTCAAACTTCTGGTTATGGTGACCCTGACGGCAGGAACGGTGTTCATCATGTGGCTAGGTGAACAGATTACTGAGCGGGGTATTGGTAATGGAATTTCGCTGATCATCTATGCCGGTATTGTTGCCGGATTTCTACCTTCAACCTACTCAACCCTTGAGCAAGTCCGTGCTGGTGACATGGGCGCTCTCATCGCTTTGGGCTTGGTGGTTTTTATGGTGTTGGTTGTGGGAGCTATAATCTTTTGTGAACGTGGTCAGCGTCGAATTCCGGTGCATTACGCTAAGAGAATAGTTGGTCGTAAAATGTTTCAAGGACAACAGAGTAATCTGCCACTACGAATCAATACAGCCGGAGTCATCCCGCCGATTTTTGCCTCCTCGTTACTAGTTTTTCCGGCGACGATTGGTAGTTTTTTCCCGTGGGATTTTTTGCGGGGCATTCAAGACAGCCTTGCCCCAGGAGGGCTGCTGTATAATATAGTTTTGGTCGGTTTGATCATCTTCTTTTGTTACTTTTACACGGCTATTCTTTTTAATCCAGAAGACGTTGCCGACAATATGAAAAAATTCGGTGGCTACGTTCCTGGTATTCGTCCTGGTCAAAATACAGCCGTTTATATTGATCGGGTTCTCAGCCGCTTGACTTTGATTGGGGCTATTTATGTCAGTATCATCTGCGTCATACCTCTATTTCTCATTGGTAAGTTTAATGTGAGTTTTTACTTCGGCGGCACCAGTATCTTGATTGTCGTTGGTGTCGCCCTAGATACGGTGTCCCAGATTGAGAGCCATCTGTTAATGCGAAATTACGATGGATTGATGGGCAAACAGAAGCGTGTGCGGGGTAGGCGGGACTGATGGCAAAACGTCACTGCATACTGATGGGACCGCCTGGCGCGGGTAAAGGGACTCAGGCAGCGATGATCGCCTCGGCTTATGACTTTGAGCACATTTCTACGGGCGATGTTCTGAGAAGAGAGGTCAGTAAGTGCAGCGATCTTGGTAAGCGTGCTAAGACGTTTATGAACCGTGGTGATTTGGTGCCAAGCTCTCTGGTGATAGAGATGATTGCCTCGCGTATTGATGATGGTACGGGAAAGAAGGGTTTTCTCTACGATGGCTTTCCTCGTAATCGGGAGCAGGCCGAGGTTCTTGAGGAGATGTTGCAAAAACGTAATGAGACCATCGATATGGTGCTCTACCTTGATGTGCCTGAGGAGGTGCTCTTCTCTCGCATTGAAACCCGCATCAAACTCGCACAGACAACCAAGAGTGAGCCGAGAGCCGACGACTGTGAGGAAATTCTTGAAGCAAGACTCGAAGTTTTTAAGAGGGATACTCAACCTCTAGTAATTTTTTTTAAGAATAACAATAAGTTATATACTATTGATGGAGATCAAAAACCTGAGGTAGTTTTTGAGGATATCAAAAAGATGATGAATGGTCGGGTATGATTATTTTGAAATCAGCCGAAGAAATAGAGCGCATTCGCTGCTGCTGCGCCATTGTAGCCGAGGTGTTGCAGGCTCTGGAAGAGATGATTCACCCTGGAGTCACCACGGCTGAACTCGACGCTTTTGCCGCCGAGCTCATTCGTAAACGCGGCGCAAAAGCGGCGTTTAAGGGGTATAAAGGCTATCCCAAGAGCACCTGTACCTCGGTGAACGATGTTGTTGTCCATGGCATTCCTGGCGATGAAACACTCAAGGAGAGCGACATCATCAGCGTTGATATTGGTGTTTATAAAGATGGTTTTTACGGTGACTCAGCCCGGACCTATGCTGTTGGAGATATTGATGAAAAGGCCGAGAGGCTGTTGGCCGTCACCGAAGCCGCCCTGGCCAAGGCCATTGAGAAGATCCAGGTGGGCAATCATCTTCAGGACATTTCCGCAACGATTCAGAACTATGCGGAAGAACAGGGTTTTTCAGTCGTACGCGACTTTGTCGGGCATGGGATAGGCCGAGATCTGCATGAAGACCCGCCTATACCCAACTTTGGCAAAGCTGGCTACGGTCCAAGCCTCGAAGAGGGGATGGTGTTTGCCATCGAACCGATGATCAATGAGGGGAAAGCCGCTGTAAAAATTGACAAAGACGGATGGACGGCGCGGACCAGAGATGGTAAAAGGTCGGCTCATTTTGAGCACAGCGTCGCGGTCACCGCGCAGGGACCGTGGGTTCTCAGTGAGGTCAATGGTGAAGGTACGCAGTTCCGTAAAGAAAATTTGCGATAAGTGCAAAGTCATTGTCCGTAAGCGAGTGATTCGCATTATCTGTGTGAACCCTCGGCACAAACAACGCCAGGGTTAGGTGTAATCAGATTAGGAGGTTAACTCTTTGGCTCGAATAGCAGGTGTTGATTTACCGAAAGAGAAGCGTATTGACGTCGCTTTAACCTACATCTATGGGGTTGGCCATACGCGTGCACGCAAGATCTTAGAACAGGCGGAGGTAGACTCTGGTCAAAAGACCAAAGACTTAGCGGATCCCGAGGTCGTGCGTATCCGCGACATTATTGAAAAGAGTTTTAAAGTCGAGGGAGATCTTCGGCGAGAGGTCGCCCAGAATATTAAACGACTGATGGATCTTGGCTGTTATCGTGGGTTAAGACATCGTAAGGGGCTGCCGGTGCGTGGGCAAAGAACCCATACAAACTCGCGCACCAGGAAAGGCCCACGGACAAAAATTGCTAGTAGGAAGAAATAGTCGTGGCTGAAGAGAAAAAAGCTAAAACAAAAGTTACTCGCAAAAAGAAAGAGAAAAAGAACGTTCCCGCGGGAGTTATGCACGTACAGGCCACATTTAACAATACCGTAATAACCTTTGCGGATCCGGCGGGCAATGTGATCAGTTGGTCAACCGCGGGCGCCTGTGGTTTTAAAGGCTCGCGTAAGAGCACCCCCTTTGCCGCACAGATTGCCACCGAGACCGCGGCAAAGAAGGCTATCGCCTGTGGTATGCGTCAGGTGGATGTCTATATAAAGGGTCCTGGATCTGGTCGAGAGGCAGCTTTGCGAGCGCTCCAGTCTCTCAATCTGAAGGTCCAGGTTATCAAAGATGTTTCACCCATTCCCCACAATGGTTGCCGACCCCCGAAGCGACGTAGGGTATAGAGAGGATATTGAGTTGGCAGAGCTATCCGTATGTAGACAGTGTCGCAGAGAGGGTTTTAAGCTTTTTCTCAAGGGTGATCGTTGTTACAGCGACAAGTGTAGTTTTGACAGACGACCCTATCCGCCAGGACAACATGGCCAGCGGCGTCGTAAGAAAACTACAGAGTATGGTGTGCAGCTACGTGAAAAACAGAAAGTGAAACGTCTTTACGGTATTGATGAGCGTCAGTTTAGAAATATTTTTAGTGCTGCCGAGCGGCACAAGGGGAAAACCGGTGACAATCTGCTCTCTTTGCTCGAGCGTCGCTTAGATAATGTTATATACCGGTTGGGCTTTGCGTCTTCGAGACGTGAGGCAAGGCACTTTGTCAGGCACAGTCACTTTATGATCAACAACAAGAAGATTGATATTCCGTCATATCATGTGCGTGAAGGCGATGAGGTCCGGGTACATGAAAAAAGTAAAAAGATCGAGAAGATTACCGAGGCTCTGGCTGCAGTAGAACGCCGTGGCGTGCCGCAGTGGTTAGAGTTGGATACCGGTGCCAAGGTTGGTAGGATGAAGCTGTCGCCACAACGGACCGACATCTCCGAGCAAATTCAAGAGCAGCTCATAGTCGAGCTCTATTCTAAGTAAGACTAGATTCTGGGAGGATAAGCCGTGAATGTTTGGAAGGAATTGATCAGACCTAAGTCTTTGGAAGTTGATCGTGATAGCCTGACTGAGAGTTATGGTAAGTTTTTGGCTAAGCCATTGGAAAGAGGGTATGGAACCACAATCGGCAACAGCCTACGACGGATTCTGCTCTCGTCTCTACAAGGTGCTGCTATCACGGCGGTTAAGATCGACGGGGTGTTGCATGAGTTTTCCACGATTCCAGGAGTAACGGAAGACGTTTCTGACATCATCCTCAACCTTGAGAGTATACTCATTAAGAGTCATACAAATGAGCCTCAGATCATCCATTTGGAGAAACGCGACGAGGGCATCGTCCGAGCTGGCGATATTGTGCTCAATGACAAGGTAGAAATTCTAAATCCTGATAAAATCATTGCTACACTTGGAGAGAACGCCAAACTTCGCATAGAGATGAAAGTCAAGTGCGGTGTTGGTTATGTTCCTGCAGAGAGGAACAAAGACGATGATATGCCAATCGGCTGGATTCCGATCGACTCAGTCTTTTCGCCTATTCGTCGTGTTAGCTACGAAGTTGGTAATGCGCGAGTAGGACAGAGAACCGACTATGATAAGCTCACCCTACAACTGTGGACAAACGGTTCTGTTCATCCAGAGGATGCCCTGGGGTATGCTGCAAAGATCATGCAAGAACAACTGCAAGTCTTTGTTAATTTTGCAGATGTTCCTGAAGAGGAACACGTTGTAACTGAATCAACGGGTAAACAAGAGTCCATTAACGAAAATCTCTATAAAAAGGTTGATGAGTTGGAGTTGAGTGTGCGTAGCGCGAATTGCCTACAGAATGCCGATATCACTTATATCGGGGAACTCGTGCAACGAACGGAAGCGGAGATGTTAAAGACAAAGAACTTTGGCCGCAAGTCACTGAACGAAATTAAAGAGATTCTCAGTGAAATGGGACTTGCTTTTGGCATGAAAGTTGATTTTGCCTATCCTACCCAAGGAGAAACTCCGCAGGAGCATAAGGAGAGCTGAGTGTGCGGCATCTCAATTTAGGACGAACGCTAGGGCGTCGTTCTAGCCATCAACTAGCGCTCAAGAAAAATCTACTTAGCGCTTTGGTGCGTCATGGTAAGATTGAAACCACGCTTGCTAAGGCAAAAGAGGTGCGCCCTCATGCAGAACGGTTTGTGACGATAGGTAAAAAAAACACCCTAGCAGCCAGACGCCACGCCTTTGCTTGGATTCGTGATCATCGTTTGGTTGCTAAGCTGGTAGATGATTATGCCAAGCGTTTTGCAGATCGGAGTGGAGGTTACACGAGAATTTCACGCCTTGGGCCACGTAAGGGGGATGGTGCGGAGTTGGCCTTGCTAGAGTATTTGCCTGGAGAGACCATCACAGCTGAGAAGCAAGAGGTGGTCAAAAAAGCCAAGGATAAAGAAAAGCCGAAAAAGACGGCAGCCAAGAAGCCGGTTACCGACAAGAGTAAAGCAAAGAAAGTGACCAAGCCGAAAACCTCAGCGAAGGTCGCCAAAAAAGCGAGCAAGGGCGACAAGAGAGTGAAAAGATCAACCAAGTCATAAGGCGCTCCAGCTGGTGTGGTGAGCTCGACCTTGAGAGCGGTTGGCAGCGTAACCAAGAACGGCCAAAGCCCCTCTGTCCCAGCGGTGTGGTTATCCATCACACCGAAGAGAGTGAAGATTTCAATACTACCGATCCAACTATTTGCATGGATCGTCTGCGCCATTGGTTTTGTTATCATGTTAACCAGCTCGGTTGGAGTGATATTGGTTATCATTTTTTAATCGATGCCAATGGCGTGGTTTATGAAGGTAGGTGTCTGCTTGGGGATGAGCCTGTGCTAGGAGCACACGCCTTGCATAATAACGACCGCGCGCTCGGGATTGCGCTAATGGGCAACTTCTCGGCGCAGCTGCCCACCACAGCCGCCTGGTGCTCCCTTGAACAGTTGGTTACGTGGCAGTGTCAACGCTTTGGTATCGATCCCATGGCCGAGATGGGTTGGACCTTTGTGAATGAAGATCTCCGCTGTAAGAAGATCAAGCGGCCAACCATTGTTGCTCACAGTGATATTCGTACAACCGCCTGTCCAGGAGAGCCTATAGCAGCCAAGCTAGCCGAACTTCGCCAACGGGTTGCGCAGGCACTTTAGCCCGCATCATTCACGAGACGCATCATGTTAGCAGCAACGTACAGATTTGTGCATCTCTTCGTTGGGTCCGCTCATCCGGGTCCTCACGTACTTTACAGTACGTGACGCGTTAGTTGAGGTTTTTCAGCAGGGATGCAAACAGAACTCTGCCATCTTCACTGCCGAGGAGACCTTCTGCCGCTCGATCGGGATGGGGCATCATACCCATAACGTTGCCTCGCTTGTTGGTGATTGCAGCGATATGGTCCATGGAGCCATTGGGGTTGCTGGCAGCGTCGAGCTCACCCCTAGCGTTACAGTAACGCCAGAGGATCTGCTGGTTGCTTTGCAGCGCCTTGTGTCCTGCGGCATCGATGTAGAAACAGCCTTGGTGGTGGGAAATTGGCATTCTGCTGACTTCTCCCATCTTGCCAGCACAACTAAAAGGGGTGTGGGGATTTTCCAAACGTAACCAGACATCCTGACAGATAAAGTTTAAGGAGCGGTTGGTCATGAGCGCTCCTGGGAGTAATCTCAGCTCTGTGAGTATCTGAAAGCCATTGCAGATACCAACCACAAGACCACCCCGCTCGGCAAAGGTGAGGATTTGGTCTACAGCTGGTGAGAGCCGTGCCATGGCACCCGCACGTAGGTAGTCTCCATACGAAAACCCGCCAGGGAGTAGCAAACACTGAAAACTGCCGATATCAGCGATCGGATCTGCATGCCAGAGAAGTTGGGCGTTGGTACCAAAAATGTGTTTCAGCACATATAAGCAGTCCTGTTCGCAGTTGGAGGCTGGGAACTGAATGATGCCTACCTTGATCTTACTTGGCTGCATGCAGCTTCCTTTTTATTTGTTGCGTCGTCACTATATTCGTAATCTTCGTCAAGCTCAACGCTTTTACCTGGCTATGCTATGATGGCCTCTATGCTACACATTGGTCTCACCGGGGGTATAGCCAGCGGCAAAACCACAGCTTGTGCCTACCTACAAAAGCAATACGGTGTTGCCGTGGTGGACGCCGATGCCATCACCCATCGCCTGTTGCAACATGGACAGCCCGAGTGTGATCAGGTTTTAGCGGCCTTTGGCGACGCCATGGCGACGGCTGCAGGTGATGTTGATCGGGCTAAGCTGGGAGAGCTGGTCTTTCGTGATAAAGCGGCGCGACAGAGGCTAGAGAACATCCTCCACCCGGCGATTCTTAGAGAGATCCAGTTTGAACTCGGTAAGTTAGAAGCGCAGGGTGATACCACGGTGATTGTTGCCGCACCGCTGCTCCTCGAGCTTGGTTTAGAGGATCTATTTCCATTGGTTATCCTACTGCTGGTGGATACTGAGATGCAAAAGAAACGTCTGCTGGAACAAAGAAAGATCTCTGCAAAAGAGGCTAAGAGGCGCATTCAAGCGCAAATGGACAACAGAACAAGGCAAAATATAAAGAATTGCATTAAAGTTTTTAACAACGGCACTCTTAAGGAGCTCTACCAGCGTCTCGACGAAGTCTGGCAAGAAATCGCCAATCGCAGAGTTGCAAAATTACCGAATCCGCGATAATTAAAGTGTTTCATGCGCTTATCGACGGTCCTTTTTCCCGTTATTAGTCTCGGTCTTATTGCCATGCTGCTGCTACCTGGTTGCGCGCCGGCTTACAAGCGGGGGCAACCGCGGTCTGTGAAAGCAGGGCAGCCTGAGAAGCCCTTGGCTCCCTTTGCCTCCACCTACAAACCTATGGCAGCTTCGCCGCTGTTGATCCAACATGCGACCATCTTGACGGCCGCTGGCAAACGTCTTGTGGGCGGCTCCATTCTGTTGGAGGCGGGCAAGATTGTCGAGATCGGTCAGGTCCTGCAGGTGAAGGAAGGAGTTGACACTATCGATGCCGCTGGCAAGTGGATAACCCCAGGAATCATCGATGTCCACTCTCATATCGGCGCGCTCGCTGCCCCGTACGTTAAGACAAACCTGGATGTTAATGAGATGACCTCTCCGGTGACCGCTGAAGTGTGGGTTGAACATTCGGTGTGGCCGCAAGACCCACAGTTTTGGCGAGCTTTGGCAGGTGGAGTGACCACCATGCTGATCCTGCCTGGCTCCGGCAACCTCATTGGTGGCCGCGGCGTTACTTTGAAAAACGTGCCGGCGCGCACCGTGCAAGCGATGAAGTTCCCTGGTGCGCCGCATGCTTTAAAGATGGCCTGTGGCGAAAACCCCAAACACCACTATGGCAAAAAGGGAAGGGCGCCTTCAACCAGCATGGGTAACTTGGCAGGTTATCGTCAAGCTTGGATCAAAGCCCAGGCCTATCTGCGTAAATGGCAGAAGCATAAGAAAGAGCTTAAGCAGAACAAAGCGGCAAAACCACCAGATCGTGACTTGGCTATGGAGACCTTAGCCGGTGTGTTGAGAGGGGAAATTCTCGTACACAACCACTGTTACCGAGCTGATGAGATGGCGTTGATGCTCGAGCTTGCCAAAGAGTTTGGCTACAAGATAACCGCCTTTCATCACGCTGTAGAGGCCTACAAAATTGCCGATCTATTGGCACAGGCAGATGTCTGTGCAGCCATGTGGGCAGACTGGTGGGGGTTTAAGCTTGAGGCTTATGATGGCATTCGTGAAAACGTCGCTCTGGTGGATCGCGCTGGCGGTTGTGCCATTGTGCATTCAGACTCTGCCGAGATGGTACAGCGTTTAAACCAAGAGGCTGCGAAAATCATGGCTGCAGCCAATCGTATTGGCTTTTCGGTGACCAGGGAGAAGGCCATTAAGTGGATTACCATCAATGCCGCTAAAGCGCTTGGTATTGATAAGGTCACTGGCTCACTGGAAAAAGGCAAGATGGCTGATTTGGTGATCTGGAGCGGTGACCCCTTCAGTGTTTACAGTAAGGCGGAGAAGGTCTTTGTTGATGGTGCGCTGGTATTTGATCGAAACAATCCGAAACTACAACCGCGCAGTGATTTTGAGCTTGGCATTTTGCCACCAACGGGCAAGAGACGGTGAAGCGGGTCTCTCTTCCATATATCATTTCAGGGTGTCTCTGCTTGTGGTTGGTCTCGGCAATCGGCTTTGCCGAGACCATCGTCATCGAAGGTGGCACTTTTTACACCATGGGGCCGCGAGGTAAACTCGAGGGCGGCAAGCTACTCATAAAGGGGGGAAAGATCGTTGCTGTGAACAAGCGACTAAAGATACCAGGACGAGCTCGACGTATCAATGCTACCAATAAGGTGATTACGCCTGGACTCTTTGACTCGCATACGCATATGGGGCTAGTTGAGATCAGTCTTATCAATAGTTCTGATGATAGTTCATCTGTCTACGATCGCCTCACTGCGGCCTTTAATGTTTTAGATAGTCTCAATCCTCGTTCGACGCTTATTCCGATCAATCGTGTTGAAGGTGTGACGCGGGTAATGGCAGCACCCAGTTACAACAAGCATCTGATGGGTGGTCAGGGAGCTATCATCCACCTTGGTGGGGTGAACGATTACGTGGTGAAAACAGCCGCTGCCATGTTTGCGCTACTTGGTGAGGATGGTGCGAAGATTGCCGGAGGTTCTCGTGCCGCAGCTCTGTTACGTCTACGCGAAGCATTTGAAGATGCGCGAGATTACAAAGTACATCGCAACGATTTTTTACGCCGCCGCCGCCGTTCTTATGCTTTGAGCCGACTCGATCTTGAGGCGCTGCTGCCGGTAGTGGAGCGAAAGGTGCCTTTGGTATTGCAGGTACATCGTGCCAGTGACATTGACGCAGCTCTGCGCTTTGCTCGCGAGCAACGTTTGCGAATTGTTCTCTTAGGTGCTGTGGAAGCGTGGATGATAGCAGGGCAGATAGCTAAGGCAAAGGTGCCGGTCATCTTACACCCCCTGGAGAACCGACCGACTCGATTTGAGAAGCTTGGCGCTGTGCTAGAGAATGCAACTCATCTGCATAACGCTGGAGTGCAGATGGCATTTTACAGTGGTGATGCCCACAACGCCCGTAACCTCAAACAGGCTGCTGGCAATGCAGTGGCTTATGGCTTGCCCTGGTTAGCAGCGCTGCGTGCTCTCACCATAAATCCAGCCAAAATCTGGGGCGTTTCCCGGAGCTATGGTTCACTCGAACCTGGCAAAGAGGCGGATGTAGTGATTTGGGATGGTGATCCCCTCGAGGTAATGACTTTTGCTGAACGGGTCTTTATCCGTGGCCGAGAGATGCCAACGACCACCCGCCAAACACTGCTACGCGATCGTTACCTCGAGCTCAACCGCAAGCTCCCTGCGGTTTACTGGGGTGGGAACGGCTGAGAAGTTTAACAAAGTCCGCTGCAGTAACAATACCAATAAGCTTATCGTTGTCTATTATTGGCAAACAGCCAACCTTATTCTCACACATCAACGCAGCCGCCTCTGAAAGGCTGAGTTTTGGTGTGCCAGTGTAAAGTTTTTTATGCATGATATCATCTACATCAAAATATCCCAACGCGTTTTCTTGATCTGCGTCGGAAGCCTTGCAGTTATGGGAGAGCATGGCTGCAAGAATGTCACGATAACTCAAAAGGCCGACGAGTCGCCCCACGTCATCGACAACGGGCAGATGGCGAATGTGTTGCCATTCCATGAGTTCCTTAGCAAGAGTAATGCGTGCACCCTGTTTTATTTTGTCCACCTCGTGCGTCATAATCGCAGATATGGACCTTCCAGCGGCACTTTGTACAGCTGCCAAGACCCTATCGTCTTCGAGTTCAACTTCCGTAAGCCACGCGAGTTTAAGAAAATCTGTTTCAGTAACAATGCCTTTGAGCTCGTACCGGTTATGCGTAACTAGTAGGCAGCCAATACTATTAGCAACCATCTTTTCGGCTGCATCGATCAAGGCCATCTCAGGAGGAACCGTCCATAGGTCGCGACTCATGACGTGTGCTACTGGAATACGAACCTCTCTCTCTTGAAGCCTTCCTATTTGTTGGGTACAAAGAGAAGAGACGGCAGCCTTCAATAGGTCTCTGTGGCTTATCAAACCTACTAACTGCTTTTCATCATGGACCACAGGTAGATGTCTGAGGTGTTTCTGTTGCATCAGAGATTGGGCCAGCAGAATATCCTCATCGGATCCGATAGTCTGTACCGGGCTACTCATAATGTCAGCAATACACATCATAGTTTGTATAGATGTAAACTTAATGGTTTGGTGGTGCAAAAACCATGATTTTGATCAACTAGTATTCGGGTATAGCAAATCGCCGTAGTGCCAGCATCACGGCCATGTGTTTCTAATGCTTTGATATCATATAATTTTCTATGGCAGATCGCTCTGCAAAGAGTTGATTTTTATCATGGTCTCCATTTACTGCCTATGTCAAACTAGCTCGTTTGCAAGGAGTGTCATGCATGGGCCTAAAACCACTTCATCCACAACAGCTCTACAAACGGTGCCCGCTTACAAGCCTTGAGTTCAGCACAACGACGGAACTCAATGAACATACGAACCATTTTGGCCAGCACCGCGCAGCAGCAGCGTTGAGGTTTGGTATTGGTATCCGTAAGAAAGGCTACAACCTTTTTGTAACGGGTATTCCCGGCTCAGGTCGCCATACCATGGTACATGAGTTCCTTAATCGTCAGGCACCAAATGAGACTTCTCCATCTGATTGGATATACGTTTATAACTTTGATGACATGCACAAACCAGTTGCTATTGAACTTCCTGCTGGTTTAGGTCGAAAACTTCGAGATGACATGAAAAAGCTGATTGAAGCAGTTTCTGTTGACATCCCAGCTGCCTTTGAAAATGAAAATTACAAGTTGCGCCTAGAAGAGATAGAGGATGAGATCCGAGAGCAAAATGAAAAGGACCTGCAGGACTTGGAAAAGGAAGCTGCTGCCAAGAACGTGACCATAATCCACACACCTGCTGGCCTTGCCATCGCGCCTAGAAAAGATGGCCAAGTGCTGGGACCGGATGAGTTTAAAAGGCTTCCACAAGATAAACGAGATCTCATTCAGGAGACTGTAGCAGAGTTGCAGGATAAGCTTGAGAAACTCGTCAAGAGATTTGTTGAACGTAAACACTTGTTGCGTGAGCGTATTAAGCAGCTTAATCGTGAGGTGGCCGAATTCGCAGTAGCACATCTTGTGGATATCCTGAAGTCACAGTACGCTACATTTCCAAGAGTCATCTCCTATCTCGAAGCAGTAAAGCATGACCTCATGGACAATGCCGAGGTCTTTCACAAAAAGGAAAGGCCTATGACCTCATTAGGTTTAGAACGAGAAGGCCAAGAAATATCAGCTCGATATCGCATCAACCTTGTGATTGATAATCACGATACCCAAGGTGCTCCAGTCATCTATGAGGACCATGCAACCTATCCAAACCTGGTTGGCCGAGTAGAATATCGCTCGCAGTGGGGTGCTCTGGTTACGGATTTTGATTTAATCAAAGCAGGCGCCCTGCATAAAGCCAATGGTGGCTATCTGATACTCGATGCCCACAAATTGCTCATGCAACCTTACGCCTGGGAGGGACTAAAGCGTATTCTTTACGCCGGTGAGATTCGCATTGAGTCTCTGGCTCAGGTCTACGGCCTGGTCAGTACGGTTTCTTTGCAGCCTGCCCCAATTCCGTTAAAGGTTAAAGTTGTATTGATTGGCGATCCCTGGCTCTACCACATTTTGTCGCAGTTGGATCCGGATTTTGCTGAATTATTTAAAGTAATGGTTGATTTTGAGGACCGATTGGCAATTGATGAGGACAGCAAACTGCAGTATGCGAAGCTTGTCGGTAGCATAGTTCGTGAAGAAGAGCTCTTGGTTTTCGACAAGACAGCTGTGGCCCGTGTTATCGAGTTTAGCTCGCGCTATGTATCTGATAGCGAAAGGCTGTCGGCTCACATACGCTCACTTGCCGACTTATTACGTGAAGCAGACTTCTGGGCAAGGGAGAAAAAACACGAAGTTGTTACTGCGGAAGATGTGCAATGCGCTCTAGATAGACAGGAGGAACGTTTATCGCGCCTTAGGGATCGACTGCATGAAGAGATCCAACGAAGCACCGTGCTGATCGATACTAAAGGTAAACGTATTGGCCAAGTCAACGGGCTCTCGATTATCAACTTAGGTAACTTTTCCTTTGGCCAACCCTCTCGTATTACCTCTACCGCCCGGCTTGGAGAGGGTGATGTCATTGATATAGAACGTGAAGCAAAACTTGGCGGTAAGATTCATTCCAAAGGCGTATTGATTCTTGCTAGCTTTTTGGCAGATAAGTACTCAAAAAGACTGCCACTTTCTATTGCTGCGAGCCTCGTTTTTGAGCAATCCTACGGTATGATTGAGGGGGACAGCGCCTCAGTTGCTGAACTCTGCGCCTTGCTATCAGCACTTGCCGAGGTCCCCTTGAAACAGTCGCTTGCCGTTACCGGTTCTGTCAATCAAAAAGGAGAGGTGCAGGCGATTGGCGGGGTAAACGAAAAAATCGAAGGCTTTTTTGACATCTGTAAAGGACGTGGTCTGACAGGTGAACAGGGAGTGATCATACCAGCTGCGAACGTCAAAAATTTAATGTTGCGTCGAGATGTTGTAGAAGCCTGTCGTGAAGAAACCTTCAGGGTATGGGCTGTTACCAATGTGGATGAGGTTATAGAAATTTTGAGTGGAATCCCTGCTGGAGCCATGGATGACCAGCGCAATTTTCCCGAGGGAAGCTTTAATGGCAAGGTCTGCTCTAATCTGAACGAGTTGATGATCATTCGGCAGAGATTAGCCAAAGAGATAAGCAGTGACAGCCAGACCGGAGTCACCTAGCATGATAGCTAGCAGTAAATCCCACCGACTACTCGTTGCCTTTGATGCATTGAGTAATGACGATGAAATTCTCGAGACAGCACTCGGCCTAATCTACAGACTAAGAGGCGAACTCATGGGGCTGTGCATTGAGGACAATGAACTCAGTAAATTGGCTCGTCTGCCTTTTTCCCATACCGTTGATTTGGCTTCAGCCACGACAAAGAGGTTTGACGAAGAAAGGATGGCAAGGCTCATACGGCTCAGCCAGAAGAGAATACAAGAACGTCTACGGGATGTGACCCATGATATTCGTTGGACTCTGAAGAGTGTGCGTGGACGCTACACAAGTTCTGCGCTCACTGTAGAGAATGTCGACCTCTATCTCCTGAGACGTCCGGCCACGCTCACTAGACCAAAAACAGCCAAGACAGCCACGGCTGAGGCCAACCCAGTATTATTGCTTCTGGGTAGTGTTCACGCATCCTCTGTCCGTGCTATCGACATCGCAAAAGAAATTGTTGTACATGAAAAACGTCAGATTGTTATCTTACAACATGAGGAAACGCCACCCACAGCCTCAGTCGGTAACATTGAGAATCTGTTTAGCAACCTATCGGTTCCGTTCGAGATTCGACAGCTCGACTACATGAACCCAAATGCTGTGGGAAAGGTTGCAAACGCTGTGCGAGCACATTTGATAATTCTTTCGGCCGACTTGGTCATCGACGACATCTTTATTGAAGATCTCTGCGAGCGTACGGATCGCCCTCTGCTCTATGTTAAGTCCAGCAAGGGTTATTAGACGTCGCTTTAGCGACGCCTGTTATATAGGTGGCTTCGCGCTATTATAAGCTCCTCCGTTCTAGCATCTCGTAGAGATGCTAGAACGGAGGAGGGTATCAAAAACCCAACTCCCAACACCTTGTAAAAACACAAAAATTTAAATCACTCTAACCGCTTATCCTCTTGTCGATTACCGAGAACTACCGCCTTTTACCGGTTGATTTGGCCGACCTGTCCCGCAAAATGGCATTAAAAATAGGCTTTTTAATCATCAAGAGTTACCAAACAATTGGGTCAATTTGATTGCTTGTTTGGTAACTCTTGGAATGCGGTCATTGAGCCAAGCTGCTATCAATCAAAGTATCTTCTTGAGTCGAACCAAAATACTCATAGAGCAATCGACACGTGTATTCAGCAGACGTCTCTATATTGCCGCAATCCCAGGTAACCCGGTATTGTAATACAGTACCCTTTTCGTTTTTTTCCTCTTCAACCCGGTAAAATGGATCTGTAAGTATCCATTCTAAGAATCGGAGATTTGTCAGCGTTGTTGGTTCGAGATTAAGTGATATTGAAAAAGGTGTTGTTTGGATAGTAACTCTTCGACCAGCAGTGGTCATCGTAAAATGTGCTTCAGTATTCAAAGACATTGAAAGCAGGCGCTCGGTAATTAATTTTCGATGATAATCTTCTGGATTGCCACGAAACCAATCGGAATACTTTTTAAAACCGGCTTCTATTCCATGAACATACTTGAGATACAGTGCGTTCAATTCGGTGGCAAAATGTGTGCCTTCGTTAAGCTGACGTTTCGTGTCTTCCCATATCTCCTTCTGGGACTTTTTGGTGCGATATTCAAAGAAAAGTAGTTTTTCCTTTTTTGTTGTCTTAATTTGGTGTTCAAAAAATTCTAAATGTTGTTTTCTAATTTCTGGAGTTGAACCGTTCTCCTTCAGCCTCGTAATTATCCGTCGCCTTAGAATCTTTCGAAAAACGTCATATTGCTTGTCAGGGGAGATAGTTGATTTGCCGAGAAGTGACGTCTTCCATATTAGTTCTTTTAAAGGTTTTTCGTTCAGTTCTGCTATATCTCTTTCCTGCAAATTTAAGGTTCGGAAGATAGCAGTTCTCAACGCGGCCTTATCATTTATAAGTGGAAGAAAATGGTTGAGTTCCTCCATTCCCCACAACAAAATTCCTTTCTCATTAGCCAAATTTTTAGCTTCATCGGTTATGACAACGCCATATAGAACAAATATCAACTTATCAGCTTTGATTATTTCATTCTTACCCACCCACTGAAATATTAGATTTCTTAAAGTCAGACTTGAGCTATCGTATTGTTTACATTCAACGATGATTCTACGGTCGCCAAAATTAACAAGTACATCAATTTCGAAACCCGCTTGAAAAACGTTGCGCTTTATGTCAAATCCAGCCGATTGGAAGATTCTTTCAACAAGTAATTCCAGCATTGACCCGCGCCTGGATGAGGTGCTCCCTTCAGGAATGTGTGCATTTGATTTTTGAAGTGGGGTTTCTGAGGTTTCAGTTTGCATAATAATTTCTCCTCAAAAATAAATAAATTGGTCCCATATATTTTCCCAATCATTAATAGGGGCTTCCTCTTGTAATGGTGCTAGATTTCGATATCCATCCTAGCGACTCCATGTGCATCCGAATTTTTTGAAGGGATACTGGTCGGTACTCCCAGCAGTCCACGCCTACATCAAGCGAATATGAGCCTGCTTCTGGTTCTAATTTTCCATGAGAATGACCGTAGAGGTGCCAGGAGCCATAGTGCTTGCGATCCCATACTCGCATGACGTAGTGCATGAGGGCGATTTTGATACCGCCATTGAGTGATAGGAAATGATAGTCTTTGATCCACTCGAATCTAGATTGACAGAGCTTGTGTTCGGCTGACTTCTCGTGGTTACCCCGAATCAG